>JAYKHP010000015.1:0-2879 GCA_035285165.1 Vampirovibrionales bacterium | reverse complement strand
TATCGTGTAAGAAGCGCCTTAATAATTGCCCGTGTTTACTTGGGCATGATTTTCGCGCGTGCTATAATCCGTTTCCAAAGAGAGTCTATAGAGCCCGTCAAATTCCAGACTTCCAACATTTAGGCTTCCTTAAGAAGTGCCGTCTGAGGCAATTTTTGCCAACAGATGTGAAAATTGCTCCTGCTGAATCGCAAGGAATTCTTAATTGCCGCTGGCGAGCAATCTTCTTTCGTAAAACGTCTCTTGGCGCTTGCGGGGCTTTTTTAGCCGCTTGTTTTGATTATAATAAGCTTTCAATAGGAATGAGTTCTTTTTATGAGTGATAGCACCATCACCCCCACCCGCCCGGAAGTTCCAGAAACAACCCCAGTACCCGAACAAACTCCAGCCAGTACAAATCAGTTAGAGAGCCCTGTTCCAGCGATGACTACAAACCCACCTGCCAACCAAGCTTCCTCGTATGATGCGGATCAGATTCGCGTTCTGGAAGGACTGGAAGCCGTCCGGCTGCGGCCCGGCATGTATATCGGCTCCACCAGCCAGCGCGGTCTTCACCACCTGATTTACGAAATCGTGGATAACTCGGTTGACGAGGCGCTTGCGGGTTACTGTAGCGAAATTAAGATCGTCATTAATGATGATGAGAGCGTGACGGTTCAGGATGACGGACGGGGTATCCCTGTCGGCGTGAAAGAAGACACCGGTAAATCGGCGCTTGAACTGGTGCATACCGTCCTGCACGCGGGCGGCAAATTCGGTGACGGCGGCTATAAAGTTTCCGGTGGTCTTCACGGCGTTGGCGCTTCGGTTGTAAACGCGCTTTCCGAAAAAATGGTGGTGGAGGTGCATCGCGAGGGCATCATCTGGAAGCAATCCTATATGCGGGGCGAGCCCCAGCACCCGGTGGAAAAATCCGGTGAAACGACGCTTCGAGGAACAAAAACCACGTTTTGGCCCGATGCCGATATTTTTGAAACCACTGAAATTGATCGCGATGTCATTGGAACGCGTTTGCGCGAGATGGCCTTTTTGAACAAGGGGCTTAAAATCGTTTATGCGGATGCTAAATCAGCCAAAGAAGAGATTTTTCACTTTGAGGGCGGTATTGCAAGCTATGTGCAATATTTAAACGAGAACAAGACGATTCTTCATGAGCCTCCGTTTTACTGCGAGGATTCCAAGAACGGCATCCAGGTGGAAGTGGCGGCGCAATATACTGACTCTTACAGCGAAACCGTCTTGAGTTTTGCCAATAACATCAACACGCATCACGGCGGCACCCACCTGACAGGTTTCAGGAACGCCCTGACCCGGGTGATCAATGACTATGGCCGTAAAAACAGCCTGATTAAAGACAATGACGAAAACTTGTCGGGCGATGATATTCGCGAAGGCATGAGCGCCATTGTCAGCGTGAAAGTGCCTAACCCCGAGTTTGAAGGCCAGACCAAGGAAAAGCTCGGTAACAGCGAAGTGCAGGGAATTGTTCAGGCTGTTGTCAGTGAAAAGATGGCCGACTGGCTTGAGTTGAATCCCAAGCAGGCCAAGATGGTCATCCAAAAGGCAATGTTGGCAAATCAAGCCCGTGAAGCGGCAAGAAAAGCCCGCGAGCTGACGCGGCGGAAGTCCGCCCTGGAAAGCTCGATGCTGCCAGGAAAGCTGGCGGATTGTTCCAACCGGGAGCCTGAACGCTGCGAAATCTACATTGTTGAGGGCGATTCTGCGGGCGGCTCGGCAAAGCAGGGCAGAAACCGTGAGTTTCAGGCGATTCTTCCCTTGCGCGGCAAAATTTTAAACGTTGAGCGCGCAAGGCTCGATAAAATTTATAACAATAACGAAATTCAAAGCTTGATCCAGGCGCTGGGAATTACTATCTCGCGCTCTGATGAAGACTTTGACATGACGCGGCTTCGCTATCACAAGGTCATCATCATGACCGATGCCGACGTGGATGGTGCGCATATTCGAACCCTACTGCTGACGTTCTTTTTCCGCTACGCCAAGCCCTTGATTGAAAGCGGTTATATCTACGTTGCTCAGCCGCCCTTGTACAAGGTGACGGCCGGTAAGGAAGAAACCTATATTTATAATGACCGCATTATGGATAAGATGCTTTTTCAACGGGGCATCAAGGACTTGACGCTGTATAACCGGGACAAGTCGCAAAGTAAAACAGGCGCCGAACTTGAGCAGTTGCTGAGCGAATTGAAAAGATTCATGCACTCCAAGCGTTATCCGGGTCTTGCCAAGCTGCCGGAAGATATTCTTTTCTACTTTATTGAAAACCGCATTGAATCCTCGGTGCTGAATTCGCAACAGTCGGCCGTGCCGCTGGTGGATAAGCTGTCCCAGCAGTTCTCAAATTATCATTTTGCGCTGGATTCACACCCTGAACAGGAAACGGTCACGCTTGCCATCAAGCCGATTGGCGCTGCCCTCGACAGGAACGGCTTTGCTATGGACGGGGCGGATCAGGAACCGGTGACGGTGACCATTAACCTGCTTGATAGCCTGGAATACGAGCATTTGCTGGAATTATTCGCCACCCTGCGTGATTATCTGCCCGAGTACACGCCCACTGGCGAAAAGGAAATCGGCTTAATGCTTGCCATTGGTGATAAAGACGAGCTGACGATGAACCGGGCTTCTGAGATCGTGGAATTTGTCAGCGAGCGCGCCAAGAAAGGGATCAACGTTCAACGCTTTAAGGGCTTGGGTGAGATGATGCCCCAGCAGTTGTGGGATACGACGATGAATCCTGAAAGCAGAACGCTTTTGAAAGTGGAAATCGAGGAAGCGGCTTCGGCGGATAAGCTCTTTGATATCCTGATGGGTGAGCGCGTTGAGCCCCGACGGAACTTTATTGAGTCCAACGCCGC
>JAYKHP010000014.1:0-71897 GCA_035285165.1 Vampirovibrionales bacterium | reverse complement strand
GAATTTCAGGAGCAGGCCGAAGAATCAGCGGCGCATGCGGCGATGTTCAAGCAGGCGGCCAAGCGTTTTAAGGCGTTAACGGGCGTGGAAGCCCAGCACGCGGCACGCTATCAGAAGGCGTTGAACCAATTGAAGCAGCCCACTTAATAACCGCTGTTGCGAAATCGAATTAATAGCCTATTATTCCCTCTCTCCCAGGGGGAGAAGGATAAAACCGTTTTATTTGATCCACAACAGAGGATAATACTTTTTTCAATCGTGCAATTCAACCAGCGGCGGTTGTGGGATGAAATAATACTGCTTATAATAGGGCCATTCGTTTTTACCGATATCTCTTTGCGACTCTGGTTTTATCCAAAAAATCAATGTCGATTGTCCCTTATGGATGTGGTTGCTTAACCTCATGCGGTATTCCAAGTTGACCTGGAAACGTGCCTTTTTCTCCTGTGGCGCTTCTCTGCTCTTCGCTTTTTGCTTTTCAGTCAACACGGCCTTTGCAGACGTGCTGACGTTGGATCGCGTTCTTAACCAGGCGGTAGAAAGCTCTTACGATTACAAAATCGCAAAAATCACCACCGGCATCAGCAAAACCGATATCAAAATCGCAAGGGCCGACTACTATCCCCAGGTGCAGGGCTATTTCAGTATCGAGCGATTGCGCAATGTTTCCGGCCAAAGACCCAACGGCGCGATTGTGGGCAATACGGTTGTGCCTGGTTGGACAAATTACCAGAACGCGGCGGGCATCAACCTTCACCAAACGCTCTGGGATTTTGGCCAGCGCAGGCAGCGCCTCGCCATTGCCCAAAGCGATATGGCCTCCAAATCCCTGCAAGCCGAGCAAACCGTTCGGGATCTAAAAATGCACGCCGTCGATTTATATGCCGACGCATTCCTGACACACCAGGAGTGGCATACCAAAACCGTCCTGGTGCCCTTGTACAAGCAGCTTTTCAAGCTGGATAAAATCCTGCTGGACAAAGGTGACCTTTCCAAACAAAAGGCGTCTGACGACGCTCTGCGGCTTGCCCGGGCCATGGATGACGCCCAGGAACTGGAAGCGGTGTATGCCGAAAAACTCCAGGCGCTTTCGGATTTAACCGAAGTTGCCTACGATCCAAAAGACCTGGAACTTTCAGAACTGAGCGAAGCGACGCCAGAACATCACCTGTTTCAAACTGTCTGGCAACCCGAGCTTTCAGCCGAAGCAAAAATATATGACGAAGAGATCGAGAAAAAAAACCGTGAGGTTATTTTACTAAAACGTCAGTATTTACCGCAATTATCCGCGTATGGCTACTACAATCTCTATGGTTCTTCCGTGCAAGGCCTGCACCAATCCTTACAGGATATGCAAAGCCGAACCGTGACGATGGGGCTGAATATGAATGTGCCGGTCTTTGACGGATTCAGGCTCCAAGGGAAAATCGAAAAAGCCAAGCTTGAAGCCGAACGTCTAAAGCTTGAAAAAGAAAAACGCCTTAAGGCGCTGTCCAAAAAAGAAGCGCGCTTTCGCAAAGAAGTGCGCGAAAGCCAGGCGTCTTCGACACCTGAAAATCTTTCATCGCAAAATACATGGCCTTCAAATATTTCATGGGTGGAACAAATCAAAGGCAAGCTTGTCGCATTGCAAAACATCAAGGACGAAACCCCAATGCCCGCCAAGGCGGACGCCTTGAGAGGCATTATTGATCAGATCGAGCAAGAATTTGCCGACTATCGGCTGAAAATCCAAAAGACAGCGGCTATCCGAAAACTGTCCATTCTCTACTCGGGCGACTCTTAGTAATAAAGCGGGTATAGCTCGTTTTCTTCCTTGGTGATACGCGTGGCAAGAACGCCAAACAAACCCTTTGTCTGCTCCACAAACGTTTCAGGAGCAGATTCTATTTCGCCCTCTTGTCCCCAGCGCGAGGTATAAGCCACAAATTCCTTGCTGATGTGGCCCATTTCATCAATGAAGCGCTCAGCGGTTTCAGCCAGCGCGGGATTGGGATCATCCAGCAGCTTGGGATAAAACGAGCGATCTTCAATCGAAAAGTGCACCTGCAGCAGCCCACTCAGTTTGGTGAGCAAATCCCGGACTTCCTGGGCATTGGCGCCAACGGTTGCGGGGTCTAATAATTTTTGCAGGGACTCAACAACACGGACGACTTCAGCGTGCTGCTGCTTGAGAATATCCACAATTGCTGGCATAAGGGGCCTTCTTGCGATAAAAACACGATCAACTGTCTACCTACTGATCTTGTACCCGGACGATCTCGTCCTTAAACGGGCAGGTAACACCAATCCTGCGTTTAGTGTACTGAAGCGGCAATAAAGCCACCTCCTATAAATGAATGACCGTATATTGCGAGGTTTCTGAAAGCAACCGTGATCAATCTCGCTGGATTATTGCTTTTACTTTAAACGCAACGCGCTGGAGCGCGCATGGGCTATTAACCCTTCCGTCAGGGCAAAGGCTTCGCTTGCGCGCACAAGCTTTTGAGCGGCAGATGTTGCGTGGATCCAGCTTTGGGGACGAAGAAACGTCAGCGGCGTCAACGTACCGCTGAACCTCGCGCTACGGTTGGTGGGCAAGGTATGGTTGGGGCCTGCCGCATAATCCCCAAACGGCACCGGCGTGTGATATCCCATAAACAGCGCACCGTAATCCTTCATGTGATCTTTCAGCGCTTCAGGCGTGGCCACAAGCAACTCCACATGCTCTGGCGCCAACTGGTTGCAGATGGCGACACATTGTTGCAGGTTCTGCAAAACAAAAATCTTTCCCCAGCTATCAGAGGCTCTTAAATACTCCGGCAACGCCTCTTGAGAAAGCGCCTTTGCAAGTTCCAAGCGGACGCTCTCAGCCAACGGCAGCGAATCGCTCAGCAAGTACGCGCAGGCGTCGGGTGAATGCTCGGCCTGGGCCAGTAAATCCCAGGCCACCCACTCGGGGTTGGCGTCCTTATCGGCAATAATCACCACTTCGCTTGGCCCAGCGAGCATGTCAATGCCGATTACCCCCTGCAACTGACGCTTGGCTTCCGTCACATACGCATTGCCAGGCCCCACCACCATCGAGACGGGTCGGATACTTTCGGTGCCATAGGCCATTGTGGCCACCGCATGAGCGCCACCCAGTTGATAAAACGAGCTTGCCCCGGCAATCACACCGGCGGCCACCACCTCATCGGTCAACTTGGGAGAAACAATGCAGATATCGCAAACCCCGGCCACTTTAGCGGTCATCGCGGTCATCAAGGCCGTGGAAGGTAAAGGAAACCGTCCTGCCGGAACATAACAGGCTACCCGTTCAATCGCCGTCCAATTCAACCCAACCTCAAAGCCTTCATGGCTTAAATGAACGGGTTGTACGCTTGCCATTGCGGCCTCGGCAAACTGCCGGATATTGGCAGCGGCGTATTCCAGAATATCGCGCGTCTCAGGCTCAATGTTCTGCGCAGCCTCTTGTAGCGCTTCCTTGCTCAATCGCCATGGGCAAGTCTTATCCCGTTTACTTTCAGGCAATACCGGATCGCTTAGGCGCGTGATAATTTTGCCAAGCGCAGCATCACCTTGGGATTGCACCTCCTGCAAAATCCCCAGAACGCGGGCTTCAACCGCGGCGCGCGAAAGCGCCCTGTCATCCGAGGCTAAAGAATCGTCGTCAGAGACTTGAATCATCCGCTCGATTTCAGCGGCATCTTGATAAAGGGGAATCATTTGACCCGCCCTCCCAGCTCATCAACGACCTCTTGCCATTCAACGCCTTCAGCGGTGGCAAGGACACTCATAAAATAAAGCGTGTCGGCGATTTCCCAGACTAAATTATCGCGATCCGGTGCGGAAACAACTTCATAAGCCTCTTCCATGATTTTCTTCAACAGCATCGGCCGCTTGGCGAATAATTTGGCCGAGTATGAATTTTCAGGCGCATCAGCCTGGCGCTGCCTTAACGTTTCCATCAACGCGGGCATTGAAAACCTTGGCGAACGAACGCCGCTGCCAAAACAGCTATACGCTTGCGTATGGCAGGCGGGGCCATTTTGCGAAACGGTAAACAGCAGCGCGTCGCGATCGCAATCCGTCCGGCACGAAAGCAACGTTTGCCTGTTGCCCGATGTTTCGCCCTTTCGCCAGATTTCGTTTCGCGAGCGGCTGAAATAAATGCCTCGCCCTTCTTCAAGCGCCAACATCAAAGATTCTTTAGAACTATACGCCAGCATCAGGACTTCACCGGCGACATCCTGAACGATAGTGGGGATCAACGACTGCTTGTCAAAATCAAGACTATTGATCACCGATTCGGCTAATTTCAACTTGCCGGTATAAAGCGCCATGCCAACCTGCACGTCAACGCCAAGCCTGGCTATCGCCGATGCCTCTTCAGTGGTGGCAACACCCCCGGCAACGGTTAGCGGCAGATCGATTTCGGCTTGCAACCGCTTCACCTGATCAATCGGCAAGCCTTGCATCGTACCTTCTTGGGCGACAAACGTACACAAGAAACCGCCGCAATAAGGCGCCAAACGTTTGGCCCGATCAATAACAGTTTCTCCCGTTGAATCCGTCCAGCCTTTATCCAGAACAATCCCGTTGGCGTCACAATCCAGCGCCACTAAAACGCGAGACTTGGGAAGCTGCGATAAAAATTCGGGCGTTGCAGCCGTCCCAACGATAATTTGTTTGGCTCCGGCGCGCAATAAAATCCGCGCCCGCTCGATATCACGAATACCGCCACCGGCGCGGACATCGGCAACCCGGCAAAGTTTTCGGATCAATTCCAGGTTATCGCCTTTACTAAGGGCCGCATCCAAATCAATCACCGCAACTTCGCCATAGCGGTTAAATTCAGTGGCAAGGGCAATCGGGCAGCGGTCATCAACCAGCTTGAGTTCCTTCCCCTGGCGAAGCTGTACGGCTTTACCGCTAATCAAATCAATACTTGGAATAATCATTTATCGAAATCCTGTTTATAGTCATAAGCGAACCGTCACGCCGTGCGTGCTTAATTCTTTTTTCAAGGCATCAACCGTCCATTCACCATCATGAAAGATACTCGCCGCAAGCGCCGCATCGGCATAGGCCTTCTGGAAAACATCCACAAAACTATCCGGCCCTTTCGCGCCACCAGAGGCGATAACCGGCACCGGCAGGCCGGTCGCAAACGCCTTGGTCAATTCCAAATCAAAGCCCGATCGCGTTCCATCCTTATCCCAGGAGGTCAATAAAATTTCTCCGGCACCCAAAGCGACCGCTTGTTTTGCCCATTCAAGCGCGTCCATGCCGGTAGCGTTTCGTCCGCCACGGGTTAAAACATCCCATTCGGGTTTATCAACATTTGGTTTTCTTTTAGCGTCTGTTGTAATTTCTTTCCGCTTCGCGTCTGCCATAATTTCTTTCCGCTTCGCGTCAATGGCCAGAACGCAGCACTGCGAACCGTAAGCCTCAGCGATCTCCCGGATCAGTTCCGGACGCGCGACGGCAGCCGAGTTAATGGACACTTTATCCGCCCCCGCTTCCAAAAGCCGCCTGGCGTCTTCCAAAACGCGAACGCCGCCACCCACCGAAAACGGTATCATCAGCCGTTCTGCCACCTTTTCAACCATCGATACCAGCGTGCCACGATTTTCATGCGTTGCCGTAATATCGAGAAACATCAACTCATCAGCCCCTTGCTCCTGATACCGACATGCCAGCTCAACCGGATCGCCCACATCGCGCAAGCCGGTAAATTGAACCCCCTTTACGGTTCTGCCATCAGCGACATCCAGACACGGGATAATCCGCCGACACAAGCCCGGGGCAGGCATGATTTTTTGATTTTCCTGAGTTTGGTTCACACTAATTAATTCTCACCAATTATTTCTCACGTTAGTGTAAGGCAAGCGTCTCGTGCCATTTGTCAATCATCGACTGACCAAAAGCGCCGCTTTTTTCGGGGTGAAACTGAAAGGCCGTCACGTTCTCATGTTGAACGGCGGCCGCGAAGGATTCTCCGTAAGCGGCACGGTACAAAACAGAGGCTTCATTTTCAGGCGCCGGATAATAGGAATTGACAAAATAAACGTAACCGTTTCGCCAGCCATCTTTTTTGAATTTCTCAGAAGCGCTTTGCACCCAGTTCCAGCCTATCTGGGGAATTTTAATCGCACTGTGGTTATCAGGAGAGGATTTAAATTTGACGACCCGCCCAGGCAGAATGTTCAATCCTTCAACAGCAGGCGCTTCTTCGCTACCCTCAAACAGCACTTGCAGGCCGATACAAATGCCCAGATAAGGCGTACCGGATTTGACAATGTCCCGCAAACGATCTTTCAATTCAAGTTTTGCCAAATTGCCCATAATCGAGCCAAAAGCGCCAACACCCGGTAATATCAGGGGGGTTTTCCCGTCAGGCGTTTTCGTCAAGCGGTACGAAAACCCCAGCCGATCAAGACATCGCAAGATACTGCCGATGTTGCCACCGCCATAATCGACGACATCCACTTTCTTGGCTGGACTAGACATCGATCATGCCTTTTGTACTCAGCACAATCGCATCTTGGGAAAGCGGCGTCACAGCCTGCCGGAGCGAGCGGGCAAAGCCCTTGAAAATCGATTCGATCAGGTGGTGATCATTATCCTGAACCAGCGTATGCACATGGAGCGTGCCCTTCATTCCATCCACAAGCCCCTTGTAAAATTCGCGAAAAAGATTGGGATCAATGCCTCCCACAAGAAACGGGCCGAATTCGACCTTCCAAACCAAATTAGCGCGACCGCACAAATCCAGCGCGACTATGGGCAGCGTCCCGTCCATCGGAAACGCGAAGGAACCAGCGCGCTCGATGCCGGAATATCCGGGCAGCGCCTTGGCGATGGCTTCGCCCAGTACAATGCCGGTATCTTCAATCAAATGATGCGGATCAACGTCGATATCACCCACGGCGTCAACATTTAAAGAAAACCTGCCGTGACAGGCAAAAGCAGTCAACATGTGATCAAAAAACGGCAACCCCGTCTGAATAGAAGACGCGGTTTTCCCGTCAAGATCAAGAGACAAGGCAATCTGGGTTTCTTTCGTCTGCCGCGAAACGGTTGATTTTCTTGGGGATTTCTTATCGTCAGTCTTTTTATCGTCAATCATGGTTATGCTCCTACTTGTAATGCGTTGGCTAATGCGTCCGGGCCGGGCAAAACCTCAACAGCGCCCGCCTGATAAAGACACTCGGCGCTCATCGTCGTGCTTACCCCAATGGGGATTAAATTGGCGGCCCTGGCGGCCTGCATATCATCAACGGAATTGCCGACATAAAACCCGCCGCTAATCCCCAGCCGTTGCATCGCTTCCAGCAGCAAGTCGGGCTCCGGCTTTTTCAACGCAGTCGAGGTAATATCCTGGCAAATCACGCACTCAAAATAAGGGGACATCCGTTCCGCCCAGACGGGATCAAATTCGGCAAAAATCCTGCCGGTGACAATCCCCAAACGGAAGCGTTTGCCCAGGGCGTTTAAATCTTCCGGATTCAATAGCCAGGCTTCCGTTTCCTTGGCAATATCCAAATACAGCGCCTGACCTTTTTTGGCAATTTCATCAAAAGAAACCGTGACATTACGGCGTTTGAGCAACTCCACAGCGGCTTCCCAGTCATCGTTAAAACCACCTTCTGCCCGCAGGTTATTCAACTCGTCGGCTTGTAAGGCCTGCTTTGAATATTGCAAAACAAGTTTTTCAACAACCGTGTCAAAACTTTTACTGGTATCCACCAGCGTCCCGTCCAGATCAAAAAGCAACGCCGTGGTTTTGGAAAATTCATCCACCGCTGACAAAAAGCGCCGCATCTCATCATCGGTGCCAATTGAGACGCGGACAAAGCCTTTCAAGCTTGGATGCATCGAAGAGCGATCGCGCACCAGGATACCGACGCTTTTCATAAAATCACAAAACTGTGTGGCCGCAAGCCCAAGGCCCATCATAAAAAAATTACCGGCCCCCGGCACAATTACATATTCTTTTTCGCTTAGCGCTTGAAGCACTTTTTCTTTTCTCGCCATCGTCGCCGCCGCTTCCAAAAGCACGCGGGGATAATCCGGCAATATCGCCTGCGCTGCAGCCATTGCTGCCACATTGACACTGTAAGGGGAGCGCACTTTTTTGATTTCAGAGATTAATGCCGGCGCGCCGACGATAATTCCCAAACGCAACCCCGCAAGTCCCCACGCCTTGGAGAATGTCCGCGTCACCAGCAAATTATGCGTGCTTAAGGCCAGTTGCAGAGCGCTTTGCCCAGCATATTCGGCATAAGCCTCATCCATGACGAACAAGGTTTCAGGGTACGTTTTAACCCAGCGCTCCAGAACACTCAACGACAAAAGCGCGCCGGTGGGATTATCCGGCGAGGCAAAAACAGCCAGCTTGACGCCTTTTTTCAAAACGGCCTCAATGGCATCCGTGTCGTATGCCCAATCAGGCGTGTACGGAATTTCAACCAGCCTGCTTTCTGAAAGTTTCAAGCTATGGGGAATCAAGGCGAAAGTCGGGGCCGTCGTCAACGCCTTATCTGTTTTGGGCTCGATAAACGTCCAGGCGATCACGCAAAGGCCTTCGTCGCTACCGTTGGTGATCATCAGAGACTCTTTTGGCACGTCGAACGTTTGAGCCAGTTGCGTTAAAAACTCCTCATACTCCGGGTAAATGGACAGCTCCTGTTTCAGCGGATCGTTAATGGTCTTGAATTTTTCAGTTTCAGGATTCGTGTTTTCGTTAAAATCCAGACGCGTCGATTCCCGCCGTCCTTCCAGGGGTGGGACGTAGGCGGATAATTCAGCCACCGCCTTCCTTGGGAGGATTGTCAGTTTTTGTTCAGAGTCAGATATCATCGGCATAATCTTAATGGGCAGGATCTTAAACTATGATTTTTAAAATAATAGTTTCAAACTATTATTTTTTCCAGGCGATACTCCAGAACGTCACGCGCGCCTCTTGCAATTAGTTTGGGAATCAGCTTGGACACTTCTTTGGTGGGAACCGCCACTTTAACGGCAAAGCCGCCATCCGCCCCGTAAAGCGGGGAAACCGTCGGAGAACGCATTGCGGGCAATTGCGCCACCAGTTTTTCAAAATCGTCCTTGGAAACGTTCATTTCCAAAAGCACTTTTTGGTTGGCGTTTAACTTGCTCTGCATCAGCATCACCAGTTGCGACAGCTTCTCCTTTTTCCATTCGTCTTTCATCGCCTCGCCGCTTGCCAGAAAACGCGTGGTGGAGGTCAGAATTTCATCAACGATCGTCAGACGATTCACCGCAAGCGTGGAGCCCGTGGAGGTGTTATCCACGATTAAGTCGGCATCCTCGGGCGGCAAGGCTTCGGTTGCCCCAAAGCTTTTAATCAGAACGGCATCCAGCTTTTTCTCGGCAATATAACGCTCGGCAATTCGGGTATATTCGGTTGCCACCACGAGCTTCATTTTCCGCCATGCGTCATTTTCGGCCAACGTATCCGGAACGGCTGCAATCAGGCGAACCTTGTCGTAAGCCAAATCCAGAAGCTCAACAATGTCCGGACTATCTTTTAAGCCATTTTCCAACACCCAGTCAAAGCCTGCAAAACCGGCGTCATGGCGGCCAAGCGCCACGAGGGAGGGAATATTCTGGGGCTTGAGCAGCTTGACTTCAATGTCAGGGTCGGAGGAAAGGGGACGGTATGAGCGGCTGCTAAACGTGAGATCAACCCCCACGGCGCTTAAAAGCGCGATGACTTTTTCTTGCAGGCGGCCCTTGGGCAGAACCAGTTTCAATTTACGGGCGTCAGGACTCATAAAATTCCTCAATTCCTTCGGCGTTGCGCCGTTGACATGTCTCATTTTACTGTAAATAAGGGCTATATAAACAAAAAAGCCGCATCCACTGAAACGGGAGACGGCTTTTTACAGGTCAAAACTTGTTTGTCGTTACTGTCGCGCCGCCATATCCAAAGCCACCCCAAAAAGCATGCCATGGGAATGGTTGTGATGAGACGGATGGTGGTGCAAGGGAGTCAACATAGCGAGGCTATACTATATCAAGTTAAGCCGTAATGTAAAGCATTCCGATTTAATGCCGTTGCAACAGGGGTTTCAGACTTTTAACCCGTCAAACTCTTGCCACTGACATGAAACCCATCATATGAACAACGCAATATACTTGTCATATTGCCTGTTCTTAGGGTTTTCAAGATAATCTAACCTGGCAGTACCGATAATAATAGGATTTTTTGTATGCAAGTTAATTTTCAAGGCCAACCGTATGGGGTGGCAAACGCTTCTAATGTCACCGGACATCCGCCAGCTTTCGCCCAAGCGCTCCAAGTTCAAAGTAGTGTGGCGCAATTGGCCGCTCCGTTACAAGCGGATCTGTTCACAAAAACAAGCACGTCAGATATTTTATTTGGGAAGGATGAGGAAAGGCCCACTGGAAACAGCAATGCCGCCAAAAAAGCAAGGCAACGTGCTAATAGAGCAGCAAGAGGACAACACCCGACCACCAGCAGATCATACGAAGCTCAGTTAAGAAGGGCCCAACGCAGAACTGGACTTGAAGCTGTCAGGCAAGATCCTAATGATAAAAATAAGTAGCCGTTTGCGTTACGATGCAAGAGCCGTCTCCTATCATGAATAGGTACGGCTTTTTATTATCATCAAAAGGTTTAATAAAGTGTCAAAGGTTTAACACCCTATCAAAGGCAGCTTATGCCCCCCACTGCATCCACAACGCCAGCGAATAGGAACGACAAGATAAAAATAGCCTTTGGCAATGGCTATTACGAGTTTTTCCAGCCGTGTCAAAGGCCATTTTGCTGGCCGCCTCGCTGGGGAGCAGTCCCATGGGCGGGTTGTTATGCCCCTAAAGGCATCCCCGTGGCCAATACGCCTGGGGAACTCACCGAGTTTTTTAAAGCCGTTCCACCCGAAGCAACGCTTGAACTCTTCGCACACGGTAATCCAACGGCAATCTACGCCACGTTTTGCGAAAGCCCCGAAGAACAAGTCATCACGACGCAAACACTACCAAGCATTTTCAAGCCGCTCAAAGACAAGCGACTCCGGTGCGTTACGCTGCATGCGTGCGAGGTGGGGGCAAGGCCCAAGCAGGCAGGGCAACTGAACTTCGCCCAAACCCTCTCCGATTATCTTCAAACCACTGTTTACGGCTCACCGTTTTTATCCCGAGGCATCTTTGGGTTTTACGGCGGGCTTTATAACCAATACCAGAACGGCCAGTTCAAAGGCCTCCGCTGGTGCTGGTAAGTCAATAAAAAAGATGTATCCCAAGCTGGAAAACATCTTCTAATAAACTATGCAAATGAACGCTTAAAAAATGGCGGGGCATACGGGAATCGAACCCGTCTCTCATCCGTGACAGGGATGTATTCTAACCGATGAACTAATGCCCCGTGTGGCACTATCGGCTTCACTGGTGTTGTACTGCCTCTATAACGAGTAGGACGGACGAGTGGGACACCCTAAAAACCTGTGAAGTGGCTAGGTCTTGTTTATAACACAACCCGTTTTGGCAAGACAAGTGAAATGTTTTCAGACACAGACGAAAACCCTTGTACAGGCTGCCTAGCCTGGAATAAGCAATCATTTCAATAAAAATGGCGCAGCTTATCAAAAAGAAAAGCAGCGCCAAAAGTAAGAGGGGGATGTTCAGCCTTTATTATAGGAGTTTTTCAAAAAAAGGGGAACGCCAGCGGCCTGTGCCAAAGGCTGTGCTAGAATAACCGCATCTTATTTGGAACACGCCAGATTTTTATGCCCGCCGCCAACCACCCCATTACAAGCACCCACGGGTTTACCGTGTCGGTTCCCGGAACCTGCGCCAACTTGGGGCCGGGCTTTGACAGCTTTGGCCTTGCAATCGACTGGGACAATCATTTCCATTTTTCACCTGCAGCCCCCTCCATACAGGACGCGATTATCAGCAACCATACCGATATCCCGTTGACACCCGCCGATAACCTGGTGTTTCAGGCAATGGATCATATTTTCCAGGCACAGCAAAAAGCGCGTCCGCCCTTCCGCCTGGAAATTGACGCCTGCCTGCCTTCGGCCAGGGGACTTGGCAGCAGTTCAACCGCCATTGTGGCAGGCCTCGTTGCGGCCAATCATGTGCTTGAAAATCCATACACGCCGCTTGAACTGGCGCAGATGGCCAACAGACTTGAGGGCCATCCCGACAACGTGGCGCCGGCCCTCCTGGGGGGCGTAAAACTATGCGATGATGACACTTTCGTCAATTTACCATGGCCTGATGATTGGAAAATTCTCCTGCTGATTCCGCCGTATCCCATCAAGACTGAAGCCGCCCGGCGTGTTTTGCCGGAGCATCCCAGCCGCAAGGACGCTATTTTCAACCTGCGAAAAGCAAGCCTCCTCACCTACGCGCTGTTAAAAGCAGATGGAGATGCGTTTGCCAGAAGCCTGGACGATGCCCTGCACCAACCTTATAGGGGCCAGTTAATCCCCGAATGGCGCGAAGTCCAAAACCTTGCAAAACAGCAGAACGCTTTTGGCAGTATCATCAGCGGGTCAGGATCGGTGATGGCGGTTTTTTATTCCGCCGCTGCGGAAGTTGCCCTTATCAAAGCATTTACCCCGTTTCAAAGCAGAAACATCACGCTGCGCAAAGCGGCCATCTCAGTGGATGGGGCCCGTTTAACCTGTTTTGATTAAGCTTTTTCATTAAGCCCAATCAGGATTTGGCGATACGGGCCAAGGCGCGATTCACGTCAGTAGCCTGGGGAGAAAGTTGGGCCGCATTCTGGTAATGCGTTTTAGCGAGCTTCAAATCGCCCAGTAACTCATAAGCAACCCCGAGATTATACTGAATGTCGGCGTTGGCCGGATCATGCCCCGCCGCTTCTTTTAAATAGAGCAGCGCTTTTCGCGTATCCCCCGTCTCCTCGTAGAGCGTTCCCAGCATATACAGAACCTTTCCCCAATCCGCGCCATCCGCCTGGGGGGCAGTTTTTTTTGAGGCATAAACCTTTTCCAGAACCGCTATCGCCTCCTGGCGGCGCTTCAGCAGGGCCAGTGTTTCGGCATAGCGAATCGCATGGGTTTTAGAATCGTAGGTATAGGCTTTTTGGTAGGTTTTTTCAGCGTCTTCGTAGCGGTTTCTGTCAATCTGCAATTCACCCAGGGCAGCGTATAGAGCGGCGTTTCTGGGGTTATCCAGCAAGACCTGTTTAAGCGTCCGTTCCGATTCATCATAGCGGGCCTGCTGGTATTGGTCTAACGCGTGTAAAATCGCAATGGCAGCGGCGCGATTGGGAACCTCGGGCCGCTGCACGCCACCGGAAACAGGTGCCGTTTCTGTTGTCGCCGTTTTAGTCTGTTTCAGGAGAGCGTTTTTTTCGGTTTCAGCAATCGCTGTTTTGCGAAGCGGCGTTTGTGCCATATCCTCCAAGACGAGGTTCATGCTGGCCAGGTTTTCGCCGGTTAAAAGCAGGAGCGTCGCATTAGCGGGTTGGCTGTCGCCGAGGTAGGAGCGGATGCTTTTAATGGCGCTTCCGTTGGCAGAAAGCACCAGCTCGCCATTACCCTGTTGCAGGTCTTCCGACAATTTAGCGTTTAAAAAGCGCAGGATAATTTGATTGGGGTTAACGACGATTTGCTGGTATTCAAACGGCAGATCGGATTCGACGCTAATCACCTGCGTATTGCCTGCAAGCGGCATTGCGATTATTTTAGTAACACCCGCAAATAAGTCAGCCGCATTGGCATTTGCCATCGACATCAAGAAGCAACTGGCCATTGCCACAGCAAGAAAGAGAAGGCCAACAAGGCGTCCGCTTAGGAGACTTCGCTGCAAGACAACTCGCAATAGGCAGTTGACGGTCATAAGTCGCAGTTCCTCGTATTCCCTAGCTTGCTACCCAATCTTGCCATACGAATGAAGGCCCAGCCCCATCAGGTTGACGCCAAAATAAGTAATCAGCATCAGGATAAAGCCAATAACCGAAACCCAGGCCAGCACGCGCGTATGATGCGCCTGATTAACCCGCATATGCAAGTATACGCCGTAACCCAGCAACGTCACCAGACTCATCGACTCCTTGGGATCCCAGCTCCAGTAATTGCCCCAGGCCTCGTTGGCCCAGATACCGCCCAGGATAATCCCCACGGCCAGTAAAGGGAACCCGAACGCAACGCAGCGATAGGTCAACTCGTCATAAATGTTGCTATGCTCGTGTTGCTGATCATAGGCAATGGTGCCGTCAATCGACAAGGGGGCATGCAAGGGTTTTATAGAAGAAACAGGAGAAGCGCCAGCAGCCGCCATTGCCAGTTGGGGCGTGCTTGAAGCAAGGGGCGCCAGCCTATCCAAACTTCCGTCCAAATTTCCACCCGCACTTCCACGGGCAGCCACAGAGTGACCCGCTTCGGTTTTTCGATCAACCCAATAATACTTCAGCAGGTAAACGACTGAACTCAGGAAGGCCAGGGTAAACAGCGCATAGGAAAGCAGGATGATCGGCACATGGATACTGCGCCAATAACTTTGAAGGGCAGGCTGCAGTGGCTTGATGTCCGTTGGCAGCGTAAGGTCATAAAGAATGGCCCCCAGCAACAATAATGCCGCCGGAAATCCAAGGGCGCGGACTTTAAACCAGCGATCAAAACAAAGAAAAGCAAGCTGCATACCGATGCAAACCACCAGCATCGATTCGTACATGTTGGAAAGGGCGAAGTATTGGGCGGTTTTGGAGCGAATAACCAACGAGACAACCAGACAAAGCATCGACAGCAGCATCGCGCCCCAAGCAAATTCGTGAAATATTTTTCGTGGGTTTGCAAGGCGAATGGCGTAAAACACCAGGCTTACCACAAGCAGCGTCAGCGCCGTATACACCCAATTCAGTTCACCCATAATTAAAACCTTTCCGTTTTCAGGCTTTCTGAATCACCTGCTGTAACGTGCCTAATTCTTTCAGAAAACTCAGGCGTCCCTTGTTGGTTTTATAGGCCACGGAAAGTCGCGCCTGCGCTTGTTGATTATGATCGAAGCTAAACCAGATCATCCGCTGGGAAAACACGCACATCAAGGCGCCAACGGCAATTATCAGGTAAGAGAGATACATCAGCGGCACCTCGGGGGCTTTCTTGATTTGAAGACCGGTTGCAAATTCGGGCCGCAAAAACGTGACCTCAACACCACCCAGCCGACCGGACTGGCCTTCACGAAGTCTGAGGTTATCCGGCATTTTGGCTATTTTAGAATCAGCATCCGCCCCCAGAAAGCCGTTTTTGGTTTTCATAAAGACGACAATTTTATTGGCATCGGTTCCGGCATCCTGTTGGACGATAAACGGAAAGACAATCAGCATACGGTCATTTCCCGTTGCGTCAGGCCCCACATCAAGCATGGCAACCTTTCGATCCTCAAACTGCGTATCGACTTTCAGCTTGCGCGCCTGGCCGTTGATTTTAACCAGCATATTGCCTGTGGGATCATAGGCCGCCTGGTAAATGGTCAAATCGCCCAATTGCAGGGGATGATTAACTGAAATTTTCTCGCGTTTCAACTCACGGCCATCCGAGGACAGTACCGATAAGTCGGCGTAATATTGCTGAACGGTATCGGGTTTTTGAGGATAATACTGCACGCGAAAATCGTTGACCTTGACCTTCCAGTCAGGCGTTTGCCCCAGCCAGTAGGTTTCGTTGATATTGGGCTTGAAAAAATCCAGGTCATGCGAAGCGCCCTGATTGGAAAGAGAAAACACATCGCCGGGCTTGGCAAGCTCCTGAGCCTTAAAACCTGTAAACGTGCCATAAACCGAGGCGATAATCATCAACAGGATACCAATATGGGCAATATGCGGGCCGAGCCTGCTCCAACTGCCCTTGGTGGCATACCACTGGGAAGTATTGGCGGGATTTTGAAAAAGCCGGTAGCGATGCCGCTTCAGCCAGGTTTTAAGAACTGTCTGAACCTGATTCGTTTCAGCCGAAGAAGCTTCAGAAGAGGTGGAAGCGCCTAATATGGCCTCAAAAGCATTGGGACTGGCCTGAATATGCGCACTAGCAAGGTAGATTTTCCGTGTTCCTGCAAGCCATGCGGGTTTTAGCCACTTGAAACTGCCAATCAACAGGTTAAAGAAAAACAGCGCCTGAAGGGTCAAAAACCACGAGGAGGAGTAAACCGAAAAAAGCCCCATGGCATTAAAAATCCGGTAATTAGCACCAAACTGGCGTTTGATGTCGGCAAGCTCGACAAGCCCCTCCTGGGGCATCAAAACACCGAACAGGGTGGCGATCGTCAGCAGGCTGAGGAGGATAATGGCCAACTGAACCGAACGAAAGCAAGAAAGCACCGTCTCGATCATCTCACCCAACGAAGCCATAAAGCCCTCGGAGAAGGATACTTTCCCGACAGGCTCTTGTATGGGGGAGGCTTTGGCAGTCATCTCGATCATCAGGATAAAAAGTCGATTTGCAGTCAGGACAAAGTCCGGGAACAGGCGGCCTGAGGCGAAAATTACGGCAGCGGCCTCTGGCTTATGGAAGCTCTTTGACCCCATTATGCAATAGACACCCCCCTCAAACAATGCATATCCGCAGTTGCAGTCCCACCGCCCCGAACCCAAACAGGTATATCCTGTTTGAATATGTTTTCAGGGAAGCCTACTGAAAATGTAGCAGAGTTAGCACTTTATGGTACAGCGAGTTCTCTTTTTTCTCGTCCTTG
Source organism: Vampirovibrionales bacterium (assembly GCA_035285165.1). Taxonomy (GTDB): domain Bacteria; phylum Cyanobacteriota; class Vampirovibrionia; order Vampirovibrionales; family Vampirovibrionaceae; genus JAYKHP01. Next base: position 55,196 of record JAYKHP010000014.1, on the reverse strand, counting down.
ATGAGTTTTTGCGTCACAAGGCCCTCCAACAGGCCAACGGCCATGGCCGGTAAAAGCACCTTGCCCACTTTTGTCCCCAGTGTGACTTTATAAAGCTTGTTGTTGGCAAGCCAGGCAGGGGCTTTTACCTTGTGCCCAAGCTCCTGTAAAAAGACCTGAAGCTTCTTCACAGACTTGGAAAGACCAGAAGATTTGTCCACATCGAACTTTGTAAGCGGCGCCCGCTTCATCCAGGGACGCTCCTTAAGCCAGTCCGCTATTCCCAGTGTCGCAAGAGCGGAAACACCCGAAACCAGGACAGAAATCGGCGTCAGAGCCTGCTCTTTCTCCGCATGGGTCATCTGTGCCACCGGTATATCCGGCGCCTTGGACACGCGGCTTGAGAGCTCAAGAATCTTGTTGCCAGGTTTGGTATTGGAATCGATGATCCATTTGGCCAGAAGGGTTTCCCCAAGACCAAACAGCATGTCAATGCCCACCATTGGCCAGAATTTGACTTTCTCGACTGTTGCAACCGCCCCACCGACGATGACGCCCCCCAGCAAGGTTTTAACCGCACCTAAAATCAATAATCCCCGGTCTTTTTGCTCATGGCTCAGCTTACCTCCTGCCGCCTGCTGATTTTGACTCTTTTGAGAACCCTCTTCATCAGGGCTGTCAGTAGGCCTAGACAATAGGGCAACGGCGTCCGCTTCGGGATGATAAAGCCTGGGGACATCACCAATACCCTTCGTTTGGGAATCCTGTTCGCTAGCCCTGGGGAAAGGGGACATAGCCAAAGAAGCAGCGCCATTCGGCAAGCCGCTCTGCAAGAGAGATCCTTGCAAGGAAGAATAGACAAATGGCGCGTTGACGGCAGATGCTGGGACACTGCCAGACGGCTGGCTCATGGGAGGTTGCTTCAGTCTATTGTTAACGTAAGTGTCAGTGAGTCTAACAGTCGCATGAATACGACTGATACCAGATTGGTGCGGCTTTAAGCCGTTTATCGTAAAGAATTGCAAATGCCCTACTGAATATTAAACGAAAAAGACAATTACAGGTCTGAAAATGTTTTTATTGACATTGAAGGGTAGGAATTAAAGGCTTTGGAGTAAATACGGCTGTCGTTCCGTGTAGACGACGAACAGACGTGGATTTAATGTTAATGATCGTCGTCGTTGGTGAGTAGGGATAAATTAAGGCACTTCGTTTATTGGCGTCCGTTCAATGCTTAAAGTCAAGGCATAAGCTCATCGGGCCAGTCGCCAACATCAATCATATTTAAGTAGGTTATTCTGAGTCATTAGGGGGTAGTAGGGGAAATGCCAAGTCCGTTAGGCATGAATAATATGAGCAGCTTCGGCAGTTGGGGGAGTCTTCCCGGCGGCGGGCTGAATGTCGGTAATACTTCAGGTGCAGGGGCTGGGATGCAGGTTCCATCCTCGCAGCTTTTATCACCAGACTTGTCTTCAAGCTTAAATTTTAATACCGGCTCGCAAGCCGGTTTAGGTCAAGCCGCCGGCATGAATGGCAATAACATTCAAATGGGCAATATGACCAATGCCCTTTTCGGTTTCAGCCAGATGCTCATGGGCCTGATGGACATGATCAAGGCAATGGTGATGCAAGCCATCCAGATGGTTCAACAAAGTCAGCAACAGCAGCAGCAACAACAAAGCGGCTCGGGTGGCTCCGGCGGCGCTGGCGGTTCCGGTGGCTCTGAAGGAGCCAGTGGTGGTGGGGGCCAGTGCGGCTGTGAATCCGCTGAAGGATCTTCTGGCTCAGGCGGCGGAACATCAGGATCAGGGGGAAGCTCAGGTTCTGGCGGGAGCGGTTCAATTTCAGACGTGCCCCAAAACGGCGGTGCCGGTGGCGAAGGCTATCAAGCCATCGACCCGGGAACCATGCCGCAGCCTGGCGATATTATCGTCTGGAATGGTGGCAGTACAGGACATACCGGAATTGTTTCCGAGGTAAGACCGGATGGTGCTGGCGGCTATAGTGTCAAAACCATTGAAGGCAATTCCACCGGCGGACAATCGGTTGAGCATGACTGGCGAAGCGCAGACGAGCTAAGAACGGCCTCTTCCCGAGGCGGGCTCATCGGCTTCCTTCGCGTCAATGACGCCGCCCAAAGTCAGCAGGCTTTGGATTGGGCAAGACAGAACGTGGGCCTTTCCGAAGGCCAGGCAGAGGCCTCTGCGGGCACAAGCTTCGCTGACGGACTCTGGTGCGCCGATTTCGTCTCCGCGGCCTTTGACTCGGCCGGCGGCTTACCTGGCGGCGGCACATCGGCGACTTCTGAGCTGAGAAGGCGTTTTGAAGCAGCCCAATAAATAGCGCTGGCTGAAATTTTATTAAACTGGCGTTTCATTAAAAAGGTTTCTATTTTTTCAAATGGTTTTTTTGGGGTTAAACACTAAATTTGCTCTCTCTTTACTTGGCGTATTGACGTGTCGAAAGGCGCGACGGTACGCCATTTTTATTGGCATCATCGCAATGGAGTAGTGGTTGATTTTCAAAAATGCTTGCAATGCCCCCAAACGGAGATATCCGTGTTCACTAGGCATTGTAGTTTTCTGCTATGCGGACAAAACAATCATTTTTGAAAATCAACCACTACTCGCAATTTTGGCCAATATCCCCCTGGGCGCTTTCCTGTTATAGTCTTAGGCCAGTCCAGTTTTTTGTATGCTAGTTTTTTTGTATGAATGGAGGATGATCCAATGGTTGCAAGAACATCAAAAGCCCAATGGAACGGTACTTTAAAAGAAGGCAAGGGAACCGTTACCGTAGGCAACAATATTTTTGAAGGCGAATACTCGTTTCCCTCGCGCTTTGAAAACGGCACCGGCACCAACCCGGAAGAGCTGGTAGCAGCAGCACACGCCGCGTGCTATTCAATGGCGCTTTCTGCCGCAATGTCCAAAGATGGCCTTTCACCCAAGTCCGTCAAAACCAACGCCAAGGTTCACCTGGAAAAAGTGGGCGAAGGCTTTGAAATCACTAAAATCGAATTGGAAACCGAAGCTGACGTTCCTGGCTTGGAACAGGCCAAATTTCTGGAATACGCCGAAGGCGCCAAAAAAGGCTGCCCGATTTCCAAGGCGCTTGCAGGCGTCAAGGATATCCAATTGAACGCAAAATTGCTCGCCAACGTGTAATTTAGCAAAGTTAAAAAATAAAAAGCCCCTGTCAGAGAAAATCCGGCAGGGCTTTTGCTTTTAAATTGATTTTGCAAATAACTAACCTCTATTGCGGATCGAATTAACGGTCAGTTGTTCCCTCTCCCCTTGAGGGAGAGGGTGCCCGGAGGGCGGGTAAGGGGTAGTTCTTCAGTCAGGATAGACTTGGTCTATAGCGTCTATAGCCTTTCCAGCTTCGTACCATTACCCCTCATCCGGCCTTCGGCCACCTTCTCCCCCAAGGGGAGAAGAATATAACCATGTTATCTGATCCACGACAGAGGTTAACTACAGCAACAGGTGCAGGTTACCCCAGATTTTCTGGAAACGCTTGCGGCGTTGGGGGTAAATAACGTTCAAGGCAGCCGCCTTGGTAGCTTCTTCAGCCAGGGCAGGCTTTCCTGTCGCAAACGCCTTTTCTTCCAGCAGCGTCTCGATCTGCTCGGCCATAATGCGATTATCCTGGCGCAGCTCCTCATTTTCCACCTGAAGCATCAGAAGCTGGTGCTCCAGTTCAAGTAAGCGGTTGGCCTGACGAAGCAACGGATCTTGTGCCTCTTGCGAAACCGCCGTTGATGAGTCGGCTTGCCGTAATAAGTCGGTTTGGGGCGCTAACGGCCGGGCGCGCAAAAACTCGGGCTCGCCCTGCTGGATATAATGCTTCTCTTGGCCCGTGTCTTGCGGTTGCTGCCTCTCTGGAGCCTCATTTGAAGAAACGGCCTGAAGCGTGACGTTTAGACGCTCAGCGGCAGCTTCAAGCTCAAGTTTTTGATAGCGCTCCAACTCGGCAAGGTCTTGCGAAAAGTGAAACGACTCGGCCCAGTTTTCCGAATAAATTTGTTGCTGCGTGGAAGGAGGCATAAAAAACGCTTTCTGTTACGGGGATCTTTCATAAGCTTTAAAAAAAAGAAACTGCCTTCATTATAAAAAGCGTCGCCAGAACAACCTAAAAAAGTTGCGAAACTGTTACGAGAAACGCAATTTTTCTTAACGCCTTTTGTTATCGCCACCAAAGCAGGAAGCCAACGCAGTAAAAAGAATAACGAAAAAACTACACCTTCAAATACTTATGCACGGACATCAATGCCCCGGCGCTTCCCACCACGATGCCCATCACCAGCAAAATCATAAAGCCAAGCGTGAAGCTGTAGCTGGAGCTGGTCAATTGAAAATAAGCAAAGAGCGAGGTGAGGTAATGATGGGCAATAGAGAGCGGCACATAGGCAATACACGCGCCCGCAAGCCCGTAAAAAGCCCCCTGAAACAAGAACGGCAACTGGATATACCAGTTGCTCACGCCCATCATCCGCAAGATTTCAATTTCCTGGTATCGCGCCTGAATCAGCAGATGAATGGTATTGCTGATGATAAACAGCGTGAGAATCCCAAAAAAGGTGTTGACCGCAATGCCCACAATGGAGGTGAGGCGGGAAATTTTTTGAAGCTGGAGCAAAATATTTTTAGCAAAATAGATATCCTCCACGCCAGACATTTCCTTGATACTGGTGGCCGTACTTTCCAGGTACTTCTGGCTTGAAAGCTTCACATGCAAGGTGTCCGGCAAGGGGTTGGGAATGTCCGGCACCTGGTAATTCTGTTTCATATCCAGCCAGGCCTTGTCCTTTGTCACCACGTCAATATTTTTGACATTCGGCAGCGCGCTGATTTGCTGCTGCAACTCGTTCACATCGGTATCGCTCTTGGCGTAGACGGAGATCTTAAGCCCAGAGCCCAAGCCTTTTACAAATTCCTGCGTCTCGAACATAAAGGTAAAAAGCGTGCCAAAGATGCTTAAAATCGAGGCCATCGTCACGATGATCACCGCGTTCATCCAACTGGTGCGGCGCACCCCGCCTGCCGTCTCCTGAAGAATACGCCCCAGAATCCGTAGGTCGGTCATCAGGTTTTCCATAAAATCGCTGGACGATGTTGCTGCTGTCATTATGTTGGATTCCTTCTTGTCTGTCATTGCGAGGCACACAGGGCCGTGGCAATCTCCAAACAGTCGCTATAGTAATTTGGAGATTGCCACGTCGTCCGCTGCGCTCCTCCTCGCAATGACAAATTAATGATAAACGCCTTCATAGACATCGCGGATAATTTGGCCGTCTTTTAGACTGATCACGCGCTTTCGCATCTGGTTGACGATCTGCTGGTTGTGCGTGGAAATTAAAATGGTCGTGCCGCGCTGGTTGATTTGCTCCAGAAGGTTCATAATATCGAGCGACGTTTCAGGGTCAAGATTCCCGGTCGGCTCATCGGCAATCACCAGGGAGGGGCCATTGACGATTGCCCGGGCAATGCCCACCCGCTGCTGTTCGCCACCTGAAAGCTCCTCGGGACGGGCATCCACCTTGTCGATAAGCCCGACAACCTTTAAAGCCCCCAGCACCCGCTTGCGGATTTCAGTCGGCCCGACGCCCAGGGCTCGCAGCACATAGGCCACGTTGTCAAAAGCAGTTTGACCGGGCAGAAGTTTAAAATCCTGAAACACAATGCCCATCCGCCGCCTCAAAAGAGGGACTTGATTGGGGCGCAGTTTTGAAACATCCACGCGGCCCACCAGAACAGTGCCCTCGCTAGCGGTTTCTTCGCGATAAATCAACTTGAGAATGGTGGACTTACCGGCACCGGAAGGGCCTACCAGAAAAACAAACTCCCGGTTGTTGATTTCAAAATTGACGTTTCGAAGCGCGGGCAGGTTTTGGGCGTCCGCCGTATTACCAGTACCGTAGCGCTTGGTGGTGTTCAAGAATTTAATCATGCCAAACCAACTCGTTTACAAAACCGTTAACAGCCTGCCCTTTCGGTCTATCTGTCTGGGTGATTTCTCTCTATGCTCTTGCTCTGTGCCATTACTCTATACCATTACTACGGGGCTTAAGATAAGGCGATTCAAGCCTTGTGGGCGAACGGATCGCCATAACAGCAAAGACAACGCCCTTTATTATATCCCATTCAAAACGCTGTAGGCAAAACCTATAATCCCTCTCCTTACAAAAAGAGAGACTATTAAGCTTACCCTCTCCCCTTGGGGGAAGGGAAAACCCATCGTTATAAATGCATTTTAGATACAAATGGCCTGGTAGAGGCGGACGAAGTATTCGATGGCCATCCGGTCGGAATTGAAATAGCCTTCAGCCGTCTGGATTGCCTGACGCATCAGGGTGGCCCACTGGGCTTTGTTACCGTAATAGGTTGGAATGATTTCATTCTCAATAATCGACATCATCGAGTTGTAATCGGCCTGGTTCCTGTCCTCAACGCTCATAAAATCCATCGCGTCGCCGTCACTGATGATATAGCCGTTGATGCCGTGAAACGTCCCTTCCACCGCCCAGCCGTCAAAGATAGAGCAGTGAACCGAACCGTTCATGTTGGCTGACATGCCAGAGGTTCCAGACGCTTCCAGGGGACGTGTGGGGGTGTTCAGCCAGACATCGGAACCACGCTTAAGCATCCCGCTCATTTCCAGCTCGTAGCCCGGGCCTGAAAGAATCGCCACGCGCGGATTGTCTTTGGCAATCTTGATGATTTCATTAAACATTTTGCGGCCCATCGTGTCTTTCGGGTGGAATTTACCCGCAAAAACCAATTGAACCTTGTTCTCGCCCAGCAGTTTCTGAATTCTCGCCATGTCGCGGAAAATCAGCGTGGGGCGTTTGTATTCCGTAAAGCGACGGGCCCAGACAATGGTCAGCACATCGGGATCAAAGTCTTTTCCAGCATGCGTCTTGATGTAGTCACATAATTCAACCTTCATCTCGCGCTTGGCCGCAAGCAAAGCCTCGGCGGTTTTGGCCGCCTTCACGCGCGGGTCCTGCCAGTACTGCAAATTGACCGCGTTGGTAATGGCGATGATGTGGCAGCGATTGTCCACCCATTGCCACATGTTGTTGGCCACCAACCCGTGAAGCTGGGAAACGCCATTGGCCAGACGGCTCATCCGAAGGGCCGCAACGGTCAGCGAGAAGTCCTCGCCGCCGATTTGAATAGCCTGCTCAACAGAGGTAAGCCCAAAGTATCCGGCTTCCGCCAGCAAGTGGGCATTGTGGGTTTCATTTCCGGCAGCCACCGGCGTATGGGTTGTAAAGACAACGCTTTGGCGCACTTTTTCCAAGTCACCGCCCATATCATGCAGCAACTCGAACACCGCAGGCATCGCGTGGCCTTCGTTCAGGTGAATCAGGTTCACGTGCTGATGCGCGGCTTTTAAAACCCGCATGCCGCCCTGGCCCAGAATAATTTCCTGGCAGATCCTAATCCGCTCATCGCCATCGTACAGCTTATCGGTCAGCGCACGCTCCTCTGGCGTATTCTCAGGAAGATCGGTGGTCAGAAAATAAATCGGCACAGTGCCAAACACGGAAGGCTCAAGCAACATGGCCTTAACCTTGACCGGCTTGCCAAACAGCCAGACATCCACCACGATGCCCGTGTCCTTGAGGAAATCGTACGTGCGCTTGTTATATGCGATTTCAACTTCCGTATCGCCACTGGCATTGGGTGCGCTGAACTGCTGATCACCGTAGCCTTGCGCCCACAACATGCTCACGCCAACCATCGGCAGGTTCAAGTGACCGGCAGAGAGCATGTGGCTTCCCGCCAGGTAGCCAAGACCGCCCGAGTATGTCCGAAGGGACTGGTCGATGGCCATTTCCATACAAAAATAGGCAACTTTAGGCAAAGGCATGAGACGTTTATTTCAACTCCATTGGTTTTATAGGAACGAGAAACTCAGACGAAGACAACTGCAAAATGGTCTTGGCTTAGTTGAGTAAAACACCACGAACAAGCAAAATTGCCCGACGACTTTTTTATGGCCGCTATCCCCTGTGGTCAAGGCGTATACAAGCTTTCCAGCAGGACGGGGCGCTTGGGTGTGGGAGCATATCAATTAAAATGAAAAAACAAAAGCACTACTTGGAGACGCTTTTATCAAACAGCGAATACTATAGCACCAACATAGGCCCGGACAATACAAGCCGAAGCGATAGCATAGAAGTTTTTAAGGTATTATGAGGCCAAGCTAGCAATTGCCGGATTAGTTAGGAATTGAAAACGATCATGGGCGCTTCGGGTTTTAGTGGGCCAGGCAATCAAAAACAAACGCCATCACTCTGGGAGGGCATTACGCGGCAGCACTGGCTGGTGTTTTTAGGGTGCTGGCTGGGCGGTATTTTCGACGGCATGGACTCCACGCTCTATACGGTCGTGCAGTTTGACGCTATCGCCGAGGTGGCCCACACGATGGAGCGAAGCGTCATCAGCGGTATTGGCTCCAATATCATGGCGATTTTCCTCCTCGGCTGGGTCGCGGGCGGTATCGTCTTTGGGATGATTGGCGATAAATTTGGCCGGGTAAGCGCCATGATAGGCTCCATTCTTCTTTATGCCCTGTTTACGGGAGCCGCGGGACTATCGCAAACCCCTGAACAATTGGGGCTGTGCCGGTTTTTAACGGGTTTTGGGATTGGCGGAGAACTGGTCACCATAGCCACGATGCTCTCGGAAGTCTGGCCGGAACGTTCGCGAGCCATTGCCGTGGGCTCCCTGATTACCTCTTATCAAGTGGGGTTTTTCCTGGCGGGACTTGTGCCGAATCTCATTTTCCAGTTTGCCGATGGCTGGGACATTTCAGGCTGGCGCCTGGTGTTTTTTGTCGGGGCGCTTCCGGCGCTATTGGCAATTGTTCTTCGCCTTCAAATGAAAGAATCCCAAAAATGGCAGCTTGCGCAAGACAATGCGTCATTGGGCGTCTCGGCCCATCAGCATTTGCCACTGGTTGCCATTTTTAAAAAAGAGCATGCCAGGAACCTGACGATAGGCGCGTTGACCTTTGGCGGTTTGCTGATTGGGTACTGGGCCTCGCTGGTGTGGATTCCCACCTGGATTCAAGACCTGATTGGCCCGACGGCGATAAATGGTACTGAAAAAACAATCGCCACAATGTTTCACGGGATTTCGGCAGTGCTTGGCTGTATTTCCTCAGGCTTTTTGGCGGACGCCATCGGCAGGCGAAAAACCATTATTTTTGGCTATTTCGGCTGCTTTGCCAGTTCATGGCTTTTATTTACCACCAACCAGACGTTCTCAGAGGCGATTTATTGGCAGGACGCCTTGCTTGGGTATTTTATCGGCTTGTCGCAAGCGATTATGTATGTTTACCTGCCCGAGCTTTTTCCCACGAGGATCCGCGCTACCGCCGTCGGCTTTTGCTTAAACGCAGGACGAACCGTGACAGCCGTCGCCGTTTTCTTCGTGGGCACCATGGTCACGCTGTTTGGCGGGTATGACAAGGCGCTGCTGGTTTTTTCAGGCTCCTACCTGATTGCCGTTGTTGCGGGCTTTTTCGGTCATGAAACCAAGGGCCAGCCGTTGCCTGATTAATTTTGAACACTACGTGATTGCTTACCGAATGCTTAAAATTTTTAAACTCTCTGTTATTTCGAACCCCTCTTTCTCTTTTCCACACCTCTCCCAATTGGCGGCGGCTCTTTGCCTCCTCCCTTATCACCACTTCGACGCTTCATTTCAGCCATAACTTGTTTACGATAAGACAAAACTTCGTCAGGTTTGGGTTCACCAAGGTGCTTACGATGTTCTTTAATAAGTTTCTGTACCTTTGGATTACTTTCAGGAACTAGCCATACCTGGCCAAAATAAGGCTGCGATGAGACGCGATCAAATCGATCCTGTCGCTCCTGGATGCCTACAAAAGCCGATAGCTTAGAGTCTTGGGGAAGTATCGTTTGTGTCCTGGCAAATAATGCTGTTGCGACAGCATTTCCAAATAATATACTCGTCATATAAAACCCATTACTACAAATATAACCAAAATAAGTTATCCGGAATAAGGTATCAAGGAAGACTTCGCTTGGCAAGCTTTAAACTACCATCTGTCGCCTTTGAACAGACTTTTATATAGATAAGCTTAAGCCAACCCCTGAATTAATACTGGTCTTTTGTCTTACCGCCCGCAATCCTGTCTTTAATGGTCGCCGCATCCTGAGGGGAGAACTCGGCGTTTGGGTCTCGCCTTACACGGCGATAAGCGGCAAGCTCGCGTTGAAAGGGCGGGTCACTGTCAGAAATATTGCTGCCGGGCCTTGGCGGGGGTTCCGTCGATTTCTTTACCGGTTTCTTTTTAGGAGTTGTTTTTTTAGCAGCGCCAAATGAAAGCGCTGACGAGCGGTACGTAAAGGAATCTTCGGCAGTCGTCAGTTGCTCGGGCAATGAAGGCCTGACAGACGCCTGCAAAAAAGGCGACTGCGCAGCGCTTGAAAAGTTTCCAACGAAAAAAGGGGCCTTGATCATGACGTTTCCCTTAAATTAGGCGCGGGTTAACGCGGGGGATTCCACTTCCACGAAAACCGGGTCGATTTTTTCGGGAATCAAGCCCTGGCCGTGGGCCATATTCAGCATTAAGCGAACCGCCTTCTTAATTTCAACATCGGCGTAAAGCGTCTGCTCGTTGACGTACATCCCCACAAACGCGTCGGCCTTGTCGCGATCCAGGCCACGGGCGAATTGCAGCGCGTAATCCAAGGCCTCCTTACGGTTGGCAAGGCCAGCCTCGATGCTGCGCTTTAAAACGCGGCCAATCTTGGCAATCAGCTCCGAGCCCAAGTCCAGGCGCACCGCGTTGCTACCCAGAGGCAAGCAAAGGTTGGTCGTTTCAAACCACCACTCGCCCAAGTCCACCACCTTGTGGAAACCTTCGACGGCATAGGTCAACTGGCCTTCGTGAATGATCACACCGGCGACAAACTCGCCTTTGCCGACACGATCCATAATCTCATTAAACGGCACCACCTGCGTTTTGGCCTCAGGATACCAAAGCTTCAACGCCAGAAACGCCGTGGTCATTTCGCCGGGAACGGCAATGACCTGATCCTTCAGAGCGTCTTTGGTTAAAAGCGTTTTGGCAATCACGACAGGGCCGTACTTATCGCCAATGCTCTGGCCTACATCCAGCAGGGCATACTTGTCCTTCACTTGGGCGTAGGCCCAATAAGAGATGGCGGTTAGCTCATAAGTGCCTTTGAGGGCCTCGTTGTTGAGCGTTTCGATATCGGTCAGGGTGTGGGTGAAGGTCAACCCTTCCGTGTCCACCTTGTCATGCGCAAGCGCCCAGAACATAAAGGCGTCGTCTGAATCTGGACTGTGGGCCACGCGGATAACCGGCGGCTGACTATTCTGGCTGGCATTGGCTTGCGACATCATCATTTCCTCGCTCTATTTAAAGGATTTAACGGCTTGACACCGCCCAGCATAGCCAAAACAGCGACCAAGGCAAAGCGCCTGCAAGGGATTATTAAGCTAGAGCGTGTCAATTAAGCTGGAAACTCTTGTCATCCCGGCGAAGGCCGGGATCCATCAACCAGCTTGAGATAGTGGCTGGATTCTCCAGAGCCGTTTGCGACGTAGGAGCATTACGGATATGGATGCAGCTATGCTGTACGCCTGCGCAGGCATGACAAGTTTAATTGATGACACGCCTTAGTAAGCGACACGTGTTGATTCAAACAGCCGGACGGATTTCCTGTTCTGTCCTATCAGGCGTTTTTGCGGCAGCGTGCTCCCGTACTTTTCTTTCCCAGGGCAGTTCAAACGATAGCAAGCCGTCGCGGCTTTGATACGTCTGGACTGTTTTGCAGGCGTCGATACACTCGCCGCAATTAAAGCAGCCCTTGAATTGCCCGACGTTTAAAGCGTCCTCATCGCGTGGGTCAATATTGACCGGGCAGACGACCTGACATGCCTGACAGGTCTTGCAATCATCGGACAACGACCCCGAATAGCGAATTTCCATCGGCCGCCACTTGCCTTCCTGATAAGCCGACAGTGACTGCCCCATCCCATAAGGGCAGCAGGTTCTACAAAAATCATGGCCTGCATACAGGAGAAAAAGGCCAATCAAGGTAAAGAGAAAATGCCCGAACACCAGGGCAATATGTGGCTTCCAACTGGCGTATTGCGCCACAACCCACTCCGGCGGGACTATATAAAAGGAAAGCAGGCAGGCGATAGCAAAAGTAACGAGGATGGCAATCGGCAGGGAAAAGAAGTTAAAGACAATACGAAGGGGCGGGAATTTCCTGAAAAACCGCGCAACGGACACCGGGTTTTGATCGCGACCTATCGCCGCGCGAAAGGGCCTTGTCCACTCGGTCATCGTGTTATGCGGGCAGCTCCAGCCACAGAACAGCCTGCCCCATAGGACAGAAACAACTCCGATTAAAATAACCCCTGCGTAAAAGACGATGGGCAGCCATACCAGGTATTGGAACTCAAAGGGGTAGGTTTTTCCGGCAAACACCATATGCTGGGCCATCATATCGACGCGAAAAACGCCAAGCAACGGCCCCAGGATAAAGAGCAGCCAGAAAAGCGGCTGTGCTAAGATGGGGCGCAGGTGATGGTAGCGGTATTTCCAAGGCTGAACCGGAATTTTCATGCAGTGTCATTATAGTTGAAACCAATGACAAATTCGTATTAATCAGGAAACAAGAAAACGTGAAGATGGTTGCAGATCAAAAATGGCTGGAGTGGGCGCACGAAATGCGGGCGATCGCGCAATCCGGCCTGACTTATACCAAGGACAACTTTGAGCGCGAGCGTTTCGAGTGGCTTAAAGATCTTTCGGATCGGGTGTTTGCCGAATACACCGATGTCGATTTGGCGAAAGTGAATGACTTTTACAGCAATGAATCGGGCTATTGCACCCCGAAAGTGGACGTGCGGGCAGCGGTGTTTTTTAACAACGATATTTTGCTGGTAAAAGAAAAAGTGGACGGCAAATGGTCGCTGCCGGGAGGCTGGGCGGATATTAACCTGTCGCCGGGCGAGGTTGCCGTTAAAGAAACGCTGGAAGAATCAGGCTTTGAAGTGGAGCCGGTCAAGCTGCTTGCTGTCTTTGACAGGCGTCGCCATGGTCATCCGCCGGGGCCGTTTTACATTTATAAAATTATCATCCAGTGCCAGATTATTGGCGGCAAGCCCACCCCCGGCAATGAAACGCTGGATGTAGATTTCTTTAAGCGCGATAATTTACCTGAACTTTCCCAAGGCAGAACCACCCCCTCCCAAATCCAGAAACTCTTCCAGTTTCTGGATGACTATCACAAGCAAGCCCTGTTTGATTAAGCGTTTGCAAGATTGGCGATTGCCACCTCGCTTCACTCATGGGCTTAACTCCTGGCAATAACCAATAAGCAATCAATTGAGAGGGGTTAAGATTTGCGTTTATGAATAAAAAGCGAGTTCCCCTCAGTATCGTTAATCAGCGCCATATGACAAACCGGGGTTTCAAGAGGCCCCATCAGAACAGCAATTCCCGCCTCCTTAAGCGCTTGGATAGACTTTTCAAAATCATCGACTTCAAAGGCGACTGAAGGGCCATCAGAAGAAGGATTCCAGCCTTCGTGAGTGCCTATGCAAAACGTGCTTCCCTTGATATCATACTCTATCCAGCTTCCTTCGCCATCGATGACGGAAGCTGGTGTTAAGCCCACGATGGTTTCATAAAAGTTTTGAGCACGTTTGATGTCTTTGGCCGGATAACAGACAAAGGCTGTCTCAAGAACATTGATGGCGGAATTTTTAGTGCTTGAAGTACTCATGTGAAGAATCTTTCTTTATCTAAACGACTTTAACTTTTTATATAATACTTATGTAATACAGCGCTGGCTGGCTTCAGCAAACACAATCACCGGCAATTGAGATTTCACGTCATGAATTCTCACGATATCCGCATTTCCATAAACCACCGCTTCATAAGTCGTGGCAGCGGTTAGCGTCTCTCGCCGTGAGGGCAAGATTGACTTGTCACCAAGCGTCAGGAAAGATTTTCGCGATATTCCCACCAGCAAGGGATATTCTGCAAAATTCCGCTTCACCTGATTCAGCGATTGAAGCAACGTTAAATGATGCGCCTGCGTTTTCCCAAACCCAAAACCCGGATCCAGAATCAGGTTCTCTTTTAGAATACCCGCCTCCTGCGCGACTTGAAGTTGCCGCTTAAAAAACTGCTTAACAGCTTCGACGACACCATCAGGATATGTCTCCGGTTTTTCTGCCAAGGACTGCATCGTTTCAGGCGTGCCCACACTGTGCATCAACACCAGCGGACATCCGGCCCTGGCCACAACAGCGGCCATACCTTCATCAAACTGAAGGCCAGATACATCGTTAATCATCGAAGCGCCCGCATCCAAAGCGGCCTGGGCAACTTTTGCTTTTCGGGTATCGACACTGATACAGAAATTGGAAAATCGTGAACAAAGCAAATCCAACACCGGAAGAATACGCGCCAGCTCTTCTTCAACGCCAAGCAAGCGGGCCCCCGGACGCGTCGACTCACCACCCACATCTATAATATCCAGAGATGGGTCAAAGCCCTCGGCAAGCAGTTGATCCATACGCTTTAAAACAGCTGCTTCATTCAGCGCGCCTTGCGAATCACAAAGCTGTCCGCCATCGGAAAACGAATCGGGCGTTACGTTCAAGATCGCCATCAGGCGGGTTCGGCGCTGTTGACTCATCAGCAAAAATCAAACAACAGAAACGCGGGCCGTTTCTTTGTCCTTATAAATATTCATGCGCATCATTGAATCGATACACTGACGGGCGGGAACCGCAATCTCGGCGGGAATCTCAATCGGCGTGTTCTGCCCCAGCAACGACTTTTTGATATTCTCAAGCCGGGTCAGTTTCATATTCGGGCAAATCGCAGAAGCCCGCGTGGGGGTGAAGAACAGCTTATCCGGCAAGTCTTCGCTTAAACGCTGACTGACGCCGTCTTCAGTGCAGATAATAAACACGCTGGCGTCACTGGCCTTTGCTTCTTTACAAATGGCTGTGGTGCTGCCGATAAAATCCGCCATTTCCTTCATTTCATCGTCACACTCAGGATGCACGAGAATTTTAGCGCCGGGATATTCTTTTTTCAGCTTGCGCACGTCATCGGGGTTCATTCTTAAGTGCGTCGGGCAGAAACCTTCCCAGTAAGTGATTTTAACTTCCGGCACCTGCGTCTGCACATAGCGCGCAAGATTACGATCCGGGATGAATAACACCTCATTCACCCCGGCGTCTTTTGCGGCAAAACGGACGACTTCTACCGCGTTGGCGCTGGTGCAGCAGTATTCGCTGACGGATTTGACATCCGCAGACGTGTTGACGTAAGCCACCACCGGAATCCCCGGATGCTCGGCCTTGAACTTCAAAAGCTCGTCCTTGGTAATCATGTCCGCCATCGGGCAACCGGCATTAGGGTTGGCCAGATAGACGGTTTTGTGAGGGGACAACAGCTTTGCGGTTTCTGCCATAAAGTGAACGCCGCAAAAAATAATCACCTCAGCGTCGGTTTCCGCAGCCCACTGACTCAGGCCTAGCGAATCCCCGTGAAAATCGGCCACGTCCTGAACTTCGATGCGCTCATACAGGTGC
This sequence comes from Vampirovibrionales bacterium, assembly GCA_035285165.1. Lineage (GTDB taxonomy): Bacteria > Cyanobacteriota > Vampirovibrionia > Vampirovibrionales > Vampirovibrionaceae > JAYKHP01. The sequence continues at coordinate 39,576 of JAYKHP010000014.1, read as the reverse complement.
GAGAGGATAACGGTGTTGCGCTCTTTTTTTAACGCCTGGATATCAGCAATCAACTGCTGCTTCCAGTCGTTTTGCGAGGAGACGCCTACTTTTTGGGTACTTGGGTGAGTATTTGTGGCGGCTTGTGGGGAAGTCATAAGATGCGTACCACCTGAGGTTATAAATAGGGAACCAGTATCAACGACAGACGTTATTCAGGCTAACACGTTCAAAATTTCCCTGCAAATGCTTCAGCGGCAAGTTTCAGGCAAGCCCGACAAATGATTTCGTTTTTATAAGATTATTAATTTTTAATTTAAATTTATATAAAAACTATAATTAAGGCTTAGACTGACAGGGTATTTCAATTTTATTTTTTGCAAAGCAAGGCCCGATGGCGCTCCCCATTCCCGGACGATTAGGGCATCTTGAAAACACAGGGAAATCAAGGGTTTATATCCTTATCAGGCCAAGGGCTGAGAGGAAATGAATGATGTTTTCCCCCGGAACTGAATGAGATCAGGGCAAATTACTGCTTGCAATCTCCAAAAGGCCACGTATAATGAAACCCGTACCTGTTAAATCCCAGAAAGGCATTCCCCTCTGGAAGTTGGCAGCGTATTCAAGCGGGCTTAGTTGTGGCTCTTTCATTCAGGGCACTTGCCAAGCCGTTTGATGATTATTTTAGGCTAGGAGGAGTTATTCAATGAACAAAGAAGAACTCGTACAAGAAGTGGCAAAGAAAACCCGCCACCCCCAAAAACAAGTGGCTGAAGTGCTTTCCGCACTGATCTCCACCATCGAGAAATCCGTTGCTAAAGGCCGCAAAGTGACCCTCGTGGGCTTTGGTACGTTTGAAGCCAGAAAGCGTAACGCTCGCGTCGGTCGCAACCCGCAAACCGGCAAAGAATTGCGCATCCCGGCTAAAACCGTGCCCGCATTCTCGGCTGGCAAAAAGTTCAAGGATCTCGTCGGCAAGAAATAAGCTTGTCTCAAGCTCCTTTAAAACCAGAAGCCTGGTTCCAGAACTGGAACCAGGCTTTTTAACATTCTGTTAACAGAAAAGCCATTGATTCCAGTGAGATTACAGGTGATAGACACTATGGAAAACCTGTAACCACAGCAGAAATGTAACGATTTGAATCGCAAACCCCTTACAGGACGCTTAAATATTCAACTTTATGGGTAGCGTACCGATAAGCTTTTTAAGCGGAGATATCCTCATCACCCCTGGGGGTGACGGCGAGTACTTTGTGTAAATTGGGTTTAAATTGCCCGGGAATTAGGGTTTTTGGATGTTTGGCTGGCTTTCCCATCTCACAATCAAAGGTTTTATCCGCACGAGCCAAAGGCAACTTCAATATTGCTTTACTAGCATCACAAAAAAGAAAGAACCAGAATCTCAATGAGCGCTACGGTTAACCCCGGCATGCTTGAAGAACTCTCAAAAGCCTCCCTGTTTGAAGGCGTTTCAGCCGATATTGTCCAGACGTTTCTCAATTCAGGCTCACGCTTTGTTTATGGCGCAGGCACGCCCATTATCATTATCAACGACACCGGCGAGACATTTTTCCTTATTTTGGGCGGGATTGCCAAGATTACCCTTCTCAACGACAAGAACGACGCGGTTAACGTCACCCTTTTTAAAACCGGTGATTTCTTCGGTGAGCTTTCGCTTTTGGAAGCAAGACCCACCCGAACCGCCAATGTCATTGCTGCAAGCGAAGTGGAAGTGCTGGCCATTCAACGCCCACAATTTATGAAGCTGATGCACCAGCACCCGGATTTGGCGCTGAATATGGCCAAAGTCCTGGGTCAGCGCATCCGGGCGATGAATGACCGAATGTTAACCTTAACCCTGCCGGACTTGCACCGCGTGGCCAGCACCCTGCTCCACCTGGCGCGGCAGGGCAAGACGTTCAGCGAACAAGGGCCGGTACTGCTTCCCAACCTCCCCCTTAAAGACTGGGTTCTCTTCTGCAACAGCTCGCAGGACAAATTTATGGAAATTATCGAACATATGCGAAACGCGGGCGTGCTGGAATGGAGCAACCAACGCATCGTGGTTAAGAACCTGTCCCTCTTAAGCAAGCTGTCAAAGCCTGACCCAAGCCATTACGGGGAATAAGGGACTGTTCAGAAACGGACGAACCCATTGCAAATTCTTCATGCAAACAATGAAGAATCTTTCTGGCCACAACTGGTTTTGGTGCTTTTTCAATAGCTTTTAAGCAGCCAGAAGCGGTGATGAGAGTCACTTCGTTCTCATCTGAGGCAAAGCCGATACCAGGCTGGCTGATATCATTGGCCACAATGGCGTCAAGATTTTTTCGCGCCAGCTTGGTTTTTGCGTGATGAAGCAAGTCCTCGGATTCGGCAGCAAAGCCCACCAGACGCTGGTACGGTTGCTTTGCCAAACTAAGCGACGCCAGCAAGTCTGGGTTGGCCTCCAGAACAAGGGTTTGCGACGGTAGGATCTCCCCTTCAGGGTGAGGGTATTTCTTCATCTTTTGCGCTGCCACCTGGCTTGGGCGAAAATCGGACACCGCCGCCGCCATTAAAAGCCAGTCATGAAGGGGCCATTGCGCCTCCAATACGGCCTGCAAGTCGCGTATGGTAGAAAACCCATGGATATCATAAGGCCGCTGCAGCTCAGGCTGGCTGCTCAGAAGCGTAACCTCGGCGCCCATTGCCCAGGCTTCATCGGCCAGCGCCAGGCCCATCTTGCCCGAGCTGTAATTGCTGAGACAGCGCACCGGGTCAATAGGCTCGCGGGTACCACCAGCAGTAACAAGGATTTTTACGCCCTCAAGACACTGGGCATAAGGATGCAACAGGCGGTAAGCATGATGGAGAATGCTTTGCTGAGAAGCCAGATGCCCTTCACCGATTTCACCGCACGCTAGAAGACCTGCAACGGGAGAAACAAGCGAGACATTAGGAAGCGCCAGCAGGCGCTTGAGATTATCCTGAAAGAGCGGGTGATCCCACATGCGATGGTTCATCGCGGGCGCCAAAAGCACCGGCTTATTCGTAAACGTCATAAAAGTCGTTGTTAACAAGTCATCAGCGAGGCCACATGCCATTTTGGCAATCGTATTGACGGTTGCAGGCATCACCAGCAAAAGGTCGGCCTCCTGGGCAAGCTGGATATGAACCGGCAAGCCGCTTTGAGACGAGTTTTCCTGGGTTACGACACTGGCATTATAGCGATAGACCGGCTGGGCGCTGAGCGCTTCAAGCGTCAGCGCGGGAATAAACGCCTCTGCGGATTGGGTCATCAGGCAAATAACGCGCGCCGCCCCCTGGCGATAAAGCTCACGAATCAGATCACAGGCGCGATAGGCGGCAATCCCGCCACAGATACCAAGGGCGATGGTCTTACCCGAAAAGGGCTGATATCTTGTAATGTGCTGGCTTAGCGAGGACACAGGATGATTCTCGAAATATTGGAATTGCCGAAGCAAAAAAGTAAACTTGCGCCAGATCATATCCGGCATATAAAGAAAATATTACCAGGCTGAAGCGTTTGGGCGCTTATCAAGTCATTTTATCCAAAAAACGGTAAAACCCGTAGAATCGCCCGCTGTCAAGCACTCGACTATCTAATGAGTAGCTATTTGACAAGCTTGTCAAGAAGGAAATCGATAAAGACTTTGTAAAAGCTCGAATATGAGACTTCTCAGATAAGGGAAAAGTGAAGCAAAGCCAGACAGGACAATAGGCCTCTCTATTGGTAAATAATTGTAACAGCTCTAATTTTCATGGTTGCACAGGGGGGTTGAAGCGCTATCCTACTATCAAGCTTTTTAACGAATAAGCGCCTCCCAACAGCGTTTATCCGATATATCCAACATTATTTCAAATTACCCTATACTTTCCCCCTCACTCCCAACCTAAAAATTGGATCGGCCGCCGTCAAAAGCGGCCTTTTTTTTGCGATTTTTTGGCGCATAATAGGCTTTGTTCATATTTCACAAGCAAAACAGCCGATGACTTTTTCCCATGACATTTCAGAGCAGCACCTTCCGTTAAAACAAAAGCTGGCTGAAATCCATCAAGAAATCTCACGCCTGCAGCCAGACGCCCAGGCAAGGCTTGTGGCGGTGACCAAATACGCAAGCCCTGAGCAGATGATTCAACTTTACGAGGCAGGCGTTTTCGATTTTGGTGAAAATAAAATCCAGGATGCCCTTGCCAAAAAAGCGGCCTTGTCAGCCGAAATCGCAAACAGCGTTACCTGGCATTTCATCGGGCACTTACAAGGCAACAAGGTGAATAAGGCCGTGGGTGAATTCAAGCTTATCCATTCGGTAGACAGCTTGACTCTGGCAGAAAAAATAAACGCGCGAGCAGGCATTGTGGGCCTGAAGCAAAAAATTCTTTGCCAGATCAATATCAGTGGGGAAGAAAGCAAGGGCGGCTTCAGCGATGATGCAACGTTTTTTACTGCCTTTGATCAGATGCTCAAGCTGCCGCATCTGAGATTATGTGGCCTGATGGGGATAGCCCCAGCCAATGGCGTTACTGAAACAGGCAGCCTGAGCAAAGCATCGGAAGTTTTTAAAGAACTGAAGCAGCGTTTTGAGCAGTGTGCCCAACGTCTGAAAAGCCCTGAGCAAAAAAACGATTGGCGCGAATTATCGATGGGCATGAGCCAGGATTACCGAGAAGCGCTGGCCGCCGGGGCAACGATTATCCGGCTGGGACAATCCTTGGTATCACTTTGCTGAGGTATCGATTTGCTGAGCGTCGACAAACATAAAGCAAAATGCATGAGCTTAAAAAAACCATTGCACAATCCTACGAATTGTTGCAAAATAATAAGTAATCTAAAGCGTATTCAAGAAGTGTCCAAAATTTCAAACTTCTGATTTTGTAAAATCTGTTGTTATATAAGAGTTCTTATAAAAGAAGAAGTTTCCCTTCGTATGGCATAACGTTTTTGTCAAAGCGTGAATGTCGTTTGAAGTTGGTGATCAGCTTTTGATTCCTTGCGTCGTGGAAGCTGTTGATCTGGAAATCCTTGCGGTTTTGGCATTTTTATTACAAATCGTTGTATACTGTTTGGTAATTGGTGCGATCCCCTCGTACCGGTTTGGTAAAATGCCCGCCGTTTGGCGAATCAGCAGTAGAGAGTGGTCATTCCCCTAACGCATTGGATACATTTCAGGCCGTCATCGTCTGAGCAAGCGCCTGAGAAAACGTGTCGGACAGCTTTCCGAACCCCGAACTCAGACAACAGATTTTACCGGTTAGAGAGAGAAAACACGCGTCAACAGCACTTGGCATTCATTAGCATTCAGCATAAAAAATTAGGGAGGTCACGAGGAAATTTATGAGCGGTTTATTGAATCGAATTAAGAATTGGGTATCCGGCGATCCGTTTGAGGAAGATGTTTACCCGATGGAAGAAGACTATGATTACCATCGTCCACAGCCGCAGAACACGATGGGCATGATGGACATGGAACTTGAAGAGGCCCAGGCCAAAAAGAAAAAGAACTTGAAAGTGGTGGATCACCCCAACACGACAAAATCGCAAGTCGTGGTGATTGAACCCAGAGCGTTTGAAGAAGCGCTTGAGATTATCGAACACCTTCGTAACAAAAAGTCGGTCATTCTGAACCTGCACTTGTTGGATACGGCTCAGTCACAGCGTGTGGTTGATTTCCTTTCGGGTGCAACGCATGCGATTGACGGAAACCAGCAACGCATTGGCGACGGTGTTTTCATTTTCACGCCGAACAACGTCAGCATCCGCAGCGAAAACGAAAAAGCCGCCGGGTTGGAAGACGGTTTCTGGAAACAGCAACAGTACGGCTAAACGTCCGCAAGGTCGAAAAGCCCGTTTCCAGTAAAAAACCGTCGGTAAAACAAACAGGTTTCTGGAAACAGCAACAGTACGGCTAGCAGCCGGCTCTTAAACTCCCTAATGACAAAAACCCCGCCGTTTAAACAGCGGGGTTTTTTATTGCTGATTTTTCTACCTGCCTCGGCGCGTCCGCGAACGACCAAAGTTGGTCTTGAAGGCGTTGGCATTGCTGTCCTGATTCAGTACGCCCCTCAACTGGTTGAAGAATTGCCCAAACGCATTATTGTTGCGGTTCTGACTAATCCAGTTAAGGATGGTCTGCTGATCCAAGGGGGGTGAAGCGGCCGTATTGCTCGCTGTTGCCGTTTGCTGGTTGCTTGTCGTTGATGTCTGGGCATTTTGAGCAGCGGCGGCTGTTGATGTCGCTTCCTCCGGCTCATCGGCAACCGAGAGCGTGGCGTTATCCACACTCAGGGCCATTTGCGTCCCCGGCGCCTGACCAATCGCCGTCAGGTTAGAGTCAAAAAGGTTCCCCACCACATAGGCGGAAACATCCAGCTTAGGCTCGCGCTCGATGATATCATCCTCGTCAAACGTTTCACCCAGTAAGCCGCTTGGCATCACGCCATCGGAGAAAACACCGCCCGATTTGGAGTGCATTTCCAAATCCAGGTACTTGGCGTTCTGCCAGCTATCGGGCGTCACTTTGAAGTCGTACTCGGGAGTTACGACATTTAACTGGCTGCCGTTGAGAGAAACCGAATTGCCGTTGCCCAAATCCATGGTCAGGCCGTCTTCCATCGCAATGACACCGCCCTGACCATCGCCGACTTCAACGTTGAAGTTTTTGTCAACCTTAATAGTACGGCCATTGCCAAGCGTAAAGCCGTATTGATCGGCCATACTGACATTCCCCTGGTTGTTTGGCTGATAGAGATTGGTATTGACCGTTACGCCCTGGTCTTTAACGACGTTATACAAACCAACCTGGCTGAAGTTATAAGATTCAAACGTCTCGGTTTTGTCATCGGCCACAATAACGTGCGGGTCGCCCCAGATTTTGGCGCGCTCGTTGGCCGCAACCGGCGGGGGCGGCGTACAGACAGTATCCACGTAATGGCAGGTGCCTTCGGAGAAGTGGGCGTCATAATAGGTTTTAACGCCGTTGCTTTCTGTAAGCGGCTCATCAGCGCCCACACCGTCAGACATCCGGTAGGTATTGCCCAGACCATCGGGCACCCGGAAGCCAAAGCTCATCTGGGTGGTGCTGCGAAGCTTCTCGGCCTCGGCCTGGGGAACGTTCTTACTCACTAAGTCCGCCACCACATTGTCGGTTGGCTTTTCAATGTAATCCACCACCAGGCGTTTTTCTGTCGTTCCGTCCTCACCACCCGGCATATCGGCATAGTAGAACTTGGCCACTGGATCTTGGGGATCGCCAATGACATATTGATCGCTTGGCGGCAAGAGAACTTTAGAGGTTCCGTCGGGCTGCGTGATGGTAAATTGGCCACCGGAAAGCACACCGGTGTATTTCTGTCCGGCATCGTCCTGAACGGTCATCCCATATTCTGTAAAAGCCGTGTTGCCCTCGGCGTTAATGGCATCCACGTGGGAATTGACCGTGATTTTACGGCCATTTTCAAGCCCGTCTTCGTACATGGTGTAGAAGCCAGGATCTGGGGTAATCTGAACGGCTTCGTAGTTGTTTTTCTTGCCGCCCACAAAGGGATCTCCGGCAACATACATATCATCGGCGCAAAGAACGCCGGTATCGCCCGAAATAACTGCAGATGTGCTATTAGCGCCATTGACTTCATCCAAAAGACCGGTCACCTGGAACTTTTGGTCAAGAAACAGCTTGTTGGTTTCGGCCAACTGTGAGGCACCCGTTCCTTGCGTCAGTTGCGTCCCGATAACCCCGGTGCTGTTGAGGCCATCTAGCTCCCGCGTCACGTGTAGCGGTGGGCATTCGGGCGTAGGCGTTGGTGTAGGCGTTGGATAAGGCGTGGGAGTAGGAACCGGTGTCGGGGTTGGCGTTGGATTGGGGGTTGGTGTCGGTGTTGGATTAGGTGTGGGGGTTGGAGTGGGATTAGGCGTGGGGGTTGGGGTTGGATTGGGTGTAGGGCTCGGGTTGGGCGATGGACAATTCGGCGGCGGCGGCGCCGGTGGGTTACATTTGTTTTTCTTGTTGCTCTTATAGGTTGAGATAAGCTGTGACCAATTGGACCAATTAATTGTCATCGCTGGATTCCCTCAATTTATTATGAAAGCTTTTTCGTAAAAGCCTTACTCAGTGCCTCTTGGCATAGCATTTCGGCTGCATAGCGGCTGGCTGCTCATAAGGCCAGCGTTTCAGTGAAAGCGAAATTCACCCCTTATTCGTTCGACAAGCCGAAGCAAAGAAAACCGCTTCTGGCCATGGCGGTATTGTCGGGAGCAATGGGTCGGTTCTTAAATGGAAACACGCCTTGCCTGTAACAAATTTTACAAATACCCCTACCCTGAGCGTTTATAACCCTTACCTGTCCAAATACTCTCTTAACACCTCAACCCGGCTGTGGAGCGCATCAAAAGCACCCGATTTATCCTCAAGGAGCAGGCGAAGCGCATTGAGTAAGGGAGCCTTCTGAGGAATTGGGGCGGAAGCGATTTTACGGCTATTCTCTTCGGCAAAAGCAAGCATTGCCTCAATCGCTTCAGTGATTTCCTTGCGAAGCGACTGCTGAAGCGGTGTCGTCTGGTGATATAAGGCTTGAAGCACCTGCATGACATCGAAATAGTCATGCTGAAGCAGCGCCTGGCTCATGACACTATCCGGCTGGGTTAAAACACTTTGGAAGTGCTTAAGCATCTGGATTTGCATCGGCTCGAAGTTTGAGGGTTGCATTAAGTCGATAAACTGCGAAGGATAATTGAGGAAGGCTGCCGGCAAAATACGATTCACGACATCAGGCCGACCGACGGTAAACCCATGGCGCTGGTAGACTTTTTCAAAGTAGCCTAATTTTTTGTGAACAGCGCTTCGAATCGGTTTTGGAAAATACCGGAACCGCTCATCAATCGCTTGCCTACCGCTCGGCTTAACCCAGGAATTTGGGAAATTGATGCCCAGGGTAAAGACGTTAGGGGAACGCCTGCGTTCGGGAGAGCCAAACAGCGAGGAGTTAGGCTCAACGAAGGGGTCGTTGGTATTGGTGACTGACAATGCCGTAAAGCCCTGAGGAAAGCGAGAGCGCTCCGCCAGCTTATCCAGCGAGTCATTGAATTTGACCAGAAGTGGGTGCCCCTGGCGCATCTCGCGAATTCCGGGGCCGGTTAGCTGAAAAGCCGTCCAAATCGAGTGCTGAACCATTGAACAGAAAATGGGTTTTAGCTTTTCAGGCAACAAGCCCGCCTGATCAATCACTTCCTTAATAGGGTAAGCCCAGGGCGGAATCGGGACAATACCGTTCATCGGCGCGGAGCGGGCATCCTCCAGGCCGACCAGCAGGCCACTGCGATACAAGGCCCTGGGGGGCTTTGGCTGCCGTAAAAGCAGGCTGTTCTGGTTAAACAGCATTAATTCGTCCAGCTCCTGCGGACTGAGTGAAGCCACGGCCTTTGAGCCGCCTCGACGTGATGGGGCAAGGCTTGTCTGATGATGCCATCGTTGCAATAGAGGTAAACCATTGTTTTGACCTTTCACTGGCAGGTCATCATAAGATTTAGGCCCTGCCGTGATAGCTTTCATCACCGCCAAATGAACTGCAAGCTCCCCCTGGCTATGCGGAATAGCAATACCGGTTGGGAGAAGCACAGCCAGCAGTTGACGAGCCAGCACCCTGGCGTCTTCACCATTGGGGGTCTTTCCGTTCCATTCTTGTTGAAATTGCCGCTTGTGTTTCTTAAACGCTTCTATCAACGCTTGACGAAGGCTATCTTCGATATAGAGCCAATAGGTTTCAAACTCTGCAATTTGCTCAATCCCGACCGGTCTGAGGTTTATGACATGCGGATTGGGATAATGGAATGTCGCGTTTTTATTGAGACGCAAAAGCGGCAACGGCTGTTGCCCGGTGGCAGAAAGCCCCTCGTTTCGACGCTTTCTGGCCTTGTTGGCCAGTAAGCGGTATTGGAACAAAAAGTTGCTATCGATAATCTCGGGAACGTCCGGATATGACTTGCCGGGAAGCCTTAGTTTTTCCACTTCCCTGCGGTTGAGATCCGAAAACGTCTGGAGCATCTTGCTTAAGCTCTGCTTGAATCCTTGCTCGTGACGCAAGCGCTCGGGCAGTGAGAAAGCAGGCTGGATTAAAGCGTCCTCAGTTACCGGAAGCAAAATTTCCCGTAGACTTTTCGGAATATTGAAAAAGTCTCCAAGCGCCTGTTGACGGGTTGCGCTGGACGCCTTTCCGACATCCCGCCAGAGTGCCTCCAACGCATCAAGATGCCCCTTGAGAAGCTGCCATCTAAAGTCGCCCAAATCCCTTAGCACCATCACATCAGCGGGATAACCCGATGCCGTTCTGCGAAGCTTGCTTTGCGCGTTGATGCCGCTGGGCGTTCTCACCTCAGGCATATGTAAGACGTAAAAGGGATGGGCGCCACGATTTCGAGGGTTGAAATAATGCCTCAACTGGGGAAGGCAACGGAAATCGGCGTAGGTGCCAGAAGCCACCACCATGGGGGTTCCCTCCGGCACAAGACTGTGAGGGGCCTTTTGCCGCTCACCCATATTCAATACATCAGCATCAAGCGGGTTTTGAGGGTCTAGCACCACGACCCCGGGCCGCTGGGGAAGAGGCGCAATCGGACGTTCAGCCATCTCCTCGATTGAAAGCGGAGAAGAAGCGTCATTGAGGGTTCTGAGCGGAACCCCCTGCCGAAAGGCGACAGCATTTGCATAGCGCCAGAACCAGGCACGAGAAGCGTTAAACCAGCCAGGCTTTTCAGGCTGGAAGGAAGCGTCGGCATCATCCGCGTTAAGACGCAGATCATCTTTTACAGGGGGCCTTAGAGAATCGTCTTCAAGCGCAGCGCTCGCAAAGCGGGGCGCTTGCGCAAGGATAGGTTGAGGCCACCGGGCCTGCGCACGTATATTAAAGGTATTCAAATCAGTGTGAATCATCAACCCTTGAGAACTAAAAGCCGAAAACTAAAAGCCCTGGATTAAAATGAAAAATTAAATCCCCACGGCCAAACCCTACAGCAAACGCTGAGAATATTGACATCCGGAGGATATAATAATTAAGGTGAACCCATATCCATGTCACTACTAATAGGATTCAATTATACTAAATTCCCTCAAAGATGACTACCGGCAAGGCATTACGAACCGCCAAGGTAACAAATTTTGTTCATTTATGCTCAATACTGATGAAAGACCCCGTCATTCAACATGTTTTTTAAACAACGGACACCTTATCTTTATCTCGCATTGCCGCTTCTAATGATGGCTATCTTCTTTTTCATGCCGTTTTTTATGGCGCTTGGCATCAGCGCGATGGATTACGGCGAGAACTTATACGCCCCGAAGTTTACGGGCCTTGCCAATTATCTTGCCCTCTGGCATAGCGGCTCGTTCTGGCAATCCCTGGGCAACACGTTTTTCTTTCTCTTCGGTGTGGTGCCCGCCATGGTTTGCCTGCCCATTTTACTTGCTATTGCGCTAAATACTGATTTAAAAGGCATTTCCATCTTCAGAAGCGTTATTTATTTGCCGGTAATTATTTCAGTGGTGGTGGTAGGCATTACCTGGAAGTGGCTTTATCAGAAAGACGGTATCTTAAACTACGGCTTTACGCTCTTTGGCCTTGAGGCTCCCGAAGCGCTGAAAAGCGGCTGGCTCTTAAACCCGGATGTGGCCATTTATGCCGTGATGCTCGTCATTGTATGGAAGGGCTTGGCCTACTATATGATGATGTACCTGGCCCACCTGCAAAGCCTTTCAAGGGAGCTATACGAATCGGCGGATCTCGATGGCGCAGGCTGGCTGGAGCGCCACTGGCACGTCACGCTGCCGCATTTAAGGCCCACGATGGTGATGGTGGCCATTATCTCAACCATCGGCTGCCTGAAAATTTTTGCCGAAATTTACGTTCTTACCAAGGGGGGCCCGGTGGGAACAACGCGAACCCTGGTTTATTTTATCTACCAGCGCGCTTTTGAGAATCTGGATCTGGGAATCGCAAGCGCGGCAGGCATCGTTTTAATGACAATCCTGCTTGTCTTATCCCTGATCCAGTTAAAATATACCGGTTTTGGCCAGACGGCGGAAAATACTAAAACTTTGTCATTGCAAGAAGCAACGCAATGACTGGATACAATGAGATTAAAATACAGTGAGATCAGATACAGTAAGATTAATTAAATGATGACTTCCCTTAAAAAAACCGGCGTTTATGCTCTGCTCATAATGCTTTGCCTGCTTGCAGTCGGGCCTTTCCTGTGGCTGCTCTCCACGGCGCTAAAGTCTTCTGATGAAAACATTTTCTCAGCGATTCCCCAGCTTCTTCCGCAAACGCCGACTCTTGACAATTTTGCAGAAGTGCTTAAGAAAATACCGATGCTTCGCTATGTCGCAAACAGCTTGATCGTCACCGGCTTGACGGTGGTTTTAAACCTGGTTTTCAGCGTTTTGGCGGCTTACCCGCTTGCCCGGATGCGTTTTTTCGGGCAAAAAGCCATGATCCTGACGGTTCTTGCCACGATGATGATACCGTTTCAGGTGATTATGGTGCCCTTGTATCTAATCGTGTTGAAAATGGGCTTGGTGGACAGCAACCCCGACCTGTTTGGCCCGGTCGCAAACGGCTGGCTTGGTCTGGTACTACCGTTTGCCATTAGCGGTTTTGGCATCTTTTTCGTACAGCAAGCGCTGGTGTCTTTACCCAAAGAGCTTGAGGAGTGCGCGATGCTGGATGGGTGCAACAGTTTTCAAATCCTCACCCGGGTGTTGTTGCCGCTGATCGGCCCAACACTTGCCACGCTTGCCGTTTTCACCTTCATGTCCGCTTGGGGGGAATTCCTCTGGCCAAGCATCGTTCAAAGCGAGCCGGATCAATTCTTGCTACCGCTTGGCCTTATTCAGCTTCAAGGCACCTTCAGCGCCAACTGGCGCCTGATTGCTGCAGGCACGATACTTTCGATGCTTCCTATTTTGGCCTTCTTCCTGCTGCTTCAGCGCTATTTTGTCTCCGGCAGCCTCGGCGGCTCGGTAAAAGGCTAAAAGCTGTCACCTTCCAAGTCCATCCCCTTTACTCTCACTAAGGGCTTTGTTATCGTATGGGTTTCCCGCCCTCACCCCCATTTCAGGAACAGGAATTTTTATGGCCATTGCCCGTGTCTCCGACAATGAACTGAATCAACCGGACGCAACTCCGCCTGAAGCACTGACGACAACTACTGAGATGGCCGAAGGCGTTAGCGAAGCGATCCGGTTTTTCCATCGCCAGGGGTGGTGTCCTGCCACCAGCAGTAACTTTTCCTTTCGGCCCAATCTTGCACAGAACGAATTTCACATCAGCGTCTCAGGACTCGATAAGGCAAACTTCAGCGCCAATGATTTTTTGCCCATGAATATGCAAGGTCATCTCAGCGCCGCCGAATTAAGCGCAAGCTCTGGAGCCAATTTAAAGCCTTCGGCTGAAACGCTCTTGCATGCCTTGATTTATCAAAACGATCCAGAGGCAGCAGTAGTGCTGCATATGCATTCGCCCAACGCCGTTGTCTTTTCCAAATTAATGGCAGAAGAGCCTTACGCCGAATTCAGCGATTATGAAATTTTAAAAGGCTTTGCGGGCATTACAACCCACGAAACAAGCGTTCGATTGCCGATTTACCCCAACAGTCAGGATATGGCGGCCCTTTCTAAACGCATTGGCTATGACTGGCAGGATACGCCCTTGCAGTATGGCTTTCTTCTTCGCGGCCATGGGCTTTACGCCTGGGGCAAGTCGGTGGCTGAAGCCAAGCGCCACGTGGAAGTGTTCGAGTATCTTTTTGAGTGTGAGCGCAAACTGATCCAGGCCAGTTAAATTTAATGCAAATTAAACGCAAGACAAGCTGAAATCCAGGAGCTATTTCAATCATGGCCCGCCTGATTCTACCGGATGACAATACAAAAATAGAAAACTTTGAGGACATCGTGCGTTATCTCGACGCGCGCGGTATTTTCATCAAGCAATGGCAGGCAAACGCCAAATTATCTGATGACGCTGATCAAGAGACAATCTTAAACGCCTATGCCCATGAACTGACGCCGTATATGGCCGATAACGGCTATCAGAGCGCCGATGTCATCAATGTCCATTCAAAAACAGAAAACCTGCAAGCGTTGCAAGAAAAATTTCTGGCCGAGCATACCCACAGCGAGGATGAAGTCCGTTTTTTCGTTGACGGCCAGGGCTATTTCTGGTTCAACACAGAGGGGGCTGTTAATAAAGACGCTGTTTTTGCCGTTCATTGTACGGCTGGCGATCTATTGTCAGTGCCCGCAGGCGTCAAGCATTGGTTTGATATGGGAGAGCCCGCCTTTGTCAAAGTCATTCGGATTTTTACGGACACCTCGGGCTGGACACCGCTTTATACGAACTCAGGCATTGATCAAATCTATCAACGCCAATTAGCCTATTAATGTACTCCGACATTGCCGAATCGAGAATATGCCCAGTTAGGAAGATAGCCGTTAGGAAAAAGACTGTATGTGCGCCGACACCTTAAAAAGCAATATCATGATTCGCTTTATTCTGCTCGATATTGAGGGAACCACCACCGACATCAATTTTGTCCACAAGGTTCTGTTTCCTTATTCCCAGCAGCACCTAAAACCCTTCCTGCAAGAGAACAGGGACTCGCAAGCCGTTGCCGATTGTCTTCAACAAGTGCAGACAACCGTTGTTGAGGAGGAAGGCAAAGAGATTAATGTCGATGAGGCGATTGCCTATCTGATGCACTGGATTGTCAGCGATCGAAAACACGGCGCGTTAAAAACCATCCAGGGGATGATCTGGGAACAAGGCTTCAAGGACGGGACGTTTAAAGGGCACGTCTACCCGGATGTCCCCGAATCCCTTGAACAATGGAAGCAGTTAAGCCTGCGGACGGGTATCTATTCTTCCGGCTCGATTCATTCGCAAAAACTGCTGTTTTCCCACACTGAATACGGCGATTTAACCCGTTATTTTTCGGCACATTTTGATACAAGCGTTGGCGGTAAAAAAGAAGTTGCTTCTTACCAAAGCATTGCCAAACATCTGGAATTTTCGCCGAGCGAAATTCTTTTTATTTCCGATGCACCGGAGGAACTTCTGGCGGCCGAAGAAGCGGGCTTTAACGTCCTGCAATCGATCAGACCGGGCATTAAAGCGGATAATCGCTTTGAACAGATTCGTGATCTGTTTGGCGCAACAACGCATCGCAATCTTGCCACGTTAACCACTTAAGGCCACAGTCAAGAGCCTTTGATTCTCTACAGAGGTTAATACCCGACCAGATCCTCAATCGGATCGGCGTAACGGGTAGTTTCCCCATCCGAAATACCGCTCAGCGCATCAAACGTCGCCTCTGTTCGGGCGATGTAGGCAATGGTCTTTTCATCGGCGGAAGAAAGCGCCTGGTAATGCCGGTCTATTTCCTGGCCCATATCGGACGGGGATGAAGTTCCAGAAGGCGTCAAGTAGCCTCTCATTAAGGGAAAAGCCATAATCAACAGCGTAATGGCGGCCACCAGACTACCCCAGCGCCATGCCCGTTTTTGAAATGGGATAATAGTACTTCCAGTGCCGCAAACAGCCTGGCGAGGGTTGTCCAAAGCAGACAGGGCTTCTGGTTTTTGGGCTTCATTTACGGCTTCTTGTAAAACATGGGCCATAATACCATCGCTTAGGGTTTTTGAGTCTGGCAGTTCCGCTTCAGGTTCGACAGATAATGCCGGAGATAAAAGAGATAAAGCCGCCTTCAACTGCTGCCGGTAAGCCAGGCAATCCGGGCAACTGGTCAGATGCGCCTCAATGTCTTGACTGGCCAAAAAGTGATCCTCATCAAGAAGTCTGGCTTCGTGCATTTCGCGCTCAAGCACTTCATTTTCAAGCATGCTCAATAAAGCATCGCGAACAGTGTCGCACTGGCTTAACTGATTCTGGCCTGACGGAACGGGAAACATGGAATTGGACTCCTGTTTTATTTTTCTAAATTTTGCTTTCGGCAAACTGGTTCTTGAATTTTTCAAGACCTCGGCGAATCCAGGTTCGAACGGTATTTAAGGGAATCCCAAGGCTTTGCGAGATTTCTTCGTAACTGAGGTCTTCAAAATAGCGGAGAATCAAAATTTGGCGATACTTGGCATCGAGCCTGGCCAAGGTGGCTTTTATTTCCTCGGCGGTTGCCGACTGTTCGAGTTGTCTCAATTGATCCGGTTCATGGGAGAGGGCAATAAACGCGCTATCTTTTATTTCTGGAAAGCCTCCCGAAGACTCGCCCAACTGAAGACCCTGTTCAGCGAGAACATCCAGTGAAAGGGGTTGGCTTTTGAGCGCGTTTTCGGTTTTTCTCAGCGCCGAAATGGTGGTGTTTGAGGCAATTCTCATCAACCAGGGCTTAAAGGGACGGCTTTGGTCAAAACGCCCTAAATTCTGGTAGGCCTTGAGAAAAACATCCTGGGTGATATCTTCGGCTAGCTCCTTGTTGTTGGTCATCTTGTAAACAAAATGGTAAACGAGCCGGCTGTAGCGAACGGTGAGTTCACGAAACGCCTGGTTGGCTTTTTGTTCGCTAAGCGCCTGGCTCAGGCAGGTATCAACCAGCGACGCGTCGGTCGCCTGACTCAGTGGGTTTAATGTGTTTGGGGTCAGGGTCACGGTGGGTTATCGGATGGGAGTTATATTCATCCCTTCCGGCTTCCTTCCGACAATAAACGGTACAGGTTTTACGGATGTTCGCGTTGGAATTTCTGCTGGCGTTTCTCTCGGATGCTTTGCATTTGGCGGAGTTGTTCCGGATTGAGGACTTTTCGCATCTCAAACCACGCATCCATTCTCAGGTTGGAGATTTGCTTTTGAAGTTGGTCGATTTCCTGCTGCATGGCCCTGGCTTTTTCAGGGTCGGAGTTGGGCGTTGAAACATATTCCATTAACGCCTGGCGCTTTAGGCGCATTTGCTGGTGAAGCTGTTCAGCCTTACCGTGATTATGCTCGCGGATTGCCTTCAGCTTAGCTGACTGTTCGTCTGAAATACCCAGTTTGCTCTGCATCTCCTTACGCCTGGCATCGCGCTCTGCGGGAGGCAAATTGCTTGGCCTGAACTGGGAAGACTCGTGGGAAGAGCCGGCTGCAAAGGGCTGATTGGCCTCAGCAGTTACCGGTATAAACGAAAACACGCTTGCAAGCATGGAAATGACCGTCAAAAAAGACATGAAGTGCCTTTTCAAGGCCGTTTTCGCGTCCGAGTATTGATTAATCGCTGTTAAATTGAGGAGATTCATAGACCGTTGGAACTCCATTGTCAGTTGATAAAGACTTTACAACATCTATAACGTCTTATACCCCCTTACGCAAATGAGCCATAAAAAGTTTCACTCCCCCCGAAAAGCACCTAACTTAAGCGGCAAAGCTCTGTATATAGGCCCCAACCGTTTGGGCAATCAGGTTTCTGAACATCTGCTGGTGAAGCCATGCATGATAGTAGCCGGACTGCTCACTGAAAAGCACCCGGGCGGCATCCGCTTTGTAAAGGGCATCTACCGTCATCGCATGGGTAAAAGCGCTCATCGCGGAAGGGCCGGGCGTGTAGGGCGAAAAGGACGCCATTTGCTGAAGTACGTCGGGTTTTAACTGGGCGTACTTATCGGCATATAACTTGAGCATTTCGCGAAACATCTGCCGGGTCGGGTCTTGTGAAACGCTCGGGGAAGAGACTGAATTAACAGGCGGCGGCTCTTCAGGCGAAATGATAGGATGGGGCGTGAGTTTATGGATGCTGCCCAAAGCGCTTGAAACTTTTGACTCAGAGATGAGCCTCTCTTTAAACAACGGGCGTGTGGCATCCACCAGCCAGGCGCTTAAGCTATCAAGCAGATCGCGCTCGCGCAAGTTGAACTCGCGCGTAACAGCACCGGCCAAACGAAAGCTTTCCGTATCAAGAGACGCCTTGGCAAAAGCAAGCCCAGGCGGATCGCTTGCCAGCACCAGCTCATGCTCGGATAAAATAATGTCGCAAAGGGCTTTATCGGCAAAACCAAAGCGCAGAACACCTTGCACATCCTTGGGCAGCATCGCCTTAAAGCGCATAAACGCTTCTAAAGGTTGGCAATTGGAGAATAGCTTGACCAATGTCCTGAAAGACGCGCCACTTTGCCCTGCAAACGCCGGATCACGCGATTGCTGCTGGTGGGTCAGGATGGCGTATTTAATGGCCAAGTCACGCATATCAATTTAAAACTTCCACTCCAATCAAAGGGCGTTCGGAAAATCATGAACCCTATTTACCGGGTTGTCTGCTTGCTTGGTTGCCTGGTACGAGCCAAGCATCTGCAACTGGAACCTCTATTTACGATTATAACCCAATGTCCGTATTCTGGAACGCTTGAGTGCCATTGCAAGCCTTAAAACGGTAGCCAGGTCAAAAAAGACAATTCAGTCTTTCAACTTGTTTTTATTTTAAAAAGGGATTGAAGGGATCAAAACGGCTGCAACAACATGCGGCGTTGTCGTGCGTGTCCAATACAAAATGGGCACGGGAAGAGGGGTTAGAGAAAAATGACGATTGGGAATAATTACAGCCAGAACCGCTTTCAGCAGTTCAATCCGCCATTATCCAGAAACGGGAACGCCTTTTCGCAGCCGCTGAATGCCTTCGACACGAATGCTTCACCATTTGGGACTATCGGGCAGGATTTTTTCCAACAAACAGGCAACCCGTCCTACAATTCGTCACCCTACAGTTCGTCAAATGACGCGCAACCAGCTCAAAACCCCGGTATTCTGGAACAATGCAGCCTTGCCCTTGAGCAACTGAGGGGAAGCTTTACACAATTGCTAAGTGGCCTGGGCGTGGCTTATCCAGAACTTCAGCAGACCCAAAACAGAGGCGCTTCGCGCACAACGGTTATTCTCGATAATGGAACAACGCCGATCGCTGAAAATCCTGATACGGGAGAAACCGTCACCCACGGGGAACTGGTGGAAGCGGCATTCCACAATGCGCTTGAAGAAAACGGGATAGAGGGAATCGAAAGTGAGTTTGTCCAGATCAACGATGCAGAACCTGAGCATGTAGAAAATGCAGCTGAATATGTTGATTTTCTTTTAAACGAGCCTGTCCAGAGCCGCACCGAAGCGATCCGCTCACTGGTTGATCGCGGAGACGTCGGTGTGGTTAATATTTCAAGCGGCACAAGCGTTGCCAAGGTTGCACGACAGATCAGCAGCCAAATCGACAGACAGGCAGAAACAGGCAACTATGGCTTGGAAGAAGAATTCCAGGAGTTGTTGCAAGTAACAGGCGATCGAAATTCACGCGAATTTCAACAGGCGCTGTTTGACTATATTCAAAGCAGAACCGCAAGCGGCGGCTTTCAGCAGACGATGGCCGATTACAATAACGTGGTGAATTACGCCAACGCCAGTGATGTGGCGCTTGTGGTCACCGCAGGCAACGAGCAAGCGCAAATCGATGCGTTGAACACGCAAGGGTTATCCATTGACGATGAATCCGGGCTTAATTTCCTGGCAAACAACCCGGACGTTTTCGTGGCTGGCGCCACTGATGATCAGGGAACGTCTACCTACGAGGATGATGAAGCCGCCGTATACAGTTCCAGGGGAGGAACCATTGATTTTGCCGCCAACGGCACCAACGCCGTTACCGTAAACGGCATTACACAATCAGGCACTTCGTTTACCGCTCCAGAAGGAGCAGCCGCCATCACGGTCCTTAAACAATTGCATCCCGACTGGTCAAACGAGCGAATCCACCAGGAACTTCAGAGCGGCACGCTTACCGTCGACAATCCCAATATCGACGCAGAAGTGGAAGGGGCAGGCACCCTGAACTGGCAAGCCGTATTGGCTTCTTAATTTCAACAATATCTACTAGATATAAATTAGCCTGCATGGCAATCCATGCGGGCTAATTGTTTTTATTTAATTGTCTGTGTAGAAAAGTGTGTGAGTGGGATCAAGAAGCCTTTTGGGGTTTCTGTTTGATTAAACCCTCTTGAATAAAGCCCCAGAGCAAATTTGAAGCTGTTTTTTGCTGTTCTCCCGGATCAGGTAGGGAGCAAAAAGATCATGCTTTGTGTCTGAGAGAAGTGTGGAGTTTAGGGAAATGAGAGTTAACGGTATCGGCTCGTCCTGGGCCGGACAGTACCAAGCGATACAGCCATTTGCCACGGCAGTAAGCCTGAAAAACCCTGGCGCGTTCTCACAAACCACCAGCAGCATACCTACTTTCAATATGCCTGCACTGCGCGGCACCGTGTCCGCCACGGACACTTTCTGCCACAGCAACGGAACACAAAGCACGCACAACAATGTCGGCAACTCAACTTCTTCAAACCCTCAAGGGGCAGGGACAAACAGCAACGACGCGGCTGCCCTGATGGAAACGCTCAATACGTTTTTCACGCTAATTCAACAATTCCTGGGTAATTTAGAGGCAATGCTCGGCGGGGAAAATCCCTCAGAAAGCTTAATCGGTTTGGGCGGCGGCATAGGCGGTAGTGGTATAAGCGGTGGTATCGGTAGTCTGCAAGGTCAGGGCGGGACTGTTCAAAACGCTGGCGTAAGACCTGCTATTATCCTGGATGACACATCTGAGGGCCACGGACAAGCGGTTGCCCAGGTGTTTGAAGAAGCACTTAATCAGAATGGCATTCAGGGCCAAAATGCACAAATCGTTGAGCAAGCCAGAACCGAGCTTCAATATCAAAATTTACCCTCAGCGGTTGATTACCTGATTTCAGGCGCGCTGAATAATCGCGCCAATGAAATTAACGCCATTGTACAAAACGGCGGCGGCGATATTAACATTTCAAACGGGATGAGTCAGGCGGACGTCATTTCACAACTTATCGGTGTTGCCCAAAACAATCCCGCAATCGCCCAGGATATGCAAAACACGCTCGGTATCTCAGGTGGGCCCGATTCCCCGCAGTTCAAGCAGGCATTGGTGAATTACGTCCAGCAACAGGTGAATAGCAGTAGCGGCTTTCAAAGCGCGCTAGCCAATTACCAGGCGGCAACCGTCAATGCCGAGCAAAACGATATGGCCATCGTGGTCGCCTCGGGCAACGGCCAGGAAACCATCGACCAGCTTCGCGCCCAAGGCGTTAACATCAGCAATGACGCTGCCTTTAACTTTCTGGCGCAATCCGATAACGTCCTGGTGGCTGGCGCCATCAACGGCAACGGAACCGTTGGCACTGGTGATGATACCGCAACGTCCTTCAGCGCCCGGGGAAACAACATTACCTTTGCAGGAAACGGCGTCAATGTTTTCGACAATAACCTATCCGGCACCTCGTTTGTGGCACCACAGGGCCTTGCACTCATTCAGGCCATCAGAAGCGTCAATCCAAACCTGCATATCAGCGATATCAAGCAAATCATCCAGCAAACTGCGATAAACAATACCAATATCGATGATCAGGTGGAAGGCGCGGGGTCAATCAATTGGGGAGACGCCTTAACGCTGGCCCAGCAATCAGGCAGGCAATAGCGCATCTAACCCCATCCCTCATAGCAGGTTTTCGCATTAAAAAAGCAAAAAACCCCGGATTGAGTGTGGCCAATGTTTTGGACCTCCTGTTTCTCAACAGGTGGGTGTCCTCCGTGGTCGCATCCGTTTCCAGCGGCTTTTTCAAGCATTGCCGCTTGCGCGGGCTGGTATACTGCAGCGCCAACGAGTAGTCAGGACTCCCGGCGGTTATTTACAGAGTCAAAACATTAAAACCACATCCAGGGTTGTCCCCATTATGCCAATGTCTCCCACATCCTGCAAGCCCAGCCGATGAAAAACGGAAAAAATCCCCCGATAGAGGGAATTTTAAGCCTGAGGCAGCTCCTAAAGTCCCTTTTGGAAGCACTCTTTACGTAAAACGTCGCAGAAAAACCAGCCCCAAGCGTCTGCTATACTTGTGCCATTTTCAGCCCCGTTTGCCTCATCCATCAACAAGCTTTACCACCCAGGCATTATAGGCACAAAGCCCGCTTGAGGGGCGTTAGAGTGCTTAGGCGACAAATTCCCTGCCATGCCGCAATAAAATGGATATACCCTCAAGAGGGCAAGACACGCCCGCAAGCGAAACTGATTCAAAAAATGAACGGATCGATTCCTCCTAATTTGTCCTTTCCCCAGGTGCCTTATCCTCAGGCGCGGCAGCCGTTTATCAAAAAGCCGCCGGGTAAGAAACCACAGGAGATTCGCTTTGCCCAAAAAGATGAAGACAAGAAAACCGTCAGGAAGCCCTTGTGGCAAACACTGCCCAAGGGCTTCGACAGCGACCCGCTGCCGCCCGGTGGAGGGTACAAAGTGCCAAGCCAGTGGGAATACTACCAGTCGGGGCTGAAAAAACATTTCATCAAAGGGCAGCAGGAAGGCAGCGAACGCTTTTTAGAGGAAGTACGCTATAACAAGAAAAAACGCTGGGGTCTGTTTCTGGGCGTTACCGGGCTTATCTTCATTCTGACTGCCGCCAGCACCCCGCTTCGCAAGCTACTTCACGTGGGAATTCTGGCCGCACTTCTACCTATTCCCATCGTCAATGCCAATCGCACCATTCCCAAGCTGAGCGACGCTTATAAAGTGGCCCGGCAAGGGAACCCCCAAAAGGCGGACAGAATGTTCAACACCGCCCTTCGGGAATTTAACTATTCGCTGTTTCAGGACTTTCTCAAACCGGTATCTCTGGCGCTGGTCTTTACCACCCTTCTTGGGCTTCCTCAAAGTTTCGCTAAACCTAAAACCGAATGGCTGAAGCTGGGAACACATTACTTGAAAAAAACTGCCAATCGCTACTTAAAAACACGCTATCCTTTAAATCGTCAAATCGTCGAAGGTCTGGAAAGCCGCTCAATGGTTGAAACTGCCATCTGCTCGCCTCTTGAAAAACTGAACCTCTTTAAAGCACCCAAAAGTAAAACCGCTCCTGCAAGCTGGTCAAAATGGACAAGCGAACAGTTGGAACGCCTCGGCTGGAAGCACGACTTACAGCCTTACCCTCTTCTCAGACGCCTCAATCTTTTCCTGAGAAAACACGGCGATCGCTGGGAAGACTGGCTCAGGCGCTTCCCCTTAATGGAACGCCTGCTGGGCAAAAAGCACGGCATTTCAGCTAGAGAACAACTACCTGGAGTGTCGACGGCAAATGAGGCAAGTGGGCCCGGGTAATTCGCTCGCCGGGCATTAAAACCGCTATCCCTGGCGGGCAATGCACCACAGTTTGCTTAGCGATTTCCCCAATCGCCTGATCGGCGCTTACGGTTTTGGATTCTGCAAAAAAAGCCTCGCGAGGCGTCATAACCGTTTCAGGCAGGCAAAAAGCCTGGGCCAGCCTCGCCTGTGGGTGGCTCGCTTCATCGCCAGGCAGTTCTGAGTTAAAATCGCTCGCATCCCAGGCCTGAAACGTTTCAAGAAAACGCTGGCAAGCATCCGCCTCAAGACCCAGGCCACATAAATAAAGCGCGCCATAAGGCGAGGCGTTTTCATAGGAGATAGGGGAGATAGGTTGATGCAAAAGGGGAGCCAAATGTTGTGTGGCAACACTTACCAACAACTCAGGCGATTTCGTCTCTATCAGAACCGCCCATTTGTTACCGGGACACTGCGCATGACGGATCCAAAGCCTGCTAGGGTCATAAAGCGTTTGATTTGGAGGCTCCCAGATGTCAAACTGCCGGATACTCTGCTTAAAAGCCTGCCGCAGGCGCTGCACGTTTTCAAGCAGGCAGTTAGTCGACTCACGACCCTCTGGAGACTCTAAAAACGCGCGCGCCGCATCCAGACTCGCCATTAATAAGTAAGAAGGGCTGGTCGTTTGAAGCGTGTTGAGAGCCTCTTGAAAACGTTCAGGCAATATAGCGGAAGCTTTCGGCAAATGCGCTATCGCACTTTGCGTCAGACTGCCGGCGCTTTTATGCAATGAATGCACCACCAGGTCGCAAGTCTGGCCAGACACCTCAACATGGCAGGCGCTTTTGGGAAGCTTGTCCGAAAAGGGCCAAAGGCTTCCGTGTGCTTCATCCACCATCAGCGCCACACCATAGCGCTTACAAACGCGAAGAATCCCCTCGATATCCGAGCCGATGCCCTCATAAGTCGGCGACGTGAGAATCAACGCGCGAATATCCGGCTGGGCGTTTATACAAGCTTCAATATCATCGGGAGAAACGTCTCCCCAAATACCGGCTTCGGGCAATTGCCGGGGCAAAAACCAGACTGGAATGGCCCCCGTTAATATCAAACCGCTGATAACTGAGCGGTGGACATTGCGCGCCAGAAGAACTTTATCGTTTGGCTTTAACAGGCTCAACATGCCAGCCGCCAGACCGACAGACGCGCCATTAACCAGAAAATACGAATGGGCAACGCCAAAGGCTTTTGCCGAAAGGCGCTGGGCTTCTCGCAGGCACCCTTCGGGAGCCGATAAGACATCCAATCCCTCTACTTCACTCAAATCATAGCGAAACGTTTCGGCAGGCAGAATGCCGCCAAGAAGACTGGAAAGTGCTATATTGCCTGAAAACGGCAATTTACCATGATGGCCTGGCGTATGGAATCTTAGTCTGTTTGTTTGGTTATACGCCGCCAGTGCCTCCACGAGCGGCATGTTTAAAACGGTGTTATACGCCTGTGCAGAAGAGAGAAAAAAGCCTGCTTCAGCATGCTGCAAGGCTTCACTTGAAACGGCTGAATCAGGCTTTTTCATTTTTTATAATCAATTCAAACAGGAAACTTATGCCGGCTGTTTCGGCGGACGGGCTTCCGGTTTCGGCAACGGCTCAAGACCAAACTGGGCGCGCTCTTCATCAGAAACGCCCTTGATGGTCAGATTAACGCGACCGCGATCATCGACATCAACCACTTTAACGCAAACCTCTTCGCCCACGCTCAAGCCTTCTTCAACCGTCTGCAAGCGACGATTGGCGATTTGCGAAATGTGAACCATACCGTCTTTACCGGGGGCCAGTTCAACAAAGGCGCCAATCGGAATGATACGGACGACTTTGCCCATCGACAGCATCCCGCGCTCGATTTTCAGCGTAAGGCGCTCGATGATGGCTTTGGCGGCAGCGGCGCTTTCTCCATCCACTGAGGTGATGGTCACCAGGCCGTCATCGTTAATGTCAATCTGTACGCCGGTCTGATCGATAATGCCACGAATGGTCTTCCCGCCAGGGCCAATGACCGTCCCAATCTGATCCTTATCGACCGTCAAGGTGATCATACGAGGCGCAAACGGTGAGAGTTCGGTATTCGGTGCGTTCAGGGCAGAATCCATAATGTTGAGGATGTGCAGACGACCAGCCTTGGCCTGCGCTAATGCGGTCTTCATAATCTCAACGGAAATCCCCGTGATTTTAATATCCATTTGAAGGGCCGTAACACCATGTGCCGGGCCGGTGACTTTGAAGTCCATATCACCGAGGAAATCTTCAATGCCTTGGATATCGGTAAGAACGACGGTTTTATCGCCTTCCTTAATCAACCCCATGGCAACGCCCGAAATCTGATGGGCAATCGGAACGCCCGCATCCATCAGGGCCAGCGAAGCGCCACAGGTGGAGGCCATACTGGTAGAGCCGTTGGATTCCAGAACCTCGGAGTTAACGCGCAACGTGTAGGCGAATTTCTCCTTGGAAGGAATCACGGGCAAAAGGGCGCGCTCGGCCAAAGCGCCGTGACCGATTTCACGACGGCCGGCGCCGCGCATCGGCTTAACTTCGCCAACCGAGAAGCCTGGGAAGTTGTAGTGGTGAATCCAGCGCTTTTCGGTCAACGGATCAACACCATCCAGCTTCTGCGCATCACCAGGTGAGCCTAGCGTACAAATGGAAAGCACCTGGGTGCTGCCACGCGTAAAGAGAGCGCTCCCGTGGGCTCTTGGCAACAAGCCGGTTTCAACTTCAATGGGCCTGACCTCGTCGGCTTTTCTGCCATCGGCGCGGACACCTTCTTCGGTAATCATGGCACGCATGATTTTCTTTTCGATTTTCTTAAAGGTTTCGCCCTGGTAATTCAGCGGGCTTGACGCCAGAAACACCCGGATTGCATCCGTTTCAGGCAGGGCCTCAATAGCGGCCTTCAGTTTTTCCTTAGCCGCTGAAATCATTTCCTTGCGCTTATCGCGATCAAACTCGTGATAAGCCGCTTTCACATCGGCTTCCACTTGTTTTTCAGCGAACTTCTTCAGGTTGTCCAGCTCGGCCTGCTGCTCGAAAACAAAGGCTTTTTTGGTGACGCCGCAAGCTTCGCGGAACTCGTTCTGCACCTTAACCTGGATTTTGATTTGTGCGTGGGCAAAATCAAGGGCCTCGATCAAGTCTTCTTCACTGATGAAGTCGGCACCGGCTTCCACCATCATGATCGAATCTTCGGTGGCCGCGACCACAAGGTCGAGATCGCTTTGCTCGGACTGCTGGAAGGTGGGGTTAACGATGAATTCGCCATTGAGACGACCGACGCGAACCGCGCCAATAGGCCCTCCAAAGGGAAGCCCGGAAAGCTCAAGAGCCATTGAGGCGCCTAAAATCGCCAACACGTCAGGCTGAATAACGCTATCCACACAAAGCGGGGTGGCAACGATTTGAACGTCGTTACGGTAGCCATCGGGCCAGAGCGGACGGATGGGACGGTCGATTAAACGCGAGACGAGGGTGGCTTTTTCAGTCGGACGGCCTTCGCGTTTGATAAAGCCACCGGGCAGCCTGCCCACGGAAAACATTTTTTCTTCGTAATCGCAAAGCAAGGGGAAAAAGTCGATACCAGGACGGGGAGTTTCGCTGCCTGTAGCGCTCACCAGAACCATTACATCATCGCAGCGAACGACAACAGCGCCGCCAGCGGATTTTGCCATCACGCCGGTTTCAAAGGTAATTTCCTTTTCACCCATCTTGAAGGTGGTGGTCTTTTTATTATTGAGTTTCGTGGTCATATTTTTTTCTTTCTTTTCATTGGTCTTGCTGCCCTCAACACCCTGAATGAACCAAGTTCAACCGTCACCGGTCGGCTTGCAAGCAGTTTTTTAAGGTATGAATACAACGCCTGCCCGAAAATCAAATGCCCAAAATCAAATGAAGGATTGTTTCGGAGTGGTGGATTCAGGTAGAACAGCCTTTAACGTCAACACTTCGTATTCACCCTGCCAGTATACCCGAAAAACAGCCGAAAAACACCGCCGCAGTATCAGCCCAGCCTGAAAGATCCTTCCCTCTTTTATCACTTTTGCTTTTGTGACTGCAAAAGCAAAACCCCCGCCTTCAAAAGAAAAAGACGGGAGTTATAAGCGTTAGTAGTTAAAATAAAACCTATTTACGCAGGCCCAGATCGTTGAGCAGTTTTTTATACTTGTCTGCCGAACTGGAAGATTTCAAGTAATCCAGGAGGCGGCGGCGCTTGCCGACCATCATCTGCAAACCGCGCTGGCAGCCGAAATCTTTTTTGTTCTTTTTAAGGTGCTCGGTCAGTTCGGCAATCCGCGTGGACAAAATGGCCACCTGCACAGAAGCGTTGCCGGTATCCTTTTCGTTGGCGCCGAATTTTTTGGTGAGTTCTTTCTTAGCGTTTGAAGACAAAGCCATGGGGGGTCAAAACCTCGTATTTCGCTTTTTATTTCTATTTACTTCTAAAATCTATTGTTTTTTTATTTAAATAAATCTATCGCTTGAAAATAGTCAGAAAATATCCTATATAGCCCAAGCGGATTTCGAGATTAACACCCACAAAACCCGAATGCAAGAGGCACAGCCTCCAAAGGGTGAAGTGATTCGCTACACGGTGTTCACCTCTGTTACAATAGGCCTGTAAAAACAAGCCTGTTACTACAGGCCCAAGCCACAAAGAAACATCATTTAAAAAGGATTTCCACCCGTGAAACAAGCCGGTCGCTTTTTCCAGCTTCTCGCGTTATGCCTTGTCCTGACAAGCTGCATCGTGCTTATCTCCTGTAAGCAAGCCCCTCAGACGGAGGATAGCGGTGGTTTCAATAATCTAGAAGCGGAAAAACATCTGCTCGAAGCCCAAAAGCTGATTCGCAAAGGCGATTTCGAGGCCGCTTTTATGCATTTGAACAAAGCGCTTTCCATTCGGCCAAACGACCCGGCCATTCACCGGGATATGGGCTGGCTTTACGTCTATACCGATCAGATTGACAAAGCCGCCGAAGAGCTGAAGCAGCTTGAGGCGATGTCGGCAGGTTCGCCAGAGGCGGACTACCTGTCAGGGGCAATTTATGACCGTCTTGAACAGCCCAGGGACGCAGTTCAGCATTACCGCCTGGCGCTGTCGGGAAGCAAGGGCCAGCCCGGGCTTAAAAGCAAGCCTGAACTATACTTTGACCTGGCGGCAAGCCTGAACGATATAAACCAGCACCAGGAAGCACTGCAGCGCCTCGAAGAAGGCCTGCGGCTATCGAAAAAAGCGCCTGCCAGGCGCTCAAACGCGGCATATTTCAACGCGAGTGAACAGGTGAACTTCTATTTTGCCCTTTGTTCGACCCATTACTCCTTAAAAAACCTTGACCAGGCCCTCAAGACTTGCGAAAAGGCAGCTGATCTCACCACCGATCCTAAAGAACGCGAGACGATTACCGATTTTATGCATAAGCTTGAATTGCTTCAGGTTGTCGATAAAATTTAAGTCTCTTTTAGCCCCAAACAGGGGTGGCATTGATTGTATGTCGGTGCTAAAATTCCCACAAAAGTCTTCAGTGATTGCTTTTCACACTGAGATTTCTAAACGACCCCTCACAACTGACCTCTAATTTTTAAAGGCTTTTACTCCCATGCCAGTCAAACCGCTTCCCACCATTGACGTTAAACCCACCATGTGCACAGGTTGCGAGATCTGTGTCAAAGTCTGCCCGCAGGACGTGCTGGAGATGGTGGCCGCGCCTTTCAAAGTCGAAGGCGCTCTTGCTGCGGTAAAAGATATCGATAAATGTACGACCTGCATGCTCTGTGAAGTCAACTGCCCCCACTTTGCTATTTTCGTGGAGCCTGGCAAGGCGGAACTTACAACACAGGAGCCTGGCAAGGCGGAACTTACGACACAAGAACCTGGCAAACCGGCAGCTTAAACGCGATGCGTCTCCTCCTGCCCTCTCAAAGCAACACTTCCAGTCTGGAAGTGGGCCTGGCAGATAGCGGTGTAGCTGTCTCCAATGAGTCAGCCCCCCATGACTTACAATTGCATAAACCCTTAAAAGACTGGCTGGAACAATCGTTTGGCCGGTCTTTTACTGTTGTGGCAACCGATCTTGAATGCGCTGAGGACGATCTATTACCGATAGAACGTCACACCTATCAGGGCTTAGGCGCACCCAGGCGAAAAACCAGTTGGATTAAAGGTCGAAAAGCCCTTAAAATGCTTTGCTCCTCCATAGTCAATCAACCAGCAGGATTCTTCTTTCAAGGCAATATCGACACGGGCCTGATCCCGTTTCCCCACCCTCGGATTTCGATTACCCACAGTGGCAACCTGGCCATCGCAGTCTATCTTGAAGATACGGAGACAGCTTCGGATAAAACACCGCTTATATGTGGTATTGGTATTGATTACCAGGTGTTTCGCCCCATTCGCAACAGAAGCTGGCGGATGTTTCTAACCGTCGATGAGCAGGCATGGGTTTCCAGCCAGCCGGAACCTGAGATCCCAAAAGAGCTAATTCGGCTTTGGACGATAAAAGAAGCGTTATATAAAGCAAATCCTGCCAATAACGGCACACGCTACGTCGATTACCATCTCGTAAGCCCTGAACAATCTCAAGGCGACTGCGTATTTAAAGGAACTCAGGAACGACGCCTCCAGTATGCCAGTATCCCCTTTGAAGAAGGCTACTTGAGCCTCGCCCTTGCACTCTCTGAGGTTATTCAGCCTGAGGCCAGCTTATAGCTTTTGCCATCCAACTTCTGATAGCACATAGGCGGCTGCGGGGTGTTGGGTGGGGCACAGCAGCAATTCCTGCTGGAAGGTGAGCTTTAAAAGATTAAAGAAAAAGAGCAGAATATCGTGGGGAAGGGTGAAAAACTCGTGCTGGCTGAATTTATCCCCCAACGAGGAAAGCCGCCAGGTCAACACCCCTTGCGCGTTTCGATCAAAGGGAGGAAATGACCAGCAGCGGCCCTGATAATAAACCCGGCCCATCAGGCAGCCGTGGAAAAACAAAAACCTGGCCTGGCCATAGGAAATATCAAGGCGAAAACGCTTGCCTTTGAAAATATCCTGGAGCATCGGCGCGTATGGCGCGCAAATCGCATCCAAATCCAGTTGCGGAAAGACCCCGGGCAACGGAACATTGCCAGCAAAGCCTGAAGTGGCTTGGCTAGGATTATAAAAAGGATGTGGGGGATCAAGCGTTAAGGCGACAGCCATAATAAAAGAACCCTACTCTCTCTCAGTCATGCAATAAAAGCACCTTAGACAATAAAGCGCTTTTTGAAGCTGATGACACTATTGTACAGAAGAAGCCGCCATAACAAAAGCGCTATTTTAAACGCCCGCATGAATTGAGCTATTCATAGCATCAAAAAACCAGATATCAAAATTTGGTAGTGGGTTATTTTCAAAAATGCTTGTTTTGCCCACACAGCAGAAGGCTACGCAGAGGGCTACAATGTCTGTCTAATGATGACATACATCCACATTTGGGGGCATTGCAAGCATTTTTGAAAATAACCCACTACCAAAAATTAGGGTTGCTCCAGAATCGCAAGTAACGGCAGCTTGTATTGCTGAACCAAGCGAATCGCTTGCTGCTCATCATTTTTCTTCGTAATGCCCGGGTGGCTGATCAGAACAACCGCATCCAAAGAGGCCGCCGCCTGTAAGGCTTGCTGGGTGCTTTCAAGTGCAGGAAGGGCGTAAAATACAAAATCATAATGGGGCGACATATCACCGCCAATTTTCACCAACTGCTCAGAGCCAAGCGCCATGTCCTTAACGCTTCCCAGGTGACCGGCAGGAATAAAGCTGCCATAAACGCTTTTACCAAGGGGGTAAATCACATCGACAAAATCGGTGGCCATTCCTTCTATGTATTCGCAAACCCCAGGCCCTTCCTGAATCCCCTTGCCAAGAGGTATCGGAAAGCTTGAAATCCAGCAAGAGAGTGACACGGCACTATAATCCACGTCGATTAACGCAAGCTTCTGACCCGAATCCGCCAGGAGCAAGCTGAGGGCAAGCAGCGTTGACTGGGCGGTCGGAAAAGCCGAGACTGGCATAAAGCCAACTCGTTGGATCCGAGACTGCTGGCGCATACGGGAGAAAAAGTCCCGCAAGTCCGCCAGGCCCTTGCTTTGAAAATCAGGAGGGTTTTCCCCTTCCAACTGCCCTAAGAAGGCATTCAGGCCGGGAAGCGGATCCAGGTGAAAGGTTCGTTTAAAAGCAGGCGCCATCGCTTCATGCGCATGGGGCGATGGTGACTGGGGAAGCGCGGTTAAAATACGCTTTTCAGGCTTTTTGATTTTTTTCTGTTTCGATTTTACCTGAGCCGATTTCTCACGATCCTTCGACTTGCCAAACGGCCAAGCCAACACGGGCAGAAAAGTGAAAGCGGACTTTTTCGCTTGGGATTTTTTAGGAGTCGGCATCGCAAAAGCGTCCTCGTCTTCAGGTTCATGCGCTGAGGGTTGCGCATTTGCATAGACGTTTTCGCTCCAGCCTGACGGGGAAACAGACCTTGCCTGTGAGGCGAGGCGACCTGCCATAATGGCGATCGTGCTTGAAAAAAGCCCCAGAAGGGCATACAGCAAGGGATAATGTGGGGCGATGGGATCCACCGGTGCAAGGGGTTTTTGAAGCATCACCAGTTTCGGGATGGTGTCCACGTGACTTGTCGATACCGTCTGGGCGGTTTCAAGCCGCGACTGTTGAAGGGCCAGTAAGGACAAGCGATCATTGCTTAATTGGGAACTGGCCTGTAATTTGGCAAAATCAAGCTGCAGGGCAGGCACTCGTTTAAGTTGCGCGTCCAGGCCCGAAACCGCTTTTTGAAGCGAGACGCGCTTTACGCCAAGCGCCTGGCGCTGAATGTCTTCTTCAAGAACCCGAATCGCCAGTTGCACATCAATACTGCCCACGCTTGGAATGTCTCCCGCACTTAACTGGCTTTTCAGCGCATCCGACGGTTGTTGTCCCGCCATTTTCTGCCAGTTCTCCAATTGGGCCTTGATGCGCTTTTGAATCAACTGGTTAAGGTAATCAATTTCCTCATCAAGCGTTTGCAGCTTAATCATCAGGGCGGGATCGGGGGCCTTGAAATGATAGGTTTGCGCTGTCTGTTCCTGCCTAATATCGGGGCCTTTCAGATCCAAGTCAGAGGGGAGGGTGAGTGTTCGCTCCATCGGTCTGGCTTTTGAGAGCAGGCCCGCACGAATCAACCACTGGGCCTTGTCGGCGTAAATTTCGCTCACCTGTTGGCGAAGTCCGTTTAACTCTTCATCCAAAGCCAGCCTTGACAGCCAGCGAACCGTGGGAACGGATAAAGCCAGAGCCGTCTTGGTTTCCTGCTGGGCGCGTTCAACGGCGGCCAGTTCGGCTTGCGTTTTTTGCAGCGCCTCTCGCAAGCGGGACTGCTCCATGACCCAACTGTTTAACTCCAGATTAGGATCCAAGGTCTGGTGCGAACGGCGAAACTCATCCAGCGCACGCTGCGCTTCCTGTCTGTTCTCCAGGGCAAGCGCGCGTTGGGAGCGAACGCTTTTGAGTTGCTCCTGAATCAATTGCTTGCCAAAACCTGCAGATTCAGCCTGAAAAGCGGTCAAATAAAGAGAAAGCAGGGTTCTTAAATCCTGGGAACGATCGCTGTTTGAGCGATAGGAAACCCGAACCACGTGGCTATTAGGTCTGGGTTGAACAACAATCGATTGCCTGAGGCGTTCGCCGTAATTACCCCCAACCTGGTACTGATCAGACAGCAGACCCAAACGGACGCCTGGCAAAACTTTTTCGCATAGATGGCAACGCTTGCTTTGCAAAAACTCCCGCAACAACGCCTGGGCATGGCTTGCCGTGGCATCGGCGCGAAGCAGCGCCACCTGGTTGTTGACCCGTTCCTGAAAACTTCCGCCAATGGCCGCCTCGGTCGGATCCAGAACAAAGTCGCTCATCGGGCGAACCAGAATAGTGGCATTGCTTTCGTAAGTCTTGGGAAGAAACGAAATAATCAAGGCACCCAGGACAAACGCCGTTATAAAAATCCCCAGCGCCACAGCCGTGTTAAAGCGACCCGCCGTATTAAAGCTAAGCAAGGAGCGCAGGTGAAGACGTGAACGGCTTGTCTGCCGTTTTAACGTCCGTTTCAAAATCAATTGAACGGACAAGCCCTCTAAAAATACCCAACTGCGTTTCAAAACCCGCTCGATTCTCTTATTTTAAGACTCTTCTGGAAAGAAAGGCGTTTGCCCTTACATCTCTCTCTTATTTATTCTTACTCATAGGGCTAGCGCGCCATCTGACTGCCACACTGGGCAGTTGCCTGCTTTCAGTATAAAGGCCAAGCAAGGCTGAGCGTATCGGTGGAACATATGAATTAAAATAAAATAAAAAAGGGAACTGCTCTAAACAAGAAATAAAGCGCACGAAAAAACACCGCCCAAACAAATGATAAGGCGGTGTTTTTTAAGGGGGATTAGATACTCTCTCTACAATTGTTAAAAGTTTAAGTGTTAAAAGTTTAAGCTGGGTTTATGCCAAGTAATTCACACGGCCATTAGCAGAGAATGGATTCATGGAAGGTTTCATGACATTGAGTCCTTCAGGAACACGAAGCCCTTCCAGAAAGCGACCGAACTTGGGAACTGCATTGTGGTTTTCGGCATTATGAAACAGCGCATCGGCAACAATGCTGCCCTGAAATTTTAAAGAAGGAACGGAAGCCGAATGGGGGATAACACCCATTGTAGCGGGTGACGCTTGGAACTTGGGGGATGCCATGTTTTGACTTGCCAGGTTCTGATTCGCAAAGGCAGTTGCGGTCATCTGTTTTCCAAAAGCAGGCGCACAACAGCCAAAGTTTAAACTCATGTTTACACTTCCTCCCTATTTCGCTTTTGCCTGTTTCGCTCTCAGCTCAGGCTATTCGCTAAAATCATTCAAAGTGACTAATGCCGAACATCATAAAAATTGGCATAACTGACCAGTTGATTGTACCAGACGAGATAATATTCCACAATCATCCAAAAGGCTGATAATCAGCGCCTTTAGATAATCTTAATGCCCAACAACTACTATCATAAGGGATAACGCATGATTTTGACCAGCAATTTTTGCTTTTTCAATTTACAAACCTGTTACAATTCAAACCCAAATCTGATCTTTTATCTCAATTTTTAATAAGTTAATCGCATTCCAAGCAAACCGGAGACCAATCTTCGTTTAGAGCGTTTAAAGGCTGAGAATTTTCTTCGGACAAGGCCATCGGTTGATCCGCCCGACTGTTATTACGGTAAATCGTAATGCCCTTAATCCCAAGCTTATAGGCCAAATGATATGCGCTAGCCACTTCCTGACGCGTTGCCGACTCGCTGAAATTAATCGTTTTAGACACCCCATTATCACTAAACTCCTGCCAGGCCGCCTGCATCTTCACATGCCACTCTGGCGCAATGTCAAAAGAAGTAACAAACAGGCGACGAAATTCCTCGCTGATTTCCACAATCTCCTGCACACCCCCTGAAGTCGCAACACGCTTCAGAATCTCATCCTGAACATCCGAGATTTTAAGGGCGGATATCTCGGCGCGCAGGGCTGATTCAAAGTACGGATGGCTTTCCAGCAGCCGGGTATTGTCCATGATGTTTCGGGTAAAGACAAAAGCGAACACAGGCTCAATCCCACCCGAAGCGTTTGCGATAATACTAATGGTGCCGGTGGGGGCAATACAGGTGGTCGTGGCGTGGCGAAGCCCATGGATTGCAATCGATTCAGCCAGAGTTTTCCAGCCTGCCTGCGTGATTTTCGCAGTCAAATGCTTTTGATGGCGGGGCACCAGCCAGTCGGCATCTGCATATCGGCTGGCCTTAAAGTTTGGAAACGCCCCGCGTGCCTTTGCCAGTTCAACCGAGGCAAGCTTACTGTGATAATCAATCCATGCCGCCACCTCGCGCCCCAATTGCACCGCTTCATCCGTGTCATACGGAATGCCCAGCGCCAATAATGCATCAGCCCAGCCCATCACCCCAAGCCCTATTTTACGGTTGGCGTGAACCATCGCCTCAATCTCTGGAATCGGAAATTTGTTCTGGACAATGACATTCTCCAGAAAATGCACCCCCAGCCTGACCGTCTCGGCAAGCTTGTCCCAATCCAATATGGTTCTTCCGGCTGCGGCATCCTGGATCAACATTTTCCCAAGGTTAATCGATCCCAGATTACAGGCCTCATAAGGCAGCAGCGGAACTTCGCCGCAAGGGTTGGTCGATTCAATCATGCCCACCTCGGGCGTGGGGTTTTGCCGATTGATTTCATCGACGAAAATCATGCCGGGCTCACCGGTTTTCCATGCGGAATCGACGATTTTATCAAACAACTGCCTGGCGGGCAGAATTTTGGTAATTTGTCCGCTGCCTGGATGGCGAAGGCTAAAATCAGCGTCATGGGCCAGCGCCTCCATGAACTCATCCGTAATGGTCACGGAAATATTAAAATTGGTGACTTTTCTCAGGTCGTTCTTGGCGGTGATAAATTGTTCAATATCGGGATGATCGATGCTTAAAACCGCCATATTGGCACCCCGCCTGGTACCGCCCTGTTTTATGGCTTCAGTCGCCGCGTTGTAGACTTCCATAAACGACACCGGGCCTGAAGAAACCCCCATTGAGGATTTGACGATATCGCCTGCGGGCCGAAGCTTTGAAAAACTGAAACCGGTTCCGCCGCCGCTTTGGTGAATAAGGGCGGTATGTTTCAACGTCTCAAAAATCGAGCCCATCGTATCGTCAATCGGCAGGACAAAGCAGGCCGATAACTGCGCCAGTGGTCTTCCGGCGTTCATCAGGGTAGGGCTGTTGGGCAGGAATTCCAGCTTACTCATCAAGGCGTAGAATTTATCAGAAAGCGCCTGGATTTCTTGCTCGCTTGCCCCATAGGATTTATCCCCCTCGGCGATAAAATCGGCCACTCGACGAAACAACGCCTCCGGTGCTTCAAGCAGATGACCGTCGATGTCCTTGACAAGATACCGACGCTCTAAAACGGCAAGCGCGTTATCGCTTAAAACGGGGGGGCGATGAGGGGCAGCCATTCAGGAACGACTCCGGCTGTTGTAAGGGGACACAAGCTTTGCTTCATTTTAACGGCTTTTACAGGCTTTTGGAATCCAAAAAGGAAAGAAGGTGGCCGGAGGGCGGATGAGGGGTAAATTATTGAAAGCAGTATGTAAGACAAGCGTATTTGCTTATGCTGGTAGGGTAGTAACCCTCACCTGCCCTTCGGGCACCCTCTCCCTCAAGGGGAGAGGGGCTATACCACTTTCAAATTTAATTATGGGCACCGCTAGCAATCGGCTTGACGGCCGCTGCTTCCGGGCGATTGGCGGCGTTCATTGCACTGCCCGCACGGAACCACTTGATCTGTTCAGCATTCAGCGAATGCTTCAGTTCCAGGGTTACTTCAGCGCCATCCGCTTTTTTGACAAGCGCCTTCACGGGCTTGCCGGGGGTTAGTTCGCTTAAACCGCTAATGCTAATCAGGTCACCTTTTTTCACCTGCTCATAATCGGAAGCGCTTGAGAAAACCAGCGGCAGAACCCCCTGCTTTTTAAGATTCGTCTCGTGAATTCGGGCAAAGCTTCTGGCAATGACCGCCTTGACCCCCAGAAAACGGGGGGACATGGCGGCGTGTTCCCGGCTTGAGCCTTCGCCGTAGTTTTCATCGCCAATGATGATGCTACCGCCCTTGTCTTTTAGTTCCATCGCCTTTAACGCCCAGGCAGACGCGCCGCGTTGAACGCCACAGACATCCATCATCGCGGTGTCGGCAGGCTTTCCGGTATCGGCATCCACGGCGCCCAAAAGCATGTTGTGGCTAATGCCGGATAAGTGGCCCCGCAATGGCAGCCAGTCTTTTCCGGCAGGAGAAATATGATCGGTGGTTGTTTGACCCTTGGTTTTCACCAGCACCGGCACATCGATAAAATCCTTGCCATCCCAAGCGGAAAAGGGATTGAGGATTTCCAGGCGCTTGCTCATCGGATCAACGCTCACTTGCAGGCCATGGCGAAACTCGGGCGCTTCGATGTAGCCTTCCGATGAAAAAGCAAAGCCTTTTTCCGGAAGTTCAGGCGCCACCGGCGGCTCAAGTTTGGTGCCGTCTTCAAGGGTATCGGTCATCGGGTTAAAAGTGGTTTTACCAGCAATGGCAAAGGCGATGACCAGTTCGGGACTGGTAATGAAGGAAAGCGTCTCGGCGTTGCCATCGTTTCGCTTTGGGAAGTTGCGGTTAAACGAGCTGACAATGGCGTTGGTTTCGCCCTTTTTAATGTCGCTCCTGTCCCAGTTGCCGATACACGGGCCGCAAGCGTTGGCCATGACCGTTGCGCCCACCTGCTGGAAGGTTTCCAACTGACCATCACGCTTGATCGTTTCATGAATCTGTTCAGATCCTGGTGTGATCAAAAGATATGATTTGGACTTGAGCCCTCGTTTCATGGCCTGTCTTGCCACGTGGGCCGAGCGTTCCATGTCTTCATAGGAAGAATTGGTGCAGCTTCCGATAAGGCCCGCGCTGATGCTTGCAGGAAAACCTTCCTTGGCCACTTCTTTGGCAAAGTCTGAAATCTTGCGCGCCCTATCCGGCGTGTGAGGGCCCACCACGTAAGGTTCCAATTCACTGAGGTTAATTTCAACCACCTCATCGTAAAACGCTTTGGGATTGGCCAACACTTCAGGGTCAGCCACCAGGTGCGCTTGGTATTCATCGGCCAGGGCTGCGATATCGGCCCGCTTGGTGGCTTTAAGATAAGCCGCCATCCGCTTGTCATAGGGGAAAAACGAGGTGGTGGCACCCAATTCCGCGCCCATATTCGTAATCGTCCCTTTGCCGGTACAGGAAATACTTTGCGCGCCTTCACCAAAGTATTCAAGAATCTTATTGGTGCCGCCCTTGGTGGTTAACAAGCCACAGAGATACAAAATCACATCTTTTGGCGCGGCCCATCCGTTGAGCTTTCCGGTCAAATGAACGCCAATCAGCTTCGGCGCTTTAACCTCCCAGGGAAGTCCCGCCATCACATCAGCCGCATCCGCCCCGCCAACGCCGATGGCAATCATGCCAAGACCGCCCGCGTTGGGCGTGTGGCTGTCGGTGCCAATCATCAGTCCGCCGGGGAACGCGTAATTTTCAAGCACAACCTGGTGAATAATGCCGCTGCCGGGCTTCCAGAAACCCATGCCGTATTTTGCGGCAGCCGAGCGCAGAAATTCGTAGACTTCCTTGTTTTCATTGACGGCGCGCGCCACGTCCTCAGCCGCGCCCGATTGCGCGCGCACGAGGTGATCGCAGTGAACGGTGGAAGGAACCGCGACCGTATCGCGCTTGGCTTGCATAAATTGCAGAATCGCCATTTGGGCCGTGGCGTCCTGCATCGCCACGCGATCGGGTTGAAGCTGCAAGAAGGATTCTCCGCGCACAAGCGATTCAGGAATGCTGACAAAATGGGAGAAGAGGGCTTTTTCAACAGCGGTGAGGGCTTCTTTACCAAGCGCTTTTTTTGCTTTTTCCAGCTTGTCGGCCATTGCCTGGTAGTGGGCTTTGACCAGTTCAGGCGAGCATAAGGATTTTAAAGATTCTGCGGACATCAGGTGAGACTCCTTCGTTCTAAAAATTTTTCAGCCAGACTGCAGGTGCTACAGCCCTTGTTTATGGCATATAGAGAAGTAATGGCAAAGGCCAGCCATATCGGACAGTTGATCCTTTCATTGTAAGGCAGGCGAGCGGCGAGTGCAAAAGAGGGGGAGAAATCCACTTCTCGGTGTATTTAAGTAAAAAAGCAAAAGAAAAGGCTAGCTTATTCAGCCAGCCGAATCATCAGATACTTTGATGATTGTTCCCCCTAGTGAAAATTAATTTGGTAAAAGTTAATCTTGACGATGCCTGATCCTGTTTGCCTGGCCTAGCCGCTGTAGCTTAAAGACCCGTTGGATTGTGGCATCGGTAAACCGTTTGGATCGTTGTAGTTGAAGATTCTGAAGTCCGAGGCGGCCTGCGGCGCAAACATCGGCGGTCTGGCGTAGTTGGCATACGGATTGTATGTGGCCAGTGCATCCGGCAGCGCCCGAGGCGCCACGCCACTTAAGGCAAGGCCTGTTCCAGCGCCCACGTAGGGGGCTGCAGTTCCACCCTTATCAGATCGAGTGCCTCTTGCCGGGATGGTTTCCACAACCTCCAGGCCGTTATCCCGCACTTGCGGGTTGTTTCTTAAAGACGGCCCATCGGCAGCATTAGCTGCAGTAGATGCTACTGACTGCTGAGCCTCAGCCGCCTTGATTCGCTCTAGCAAAATATTTCGCTCACCATACAACTGGTTCCTAGCCTGACCCGGCTGCGCATTTGCAATCCGGCTATCCAAATCCGACAACTCTTGCTTC
>JAYKHP010000013.1:0-26411 GCA_035285165.1 Vampirovibrionales bacterium | reverse complement strand
CTGGCGGTGCTGACGGTTCGATTGAAAAAGTATCCGACGTCAACGCTGAAGTAAACAAAGCGGGCGGCACCACTTTGGTTCTCCAGGTCGGCAAGCGAAAGTACCTCCGGCTGATTTTTGCCTAGTTCTCCGTTTTTTTCACAAGCCTACCCTCATAGGAAAGAAAAATCATGACAACTGTTTCCCCGTTTTCAATGGCCATTCAACCTACAGTGACAAAAAAGCCATTGACGCAAAAACATAAGGCCACAACACCTGTAACATTCGGCAAAATTTACATCTTACCAGAGGATGTGGCGGATGTTTTTCATGACAAAATCAAGGAGGCAGGGATTGGCTCGAAAGGGCGAAAAAGCGTCTTAAGACGGTTGCTGATGGATTATTTTAATCTCCTCAAGATTGAGGATCCTGATATTAAAGCCGGGAAATTCAAAGCCGTTTCAACCCGCATGCCCGACTATATTTTTACTGGCCCTGATGCGGATATACTTGAGGCAGAAATTAAAGGATTGGATGCTGGCATTCATCCAGAAGAACGAACGACTATAGCAGCAGAAAATGTTCTAAAAGCAAGCAACGAAGAAACTATCGTTTATCTGAACCGCATTCAGAAATGACTTTATGCTTTTCCACGCTACCGGCAGAGCGAGCCGATCTTCAGGACTTAATGGCCATGATTTATGCCCTGGCAGCGTTTGAAGGCATTTCAGATCAGGTCAAGATCTCCCCAAGCCAGCTTGCCGACGCTTTGTTCTCAAACACGCCAAAAGCTTACGCCCTCATTGCGGAGACAGAAGAAAAAGCGGTTGGCTATATTCTACTGGTGCCATGTCTTTACGCTAAACGAAACCAATCCAAGCTGCTGATAGAAGACCTGTACGTGGATGCCGCCTGCCGAAGCCACGGCGTTGGAAAGCACCTGATGCAAGCCGCCGCTGATTTTGCCCGGGACAACGGTTATTACAAGCTAGAGTGGATTGTGTATGACTGGAACCAGCGGGCAAAAGACTTTTATGAAAAGCTGGGCGCCGAGTTTGGCGCTTGGACAACCTGCCAGTTCAGATTTAAACCGTAAGCACTACCGGTATCGGTTGCCATCTCCTACATTTGAGGGAATTTTTACAAACCGCGCAGCATCCTTTCCTTTATAAGGGATATTCTTTCTATAGGGCATCTCTTTATATGGCATGTTATATGGCATGCTTCGTCCATAAAAACCATTTCCTCTTTTTCTCCCGTTCTCGTTGAGTTGTTGAGTCGTCTTTTCTTACCCCGATTTTTTTAGGTTGTCCCTCACGTATGTCATGGGATCCAGACTGGTGCTTTCCATGTTTTTAGATACTTCTAGAGTCTTATATCGCTTTAGGTTCCTGAACACGATTGCCGTGAAAAAATCGCTGCGCAAAATTTTCAGCGCCATGGCGCTTCTTGGCCTATTTTGCCAAGCATTGCTGATAACAACGGCCATGGCGGCCACTGAACAGGTCAAGCTCAAGCAGCTTCGCGTCAAGGACGTGATTTACCTGCCGACGGTTAATTCACAACGGGTGTTGCAGTTTAGCAAACCAAAGACGTGGAACTTATCCGGCTCAAGCCGAATCGAAGTGACTTTTCAGCATTCCTGGGAGCTTGACCCCAGCCGCTCAAGGCTCGAGGTAATCGTCAACAACCGCCTGCTCAAACAAGTTTCCCTGGGCCCGGACAATGCGAAAAACACCACCATCAGCGTTCCCTTGCCGGTGGGGATCCTCAAAGACCAGAACACGCTGACCTTCCGCGTGGAACAGCATTACAAGGCCAAGTGCGAAGATCCGCTGGATCCGTCACTCTGGACACAAATCCTGCCCGAATCCAAACTGGTGTTTGATTACACGCCCACACTTCCCACCGTTGACCTGGCAGGCTACCCGTTCCCCATTATCGACCCCTTGACCTACAGCCCCCAGCCGCTGAAGTTTGTCTTGCCCAACACGCCCGATGAAAAAGAGCTTCAGGCACTGGGTTATATCAATATGAACCTGGCGCAATCAGCCGGGCGCAAGGAAGTGCGCACCAGCATCGCCCATCCGGGCAATGCAGTTGACGGTAAAGATCATTTAATCTATATCGGCACCCCAAGCGATAACAGCGCCATTGCAGCCTACCAGGGCATGATAAGCCAGCATCCCGTCAGTGGGGACAGCGGGCTGGTGTTATTCTTCCAACACCCGACCTATCATGATCGCGGCGTCTTGATCGCAACCGGCAATACGACTGAAGGCGTTCTGCAAGCCGCCAAATATGTTTCCACCCATCCGACGCAAGCCGATATGAAGGGCAATGCCGTGGTGGTGCCCGAAAGTTGGAACCCCAACAGCGGTGATTCCAACCAGGCCGCCCCCTTTGTTGAAAACCAGAACCGTTCCTTCCAGCAGCTTGGCTATGGCGAAGAGTCCGTCGAGAAAATTTTCGCACCGCCGATTAACTACCAGGTGCCGGTACTGGCCGACTTCCTGAACTCAAACGCCAAATTGTGGCTGGATCTTTCATACAGCTACGGCAGAAAAGGCGGCGATCTGATCAATCCCAAGTTTTCGTCTTTGGAATTGCGCTTTAACGATATGCCAATCGCCAACATCCCACTCTTGCAGAGCGAAAATGGCGAATCGATGGCCAAGGCGGCGATCCCCATTCCCAAGGATCTGATTCAGCCCAACAACACGCTGGTGGCGCAATACCACCTCTTGCCGGACAAGTTCGGCTATTGCAAGGGCGGCTATGAGGATAAAGCGTGGGGCAAAATCCATGATGATTCGACGTTCCGCGTCGATGGCGTTCCCGCCTCTCTCTTACCAAATGTCGGCGTTCTGAACTACACGGGCTTTCCGTATTCGCGTGATGCTAACTACAAAAACACGCATTTCATGTTGCCGAAAACACCAGGCGATGGCGCCCTTGAAGCGTTTCTCGGTATCACCAGCAGGCTTGGCCGTGCGACGTTTTCAGACACCGATCTGCGCTTTACGCTAAGCACAGGTGACAGCGTGCCTTACCAAACCAAGGATCTGATTATCATTCAAGATCTCAGGCAGCCGATGAAATTGCCCGAGGGCGGTAAATTAAGCTGGAACGGCGCAAGCCCGCTTTTAAAAGAATACATGACCAAGTATGAAACCGGCAGTGAAACCCATAAGCTGATTTCCTATGAAAGCGGCGACGGGACTTACTTGGAACAGTATCATCCAGGTACAAGCGGCGACCGTGTCGTGACGGTTCTTGCCGCCATGCATGACCAGGGCTTCAATAACCTGGCGCTGATGTTTGAGGATGATGATCGTTTTGCCAAGCTGACCCCCGGCCCCATGAAGCTGCTGAATAACAGTTCAGGCGACATGAACACCGTTGAAGCCACGCCCGCGCGGGTTGAAAAAACCGGTTCCGGCGCTCCCGGCAACTGGTGGGACGGCATTCTTTCCTGGTTTGGCGCTTTATTTTCCGGGCTGTCCTGGCCATTGATTATCGGGGCCGCCATCGTGCTAGCCATTCTCCTGATCTT
Organism: Vampirovibrionales bacterium; assembly: GCA_035285165.1. GTDB lineage: Bacteria > Cyanobacteriota > Vampirovibrionia > Vampirovibrionales > Vampirovibrionaceae > JAYKHP01. The sequence continues at coordinate 22,876 of JAYKHP010000013.1, read as the reverse complement.
ACTGCCCTTAATCCTAAGGCGAGCCAACCAACGTTATTAAAGATTCAAAGCAAACGTTTTACGGAACAACCCATTATGTTTCACCTGAAATTTGAGACAACCAAAGGACAAGCCACTATGATGACGCGGCCTTTCTCATTGCCCGTATTTAAAAAGATTCCCGCTATTCTGTCGCTACTGGCCTTTTTAGGCGGCAGCTTCTTGTCGATGTGGGCGGGCATTACTGCCGTTCAGGCGGCCACCCGAAACAGCCTCGTCATCACGATGAAAGACATGGGCAATCCCGAAGGGCACACGCTGAAAACCGTCCGCACCGAGCGGCGTTATCATTTCACCAAGCCCAAAGGCTGGAAAGTCCAACCCTCATCAAGCATCCACATGGTCTTTCAGCATTCGCCCTCGCTTCTGCCCGAGCGATCCTCGCTGAATGTCCTGGTCAACGAACGCATCGTCAAGACCATCCGCCTTGCAAAAGAAAACGTGGTGCCCACCGGCGTGGATATCCCGATTCCCCCTGAAATTTTAAAAGACCACAACGACCTGACGTTTCAGGTTGACCAGCACTACACGTACCAGTGCGAAGATCCGCTAAGCGCCGAACTTTGGACGACGGTTCTGCCGGACACGACCATGAAACTGGATTACGAGCTGTTACCCGTTAAACCGGACTTGGCAGCCCTTCCCTACCCGATGGTGGACGTGCTGAATACTTATAGCCCGGCGCACATCGGCTACAGCGTTCCAGACGGTCTTTCCCCTGCCTCGCTTGAAGCCCTCAGCACCGTTCTGGTGTCTCTCGGTCAGGCGGCAGGATGGCGAGAGCTTGAAACCTCTGTTGTCCCTTCAGGCAGCACCAGCACCGACCATCACCTGGTTCTGGTGGGAACCCCCGATGAGAATCCGGCGATCAGCTCCCTCTCGGGCTCCTTTGAACTCCCGCTATCGGGCGGCAAGTTCAGCGGCAAGGACGGCAGCGCGCTGCCGGAAAACTATGGCGTTATCCAGTTGGTGAATAACCCTTCGCGGCCCGATCACGTCATTTTAGTCGTCAGCGGCAACAGCCCTGAAGGCGTTAAAATGGCTGCCAAAACCCTGGCGCAGAACCCTTCCAACCGTCTCCTGGCTGGAAAGTCTGCAGTTGTTAAAGAATTCCAACCCGGCCCGCAACATCCGTACCGCGCCTGGGACGGCTTTATCCAGGAATCTGGCGATAATTTCGCAAAACTTGGCCTGGAAACGCAGACCGCTCGGGGTTACGCGCCCGTACCGATTCTGTATAAAGTCAAAATGATGCCGGATCTCTTCCTGCCGGGTCAGCGCAAGGTCAAAGTCCATACCTTCTACAGCTATGCTTCTCAATTGCCCGGTCAGTCCAAGCTGGAAGTGAAGTGGAACGGCAAGGCCATTAAAAGCATCGGCCTGGATAATCCCAAAGGCGAAACCAACGCCGAGCTGACTTTTGAAATCAATTCGGAAGAGTTCTTCACGTATAACGAGCTGGAATACCAGTTCTTCCTGTTCCCCGACAAAGAGGATCTCTGTCGTTTCGTCACGGATGTCCACATCTGGGGAACGGTGCATAACACCAGCTACATCGAATTGCCTGCCGATAAGAAGACGGCTGTTCCCGATGTCGGCCTGATTAACGACGCCGGTTTCCCGTTCACCGCTTATCAGGATTTAAGCGAGACGGCGGTGGTGATGCCCAAAAACGCGACCGAAGGCGATAAGAACGTCTTTGTGCAAACCCTGACCCGTCTTGGTCGCGAATCCCGTTCGCATCGCGGTATTAACATCCGCGCCGCCTATGGTGACAACGCCGGGGACGTTCGCGGGAACAACCATTTGATTGTTATTGGCAACAAGTCGAGAAACCCGCTCCTCAATGAGCTGGGCGGTAAATCGAAGCTGATTGTGGAAAACCGCTTTGATCAACTCAAAACGCCCGATGGCAAGCAGGTTGAGGTCAGCAATGACCCTGATCAGGGGATTATCGAGGAGTTGATTTCTCCCTGGAATGACAAGCGCGTGGTGCTGACGATGCAGGGTGAGAACGATACGGCCATGAACCGCATTGCCTATCTGATGATGAACGACAAGTGGTTTGGCAGTATCGAGTCAGGCAACATCACGGTGGTCAACGCCGACGGGCCCAAGAGCATGACGGTGCTTGCCAAAGGTGAGGCGAAGTTCTTGCAGCCAGCCGAATTAAGCGAAGGTTTCAAGATGCCCATCTGGGGCTGGATCGTCCTCGGCTTTCTGGCCATTCTCGGACTCATCTCCATTCTCCGCTTTATGTTCGGCCGTTAGATTAAAAAAGACGTAATCAACTATTATGATCCCAGCAAGCAAGAAGCACTGCTGATGGCTAAAGACGCTATTTCAGGCTAAATTGCCTGCCTTTCGGAAGATAGGAAACCGGTTCCTGAGGATGTTTCTGTTGAATCCATGAAGATTGTTGCCTGATGGTTGCCTATTGGCCTAAAGATATTCTTAAGGCTTTGGAGCGTTTGGGGTTCATGCAAGCCCGCCAGAAAGATAGCCATTGTCACTTAAAAAAACCTGAAGGCGGCTTGGTTACCGTACCACTCCATAGCAAGGGTTAAAAAAACCGGCACATTACGCTCAATTCTAAAACAGGCGGGCATTACAGAGGAAGAACTTCAGCGGCTTTTGTAGAAAATTGAAACGTCCAGAACATTGAAGCGCGTCATTTTTTCGAGATAATGACAAGATGACTGACGCTCCTCCAGACACTTGCCTTAACAAACCCCGCGTGATGTCGGGGATGCGGCCCACGGGTCGCCTGCACCTGGGGCATTACTTTGGCTGCCTTAAGAACTGGGTGGCGCTTCAAGACCAGTACGAATGCTTTTACTCCGTGGCCGACTGGCACGCGCTGACCACCAAGTACGACCACACGCAGAACATTGTCGAAGATATCTACGACATCGTGCTGGATTGGCTTGCCGCAGGCATCGAGCCTGATAAATCGACGATTTACGTGCAGTCCACCATTCCTGAAATTGCCGAACTCCATTTGCTCTTAAGCATGATGACGCCTGTCAAGTGGGTGGAAACAGACCCGACACTGAAAGACATGGTGCAAGCACGCCAGCAGGCCCACGGGCATCAGCAAGCTGAGGCGGATGCCGAATCTGCCCTGGCCTATGGCCTTCTGGGCTATCCGGTGCTTCAAACGGCCGATATCTTAGGCCCGCGCGCGGCACTGGTGCCGATTGGCAAAGACCAGGAAGCGCACCTGGAAATTTCCCGCCAGATTGCCCGTCGCTTTAACCATATGTATCAAAGCGACTGCTTCCCCGAACCCAAGCCGCTCTTTACCGACATCTCCCGCCTAATTGGCCTGGATGGCCGAAAAATGAGCAAGTCGTACAACAACGCCATTTATCTTTCCGATTCGGATGAAGCGACGCTGAAAATCATTAAGTCGGCGATTACCGACCCGAAGCGCATCAAGCGTGATGACCCCGGCGAACCGAAAGACTGCCAGGCCGTGTTTCCGTATTACGAGGTTTTTGCTGGCTCAGAGGTTATCGCTACCGTGGCCGATGAGTGCCGAAGCGCCAAGCGGGGCTGCATGGACTGCAAGAAACAGTTGGCTGAAATCATCAACGAAACGCTTCGCCCAATGCGCGAGCGCCGGAAAGTTTACGCAGGCGATCGCGCCCAGGTTGAAAAAATCATCCGCGACGGCTGTGCGCATTCACGCGACATCCATGCGAAAACCCTGACGGACGTGCGCAAAATCATGCGGTTATTCCCACACTAAGCTTGTTATTGCGAGGAGGAGAGAAGCGACAACGTGGTACAGCATAGCCGCATCTTCAACCGTAAGACTCGTTCCACTCGTCAACGGTTGAAGACAATCTCCAAAGCAATTGCACACAAAGCACTATGGGGCATCCTCATTGTGGGTATCGCGCTTCGAGTCTGGGGTCTGGATTTTGGTCTGCCCGCACTGTCCAGGCCGGATGAAAATCATATTAGCCAGACGGCCATAATCCATATCTTCGCCTCGTTTGCAGAAGGCCACCCAGATTTAAACCCCCACTTCTTTTACTATCCTTCGCTCTTTATCTACATCCTGACGTTTCTCTACGGCATTTATTACCTGCTGGGGTATTGGACAGGAATTTTTACTGACGCGCAGGCGTTTATCACCCTGTATTACAACGACTGGACAAGCTTTCATTACATTCAACGCGCGCTTTCGGCAGTGAGCGGAATATTAAGCATCCCTGCCCTTTACGCCCTGGGCAGACAATTGGGAAAGAACAGGCTAATCGGATTATTCAGCGCTTTTCTGCTGGCGATCACTTACCTGCACGTGCGAGACTCCCACTTTGGCACCACGGACATTGCGGCAACACTGTGGGTGATTCTCTGCCTGTATCACGTCAGCCGCTATGGCACGCTAGCCAAACCCAGCGACCTGTATAAGTCGGCGATATTTGCGGGACTGGCTGCCACGACGAAATATCCGGCGGGACTTGTCATCGTCAGCGTGTACGCCATTTATCTCTTGAATTTTAGCAATAGCGATAACCCCCGTTTCCAATCCCTTAAAGCCGCTGCTACAGCATTCCTCAAAAGCCCAGACGCTTTAAAGCCAATCATCTGCGCGACGCTGCTTGCGGCAGGTGTTTTTATTTTGGGAAGCCCCTACCTGCTGCTTAACCCGATGGGGGCGATGGCCAACCTGCTGGAACAGAGCAATACAGTGGCCACAGATTTTTATAATCATCTTGACGCTGGCTGGTGGTATCATCTGCGCTATAGTTTTCGCTACGGCCTGGGCAGCATTTACACGCTTTCTGGCCTGGCGGGCATTGTTTATTTCTGCTTCAACAATCACTCGCAAATGCGGCCAATTCATCTGTCCATTTTAGCGTTTTTTCTGTTGTATTACCTGGCAAACGCTTCCACGCATTATGTGTTTGTACGCTATATGCTACCGCTTGTACCGGTTTTGGCAGTGTATGCGGTTCTTCTAAGCGTCAGAATCAGTGACGCGTGGTGCAAAAAAGTCAAAGCGCTCAACGGCAAAACGGTGATGGTCAGCAGTCTTTTACTAGGCATTGTGGCCTGGCATTCTTTTAGCACAAGCCTGGCCTTTAACCAGGCGTTAATGCAAACCGACACCAGAATACAGGCCAGAGACTGGCTTTTAGGCCATATTCAGCCTAATGACGGCGTTGGCATCGGCCTGGTGTTTACCCACGTTGATTTACCCCAGGATTACAAGCGCTATTTTCTTCGTCCCCCCAGTAGCGGCTATGATTATGAACAACATGCGCCGGCCTATTACTTTGAACCCAAGGCGCGATTGATGGATATTTCCACCAATCGCAACGAATACAATCTATCCACGTATAGCGATGTTCAAACCCTGCGCGAGCTGGGCATTCGCTATGTCGTTCTGGGCGTGGTCACGCAGGATTTGTACCGCATGCCCCAGTTTGAAATTGACGCGGTTCATCAAGTGGCAAGCCAAAACCAAGGACTGAGAAAAGTCGTTGAATTTTCTTCTTCCGACATCCCAACGCCAAAAGAAAATTACGACCCTCTTGATGGCTTCTTCGTGCCATTCACACAACCGGGCCTGGTAAAGCGTCCTGGCCCCATGATAGAAATCTTTGAAGTGCTGCCCGAAAAACCCTAGTTAGCCTTCAGGAAACACCACGCGCGGCTTTTTATTAGAAGACTCTTGCGGGTCAATTCGATTTTCTGAAGGCGTTAAGGGAATGCGAACCGGGGTTTCAGTGCTCAGCGGTCGTGTCTGCTCAAAAGGCACTTTAAACGGAGGCTCCTGCCAGGTTCCCGTATAATCTGAAGGGGAAAAAGAATGATCAGGCTCGGGGGTTGTGGTGGCGGATGGGGTGCCTGCCGGTTGAGGCGCGTACGGGTTATTCATTGATGATACTGATGAGGATACCGATGTCGCTGGTTGACCATAATAATTGGAGGCCGTATTACTGCGGCTACCCAATTCAACATTGTGAATGGTGGATTTTAACAGGACATGACGGCCCGTATCGGTGACAATCTCAATTTGAACCCCGTCAATATAATGAATTTCACCCACAAACGTGTTGCCCTGGCGCGTGGTGACCTTGTCTTTTCGATCCTTTAGACGGGTGCGGTTGGTGGAATAATAATGCAAAAAGCCTTTTCGATAGCGGATAATATCGCCTGAAATTTCCGTAATCCTTACATCGCCAATCACTTGCCCGTTATGAAAATTAAGGCGATCCGCCCAAGCCCTAGGCTCAAGTATGGCAAGGCCACCCAGCAACAGCATCGCTGCAAGCAAAAATGCGCAGGAACGGACGACATCAGGGGAGAATAACAGACGTGGGCGATTCACAACAAATGCTCCAAAAGATTTGGCGAGAAAATCCGAGAAAAAACTACTCAATCAGGCAGCGGCCGTAACGTTATTGAAAATGCCACTGCTCCCAAATAGCAGACTAGCCGATATTTCGGGGAGAAACATCGGCCAGCAAGTGGAATTAGACGACAGATTCTCGGCTATCGCCCGCCAATCAAGGCAAGTGAAAAGACGCCACCGCACCCAGCGCCTTCTCCATCATTTAAATGAGATTTTTTTATTTCTTGCCTTTGCCCGCCACGACTTTTGAAGCGGACAGGGCCGCGTTCTCGCTGAGCAAATACTGGATGATGGTCTTCTGGCCAATTCCTGTAGCCTTCTCATCGCTGGTCATATCGGCTCCGGCGATATCCAGGTGGGCTATCGGCAATGATTTTGGCGCTCCGCTCATCACAAAGGCGGCGGCCGTTTGGGCGCCACGACCTTTACCGCTGTTGGTGTTAATGATATCCGCCCCGTCCAGCTTGCTCTTTATATTGGCATAATCATCTTCCGTCACCTTAAGCGACTGAATTGGCTCACAATGCCGCTCGGCAGCTTTTAAAACCCGTCCGACAAGATCATCGTTATTGCCCATCAAGGCAATCGACATCCCCACTGCCTGGGCAGCAGAACCGGTTAAAGTGGCCATTACCACCATCTCATCCGGCTTTTGCTCATACGCCTTGGCAACGGCGTCAATCAGCGTCAGTCGGCCTTCGGCATCCGTATGGCGGATTTCAACAAACTTGCCGCAAGTGGAAGGATAAATCGAATCAGGCAAGAAGGCGTCGGTATCGATTTTATTGGGGGTAGCCGCCATATACGCATGGACTTCAATATTGGGCAACTGCAGTTCGGCCAGGGCCGCCATCGCGCTAAGCATCACCGCCCCACCGGTCATATCGCCCTTCATCGTGTTCATGTAATTGCCGGTTTTCACTTGATAGCCGCCGGTATCAAAAATCACGCTTTTACCGATTAAAGCGATTTTCTTTTTAGCCTTCCCATTTTTAGATTTACTTTGCGGTTTATAAGCGATATGGATAAATTTAGGAGGGTCGCTTAATAGCGAGCCTTTGGCCACCGCAAAAAAGCAGGGCATGTTTTTTTCAATCCAACGAACATCGCTCTGGACAGTCACCGTAATGCCCGTTTTTTTGGCAAGCGCTTTTGCGCCTTCCACCAAGGTATCGGTGCGCTTGATATTCGGCGGTTTGTTGACCAGGTCCTTGCATTGCGCGCGAGCCCTGGCCATCACTTCACCGATTTTCAATATCGCCTTATCCTCGGCGGTGGCCGGTCGATTCAGTAAAAGCGTGATTTTTTTCAGCGCCTGCTTTTTCTTTTGCGTCTCCGGTAAAGCCTCCTGCGAGTAGTAGACGCACTGGGCCGCAGCGTCAACGGCAGTTTGAAGGGCCACCTCAAACGAGAGCGCTTCCAGGCCTTTTTGATCAGAAATGTCAGACGGCAGCGCCAGGGCGATGTGGGCCATTTTGTCAAAGCCTGACACGGAGGCAATCGCTTTTTGAATCGCCTTGTCAAGCCCCTTGGCGTTTAGCTTTGAGGCCTCCCCAAGCCCGAGCAGAATAACACGGCGGGCGTTAACTTTAGCGCCAGGCAATTTCCGAAACATCAACAACTGGCCTGAGGCGCCCTCGAATTTTTCTTCAGGGGCGACGGTTGATATGGCACCTGAAAGCGCTTTATCCAAGGCTTTTAGAGCGGGGGTCGAGGCATAAGATTTTTTCTCGGATTCTTTCTTTTCAGCGTTTTTTTCTGCGCTTTTTGCGCTGCCGTTATCCTCGGCTGCCTTTTCACTAAAAACGCCGACGATAAGCGCGTCAGCCGTCACCGACTCATAAGCCCCGCTGGCATAGGAAAAAGCCAGGTGATGGGCGGGAGCTGTTTTTGCACTGGCGGCGGTTTTTGGGGACACGCCGGTTTTCGTTTCAGATGCCTTGCGAACGGCCATAACAAACCTCTCTATCCGAATATTCAAATCCGATATTTTTAAAAATCGTCAACAGTATTGTATCAACGTTTCTACTTCATGGCGACTAGTCTGGAAGGACTCGCCAATGAATCACCAATAAAGACTCTTAGCGGCTGGGGTTCATCGTATTCAAAGCACGCTGGACTTTTTCAAGCGCTTCTGTATCCAAGCTTTTTCCCGTCCACAGGGTAAATGCCGCCATCGCCTGGTAAATCAGCATATCCAAACCATTATGGCCGGAAATTCCTTCCGCTTGCGCATAGCTCAGCAGTTGCGTTTTCCTGGGATGATACACCAGGTCTGAAATAAACGCAGACTTCGGCAAGGTGGCTATCTGCGCCTGAGACAACGGGCTTTCAGACGTTCCCGTCCCAATCGGCGTGGCGTTAATCACCCAGTCGTAGCCAGATAAATCGTCACACTCGCTTTTCAAATCACAGACCGCTAACTGGGTTTTCACCTCGGTTTTCCCAGCCGCCTGCTGATTGAGCTTTTGAGCCAACACCAGCGTTTCAAACAAACGCGTGGCGGATTGTCCGGCAATGGTAACGGTCAAGGGATGTTGCGCCAAGACCGCCGCCAGAACCGCGCGTGCTGCCCCCCCGGCACCCAGCAGCAAAACTTTACTGGCTACCACCTTCTGTTTTTGGCTTTCAGGAACGCTCTGCCAGAAACCATCCACATCCGTGTTATGCCCAAGCAATCGGCAAGCGCCGGTTTCCTCATAATCAAAAACAATCGTATTAACCGCCCCCAGGATTTCGGCACTTGGAGACACCTGACTGAGAAAAGGCAAAACCGCTTGCTTATGGGGCACCGTCACGTTCACGCCCGCGTATTTGTTTTGAACAAGCGTCTCAAACAAGTCTGGCAACTGTTCGAGTGGTCGATCCAAAATACCGTATTCACCGGCCAGGGCGGTATGCGCCAGCAGCGTGCGATGAATCAGCGGGGACACGCTGTGGGAAATATTTTCGCCAATAAGCCCAAGCTGAAGCATCCTGTTTTCCCTATTTTAAATACCTGTTTTTTTAAATACCTATGGCTGCAAAAACAGTATCAGGTACCAGATGAGCCCTACCGAGACTTGCAGGCGTGATGCCCTGCCGAAGGGCCTGCAACAAGCCTGCGGCCTCAAGATAAGAAGCGACCTCATAAAGCCTGCCATCGGAGCGCTCTGCCTGGCTTTTTAAAAAATGAGCGGGCGTGATATCGCAAACGGTTTTGTTCTGAGAAACGGCAATCACGGGAATTTTTCGGGCAAGACAGGCTAGTACCGCAGCGCCGCCCAAGGCATCAGCAGGAACCACCAGGGCGTTAAGCTGTTCAACCGACACCGCCTGCGCATCTCGGCGCTGGTTTTTTTCCAAAATGCGGGGCGCTTTTGAAAGTCCTTGAACAACACAGGGTAAAAATGTGGGGGCGAGATATTCAGCCGCCACTTTAGGATTCAGCAACTCGTAAAACGCAGGCGATGCTTGGGCTGATGCGCCCTCGTATGGAAACACCGGGCTATTGGCGCAAGGCAGCTTCAGGGCCGACACCACCGTATGCGACAGAATCGCCTCAACGCCCCCCACCGGGTCAACACCGACACCATTTCGATACGCCTGTTCGTCTACCTGATTCGTTTGATTTTCGGCAAAGTAAACACACAAGGCTATCGCCTCAGCCCCTCGCTTTTTTAATTTTTCAGCCGTTTCAAGCAACACGTGCGGGTTTTGCAACGCGCCTGAGGAGCAGTTGGTTTCTTTTGTCACATTTTCCGATTCAAAAATGCCATACGTGATTTGAAGCGGCGCTGCTGTTTCTTCAATGGCGACAATATCAATGCCATATACGGCCTGAAGGGAGCGAAGCACGTTGTGATGAAACATTTTCAGTTCAGCGGGAATACCGCTGTCCATCAACACGCCGACACGATTAGCCCGAACCGGCGCCAAAGACCACTCGCCCTTAAAGAACCGATCCAGGGCATACCCTTCAACGTAGAGGGCATTATCGGGAAGCTTCTGAAAAAGGGCGGCATTGGCCACATTGGGATGGGTGATTAAAATATCGCAACAACTTGAAAGCAGGTTCATTACCGGCGTGGCGTCTCCGGCAAAGCCGCCGACACTGGCGCCGATTCCCGTTGGCACAAGCATGGCGGTTATAAACGGGGATGTTATAAACGGCGCGTTAATCGGCATCAGTTACAACGCCAATGTAAGGCAGGTTTCGATAGTAGCCTGCAAAATCAAGGCCATAGCCAACCAGAAACTCGTTCTCCACCTGAAAGCCCGCATAATCGATTGTGATATTGGTCTGGCGCGTGGCGGGCTTATCCAACAATACCGCAAGGCGAAGGGATTCGGTTTTATGCAGCGATTCAAGATAATCCTTGAAGAACTGAAGCGTTAAGCCAGTATCGACAATATCTTCCACAATCAGGACATGTTCGCCCGTTAACTCTGGCAGCGATAAATCCATCGCCTTGACCGTTCCAGACGATGTCTTGGCGTCCCCGTAACTTGCCAGGCGCACAAATTCCACGTGGCACGGCACATCCAGATGACGTATCAGATCGGCCATAAAAAGAAACGAACCTTTTAAAACCCCGATGACGATCAGCTTTTCGCAGCTCTGATAGGCCTTGTTAATCTCGCCCGCCATTTCGCGGATACGCGTCTGAAGCTGCTCCTGCGTGATACGGACTTCCAAACGATCGAGCAAGTTTTCGCGCGTCAGTGTGCCTGCCATTGGTTTTTGAGTCTCCCTAATCAGTTGCTTGCGGTTTCAAAAAAATTTCAGTTTTAGCTAATCTTCAAGTTTTAGCTAATCTTCGAGCGTTTCGTAATCGTCATCCTCATTCAGACGACGATCCCCCGAGCGAGAAAATCCGCGCTCTTCGCGATCATCCTCACTCCGGCCGGAAGCAACTGAAGATTCGGCACGACCTGTAAATTCGATAAATTCATCGTCCTCATCGTCCTCATCAGAAAAGGACAATTCATCGCGATCGTTCTCACTATCATTCATACCGGGCAGCATATCGCGATCCATCAGGACAGCGGCGCGATAGGCGCTCTGGTTTTCTTCCAGGGCTTCCTCCGTATCGCCTTGATTGTCAAAGCCCGTGTTGGCGTTATCCCAATGCAGCGATAGATCTGAAAGGCCAGGCCTTGCCTTGGCATACTCCAACTGAATACGGTGCGTGGGCTTGCCGCTCACCTTGACATAATCACTCAGCGCATGGCCTGGAATCCACAGCACGTGATCACCGCTGGCAAGCAGGGGCAGGCTGTCACGCTCAAAGCGCGGGATGCCTTTGTTGATCAAATATTTTTTCAGGCGCATTGGTGCGCTCATTCCCATCGGGTAAAATTTATCGCCAATCCTTCTGGTTCTAAGCTCCAACGGCTTGGGCGCCTCAGGCTTATCAGGCCCGTCAATAAACAGGCTCAAATCCACGTAGGCCACGTTGGGATCTAACAGCGCGCTGGCTTTTAAAACGGCTGGCTTTGACAGCTTGGCTTTTGACTCCTCGGCAATTTCGCTGATGTCAATCGTCACGCCAAGCGTTTCAGAGGTCGCAGTGCCCGGAATCGGCACCGTTGCAGACACCATATCACGCTGCTTGTCTTGCAGGGAGGCAAGGGCCGAGCTTGGCATATGCAAAACACGCAGGCGGTTTTTATAAAGCGATAGGAAATAATGTTCCGCAATTTTTTTCTCGCCTTGCTGAATCGCGTCTTTATGATGGGCGATTGATTTGAGGCCGATGCTCAGATCTTTTCGATGCTCGCCTCGAATAAAGAGCAAGGCGTCTTCAATCACCTGGAAATCGACTTCCACCTGGTGACGCTCAAAAAAGCGCTTCAGCACCCGACGCTGGTATGGCAGCTCAATCTGGTTAAACAGCGTGGCATTAAGATAGTAGCCTTTTTCATCACTCAGATATAAGCTTTTCCACAAATCATCCAGACTTTTTTCAATGATTTCATGATCGCCTTCGGCCAGTAAGGCGATTTTATACAAGGCGTTTTTAACCTGCGGGAAATGCTGCTGGAGTTCGGGCAGGATTTTTTTCCGGATTAGATTGCGCTGAATTTTGGTGTTGTCGTTACTGGGGTCATCAAAATAGCGCAATTGCCGCTCGGAAACATACTCGATGATATCCGCCTTGGCCACGCCCAAAAGCGGCCGAAGAACGTGAACCGCCGACTCGGGACTGTTACCAGCCACAGCAGGCGTAGCATCGTCAACAGGAAGCTCATAGGCAATATCGCGCTGGATACCCACTAGGCCATCCAGGCCGGTTCCTCTTAAAATACGGAACAAGACCGTTTCAATTTGATCATCGGCATGGTGCGCCGTCACAATCGCATGCGCGCCTAAATCCTTCGCCAGGCGCGTCAGGCCGTGATAACGATGTGCCCTTGCCACCGTCTCGGTTTTGGCCAGTGTTCTGTCGGCCTCGATAATGATGAGCGGAATCTGAAGCGCCTCGGTGGTTTTATGCAGAATCGGCAGCTCTTTTGGGGCGCCCGGACGCCACTGGTGATTGTAAAAGGCCGCGTAAAGCTCCAGGTGGAATTGAGCCCGCAATTGGGCCAGGGAATCCAGAAGCATGGTCGAATCCATACCACCTGAGTAGGCCACCAGAATTTTTGTCTTGGGAATCGCGGCGCCCATTTGATGATGACTAGGCTCATAGCTTGGCAGCAATTGAAGCCCCAGATCTTTAAGGCTGGTATAGACGCGGTGTGGAAGGCTGGCAGCGAGCATAAATTTGGGGGATTCCTTTAAAACAACCCAAGAGGCTAAGACAAAGCAAGCGGCATGAACGCCTGTTTATGCTACACTTTACCCGAAAAGGCGCCAGTCCTCAAGGCGCGTGGTCACCCGGAGCAGCTTAAAAAAATACCTGACAAAACCAGTCCGCTTTGCAAACCGGTTTTATGCCGGTTTTTATCAGAGATACGGGGAACCTGAAGCCATGTCGGGCATCTTATTTTTTAAAGCACCTTAAAGGAGAGGAGTTTCTTGATGCAAACGCAAGCGCAAACCATGCAGGTGATGCAACCTTTTAAGTCGCAATCCCTGCAATATCTTATGTCGCAATATGCCCCTTTCAAAAACAAGACGGTTAAAAACGTCTCCATCAGCGCCCTTCTTGCTACAAGTCTTCTCTTGTCAATGGCAGTGCCACTTACGCCCTTTTCAGACAATCCAAGCATCAACTGGCTGGGCAGGGCTGAGGCAAAGTTACCCGAAAGCTTTGGGGCAATGGTCTTTTCTCCAAATTTAGTCGCCGATGTCGCCGAAGCCGTGGCCCCCTCCGTGGTGAACATCGATGTTCAGAGAAAAGAAACCATTAACCTGCCTTTTATTTTTGGAGACGATGTTTTTCAACGGTTTTTTGGTTTTGGCCAAGGGGGCTTTGGCCAAAGCGCTCCAGGCTTCAGCGTTCTGCCAGCGCCTTCAAACCCCTCCACGCCTGGCCCTGATTCAGAACAAGGCACCAGTCCGTTTTTTCATTTCAGAACATATCCTCCAAACCAGGTTCCGTCCCCAAACAGCCAGGCACCTCAAGCACCCGGCGCCCTGCCTGCTCCAAAACCACCGGTTCCCCAACAGGCAGGTCCTCTTCAGGAACGTATTCTCAGCGGCAACGGCTCAGGGGTCATCCTCGATAAACGAGGACATATTTTAACCAATAATCACGTCGTGACAGGCTCGGATAAGATCACCGTGACGATGGACGATGGCAGTAAACTGCCCGCAACCGTGGTGGGGACGGATAGCTACACCGATCTGGCGGTGATCAGGCTGGACAAGCCGCCCGCTGATCTCACGCCGGTCAGCCCGGCTAGTGAAGCGGCCATTGGCAAACTGCGCCCCGGCGAATGGGTTTTGGCCGTCGGCAGCCCGCTCGGCTTTGACCATACCGTCACATTAGGCATTATCAGCGCGCTTTCAAGACGCGTACCGGATGTAAACTCCAATGTTGAGTTTATCCAAACCGATGCCGCCATCAACCCGGGAAACTCGGGTGGCCCGCTGGTCAATCTCAAGGGCGAGGTCGTGGGCATTAACACGGCGATTTCGGGCCGCGCGCAGAATATCGGTTTTGCCATTCCGATGGATACGGCCCAGAAAGTGGCCACCGCCTTAATTCAAAACGGCGGCATCAAGCGCCCTTGGATTGGTATATCAATGGCCGAGCTTAATCCAACGCTTGCCAAAAGTCTGGGCATCTCACAGGACACGCCAGGCGTTATCGTCGCCCAGGTGCTTCAAAACAGCCCTGCGGCCAAAGCGGGGTTCAGGCAAGGGGATGTCATTCAGCGAATCGACGGACTGATGGTGGATAAAGCCACCAATATTCAGCAACTGGTTCAATCCAAGCCGCTCCATACGACGCTGAACTTCCAGATTTTGCGCAATGGCCACCTGATGGCCCTGCCGGTAACGGTTGAACAAATGCCGGACTTGGGTCAGGCGCCTCAATAATCAGTAAAAGAATAAAAGAAAAGAGAGGCTTGTTTTTTGCTGAAACGTTTGCTGGCCTATGATCATCGTTTGAGACAATCGCTCAATCCACAGCCTGAAGAATTATGCGTGATGATAGGCGTCGATGAAGTAGGGCGGGGAAGCGCTATTGGCCCGGTGGTTGCCGCAGCCGTCTCCCTTCCGCATACGCTGAGGCGGGAAGAAAAAAAGCTGTTGTCAGCGCTGAATGACTCTAAGCAACTCAAGCCCGCCATCCGAAAAGAGCTGTCGGAGGCAATTCATACGCTATTTCGGGTCGGCATCGGGGAGGCAAGCCTTGAAGAGGTGAACACGCTGAATGTTTATCACGCCTCGCTGTTGGCGGACTGGCGCGCCTATCAAGCCTGGTGTGGAAAAGAGCCCACGTGTGACGCCATGCACGAAAGCCATTACATCCTTATAGACGGCAAAGCCTTAATCCCACACTTTCCGTCCTCGCGGCAAAAAGCCATCATCAAGGGCGATGGCTTATCGGCCTGTATTGCGGCGGCCTCTGTAGTGGCCAAGGAATATCGCGACCGGATGATCATCGCCCTTGCAGCGGAGCACCCCCATTACGGCTGGGAAAGCAACATCGGCTATCTCACCCCGCCTCATCGAAGAGCCATTGAGCAACACGGGCGAACGCCGTATCATCGCAAAAACTTTTTAACCAAAACCGAAAAACAACTGGCGCTTCAGTTGCCGGGAGTTTAATATCCTTTGCTGCGGATAATATTTTTGTCGAGACCTATCGTCATTCCCGCTTTCGCGGAAATGACGCGCTTGCATTAAATAACAAGTGCCAGGGTTATTTTCCCGCCGACTTTTTTCGGACAGCATTCTTGTTAACGATCGGCTTTTTGGTTGATTTTGCACTCTTGGCTGATATTGAGGAAGAGGCCAGGTAACGCTTGACGTTGAGCAGCTCCATTTCGCCACCGCAACCGCTCATCAGCTTAATACAAGTGTCATAAGCCCTAGATAGGACTTCGTCCGGCTTTTTGACCACGGGCACCAGCGCGTCAATAGCCGCAACGATAATATCCTTACCGCTGCCAATGGCCGTGTAATTGTTAAAGGCGTTGACATCCCTGCAAGCGGACACTTCGTAAATTCGCTCGGGCGTGGCCACCAAAAACGTGGCGTATTGAATCTTGCCGACATCATCTTGCCCCGCGCCACCCAGGCCATACCACTTTTTGAGATGCTCATAATACTCGTTAAAAAAATCGTGAACGTCCGCCTCGGTTTTAAAGGAATGGTTATACAGCTTTCGGTAAGATGCCTTACCCTGGTTATCCGCCCAATATTGAAGCACGTTGCCAAACAGCGTTCTGCCGCAGAAGCCGATTAAGGCATTCTTGAACTTGATAATCTTGGTGTTGTTCACCTGATCGATACGCTGAAAGTCATGCCAACTGGTCAGACGATCGCCCACCACCCAGGTTTCACCATCCTTGCATAACGCCGCCACTACGGTCATGCGGGTTTCCTTTATCGTTTAAAATCTTATTAAGCGTTTCATTCTTTTTGATATCGTTTTGACTGGACTTGCGAACCCAAAGCCCTGTTGGCTCTGCTTCTTGTTGGCTTTGTTGGTTTTTTTATGGGGCTTGCTTTATTATGCGCAAGGGCATCGCGTTTCAACATCCTCTGACTGGAGGCTCCCAAGCAGTTTATGACCCATAATCCTTCAACTCCTGTAGATCACCATTCTGGAGAAAGCCTTACGGCTTGGCAGCAACGGTTTAACCAAGCCCTGACGAATTGCCATCTTTGTCCAAGGCTTGTTAGCTGGCGCGAACAAGTGGCCAATAAGCAGGTTCACATCGCCAAGCGCCACGCGGAGGAAACCTACTGGGGAAAACCTGTCCCGACGTTTGGAGATGCCAATGGACGCGTGTTTATCCTGGGATTGGCCCCGGCAGCGCATGGGGCGAATCGAACGGGAAGGATGTTTACGGGTGACCGCAGCGGAGAGTGGTTATACCGGGCGCTTCACAAGGCCGGTTTTGCCAACCAGCCGACGTCCACTGACGCAAACGACGGGCTTGCCTTATCGGATGCAATTATCAGCGCCGTTTGCCATTGCGCGCCACCGGAGAACAAGCCCAGCAAGGAGGAAATAGCCCATTGCAGGCCGTTTCTGCATCAGGAGCTAGAGGCTTACCGGCAAATCAGGGTTGTTATCGCCCTTGGAAAGCTCGCCTTTGAAAGCGCTTTATCAGCACTCAAGCAAGGCAGCGGTTTTGATATCCCAAAACCCAAGCCGGTCTTCGGCCATGGGCTCTATTACCCGCTAAGCCATTCTGACTCAGGAAAAACCATTATCCTCATCGGCTCATATCATCCCAGCCAGCAAAATACCTTTACCGGCAAGTTGAGCGAACCCATGTTCGACAGCATTTTCACGCTGGCCAAGTCGTATTTATAGGTGATATATCCAAGCGGCGCGCTGCCAAATCGGTAATTATACCGAGAGATTGACCGGCACAAGCTTAAGGCTTTATTTACAATTCGATAGGTTTACAGCGAACGGGGTCAATTTGCTCTTTAAAATTGTTTTTTATTTATTAAGACTTAAGGCACTTGGGTTGTTTTTGAGAAAAGTAGTTCTTGAAAACAGTTCCCAACAGCCTCCCCAGAGAGTTTATAGAGAGTTTCAGGACACGTCCCCCGTGTTCGCAGTTCCAGTACTTCCCCTTAATCGTTGAGAGCAAACGGTTATGAGCTCAATGAACGGCCTGATTAACGGCCTTATGAATCCGACGCTAATGCCGCCCGCATTGTCTGGCAGTATGAGCGGCTCGCTGCTTGGCCCAAACAATACGGTGGGCGTAAGCCCCTTGGGCACGGCGACCATTGGCGGATCTCCCATTCTGGCGAATCTTCTTTCGGGAACAAGCGCGTTAGGCGCAAGCAGCAGTTTTGGAAGCAATATGGCAGGCATTGACGCAAGCGGCCTTGGTCTTGGCAGCCTCGCTTCCAGTCTCGGCGGTATGGCCCCGGCCAGCAACAACCTTGCGGCAAGCTTGCAAGCCAGTTCATCCCTTGGGCTAAGCAATATCGGCGGCCTGGGCAATATTGCAAGCCTTGGCAGTACTTTTAGCAGCACTCCTTTTAGTAACACTTCAATGGCAGCCCCCATGCTG
Source organism: Vampirovibrionales bacterium (assembly GCA_035285165.1). Classification (GTDB taxonomy): domain Bacteria; phylum Cyanobacteriota; class Vampirovibrionia; order Vampirovibrionales; family Vampirovibrionaceae; genus JAYKHP01. Next base: position 4,815 of record JAYKHP010000013.1, on the reverse strand, counting down.
GCCCTGGATACCAGCAGCAACCTGGGCGCCCCCATTTCAGCCAGCGGTTCGGCAAGTGCCCTGTTTTTAGGTGACGCCGCAGGCACGATGGCCACCATCCAGCAACAGAATGCCATGATCCAGGAAGCCATTGGCGTGGCTTCGGCTCAAATCATGCAGGCGCAAATTCAGCAGGCCATCATGGCAGCCCAACAGCAGGCAGCGCTTCAGGCAGCACAGCAGGCGGCACAACAAATGCTAACCAGTGCCCCTGTCACCCTGGCAGCGGCCCCTGCAAGCGGCGCAGCAGCCCCCATCAACCAGACCCAGCTTTCAGCCGACCTTGACCGTCTCATTGTGGGCGGCACAGCCCAGCAGCGGGCGCAACTCAAGCAAAACCTCATGGCCATCAGCCAAGATCCTGACGGGCAAAAGCTATTAAATGAATCCATTCGCAGGGGCGTTACTTTTGCCGCAGGCAATCCCGGCGCAATTGCCGGAGCCGCCGATAAAGGCACCGTCGTCAATTGCCCGACCTGTGCTGCCGCTGCAGCGCAGGACGCTTCGGGCGTCGCCAATGACGGCGAGGTTATCGTGCGTGGGGTTACCGTGACCAGAAACGGGCAAAGCGCCATTACGGTTGCTGATCCTAACAACCTGAAAACCCTCGTTCACGAAATGGTTCACGCCACCAGCACACAAGATGGTAATTCCAGGGAAGAGGAAGGGCTTGCCAACGTCCTTGGAAGACGTGTGGAAGCAAGGCTTTTGGGTACCGCGCTTGAAGATCCGAACGTGACATTCTCGCAAACCTTTGCAGGCGGCACCTATAGCGAACTTGCCCAGAGCAACGGGATCCGAAACACCCTCGCCCAGCTTGGCATCAGAGCATAATTCATTTTTAACGTTCACTGTCCGGGATTCTCACCGGCTCCGGTGGCGCTATTGGCGCAGGTCTTGGACGTGGGGAAAGTGGTGCGACCGGTAGGGCCGGTGGATTATAATCCGCCTGTTTCTGTTGCTGGCTTTCGTTTCCTCCTGAAGTGACAGCACCCGAGTGTCGACGCTGCCCGTCAGGAATCAAGGGGCCTCCCGTCGGATTGGGCCCGCTTTGAGAAGCGCCATTGGCATCTGGGTAAAGGCTTGGATCCTGTTGTAATAAAGGCTCACCTTCAAGGGCGCCTTCAGGAATCTCACCATCCTCGCTGACCTCTTCTCCCATCATTTCAGGGTTGACCTCATAATCAACCGGCTTACTGTAGGACACATCAAACTCCGACGCCAGTCGACCCGAGGTAAAGGACTGCATAAACTGTTTCCAGATGCGCGCAGGCAAGGCACCACCGGTCATTCCCCGCATCGGCGTGTTGTCGTCATTGCCGACCCACACCCCAGTGACCACCGTTGGGGTGAAGCCAATAAACCAGGCATCCCTGTAATCATCACTGGTGCCGGTTTTACCTGCCATCGGCTTTCCAATATTGGCAGCCGCCCCCGTTCCTCGCTGAACCACGCCTATCATCATCTGGACGATAGTATCCACAGTGCTTCTGGTTAAGACGTCGCTTTTTACCGGCGAGTGCCTGAAAATCTCAACGTTATCGATGTCCAGAACACGCTCAATGGCATATGGTTCGGCCCGAACGCCCTGGTTGGCAAGCACCCCGTAGGCCGAGGTAATCTCCAGCAGGTTGACGCTTGAACCACCCAGCGTGAGGGAGTAAAACGGATTCAACGTCGATTGAATCCCCATCCGCCTGGCCATATCCACCACGGCGTTGGGGCCCACTTCCTGAATAAGCTTGACGGCAATAACGTTGTTTGAAAGCGCAAGCGCCTGGGACAGCGTCATTTCCCCCCGGTGCTTCTTGTCATAATTGGTGGGTTTCCAGCCATCGACTTCAATAGGCTCATCCACATAGACTTCGCGGGGGTCATAGCCTTGATCAATCGCCGTGGTGTAGGTAAACACCTTGAACAATGAACCGGGGGAGCGTATCGCCTTGCTGACTCTGTCAAACTGGGACTGCTGGTAATTTTTCCCGCCCACATACGCTAGAATCGCGCCGCTTGAAGGGTCAAGCGAAATAAGGGCGCCTTGCTGCTTCAGGCCGTTTCTGCCCCAGGCGGCCGATTGTTCCACAACCGCCTGCTGCGCCAAGCGTTGAGCGCGTGTATCAAGGGTCGTATAAACCTTAAGCCCGCTTTGCCAGAAGCTCTGTTCATCCAGATCCAGATGCGAACGGATCTGTTCAATGACATAACGATTAAAAAACGGGGCCTTGTCGGATGCGGCAAGCCCGCGCCCGGCTTGGTTCAGAGAAACGCCTTTTTCCCTGGCATCGGCCAGTTGGGCTTCGTTTAACTTACCCACTTCCTTCAGGTTGCCCAATACCTCGTTGCGGCGCTTTTTAGAAGCCTCCAGGTTATTGAAGGGGTCATAAGCCGAGGGCGCCTGGGGAAGCCCCGCCAATAGCGCCGCTTCTTCAACGCTCAGCTTTGAAGGCTTTTTGTTAAAGTAAATCTCGCTTGCCGCGGCGATGCCGTATGCTCCTTCACCAAAATAAATATTGTTAATATAAAGCTCAAGAATTTCATCCTTGGACAATTGGTTTTCCAAGCGCCAGGCCAGGGCCGCTTCCCTGATTTTACGGTCGATAGAGCGCTCGTTTGAGAGGAAGACGTTTCTGGCTAACTGCTGCGTCAGCGTGCTACCCCCCTCTCGGACGGAGCGATGGACGATGTTCTGATAAACCGCCCGCGTGATGGAAAAGGGATCAATGCCGTGGTGACTGTAAAAGCGTCTGTCCTCGGTGGCCAGAAGGGCGTCGATAAAATGCGGGGAAACGTCTTTGACCGGGACGTTGGCGTGGTGGAATTTCCCGTGGGACATAATGGTCGAGCCGTCAGCGGCAAAAATTTGCGTATATTTTGAGGGGTTAACCCCTTCCCTGACCATCTTCTCAATGGAAGGCAGGTTCCGCGTGACCTTGTAGACATAGCCCATCGCCACCACCAGCAGCAGGCAGCCAACCAGAATCAACCCGGAGGATTTCTTAAGCAGGAAGAAAAAAAAGCGCAGGGCTTGCATCGTGAGCGGGTCGCCTTATATCGCCTTTAAAAATACGGGCAGGCCAAACGGCAAAAAAAGAATAAAAAGATTTAAACTGGCCTGGGAAACATCCTACAAGCGATGCTGCCATTATAGATAAAAATCAAAGCGCCGTGTCAGTTCCAGCGGGCTTCCCCAAAACACCAGCGCGCCCAGCAAAAGGCAAACCAAAGCGTCACCAGGCCGACAGCAATGGCCAAAAGCGTCATGCCAATTGCCCAGATGACCGTGGAGGCGTCGCTCAAAGCGCCAACAATGGCGCCAAGTTCCAGCAACGTGGACAGCACCAGGGCGGAAAAGACGCCTGAAACAGCCGACAGCCTGAAACGATTGACGAAAAGCGTCAGCTCAATTCCCAGAACCTGCTGCCGCTCTTGATGGGCCGCAGTCACCCGGCCTTCAATCAAGCCAAGAAGAATACCACTGAAAACAGCGCAGAGGATATTGGCCATCACCGTTTCCACCGGAAAACCACCGGATAAGGCCCAATGCACCAGTGAAAAGCGAAGCAGTAGCGTAAGAAGCAAGGCGCAGAAATAAAAGCGACCATGGCGCGACAGAATTTCACCCAGAAAAAAATCTCTCACTGGATGCTGCTGCTGTTTAGAAAGCTGTTGGGGCGATTGCCCGCTGTCTACATTTGGGTAGTAGGCTGTCATGCCTTCAGTGTAGCCCAAACATGCCACGCGAACCTCAAGCTTTTAAAACAGTCCGTTCTTTTCCAGCTTCCCCAAGAAAGACTACCAGCTTTGTTTTCTGGCCTGCTGGCGCTGTTGTTGAATTTTGGCTAAAAATCGCGGCTTGATTTGCTGGACGAAAAACAACAATTTTTCTTCAAAGACGGTACTCTCAATCTCGATTTCAAGATCCCGAGTCAGCTCAAAAGCGCGTTGAACCGTCATTCTGACCAAATCAAGCGGCAGTTCCCGAACGCGAAACGTTTGGTTCAGAATTTTAATGACCAACTTAGAAAGCGGCGGGTTGTTCGGGACAAAACGCCTGACCGCTGACTGAATATCCGCTCCCATTGGAAGTAAACTCCTTCGTTTTAAGCTTCAATCAATTAGATTTGCAGTTCTGCTCTACACCGCTGTTTCCGGCGTTGCAAATTTCGTTGGCTTTTTGATGACTCACCACGCTTGCGCCCAAGTCTATGATGGACTGCTGGGTGTTGATGCCTAATGCCGTATCGCGTTCGGTCAAGCTCTCGATTACTTTCTCATGATAGGATTTGCCCTCATCAGACACCGCGCCAAAATGCACAACACCTGTTGCGGCACTTTCCACACCGTTTGAAATGTTAATAATTTGATTAACCAGAATCGATACGGTTTGGTTCAGGGCAGGATCATTAAGATTACCATTGGTTTGAGCATTGCTTAAAGCATTTCGCAATGCCGTAATTTCTGGCCCTTCATCGTTTTTGTCCCCACTAAAGCCAATTTTATAGGCAGTATCAGCAAAGAACTGTTTATCCTGCTCAGTATAATTGCCTTTAAGCACTATAGACTCAAGCTGGCCCTGGATATCTGCGATTTTGTGCCCCTGCTGCGAGATGCCTTTCAAGGCATTGGCGTCCTCAGGCGTGATGGCGCCACTTTCAAGCGACTGCTGAATCAAGCTGTCCATCGTGGCCAAGAGCAAGTCGGTCGTGCCGTTGGCCCCTGTCGTCTCAATCTGCTGGGACAGATCCACCGGATAGCTTCCCAAATCCAAATACTGCC
>JAYKHP010000012.1:0-66914 GCA_035285165.1 Vampirovibrionales bacterium | reverse complement strand
AACTAGGCAAAAATCAGCCGGAGGTACTTTCGCTTGCCGACCTGGAGAACCAAAGTGGTGCCGCCCGCTTTGTTTACTTCAGCGTTGACGTCGGATACTTTTTCAATCGAACCGTCAGCACCGCCAGTTGCACTATGAAGCTTGACGCCGCCGCCTTCGAGGATGCGTCTGGCTTCGTTTCTGCTGGGCGCCAACTGATGTTCGACTATCAGCCCGATTAACGCATGGGGCTGGTTTGCCGAAAGGGTCGTTTCAGGAATATCCTCGGGCACTTCCTTGTTCTTAAATTGCTTGGTGAAATTCTGCTCGGCAGTCTCGCCATCGGCAGGCGTATGGTACTGGCCCACAATGAATTTGGCTAACATGGCCTTGATGTCTCTTGGATTCAGGCTGCCGTTTTTCATGTGGAACAACTGCTCGTCAATTTGCTCCTGGGTTAACAGTCCCATCAGCAATTCGTAGCGGGGAATCATCTCATCGGGAATCGACATCAGTTTGCCGAACATCTCATCGGGAGAATCGGTCAGATTGATGCAATGCTCGGGGTAAGATTTTGACATTTTGATTTTGCCGTCGGTGCCCTCCAGAAGCGGCATCAGCAGAACCATTTGTAACGCTCCGCTTCGGTTTTCAGGCTGCCCGTAGGCGGCTTGTAGTTCTCGGCCCATCAGGTTGTTGAAACGCTGATCGGTGCCGCCTAATTCAATGTCGGCTTCAATTTCAACCGAGTCATAGCCTTGCATCAAGGGGTAAAACAGCTCATGGAGCGAAATCGGCTTGTTTTCGCTGTAGCGTTTTGAAAAATCCTCGCGCACCAGTAACTGCGCAACAGTGGCTTTGGCTGCAAGCTTTAAAAACCCATCCAGGTTCATTTGGTTAAACCAGTCGCTGTTGCGGATGATTTTCGCCTTGCGAACATCAACGATTTTTCCCGCCTGATCGAGATACGTTTCGGCGTTGGCCTGAACTTCCGCTTCGGTCAACGGGGGCCTGGTGACGCTTCGACCGGAGGGGTCGCCAATCATCGCGGTGGCATCGCCGATGATTAAAATCGCCTGGTGTCCCAAATCCTGAAACGCGCGGAGTTTTTTCAGCACCACCGAATGCCCCAGGTGAAGATCGGGCCGTGTCGGGTCAAGCCCCAGTTTAACTTTAAGCGGGGTTTGGGTTTCGGCCGCCTGTTGCAGGCGCTTGGCCAAGGCCTCAACGCCTCCGGGCAATAATTCTCCTCCCCGGCAAAGCGATTCGGCCTGCGCCAAAAATACCGGATTGATGGGCTTGGCCTCATTGGGAGAAGTGGCGGTAGACTCGGACATGTAAACGGCTCTCTCTTTAAATGATGTTTAAGAACGGGTTAAATAGGCGCCTTGGCAAAGAATCTCGCTTTGCTTACCCGTGTGCATTCTGGTTTTGACAAGCGCCCAGCGAATCAGGCGATCACAATTGGGCAATTGACCTTGCAGGCGCGCTTCCAACTGAGCGACCCCCTGAGGGTTTGCCGAAGCGTCCGCCAGAACAGCGGACGCATCAGGAAGCCAGAGGGAAAATGATTCGACTTTCGCCATCGGTTAAGCTCTATATAAACCCCTCTCCCCTTGAGGGAGAAGGAAATATTATTATTCTACCGTAACGCTCTTGGCAAGGTTTCTTGGCTGGTCCACGTCTTTCCCAAGATGCTCGGCAATGTAATAAGCCAGCAACTGGAGCGGCACTGTGGTAATCAGCGGCGACAGCAATTCGTGCGTTTCGGGAATCGTCATCAGATCATCAAACGTTTTGGCCAGTTCCGGCTTCTGCGTGATATCCACGCTGCTGATGCCCACCATCTGGGCATCGCGCGCCTTGGCTTCCTGGCAGTTGGAGATCATTTTTTCAAAGACCTGGCCTGCCACCAGAACCGAAATGACCGGCAGGTTTTTATCCAGCATCGCGATGGGGCCGTGTTTCAATTCGCTGCCCGAATAGCCTTCGGCGTGAATATAGCTGATCTCCTTCAGCTTCAGCGCGCCCTCCAGGGCCACCGGGAAGTTGATGCCACGGGCGATAAAGAGAATATCCCGGGCGTCGCCATATTTTTTGGCCAGGGCTTGCAGGGGCTCCGTCTTGCTGAGCGCCGCTTCAATCAAGGCCGGGATTTTGAACAGTTCAGATTTTAGATGCTCCAACTGTTCGGGGTGATAGCTTTTTTTCGATTCGGCCATCGCGATGGCCAAAAGGTACATCACCAGGATTTGCGCCGTAAAACTCTTGGTGGCGCAAACGCTGACTTCCACACCGGCCCTGACCGGCAGGATGGCATCAGCTTCTCTGGCAATGGTGGAGTCTTCGCGGTTGGTGATGGCCAAAATTTTGGCGCCTTTTTCAGCCGACATGCGAAGGGCGGCCAAGGTGTCTGCGGTTTCACCGGACTGGGAAACCGTGATGACCAATGTTTGATCATCCAGCACCGGGTTTCTGTAACGGAATTCTCCGGCGGATTCGACTTCAACGGGAACCTGCACCAGCTCTTCAATAAGATATTTACCCACAAGACCGGCGTTAAAGGAGGTTCCACAGCCAATCACCAGAATCCGGCGGACACTGGTCAGCAGATCCAGCGTTTCCTGGTTCTTGCCGCTTAAGGCGTCCTCGTCGCGTCCGAAGAGACGGATGGGTTCGTTTGAGGCAATCAAGCGTCCGCTGAGGGAGTTGCGCACGACATCGGGCTGCTCGTAGATTTCCTTGAGCATGAAGTGCTTATAGCCTTTCTTATCAATCTGCAACGGCCCGATGCTGACCTGTTCGATAATCGGCTTAACCGGTTCGCCCTCAAGATTGAAAAGCTTGATGCCCTGGGGGGAAAGCTCTGCGATTTCATTGTCTTTGAGATAAATCAGGCGATCCGTGTGTTGGACAATGGCCACCGCGTCGCTGGCCACAATAAACTCGCCTTCAGTTTCGCCGGTCCCCACGCCGATAATCAGCGGCGCCTGGTGGCGAACGGCATAAAGCTTATCCGGCTCGTTCTTGTTGATAATGCTCAGGGCGTATGCGCCTTGAAGACGTTTGAGCGCTTCTCGGATAACCGTGATGAAGTTGTCCTGTTCGCTTGCCGCGATATGCTCAAGCAACTGAACCACGCATTCGGTGTCAGTTTCAGAGACAAACACATGGCCTTGCTCTTGCAACTGCTTTCTCAGCTCAAAGTAATTTTCGATAATCCCGTTATGCACGAGCGCGATTTCGCGCTTGCCGCCGACGTGCGGGTGGGCGTTGGTTTCATTGGGTGCCCCGTGGGTGGCCCAACGGATGTGGCCGATGGCTATTTTGGGGATGTCTTGCTCAGGCGGCTTTTCGGCAACGGCAACACCGCCAGAGGCGGCGGGCTTGGTTTGCAGGGGCTGAACAGGAATGGACGCGCCGATTTCAACCGGTAAAATATTTTCCAGGTTAATCAGTTTGCCGGTGGACTTGAAAATGCTCAGTTCGTTGTTGGCGTCTAAAAAAGCGACGCCAGCCGAATCATAGCCGCGGTATTCAAGGTGTCTGAGGCTCTGCACCACCAGAGGGAGAGGGGACTTTTTGCCGATATAGCCAACAATGCCACACATCGTTTGTTAGATCCTTTGCTTGTTTGCTTTAGTCGCTTGTGAAAATTGAGAAAAGAGACGAGGGAGACGACGAGCCCCTATTGGATTTAAATTGACAGTGTTTACCTTGCAGTTACATTCTCCTGAAAAGAGTCGGGCCTTTCAAGGGGAACGGGACAGGCGGGCTTTAGTTAGGGGCTGCTGTCAGGACGGGATATGGTTTATCTACAAACCTTCGTTCAGCCGTATATCCAATTGTGAGAAAAAAGACGAAAAAATGCTCGTTGTTGATACATGAAAAACAAACCGGTCTGGGAATTGCCGTTCTGTAAGTCATGCTTAAGCCATAAGAAATACAAAAAGGCCAGTGAATCGAAATTCACTGGCGAGGGAAGCAATGTGGTGTCTATCAAAAACCGTTAAAAAAGCTCAGGCGATTAAATAGTCCCTAAGCCCGCGTTCGTTATCCGTCAGGATGTAGAGAACATCCCCCTCCTCAATAAAAGTTCTGTACAAGGAAAATAAAACGTCGCCCTCTCGAACGATACAGGCAATTCGGGTATTGGCTGGCAAAGGCGCATTTTCCGCCAGCAAGCCGCGAAGGGGAGATACCTGCGATACGGTAAGGCTGAGCAACTCAAGCCCCAAAAGCTTCCAGGCCTGAAGCGTTTGAATATCCCTGGGATTAAGGGATGGCGCTTCGGTGCCTTTTGTCAGTTTTGCTGCGCTTGGGGATAGGGTCATCATCCAGGGCGGATTCCTATATGAAACTCACTTGATTACGTTGATATATACATCTATATGCATAAGTTGGATTGGAAAGGTAGATTGGAAATGGTGAGCTTTGCGTTTTTCCAAAGTCGATAATCTCTCTTCGGAAAGCGCAAAGCCCCTCACCACTATAGAGACTGGCGAAGCTGTTAAAAGCAAATCATCAAGCAACTGTCAGAGAATGCACATGATGACAGAGGGCATTTGCTTGTTTTTAATGTAGGGCCCGTTATAAGGCGATAAGGCCGAATGAATTTCTTGGAGATAACTCTACCAAAAGACCCGAAGACCTGTAAATATAGGTCTTTTTGACACTAAGGGGGAGCGCCCGGACAAAACACGAGAAAACCCTTGTCATACGGGATTTATATTTTTTAATAAATTCCCAACAGAGCCTTGTTTAATTTGAGATGCCTAAGCCACCCGCTGCGCCGGTGGGGCTGGCGTTATAGGGGTCGGGGCGATCAGGGGCCCTTTCAGCCGTCGTTTTTTCTGAAAGACCTGAACCAGGATAACGCCCAGAAGAATCATCCCGCTGCCAAAGGCCATGGTGGGGGAAAGCGCTTCGCCAAGGAAGCTATACCCAATCAGCATCGTGATGATGGGACAGACGTAGGCAAAGGTGCTGGTGACTGAAATGGGCAGGTGGTGTAAAACATAGAGATAACAGGGCATTGCCAGAATGGTGCCTGCAAGCACCAGATAAAGCAGCGATGCGACTGAAAGGGGTGTGACGCCAGCCCCGTTGAAGCCACCGGAAGGATGGGCAAGACTGATAAGATCCGGCAGGCAGAAGGGTAACATCAGGATGGTGGCGCTCAGGTTCTGAATGCCGACTTCCATCCAGACGGAATTTTTTGTCGGCGTGCGCTTTGCATGCCAGGATCCCAGCGCCCATGAGGCGGTGCTGATGAGCATGGCCAGGATGGCAAGCATGGCCAGCGGATCCAGAACCGCGTTTTTCGGGTTGCTTGCGTTAAAAAGCTGCAGAAGCTGGGGCGCAAGAATGGTGATAATACCGATAAACCCCAGCCCAAGTCCCATGGCGCTCACCCGGCTGATTCGTTCAGGCGTATGGGCATCGCCAATTTTGAGCGCCGCAAGGCCAATCATCCAGAATGGTGTGGTGGCCGTTAACGCTCCGCCAAGAACGGTGGGCAGATATTGCATGGCCCAGATGGCCGTGGCATTGCCGACGAAAAACAGGCAGACGCCTGAAAAGACATGGCGTTTAATTTCGCCAGGGGTGGGCCATGCCTCTTTTTTTGAAATGCAATAGGACAATAGCAGGAGGGTGACCAGAAGGTAGCGGGAGAATGCAAAAACGCCTGGCGGGATGGTTTCAACGCCAAAGCGCATGGCGGCCATCGTGGTGCCCCAGATAAGATAGACGGCACACAGGGCCATCAGCGCTTTGAATTTGCTGCTTTGCCAAACGGCTGGTGGAGTGAATTGGAGGGTGACGCGGGAGAGGGAGGAGACGGGACTTGCCTGGGGAGGAAGCGAGCATTGCTCGGCCATGGTGCGCCTTCGTTTCTATGCTGTTTCAGCATTATGGATAGGGTTAATGTCTCTTGCAGAAATGAGCCGTTTGGAAAATGAGGTAAGTTTTGATAGGCCAAGCGTTACGGCTGACGCCGGTCATAAGGCAAATGGGAGGATTCACTAGAGATTATGCGAGCGGGGAGGGGAAACGACATCCAACGCTTACAGTAGTTTTTGGCCTGTTGGAAGTCCGGGTATCCCCCTGCTGAAAAGGGATACCCTTATAAACACCAGTGTAGCAAATTAAGTGCGTTTTTAACAGTTTTCCTGCCTTAAAAAATTAAACCAGACTCGCGGCGTTCTCTCCCCGCTCCACCGCTTTTTGTTGAGCGTTTGACGGACGCTCATAATAAATGGTGAAGGCCGCTGCTGCCGAGCGAGCGTCACCGGCATCTCGAAGCCTTTGTCCAGCGCCTTGTTCGGTGCCCTGAGTTAACTCGTAATTGATAAAACCGAGCTGATCTTCCAGTGACGCGTCGCGGATATCGGTATGATCCAGGTTGTTGGCGCGTGCATAGTCTTCATAGTTCGCCTGGCGATCGGGATGCCATTGCGCCACGCCATAGGCTAAGCCGCCGTCTCCAACAGGTGTACTTCTTATGCCGCTTTCAGCTTCAAGGTTGGCGGCAATGCCTGCGGCCTGCTCGCGCGTCCAATTCTGCCCATCCCCCCTGTCTTGGGTTTGAAAAAATCGGATTACGTCTTCGGCGTTGCCTTCCTCAACGGAACCGCCACCGCTGCCGCCACTACCAGAACCTTGTGCGCTAGAGCCACCACTGGGGGCGCTATCACCTGACCCTGAAGATCCTGTAGATCCGCCAGAACCTTGCGAACCTCCGGATTCGCCACAGTTTCCGTTGCAGCCACCACCCGCTTCAGACGATTCATCATCGTCTTCGCCAGACGCTTCCTCGCTTGCCAGACGCGCTTCCTGTATGGCTACCGCGTTATTGGCAAAATCCATCGTGCCGCCAATATCGATGCCATCCCAAAGGCTTGAAATTGTTCCCAACGTCCGGCTCACTTCGCTGGTGACACCGGGAATTTGAGGGCCACCCAGACCCGCCTGAGCCAGCATATCGCTGACGCCACCACCCATGCCCATGCCACCGCCTAAGCCCATACCGCCCATGCCTGTTGGATCCGCCATGCCGGCGCCTGCACCAGGGGCGTTAAACGCCATGCTGCTCGACCCTTGCCCCTGACCGCCTGCGCCAAGCCCGAACATAGCCCCCAGGTTATTTAGGTTTTGCATGATCGTATCGTACAGTTGGGACATGCTGCCCCCAAGGCCGATTGCCTGCATGCTGGGATCAACACCGTTCATCCCGCCCGTCATGCCTATGCCGCTCATGCCCATCCCGTTCATACCCATCCCGTTCATACCGGCCAGCCCCATTGAGGCGGCCAGTTGGTTCAAACCGGCGTTGCTGGAGAGCAAATCTGCGGTGACGGGGTTAACGCCGCCTACTTGGTAGGGGCTGCTGTCGCCAAGGTTAGCACCCGGTGAGGGAGACAAATTGCCACCCAGAAAAGGATTGCTGAAGTTCAGATTGCTGCTGATGTTCATTCTGTTTACCCATCGTTCTTTAATGAATGCATACTCAAGATTGCTTTTAAATGGCCCGGCGTTTTATTTTGCAAGGCCAGAAGCCTCAAACGCGTTGTTTCGCTTGAGACTGATACTGGTGATAAATACGTTATTCGGTTTTTGCGAATAAGTCGTAATTTCAAACGGATGGGCCCCCAGTGTTAAGGGCGCCTCGCTGTCGCTATTTTTCGGGCCATCTGGTGTATAAGGCTTTGCACATTCCTCGGCCCACGCATTCAATGAATGGAGCATAGGGCTGAGGAATAAATCGAAAATACTCCAGACGATAAGACCGAGTTGATCCAACAACATGGTGAACTCGCCCGAAAGCAGCTCGTTGTCATAAACGGTCGGCTGTTCGTTGTCGTTCTCGTTTTGGGGCGAAGACGGTTTTTGCTGGTAAGCAAACCCTCTGCCGCCTGCACCGCCATCATTAAAGCTATCGATACCACCCTTTGAATCAACAACAGGCGTTTTGCCTGTCGTTGATTCATGCCTATTCCCGCCCAGCGGATTGGCCAGCTTCCCCGCGTGAAGCCCCATTTGAGGATCCACCTGGCCGTTCATCCCAGCTTGTTCGCCGTATGTCCCACCCTTGCTTATTATTCCTGGGCTTGTTACCCCTACTCCTGTTTGAGCGTAAAAACCAAAACCCTCTGCCGAAGACGCGACGGTCTGGGCGGCAGTCGATGCCGATATGGCTGCATGGATTTCTGGCGTTAAGCTCAACATGATGATGTGCTTCCCACTTCCCTACTGTTTTCTTCCCTACTCGATTTTTCCCTACTCTGAAATTTTTTTCCGGACATTCACCCTTAGACATTCTTCGGGATGATTTTCCGAACACCCAAAACGGCCTGGGCCTTTGGGCGGTTAAACTCAATTTTTCCCTACTCTGTTTTCCCACTCGACTGGATAAGCGTTCCGTTTCCCGCATTGCATTCACAACGCGTTCTATCCGCGATTTGAAGAAGTTATAATTTCACACTATCAGACACAAATTGTTTGATGTCACAGCGTCAGATCGTCATATTACAGAGATCATCACACACCGGACAAAAAACGAACGTTTCACACTTGACCTTTTTCAGACCTAATCTTCAATAAAAATAAAAACAAATTATCGGGTGAAATTGCCTAAATGCCATAAAAAAACCTGCTTTTTATCGCTTTTATATCCGCTGCATATCCAGTGGGATGGGCCCATATATGCAAAAACCCGATCTGCCAAAATCCTGATATGCCAGAATCTTGAGGGGTCTATGGACAGCGATAATTCTTCTGCTTTTCAATGCGCGCTGCTTTAAGAGCCGACGCTGCTTGCCTTATAATGACGGCAGGCGCGTTAAAACCTGTTTTACTCATTTTCATAACAGCGCTAAAAGGTTTTTCATGCTGAGTTTTGAAACATTAAAGCCGCTTTTGCAGGATGTCGGCGCTTTTGATCGCGCAGTTAAACAAGCGCTTGAACAAGTGTCTGGTAACAGCGCATCTGGAAGCCTGCCTTCAGGAAGTCTTTCTTCTGAAAGTCCTTCAGGCGATTCCGCCCGGCTGGCCCTGGTGGAAGTTTTAAACGCCGTTCTGGATTTAGCGCTTCAACAGAAGGCCTCAGTATCCGGCGATGTTCTTGAGAAAACGTGCGATATCTTAAAACGAATCTTGGGGGGCTTTGGACAGGGGACGCTGGGCTTGGCCCAGATTAATCCCACGCCTGGCGACATTGCGGGCAATGCGGCCCAGGTTATCGCCCATATGGAAATTGCCGAAGCCATTGGCCTGGATGCGCTGATTTTTCCGGAACTTGCCCTGATGGGCTATCTCATTGAGGATGTGATTTTAAAGCACCCGCATCTGGTGGCGGAGAATATGGCCTGGCTTGAAGCGATCGCCAGGCGAACGGGAAAAACAAAAGTATTGCTGGGTTTTGTGGAACCCAGGCCGTATCAAAATAATAATGGCCTTCGTCGCATCGGCAAGCCTTTTTTCAACAGCCTGGCTGTTCTTTCAAACGGAAAAATCGAAGGCGTTGTGCGAAAGGCGCTCCTTCCTAATTACGGTGAATTTAACGACTATCGAACTTTTGAACCCACTGCGGCTTATGGTCTTATTTCGCCCGAGTGCTTAGGAAGCAAGAATTTAGGGCAGGATGTACAGAATGCGTCGCAAGATAAAGTCACCTTGCTTGAGATTGGAAAAACCCGATATGGACTTTCGATATGCGAGGATCTTTGGAACAACGATCAGTTCATTTCCCATCCCTTGTATCATCATGACCCCATAAAAGCGCTGGCTGACGCCGGAGCCGATGTGATTATCAACGTCTCGGCATCTCCATCGCGCGCCCAGAAAGAACCGCTGCGCCATCAACTGTTGTCAGAAACGGCCCGTCGCTACCAAACCCCGCTGGTATACGTGAATCAGGTGGGCAGCGTGGACGGCGTGAACTTTGACGGTATCAGCAGGCTGTATGGATCTGATGGCGCCTTGCTTGCACGCGCCAAGTCTTTTTTGCCCCAGTTCTTGATTGTGAATCCGAGGCAGGCTGTGGGACACATCGAGGCGTTACCCGAGGGCCTTGAAGAGAGCCTGCATAAAAACGCTCAAAAAGACGAACGTTGTTTTGATCCAACCCATGCGGATGATTTGGCAAGAACCTATGGTGCCATTGTTCAGGGCATCCGGGATTATTTTTCAAAAACCGGTTTTAAGCGTGCGGTGCTTGGACTTTCAGGAGGGTTGGATTCTTCCGTAACGGCAGTGCTTCTGGCAGACGCACTGGGCGCTGAAAACGTGATTGGCGTCAGCATGCCATCCACTATTACGCCTGGCGAAAATAAAACCGATGCGAAAACTTTGGCAAAGAACCTGGGGATTCATTTTACAGAGCTCCCGATTGGCGAGCAGGTTGAAGGCGCCGAAGCATTTGCGCGACAAGTGGAAACCGAGCTTGCTGATAGCCTGGGTCAACCGTCGCTAAATTCCACGGGAAAGGATAACGTTCAGGCGATGGTGCGGGCGCTGAATCTCAGGCGTCTTGGCAATGATTACAACGCCTTGCCGATTGCCACCTCGGATAAATCGGAACTTTATATGGGCTATGCCACTATTAATGGCGATATGTCGGGCGCCATAGCGCCCATTGGGGATGTGGTGAAAACCAAGGTGCGGGCGCTTGCGTATTGGCTCAACCAAAACCCTTCCCATCTCAGGAATAATCCCCCCCCCATCCCGCTACGCGTAATTGAAAAACCTTCGGGGGCGGATCTTAAAATAAATCCCAAAACAGGGTTGCTGGTCAGCGCTGAGGAAGAGCTGATGCCGTATCTGTTTTTGGATGAAGCCATCTGGCGACTTGAATTTACCCATGCCGACTTTGAGACGTTGCTGGCCGCTGATTTTATTTATGAGCAGGAAATGGCAACGCAGGGGACGCCGCTTACGAAAGCGCAAAAAAAGCAATGGCTTGAAAAATTTTATCGCCGAATGGCGGCAACCGTTTTCAAATGGCATGTGGCCCCGCCGATTTTGATTGTGGACGGCTATGGCATTAGCCGCGGCGAATACCACCGACCGATTGTCGCCAAGCTGAACTTTGAACCACTGGATATCCAAAAAATTGAGCGCGAGGTTGAAAAAATGGGGCGATTACCCAGGAGCTCTCTTTTTACTCTTTGAACATGAACCAGACGGCCCCCAGAATAAAAAGAAAGCTGACCGCGTAATTCCAGCGAAACGGTTCCTTGAGATACCAGATGGAAAAGCCCGCAAAAACCAGCAGCGTAATGACCTCCTGAATGGTTTTTAGCTGTGCCGCGCTAAACTGTCCATAGCCCCAGCGGTTGGCAGGCACCTGAAAACAGTATTCAAAAAACGCGATGCCCCAGCTAAGCAGGATTACTATCCACAGCGGTGAAGCCTTGTACTTGAGATGACCATACCAGGCAAAGGTCATAAAGATGTTGGAAAGCGTTAACAAAAGGATGGTGGGCATAAAATTAAGGCCAGTGATTACCAAAGTACCCCGTGCTTGGGAAGGGTTTTTTCGGGAATATCATGGGCGCCAAGCTGTTGAATCAGGTCACGCTCAATCGTATTGCACATGGAGGTCATCGGAATATCGTGAACGCGGTTTTCAAAGGGATCTTCCATCAACGCGCCCGCTTTGTTGGCAAAGCCTATGATGAGCTGAAGGGCCACACTGATAGGGATAATCAGCATTTTTGAAAGATCATCCGAGAAGATACCCAGGAAATAAATAGGAATAATACTGGTTAAGATCCAGATGAGATAGCGAACGAAGCGGTCATATTCTCTGGGAAAAGGCGTGTTCTTAATACGTTCGCAGGCGCCGAGAATGTTGTGAAAACGCGTCAAAGTGTCATTAAGGGAGATAAAGCGAAAATCGCTCAGCAACCCCTCATCATAAAGCTGTTGCAAGTGGCGTCCCTGAGATAGCAGCAGCATGACGGCCGGATTGATGGCGTTTTGCGCCGTTATCTGATCGTCCGTGTTGAGATATTGCTTGACGCGCTCCAGGCGAACATCCTGTCGAAGCTGCATCCGCATCAGGTGAACAATGGCAATATGCCGCCGGATCATTTGCGATTGGGTTTCATGGAGCGTCTGGGCGGGCTGCTGTTGGCCCAGGGGGTAGGTCATCGTTTGCATGGCAAACATCCGGCTGGCGTTAATCAAGTCTCCCCAAAGCTGTCTTGCTTCCCACCAACGGGCATAAGCGCTGTTATTGCGAAACGCGAGAAACACCGAAAGGATGGCGCCGAAAAAGCTGACCGGCATAAAGCTGAAGGAAGCCAGAAACGTTAAATTGTGCTGCTCATAAAGATAATAGATAAGCGTGGCGTAGAGCAGGGAAAAAATGATATCCAGCTTTAGATAAACCAGTAAGCTTAAAATACTTTCTTTGAATCGTGGCTTTATAATCATAGCGATTACCTTCAATAACTACGAAAACTAAAAATTTGGTTTGAAAAATCCTAGGCTTAAACCGGAACTTTAAGAAGGGCGAGCGCCTGGGCCAGATCGGCTTTTAAATCCTCAATGTTTTCTATGCCCACCGATACCCGGATAAGGTTGTCGCTGACGCCAAGTTTCTCACGAACGGCTTTATCAACGCTCAGGTGGGTCATAAGCGCCGGATGCTCAATCAAGGATTCCACACCGCCGAGGCTTTCGGCAAGCGTAAATATTTTAACAGCTTTCAGTACGGCTCTGGCCTCTTTCTCACCGCCTTTGACGCGGAATGAGATCATGCCGCCAAAGCCTTTTTTCATCTGCTTTTGGGCAAGCATATGCTGAGGATGCGAGGCGAGGCCGGGATATAGAACCGCTTCAACCGCAGGATGGGACTCAAGATAACCGGCAAGGGCCAGCGCGTTCTGGCAATGCCTGTCCATACGAACGCCAAGGGTTTTAAGCCCGCGAAGCGTCAGCCAGCTATTAAACGGATCGGGCGTTGCGCCCAGGGAATTTCGGTGGAAACGAACGGCCTCGTTGAAGGTGTCGTCTTTTAAAATCAGCGCCCCGCCAATCACGTCGCTATGGCCGCCGATGTATTTGGTCAGGCTGTGCAAAACAATATCCACGCCCAAGGCGATGGGGTTTTGAAGATAGGGGCTTGCAAAGGTGTTATCCACACATGTCGGCACGTTTTTTTGTTTTGCAAGGGTGGCAATTGCTGCAATGTCGATGAGTTTCAGCGTCGGGTTGGTGGGCGATTCCATATAAACCAGCCGCGTGTTGGGGCGGATGGATTTTTCAACCAGGCTTATATCCGCCATGTCGATAAATTCAATCTCAACGCCAAACTTGCTTAATACCTTGGTGGTGTAGCGAAACGTGCCGCCATAGACGTCATCCCCAAGCAGAAAATGATCGCCCGGCTTGAAAATGGCGTTGCACAGGGTAATCAACGCACCCACGCCGCTTGAAAAGCAATAGCCGTGTTGCCCACCCTCAAGATCGGCCAGGACGGCCGCCAGCGTGTCCACAGTGGGGTTGCCGCATCGGCTGTAATCCCAACCCTTATGCACACCCGCGTCAGCCTGGGCGAAGGTCGATGTTTGGTATATGGGTGGAATCACCGCGCCAGTGACTGGATCGGGTGCCTGGTGCGAATGGATCGCGATGGTATCAAATTCCATAGGGGAAAAAGCCTCTTAAGGTAAGGGAGTCAATCCTGACAAGCCCTTACTCTAGCGCAGTTCCCCAAGCCAGTAAAGGTGAAGCGAAGTTTAAATGCCTTTATCGTATAAATTCGCTTGTGCTAACCTGCCTCTTTCAAAATACGCCTTTATTTGGGATAATGCGGAGATTATGGATATTCGTGTTTTATTGGAATATGACGAGGTGGCTCAAGCGTATGCGGCCACCTGTCCTGAGTTGAACTTTGTTTCTTCCTGTGGGCAAACCAAGGAAGAGGCAGTGTCTAACTTGACGGAGGCGATCAAACTTTTGTTGACGCCTATTCCTGAGCATTTGCTGGAAACAACGGCATCTATTGAAACGGTTCATATCGCCTTATAGTTTGTTTTATTGTTTGACATGCCAAAAACGCCCCGCCTCAATGCTCAAGAAGTGATCAGGCTTTTAAAAGCCAATGGCTTTGAGGAAGTTAGCCAGGCGGGTTCTCACAAAAAGTTCTTTAATCCCCAATCGAGAAGAATCGCAATTGTGCCGGTGCACGCGGGCAAACAGTTGCCAATTGGCACTTTAAAATCAATTGAAAAACAAGCCGGGGTAGTTTTTAGTTAAATCCTACCTGGGATGATGCCTTAATGGCCCCAGCGGGGCGCGGGGTCTAGGGCAGGGTCGTCGTAGTTGGCAAGCTCCAGGAAATGCTTGAGGTATTCGGGATGGAAGCTCTTGTTCCCCTCTCCCAACATGATCTTAATGGCCTTGGAAGACGGGATGGATTCTTTATAAGGCCGCTTCGACGTTAGCGCGTCGTAAACGTCGGCAATTTTTACCACGTGCGAGTAGGGATGAATTTCATCCCCCTTGATATTTTGGGGATAGCCCCCGCCGCCGTACATTTCCTGATGCTCCAGGGCGGGCCTTGCAATGTCGCTGCCAAGTTTCAGCTCGTGGACAATCATCTTGTAGCCAAGCTCGGGGTGAAGCTTCATCACCATAAATTCTTTTTCGCTCAGACGAGAGGGCTTGAACATAATGTTTTTAGGGATGACCAGCTTGCCTAGATCGTGAAGGATGCTGGCCAGGGCGATTTCCTTGACTTCTTTTCTGGAAAACCCGATTTTAACGGCCAATGCGATACTCAGGGCCGCCACATCAAGGATGTGGGAGTAGGTGAAGGGATCCCGAACCCGGATTTGGCTTAAGAAATTGATTTGATCCGCATGGGAGGTGGTTTCGGCAATCATTTTCTCGGCCACCACTTCACATAGCGCGATATCGGGCGTGGCCCCCTGGGCCATTCTGTCCCAGAAGTACTGAATTGAAGACACGAAGGAGTGGGCAAGCTCTGGCCCATAAATGGGCTTTTGCGCATCTTCCAGTATCCGCTCGAAACGCTCTTCTTGGGTCAGCTCGGGGTTGGCCACGTAAAGCAGCGTGCCTTCGTGATCAAAGTATTGCTCCACACTGGTGGGGGTCAGCGTTTTTGGCATTTCAGAATGGTTTCTGAACATGGCCTTGCCCCGCAGATCGCCCAAGGCGATTTCTTTCAGCGCAAGTCCGGCAGGATAAATCGTTTCCCCGCTTGCCGCATACAGGTCATAGTCCAGACGCTGCATGTGGGCCAAGTCTTCGATTGTGACTTTCACGAACAAGCGATTAAAACCTTTCGATCAGAGAATTTCAGAATGTCTCACGATGCGCGAACAACGCTTACAGATGGCCTGGTTCTAGGCCAGACTTTGCAAGTGGTGACATGGTGGACAACAGTTTGATAAATAAGTCTTTCAAGCAATTTGGAGAGTTGCTCTATGTACAAGTGCTTTCGGCAAAACCATCCTAAAAATTGAGGGTTTCCATCTGTATTGTTATCAATTGTAAAGGGGCTGAATTGGTAAAAACCCTTGCCAGGAGAGCTTTTTTGACAAATTAGACGAAAGACTGATGTTTAGCGCGTTTAACAATTTACCCTCCTGGGTACTTAATTCTCCCCCTTCTTTTGGATGAGTGAAAGCTCCATATGGTGGGTGTCTGAAACCGTCCCTATTTCCGGGGGTGTTGATGACCGGGGAGTTGAGTGGTTTGGTAACGCTTGACGGTCAAGACGTCGTTAATCTGTAAAATCGCTTCCCGAACCCGATCCAGGTGCTGAAGGTTCTGAATGTCCACCGTGACCTCGATGAGCGCCGTCTGATCAGAGAGAATCTGGATTTTGGTATTGGAAATGTTGGTTCTTAAGTCGGCAATCTTGCCCAGGATGTCCTTTAAAACGCCCATGCGATCAATGACGTGGACTTCAAGCTTGATGGACTGGGTTCGATTCTGTGTAGCGGTTGCGTTGGCTCCCCATGATAGGGCCATCAACCTTTCCTCATTGGCTTGTTCAAGGTTCGTACAATCCTCGCGATGCACCATAACCCCTCTTGATCGGGTGACTACCCCGATAATGGCCTCTCCCGGCAAGGGGTTGCAGCACTTTGCCAGGTGGTAAAGCATCCCTTCAAGGCCCTGGATGTCATCGCCCGTGTGCTTGCGCTTGCTGAACTGCTTGATGCGCTCAAGCTGGGCCATTGCCAGGCTGCCGTCGCCGGTATTTTCCCCCAAAGAGGAATCGCTGGCGCCGGTTTTGCCCTGGGGCTTACTGGGTAATTTGCCTCTTTGAACGTGAATCCGGTTGGTGACCCGTTGAATATTAAGCTCTCCATAGCCTAAGGCCACAAACAGATCGCTTGGCGTCTCGTATTTCAGGTCTTTGGCAATCTCAAGCATCTGGCCCGACTTGCTCACCTCGTCAAAGACGGCGCGGGTCAGGGTTTCTTCCAGCAGGCGCTTGCCCTGCTCCTCATGCTCTTCTCGATAATGCTTCTTGAACCACCCCCGAATATGGTTTTTGGCCTGGTGGGTCTGGACAAAATGAAGCCAGTCAAGACGGGGCGCGCTCTTCTTGCTGGTGTTCACCTCAACGATGTCGCCGTTTTTAAGGACATAATTCAGCGGAACGATTTTGCCGTTGACCATCGCGCCGATACAGCTATTGCCGATTTCACTGTGGATGCGGTAGGCAAAATCAACGGGGGTTGCTTCCCTGGGAAGCGCAATGACCTTGCCCTTGGGCGTAAAGACAAAGACCTCGTCGCGGAAGAGATCGAGCTTGACGGAATCGACGTACTCCCTGGCATCACCCGTTTCCTCTTTCATCTCCACCATCTTGCGAAGCCAGGCAAGCTTCTGATCGTCCAGGTTGGCCGAAAATTTCTCCGAGCTGCCTGCTTCCTTGTACTTCCAATGCGCCGCAATACCGTATTCGGCGATGCGGTGCATTTCGTGGGTTCTAATTTGCACTTCAAGCGGCTGGCCAAGGGGCCCAATGACCGTGGTGTGTAAAGAGCGGTACAAATTGCTCTTTGGCATGGCGATATAGTCTTTGAATCGGCCGGGAATCGGGGTAAAGGCGTAGTGGATGGCGCCCAGAACTTCGTAGCATTCTTTTTCAGAGTTGACGATAATGCGAAGCGCGCTTAAATCATAGATTTCCTGAACGCTTTTCTGGCGCTTGAGCATTTTTCGATAAATGCTGTAATAGTTTTTCACCCGCCCGTAAATTCTGGCTTCAATGCCCATCTGCTTCATCTGGGACTGCACTTTTCCCATGACAAACTCAATGGTTTTTTCCCATTGGGATTGGGCGTGCTTGACCTCTTCATCAATAATGCCGTATTGCTCTGGGTCAACATACTTGAGGGAAAGATCCTCAAGCTCGGCCCGCAGTTTCCCCATGCCCATCCGGTTGGCCAGGGGGGCGAAGATTTCAATGGTTTCGGTTGCGATTTTTACCTGCTTTTCAGGCTTCATATAGCAAAGCGTTTGCATGTTATGCAGGCGATCCGCAAGCTTCAGCAGCACCACCCGGACATCGTCGGCCATTGCCAGGAACATTTTCCTGAAGTTTTCGGCCTGTTGGTCTTCTTTTGAGGCGAATTTCAGCTTGCCAAGCTTGGTAACGCCCTCCACCATCTTGAGGACTTCATCGCCAAAAAGGCTGGCCAGCTCCTCTTCGGTCGCATCCGTGTCTTCAATGACATCATGAAGGATAGCGGCCGTGACGGTTGCTGTGTCCATCGGGATGTTCGCCAGAAAAAGCGCCACGCTGACTGGGTGGCTGATGTAATTGTCCCCGTTTTTTCGGTATTGCCCCTCGTGATATTTTCGTCCGTACTCAAATGCCCGGCTGACCTGCTCGATATCAGACTTCGGACGGTTCTGGGAAGTCAGGAGCGCCTTGAGTTCTTCAAAAACCACATCTTCCAGTAAAGGCCCTTTTCGAGCATTTTCAGGAGAAGGGTTTCCAGTCACTGCATCGGCCAGGGGCCTGCTCGAGCCCAAAGGATTCTCGGAGCCCAAAGAATTATCGGATACCAAAGGATTGTCAGGTGATGCTTGAGACACAGGCGTTGTTCCCCGGCGGCAGGTGAGATGGATGTGAGCCTGCCTGTTGTTGCAATACCAGTCGCCGGAATCAAGAGCGGAGCGCTTAAATCCGACGGTAAACTGGTATGTTTAATATAAGTGTATTTTAACCCATATCCTTCTCCCCCAGCTAGCTTAGTCTGTGTTTTGCCTCGTAAGCTACAGCAGATTCAGGAGGCTTATGACGACTTTTCCCTTCTTGAGCCTTAGGACGCCTGGCTGCTTTTGCATTACAATGCTCAATATTAGCCTGCGGGATAGAGGAGTTTTGCGTGGATTGGTCGATTGTCTTGACGTTTGCAATCGTGCTTGGGATTTTATTCCTCATTGTCCAGGCGTGTAGCTGGTTTACCAACGGCATTGAGTGGACGGGCAAACGGTTCAATCTCTCGGAAGGCGCCGTGGGGAGTGTTCTGGCCGCTGTCGGCACCGCGCTTCCTGAAACGCTGGTGCCCATTGTCGCGCTTCTGGCCGCTTTTATGTCGCCAGCGACGGTATCTCACGAGGCAAGCCAGGCGATTGGCATCGGGGCCATTTTGGGCGCGCCGTTTCTTTTAAGCACGCTTGCGATGTTTGTTACTGGTGTCGCCGTTTTGTATTTCCACCGAAAAGGCAGGCGAAGCCTGAGTATTAAAATCAACGAGCATTTGTTCAAGCGGGATTTGATTTACTTTTTCGCAGCTTATGCCATTGTGGTTCTGGCCTGCTGGATCCCCGATATGACCATCAAGCGGCTGATCGCTGTGGGTCTTATCGCTTTTTACGGCAGTTATGTCTATCGCACCATCCGAAAAGAGCATGTGTCGGATTCGGATTTTGATATTGAACCTCTGATTCTTTCCCCCAAAGCAAGCGAGCCTGCCACTGGCCTGATTTTGTTCCAGGTTTTCCTAAGCCTGTTGGGCATTATCGTCCTGGCGCATTTTTTCGTGGAGCAAATCAGTCATCTTTCTGTTTACTTTGGCATTGATCCGCTGGTGGTGAGTTTAATCATCTGCCCGATTGCAACCGAACTGCCTGAAAAATTCAACAGCGTGGTCTGGCTCGGTGAACGAAAAGACGTGATGGCTTATGGCAACATCACGGGAGCTATGGTGTTTCAAAGCATGATTCCCCCATCGGTTGGTCTGGCGTTTACGCCTTGGGTATTAAACGCCCACGGGTTTTTGAGTATTATTCTCTGCTTTATCAGCAGCGCCATTATTTTTATTGGCGTTTCCCTCACGCGTGAGCATCCCAAAGCCCGCGTGGCGCTCTTTCTAATGGGCGGTCTTTTCTACTTGATATTTCTCATCAGCACGCTTTATTCAGTTGGATTTTGATTTTCTGGTGGGCCTGGATTTTCCGGACTGCTCATAGACGGCGTGGCGTCTTCTTCTTTTTCTTGTTGGAGCTTTTCTTTTTCCAGACTTTTCTCAAGTTCCAGACTTTTTTCAAGCGCTTCTTCTTTAAGGCGCTCTTCTTCAATCATGACCGGGTCGGCCTTTTCAATCTCGGATTGCGGTAGCCTGATTTTTTCAACCGGCAAGGGCTCAAGCTGTTTGAACAAGGGGCGGATGCTCATAATGTCTCGGAGAATCCATTCGTTTGGCTTTCGTTCGGCTTCATTGGGATGAAGGGCGTCTTTTACCGTGATGCGCGAAGGCCTGAAACCATCCGCATCCCCAATATGGGTATGATCCAGATCGATAAACAGGCGGACTTTGGCCACATCGCTCTTGTTAAGCAATTGTGCGTAATTACCTTCATAGGGGCTGTCGCTTTTGGGTAGCCAAAGCGTGCTGCTCAGGGGGATCACACCATCGTTGTAACGGTACAGGTGGGTGTTTTTGCCTTCGGGATGTTCAGGCGTAAAGGTGGGAATGTTGGCCAGTTGGATGTTCATGTATTTAAAAACGGAGTGAACCGTCGCATACGCCGGCAGCAGCGCGCCCAACACCTTGACGGGTAACATAAGAGTGGTCTTCAGAATCCGTTTTGGCAGCTTTTCAGGCGGATGAGGCTTTTGTGGGCGGGTATATTCACTTTGCAGGTAACTTGCGTAAATAATCGTCTTGTCTTTCAGCGCCTGGGTTAAGTTGTCTTCCATATAATTAGAGGGCCGGGCGACGACCTGATCGCCGTGGATTTTAAGATGCCGCTCGTCAAACTGGGGCATCGAGCCATCGAAATTGTCCCAGCTAATGCCTTCAATCAGGTTGGTTTTATCAAACAGATAGGCGCGGTAGACGACGCGATCCCAAAAACGCCTGATGGGAGAGTGATTGGGAGGATTGAGATACGTGCTGAACCAGGCGGGGTCAAACATGGGAGAGCCGTGGAAAGGTACGGCGATGGCAAACATCGTATGCACTTTATCCAGGATTTTTGTGTCGCGAAGCGCTTTGACCGTGATAATCCCGCCCATGCTATAGGTCACCAGAATGGCTTCCTGCTCGTTTGGAAGGTTGCCAAACATCCGCTTCATATCCCGCTTGAAATGCTCGGACTGCACTTCTAAGGGCAGGCGGGAATCGTAAATGTAAATGTAGGTTTTGAAATCTTTTTGGTAGGCCCGGTTATGATCGACCAGGCGGTTGAATTTTTTCCACCAGCTATTGGGCTGAAACTCTTCGGCCCTGCCCGGCACTAAAATCACGGGGATTCTTTTCCCAAGCGGGGTGTGGTCAAAATCGAAAATGCGGTTCAGGCCGACGATTTTTCGCAGGCGAACGCCATAGAGGGTTTCAAGCGGGAAGCGTTCGTGACGTTCGTTCAACTTGGTCAGGATTTTGGCTTCCCGGCTTCCCGGTTTGAGATTGAACGCTTCGGGCGATTGCCCCATGGCCAAGGGTGTAAACGCCTGTAGCGAGAACGCCATGGCGAATTGAATGGCCAGAAGCTTCTTTGGCCAGTGGCGAACATGGCAGAAGCGGGGTGTTTGGAAGCGCGATAAGCTCATCAGCGATAAGAACATTCAAGGTAAGGCTAGCGTTTCAAAAACAAAACGGTTGTGACCAGCGGATAGGCAGAAGAAGATTAGTACAGCGAAACAGTCGTGCGGGCCTGGAACCTGAAATGCTCTCTTGAGTCGCTTGCCGTAGGAACCTGCCGGTTATTCAGTAACCAGCATGGTGCTTGCTGCTCCTATTGTACCTCAGTTCTTGTCAATCACCGTCGCACTCCTTTTTTTAAGCGCCTTTTTGCTACAATAAGGGGAAAAGACAGCTCAGTCGTGTTTCTTTTCGCGAATGCGCCGCTTGATATCATTTGCCTTAAAATTGGAACTTATTTTGATGATTCCCGTTTGTGACTTCAGAAGCCAGGTTGTTGACTCTATTCTCGATACGGTCGGCAATACCCCGATGGTTCGTTTGAAGCGGATGTTCGCTGAATTTCCCGAAACGGAGGTTCTGGCCAAAATCGAATTTATGAACCCCAACGGGTCGGTCAAGGACAGAATCGCCAAGGCGATGATCGAGGATGCCGAAGACCGCGGGCTGATTAAACCGGGTGACACGCTGATCGAGCCCACCAGCGGCAATACGGGGCTTGGCCTGGCAATGGCCGCGGCGGCCAAAGGGTATAAACTCATCATTACGATGCCGATGAAGATGAGTGAAGAAAAGCGTCGCCTGCTGAGGGCTTTTGGGGCAGAGCTGATTTTAACGCCCACCGAATGCGCCTACGATCATCCCGACGGCGCCATTGAGCTTGCCAAGCGGCTGGCCCAAGAAAAGGGCTACCATATCCTCAACCAGTATTATAATCCCGCAAACCCCCAGGCGCACTTTGACGCCACAGGCCCGGAAATCTGGGAGCAAACCCAAGGGCGCATCGATTATTTCGTGGCCTCGATGGGAACGGGTGGGACGATTTCAGGCACCTCGAAATTTTTAAAATCCAAGGACGCCAATATCAAAACCATCGGCATTGACCCGGAAGGCTCCATTTTCTCGGGCGATACGGTCAAGCCGTATCTCGTAGAGGGCATTGGTTACGATTTCTGGCCGGGCGTTCTGGATACCGGTGTGATTGACGAAATGATCCGTATTGGCGATAAGGCCTCATTTAACGAGGGCCGAATGCTGGCGCGCCTGGAAGGGATGCTGGCCGGTGGTTCTACCGGAACGGTTTGCGCTGGTGTCCGCCAGCTTCTTGCACGTCCTGAACTCAAGGGCAAGCGCGTGGTGATGGTGCTTCACGACAGTGGCAGAAGTTATCTGACCAAAATGTATAACGACGAGTGGATGCGCGAAAACGGATTTTTAGATTAACGATTTTTAAAACGCACCCGCGAAAGCGGGAATGACGAATTGGCGTTGTGAGCATCAGGTTTATTTTCGGCGTTCGATTCGGATTTTCTGATAACCTTCCCCGGGCATATCCTGCGTGTCGATGACCTTATGGCCTTCCTGCCGGATGCTGTTGGGTATGTTCAGGGTGGACTCGCCTTCAAGCGCTATCCAGACTTCCAAAACCTCGCCGATGGATAGCTTTTCCACGGCAAGCCTTGTCTTCACGAAATTCAGGGGGCATTTCGTGCCTCTTAAATCGAGCATTATTTTGGCCTTAAGATTGGGCTTGGCCTTAAGATTGGGCTGAAAATTTTCAGACATCATGATAGTGATGGCCTTATTGAGTGGACTTCTGGCAAAAACACTGCCCGGCTTCAATCTTCGGGCAGGTGGCGGCGTCAAAGTTTTCCCACGGGCTTTTGAAACAATCGCGCGCCTGAACGTAATCCCAGGTGTAATCCGCCATTTCAGGCTCAGCCATCGCGTATTCCTGAGAAAGGCAGGCAAGACAAAATTCTTCTTCAATGCGATCCAGGGCCAGGTTCATGACGTGGACGCGTTCGCAAAAAGGTGTCCCGCAGGCATCGCAGCGATAATCGAAAAATGGGGATTCGCGCCAGTCGGCCATGGCTTGGGTCAGCTCGTTGATAGGCAGCTTTTATTACGGAATACTTAAAACGCAATATATCAGAAACGTGTTTGGCTTAAAATAAGGTCATTGCTGCCGGTTCATCCGGCACTTCGCCAGTAAAGCCGAATTTTTAGGAGCAGACACCGCCATGAGAAGCCCTTCAAACGCCATTCCCGCTATAGATTCGCAAGCGGAAAGGCTTGCCGCGCTGAAAAGCCCGAAACAAAAAGTGGCGTTTATTTCGGTCTTCGACAAAACAGGGCTCGAGCCATTGGCAAAAGCGCTGGTTGAAGATTTTGGCTATGTCATCCTCTCAACGGGGGGCACCAAAAAATACCTTGAAGAGCGTGGCATTCCCGCTGTTGAAAGCGGCGACATCACAGGCTTTGGCGAGCTTCTCGGGGGCAGGGTCAAGAGCCTGCATCCGTCTATTTTTGCCGCAATCCTGGCGGAGCGGGCCAAGGCGGATCAGCCCGATTACGAGATGCCCGAGTTTCTCATTGATACGGTGATCGTCAATTTGTATCCCTTTGAAAAAGAACGTGACGAACAGGCCTTTAATCCTTCTGCCGATCCGCATCACTTGTTGCATTTTATCGATATCGGCGGCTCCGCGCTGATTCGAGCTGCGGCCAAGAATTACCTGGATGTGGTGATTCTGTCTGATGAAAGACAGTACGGCGATTACCTTTGCGAACTAAAAAATGGCAACGGCGCAACTTCTGAAGCGTTCAGAAAAAAACTGGCGATTGAGGCTTTTCGCCGATCGGTTGCCTATGACAGCGCGATCGCAGCGGAACTCTCAGCAGGATTTTCAAAAGATCAGGCGCTGTTGCCCGAGCAGTTGACGCTTTCGCTTTGCAAAATCCAGGGCCTTCGCTATGGCGAAAACCCCCACCAGAAGGCGGCACTTTATGGCATTGGCACCGATCAGGCGCCGTTCAAGCTTTTAAGCGGCAAGGAGCTTTCGTTTAACAATATCCTCGATATGGCATCGGCCTGGGGGCTAATCAGCGAGTTTTCGCCCGCTCAGAACGGCTCGAATCAAAAACAGTATGCCTGCGCCGTTATCAAGCACAACAACCCTTGCGGGGTTGCGGTTTCCAAGCAGTCGCTTTCAGACGCCTATCAAACGGCATTCAATGTTGATCCCTTAAGCGCCTTTGGCGGGGTCGTCGCTTTTAATAACCCGGTGGACGCTGATACGGCTAAACTGATGAAAGATGTTTTTCTTGAAGTGATTATCGCACCTGAATTTAACCAGGATGCGATTGAGATTCTAAGCGCCAAGAAAAATCTTCGCTTAGTGAGCCAGCCGCTGCTTCAAACAGAGAAAACCAATTCGCAAAGCCTGTTTGAATACAAGCAGGTGGCGCCTAATCTTCTGCTGGCGCAATTTAGCGATCCGAGCCAGCCGACCGCCATTGACGCTCTGGTGGGTAACGCCCAGGTGACCGTTGCAAGCCAGGCCAAGCCCTCACAAGCCCAGCTGGCGGACTTGGCGTTTGCCTGGAAAGTCGTCAAGCACGTCAAGTCAAACGCGATCGTGCTTGCCAAGAACGGTAGAACCGTGGGGATTGGCGTTGGCCAGACCAGCCGAATCGGGGCGCTTGAAAACGCGTTGAAAATCGCCTGTGATGAGGCCAAGGATGCAGTGCTTGCTTCAGACGGCTTTTTGCCCCACGAGGATAACATCCACGCGGCGGCACAGGCCCGTGTTTCGGCAATTATTCAGCCGGGCGGCAGCATTAAGGATAAAGACGTCGTCGCGCTTGCGGATCAGAACGCTATGGCGATGGTGATGACCGGCGTGCGAGAATTCAAACATTAAACGCTGATAAAGAGGGCATTCGCTTTATGGGCCCACAATCTTCCTTTCCAACGCAACCCGATGCCCAGTCTGATGTTCGGAAAACAGAACAGGCATCCCCTTGTTGTGCTGGCCATTCTATGGGTAGTCATCCCCAAAAAGCTAAAAGCCAAAAGCAGGCGGGGGGTGATTATACTTGCCCGATGCATCCTGAGGTGAGGAAGGAGAAGCCGGGTGCTTGCCCCAAGTGCGGCATGGCGCTTGAGTCTGATGCCACCGGTTTGGACGATGGCGCGGATGGTGCCGAGGAGGATTTGGAACTCCGGCAGATGAGCAGTCGCTTTTGGATATGCCTGACGCTGACGCTGCCGTTGTTTCTTATCAGCATGGGCCCGATGCTGCTGGTGCCGTTAGGTTTATTAGATGTGGCCTCCTCTGTCTCGCATCAGTCTCATACCTCGCCCTTTTTGGCGTTCGCGTTGGCAACGCCTGTTGTGCTGTGGGGTGCCTGGCCGTTTTTTCAGCGAGGCTGGGATTCTTTGGTCAATCTCAGTTTGAATATGTTTACTCTGATATCCTTGGGCGTTGGCATTGCCTATGGTTACAGTGTTTTTGCGCTGCTCTTTTTTGATGGCGAAAATAGCGCCCAGCCCTTTCAAATGGGCCTTTATTTTGAAACGGCTGCCGTTATTACAACCCTGGTGCTGCTTGGCCAAATGCTGGAGCTGAAGGCCAGGGGCAAAACCGGCGGGGCTATCCGCGCCCTTTTGGATATGTCTGCAAAAACGGCGATTCTGCTTTCTGAAGATGGCAGCGAATCGGAAGTCTTAATCGATGAGATTGCCGTTGGCGATCGTCTGCGCGTTAAGCCGGGGGCTAAAATTCCTGTCGATGGCGTGGTGCTGGAAGGTGCAAGCACTGTTGATGAATCCATGATGAGCGGTGAGGCGATGCCGGTTCAAAAACAGCCTTCTGATGCGGTGACAGGCGGGACGATAAATCAGGGTGGCGCGCTCCTGATTGAAGCCAGACGCGTGGGACAGGAAACGGTCTTGTCCCAGATGGTTGAACTGGTTCGCCAGGCGCAGCGAAGCCAGGCCCCGGTGCAGCGGATGGCCGATAAAATCGCCAGCTATTTTGTGCCGTTTGTCCTTGGCGTTTCATTATTGACGTTTGCGTTTTGGATGTGGGGAGCGCCTGCTGACTGGCTGCCGCTTTCATCCCAGTATGGCCGCGTTGGCTTTGCCCTTCTCAATGCCATTGCGGTTTTGATTATCGCCTGTCCTTGCGCTTTGGGCCTGGCCACGCCGATGTCCATTATGGTGGCCACCGGGCTTGGCGCAAAGCACGGCATTTTATTCAAAAACGCTGAGGCGATAGAATCACTTGAAGGTATTGATACCTTGGTGATGGATAAGACGGGAACGATTACCGAGGGAAAACCGAGCCTGGTATCGGTGCTTCCTGCTGCCGGGTTTTCAGAGACAACGCTGTTGCAAGTGGCTGCAAGTCTTGAACACAACAGCGAGCATCCCCTGGCCCACGCGATTTTGGAAGGGGCCAGGCAAAAAGAATTATCGCTGCTGCCGCTTAGTGAATTTACCAGCGAGACGGGCCAGGGCGTTTCTGGCAAGGTGGATGGAAAAGACGTCAGGCTGGGGGCGTTGGCGTATATCGAACAGGCAGTGGCGGGTACGGAAAACTTTGAGAACCTGGCGCATCAGGTTCAGGCGGCGCAAAGCAGGGGGGAGACGGTTATTTTTTGCGCCATTGATAATGCCTTTTCGGGGCTTCTTTCTGTTGCCGATCCGATTAAAGCAAACGCTAAAAAAGCATTGGAAGCGCTTCGCCAGCAAGGCCTGAGTTTGGCAATGGCGACAGGGGATAATCAAACAACGGCGCAAGCAGTGGCCGACCAGTTGGGGTTGGGTCGGATTTATGCCGGTGTCTTGCCTGAAGAAAAAGCGGCGCTGATTCAGCGCTTACAGGCTGAAGGAAAACAAGTGGCGCTGGCGGGAGATGGCGTCAATGACGCCCCGGCGCTGGCCCAGGCGCAGGTTGGAATCGCGATGGGAAATGGCGCCGATATCGCCATTGAAAGTGCCGATGTGGCGCTTTTGAAGGGGGACTTGTGGGGCATTGTCAAAGCCCGCCAGTTAAGTCGTTCGACGTTGAAGAACATTCGCCAGAACTTGCTGTTCGCGTTTTTATATAACGGGCTTGCCATACCGCTTGCCGCAGGCGTTTTATATCCCGGCTTCGGTATTTTGCTTAACCCCATGATAGCTGCCCTTGCCATGAGCCTGAGTTCGGTTTCGATTATCCTTAATGCCCTGAGGCTCTATCGCGTTCAATTCTCCCAGCCCTGACCTTTCGGCTATGTGATTAGGTTTAGTGGAAGCAATCCGTAAGCAATAAGCTGACATCACGCTGGATATGGTTGGGATATCCGATAATGGTAAAATACCGGTTTCAGGCAATTTATCTTGAATCATTGTTTTTATTTCTGGGTAAGGCTTTATTCCCCATATTAAAGCCCCTGGTCAAGTGTAGTGTGGTTATCGAATTGGATTTAGACCGTCGGGTCTGAATGTTGCAAATGCTTTTGTCTCCTGATGCGTTGAGAGCAAAAAGCAGTTTGTAGAAGGTTCAGCTTGTTTGGTCAAGTTTTCCCCCAAAGTAGTCGTAGTCAAGTGTGTCTTACAACATTCTGAGAGAAGAGGCCGTTTGCCCGGCGCGCTTTTATAATGCGCCAAGACGATTTGTCGTGGGCAAGCACGCCAGAAGTAGAGGAGATCCCCAGATGACAGCAGGCATTTCTAACCTGAGTTCTTTTGTCTCCCCGTTCAATACGGGAACAATGTTCAACCAGCAAGTCAACGCCAACACTGGTGTGAATGAGTCGGCAGCTACCGGTGTAAACTCCGGTCTTACGATTAATCCGGATGGTAACGTTCAGCAAACGCTGAGTCCCTCTGCTTCGTTAAGTGCTGGTGAAAACGCCTCGGGACAGTCGTTAGAGGAAATGATCCAATCCATTCTCGATACGTTTATGATGTTGATTCAGCAGTTTGCCCAAGGGCTCGGGTTATCCGGTGATACCGGCGCGCTGACTCAAAGCGCCCAAGGCCAGGACATTCAGAATCAGGCCATTCAAACCCAGAACCAGGAAGCGCTTTCCCAGGCGGGAATGTGCCAGGACAATCAACAACCGGATAATAATCAACAGTCAAATGATCAAGCAAGCAGCGGTAACGCGGGTGGGGCATATGGCGGGGAAAGTGAAGAACCGGCAGAAGATAGAATGCCAAGCTACGGTGCTGAGCCTCAGCCCGAGCCAGAGCCAGAAACAGATTATAGCCGTCCGGTCAGCTACGAGCCGCCTCAGACGGAAGAGCCCGCCTATGGCGGGGAAAGTGAAGAACCGGCAGAAGATAGAATGCCAACCTACGGTGCTGAGCCTCAGCCCGAACCAGAGCCAGAAACAGATTATAGCCGCCCGGTCAGCTACGAGCCGCCTCAGACGGAAGAACCCGCTTATGGCAACAGCGTCTCGGTTTACGGATCATCCAATCCTTTTGGAAGTGCCAGCCGGGGAACTCGCCAGGCGATTGCTGCCTAAGCCCCGCTTCAATATCATTTCCTGATATCACTTGAATATCAATTCAAAATATCCACGATGCCTATTGATAGGCTAGTGGATATTTTGTTGATATCTTATTTATCCATAAACCATTGCTGTATCTGAATTTAGCAAAATTAAATTATTAACAATTGCAACGAAACTAGCACAAGATCGCAATTCCAGGGTTTGGAAATTGTTTATTTAAGTATAGAGGGAGCGAGAGTGCGCCAATAGCGAGTCTTCGCCCCCTATAGCAGAAGAAAGTTTATAGATTCAGTTAATGCGCTCTCCGGGTCACTGTATAGTGACCTTTTTTATTGGAAACGTTTCAGGTATCCAGTGGATATACAGCGCTTTAATTCGCGCGCTAGCCAAAAATCATCGAGCTTTTGGCCAAATCCCGCAGGCGGGTGAAATGGTGTTTGCTGGAGATGCCTGCCCCGAAAAGGCTGCCAATGGTCGCTCCCAGCAGCGGGTACCCCACCAGGACAAACCAGCCCAGCAGGCGTTGGCTGCCGTGGATACTTTCAAGGGCCAGGGGGAGACGCAAGAGCGTGACGATGCCGCCCACAAAAAGACCGAACAGGCCACCTTTTGCTGTGTCCCTGGCAATATCGCGGGTAGAGTCGGCCGATAGTTTTACAAAGCCTGCCAGTTGCTTGCGAGCCAGGTTCGACGCTTGATCGCTTTGCGTGTTGCCACTGTCGGAAGAAGGGATGAGTTGCGAAAGCCCTGAATCCTGGGCAGCCAGGCTGAGGGTATCATACCCATGGATCTGGAAGGGAAAGGTTTGGGCCACATGCACGGGATGTTTCATGAGCCTGTGAAGCGTCTCGTAATACTGCATGCGCTGGGCGTCAAGCTTCTCGCTCGGCGTGTCGCCAATAGCTGTGGGCGTTGCCAGGCCAAAACGCGCCGCCCCAAAGCGTACCGAAAGCGAACGGCTCTGGCGATGTTCGTTGCCACGAAAAGGCGTGGCGGATGAAGAAATCGGGCTAAGCATGAGTAAAACTGTTCTGAAACCACTGTCCCAGCGCTTGAAGTGGTTTTGGACATGTCCACATAGGCTGAAGGGGGAAATATCAGTAAAATGTTAGTAAAGAAGATGCAATTTAAATAAAGGCAAGGCTCCTGGACGAATTGACTTTCAATATTGTGTCAAGCCAACAAGTCTCAGGCAAGCTCTAGCTTGGGCGTTATGGGGAGATGGGGATGTGGCCCATGGGCGGCTGTTTTGGCGAATGCTTGTTATATTCTGTTACAGAATGACACCGGCTTTGCTTGAGTGTCTTTTAAGTGAATGTTAGATAGTTGATTTAACAAGCAACCTCTCACTGACTGCCTCTCTCATTCTCTCTCACACTCACTCTGTTCCCTAAAAACGATTGTTCCCCTTTTTTCCCACCTGGTTCTTGGGCCTAACCGCCCTGACCAGGTTTTTGTTTTGCAATGCTTATTTTAAACACTGCTGGCGGCCAGTTTTTCCATTTTGGCTTTCTGGTCAAAAAGCTTTAACGCGTTGATCAGTGTTTCGAGATCCCCGCCGATAACCGGTGTCAGCGAGAAGTTCTGTCCGATGCGATGATCCGTCAGGCGATCCTGCGGGTAGTTATATGTGCGGATACGCTCGCTGCGATCCCCCGTGCCCACCTGCGAGCGGCGCAGATCTGAAATCTCTTTCTGCTGCTTTTGCAGCTCCATGTCAAACAGCTTGGTTTTAAGCAGTTGCATCGCTTTTTCCTTGTTCTGCAACTGGCTTCGCTCCTGCGTGCAGTGAATCTGAAGGCCCGAAGGCTTGTGGAAAAGCCTGACGGCGGTTTCCACCTTGTTGACGTTTTGTCCGCCAGCCCCCCCGCTTCGGGCGGTGATAATCTCGATATCCTCGGGCCGAATGACGATGTTGACATCTTCCACCTCGGGCATCACGGCAACTGTTGCCGTGCTGGTGTGAACCCGGCCCTGTGATTCCGTAACCGGCACGCGCTGGACGCGATGCACGCCGGACTCGTACTTAAGCTGGCTATAGACGTTGTCGCCCTTAATCCCAATGACCACTTCGCTGACACCACCGATATCGCTTTCGGAAATACTCATCACTTCCGTTTGCCAGCCCCTGCTGCTGGCAAAGCGCATATACATCCGCATCAAGTCGCCCGCAAAGATATTGGCTTCATCCCCTCCGGCGCTGCCCCGGATTTCAAGCATGATGTCCTTATCGTCGTTGGGGTCACGCGGAAGCAGTAACACCCGCAGGCTTTCTTCCATGTTAACCACTTCCGCCTCAAGCCGGGCGATTTCTCCTCGCAGAAATTCCTTCATCTCCAAATCCTGCTCGGCCTTGAGCATTTCCTGCGAATCCTTGATGTCTTGTGTGGCCTGCTTCCAGGCGTCAAACACTTCAATGGTTTCCTCAAGGGCCGCGCGTTTCTTGGCGACATCCTGCAATTTTCTGGAATTTGAGAGAATTTCGGGATCGGACATCATATCGCCCAGTTGGCGATAGGTCACTTCGATTTCACGAAGCTTCTCAAGCAGGTTGGATAAGGAGGTGACGGAACTCATGGGCTGTATTCGCTTTCTGGGGAGATTCCCGCTTTCACGGGAATGACGAGCGTATTATACAAGCAAAAAGCGAGCAATCGTTGGAAGGGAGGAAGCCGACTGCTCGCTTTATAAAACTGCTTTTGCTACTTGTTTTTCTTTTTGCTGCTGCTGATGTTGGCGTAGCGTTTGTTGAACTTCTCAACCCGGCCCTCGG
This sequence comes from Vampirovibrionales bacterium, assembly GCA_035285165.1. GTDB lineage: Bacteria > Cyanobacteriota > Vampirovibrionia > Vampirovibrionales > Vampirovibrionaceae > JAYKHP01. The sequence goes on along the minus strand of JAYKHP010000012.1, from coordinate 35,717 downwards.
CGTCGAGGATCTTCTGGGTGCCGGTGAAGAACGGGTGGCAGCCGCTGCAGATATCCAGCTTGATTTCAGGCAGGACGGAACCGGTGATAAACTCGTTGCCGCAGACGCAGGTGGCGGTGACGCGGTTGTACTTGGGGTGAATGTCTTTTTTCATGGGAAAAAGGGTCTCCAGTTAATGGCTTGCATGGTCTCGACGTGGAGGAGAGCGGCAGGAATCTGAAAATCTCCGTCAAAATCCGTCGTTTCAGGCAACTTGATTGTTTATAACGGGCAAGATATGAAATATTGGGGAATCTTTGGTAATCTTTGGAAACCGGGGGAACCAGAGAGCCGATCACCTTGCCATGGGCTATCCTACGACGCTGAAAATTAAGATGCAAGCCACGGCCTGCCCGGGTAGCGGGTCATTTTCGACCGCCTGGGAAAGCCAGTTGCGATCAACTTGAAAGCCGCGCCGGGTTTTATTGGATCTGGACATTCCCCCTGCTTATGCTCTGAGGGCTCATGCTTTAAGGCTTGATGATCTCTTATGATGAGGCTGCTCTTTTGAAGGATATCCCCCGAATGCGGCTTGTATTTTTTGCGCAAACTCAGCCTGTTCAAACGCTTCCTGCCAAAGCGGAGACGCGTTCGCCTGGGCCAGTATCGCAGGTTGGCCAAATGCCTGTGATGCCCGCTGCTTCATTATCTGGGAACACTTTATCCGGGGAAACTTTCTTGCCTTCTGTCTCGCTTGCTGGTACTGCCACGGCGCCTGCTAGCGGAGCCAAGGCGCCGGAGGAAAGCGCCAATGCGCCTCTCAGCGGTGCCTGGTGGGATTTTTGGCGGCATCAGAACAAAAAGGGCGAAAGCTGGTATAACCTGCCCACACTTCCTCCGGTTCCCACGCCAGAGGAAATCCGCATCGTTGGCATCAGCCAGTTACCCCCTAACGTGTGGGATTACGCCTATCACCACTCGCCTTATAACACGTGGTCGCCCTCGCATGAAATTCATCACCAGCATCCGAAATTTTTCTAATAGCCTTGCGGCTTGTGGTCGTGTTAGCGTCACATCGTATGGTTGAATTATGCCGTTAGTTTTTTGAGGAGGCATTATGAATAATACGGTGACGCAACATAAAATCGACCCCAAATTAGACCTTGTGCTGGAGCGTGTGGTGGATGTGCCGCGAGAAAAAATCTGGGCTGCCTGGACGACGCCAGAGTCGCTTAAGCCTTGGTTTTGCCCGAAGCCTTGGGAAGTGGTGGATTGTGAAATCGATCTTCGACCGGGCGGCCTTTTCAAAACCACGATGCGCTCGCCTGAAGGCGAGGAATTTCCCAATGTCGGCTGTTATTTAGAAATTGTCAAAAACGAAAAGCTTGTATGGACAAGCGCCCTTCAGCCAGGCTTCAGGCCTGCCCCTCAGATTGAAAGCGGTTTTGATATGCCGTTTACGGCGATGATTTTGCTTGAAGCGCATGGGAGCGGTACGAAATACACGGCTATTGGGATTCATGGCACGGAAGAAAGCCGCAAAAAACACGAGGAAATGGGCTTTGAGCAGGGCTGGGGCATCTGCCTGGATCAGCTTGTTGAGTTTATCAAGGGTTATGGAGCTGATTTGTGATGAGTTATAAATTTTTCATTAGAAGCTTAGAAGCGGCAGCCCAATAAATATAAACGAGACCAAAATAACTGGTACTAAAAAAGCTGTAAGAATTAGGCTTGCGCAAAACGTAGTCAGATTTTTGCCAAATTTCTTTTTGAATAATAATTTGTGAAATTTCAGATTTATTTATGTTGGTTAATATGCAGATAACAATTAGTAGAATCAACGTAAGTATAGAGTAAGGAAATAAACAGAAAAATATTATCCACTCAATCTCGCTGGGAGAGATAATTCCACAGATGGATAGCACTATGCCATAAATAACTGGCATTAACAAAATTCCGCAAACTACGCCTAAAATTCGAATATGAATTTGTAAGTTAGTCATGCTGATAATAATATTCCAACTAAACCCCTAAAAATAAATGTATAGTCACTTTATGTCACTATAAATCCAAAATTGGTGGAGCCGGAGGGAGTCGAACCCTCGTCCAAAACGATCGTTGGCAAACATCTACGAGCGTAGGTTTTCATTTGTTCTCGGGGGGCGCACGCGGAAAACCGGTCGCTTAACACCACCCAAAGCGTTTAACCCCGCCGGGCTCGATCATGGGGTTCGCATTCACCTTATGATCATCAGGTTTCCGCTAGCATGCATGATTGACCCATAACGACGGCATGCAGGCCGCTATGAGTGGATCTGCTTCAGGCTAACGTGCGTTTAGGCAGCGATAGCGGAAGCTGCACGGCCGGCAAAGCGGGCGCGTGCATCGATCACATTGTCAGATTTGGCATCTGTACAAGTGCTTGTTGATAACGGGGAACAGCACCCCGACTCGCAGTTTGGCACCGAAGCCCGCCTTGTCAAGTCCAAAACGGCCCCATATGACTGGATAAACCAGTCGTCTAAACTCAGGAGATTGCCACGTCGGCCTAAGGCCTCCGCGCAATGACAAGCTGCTGATTTATGCAGTCATATGGAATCAGTGTTTCACTGGTATGCAATTATCAAGGTACGAGACACACAAAGGCCTTGTTTCTTAATGGAAACCAGGGAAAAACAAGGTATATGGCAGTATAGGGTATTTTACAACCCCCCGCAAGGCTTCGCTCCAAAGCGATGCATTTTTTTAAGATTTCCCTCTCTCGTAAGACTTAAGACCGGGCCAGAGGTTTTAGGCCATGATCCTGACAGAGTTTTGCCAAAAGGGCTTCGCTAGCCGCTTCAATCAGGTCAAGCACATGCTCAAAGCCTTCAACGCCGCCGTAATAGGGGTCCGGAACTTCCTCAACGCCCAGGTGCGGGGCCAGCGCCAAAAATAACCCCACCTTGTGCTTGTCCCGCTCAGGACAAATGCGCAGAACGTTATTCAAGTTTTCGCAATCCATTACATAAATATAATCAAAGCGGTCAAAATCTTTTTCCAGAATCTGCCAGGCCCTAAGCGCGCTCAGGTCATACCCGCGCTGAAGCGCGTGGCGTTGCGATCGGCTGTCCGGTGGCCCGCCAACGTGGTAATCGTGGGTGCCCGCCGAATCGATGAGGATTTCCGCTTCAAGCCCCGCTTGTTGAACCACATGGCGAAACACGCCTTCTGCCGAAGGCGAGCGGCAGATATTGCCCATGCAAACGAACAGGACTTTGACTGGCAATGGGGCATTTACCATGGATAATCAGGAATCCTCTCTTTTATCTCTTCTCTTTTTTTATTCTTCTCGCGTCCCATTATTATAAGCGAGTCAATTCAATTGCCCACTAATCAAGGGCTATCAGGGTTATAAGGGCTTTCATGCTTTCCCCTCAGCTTTTTTCTAGACCTTTTCCTGCGCCCTCCCCCGCACTGCAGACGGGTGCCCTTACATTTGGCGCTCTCCTGCTGGATGGCGAAAGCCTTCGGAAACAGGCCAATCAGCATGACGCGCTGGCGTCGCTTGCCTCAATTTCATCGCTGGCCGTTGGCCATCAGCCCCTGATGTTTGATCAGCACCAGGACGCTCAGCGCCAGGGCAGTTGTGTCTCTGAGATGGGCGTGTTGGTGCGCGCGCAAGAACTCTATAAAAGCGCCGGGTTTTCCCTCCTGTTCGGTTTCCCCAATCGGACGGAACCTCACTTAAACGCTTTTGCAATCGTGGATCCCACGCCCAACACCGTTCCTTCCATCCTATGGGAAAAAGCTTACGCCCCTAAAGACGGGTGTCTGGGAAATATTATTGTGGTGACACCGGCTGACTATCCTGCCCACCATGTGGCGTCAGAAGAATCGGCATCATCATCGCTTCTGGATGCCAGTACCCTTGCTGGTTACAACCCGTTTCGCTATGGGAAAAAAGCAACGGCGGACGAGGCAAAGGTCTATGACAAGCCCCGCGGGCAAGTGGAAAAAGAAATGAAGCAGGCGCTTGAGGCGCTTGGGGTAAACGTTATCGATGCAGGGCCGCTTAATCGCATGTTTGAAAGCCAGTACCGCAAGACAAACCCTTAGCAGCGGGGATGCCGTTTTCTGACCGATTGGTATAATATAAGCTCAGGATTGCCTGATTGAGCGTTTTGCATCTTACTAAAGGAGTCGTTTGCGGATGAAAGTCCTTGTGTCCGGTTCAACCGGTTTAGTGGGCGAGGCCCTTGTTGAGGAGTTAAGAGTCCGTAATCACCATGTGACAAGGCTTGAGCGTAGACGGAGAACCGGCGAGCCTTCCATCACCTGGGATCCGGCGGCGGGTAAAATCAACCCGAAAGAACTGGAAGGCTTCGACGCGGTCGTCAACCTTTCAGGCGAAAACATCGCCAGCGGTCGCTGGACGCCGCTTAGAAAGCGCCGCATCAAAGAAAGCCGCTTGCAGACCACCCAGCTTTTAAGCGATACCTTTAGCAGGTTGGATAACCCGCCGAAGGTCTTTATCAGTGCGTCTGCCGTTGGTTATTACGGTAATCGGCCGGGTGAAAAGCTTTCAGAGGTTTCCTCATCTGGCCAAGGCTTCCTGGCTGATGTTTGCCGGGCCTGGGAAGACGCAGCCAACGCCGCTCGTTCCGTTGGCACCCGTGTGGTTAATTACCGCTTCGGGGTTGTTCTCAGCGGCAAAGGTGGAGCGCTTAAGGCGATGTACTGGCCCTTCCAGCTTGGACTGGCTGGGAACCTCAGCATTAATGGTAAACAGCACATGCCCTGGGTTTCTCTCGACGATGCCGTCGGCGGTATTGTCCACTGCCTTGAGCATCCCATTTCAGGCCCGGTCAACGCGGTTGCCCCTCAATCCACCACCAACGCCAAGTTTACCGATACGCTGCGCCGCCATTTGATCCCTGCCTTCCTGCCGATGCACTACTGGACACCACCGGCTCCAGCCCCTCTGGTGCAACTGGTCTTAGGCGAAATGGGCAAGGAGCTTTTGCTTGCCGATATGGATGTCAAACCCGTTCGGCTTGAGGAAACGGGTTACCGCTTCAAGTATCCCGATTTGAAAAGCACCTTTTCCCACGTGCTGTAACAATCTCGTCATTCCCGCCAAAGCGGGAGTGACGAATGTAGGTTCAAGTTTTTAGCCTGCCTCGCCGATATCAACCCCATCAGCCCAATAGAGCCCTTGGGGATACTTGATATGAGCAGACAGCCCTCTCAGCAGGATCAAGCCGCCAATGCGGACGTTTTACACCCGTTAAATCTGCCGCGGCAAGCGAGCATTCAGCCTGTCTGGCAACCGGCATTAAGCGAGCAGGCGCCTGAAGGCGTGATGCTGATAACGCCCGAACAAGCGGGCCAGGTGGTGCATACGGCAGCGACAATGCCTGACTGGGATCGCTTCCATATGCGTCCCCTTTGCATGTCGCCCAGGCTTTTTATTATTGATGATTTTCTTTCGCCAGAGGAGTGCCAGGCGCTGATTGGCGAAGCCTGGCACCGGATGAACCCTTCCACGGTGGTGGATAATGAAAGCGGAGAGATGAAGCCTCATCCGGGTCGAACCAGCCGGGGCACCTTCTTTCATCGGGGTGAAACAGATCTGGTGAATCGAATCGAGCATCGAATCGCCCAAATGACACGGATTCCGGTCGAAAACGGCGAAGGGCTGCAAGTTCTGAATTACCAGCCGGATCAGTTCTACAAGCCGCATTACGATTATTTTGACCCGGCGATGCCTGGCAGCGGCGTTCATCTTCAAAAGGGCGGCCAGCGGGTGGCAACGCTTCTGATGTATCTTGATACGCCCGAAAGCGGGGGTGAAACGGCGATGCCTGAAGTTGGGATTACCGTCATTCCCAAGCGAGGCCGCGCGTTTCTCTTTTACAACCTGTTTCCCAACGGGGCGCTTGATGCCCAGACGCTTCACAGCTCCGAGCCGGTCAGAAGCGGTGAAAAGTGGGTTGCCACCAAGTGGATCCGGGAAAGCGCTTATTTATAAAGAAATATAGCCTAAAGAGCGAGTCAACCCCTTCTGTGTTGGGGTTTTAATAGAGTGTAGTCTTTTCTTTAAGGCCTGCTGCCCAGGATATTGCTTGCAGGCCCTCCCTCCTGAGACTCTTCTGTTTATGTTAGGGTAAACCCGTCTTCAGTTGCCGCTTTGAATTTGAAAGAGATTTAAAAGCAGCATACGAAAGACATACGCCTTAACGCCAACTGACTTTTGCGTTCTCTATGATCCCTCCCTCTGGAAACATTTCGTCTTCCGATGCAAGCACACGTTACGGTTACTCCGCTTTGACAGGGTTGCCGCTTCAAGCCTTGCCGGCACAGATACCTCCTGTATCAAGGCTAGCGACAGATCCTATACTGAGGCTTGCGCCGCCTTCTTCCAGCGCCCAACGCCCCGAACACCTGGCCAGGGAGTCCTTGATATCCCCTTGGACACGGGATGGGATTATTCGTTACTGGGCCTATGTCAATGATTTTACCGCCGCCTTTCGGCCTATTATCGGCCCGACAGGGGTTCTGATTGGGCAAGGGCTCTCTTATTTTTATTCCATCCTGGATACCTATGTTGTTGGCAAGCGGGTGAATGAAATTAACAAAAACCAACCGGTCAGCGCTCGCCGCAAACACGTGGCTGCCCACGCGCTTGATGCTGGGATCTTTCAGGTGTTCGCCTCCGTTTTGATTCCGTTTATCCTGATTGATGGCCTGAGAATTAAGCGTCTGCAAATGCCGGGGATTCGTGAAGGCTTTGAATTGGCGATTAAAGCATTGGGGCGCCGGGGAGTGGCTACCTTTAATCAGCCTAAGATTCAGCGGTATTTGCCAATTGCACTGAGTTTGGCGACAATCCCTGTGACAGCGCCCATCGTGGATAAAAGCTTCCATTGGCTTATGAATCAGACGATTCGCGACTGGATGGATCTGCCGAAGCTTTATCACAAGAAACGCGCCGAGCAGAATATTCGGGCGCAGGTCAAAGACGCCTTCGACGCCTTTGAATGGTAGCTTAACTCGAAAAGAGTTTTTGCCATTTTGCATCGACCTTGGCTTTGGTCGTCGCGTCCATCACGATTTCATCGGGCCACTCGCGCTCAAAACCTTCCGAGGCCCATTTTTTCGTGGCGTCAATGCCCATCTTGCTTCCCATCGCAAGCCTTGGGGTTGCGTGATCAAGAATATCCATCGGCCCCTCGGCAAACATCGTGTCGCGTTTGGGGTCGGTGTTATTGAACACGTGAAAGGCCACCTCGGCGTAATCATGCACGTTGACGTGCTTATCGACGATGATGACGTACTTGCTGAACATCATCTGCCCAAATCCCCAGACGGCGCTCATCACCTTTTTTGCATGGCCAGCATAGCGCTTGTCGATGCTGAGAATAACGCAATTGTGGAAAACACCCTCCCAGGGCAAGTCCATATCCACGATTTCAGAAATAAAGAGCTTTAAGAGCGGCAGAAAAATCCGCTCGGTGGCCTTGCCCAGATAACAATCTTCCTGTGGCGGCTTGCCCACAATGGTGGTCATATAAAACGGGTCTTTGCGGTGGGTGACGGCCGTGACGTGAAACACGGGAAAATCGTCGGCCAGAGAATAAAAGCCGGTATGATCCCCAAACGGCCCTTCCCGGCGCAGTTCATCCAGAAGCACATAGCCTTCCAGCACCAGCTCGGCGTTGTGGGGCACCTCGTTGTCAATCGTCTTGCATTTCACCATCTTCACCGGCTCATTATGCAGAAAGCCCGCAAAGATCATCTCGTCAATGCCTGGGGGCAGGGGGGCCGTGGCGCTGTAAACGATATGGGGCGGGCAGCCGAAGGCAGCCGCCACCTCGATTCTATCCTTGCCCATCCGTCTTGCGTTTTCATAAATCCGGTTGCCATCATGGTGCTTGTGCCAATGCATGCCGGTGGTGCAATTGTCGTACACCTGCATCCGATACATGCCGACGTTTCGCTCGCCGGTGGCGGGGTCTTTAAGAAAGACGGCGGGATAGGTCATAAACGGGCCCGCATCATCCGGCCAGCAGGTGATGACAGGAACAGCGTCCAGCATCGGTTTTGAGGGGTCGCTTAACACCACCTCCTGGCAAGGGGCCGGGCCCTTGTGCATACGGGGAATAAAATTATTCACCTCGGCAAGCTTGGGCAGCATCAGCATTTTATCCAGCAGGTTGCCAGGGATTTCGGGCTTGATAAAAAATTCGATGCGCTTTTGAATGTCCTCATAGCGTTGGGCGCCTAACGCTAGCATCATTCGGCGGTGGCTTCCCATCGCGTTGATTAAGACGGGCATGTCATAGTGCCTGCCCGCTTCGTTGTGTACGTTGTGAAAGAGCAGCGCCTTGTTTTTGCCTTCAGGCAGTTTGCTCACGCGATCGGTAATTTCGGCAATCTCAAGGTGTGTTGAAACCGGCTCTGAAATTTCAAGCAGCTCGCCCTCTTTTTTTAAGAGTGCGATAAACTGTCTTAAATCCTGGTAAGGGGCCATAAAAATATCCCGCCCTATGAATAACGACAATGGTAAAACGCCCTGTGGGGATTATAAGGCAGTTTACCTGAAAGATATCGGCGAGACACGGTGCCCTTGTATAATAGGAAATAGGGGATGGGCTAGCATATCCGCCTGGGCTCAAGTAAAATAGGGGCTTAGTTGAAACAGGCACCTATCTTGATCACTAAAAAAACATGTTGACGTTTTGTAAGCGAGTACAGGCCCATGAGCGCTGAACGGCAGACTTCCCCCACCCACCCGGCATCTTCTTCCACCCCTGTGGGCATATGGCAGCGTGGGATTACCTTGGTGCTGGTACTGGCGCTTCTTGCCGGAATGGTGTTTGCGCTTGCAAGCTGCAAAAAGCAGAGAAACAGCAACGACCTGCCTGCTGCCGAGCAGAAGGATCAGCGCGAAGTGACCGTCTTTTTTACCAAAAGCCGGGGCAGTAACAGCGTGACGGAAGCCGTGGTGCGCCCGCTTCCCCAGGAAGAAAAAATCACGCCCATCCAATATGCCCTGGAGTCCCTGTTGCAAGGCCCCACGCAAGACGAGCGCCGGGCAGGCTTCTTTAGTGAAATCCCAAAGGGCACCAAGCTGCTTTCAGTAAACAAGAAAGACAACAAGGTCATTGTTAATTTCTCAAGCCAGTTCGCTTCAGGCGGTGGTTCCAACAGCATTCTTCAGCGTATGGCGGAAATTCAGAACACGATTATCGCAAACAACCAGGGCCAGAGTTCAGAGAAGCCTTTAAACATCCAGGTGCTGGTGAATGACAAACCGGTTCAGACGCTTGGCGGCGAAGGGCTGGAAGTCCCCGAAACTGCGAATCAGAAAATCCAGTAACCTTTTCAGATGACACAAGAAAATTCAGATAGCCAATATCCGTCCGCATGTTTGGTGTTAGAGACTGACAAGCTCTGGATATTTAGTGTAAATGGATTGTATATTTTACTCAGCTTGCCTTGCATTATATTCAACGCATACGGTTTAACTTCTTCCAATAGCGTATTCAGTGATAAGATTTTTGCCAGTGTTATAGAAGTATGTTTGCTCTTCCTTTTCATCATTTGTGTTGCTCGACTGATCAACTGGAAGAGGTTTAGCCAATTAACCTTGACTCATCAAGGGGTTACGCGGGTGAACTGTTTTGGTAAAAATATCTTAATTCCTTGGAATGAAGTTCGAGAATTCCATGTAAGTTTAAAATCTTTTCGTTATCCAGTCCGCTATATTTTCTATTATCTAAACCATTACAAGAATTACTGCCAAAGTTTGATGGTTCTTTCAGTTGAAAGGTATCAACATTATTCAAAAGATGAAATTGCATATATTTTGAATAAATGGCGATTAAGGCACACTAATTCTTAATTTAGCTCGCTACTTTTTCAAGTGTACTTTTAGTTTGATAAGGGGCAATAGACAAGCCGGGGCCGAAATGGCGTTCAAGCTGGGCTTTTATAGTTTCAGTCGAATTCGGGTTCACCCAGAACTTTTTGCCGGTCTTGATGCGCGTGCCGTCCTTAAAACTTATAATCACAGGCATTTGCCCATTATGTTGCACGAGAATTTTTCCAAGGTAAGCGATATCCTCGTAACGGGGGGCCGTGTCAAACGCCAGATTCAGGGGACGTATCAGCTCAATCGGGTAAGCGTCATTTAAAATCACGCTGTAACGTTCGGACTCATCGCCCCGAAACTGAAGCTTGCCGGATAGAATTAATTTCTTGCCATCACTAATGCGCTCTGGATCATTGGCGCATAATCGTTCGATGGATTCCGAGAACATCACAAATTCCACGCCGCCCGTAAAATCCTCAATCGTGCCAATCCAGATGGGCTTGTTCTTCTTGGTCATTTTTTTCGCAAGCCCCGACACCAGCCCTCCGATTAACACCTCCGTGGCGTCGGCCGTGTCTTTGAGTTCGGCGATATTATGCGTTACCAGCATCGGCAGGGTTTCCACCAGCTTATCAAGCGGATGCGAACTGACATAAAAACCCAGCAGTTGTTTTTCGTAAGCCTGAATTTCCTCATCCGTAAATTCATCGGCAGGGCCGCTTAAAATCAAGCCGCCAAATTCGGATTCGCCAGGCTGTGCCTCCAATAAACCAAACAGGCTGGCCTGCCCCGTTTCTTTTCTGTCCTTGGCCTGCGAGGCAAAGTGGATCAGGTTGTCAACGTTTGCAAAAAGCTGTTTCCGAGACGTGTTCTTGCTTTCAAACACGTTGTCGAACGCGCCGCACAGAATCAAACTTTCAAGCGTCTTTCGGTTAAGGACTTTACTGTCCACGCGATTGAGAAAATCCTCGATACTGCTAAACGGCTTGCTGTTTTCAGAATCCGCTTCATCCCGCCGCGCGTTTAAAATCGATTCGACAACCCCTGAGCCCACGTTTTTTACCGACGCCATCCCGAAGCGGATCGCATTGCCATCGGGCGTAAATTCCAGGCCCGATTTGTTGATATTGGGCGATAAAATCGGGATGCCCAGCTTTCGGGCGGTTAGAATGTAATACATGATTTTATCGAGATCCTTGACGCTTGAAAGCAGCGCCGAAAGATATTCAACCGGGTAATGCGCCTTGAGGAAAGCCGTCTGGTAAGCCACCAGGGCGTAGGCGGCCGAGTGTGACCGGTTAAAACAGTAAGCCGCAAACTCGCTCATCGTGTCAAACAGCTGGTTGGCTAACGCTGCCGGAACACCGTTTGCCGTAGAGCCTTTGATAAAGCCGTCGCGTTCTTTTTCCATGACCTCGGCTTTTTTCTTACCCATCGCGCGGCGCAGCAAATCGGCTTGCCCCAGCGTATATCCTGCAAGCGACTGCGCAATCTGCATAATCTGTTCTTGATAGACGATGGTGCCGTAGGTGTCTTTTAAAATCGGTTCAAGCGCCGGGTGTGGATACTGTACCAGCGCGCGCCCGTGTTTTCTATCGACAAACTGCTTGACCATGCCGGAATTCAGTGGGCCGGGTCGATAAAGCGCCACAAGCGCACCGATATCCTCAAACACGGAAGGCTTTAAATCTTTTACAAGCGCTTTCATCCCCCCGGATTCCAATTGGAAAATCCCGTCGGTTTCTCCGGCGGTTAGAACTTCGTATACCGCGCCATCATCCAGTGGCAGGCGGCGCATGTCGATGTCATCGCCTTTTTCTTTTTTTACCATTTGAATGGTATTTTCAATGATGGTGAGGTTTCGCAGGCCCAAAAAGTCCATTTTGAGAAGACCGAGCTTTTCCAAATCGCCCATTGGAAATTGCGACACCAGTTGCCCTTCTTTTGAGTGCTGAACGGGAATCGTATCACTCAGCGGATCTTTCGCGATCACAACGCCTGCCGCGTGAACCCCCACGTTACAGGCCGTTCCCTCAATTTTCAGGGCCAAGTCCACCAGTTCTTTGACGCGCGGATCGGCCTGTGCCGCCCGCTGAAGCTCGGTGCCTTCGGCCACGGCGTCTTTCAGCTTGGTGCCTGGCACAGAAGGGATCATCTTGGCGAGCTTGTCGCTTTCTGCAAAAGGAATATCCATCACGCGGGCAACGGCTTTCAGCGCCGCTCTGGCTGCCAGTGTTCCAAACGTGATGATCTGGCAGACGCGCTCCCTGCCGTAGCGCTGGGTGACATAATCAATCACCAGTTCGCGCTTGTCGATGCAGAAATCAATATCGATATCGGGCATGCTCACCCGTTCCGGATTGAGAAAGCGCTCAAACAGCAAATTATGCTCCACCGGGTCAATATCGGTAATCCCCAGCACGAAGGCCACCAGGCTGCCTGCTGCAGAGCCCCTGCCCGGGCCGACCGGGACATCGTTTTCTCTTGCGAAGTTGATGAAATCCCAGACAATCAGGAAGTAGGCCGGGAAGCCCATCTGGTTGATAATGCCCAGCTCGTAATCCAAACGGTCTTTTAAAACATCTTCCAGCGCGTCATAATTTTCAACCCGATAACGCTTGACTGCAAATTCTCTTGTCAGTCTGACCAGCTCCTGCTCAGGCGTAACGCCTTGAGCAAGCGGGTAATCCGGCAGCAAGGAAACGCCTTGCTGCAATTCTAAGTTGATTTTATCGGCAATGACCAGCGTGTTGTCGAGGGCTTTTTCAACCTCGGATCGATCCAGGTGCTGAAACAGCTTTTCCATTTCATCGCCGTTTTTGATGTAGAACTGTGGCCCGTAAATATCACCGCGATTATTGTCGTGAAGCGTGGTGCCGTTTTGCATGCAGAGTAAAATCTGGTGCATCGTGTGGTCATCGGGATAGGAAAAATGGCTGTCGTTGGTGGCGACCAGTTCAATCCCAAGTTCTTTTGCTATTTTGCAGGCTTCAATCGTATAGCGGTACTCGGCTTCTTTTGCGTGATCGAAAATCTCGATATATAAATCGTCGCCGAAAATATCTTTGAGAAATTTTGCCCGCTCGCGGGATTCCTGGGGATTCCCCCGTAAAAACGGTCTGGCGAGCGCTCCTGCCAAATCCCCTGTCAGGGCAATTAAGCCTTCGCTGTATTGCTGAATCATCTCCCAGTTGCAGCGCGGCTTATAATAAAACCCTTGCGTTTGCGAGATGGAAACCAGTTTGGCTAAATTCTTGTAGCCCGTGTTGTTTTTACACAGCAAGACCAGGCTGCTCATCGGCTGACGCGTGCCGCGCTCCGTAATGTCCCCGTCAATAACGTAGACGTCGCAGCCAATAATAGGCTTAATGCCCCCGTATTTCGCGCTGTTATAAAGCTCAATCGCCCCGTACATTACGCCATGATCGGTGACGGCGATGGCGGGCATATTATTATTCTGGGCGATTTTTACCAGGTCGGCGATTTTGCTTGCGCCGTCCAGCAAGCTGTAATGCGAATGCACATGCAACGGCACAAACGGCCGAACCGGGTTTTTTACATTCCCTTCCGGATTTTCTGCGGCTTCAATCCCCATGGTGATCTTTTCTCTCTATTTGCCCATTTCATCATTAATTCAATGAAGGGTACTTATTTTTATTTTTTCCGCCGCTTTCTTCTTTTTTGGGTGGTGTCAGCGGATTGAGCGATGGGTAATTATAGGTGGTATTGAGTTGACCCATCGCAAAAGCGAGGCTTGCCGCGTTATAGAGATCGATCTGGTTAACGGCGCTTGCGCGCGGATTGTCCAGGTAGCTGAAGACCCCCATATTTTTCGGCGTTACCTTATCGCTCGGATTGGCGTTCGGCCCTGCCACCAGATAACCCGGCAGCACATCGGCCCCTGAGCGCTCTGAATTGAATCGTTGCATCTGGATGTATTTGACAGGCTCTGTCCCAACGCCGCTGATAAACGTTTTACCGAGCGGGTTTAGCCCGTAAAGATACATCAGCCCAAGGCCCGCTGCTTTTTGATAACGCGCTTGATCGTCCTTGCTCTGGGCCAGGCGGTAGGCCACCATCAGAACTCCCAGGCGGTTTGAAAGCTGCTGGTTGGAGGCATAGGTAAATTGCTTTATTCCCGCCGTCAGCGGGTCGGCCTCAATGGCGCTTGCAATTTCGTCGGCCTCGCTGCTAAAGCGGTAGCGAATCAGGCTGAGCAGATCGCCATGGGGTTTGCTTGCGTACAGGGCATAATCGCCATAAGCCTGAAGTAACAGAGGGGATGCTTGTAATGGTTGTTTGATCGTCAGGGTTAACGCTTTATGGTTTTTAAGCAGGAACTGCTGGTATTTCTCTTTGCCCGTGGTGGCGTATAATTCTGCCGCTGCCCAAAAGCGGGGCAGTAGGTCATCTTTTGTGGGAGTAGTGTCGTCAATATAATCCCACGCCTGCTCTGCTGCCAGAAGGTTCTTGACGGCGTAGCCCAAGTCCTTGGAACGATAAGCCCGACCTGCCATTGCCATGACGGCTGAAGCGATGGCCGTATCCGAAGGCGTGGAATCGAGGACTTCGCGCTCGTCAAACTCAAAGTTTTCGCGTGCGTCGCAGCGGCCCGCATTGCCTGAAACGCCTGCCAGAACGCTGCCGTTTCGACGCTGCATGGCCATCAGCCAATTCAGCCCGGTTTTGGCTTCGTATAGCAGATCGGGAATGCCACTCAAGCTGTTTTCCGTGGGCGGGTAATCCATCTTAAAACGTTGAAACGCGCTTGGGTTACTTTCAAACAGGCTAAGCAGCCGGGCTGCCGCAATGGCGTTATTGGCCACGTGCTTGTCGAAACCGCCATCGTCATACCAGCCACCGCTTGCGTCCCATTCCTGCTCGCCAAAGGCGGTGGCGTTTTTGACGCGCAGCTCGTCATCGGTATAGCAATCGTAGTAATAAAAGTTATTGCGCACGTCTTCCAGCTTCTGGCCGCTGCGCTGAAAGTAGAATGTCTTGAGGATAGGCTTGAGCGAATCCCAGAAAAGATATTCGGACACCTCGATTTTCTGCGGCTTGACCTCTGTTTTGCCGTCAACTTTTCCTTCAACGCGCAACTCGTATTGCCCGCTGGTGTGAAAATCGCTGAAATCCACGGCGAAGGTTTGAAGGCCGGGGGCCTGGCGACCGGTGTCGATGGGGGTGAGCTTGTCGGTTTCAAAGACTTTTCGGCCATTGAAAATTTCCAGGCGGTCTTTCCATTTGGGGTCAAAGACGATCACCTTAGGCGTTTGCCCCTCAGGAACGTCTTCAAGATAAGCGATTTTAGGCCCCTTGGTGTGATAGCCGATTTGCGACACCTTGAACTGCATTGAAAGGGCGGGTGAAAACAACCCAAGACCAACTGTGGTCGCTATGGAAAGCGAGAACAGGCTCTTAATACTTGTTTTTTTATTAAATATTACCGGAAGCCAATGGCGTGGGGTCATACCCGAAGTTCCCTTGCTCTATCGTACGAATGAGGGGCGCATGCTGTCATCATATAATAAGCATTGTACTAATAATGTTAGCGCCAGTGATTTCAGATGCCTGATGTTGATGCCTCTTACTTAGTGCTTTATCTTAAAAAAGCTGCCTCCGGAAGTAAACTCGCGCTTAACACTATGTAAAGCGTTGTGTGCAAACGGGAGAGGTTTGGCTGAGTAAGCCTTTGGCGTGAGGCGGCTATTCTGAAGGCAACCCCTGCTGGTGGACGTTGGGGCGCTTTTGTATTAAAAAGAAGGTAAGAAGGTTTGTTGGGCGATTAGCGCAGTGGTAGCGCACTTCCTTCACACGGAAGGGGCCACTGGTTCGAATCCAGTATCGCCCACCATTTATTCAAAAAGTATAGTAATGGATTTTGACTCTGACTCTCATGATTGACTCTGATATGAGCCGCATGTGATAACTAGACTTATCGCATCAATTGTGAGAGGAGAGATGGTTTTGTCTAAAGAATACAGACTATCTGAAGCTGCTGAAATTACGGGCATTCATATAGAAAAATTAAAAATCGATAGCCGACGGGGATATTTACCCACGGAAATCAGGATTGAAGGGAAGAAGGCCTACAAAGTCATTTCGACTGAAACGCTAGCATTGCTGTTGCAAAAGAAAGACTCTGGCGGCTATCAGGAATTGAAAGCCCAATGGCGGCAAGAGATGTTTGCTGGGACCTGTTCGGGTTCATCAACGCCAGTGAGCGCGAATTATATGGTTCAGCTTGAACGTGGTTTGAAAAAACTTTGGGCCGCCAATGGTGGAGAAGAATCCATCGAAGGGCTTAACGCTGATGCATTGCGGAAAGTGTTTGCCCATTACCAATTCGATGAAGTGGCCCGTCGTGATCATTACGCAACTAAAATGCATATTTACAAGGCGGTTTCGAGCTTTATCCAATTCTTAATCAAAAAAGGACACAAACCTTCATCCGCCTTTGAGGAAATTAAAAGTATTCGTCCGAAGGCTAGAATTAACCCGAAACGTCATTCATTGGAATTAGTGGAAGTATGGGACGCCATTAATTTCAATGCAAAGTGGAATGACGGGAGAACGTCAAAAGATATCCAGATCATGGATATGCTGTTATTTCTATATGGCTTTACCGGTGTTAGGCGTATGGAAGCAGCGAATATCAAGCTTTCGGGTGTGAATTTCGGGACGAATGAAATCCTGGTACCTGGGAAGTGGGGTAAGGATCGGCTAGTTCCTATGCCAAACGAGCTGGCTGAGAAAGTGAAAGAATGGATTGAAAACCTACGACCTGAGTCCAGTTTGCCTTATCTGATGGTCAATGAGCATGGTAAACAGTTGACAGAGCGTTCTATTGCTTGCCGTTTTATACGCTTGTCTAAAGCACTGGCGCTTCATAAGGCCCTCATCATTGTCAAACAACGACAAAATGAGGTGGTGATATCAAATAAGGCCAAGGAGCCTTATTTTGATGAAAATGTGAATATTATCTTTCCCAAAAGAACTAAAGAAGCTTTGTTGGAAGAAGCGGCACAAGTAGCCAAGACACTCAACTGTGCCGTAAGACCGCATGATTTGCGACGTGCCTATGCCAAAATGCTTTCGGATCAAGGAATGCCTTTGCCAAGGATTCAATATGTCTTAGGTCATGGTGATATTGCGACAACAATGAAGTACATCAACATCAAACAGAAAGAAGCTACAGACTGGATTCGGGAGAACTTTGTCATTACTATGCCCAAGAAAGAAAAGCAAAGTTCAGCTGAAGTCGTTTTGCCTGAAAGCAAGCAGCCTATTGCTGAGACCAAGCCAGAGCGGAAAAGAAAGTATCGATATTAACATTCACGATTGTGGGCTTTTATCGATTTTGTACTGCGAGTATGTCTTTTCAAACTCGATTTTTTCCAAAATGAGTTCCCTTGCTTTTTCCAAGCCTGCTGTCAAGCAGAATTCAAAGGGCGTGTCTCCCGTAAAATCAGCAACGGTTTGAATTAAATCATAATGCTCTAGTTTGACACGTCCTCTAATCTCGGCCATTGCTCGTCTCCTCTCTCGTTCGGACAGTTAAAAGGCGGTTTCAGTGCCCACCTGAAACCCTGGCCGTCGCCGAGACGAGGGGTAGCAAGCAACAAGGGCACGGCCATAGGCCGTGGAAGCCTGCGCCTTTACCCTTGTGCGCGCGAGGGAGAAGCCCTTAGCGATCACAAATTAATTTTTAATTCCACTAAACCCTTTCAAAACATGGAAAAATTTCCAAAACCTTTGGAAATCCAAATATAAAAAGAGCGCCAATGGCGCTCTTTTTCAAATTCATCTCTTAATGAAGCATTTACTCTTGTGCTTCTTTTGCCCATTCAAGAATAATCCGACGCTCTTCAGAATCTTCAGAAAAGAGATCCGTGTAATAAAGCTTTCGAAGCTCACCGTAGCTGACATGATAGAGTGCTGCCAGCTTCTTCAAGGTTTCTTTTCTGGGTTTTCGGGTGCCCTTCTCAAAATTCAAGATCTGAACGTCTGACAAGCCGACTTCACGGGCAATATCCATAAGGGAAAAGTTTGCCCGAAGCTCTTTTAGCCTGTCTCCAAGTAAAGTCATTGACAATCAGACTCAAAAAATGCTAATCTTTCACTAACAAAATTGTTAGTGTCTCTACTGCTCTTCCGGGTTCGGAATTGCAGGATATCTAAACGTGTTAGTTTATCACGCCCGGAAGGGGTTGTCTTTGGCATGTCTCTTTTGCCTGAAATCGACTTTTTAAAAGAAGCCACTTCTGATCAGGTCGTCAAGGCAACGCTTCGCATCCTTTGTACCTACCATGAAATACAGACGGAAAGGATTTCCAGCCTTATCTATGGCTTGGATGAGCAGTACACAAAGTTTTTGGAGAAAACCTGGGAACGCTTAAAGTATGCTCAAAACTGCCCTATGGATGCCTTAGGGACGCTGACGCGCATCATTACAGCGGATTTAGAAGCCTATAGAAACGGTTTGGAAAAAGAACAAGGTTCCGAAGCGTCGGAGCAGCATACTCAAAACTAAAAAGGCCTATAAAACGAATGGGGATCAGGGGTATGATTCAACCAAGAATGTCTTTTCAGATACAAAGTGCTTCCACTTTGCCAGTGGGTTCAACAATTCATCAAAGAGATAATTGCTGCCTTTCCAGGGGAATTATATGGCAAGGGTATTCAGATCAATTTTTAAAGTCTGCCCCAGCTTTTGTTCCACAAGATAAGGACTTGTTGCTTTTTAAATGATTTTTCATATAAAAGAAGATGTCGTTCCATTTCCCTTAAGGGCTTCTCCCTTTCAAAATAAAAAGGACTGGAAATATTTTCCAGTCCTTAACCTTCAATCTACCTTTAACTTGCTAACTTTGGAAGTATATAGCCTGGGTTCCGGATAGTAGCTTCTGTTTTATGAGTGGTGATTAAATCAATATTACGTAGAGAGCCTGAAATTGTCTCAAAAACTGGATCTCCCGCAATTGAACGAATGATACTACTGATAACAAGACAGGAAGTCGCCACACCAACAAAGGGTACGCCGACCATGACATCAGCAGCCCAGTGCATTCCACACTGATCAAGACCAAGGCTGTCATAAGCAGTTTGATTGTTTTCAATGCGCTTCTTAGGTGACTGTTTACGCGTTGATTCAGGAAAAGCAGTGGCTGCGCGGCCTGTATTGGTGAAGGTTTGAACGCAAAATCCGTCGTAATCTCCAGCAGTTATCCCTAAGCCTGCATCGACAATAAACTGGAAGCCAGGCTTTTCAAGGAGCCGACGCGTAGGGAGATTATCGACACCACAAAGCAGAATCTTAGGCTCATTGGGATCATTAGATGCGATGCGTAAATCACCTGTAAAACGTCGTTCAATCATTCGGGTTGTAAAACCTTTGGTTTCTAACCAGGTGGCAACAACTCGGGTTTTTAGTTTTGTAAGATCTGAGAGATGTGTTAGGACACTTGTACTGAGATTTGCTTCAGTAGCCACATCAAAGTCTTGAAGACAGATGGTAGGTTTATGATCCGTAGGATACGGCAATGCTGCTAATGTCCAAGCATATGCCTGCCCAAGATGTCCAAGCCCAAGCAGCCATAGACTTTCTGGAAGATATATTTCTTTATCAACAGGTTGTCGCCAATCACTCCCAGGTTCATACAAAGACAAGCCCATGGTTCTGCTACCAGCGGTTACACTGTTTCCAAATAGATGAGCAAAACACTCAGATACCGCAAGTACTCCTGCGAATATGGCAGCAGGGGGATACTTAGAATCCTCAGAAAGCCGCAAATTCTCATCTTCCGGTACAATACCCCCAGACCAACCACCATAGGTTGCCCGTATTTTAAGGGAACCCTTTACAGGTATATTATAATCCCCAAGGAGAATTACAGGCGTATCTCCAGGGGCCTCAGAAGCAATTGTTCCACCAAGATCGTGAATAGATTGACTAAGTGTTTTGCTAGAAGCAAGGGTGGTTAAGACTGGCTCGTCACCCTTGATGCCGATAACATAAACACCGCCAGAACAAGACCTGACCGCAACATTAATAATCGTCAATAAACAGGCTTGACCTGATTCAGAGTTTACCGCATCTTGGCCGATAGCAACTGTTAATCGATACTGATTCAAAATGCTATAAGCTGCCTCAACAGTTTTTGCGAGCCTTAGATCAATTAAAAGCAAGGCTGCACGATGTAAATTATCGCGATTATGCATGTTGTTCAGCTCCAAAAACCGACATAGAACTTTTGCTTGGATTGACCGGGTTTATATGATTCCCACAGCTGGCTGCCTTTAAAAATATACAAGGCAGCATCGCTTGGCATCGGATGCTTCTGAGCATAATTGGCTAAAATCAATGCGATATGGCCAACATTCGGCATCATTGGATTGTCACGGTCAATGTGGCTTTGAATTGGCTTACCAGGATGAGTATGGATGTCTCCCACCACTTGTAAACCGCATTCCTTCAATAGCCGCCATAGTTTTCGATAACCTATTGATGTGAAATTTATGTATCCCGCATCCAGACACCCTGGTTCAAGCTCATCATATGGGATGAATGCCATAACTTCGCGACGCCCAGAATAAATACTCCCAAGCAGAAAAGCACCACTTTCTCTAACGCCGCTACCACGCCGTGCGAGTTCAGCGACAAGATCAGTCCAGATAGCGGAGGGCATGGATATTTCATGCGACTGAGCCACGAGGCCCCGTATACTCCTGCGAATCGAGCAAACGAGTGACTTCATCAAGATAATAAATGACTCCTTTCTCAGGCTTCCATATCCGGCGGGGATGTTTTTCGGGCCAGTCAGCATGGCCTTCTAAAGCGATGCGATCACAAGGCAAATAAAAAGCACTTCCATTACCGTGAGGATCGCCTGGCCAATCCGTTCGGAATGCCAGTCCAACTTCACCAACGCCCCAAGGGCGCTTCGCATCTTCTAACTGGGTATTATGCTCCATATCCCAAAAAGTCGCAGTTGGTGCCCGTTGAGGATAACCAGCACAATCAAGACGTAACCAATAGCGATCAATACCACTTTCGGTGAGCCGAGCTTTAACCCATAAATAAACAAAGGGCCAATCAATCTTCGGTTCTCCCCAACGCAGATCAATCTGACTTTGGAAAGGGACGGCATCAAGATCAGCCCGAAGCGTGCGCTCATCTGGTTTTATTTCGTCAGTCATCAGCCTTGCTGACGCTCCTGATAAGCAAGCTCAAGGGTTAGGCTACATTTTCCCTTGGTCAAGTAAATACCAATACGACTTGCTTCAGATAGCGCTTCAGAATCAGTTTCCGGCAAGAACAACGCAAACTTTGGCCGTTCGGCAGGGTCAATCGGCGGCTCCCAGTCTTGCCTGACAGCCCATTCCTTAACAACCTTCACCTTAGCCGTGGGTGGAAACTTGCGAGATTTCGACTGACCGGCATATTCCACTGTAACGTCAACCTGACGGCAACGGTTTGCATGAATATGGCCGTGTTTTTTAATCCCCACTTCATCAAGCGTAATGGCCAAATCGAGAGGCTCTTCAGAATCGTCCAGAAAAAGAAAGCCTTCCTCTCCATCCAGTAAAAGGGCCGCAATCTCTTTGAGTACGGTTTCTTTATCAAAGTGGCGAACTTCCTTATCGTCAATAAATAGCTTGATTTGACCCTGTTTTGGCTCAGGCATAATACTGCATTCTCCTTTGGCGTTAAGTGAGGAAATCATGTTTTTAATCAGTTCGATTAAGGCGTATGTTCGTAATTTAAAAATAAAAAGTATCGCTATTCTGAACATTATGAGGGTTCAGGTATCGATTGTCAAGCATATAAAATATTGCTATAGTGAACTTTATTTGTTTAGCGAGGAGAAACTGTGTCAACACCTCTCGGAAATAAGATTAGAACCCTTCGGAAAGAAAAAGGATTTACCCTTGATAAGCTTGCGGAGCTTTCAGAATCAAGTAAAAGCTATATTTGGGAATTGGAAAACAAGAACCCACCCCGCCCTTCGGCTGATAAAGTATCGAAAATAGCAGCAGCTCTTGGCGTAACGGGTGATTACCTATTGGACACAACCGAAACTATTGATATTGAAGATGCCTCGGATAAAGCGTTCTTCAGAAAATACCAACAAATGCCACCGCCTACTAAGGAAAAACTTCGAAAAATGATGGATCTATTAGGGGATACCGAATGAGTCATCCATCAACGCCAAAGGGTTGGGCTACCAAGATTTCAGATTTACTTGACGCTACCCTTGGCACAGAACGCTTCCCTGTTGACGTTATTGGCATTGCTCAAGAATATTCTAAAAATGTTTTCCCTGATGAGCCAATTGCGGCTGTTCTTAGCCAGGATCTTCCAGGATTTGAGGGCGCTCTGTTCCGTATGCCTGCTAATAAGAAAGGGTGGGCAATCTTCTATAATGATAAGATCGTCTCAAAGGGCCGAATTAATTTTACGTTGGCTCATGAATTTGGACACTATTTGATTCATCGCCTGGATTTTCCTGAAGGTATTCAATGTAGCGATCAAGACATTGTCAGATGGGATTCAGAATATGGCCAAATTGAACATCAAGCCAATGTATTTGCGGCGAATCTATTGATGCCTTTCAAAGATTTTCGTGCTCAAATTCCTGCAAAGGCTACCGTTAATTACGACATGCTTTCGCATTGCGCTAATCGCTATGGCGTTTCATTAATGGCGACAATCTCGCAATGGCTACAGTACACTGCTAAAAGGGCCGTTTTGGTTGTATCGCGTGACGGTTTCATTAGCTGGTCACGGTCTAGTAAATCAGCATTAAAAACAAAAGCCTTTTTTAGAGCCGCTAAGGAAACCATCGAAATTCCTAGCCAAGCTCTACCTTTACATCCAGATTTACTTACAGATGGTCGGGGTACGATAAATCACCCTCCTGGAGTCTGGTTCAATGAAGAAGTACAGGAAATTGTGGTTTTAGCTGATCGCTATGATTTTGCAATTTCTCTTCTTTTACTAGAAGACCTCTCTACTATCGATTGGCCTGAGGACGAGGAAATATTTTTTTAATGCAAAATAACGCTTAAATCAGGGGATGACCGGAATTCTTTCCGGTTTTTGTTTATTCATTCAAAGTTTAACTCACTAAAGGTTTGACACCCTCTCGCGCACAAGGGTAAAGGCGCAGGCTTCCACGGCCTGGCCGTGCCCTTGTACTTGCTACCCCTCGTCTCGGCGACGGCCAGGGTTTCAGGCGGCGCTGAAACCGTTCTTTGACTTTAAGAACGGCAACAGTGACCCGTTTTTAGCAAGGAGAAACCCTCATGAGTCATCAATCTACTTTTGTCAAAAAACTAATGTCACTCGAACCGTCGAAAACGCCTCAACAGAAATTCTGGGATCTCTGCGAAATGGCTTATTGTGCTTATGCCAAAAAAACAGCATCCATCGAAAAAGCAGAACTGCTTGAAAGTCGTTATATGGCGATTGTTTCCAGCTATGCCGATAAAGATACTGTTCGCGCTTATCCTGAATTATTGGCTTTGATTTGTATAGGTTTACAGGAAGGCGGCGATTTTTTGGGAGAAGTAGCCGGAGAGCTTGGGGCTTTGAATGGCGCACAAGGACAATTTTTCACGCCTTATATCATTTCCAGAATGATGGCCGAAATGACATTGGGTGATATGGGACCACTTATAAACGAAAAGGGGTATATTACAGTACAGGAGCCAGCGGTGGGGGCTGGTGGCATGGTGTTAGCCTTGGCTGAAGTTATGCGACGCCGTGGCTTTGATCCAACGGAACAACTACTGGTAACGGCTATGGATGTCAGTGCCCAATGTTATTGGATGGCTTATATTCAGCTTACTTTGGCGGGTATTCCGGCGCAGGTATTTTGCACAAATACGCTGACACTCGAAACTTTTGATAGCGCCTGGACTGTTCCAGCACTACATTTCCTTACAATTCACGGCGATATTTGGGCAGAACGTTCCTCAAAAAAAGGTGATACCCCATGTTCTGACGTTGTTTTATCTCCTACGCAGCTAGCCCTCTTTTGAGGGCTAAAGGTAGAAGCCCCTGAAATACAGGGGATTCAGCTTTTTTATATGGCTGTCAAAGGAAAAAGAATTAAAGAACTAAGGGATTCTCCCTCGCGCGCACAAGGGTAAAGGCGCTTCGCTTCCGATCGCTAACGCGCTCGCCCTTGTTGCTTTCTACCCCTCGTCTCGGCGACGGCCAGGATTTCAGGCGGCACTGAAATCGTTTTCTCAATTTCCGGAAAAGCGGGCAAGTGCAGTCGGTAACATCTATGGCAATAGCCGAGGAAAACTTATCATGACCAAGACAACAACAAAAATTGCAACACTCAATGACACTTTGCGAACAACCTTCATTGGAGGAAAAACCTTGTTAACGCATGGGATTCAAAGCTTGGATCAAACAGTGCAGGCCGAGGTTATAGGAAAGGTCAGAATGTTTAACGACTTCTCAAAAGATAATGACCCGCATGGCGAACACGATTTTGGCAGCTTCAAACATGCAGGGCAGAAAATTTTTTGGAAAATTGATTACTATGATCCAACACTGACCTATGGCAGCGAAGATCCTGCCAACCCGGAAATCACTACACGGGTATTAACAATCATGCTGGCAGAAGAGTATTAGCGTCAAAAAGCCCCGCTATAGCGGGGCTTTTTTATAGGAATTTCCATCCCAACAACATCCCAAGACTAAATGCAACTAGGAGGCTAAACCCAACCGCATACGGGACAAAGGGAAATAATTGCTTAATCTCAACAGGACGGCTTAGACTCAGTTTTTCCAAGAAGTTATTACCAGCCGTATCAATACAGGCTTTCAGATGCTCTCCCCCTTCGTTAATCCATTCGGAATACGCTTTCCTTAGAGATTCCGAGAATGCAGTATTAGAAGTATTTATTTCTTGTTGTTGCTTCGTCAATAATTCATTTATTTTTTCATGATGCCACTGCAATTCTAGGCGACGGGTCAAATGATCCATAAACAGCGGATCATTGGGATCCAAGCGTTCATGGCCGAGCTTTTGCAGTTCCTGTTGCAGTTTTTCAATATTTAACGTTTCCATTGTTGGTCTTTCTTAAACGGTTGTAAGGACTTTGTCCTTATTGATTTCTCTGGTGTCCTGACTCAAATCAGCCTGAAAAATGGCATCCAACTGTTCATAGAGTTCCCGTTCCATCATGACGAGGCGCTGCTTTTCCAGGGTTCTAAACAGTGTTCCGTTAATCGCTTCTTTAAACGTCAAGCGGTTTAACAGCATGGTCTCAAAGTTCTTCTTGAAATAGGACTTGTATTGAGGAATCCGAACCAGTCCAGAAACACGGTTTTTAAGCTGGCTATATATTTTCATCTGTTCAAAAGCCTTCCCCTCAGCCTGCACAGGCCCAAAAAACTCATTGACCCAAACCACGATTTTAATCGGCTCAGGCAATTGTTTAGCAAGCGCATCCAGTCCAGCAAAGGTAATGGGCATATCCGGCCCACCATTAATCACCACATGCACAAACAAATCCCGTTTGCTTTGCAGCAGGACTTCATCCACCCCGCTTTTGACCAACAGGTTACAAACTTGGCTAAAAGATCCTGCGCCGTTATCTACTACAAAGGTTTTCTTTTCTGCCAACAGATGTTCAATCAAATCGGCGACTTTATCCTCATCCACCTGACTATCGTCATCTTTCAAAGGAAAAACAGCAGCCTCCAACCCCTTATACAGCGCCAAGCTTGAATTGAATGGGTCAGCATCAATACAGACCGGCTTTTGGCCTTGTTCCTTCAAATACTGAGCCAACAGATAGGTCACGGTAGTCTTCCCTGCCCCGCCTTTGTGCTGCAAGGTCATGTGAATCGCGGTCATTATCTTTCTCTCCTAAATATATTGGCTCATATCCGGCGCCATTTCTGGGGCAATAAAATGCGAAGGTTCTGCCTTTTCTCTTTTGACAATCGGTTGTATGGACTGATTCACAACAGGCTTGGATATAGTCCGGCTTTTCTGACGAAAGTGCTTGCGAACGTAATGCGTAAACTGGCTGTAGATCATGCCATCCAATTCGGCTTCAAGCTCTCGGTGAATCTGACTGAGGGGTATCCCTTTATCCAGCCGCTCTTGAATGGCCTTGACCTGAGACAGGAAGGCAATACGGGAAGCTCCCCAGGGTTTTCGTTCCTTTGGTTCCATACTCCACCTCAAAAAACAAAACTCTCACTCACAGCAACTCCCAGCAATTCACGACAAAAATAAACATTCTTCCCACATGATTGAATCACTCAGGATTCTCCAGTAACTTACAACAATTCGCAGCCAAAAGACATGTTTGCAACCAATAATTTACAGCAACTCACAGCAAGTAACAATTTCTTACAGCGAAAAAGCATGGTGCCGTTAGTGGCTGCGAGCTGTGGTAACATGCGGCAAGAAACAACAAAATAAAAATGGCAGGATGTGTAATGTACCGGTACAACATGAATGTTGCATCGGTCATTACAGGGGCAGCTTATTCTCAGGCAAGCCTGCTCAACGCGGTTCATATATTAGTAGAGAGAAATTAAAAGCGATGGCCAGGGGAACCCGCCCACGTCATAAGAAAATCGAAGTGTGGACAACACCGGAAGAAAAAGAGGCTATCGAAGCGAATGCCAAACGATGCCGAAGCCGTTCCACTTCGGAATACCTGCGGGAACTCGGCCAAGGCTTTGAGCCTAAAAGCCGCTTTGACCAGGAGTTTATCAAGGAAATTATGGCCTTAAAAGCAGACCAAGGCCGCTTGGGTGGCCTTCTTAAACTTTGGCTCTCTGAACGGGCAGGAGAAGGGGCCTCAGTCAAGAACGTTCGAAGTATCTTGAACCAGATTGAAGCCAGCCAACAACACCTCGCCCGGTGGATTTTGCGGGAAACTAAGAAGTTATGATCATCAAAGTAGTGAAGCGGGACAAGGCCACTTCCGACTTCGGCAAGCTGGGGAACTACATCCTGGAAGCCCAGAACGATGAAGCCGCCATCTTGTGGACATGCACCGCCGATTACATCATGGATGTCAAAGGAGACGGGGAAAAACTGGCCTGGTTTGCCATCAGCAATTGCCAGGCCGAAACACCCGCAGAAGCTATTTCGGAAATCCTCCTCACCCAAAGTGAAAATACCCGCTCCAAAAACGACAAGACCTATCACCTAGTTATTTCTTTTCGGGAAGGCGAACAGGTGAGCCAGGAGCAAATGAAAACCATTGAAGAAGCCGTTTGTACTAAGCTTGGCTTTGAAGGGCACCAGAGGCTTTCTGCGTGTCATATCAACACGGAAAATACGCACCTGCATATTGCCGTCAATAAAGTCCACCCAAAAACATTCCGCTGTGTCGAGCCGTACTACCCCTATTTGAAGCTGGATGCTATTTGCAAAGAGCTAGAAGTCAAACATGGCTTGGAACAGGATAATCGCATTCTGGAAGGCAAGCATTCGGCTTTGCACATACAGACGGAAGAACAATCCTTCCTGGCTTGGATTAAAGAGACGGTTGCACCGCTCTTGAAAAATGCCCAACAATGGCAAGACCTACACGATCAATTAGTAGGCTTTGGGTTAGTGATTAAGCCCAGAGGTGCAGGACTGGTGATCTCAGCCCAGGATGGCCCTCTATCTGTTAAAGCCAGCAGCGTGGACCGTTCCTTATCTTTTAAAGCGTTGACTGAAAAACTGGGCATGTATCAACCACCATTGGCAACAAGTCTTATCCCAAAGCAAGAGCAGCGTTTCCAGCCTCAATCCCAGCCAGCGTTTCAGAGCAATAATGCCCTTTACGCTGAATACAAACACCAACAGGAACAAGCTTGGCAAGTCCGGCGTGACTTAAAAATCACTCAGAGCCAGGAACGTCAGCAGTTCATGCAGGCGTTGAAAACATGGCATCAGGAGCAACGACAGGCTATCCAATCAAGCCCTCTATCCTCAAAAGCAAAGCAACAAGCGTATCAACATGTGGCTATTGAACGCCAAGAACGACTCAAAGCGCACCGGCTCCAGCAAAAGGAAGTGCGTGATCAAATCTATAGCCAATATCCCATTCAGACGTGGCAAACGTTTCTCCTAAAATCAGCTGAAACGGGAAATACTGAGGCGTTGGAAGTCCTTCGATCCAGGAAAAGACGGCAAGAGCATATCGCCAAAGCCCTCTTTACTACCCACGACATTGATGCCGCCAAGCACATTGTCTTGACTCAGTATCAGCCGTATGCCAGAAAAAATGGCGACCTGGTGTATCGTGTGAAAGACGGAGGCGTGGTTACGGATGAAAAGCATCATGTGCGGATAGACGAAAGCACTACAGGAGCCACTTTTCTGGCATTGAGCATCGCTGCGGAACGTTTTAAAAACCAACCGCTTGAAGTCAAAGGAGAAGCGCATTTTAAACAGCAAGTCATTGATTTAGCTGTGCAATATGGCTTTGACCTCCAGTTTTCAGATCCAACAATGGAAACTGAACGCCAGCAAAAAATAGCCGTCAATCAAGTTTCACAAACCCATATGGTTTCCCCTAGTCACCATAAGCAACCTATTGAGCCCAAGCGATGAAAGCCAAAGCACGTAAAACCTATTTCAAGCAGGACATGATCAGTCTTGGATTTCTGCTATTGGTGCTCAACATGGCAGCCACCCAGTTTGTCGCTTGGCGTTTCCATTATCATCCGGGACTAGGGAAACCATGGCTCCATCTCTTTCAGACGCCTTGGTATGCGCCTTGGTCTTGGCTTCAATGGCGGCTCGACTTTGCCGAACAGGGTAAGCTTACTTTTGCATTGCTGAATTTCATGCTTTTTATCGCTGTGATTGTCATTGTTTGGAGCGCCGTCAGTGTGATTGGGATGCGTTCCAGGCAGTCCAAGCAATATGATGACCTATATGGAAGTGCCCATTGGGCCAGCAAAGCGGAAATCGAAAGTACAGGCTTGCTGTCAAAATCAGGAGAGGAAGCGAAAGGCGTGTATGTTGGCTCGTGGATCGATAACCATCACGAACAGCATTTCTTAAGGCATGACGGCCCGGAACATGTTGCCGCCATTGCGCCGACCCGAAGCGGGAAAGGCGTTGGCTTGGTGATTCCCACATTACTCACCTGGGAACATTCGGTTGTCATCCATGATATGAAAGGCGAGCTATGGGCCTTAACGGCTGGAAAGCGTCAACGGGATCTCAATAACATCGTGTTGAAGTTTGATCCGGCTGCGGCGTATGGTGGTTGCTCGTTCAATCCCCTGGAAGAGGTTCGTCTGAACACCCCGTATGAAGTGGGGGATGTCCAGAACTTGGTAACCATCATTGTCGATCCAGATGGCAAAGGTCTTATGGATCATTGGGCCAAAACAGCTCATGCGTTTCTGACAGGCGTGGTGTTATATCTTTTGCATCAACGATGGGAAAGCACATCGGAAAATGAAACGGCCAGTCTGGCAGATGTTGCCTTGGCCTTATCCGATCCACAGACACCCATCGATACTCTATATGAAGCCATGATTGACAACAGGTTGGGGTCAATCGAAACCCAAAAGACAATTGCGGCCGCTGGACGTGATATGTTGAACCGTCCAGCCCAAGAACGTGGGTCGGTTCTCTCTAGCGCCATGAGCCATTTGTCCTTATACCGGGATCCCTTAGTAGCTAAAAATATTCAAAAAAGCGCGTTTAGGATTTCCGATCTCATGAATTATGACAAGCCAGTGTCTTTATACCTGGTGGTTCGGCCAGCGGATAAAGACCGCCTCAAACCCCTTATGCGGCTTATTCTGAATCAAATTATTCGGGTATTGGCGCGGGATGAAATTAAAGTAGTGGAGGGGATGGGGCAGGTCTCTTATAAGCACCGTCTATTACTGATGCTGGATGAATTCCCCAGCTTTGGCCGCTTAGAAGTCTTCCAGGAGGCCCTAGCGTTCTTGGCGGGTTATGGCATTAAAGCGTATCTCATCATGCAGGATATTACCCAGTTGCATGAAGCTTATGGAAAGTACGAAAGCATCTTGTCCAATTGTCATGTGACAGTGGCCTATGCGCCGAATAACATGGATACGGCGACTTGGCTCTCTTCCATGTTAGGTACCCAAACGATGGTCATTGAAGATATTAGTATGTCCGGAAAACGGGTTGGGGGATATTTGCAGAATGTCAGTACGTCCTATAAGTCCATTGGCCGTCCGTTGTTGTTGCCGGATGAATGCCGGACGCTGAAAGGATCGGTCAAAGAGGGCAATAAAATCGTCCAGCCCGGTCAGATGTTAATCTTTACAGCAGGCCATGCGCCAATTCTAGGAACTCAAATCCTGTATTTCACGGTGCCCTGGTTCCTGGAAGCGTCCAAAATCCCTGCGCCCAAATCATCCGATAGCATTGTGTCTCGAAAACAAGAGAAGCGGTTTGAAGCCAAAGCGTTTTCAGCCAAGCCAATTGTGACAAAAAAATCTCATAATGCTATGGATGAAGATCCATCCAATACCCACCAGTTTCAAGAAGCGGAGGAAAGTCAGGAAGGCAGCAATAGCATATGTTTGCTTCCCTGATCCGCAAGCTATTCATAACCATCGTCACTTGTTGCATGGGCTTGTCTGCTTTTTACCTGGCTGGGTTTAGAGTCAATGTTTCCCAGTCGATGCCCATTGGCATTTGGCGAATAGAGCCAAAGCGAAAGCTTAAGCGAGGAGATATCGTCTGGTTTTGTCCACCAGATACAGAAGTTTTTCAATTGGCAAAACGACGTGGATATATTCCAGCGGGTGGCTGTCCTGGTGGTTATGCCCATCTGCTTAAGCATCTGGTTGCGGTCGGTGGTGATAAGGTGACGCTCAATCCAAAAGGGCTTTGGGTCAATGGTAAAGCGATTCAAAATAGCAGGCCAAGAACTAAAGATAGCTTTAGGCGACCTATGCCCCTATCTCTCGGCTCAAGAGTTATACCCAAACACTCCATCTGGCTAATGGCTGAACATTCCAATAGCTTCGATAGCCGCTATTTTGAAGAAATCTCTAAAAAAGTTATTTCAGAAACCGCACAACCAGTATTGACTTGGTAAATGACTGACTGTTTCGGTGGATTGAGAAGGTTCTGAGTTTAACTCTTATGTTCCGCCATTAACAAAGATTCTAGGATTACACTGAAAGCCTCTTTTAAAATGTAAATATAAGTGTGCCTATTTGTGTAAAGCTTTCGATTTGAATTGTTCAGTTTGGCAGACGTATTTGGATGAGTTAGATTTTCTTTAAGAGATCTCTTCAGATTTCTGCAAATATTATTCTTATGATGGCCTTTCTCAATCTCCTATGCTTGGAAATTGTGCCCCTAAAGCCCACCCTTGATATGAGGGAATAATCTGCCACATCCCTTCCGGCTCATCCCTCACAATAGGGTCTATATCCTCGTCAACATAAAGCATCCTAAACCTTAGCCTATCTCTTAATTCTTTACCAGCCATATTATAGGTCAGTTCACATTGTATTTCAGTTACAGCGGCAGCTTCATCCTTGATTTTAAGCAGACGAGAATTTATTAGCTCAATGCCTACCAATTCTTTACGAATTTGACCCGCTCTCTTACCAAGAGAGCGTTTATCATAATAAACTGTCAACTCACCTAGCTTTCCGTAATTACCAGCTTGCCAATGCTTAAAAAAGCTACAGAGTATAGCTTCTGGCGTGTTAGCCTGAAAACTTTGCTCTTTATAACTTCCGTCACCGGTAATTACAATATTCTGTCTGGGTTGCCATTGGTCAATACGTTTCCTCATAAGCTTTGTAGATTGTAGATCTTTCAAAGCCTCCATAAATGTTCTATTATCCTTAGCTTCTTGTTTTATATTTTTTGCCCGTAATATATCCGCTAAGCAAGAGAGAATGCTCCAGCATTTTGCTGTCACTAGTCTATTTCCAAAATTTACGTCCTTACCATGCATAATACCATTGCGAAAAGGGAAATCTAGCTTTTCAGTATTCGTTGGTTTTCTCGTTTTGCAAACTTCAGAAATAAGCTGCGGCAGACCTTCAGCACTACCTGCTAAAGCTTTCACTTCAGAAACATCGATTCCTTCTGCAAATAAACTTTTCCCAAATGCTTCTGAGGCCATACCATCTGCCACAATCAAAATTAAGGGAACTGCTCCAATATATTGTTCTGCATGGGTTAAAGCTACAGCTGTCCGAGCGATTTCATATCGAGGTATAAACGACGGTATATGCTTAAGCCGCATTATTAGAAAGTCCAGATGATTCCCCTCAAACTGCGTACAAAGTAAATCATTAGCCTGATCAAAATTATCTTCGTCGTAAAGCTTTATTGCATCTTTTGCAATATCGATACTTGTTGATTCAGATAAGAGCCAGCCAAACTGCTGAAATCGCTGCTGAAATTCTTTTGGTAATTGGGAAAGTTCCTCTGCTTTAATGGCAATCTCTTTAGCCTGTTTAACTAAGCTCTTTATGGTGGTGCCACCAATGCCAAAAAATGATATGGCTCCCAAAAGCAAACCAGCGCTACCAGCCAATTGACTGATTTCTGAAGCCTTTTGTAAAGGGAGAGGTAAATGCGTGTTTTTAGACGACATTAAAAGAAGTCCTGCTATAACTTTTACCGCTTGCTTATATCAATCTACCTGTACTGGCCCCCTTACTTCCCTTGAAAGCTAAAAGTCTAAATTATAAACCTATACACTAATCACATAGTGTGTATAATACACTATTAATGCTAATTTTTATAATGTAGATCCATGCATTAGAATTGACTTTCTGTCAAGTGGAGTGTAAACTGTAAAGTAAAGTGTAAAGAGGGGCTCATACTCATGGGGCAAAATTTGAAAAACGCACCCTTATATTTCACAATTGCCCAAGTTAGATTTAATCGTCTAATGGTCTTGGATTCTTGTATAGATAAAATACAAGAAGCTTTTCGCTTATTAAACTATCCAGATTATCAAGAAACACAGCAAGCGATATTAAGTTTATCAATAGCCCCTACAGACAAAGATACGCAAATTCCTGTTAGACGTATTCTTCAATATTCATTTTTAAACTTTGATCGTACTGCAGGATTTACTCTTGATCAAAATTCTTTATCTTTTGAAACCACAACCTATCAAACGTTTGAATCTTTTTCAAAAGATTTTTTTGCTGGCTTAGATGCACTGTTAAAAATAGTAAAACCGGATTACATTGAAAGAATAGGTTTACGATATTTGGATGCTATTGTCACTGAACCGGCTGACAAGGTCTCCGAGTTTCTAACTTCTTCCGTATCAGGGTTATTATCTCAGGCACGCTCGGGCTTAATGCACTCTTTCTCAGAAACTTCTTATGATACGAATTCAGTTAATGTTCTAGCCAGAGTGATATTTAAAAATGGTAAGATTGGTATGCCTCCAGATATAACTACTACTAATCTTCAGCTTTTAGAAAAGTTTCAGAAAATTGATGGTTTGCATGCTACCTTAGATATTGACTGCTCTATGAGTAAACGCGAGCTCCTAAATATTGATACAATTATTAAATACCTTGACATTATTCACGATGAGAGCAGTAAAGCATTCCACTCACTTGCAACTGCTGATGCCCTCGCTTCTTGGAGCTAACTTTTATGGCTGCTACAGCTACTCAAAGTTGTCACGAATATATTAAGCATTTTGTTCAACTAAATGATCAATCTTTCTCAAGTGATCGAGTTGTCATTGGCCACTCGACTGGTACTGGTGGTTTGCTAACCTATTCATATGTCATTTCTGACTCAAAACGAGGGTATAGATTTATTGCTCAAGAACCGTCTGAGGCAATGATTGCTCTACCCAAGCAATCTCTTAAGCCAGTTGATTATTTAGAAAGAATATCTGCTATATTTCAACCTTCGATAACTGATTTGTCAAAGATCATGAATGTTTCCAGACAGGCCATTTATGATTGGAAAGCAAATAAACCAATATCACCTGACAATATTCATAAACTTTCTGCCATTGCTAATGTTGCTAATCGATTGGCAGATTATGGTGTAAAACTTTCTCCCCAGCTTTTACGTAGGCCCTTAAAAGGCAACGTTAGCTTTTTTGAAATGATTAGGGATATCAACGCTATAGAAGAAGCTGAAACTTTATTATTACAGCTTATAAAGCGTGAAGATGCTCAACGGGCTCAAGTTTTTAAAACCTTTCAGAATAAGTCGCTGCCTTCAGTGCGTGAGCATATAGATTTAGATTTTTAATTTATGAGGTTGTAACGATAAAATGGGGGATTGGGACAGAGAGACCATCCAATGGCGTCAAGGCTCCTGTTTATCCCATGAGCATATTGTAAGATTGGGGTTAATAAAGCCTGAGGATACTGAAAGCGTTGCTGTAGTAATATCCCATGATTGCGATCTGTTACAAGCTCCTACTGTAGAAAATTCTGTTGAATTTATTATCAGTAAAAAAATAGCCAAACAGGATGGGAATTTCAGTTTCGGAAAAAATGCTAGGCGGCTGCATTTAAACTTTCAAAGTGAGACGGAAGAAGTGTATCTTGACCTTAAAGCAGTAGACAAACAGTCTATTGATAAAGTAACAATATTTGCTGAGCAACCAAGCAATCAACTTACTTTGGATAATCCAGCTAAAGCTATACTACAGAAATGGCTGGCAGCTAGATATAGACGTTCTGCCTTCCCTGACAACTTTAATAACATTATTAAAGACAATAAAATTGAAAACTTTCTTAAAAAAATCATTGAACCATTAGGTGACATACTAATTGCTGTGATGGTACAGATCGAAGAAACAACAGATGAAAAAGTTCCCTTTAAATTGACTTTATATCTACTACATAGCACAAGAAATAATTCTGAAGCAGTCATTAGCCGTCTACAGTCAGCGGTAACCGCTATTAAAGATTTGTTTGAAAAGCATTTTACAGATGAAAGTGCTGAATGGCAACAACTAGAATTAATTGATTGCGTTGATGTTTCCGAAGAAGTACTAACTTACGCTCAAACTTTAATGCTAAAAAAATGGGAATTTGATCATTTAAGTTTACAAACAAACCCTCAACAAGAAATTTTCCAAGAAACCTAATTTAGGGTGCAGAAAACCCTACCAGAATTGACTTCGGAAATCCAATTAAAGCAACTTTATTATAAGCACATACAAAAAACAAATATCGACCTTCTATTCATTTCTATCCCCGATAAGTTATATTTTTAATGACTAACGTAGAAGGAAATACATTGAATAAAATGGAAAGATCATTCATTAACAGCTGTATATAACTCGTCTTCACTGGAAAACACGGTAGTTAAGGCTGTGTAGGGGCTTTTTGAATTGATCTTCCGGTAATCAACCGCGATATTCACTATGACTTGTCGTTTTGATTCCACAAGGGGGCGGCTTGAGAATATTGGCTTGGAGGCAGCAGCAACTTTTTGTATAGATTGTTGGCTGCCCAAATAGGCTATCGGATTATGGTATTTGCCATCTCTATGCACTTCAAAATGCAAGTGCGGTCCAGTTGATCGGCCCGTTGACCCAACTGCTGCAATCACCTGACCTTGTTCTATCTTTTGTCCCACTTGAACGTAGAGAACAGACGCATGACCATATAAGGTATAAAGCCCTTGTCCATGGGCTAAAGCCACCAGATTCCCATAGCCTTTGTAAGAGCCTGACCGAGACCCATGGTGGGTACCAAGAGGAAGTAGAGTTTTGGGATAATAGCATAAGTTGGAATTGCAGGGTGATCTGAGCCCAGTGTAGGGGACCATTTAAAAGTAGAGGATTTTGTTATTTCATGCAGATGAAAGGAATCCTTGAAGATGAAAACAAGCCGATTTACAGAAGAGCAGGTAATCAAAGCATTACG
>JAYKHP010000011.1:0-61747 GCA_035285165.1 Vampirovibrionales bacterium | reverse complement strand
CTTACCAGATTGGCCCGTTTTCGGGCGCCAGCGCCACCCTGTGGGAGCAGGTCTTTGCTGACTAAGCACGTAAAGTAGCTCTATCTAATTAAATGGGGAAGCATTTATTCATGTTTGGGTTTTAATCATGTGGGTTCTCTTTACTTGAAGTACAGAAAGTATATTTTCGTTGTATCCAATTGCGTTGACCGGCCCGGTTCAGGCGATTGCCGAATTTGAGCGTCTGGGCCTGGTGAATAAATCTCTTATTGATGCTGTGGCTGTTGACGTGCCGTTGATTACGCTTGCCAATAACAACATCGAGCGTAAGGAGCGGGCCTTTCGCCAGGCAGTTGTTTTATTGCTTGGCTTCTTAATCGCCCCACTGCATTCTAAGCTCTTGTCTGCCCATTTCAGCAAACAGCTTGGTTTTTTAAAGCCTGCCATTAACCAGGCGCTTTTTAGAACCTCCTTCAAGGATCTTCATTCTGTCGATGCCTTAAAAAAAGGCGTTGAGCGTGTGTTTGAAAAAGAGCTGAACGGCCAGCTTCCGACTGAATTGGTGGGCAAAGTGGATGAATCGTTCCGCAAAAAACTGTTGGCAGCTAAGTCTAAATTCTTGATGGCTGATTTGGCGGTGCTTTGCGCCCTATTTTCCAGTATCGGTTTCCTCAAGGTGTTTGTCGGCAATAAAATGAGCGGCAAACAGCAGTTTACGGGTGAGTTAGGCGTTGTGGAACAGCATAAACTGGATCAAATCTATAAAAAGGAACACGCCAATGAGAAGGGCGGTTACAAAAAAGAACTAGTGACCCTTGGCCTGGGGGCCTTGGTGCCAATTGGGCTTGGCGGGCTTATATGGAAGCAGCATCTTAAGCCCGGTGGCAGTGGAGTTGTTCGCAAGGTGGCGCCGTTTTTCGATTACCAGTTTGCTCAAATTCCCAAGTTCCTGAAAAAATGGCCCATGATGTCGAATGCGGGTTTGATTTTATCTGCACTGGTCTTAACGATGGGCGAGTTGATGTCGGCTAGGAGCAAGCGGGAATTTAAGTCCCTGGCTATTCAGCGAAACAGCATCGATTTTATGTTTTTCCTGGGGACACCGCTTTTTATGATGCTGTTTAACAAGGGCGCAAACAGTATTCAGCAGGCGCTTGAAAAAACGGCCAAGATAACCAAAGATCCCGTTCTGCTTAAAAAAGCTGCAACCCGCTCCGCCTGGATGTTCGTGCTGAGTTTTGCCTTAAATATTGCAAGCATTGCGGGCATTATTGCTTTGACCAACCGAATGACCAAAACGGGTGTCAAAGATGCCGCTAAGTCGCTTGAAGAGAAATCGGGCACAAATAACGTGATAACGCCAATCCGTCAACTGCCTAATCAGTTTCAGAATGGGCTGGCCAGTGGCACAACACAAATACGGCAACCGCAACGGTTACTTAACACCTAAAGCCTAAGCTCGGCGGCGTAGTCGCTGTAGTCCGGATCATCCGGCGTATAAGGAGGGATTTCGCAAAAGCCTAGACGCTTGTATAGGCGAAGCGCGTCCACCAGTGAGCTGTGGCTTTCCAAAACCATGCGGCCATAACCCATCTGGCGGGCTTTTTCAATCATCATCGTTACCAGCTTTCGGCCAAGACCCTTGCCCCGATATTCAGGGTAGGCATAAACCCTGCAAAGCTCAACGCAATCAGGATCAGGCTCAAGCGTCGTATGATCGTAATCCGGACGTCTCAGCGCCACGGTGCCCGCCAGCGTGTCGTTTTCAATATCCCACAACACGCCCATATAGGCGTCCTTACCACCATAATGCAATTCAATTTCCATTAAGTCGCTTTCGCGTTCGTTAAAATCATAGTCAAATCCGAACTCTTTTTGCGTCAACGCAAATAAAGCCCGAATGGCCGGTGCGTCATCATCGCTTGCCGCGCGCAGCATCAGTGTGTCTGAAACGGCGACTTGCTCAGTCAGCGCCGATGCGGTTGCATCCGTTGCAGAAGCATATGGGCAATCTGCTTCAAAAGCAGTCCATTTCTCAGCGAATCCGGTTTGTTGAAAAGGGGTTGGCTTGGCCATAAACATGAATAAATTTTGTTCCGCCTGGGTTTCAGTGCTTCTGAATCGATTATGTGGACTGTTGGGAAAGGGCATTGCCATCCTCCTCTAAATGAAGCTCTATAATCAGAATAGCAGCGGTATTTTGCCCTTTCAATGGCGCGATGGTTTAAACCTGAATGGTTCCATCTAGTAAGATTGTCTAGGTATCTCTGAGGTCATTCCACATTTCGCATTTTTTAAAATGACCCACGACCGAAATACGTCGAACTTCCGCAGATGACTAATATTTGCTAATATCTCAGGTGGGTTTTATTTATTGCCGTTTTATTTTGACTGATGGCGCTCAATGTCTTACCTCCCCGATAACAACGTCTCGTTGTCCTTTATGGATAAGGATAACAAGGAGCATCCGGCAAGCCAGGCACAGAACGGCCTGGTGGTGAATGCCGCTGAACAATCGGGGCAGACGTATCAACTGTTGATCGTAGATGATGATGATGTCGTACGGGAAGGGCTTGTGGGCTATCTGGAAAATTACCACGATGCCCCTAGCTATAGCCTGCTGGTGCATTCGGCTCAAAATCCCATAAATGCCCGCCAATTGCTTGAACAAAATTCCTATGACCTGGTGATCTCCGATATCAATATGCCTGAAGAAGACGGCTTCAGCTTCTTACAATTTATCCGCAAGACTTATCCGCAAACCAAAACCGCTTTGATTACGGCATACAAAGTTGAAGACTACATCCGAAACGCCAGAAAAACCGGTGTTTACAACGTTATCGCCAAAACGGCGCCCTTCAACTTTGACGAACTCTCCAGCGTTGTAAACAACCTGTTACGACCCGACGAGGCCGTGGGCCTTGAGCGTTACCTACTACCCTCGGCTGGCCTCCAGCATATGGAAATTCAATGCAGCGACGATATCATGCAGGTCTTCAGCGCCCTAGAAACATTTCTTTC
Organism: Vampirovibrionales bacterium; assembly: GCA_035285165.1. Taxonomy (GTDB): domain Bacteria; phylum Cyanobacteriota; class Vampirovibrionia; order Vampirovibrionales; family Vampirovibrionaceae; genus JAYKHP01. Next base: position 58,747 of record JAYKHP010000011.1, on the reverse strand, counting down.
AGGTCTTAATGTGAATCATGCCCCGGATCTTCTGACGGCAGTCATCGAGGCCATTACCAACGCCATTTATCATGTGGCCAAAAAACCGGACGGCTCCCTCAAATATGAAAAAGGTCAGCACATTGCCCAGTTGGCAAACGATGAGTATGTGCGTGTGGATTATGGCGTGGACAGGGACAAGATAGGCATTGCCATCGTGGATCAGGGGGGGCGCATTACGGCGGATGAAATCGTCTACTGGCTGGAGCGTAATCTCGGAGGGCATAACCTGCTCGATACCCATGGGCGGGGGGTTTACCTTATTCATGCCCTGGCTGATCGCCTCTTGGTCAATATTTATCCGGGTAAAAAGACTGAAATTATCATGTTGAGCTACTTTTCAAAAGATTACCGGGCCAACAAGCCAATTTACATTAACCAGCTTGGTTAAAGCGCCCTGCTGGGGACGAGGGGCCGGCCAATCCAGACGATATCCTGTTGAGGTGATCAATTTATCCGCGCTGCTTGGTTTTATTTATTTAGAGAGTAATACGCATTAATTCCCCTTCTCCCAAGAGCGAGGTTAACACTTCCAATGGCTTCAGGTAGTCAATTACTACTAAACGCTGGCTTTACGCCCGGCTTTACCAATGGCTTGTTAAGCCTTGGCAGCAGCCGTGTCGCCATGGGGATAAACGCCGCCGCTATCGATATGGGGGCTTACACCCCAGAGGAAGCGGATCAGGATCCCCCTTATGGTTTTTCGTACAGCGAGTGGTATGGTGACGAGTCCGACAGCGCCGGGGTAAAATATCCCCCTTCTGCTGCGGGTGTCGCCTTATCGGCGGGCTCCGGCTCACAAAATCGCGGTGGCTTCAGCATCCCTACCAATTTTGCAAGTGGTGGCGCAAGCGATGCCATTGGCCGTTACGTGGATAATGCGGCCAGGCCCCTTGCTCCCGCCGTCGGTGGCCAGCTTAACACCCTTGCCTAGCGTTTAGTCAGAATCCTAAATTTTGAAAAGTCCTCAACATTGTTTTGTTGAGGACTTTATCGCGTCAAAATAACCATTAGGGCTGGTTTGCAAGTCGTTCCAAAATCAGGGAAACTTTCTCATAGCCGGTTTCATCGCTCTCTGGGCGATAGCGAATCAGGGGTTTCTGGCTGATGGAGGCTACGGTCGGCGGTACGCCTTCCATGTGGGCCAAGTCCCGCATAAACGCTTTGACGGTATTGGCGGGAACCGCAAAACCGATGCCGATGTTGGAGCGGCTGTTTTCCGGGTTGTAAATCGCCTGGTTGATTCCCAGGACATAGCCCTTGGTATCGAGGACGGGGCCGCCGGAGTTGCCGGGATTGATGGCCGCATCGGTCTGAATCCTGTCCCGCTTGACGTCCAGCCGACTGACAATCCCTGTGGTCAGTGTTCGCTCAAAACCGTAAGGGTGCCCAATCGCCAAAAGCCTCTGACCAACGCGGATTTTTGAAGAATCGGCAAGCCTGAGGTAGGGGATATCGCCATCCAGACGGATTTTAATGAGCGCCAAATCGGATGAAACCTGCCCCATTTGCGCGTTTGTCGTTCGGTTGCCCGCCCGGCCGATGACGGTTCCTCTTGCCTTTCGGCCATCTTCCAGGGCCACATAGACAACGGTGGCGCTGCCAATCACATGGCTTGAGGTGACAATCAGCCCCGAAGCGTCTAAAAGAACGCCTGAACCGCTCGAGGGTTGGCCATCCACTAGGCAGTTAATCGTGACAACGGCTTTTGCGGCTTTGTCATAGACGGAAATATTCTCTTCTTCTTCTTTGTCAAAGGTAGGCTCGTAGCTATAACAAGGCGTTACCAGTAGACTCAAGCCCAAGACGCTGGCAACGGACAGCCCAAGCATGAACAAGCCCAGATTCAGGCCCAACCTTTGACAGCCTGGGCCGGTGATGTGTTGACGCAGCAGTTGATGGGGTAAAAAGCTAGGCACAGCGTGTAGATTCGATTAAGACAGGACAGTTAAGGCGATACGAAAGCCGCTCTCATTCATGGATAGGCTGAGGAGGATAGCCTGGAGATAGGCTGGTTAACGCGGCATCGACATTATGCCATGAAAGCGAGGGCGCTTATATTTTTCCGGAGGCTTTTATTCACGCCATGCACCTTAAACGTTACAAAGGTTCATTACCGGCTTTATGTGAGCCCATTTTGGTTACAAGGGTGGTTTGAGGTATAATGCGGTTGCATCTTGGATGGGGCCCTGGCAAGGGCTGTGTATTTAAAGGGCTCGTGAATGCGCCCGCCGATGTCAGGTTTGGCCATTCGGAAATGACCGAAACGGCTTAAGCGCTGAAAGCTTACTTAACGCAAGGGCGTCAACTTTCGATGATTGCTGAAACTCCCACAAAACCGGGGCCTGAAAAGCCGCCGGACAAACAAAACCCAGAAAGACGAAAGCCAGATTGGCTGAAGGTGAAAATTCCCTCTGGGGAAAATTACGCCCGTCTTAAGGCGCTTTCAAAAACGCTTAAACTGGCGACCGTTTGTGAAGAGGCCCGTTGTCCCAATATTGGGGAATGCTGGGCCGGTGGAACAGCCACATTTATGCTGATGGGTGAGGTTTGCACCCGGGGCTGCCGTTTTTGCGCGGTCAAGACCGGAAACCCAAACGGCTGGCTTGATTTGCAAGAGCCTGAAAAACTAGCGGCCACGGTTCGTGATTCCGCCTGGGAGTACGTCGTTTTGACCTCCGTTGATCGGGATGACCTGCCCGATGGCGGGGCTACTCATTTTGCCCGCTGCGTTGAGGCTATCCGCAGCGAAAACCCCAATATTATTGTGGAGGTGCTGATTCCTGACTTTCAGGGAAATGCCGATCATCTTCAAACCCTGCTTGCCTCACGCCCGGACGTGGTGGCGCAAAATATTGAAACCGTGGAACGCTTGACCCACCCGGTACGCGACAGGCGCGCGGGCTATCAGCAGACATTAACGCTTCTTTCGCGGGTCAAGACGTCTAATCCGTCCTTTTTTACAAAGTCGTCCATTATGCTCGGTCTTGGCGAGACGGCGGATGAGGTATATCAATGCATGCAGGATCTCAGGGCCCACGGGGTGGATATTTTGACGCTTGGGCAATATTTACAGCCAACCCCTAAACATTTGGCGGTTGAGGACTATATTACGCCCGCCCAATTTGACGCCTGGAAGAAAATCGCCGAAGATGAGCTTGGCTTTGCTTATTGTGCTTCAGGCCCCCTGGTCAGGAGCTCATATCGCGCCGGCGAGTTTTTTATCAAGGGTATTATTGAAAAGAATAGAACAGAAAATTCTAACATCAGTTTCTAACGGCATTGTTTAATTACTTTTTTGACTGAAATTACAGGAGAACATCACGATGGCAGCGACATCCGGTAGCAGCAGTTCAGGCGCTTCCAACAAGTCCCCCGGGCTTGGCGGAAAGTCCGGTGCGGCGCTTTTACAAGTGATTCGTGATGATGAACAATCCGCCCAATTGCCCCCAGGCCTTACAGCAGAAGTGGCCAAGCGGATGTATGAAGGGATGATCGCCGTTCGAGTCTATGACGAGCGCTCTTTAAAGCTTCAGCGTTCCGGGCGTATCGGTTTTTGCGTGACTTCCTTTGGCGAGGAGGCCACCCAAATCGGGACTGTTGCGGCGCTTGAGGAAAAAGATTGGATTTATCCCTCGTATCGCCAATACGGGGTTGCCATGTACCGGGGCGTCAGCCTGGCGCATATGGCGGCACATCTCTATGGCAACGCCGACGATCTGGCCGTGGGCAGACAAATGCCCGCGCATTATACGTTTGCCGACAAGAATTTCGTCAGTATTTCAAGCGTTATAGGAACACAAATCATCCAGGCGGTGGGAACGGCGATGGCCGCCCAATACAAGGGTGATGACGTTGTTTCGGCCACCTATTTTGGAGACGGGGCAACTTCTTCCAACGACTTTCACTCCGCGCTTACCTTTGCCGGGGTTAGCAAGGCTCCGGTGCTGTTTTTCCTGGTCAATAACCAGTACGCCATTTCGCTGCCGGTTGAAAAGCAGTCGGGCCTTGATGAATTGTATCGAAAAGGCCTGGGTTATGGCGTGCATAGCGTTCGTGTCGATGGAAACGATGTGGTGGCGGTTTACCAGGCGACAAAGGAAGCCGCCGAACGTGCTCGTAAAGGCCAGGGCCCAACCTTCCTCGAACTTCTGACCTATCGGGCAGGTTCGCATTCCTCCTCGGATGATCCCTCGCGCTATCGCTCCAAGGAGGAGATGGATTACTGGAAAAGCCGCGATCCAATTGAGCGGATGAAAAAATATCTCCAGCAGCTCGGGCTTTGGTCTGAGGCGTATGAAACGTATACCTGGGAAAACGCCCGGGATAAAATTAACCAGGCCACCAGCGACGCGGAAAAAACCAGCCAGCCCGCCTGGGAAACGTTATTTGATCATGTCTACGCCGATTTGCCGCCGCATCTTGCGGCTCAGCGTGATGAGCTGATGAAAAACGAGAGCGATTTGAAACTGACCAATGAAGGGGAGTTCCCGCTTTAAGAAAAAGCTTCTTCTTTCTTCCTTCTCTGATAATTTCTTCCCCCATTATCTTTACAGCGTACTGATTCAATAGCGAGATTGATTTTTATGGCGACCCAGACATCCACTTCCGCATCAAGCCCTACCCAACAAATGACATTGATTCAGGCGATTACCGATGCCTTAAGAACCGAAATGCGCCGTAACCCAGACGTGGTGGTGCTGGGAGAAGACGTCGGCATTAACGGCGGGGTCTTTCGGGCCACAGAAGGTCTTCAGAAGGAATTTGGCGCCAAGCGCGTGATGGATACCCCGTTGACTGAAAGCGGCATTGTCGGTGCCGCTATTGGTATGGCGGTGTATGGTCTAAAGCCGGTACCTGAAATTCAATTTTCCGATTTCATCTACCCGGCGTTTGATCAAATCGTCTCCGAGCTTGCCAAGTTCCGTTACCGCTCGGGCGGACAGTTCAAGTGTCCGCTGGTGATTCGAACCCCCTATGGGGGCGGTATCCGTGGTGGGCTATATCACTCGCAAAGCCCGGAAGCGTATTTTTGCCATACCCCAGGCTTGTATGTCGTGATTCCCTCAACGCCTTATGATGCCAAGGGGCTTTTAAGCGCCGCTATCCGTTCGGATGATCCTGTTATTTTTATGGAGCCTAAAAAAATCTATCGGGCCATCAAGGGCGAAGTGCCCACCGGCGAATATACCGTCCCCCTGGGCAAAGCCAGGGTGGCAAAGGAAGGCAGCGATCTTTCGATTTTCTGCTATGGCGCGATGGTTGATGTCTGCCAGAAGGCGGCTGAGCGGGCGCAGGAAGATGGCATCAACGCTGAAATTATCGATTTAAGAACGCTCTATCCTGTTGATGAAGAAAGCATTCTGGAGTCGGTGAAAAAAACAGGCCGCGCGCTGATTGTTTATGAAGCGCCGAAAACCTGTGGTTATGGCGCTGAAATTGCCGCCCTGATTGCGGAAAAAGCGGTGGATTCGCTTGAAGCTCCGGTGATGCGCGTTGGCGGTTTCGATACACCGTTTCCCTATACGCTTGAATACATTTATATGCCTCACCCGGCTCGCGTTTATCGCGCCATTACTGAACTGGCCGCTTATCAGTAGAATGATCCCTCACTCTTTCCCATAGGGAAAGGAGCTAAGGGGCGTTATGGAGAAAGACAATTATGAGCATTGAGTTCCGCTTGCCGGATATTGGCGAAGGCATCCACGAGGGCGAGATTGTCCAGTGGCTAGTCAATGTTGGCGACAACGTCAAGGAAGACCAGCCGGTGCTTGAGGTGATGACCGATAAAGTCACCGCCGAAATTCCCTCGCCGGTTTCAGGCGTGGTCAAGGAATTGCGGGCCAAGGCCGGTGAGGTGGTGAAGGTGGGCTCTGTGGTGATCGTTTTTGACGATGCTTCGGCTCCTCAAAAACCTGAGGCCCCTGCGAAAAGCGACCCTCGTGCGGTTGAATTCTCGGTTGGATTCAACCTGGAGGATTCTGAAACCACAAAAGCCAAAGCCGGCACTGTTGAAAAATTTCAAAATACTGAAAAAATGGAAAAAACGGCGGCTGTCGCTGCCTCATCTGCAGGCGCAAAAGTTCTGGCTGCCCCTGCCACCAGGAAAGTTGCAAGGGCTTTGGGCGTTGATCTTTCAACGCTTTCTGGAACAGGGGTTCGGGGCAGAATTACCCCGGAGGATGTGAAGCGTTATGGCCAAGGCGCTTCTTTTATTGGATCAAATTCTATCGGATCAAATTCGGGCCTGTCAAAACCCGCTTCCAATTTCAAACCTCAGCCGGTTGCGGCTTCCGCCGGCGATAGGCGCGTGCCCTTTGCCGGGATGAGAAAAAAGATTGCCGAACACCTGGTGAAGTCCAAACAAACGGTGCCGCATTTTGCCTATGTCGAAGAAGTCGATATGAGCAACCTGATGCAGATGCGCCGCGATCTCAAAGCTGACGCCGAAGCGCAAGGCGTTAAATTGAGTTTCCTGCCCTTCATTATCAAGGCGGTGGTTGCGGGTCTTCGCCAGTACCCTGTTTTGAATTCGCAGTTGGATGAAACCACCCAGGAGCTTGTCTACAAGGGTGACATTCACATGGGCATTGCCGTTGCAACCGATGATGGCCTGGTGGTGCCGGTGATTAAACACGCCGATCAGAAAAATTTATTGACGCTCGCTGCCGAGATTCAAACGCTTTCTGAAAAGGCGCGCGCCAACAAGTTGTCCCTGGATGAAATCCGGGGCGGTACGTTTACGCTGACAAGCATCGGCTCGATTGGCGGCCTGTTCGGCGTGCCGATTATCAACCATCCCGAGGTGGCGATTATGGGGATTAATAAAATCACCGAGCGCCCTGTCGTCAGAAACGGTGAGATTGTGATTCGCGATATGATGAATCTGTCGCTTTCCGGTGATCACCGCGTGGTGGACGGTGCCGAGGCGGCCCTGTTTACCAAGGCCGTGATCGAATATTTGGAAAACCCCGCTAAATTGTTGCTGGTCTGATAGCTCCGTCATTCTAGCGAAAGCGGCAATGACAAATGAGAGGAAATTTTATGAGTATTAAGATGCCCGATGCGGTTGTGATTGGCGCTGGCCCGGGCGGTTATACGGCGGCCATTCGTCTTGCCCAACTGGGTCAGAGAACGGTTCTGGTAGAAAAAAACGCATTGGGCGGCGTCTGCCTTAATGTGGGCTGTATTCCTTCCAAGGCGCTGATTTATGCGGGCAGTCTTTATGAAAAAATCCAGCATGTTAGTGATTTTGGCATTGAAGTGGACAATGTCCGCCTGGATATGCCCAAGCTGCAAGGCTGGAAGAATGACGTGGTGAAGAAATTGACCGGTGGTGTCGGCCAGTTGATGAAAGCCAATGGTGTCGAGGTCATATACGGCAGGGCCGAATTCACTTCTCCTAATGCGTTGCGTATTACAAAGCCTGATAACGACATTGAAACGCTTGAGGCGAAGCATTTTATTATCGCAACAGGCTCTAGCCCTGTTCAAATTCCGGGCTTTGAGTTCAACGGCAAAACCATTCTGGATTCAACCGATGCGCTTGCGCTGGCTAATGTCCCCAAAACGATGGCGGTTATTGGCGGTGGGGTGATTGGCCTTGAGATAGGGATTCTCTATCAAAAACTGGGAACGGATGTGACGGTGATTGAAATGGCCCCGCAAATCCTGCCCGGCATGGACGCGGAAATTGTCCAGCAGTTGTCACGTTCTTTAAAAAAGCGCAAGATGACGGTTTATACGGGCGCCAAGGCCAAGTCTGCCAAATCATCCGTTGCTTCGGTCTCATTGGCTTTTGAAGACGCCAAAGGGCAAGCGCAGACATTGGATGTTGAAAAAATCCTGGTGGCGGTTGGCAGAAAAGCCAACACCAAGGGTTTGGGTTTAGATAAGGCAGGCGTGACGCTAAACGAGCGCGGAATCATTGAGGTGGACGCTCAGTTGCGTACCAACGTGCCGCATATTTTTGCCATTGGTGATGTGACCCAATCCCCCTGGCTTGCCCACAAGGCGAGCAAGGAAGCGACGGTCGCAGCCGCCGTGATTGCCGGATCAAACGAGGTGCTTGATTATCGCGCGATGCCAGCCGCTGTCTTCACCGATCCTGAAATCGCAACGGTGGGCTTAAGCGAGGAAGAGGCAAACACCCAGGGCATGAGCGTTAAAGTCGGTAAGTTCCCGTTCCAGGCCTCCGGGCGGGCGTTGTCGATGAATCAGCCTGAAGGGTTTGTGAAGGTTATTGCCGATGCCAAGACCGACGTGGTGCTGGGCGTTCATATGATAGGCCCCGATGTGGCGGAACTGATTGCCGAAGCTGCTTTGGCCATTGAACTGGGAGCGACGGCTGAAGACCTTGCGCTGACGGTTCATACACACCCCACACTGCCTGAAAGCCTGATGGAAGCCGCCGAGGCGGTTCATCAAAAGGCGATTCATATTTTCAGTAAGCCCGCTCCCCCCAAGGCTACTGCCATGCCAAAAACGGAAACCCTTACACGTTAATGAGTCAGCTTATACAGAGATTTAAATGATGAAATTAAAACTCACTGCTTTGCTATTTTTAATGTTTACAATACTTAGCGCCAGCTTTCTGGATTCAGCGGCCGTTGCAAAATCGACTAAAGTCACTGACCCCAAGGCGCTGGATTATCATAACGCCAATGATCGCTACGCCTGGTATCAGGCGGTTCGGCAATACCTGATCAAAAAAGGCGATTTGAATTGCCCGCCAGGATACGCGCTTGAAATTTTTAAAGACGGCAAATTCAAAACCCACTCCCTACCAACCGATAATCTATCCGCCGAAGACGCCAAGAAAGTGAAGGCTGCAAATCAGGCGTGTGCGGTCTCGGTGTCGGATAAAAAATTTCCGCTTCCGGCCAATGCCCCGATTGAAAGCGTTCTTTTTCCCATTCGGGATCACAAGGCCAAGGCATGGACGCGGGCTGAACTGGATAAGCATATTTTTAGAATCACCGCTGCGCCTTAATCAGGGCTGCGATTTTTTTCATTTTCTGCTTCTTTTTATTTTCTGTTCCTTTTTATTTTTTGTTCCAGCGAATTGCTCAAGGCTGAATGCGGTTTTAGTTTGCGAAATTCAGCCAGGCACAGATCGGCAAGTTCGATTTCATCGCGTTCCTGGTAAATCAAGGCCAGCAAGTAATATGCTTCTGCATCTTCGGGGTTTTCGGCCACGATTTCCTGAAGCTCGGCCTGGGCGTCCGCCAGTGCGTTGCTTTTAATATAACTGTCGATAATGTTCTGGTAATAGGCGTTAAAATCCGGTTGGATACGAAGCGCATACTGAAACGATGCAACCGCCAGCGGGTAGTAGCCCAGGCGAAAATAAGCGATGCCAAGATTGTTGTACAGCGGTGCTGCCATTGCTGAATAGGGATTAAGCTTAATGGCCGCCTGAAAATGCTCGGCGGCTTCCAGAAAGCGCTCCAGCTTCATCAGGCTGGTGCCTTGCCGATTATGCTCAATGGCGTTGTCCAGAATATTGGGGTAGCCTTCTACGGCGACTTTGCCCGGCAAAAGTTTGCTCTGGGCAAAAACAGGCTGTGTCACAAAAAGGCCCACGAAAACGCTAATTAGGCCCGTAAGCGCCAGCATGCTTATTTTTTGAAGAAAAGCGCGGTTGGGAATTAAAGTGGCAAACAGGTTTGGCATATCTTATTGTAGCCAGTAGCGGTGGCTTATGACAACCTGCTTGGCTTTTTCATTGTCATCTATCGCTGTTTTGCCTGAACAACGGCCATGTGGACGGGGTTATCATCTGCTGGCGTTAAGTCTGAGAGGCTTGACGCCAGGGCCTGTTGATCAGGCTGAATGACCCGGCTGACCCACATGGGTAGTTCGTCGCTGAACATCACCAGCGCCCCGGACACCAGAATGAGTCCTGTAAAAACCACCATGGCGTATGTACTGATGAGTTTCGCTTCGTAGCGTTTGGCATCCTGTGTGCCTGTATATGGAATCACCCGCCATTTTTCGCTTGAGGCCTGAGGTGTTTGGAAGGATGACTGAAAATCAGGGGCGTCAATATTTTTATGGCCATGGATGAAACCGTCTTGAGGCATAGGGCAAATTACCTTATTCGATTGGGATTTTGGAACACGTCAAACAAATACCAATGAACACCAAAATGATGGACAATTACTGGCAGGATTATAGTGACCCTTAGTTTCTAGCTATCCCAAGCACGTTAAAACGTGACGCCCGACTGGCGTCTGTCCGTCCCCTAACGTGTTTTTTCATCTTAGGATTCAGGGCTGTATTTGTTTCGGCAAAACTAAACCAGTCCCAGAGAGTTGAGACCGGTTTATTTACAAGTTTGTTACAATTTTAGATGTTGGCCTTAGAGGCGGTCTGATTTTCAATCGTTGGTTGGCGCTGCTTGATGGCCGCTTGCATCAGACCACGGAAAAGCGGGTGGGCATTGTCCGGCCTGGACTTAAACTCTGGGTGGAACTGGCAGGCCACAAACCACGGATGATCGGCAAGTTCGATAATCTCAACCAACTCGCGATTGGGAGACGTGCCCGAGATGACCAATCCGGCATTGCTCAGAATTTCAACATACTCATTGTTTACTTCATAACGATGGCGGTGGCGCTCCATCACGACATCCGTGCTGTAGGCTTGCTGGGCCTTACTGCCCTTGACCAGATGGCAAGGGTACTGCCCCAGGCGCATCGTGCCGCCTTTTTCGGTTAATTGCTTCTGCTCTTCCATAAGCGCTATGACCGGCTGATCGCCATTGGCTTCAAACTCTGCGCTGCTGGCGCGGGTCAGTTGGGCAACATTTCTGGCGTATTCGATAACGGCACACTGCATGCCCAGGCATAAGCCGAGGAAGGGCAGTTGGTGGGTTCTGGCGTATTCGATGACGTTAATTTTTCCCTCGATGCCGCGATGGCCAAAACCGCCTGGCACCACCAGCGCATCCACATCGGCAAGCATCGCTTCAGCCGTGTCCTGATCGACGCAATCTTCGGAATTGACCCATTTCAGCTCAATGGCGGCACCCACTTCAGAACCCGCATGTTTGATGGATTCAATCACGGAGAGGTAAGCGTCCGATAGGCCCGTGTATTTTCCGGCTAGTGCCACTTTTAGCGTTTTTTGCGGGGATTTGACGCGCTCCACCATTTCTTTCCACGCATCCAGGTTCGGTTGCGGATTGGACATTTCGAGCCGCTCCAGCACCCGGTTGGCCAGCCCCTCTTTTTCAAGCGCCAGCGGCACTTCGTACAGGCAGGCCATATCCAGCGCTTCAAAAACGCATTCAGGCTCGACGTTGGTGAACTGGGCCATCTTCATCCGGTGGCCCTTTTCCATTTTGCTTTCCGTCCGGCACACCAGCATATCGGGCTGAATCCCGATGTTACGCAGCATATTAACGCTGTGCTGGGTGGGCTTGGTTTTCAGTTCGCCAGCGGCCTTGATAAAGGGCACCAGCGTCACATGGACAAAGCAGGTGTTTTTAAAGCCCACGTCATAGCGGAACTGGCGAATGGCCTCGACGAAGGGCAGGCCCTCAATGTCGCCCACCGTACCGCCCACTTCGCAAATCAGCACATCCGGCGCCAGTTGCTTGGCGGCTTCATGCAGGCGGTTTTTGATTTCATCGGTAATGTGCGGAATGGTCTGCACGGTTCCGCCCAGATAATCGCCCCGGCGCTCTTTGGAGATGACATCCAGGTAAATGCGGCCCGAGGTGACGTTGTTGAGCCTCGTCAGGCTGGTGTCGATAAAGCGCTCGTAGTGGCCCAGGTCCAGATCCGTTTCGGCCCCGTCGTCGGTGACGAAGACTTCCCCGTGTTGAAACGGGCTCATCGTACCCGGGTCAACGTTGATATAGGGGTCAAATTTCATAATGGAAACACTGTAACCCCGCGCACGGAGCAGGCGGCCGAGTGAGGCTGCCACAATGCCTTTTCCCAGGGAGCTAACCACCCCGCCAGTGACAAAAACATACTTGGTATTAGGCATGGGTTACCTCAGTGCTTTGCTTGTTACTGGAAGGGTTTGCCAGGATTTGTGGCACACGGAAACAATGGTCTTCTTCGTGGGGGGCGTTTTTAAACACCTGTTCGCGATTCAGTGGCAGCTCGGTCTCATCAGGACGGTAGACCGTTTGCGAGTGGGCGTCCAGATTGAGGTCGATGCTGTTCAAATCCAGCCCGTTCAACTGTTCGACCAGATCCAGAATCTTGGTCAAATCTTGGGTATAGCGCGCCAGCTCGGCGTCGCTTAAGTCCAGCCTGGCCAGCTTGGCCACGTGGCGGACGGTGTCTTCGTTGATAGGTGCGGTATTTGTTTTTTCAGTATTTGCCATTTAACAACCTGCTTCGTAAACGACTTGCCATTAACCTACTATTCACCAAGCTATTCTGGCACCAAGCGCCGCTATCCGCAAATAAATTTTCGTAAGCTTTAATATTTGCGCAGTTAAATTTTACCCGATGCAATGGACTGCCATAATGGCTGTCCAACTATCTACTCAAAGCCGCTCAAGCTTTGTGATTGCCTGAAAAAGGCAGCGTGCTGAAGAGAACTTTGCTTAAGGTCGTTTTGACCTCTTGCGGGTGAATCGGTGTGCTGATCAGATCGCTCATACGCGTCATTATGGTGCTTTCAAGGCCGCAGGGGTTTATTTGGGCGTATGCCGAGAGGTCGCAATCAACGTTCAGTGAAAGGCCGTGGTATGTCACCCAGCGCTTGACGGCAACGCCAATGGCGCAAATTTTACGAAGGTCGCCCTGTTCGTTTTCAAGCGGTTTGCTTTTAACCCAAACGCCCGTATAACCAGGGTTTCGCAGGCCCTCAATCCCGAAATCCAGAAGCGTTCGGATAACCGCTTCCTCCAGTAATCGCAGGTATTGATGCAAGTCCCGCCTGCCTTCGGGAAGCTGGAGAATGGGGTAGGCCACTATCTGTCCAGGCCCATGATAGGTCACATCGCCACCGCGCTCAATGGCAACGGTTGGGATATGCGGCGCAAGAAGATTTTCCGAATGGCTGCCACGTCCCATCGTAATCACGGGAAAATGCTCGCCAACCAGAACCGCATCGGGAACTTCTTCTTTCAAGCGCTTGTCCACCCAGGCTTTTTGGCGCTTCCAGATTAAGCGGTAATCCGCCATGCCAAAATCCTGTACTTGAAAGCCGCTTTCTAGCGAGCTTTGCCGCTGCTGGCCGCAACCGGTTTCCAACCCCTGGCCCTGCGAATGCGTATGTGAGGCGGACATGACAAGGGTTCCCAGCTTAAATCAGTGAAAAGTCTTAGATCTTAAAGCGCTTGGGTAATTCTGTCAGCCTTTTCCCAAAGATGTCAATCATCGTGTGCATTTGTCGGGTGTTTTCAAGACTGATGTCTCTTCGGGTATCGTCATCCCTGCGGCCCGTTTGTGGGTTAAGCACGTCAAAACCATCGGTATGTCGGGGATTGGGGAAATAGTATTTGGCGGCAATATCCATTTCATTTTGGATGGCGGAGGCCCTACCGTCCCAGCGCGTGGGGGTGGAATACAGGCTGCCGACGTACAAGCTGAGCAGTGGGGCGGATTTAAAGCCTGGATTATCCGTGTCGGAATCTCCCCAGAAAGCGCTTATAATCGGCGCATTAAGTTTTTCTGCGAAGTGTTCCGAAATCTTCTCGCAAGCCGTTCCCTTATTGAACTTGTTGGGCTTGAGTTCTACCACGGCTTTTTCATAAACGAGGCGAAAATCGGCGTCCGGGCTGTCGTTTTTAAACCCGTCAATTTCAATGTTCACACTCAAGCCGGTATTGTTTGCTTCCTCGATAAATGTCTCAACCACACGGTTTTGTTGTTCAATATTGAGACTGCCCACATTGACCGCAACACCGCCTGCTTTTTCTTCATATTTGCCGGTGCCCAAGCTTGCCAAGGCGTCTTTCTGCATGAGCATCGCCGCTTTAAACGGTGCGATCTTCTCAAAAATTTCCTCGCTTCCTGGCACCTCAAACGCTACCCAGTCGGCCTGGTTTGCACGGCTCGTTTTCTGAAAATCAACGCCTTTTAAGCCCTGATCCGTAATGACAATAATCGGTTGCCCCAGGAGCGCTTCGGCGCCCCCCAGGCCGTTGACCGCCGTCACGGCGTCACGCCCGGTATTGACGACCAGCGGGGTGGCGAAACGGGTATATAGTAAACGTGCCAAGCGAAGCAGGTCTTCAGTCTGTTGCGGGGTCAGGTTGGCGTCATCGACGTTAGGAACAAAGGGGGTTAAGGTGCCATCAACATCGGTTGAAACGAGCAGGCGGGCGTTGGGGTCTTGACGCACAAAGCTCAATGCCGTATCCACATAGTCTGACGGCGTGGTTTTGATTGGCCGTTGCAGGCCGAATTTAATTTGGCTTTTGCTCGGTGGGGTTGTGTGATTAAGCGTGAAGCTATCGGCGGAGCCGAATTGCAGAGACGGAAAAATTTGTTTTGGCGCGTTTTGGGGTGTTTCGGATAATGAAACGGCAGGCGCAAGCCCTGGGGAAAACACTTTCATTGCGAGAGATCCTTCAGTTTTTGAACGAGATAATTGATTAATTTTTTGAATGAATTAAAAGCTCTGGAAGCGCAGGCTGGAGAATAGAAAAGCTGGAGATGCAACAAGCATGAGAAACGATGAGGTAACAACCCTTCATCCACCATTATTCATGCTCGAAACATAATGCAACTACCACTCATGTAACGTCACATTTCATATATCCCAGCTTGGGACACAGGCCTTGGAAACATAAACAAGCGTTAAGCCTTGGGCATGCTGATACGGGCCTTTCCTTGGCGTTTCCATTAGAATGGAAAGTAGAAGAGAAAAGGCATAGAGAGCGTGTCGCATCCCTATACCGTTATATACAGATTTACAGGCTATAGATTCATAGGCATATAGGCAAGGGATTTTATGGATTTCATCACCGGTTTTTTGGCCAATTTACTGGGACATTTTGATGTCTGGCTGATCGCTATTGGGGGTGTCCTCATTTTGCGGCAGCTTTTTACCGCCCTGGCAGCCGATCAGGGGCGCAAGCAAGACCTGGTCAAGCGCTCTTATAAATCCTCCCAGGATTTTCAGATTTCGACCCTCATTCCCTGTCTTAAAGCCGAAGAAACAGGCGAGCTTCTAAACCTGCTTGCAGCCATTAACCAGCAACAGTATCCGACAGCCAAAGTGGCGGTGCATATCGTGGCAAGCAACGAAACCTACCAGGCGCTTGAAGATCTTCAGATTCAGGAGGCGCTTGCCCCAAACGTTCGCATCTGGCTTTACCCCGAGCTTTTTGCCCGCTATGAAGTCGCCATTGGTTGGTTGATTGACCGTTGCCTGGCGCTTGGGGGGGCGGGCATGTTCGTCTTCTTAAAATCCACCGACATGATCAAGCCCGACTTCTTTCAAAATATCGTCTCGCGCGGTTTTGACAGTTTTGTCATTCAGGGCTACGTTGCTAATAAGACAATGCCTGAAACCACGCTTGAAAAAATTTCGGCGCTTTCAAGGCGACTGGATAATCGTATCAGCAACGCCGGCCGCTATCACCTGGGCCTCAGTTGCAGGTTGCTCGATACCGGCTGGGCCATCAAGCAGGACGTGCTTGAGATGATTCCCTACCATCGCGGTGTTGATCTGGATAACCTGGAATATACCCTTCGGCTTAATCTGGAAAACTTCCGCGTTGCCTGGGCCCCCAATGTTGTGGTCTATAGCAGTGACCACGAGTCTTTTAGCGACCGCGTGACCTTGTCTGTCGGCGCCATTTTTAACCGCATGCGCATGTTTCTTGCCTATGCGCCCAGGCTGTTGACCCGAGCGCTTGCCCGTTTTGATTTAACGCTTGCCGAAAGCGCCTTGTCCATTATCAAGCCTCCCACGGTATTCATTGGTGCGGCTCTGTTGCTGATGGCCCTGCTTGCTTCCATTGGCGAATCGCAAGTGGCTCTCAACAGTGCCCTTAATGCCGAGACGCTTGCCGCTGTTTCAAAGAATGCAAGCTGGCCCTTTGGGCGTCCTGTGGTGTGGTTTGCGCTTGCCCTGTCGCTTGCAGTGGTACAGCTTTGCAACCTGGCGGTCGCCAGAAGCAAGGCGTCCGATTATCTGGTCTTGATGTTTCAAACGCCTTTGCTTTATGCCATGGGCCTTTTAATGCTTCCCTTCGGTGCCCTTCAATACGTCTCTTCGCTTTTGGCCAGAAAGAAACTTGAAGCCGAAGCCTATGAGGAGCAATCCTCTCATTATCGTTACCACCGCCGACGGGCCACGCGCTTTGATGAGAACCAGGCTCCGGTTAAGCCCCCTGAACTGATGACTGAGAAAGCTTCTCAGGCAAGAGAAAGTCGCCAGCCCCAGTCTAAAGCGCTTAAGCCAGGTGAAAATATCGTTTTTGAAGGTATGGACGCCTTTGCCCCCAGCAAATCCTTGATTGATGAATTGCTTTACGAGTCCCTTGAATCTTCTGAAAACGACCAACAACACGACGAGGAACGCCAGGAACCGGGGAGAAAGGCTTACCACGACGAAATGGAAGCAGCGCAGGCTCAGAACCGGCACTCCCGGCAATCAGACCCTGCCAGCGAAAGTTTCTGGGAAGGGATGCGCCAGGCGATTCCCAAGGCGATATTGCCTTTTCAGAAAAAGGGCTTTGTAAACCCCAGTCTGGAATCCGCTCATCGCGACAGCCTGCTTCCCAGGCGTCCCCAGCCTGTGCTGTTGCCGCGCGAGCAAATCAAGGCGGTATTGCTTTCTAACGGCGAGCACCAGTTGGATTGCCTGCTGAAAACCAAGACCACCTTTGATGATGAGGGTAACGAACTGTATACCCTTACGCTTGAATACAAGAGCCTGGCTTTTTCAACGGCAACGTATCGCATCCTGGATCAGGCATTTTACGAGCTTTACGCCAAGCTTTCCGGCAAGGGGCTGACGATTCTGACCTGTGGCAGTTGTGGCTATTTTTATAATCCCACTGCTGATGTGCCTGGAACACTTCGCCATTCCGGCGTTTGCCTCTTTGGAAAACAGGGTAAAGAAGTCAATATGAGTATGGACGCCGTTTCCGTCCTCAGCCAGCCTTGTGATTATCATGCGTCTCTCGGTGAGCGTGAGGCCATCGTCCAGCATTGGAAAGACAGCTTGCACAAAAACCGGATGACATTGGTTTAGGATGGCGCTGCCTTCAGTGCAAGTACTTGCTTGCAAACGGGAACAAAGCTTGCTGATAAGCAGCGCTATAATATTGTAGACCTGAAACAGATTACCTGTATGATTTTTGGCGATGCCAGGGATTTATGGCTCTGAAAAGGCCTTGCTATCCGGTACAATAAAACGGTGCGTCTTATGGTTTGATCAAGTTTTTCAAGATCAGGCAAGATCCAAGGAGCGCCAGAAGCCTGAAAGAGAGCCAGGAGATAGCTTTAACGACGATGTCTGACCTCGTATCAGCCAGCCATAACCCTCATGGGAACCACCCCGAACGTCTTGGACAGGAGCGGGTTTCTGCCACAGCGCAAAAACTGGAGCAGGTGCTTTACGAGTTGAAAAAAATCGTGGTGGGCCAGGAATATCTCCTGGAGCGCTTATTGGTAGCGGTTATAGCAGGTGGACATGTTCTGGTGGAAGGTGCGCCGGGGCTTGCCAAAACGTTGACGCTTAAAACCCTTGCCGATGTTTTGGCCGTTGCGTTTAAACGGATTCAATTCACGCCTGATCTTTTACCCGGTGATTTGATTGGCACTCGTATCTACCATCCCGCCCAGGGGCATTTCAATACCGAATTGGGCCCGATTTTTGCTAACTTTATCCTCGCGGATGAAATCAACCGTTCGCCCGCAAAAGTGCAAAGCGCCTTGCTTGAAGCCATGCAGGAGCAGCAGGTGACCATTGGCAAGGAGACATACCCTTTGGCTGCGCCGTTTCTGGTCATGGCAACCCAAAACCCGATTGAGTCTGAAGGAACCTACCCGTTGCCCGAAGCGCAATTGGATCGCTTTTTATTCAAGCTCCTGGTGGCTTATCCCAACGCGCAGGAAGAATTGACGATTATCCAGCGGATGTCAGGCGAGGCAATGCCAGTGCTTGAAAAAGTGCTGAACGCCGAGCAATTGCTCGCCATTCGTGAGCAAGCGGCCCACGTCTACCTAGACCCTAAAATTATGGAATACATCGTTCGTCTCGTTCAGGCGACCCGCTCGCCGGAAGCTTCAGCAAGGCCGAGCGACTTTAATATTTCCGCCCATTTGTACTGTGGTGCATCCCCAAGGGGCAGCTTGTCGCTTTCTCACGCGGCAAGGGCGCTTGCGCTTCTTAGAGGAAGAAACTATGTGCTGCCTGCCGATATTACAGCGCTTGCCAAGGACTGTTTAAGGCACCGCCTGCTTTTAACCTACGAGGCCATTGCCCAGGGCCATAGCGCGGATAGTTTGCTTGACAGCTTGCTTGAATCCAACCCGGCGCCAACCCTGACGGCCTGACAGAAGGATGAAAGGATGAGCGGATGGCTTTCAGAAATAAAACAGCTCCCCAGTCTCTGTTTCAGCGCGTGTCCAATTGGCTTTTGCCCATCAGCGATCCCGGGGCGTATGTCAGCCTGCTTGGCCAAGCCCATGTGCCAGTTTTTTCAAACGAACAGTTATTGCAGGAGACAGATCACTCGGCGCAACGGCTTCTGAAACTGGAAGCGCACGAAGGTCTTGCCGGTGAGCATCGCACCGTGTTTCGCGGTCAGGGGCTCGATTTTTCTGAGCTTCGCGAGTATAACCCTGGCGACGATATTCGAAAACTGGACTGGCAGGTATTTGCCAGGACGCAAGTTCCGCATATTCGCCAATACCGAGAGGAACGGCAGATTAGGATTTGGATTGCGCTTGAGTGGAGCCTTGCTCTCTCGCTGGGGCAAGCCGCTTTCAGGCTGACGAATGAACAAGTTGGGTTTGCGGACGAGCAATTGTTGTCTTGCAAAGCTAAGCAGGCAATGGCCCTAACACTATGTCTGTCGAGACTGGCCGATGCGACAAACGCTAAAATCGGCGCTTACTGCGTTTCTGCCACAGGCTCTGCGGTTTTGCCGCCCGCTAGCGGTCAGGCTCAGCACCAGAGGCTCTCCGCTTTTTTGCGGGATGCGGCGCGCGGCGTTTTTTCAAGCGTCAAAGGACACGAGAGCGAATCTTTTTTGCCTTTGCAACGACTGGTTCAGAAGCAGGACTGGGTGATTGTGCTGGCCGATGCGTCTCGCTTGAGTGATGCCTGGCTGACGCCTTTGGGTAACATATCGCAAAGGGCCCACCTGAGTGTTTTTGCCCTATATGATTCACAGGAATTTATTCCTGCAGGTGAGCTTTCAGCGCTCGGGTTAGAATCCCCCAGTAAACCGGGCCTTTCGCTTGTCCCCGGTGCTTTTGACTTTACCGCGCATACCGGCGAATGTATGGAAGCGAGTTTGAAAACGCACCTGGCAAAATTTCAAAGGCTTGGGCTTGGCCCGATTATTGCGATTAATGCGCAGGCTTCTCCTGAAACCGCCATCAATCTTTGGCTAGCGGAGTGCGGCGGGCATTCTCCAGCAAGAAGGAGGGGCGTCTGATGCTATTATCCACTCTGTTGCCCCAGTTTGCCGTTCCTTTATTTGGGGGGCGGGAAATTGAGATCGAAGGGCTTCGCTGGATGAATCCCTGGGCGTTTTGCCTGCTTCTGCTGATTCCGCTCTGGTTTCTGATTTATCGAACGCAGCGAAAAAAGTTTCTCGATACGGCGTTTTTATACAGCCCGCTGGGGCTTTTGCAGCACTTAAAGCAGTCTGGAGCGAAAAGTAAAAGCTGGCTTTTCCCCCTTTGGGTCATTGGCCTGGTGCTGCTGCTCTGTCTGGGAGCGGCTCGTCCCGTTTTGCTCGGGAGGATGCCTGAACATCAGGTGAATTTGCTTCTGGTGATGGATATTTCACTGAGTATGATGGCCGATGACATTGCGCCCGACAGGCTGGAAGCGGCCAAAGAATCGGCCGCCCGTTTTGTGGATAGTTTGCCTGCGAGCGTGAATGTTGGCCTGGAGCTTTTTGCGGGCAATAATTACGTCATCCAGCCGCCGTCTGATGATCACGAGGCGGTGATTGCCTATATCAAGTCCCTCTCAAAAAAGCACCTGCAAATGAGAACCGAAATTGGCAGCGCGCTGAAAACGGCGGTTGATGTGCTTGGGGGATTGCCTGGCTCGTCAATTTCGGACGAAAAGACCAAGCCAGGCAATGCAAAGGCCCCTCGGCAGGTCGTCATTTTAATGAGCGACGGGGACAGCCAGGAGGGGTATCCCTGGTCAGCCGCGGTTTCGCTTGCGCGAGAGCGTAATATCATTATCGATACGGTGGGTATTGGCAGTTCGGGAGAGGCTACGATTGTTTATCAAGGCCAGCGCGTTCCGGTGTTTTTTAATGAAAACACCCTTCGTAAAATCGCATCGGCCAGCGGTGGGACGTTTTTCAGGGTGTTCAAGGAAGATGACTTTGCCGATGTGTACCGGCAAATCAAGGAGCAATCCATCGTTATGACCCATAAGCGGGAGGAATTGGGCTGGCTTTTGGCTTTGCTGACCCTGCTGTGGGTGTTTGTGGGGGTATCGTTGCCGATTGTTCGAGGCAGGCACTAAAATAGTCGTTCTAATAGAGAGCGAAAATCCATTTTACCGGCCAGAGCCCCCCAGGCAAAGGAGGCTGAAAAGGCTCGTTTCTGAAAAAATAAGAGTGGCTGAAAAAATAAGAGCGAAAAGATTATCCAAGTTGAATTTGAGGACGATGTGGCCGATACATTCCGGATAAAGGCCTGGCCCTAATATCAACAGGAGTGGCGACACTGAGCAGCAGTCAACCGTCCCAGGAACCGACCAACGCCCCCAAGAGCGCTAAAGCATGGTGGCGTCATCTGCTGTTTAACAGTTTCTGGTTTGTGGCCACGCTGTTAATCGCCATTTCCCTCAACAGTGTGCTGGAACAGTTGAAATTCTCCAATTTCATTGAGGCGTTGGAACTTAAAACCTACGATCTGCGTGCCAGTTTTAGAATCGGGACACCGAAGCACTGGGCGGATCCGCGCACCATGATCGTCAAGTTTGATGACTTGACGCTAAACCTGCATGAAAACGACTACGGCACCTGGCCATGGCCAAGGAAGATTCATGCGGAAATGATCGATTTTATGACCCGCGCCGGGGCCCGGATGATTGCCTATGACATTCTGTTCACTTCTCCGCAAAAAGGACAGCAGGAATCCGATGATGCTTTGATTAGGGCGTTTCGGGATCATCCCAATGTTTATTTCAGCATGAACTTTGATAATAACCTGGAACTCTACCGTCAGGCGGGGCAGGATATTACAAGCGATATTATGGATGACGTAAGGAAGCTGGAAATCCCTGTTGTCAACCAGTTGAATCCAAAAAATCCGGCATTGAAGCTGGATAAGACCAATTTTTACGTCAACTCGGCAATGACCTTTAACCATTTTCGCCCTCTCCTGCCCAAACTGATGGATGTGGGCAAACGGATTGCTATTATCAACCATGGCCGTGACCCGGATGGTATCAGTCGGGGAAACCCGCTGTTTTTCCGCATGGTTTATCAGGATCCCGAATATACGCAATACCTGCCGGTTAAAGAAAAAGAATCTGAGCAGAAGGGTGAAAAAGCCTTAAAAAGCCAAAAGCAGTATGTCGATCAGCGGGGACGGCCCGTTACGGAAAACGGCATTTTGCTGGATGCCGAAGGGAACCGTCTTGGCAAGCTGAAAGTGGGATACTTTCCTTACCTTGGGCTTCGGATGACCCTGGATATGCTGTATCCGGGCAAAAACCCAACGGTGACCCTGACCCCGCAAGGTTATCTCTCCTTTGAAAACCACTATGTACCGTTAGCCAAGAACGGTAACTTTATGGTGGCCTGGTACAACTATAACTATGATCAGGAGCAGGCCAGGCAGTTCTGGGAGCTTCAGCAGCCTAAAATTTCGCAGTTTGAACAAAAGCTTAACAGCGACCCGTCTTTTAATACGCCAGGGCATAAAAAAGAGCTTGCCATTGCCCATGCCAGAATGGAGCGGGCCAAAGGCATTATTGAAAACCCCCAATTGTTGCCCGCGCCTTTTCCTGAAATCAGCGCGTCACATATTTTAATGGCCATTGACCATGAGAAGAAGGGGACTTTGACTGAGCGTGACAGGCAATTAATGGCCTTTCTCAAAGGTCGCGTTATTTTTGTGGGGATGACGGCGCTTGCAACGTACGATATCAAATCAACACCGCTTCGCCAGATGATGCCGGGCGTGATTTTGCAGGCCAATATTTTTGATAATTTATTGCAGAACAGGTTTTACATTCATCGCGCCCATCCGGGCATTCAGATTTCCATTATGGTGGCGCTGAGCTTATTGGCGGCACTTTGCACATTCAGGTTCCGATCCGCCAACTCGGGCTTTATCGCGACATTCGCCATTACGGTGATTTATCTTTCGATTACCATGATCGCTTATCGCGAGTATGGCATCTGGCTTAATGTCGTGATGCCCGTTCTGGTCATTGTGGTCACCGTCATCCTGAGTTTTATGGCCAAGTATATCCGCAGGGACCGCGACTACAAGCAAACCTATATTCTGGCCACCACGGACGGCATGACAACCCTATACAACCACCGCTATTTCAAAGAGCAAATGCTCTCTTACATTGAGCGCTGCAAGCGCGCTAACCATAAATTCTCCCTGGTGCTGATCGACATTGACCACTTCAAAAAGTTCAACGACACTTATGGCCACCAGGCGGGCGATGAAGTGTTGCGGGCAGTGGCGCGAAAACTGAAGCAGAGCGTTCGTTCAGTTGATCTTGTCGCCCGCTATGGGGGAGAAGAGATGGCGGTTATTTTGGATCGAAGCAACGAGTTTGAGTCGTTGGAGGTGGCTAAAAAACTGGTGGAGGCGGTTGCATCCGAAGCGTATCCGATTTCAGAAACCGTGGCAAAGCATGTGACTATCAGTGTGGGCGTGTCCACTTACCCGGTTCATTCTGAGACGGTGGACGGGCTGATTGAATTTGCCGACAAGGGACTATACCGCGCCAAGGAAAATGGCAGAAACCAGGTTGGCGAGCAATTTGATCTTGTCCCCGAAAATCCTTTTCTGGCGCCCGCCATGAAGTTGTTCAAAAAAGCGAAATAGTTCTCTAAGCTTCATCGCGGATGATTTGGCCGTGATGGTGAAGAATCTGATAAATCTGATCAGCCCAGCTTTCATGCTCAGGCTTCATCAGGCAGGTGCGCAACAGCAGGACATGCTCACTGTCCACGTCAACTTCGGAGTGCAATTTTTTAAAATCATCGGCGCTGACTTTTAAAAGCGCCAGAAACAGCGGAAAGTCCGCGTTGTCCATCGCCGCATGGAAAATGGCGCGATTCCGTCTATTGATGGCGCTTGTGCTTTTGGCCCGCGCAAAGAAATTGATAATGTTTAATTCCGGCTCGATGTAGAGCCTGTAGTCGTTTGATTGCGCAATTTTATCTTTCAAAATCCGCGTAGCGGCAAGCGTCTTTTTAAGAATGGCGCCCATTCCATTTTCACTATTACCCGTCTCATCTTCTAGCGGGAAACATTCCAGCGTCATCCACAGCGCCGCTGCCGCCGCTCCCGAGCGGGAGCATTCCAGGCTGATTTCCCCCAGGTGCAGATAGTCATCGGTGGCGGTTAAATAAGTGTAAGGTGACTCGTGATGATAATACCGCTGAAGCGTGGGGTCTTTAAAGAGGACACAGCCGCAGCCATAAGGTTGAAGCCCATGTTTATGGGGGTCAATCACCAGGCTGTCTACTTCTTTTACAAAATTATAAAGCGCCAAATTCGCTTCAGTGTCTTTTAAGAGGTGATAATAGCCTCCGTAGGCCATATCCACATGAATGCGAAAGCCGTATTCGGACTTTAGATTTACTAGCTCGTCCAAAGCGTCCAAAGATCCCAGGCCAGTGCTGCCAAGGGTCGCAACCACCGTGCCAATGGCGTCTTTGTCTTTTTTTAAGATAGCCTTAAACGCTTGCACGTCCATTTTACCCGTGGGTAAGGCTGGAATGACAACGCCCTGGGTCTTAAGCAAGCTTGTGGCTCGTGTGTGGGTGTAATGGGCCTGGGCTGAGTATGCAATGGCTTTTTCGGGATGAATTTCACGGGCAATCCAAAGCGCCTCAAGATTGGCCAACGTGCCGCTGGTGGTCAGATGCCCTAGGAATTGATCGCCAAAACCAAAACGTCTGGCGAATTTGGCGATAACCTCTTTTTCCATCTTGGAGGTTGCCGGGCCGCCTTCCATCGCATGGTTATTCGGGTTAATCAACATGGTGGCCAAATAACCAATGACGGCTGCCGGATGCGGTGGCTTCAGCATTTGACCCGCATATAGCGGATGGAAAAACGGGTAATTGTCCGCGAGTTTTTCGCTAAATTTGGCCCACGTTGAAGCAAAGTGCTCATCAGAAACTTGTGTGGTGGCATCGGCTGAAAACTCAGGCATGTAGTCTTGCCATTGGCGAATGAAGGCAAGCGCCGAGGCGATGCCTTCATTCAAAAATGCCGATGCTTGCGTTGATGCGGGTTGGCTCATTGCTTTAAACGGAGCAGGCCTGCTTGGCTGGCTCCGGGTTTTCGTAAACCCAGCTTTCTGTTGTTCTGTCCCAGCCTGCGAGCAATTCTTCTTTTTTAAAGAAAATCGTAAGCTCGCGCTCGGCGCTTGCAACACTGTCAGAACCGTGAATAACGTTTCTGCCCAGGTCAACGGCGAAGTCGCCACGGATCGTTCCGGGAGCAGAGTCTTTCGGGTTGGTGGCGCCCATCATCGTGCGTGCGCTTGTCACCACGTTGTTACCTTCCCAAGCCATCGCGACAATCGGGCCTGAGGTGATGAACTGGACAAGGCCGCCAAAGAAGGGTTTTTCTTTATGCTCCCCGTAATGCTCCTCGGCTTGTGCTTTGGTCACTTGCATCAGCTTGAGGCCAATCAGTTTGAATCCTTTTTGCTCAAAGCGCTGGATGACCTGGCCAATCAGGCCGCGTTGGATAGCATCCGGCTTTAAGGCGATAAATGTACGTTCCATGGATTTAGCTCCTTCTATGAAGTTAATGAGTTTCTGATTTCGCATTGCCAGACAAGACGTGGCAATCTTTTCGCAATGAGCGAACGGTTATGTTGGTACTTTGGCGGGTAATTGAAGCAGGGCTTCGACGACACGAGATCCCATTTCTTCAGTGCCTACCAAAGTGGAAGCTTCTTCTTGATTGCCGATAATATCAAACGTGCGATAGCCTGCGCTTAATACTTTCTCGACGGCGGTTTCCACGGCCCTGGCTTCCTCTGGAAGCCCCAGGCTGTATTGCAACATCATTGCGGCGGATAAAATCTGCGCAATCGGATTTACTTTGTTCTGGCCGGTAAATTGCGGCGCGGAACCGTGGCAGGGTTCATATAACGAAATACCTTTTTCACCGATGCTGGCGCTGGGCAACATGCCCAGTGAGCCGGTTAACATGGACGCTTCATCCGATAAGATATCGCCAAACATATTCTCCGTCAGAATGACGTCGAACTGTTTGGGATTCAAAATCAACTGCATCGCCGCGTTATCCACGTACATATGGCTTAGCTCGACATCGGCATAATCTTGGGCAAGGCCGGTCACGATTTCGCGCCAGGCTTGTGATGTGGCAAGCACGTTGGCCTTATCCACCGAACATAATTTTTTGCTTCTGCTTTGTGCCACTTCAAACGCTTTTTTGGCAATGCGCTCGATTTCCCCATGGGTATATACCATCGTGTCAAAGGCGCGGTCAGTTTCCCGGCCCTTGGGCTGGCCGAAGTACACACCGCCGGTCAGTTCGCGAACCACCATAATATCAACGCCCGAGAGAATTTCAGGCTTAAGCGTCGAGATGTGGTTGAGGATATCGTACGCCTTGACCGGACGTAAGTTGCAATAGAGCCCAAGCGCCTTTCGGATTTGTAATAACCCCTGCTCAGGACGGATTTTCGGATCGAGCGTATCGTATTTGAAATCTCCCACGGAGGCCATATACACGGCGTCAGATTGCTGGGCAAGCGCAAGTGTCTCTGGCGGTAACGGAACCCCAGCCGCTTCGATACCCGCACCGCCAATGGCGGCTTCTTTTAAGTTGAAGGTCACGCCAGAGCGTTTTTCAACGGCCTTTAAAACTTTAACCCCTTGCGACATAATCTCAGGCCCGATGCCATCACCCGGGAGGATGCAAATATCGAAGCTTTTCTGTGAAGAGGCGCTCATGATTTCAATCCTTGCTTATATCAATCTTTATATCAATTCCTGTTTATATGATCGTATTTTCACCGTTCGTACTCTCGCCAATAAAGCACAAACTTCCGTCAAAGCAAAGCGCTTGCAGCGTTTTGTGCTTTGCTGAGCGGAAAGCTGTTCTTTGTTTGCGGTCGCTCATAGCGTTTAAGGCTTGTTTGGGGATGATGTTAAGGGTAGGCTATACACTTACGGATGCTTATGACTTGCTTCAATGCAATTGGACTGTTACTTCATTATTTGTCTGTTTTTATTTGCCATAAGGCAGGTAACCTGTTCCCACACTGACACACATGCGCCCTATTCCTTAAGGGTTTAAGCCTTTCTTTCGATTTCCTCCCATCATGCATCTGGCGAGTCCGTGTCTTTATTGCTGCTGGATGACGTTGTAAGTTTTAAATGGATTAAAATTTTTGTGGTGTCCCCAATATTTAGGAATGCATACTTATGAGCGCTACTCAGGATGTCGATTTGGATAATAAAAATTTGAATAGCCAAAACGCCAGCGGTAGTTTATTGCGAAAGAAATACCGTGGCTTAATCGGTATTAAGCCAAAGCTGCCCATTGCGGATACCCGAACCCTGAGCCTGGTTTACACGCCTGGGGTCGCCAAGCCTTGCCTTGAAATTGCCCGTGATTACGCCACTTCTTTTGATTACACGATTCGTGCCAACACGGTGGCGATTGTATCCGATGGTTCAAGCGTTTATGGCCTTAAAAACGCTGGCCCTGAGGCGGTTATTCCGATGCTTGAAGCCAAGAGCGTTTTCCATAAGAATTTTGCGGGCATTGACGGCTTTCCCATCGCCCTTGATTTATCCGCCGATCAAAACGACGTGGATTGGTTTGTTGAAACCGTCCGCTATTTATCGCCCACCTTTGGTGGGTTTCACCTGGAAGGCATTTCCTCGCCCCGCTGCTTTGCCATTGAAGAACGCTTAAAGCGCGCCGTTTCCTTGCCGATTTTCCATGCGGATCAACACGGGCCCGCAGTGGCTGTTTTGGCGGCGCTGAAGAACGCGCTGAAAATCGTCAACAAAAAAATGTCCGATATTTATGTGGTCATTAACGGCGCTGGTGCTGGTGGTATTGCCACGGCCAGACTCTTGAAATATGTGGGCGTCGGTAACGTCAAGGTATTGGATCGCCATGGCTCGATTTATTACCGCAGAACCGAGGGCCTGAACTGGGTCAAGTCGGAGCTTGCAAGGCAAATTAACCCCGAGGATAAAAAGGGCGATCTCAAAACGATGATCGACGGGGCTGATGTCTTTATCGGTTTTTCGGCCCACAACACGCTAACCCCTGAGATGGTGAAAACCATGGCCAAGGATCCCATTGTCTTTTCACTGGCGCTTCCCTTGCCGGAAATGAGCTATGAGGCTGCCAAGCAGGCAGGCGCTAAAGTGGTGGCCACCAGCCTGAGTGACGCACCGAATCAAATCAATTCCTCACTGGCGTTTCCGGGAATTTTCCGTGGCGCGCTGGATGTGCATGCTTGCGATATCAACCAGCAAATGTTGCTGGCCGCAGCCGATGCGATGGCGTCGATGGTGGAAGATGCCCAACTTGGCCAGGAAGTCATTCTGCCCTCGCCTCTTGAATACCGAACGGCCGCCAAGATTGCCCGCGCCGTGGCCCAGGCCGCCATTGACTCAGGCGTGGCCAAAAAGCCGGTATCTTCCGAGAGTATTGAAGAGAAAGTCATGCGCTTTGTCTATGAAGGTTCAAACGCATGGGTGGAGCCTGAAACCAAAACGGCGTATGAGAGTAACGACGAGGAGGCGCTTGAACTGCATCGGCGTTATCACGGCGTGCTGGAAACGACCACGCATATCCCTATTCGCGATGCGTATATCTACAAGGAAGTTTATTCCCAGCCGAATGCGGCGATTCCTTGCCAGGAAATCATGGATAATCCAGAACTGGTGCATGACTTGACGGTCAAGAACAACCTGGTGGCCGTGGTGACTGATGGCAGCGCGGTGCTGGGTCTTGGTAATATCGGCCCTGCGGCTGGTCTTCCGGTTATGGAAGGAAAAGCGGTTCTCTTTAAAACCTTTGGCGGTGTTGAGGCCTTCCCGATATGCCTGCGCACGCAGGAAGTCGATGAAATCGTGGCGGCAGTCAAGCGCATCGCCCCGGTTTTTGGTGGCATTAACCTTGAAGACATCGCCGCTCCCCGCTGCTTTGAGGTTGAAAAACGATTAATCAACGAGCTTGAAATTCCCGTTTTCCACGACGATCAACACGGAACAGCCGTGGTGGTGCTGGCCGGGATGATCAATGCGCTGA
This sequence comes from Vampirovibrionales bacterium, assembly GCA_035285165.1. Classification (GTDB taxonomy): domain Bacteria; phylum Cyanobacteriota; class Vampirovibrionia; order Vampirovibrionales; family Vampirovibrionaceae; genus JAYKHP01. The sequence continues at coordinate 30,062 of JAYKHP010000011.1, read as the reverse complement.
AAATCGTCGGCAAGAAAATGTCGGACGTGCGTCTGGTGGTCAATGGTGCTGGCGCATCAGCTCTGAGCGTTTCACGCCTGCTGATGCACGCGGGGATTAAGGATGTTGCCATTTGCGATACGAAGGGCGTTATATACAAAGGCAGAACCGTCGGCATGAACCCGTTCAAGGAAGAAATCGCCGAGATGACCAACCTGTCTGGGGCAACCGGCTTGCTTGCCGATGTCATCAAGGGTGCCGACATCGTGCTGGGGCTTTCGGCTCCCGGGCAAATTACGCAGGATATGGTGCGCTCGATGGCTAAAGACCCCATCGTTTTTGCGCTTGCCAATCCCGTTCCCGAAATTATGCCGGATGAAGCTTATGAGGCTGGCGTGAAGGTGATGGCGACCGGGCGGAGCGACTTCCCCAACCAGGTCAATAACTCATTGGCCTTTCCGGGAATTTTCCGGGGCGCATTGGACGTGAAGGCCCGCGTGATTAACGAGGAAATGAAGATGGCGGCAGCTTATGCCATTGCCGACTTGATTGATCAGGATCAGTTGGGCGAAGGTATTATTATTCCTGCGGCGTTTGATTTTCGCGTTCCTCCGGCGGTTGCCGCGGCCGTTGCCAAGGCGGCCTGTGAAACGTCGCACAACGGCAAGCCGGTCGCTCGTCGCCCGATGAAACCCGAGGAGGTTTCCGGCCAGCTTGAGAACTACATCAAGGACGGCGTCTTAACGTCGGTCTAAATGCTGATTTTATCTGATGGGGTTCCGCCCCTCACACACCTTCCGGGTACGCACGCCAGGGCAAACCTCATTCGTACTCAAGAATGAGAGAGATAAATTGAGCACTGATGCTCTGTGGTGTCTTTCAGAATTTGGCAAAAAGCTTTATCGGTGTGCTGGTAAGGCTTAATGGCATAATCGAAATTTTCAAAAAGCAGCGCATGCTCGTTTACAGGATGCACCCACTCACCGTTTAGCCGTTCGATATAGGTCTTCAGTTTCGCCTCGCGTTTGAACCTTGGATTAATGGCCATATTGAGGTGAATGAGATTGGGCGTGTGGATTTTTCCACGCTTTCCCGCACACATAATACTGGTGTGTCCCACGGCGCCTGGAAAAGATAGCAGGGTTGGATTGTTTATAAAAAGCCGCATCTGGTAATCCGGGTAGAGATACCCGTCATCGATCCAGGACAGCGGCTGGGTATTGGACAGGTGAAGTCTTGGCATTTTGTAATGAGTGATGTTTTTCTGGTTTAAAATACCGGGCAGCCACCGGAAAAATTCCGGCTCGGGAAACTCGTCGTCATCCAGACGAAGGATCCACTCCTTATGACAACGCCCCACCAACGGTTCAAGCCCTGCATTACAGGTTAGCGCGGTGCTTTCAATGACAAACAGTTCATCGCAAAGTCCCTGGCAGGCCTCAAACGTATTGTCCGTTGTCTTGCTGTCTACCCCCACCACCAACTCGTCACAATAAGGGCGAAGATACTTTAAAAGGGGGACAATTCGCTCTGCCGAATTCATCGTGATAATACAGATGGATAGCGTCGGCGGCTTTAATTGTCCTTGTCGATAGGCCCGATAAGCATTTTCCCACTGGGGGACTTTCAACACCCGCTCAATCAGGCAATGGAGTTTTCGCATGCGTCTGCGCCAGCGTTGGCGTCTTGAATCCCGCTTGAGCGTTCTGAAATAGGCCGCGTCACGGAATAGGCCCGCAATATCCTCGTAAGTGCCCTGAACAGAGCCATGAACAGAGGGGTTATTTGCGCAGGTACTGTTGGTATTGTTAGGAGAGGGTTTGTTAGACATAGCGCTATTGTAGGCAATAAACCCTGTCTAGGCAAAGGCTCGCCTGAGTAGTGGATCTTACTCGTCAAATTTGGTGGCCAGAGCCGCCTGTTCATTACAATAAAGCTGAATAGGCATCTTGCCCCAAGCTAAAGGCACAGCCTTTGTGAGTGAAAAAATCCCTAAAAATAATATGCGGGAAACCCTGGACGAATCGCCACACGTCCGGCACTCTGCCCGTGGCGTTTCATTTTCTCCGCTTTGGGAGTATGTGACCACCAGATGGCCATTCTCTTTCCTGGCCGACTTTCGCTTTAAACGGGTGCCACTTGATACGATCACCACCCGTTTCCTGATGGTGTTTATTTTTCTTCTCGCCGTTCCCCTGGTTTCGGTTATCGTCTTTACGTTTTCAACCGTTCAAAACGAAGTCAAGGATAGCGCGAATCGACAAATTCAGCTGATGCAGGACGCCTTTCGTGCCCATCTGGATTTTAAGGAGCGAACGCTTATGACGTTGGGGCAGGGCCTCAGCAAAGAAGATCGCATTTCCCGACTGGAGTGCGCCAGAAAGTTCGATAAAATCTGGATCGATTGCCTGTCGCTTGAAACGGTTCCCGTAAAACCCGGTTATCAGTGGATGGATGGCACCCTGTGGTTTATTGCCCCGGCGCGATTCCAAGCGCAAGATTTCAGGGGCCAGCAGGAATTTCCCAACGCCATTGGATTCCCCATTGATGAGTCGTTTATTAACCGCTTTTACCAACGTGTCCCGGCCGCCTGGGGAGATATTGCGCTTGTGCCTGAAACCCCTGCCACGGGTGAAGCGAGTCATTTTGATCCTGAAAAAATCATACCCACGCTCAAACGAAAAGATGATCGCTCGGTCAGTTCGACTGGTGATGAGGAGATTAAAGCTGAGGCCCGTGTGGTCTATAGCCAGGGCCTGACTGGCTTGGCTCCTGATCGCTGGCTGAAAACCTCCCTTTTAAGTAAATGGATGGATAACACCACTATTCTCTTACCCTTGGATAAATACGGGGATTTCTGGCTTTCCCAGTTCCATCTCTATGCTTATGATGGCCATAAAATGGCCAGTATCGTTTTCCTGGTGCCTTCCACGCAGCAGTTTAAACTTCAGAATTATTATGTTGGCCTATACATCCTCTCGGTTTCAGCTGTCGTTCTCGCGGTGATTCTGGCGATGGTGGCCGGTCGTCCCATCACTCAACCTTTGTTACGCCTGATTAGCCAGATGCAGGATATTCGCCACAGCAACGTGCGGGCAGGCTTACAGGTGGTGGATGTTCATGGGGTCTATGAGATCAACCAGTTGGCCCAGGCGTTTAACGATCTCTTATTTCGCCTGAAGCAGGAGCATTTGATGCAGGACGAGTTTGTAGCGACTCTGACGCACGATCTCAAAGTGCCGATGCTTGCAGAGAAACAAACGCTTCGTTATTTGCTCAATGACACCTATGGCCCGTTGGCTGAAACCCAGAAGGAAATTTTACGGGTTATTGAAGACACCAACGGGGAATCCTTAACATTGGTAAACGGTCTGCTTGAAGTCTATCGATACGGATCAGGCTCGGCAAGTTTGAATATGGATATTTTTGACATCTGCCCTCTGATTCGTCAGTCCATTTCGGCGCTTCAGTCCCTTGCCAATGAAAAAGGCATTACCCTTGAAGTTCAATCCAGCTTGTTTTCGGAAGGTCTTACGCTTATGGAGGGTTCCGAGACGGTGGTACCGGTCTACGGTGATGCGCTTGAATTGAAGCGGGTGCTACAAAACCTGGTGAGCAACGCCATTACCAATACCCCTCGCTATGGTAAAATCGTTTGCCGCATAGAAACGGCTGAAACGTTGAAAACGATTGTCCTCCATAAAATCAGCGCTTTTCAAAGAACGACGCTACGATATCCCATTCTGATGAAAGGTCGGGTTTTAATCAGCGTTCAGGATTCGGGCATCGGTTTTGATGCCGAGGACTTGCCGAGGTTGTTTCAGCAATTCAGCGCCAGTCGTGGTCGAAATCCAATGAGTATGGGGCTTGGGCTTTTCAACTGCCACCAGGTGGTTGAGGCCCATAATGGGTCGATTTGGGTGGAAACCACCGAAGGCGAAGGCGCTGCGGTCAGCTTTGTCCTGCCGCAATCCAAGGAAGCTTTTAGTGACAGGCGCAGGCGAGATAGGCGGCGGGTGCTTGAAAGCGCTTCTGCTTATGAGGGAATTGAAAAGGAAACCAATTACAATTAAAGAGGAACTCTTATGACCCCCTTTCGGGTATTGATCGTGGATGATTCCAAGCTGATGCGCGTCAGCTTGAAAACGGCCATTGAGCAAACCCAGGACATGGCTTGTGTGGGGGAAGCCGCCGATGGGCGAGAAGGCGTTTATCTCACCGGTCAACTCAAGCCGGATATCGTCCTGATGGATATCGGAATGCCTATTCTCAATGGGATTGCCGCCACGCGGGAAATCCGAAAGCAGTTTCCACAAAGTAAAGTCGTGATGCTGACCTCTCATGAAGGCGATAGCGATGTACTGGACGCGTTTCAGTCGGGTGCGACCTCTTATTGCCTCAAGGACACGCCGCCCGAGCAGTTGATGCAGATTATCCGAACCACCGCAGGAGGTGCCTGCTGGATCGACCCCAAGGTGGCCAGGGTTCTGGTGACCCAAGTCAGTCGTCCCTTGCCGGATTCGTCTTTAACACAGGCCGAAGCGCTACAGACCGATTTGCTTATTCCGTTAAGCGAGCGGGAAGTGGAAGTATTGCGTCTGATTACCGAGGGCAAGAACAACGCTGAAATCGCTGAACTGCTTTCCATCAGTAACAATACGGTTAAAACCCACGTCAAGAATATTTTTCAGAAGCTTGGGGTGGAAGACAGGACGGCGGCGGCGCTAAAAGCGCTGAAAGAGCGGCTCGTTTAAGTCTTTAATGCTCATTCTGATTAAGCTGGTTTTTGGCAGCCGCAAGGATAAAGGGGAAGAATAGCATCTCGTGCAGGCTGAATCGAACGTGGGCAAGCGGTGTTTCATCAGCCGTTTGGCCGCCTCTTGTTGGGCGTTGCCTGATTTGAAGCTCAAGATCATCGCTTGCCGGTAATGCCAGAATATCCTGCTCGGGCAGTAAGCTCTTGGAAGAATCGCGTGGGGCCTTGGCAATGAATACATCATAACCATTGCGCTCCAATGAGGTGACCTGGTGCCCAAACTCCCTGGGGCCTTGCATCGCCATATTGAATCGATCATAAATACTGGATGCGGCCTTACGGGTAGGCATGTTTCCCACCAACTGCTGAAGGAGCTTCGGTGCATCCGTCATCGGGTAAGCGATGGGCAGGGCGGCATACCACTGCAACTGCTTTCGGCTGCAGCCGTTAATGTCGTCCTGGATAATCAGGCGGCCAAAATGGAGGGGGGGTAGAGAAATCATGGGGATCAAAAAGTTTAGTTTGCTGCTGTGCAAAGCCTTATAAGTAATGGGTTACGGTATAATCAATAGCATCATCGTCCAAAGCCTAAGGAAACCCGCATGTCGTCAGATCAAAATGATTCCACTCAAAATGCTTTGATGAGCGAACCGCAAAGCAATAAAAACCGGCAGCGCTATGAGTTTGATCCCATTATTCGCCCGGGCGCCAACCTCAACTTCTTCTCATGGCTCTTCGTGGTTGGCCTGCCTCTGTTTTTGCTGTTTCTGATTTTCAGTAAGCACGGCGTGTAAATGCTTGTTAAACGGCCTTGTGTTTCGCCTGTTCGGGAAGAAACTCGTCGGGGCGCCGGGTCATTTTGAACAGATACCAGAGTCTTGAAAAGCGGGTCAAGGCCTGCTGATACTCAGCCGACTGGCGGCCATAAATTTTTTCGACTTCATCCAGGCGTTGTTCAGCTTGGGCGATGTCTTCTTGTAAAACTTCAAAATCAGGGGTGGGCATAGCAAAATCTCAATGAAAGCTTCTTTTATACCGTTACCGCGCTTGGCTCAGGCCTCTCGGGCCTGTTTAGAAGGCGTGTGAAGCGACTTTGTGCATTCACGGCCGCATTAAATGTCACGATATTTTTAGCAGTACTTTGACACTATTAAAATAAAACCGGCAACGCCTGATAAATTGCCTAATCGGATACACAAGCGATATCCAAAGCCGCTAAGCTTTCAATGTAAAGGACTGACACTATATCGCCAGCGAGCCGAAAGCCCGGATCGGATCCGCCTGAATGGGGCCGCCCGGGTGGGGATACGTCCAGAAGACATCATATTGGGAATCAGGAAAGGTGCGCGCCACCAGTTTCTGATGGGTGTGCGTCATTGGTAGAATTGCGGTCATAGAGGGGCCGCTGCCGCTTAGAAGCGGCCGGTTGGCGCCCAGCTCTTTCAGACGGGCTGCAATGTCTTCCAGTTGCGGATAATGGGCGAATAAAACGGGCTCAAAATCATTCAACAGATAATTTTCAAATTCTTTTAATCGCTGGCCCGTTTCATGGGGTTTGTTGCGGGTGGCTTTGGCAAGCTTGCGCATGGCAAGCAGCATATACTCCGGGCTTGCCGTATGGTAACGTGCCGCCTGGCGAACCGCCTGGTAGGCCTGGGCGGTTGAAATGCCGAAGGTCTTCGGCTTGATAACCACCCAGCTATAGATCCATTCGCGCTCGTTCAGGGCCAGATCAAGCGGTTCGACCGTTTCACCCCGTCCGCTGACCAGGGCCATGCCGCCGGTCAGGAAAAACGGCACGTCTGAACCCAGCTCAGCAGCCAATATCCTTAACGCCTCAATCGTTAAGGGATTATAATTCAGGTGATTCAGCGCCAGAAGCATCGCCGCAGCATCCGAACTGCCGCCCCCAAGCCCCGCCTGAACCGGAATCTGCTTGTTCAGCGTGACTTTCAGATCAAGGGTTGGGTACTTGGTGTGATGTCGTTGCAGGTAAGCGTTAAACAGGTGGTAGGCTTTAACAATCAGGTTGGACTCAGGCGCTTCTTGGGCAAGCCTTTTGCCCAGCGCGTTGGGGGTATACTCAAGCGAAATGCCTCGCTGGCCGGAGGCGGGCTCGATTAAAAGCTCATCGAACAATGAGAGCGTCTGCATCACCATAGCAAGCTCGTGAAAGCCATCAGGCCGCTGCCCTTGAATATTTAGGAAAAGGTTTACCTTGGCTGGCGTTTTGATGCAAAGCATTAACGACGCTCTCTCTTGCGATAAAAAATAAAGCCCGCAGCCGACGTTAAAGGCTGTCTTGGGGAGTCTCTTTGGTAATCTTGCTGTTGATCTGTGAATATGCGTTTGCCAATTCGGCAAACCCCTCAATACTGATGGTTTCAGCCCGGCTGGCAAGACTAAGGGTAAGGTGGTTTTTATTTTTAGCCATCGTATCGTTTGCTGTTTCAAACATCCTATCCAAAATATCAGCGGGGGCAAAGCCGCTGCCCAGCAGCGAGTTGCGAATCGTCTTTCGACGCTGGGCAAAAGCGCAGCGGATTAATCTGGCGAAATGGCCGTAATCATCAATCGGGTATAACGGCGCTAGTCTTGGCATCAGTTGCACCACCGCCGAGTTGACTTTCGGTGCCGGGTAAAAGGATTGTGGTGGAACGTTCAGAACCAGCCGGGCGTCAAACCAGAGCTGAATGGCAATGGAGAGATGATTGTAAGCCTTGCCGCCGGGGGCCGCCACCACGCGATCCGCCACTTCTTTTTGAATCATCAGCGTGATGTGCCGAACCCACTGCCGCCATGGATGGCTGCTTTGATGCACTTCTCCGCATAAGTGAAACAGAATGGGCGTGGTGATGTTGTAGGGAATATTACCCACTACCGGGAAGGGGGGGGTTAACTGCCCCGTTTGAATCAGCGTGTTTGGATCAAAACGTAAAAAGTCGCCGACAATAACGCTTAATTTTTCTCCCAAGGGATGTTTGCTAGGGTTGTATTTCGCTTCCAGTGTCCGGACAATGTCCCGCTCCATTTCCACGGCGAACACATGGCCTGCCTGATAAAGCAGATGCTCAGTCAGCGTTCCGGCTCCCGGGCCGATTTCAACCACAGTGTCGTTCGGATCAAGATGCATTGCCGAGACAATGGCCTTGGGAATTTCGGGGTTTATCAGGAAGTTCTGTCCAAAACGACGTTTTGCCCGAAGCCGTTTGGCCTCGAGCAAAAGCGTTTTGCTATCGGATAATATAATGGGCATAGGCTAGGCTGGAACTGCCATTCTGGCTTTTTGAGCCGCCTCGTGTGCCAGGAAAGCCGCCCCCACAATGCCTGCCTGATTGCCTAATGTGGCTGGAATCAAGCGAATACCGCTAATCATCGCCTGGGGTTCTGTGATTTTGGTCAATTGTTCAAAATCAACAAATTGCGCGAGTCCACCGCCGATGACGATAGCGTCTGGATCAAGCAGGTTCAGGATTGCCCGAAGCCCCAGTGCCACATGATGGTGCCAGGCGGTGAGAATTTCCTTGGCCAGCTTGTCCCCTTTTTTATGGGCGTCAATCAGTTCGTGGGTGTGGACGTCCTCAAGACTTTTGCCGCTGATGGCCAGAAACGCGCTGCGGTCAGCTTCTGAAGCTTTTTCAAGCGATTTTTTCGTGGTGAGCGCAAGGCCTGTGCCCGAGGCGAACGCCTCCCAGCAATCTTTTCTGCCGCAGGTGCAGTCGCGCTCATGTGCGTTGCTAATGGGAATATGGCCGCCCTCGCCAGCCGAGAAATGTCCGCCGCGCACCATATTGCCGTGAACGACAATTCCAGTGCCGACGCCTGTTCCCAGGGTGACCATCACCATATCCTGAAGGCTTCTTCCGGCACCCGCGCGACATTCGCCGTATGCCGCGGCGTTGGCGTCATTTTCAACATAAACCAATAAGCCGGTTTTTTCTTCCAGCAATTCCTTCAGGTTTTCCACGCCGCGAATGCCGGGCAGGTTGCCGGTGGAGCCAAGCACTTTACCGTGGATGAAATCGACAATGCCTGCAGTGGAAATGCCGATGGCGTTGACGTTTGAGTTGGCCGCGCGCTGTTTTTCAATCAGCGTTAAAAGCGCTTCTAGAAACGGCTTGCTTTCTTTCGGCGTGGGCAATTCCTGAAAATTGCTCAATTGTTCGTCAGGATTGACGGTTTCCGTGTTCACCAGGGCGCTGCTGATTTTGGTGCCGCCAATATCGATTCCGATGCTGAAGGGGGAAGGGGTCATAGGGCAAATTCCTTTTGTTTCGTTAAAAGTTCTAAGTAAGAAAGAATTATTGTGAAAACCGCTGGCCGGGGGGTGGTAAATAAGGAAGGAGACGCTTGACGGTTTCTTCGGCGGTTCGATTGGCGATTTGCTGAAGCAGGGTGCCGCCCAACTCCTCGGTGACGTTATCCGCCGGGTTTGCCTGTTCGGCATAGCGGTATATCGATTGGTTGATGAGTGTTGAAAGCACTGGCCCAAAGGTGGCCGGATTGTTCAGCGCCCGGTAGAAACCTGCCAGATAAATTTGAACAAAGGGGTCGGGGCTCGTGTTGTAAGGGCTTACAGCAGCATAAAGCCTGTCTCTGTTTTCGTCCGTCAACGCCTGTGGGCTTTGTTCAACAAGCTTTTGGGCCGTGTAAATTCCTTCCAGAAGCGCTAAGCGCTGCTGAGGCTTCTCTAGAAACTCAGCCAGGGACGAAATGGCCGCCGTTCCCTGCTGGGCAATCGCCTTGACGAGGGGTTCGTTAAAGCTGAGCAGGTTATTGTCGCCAATACGGGTCTGGCTGCCCAACCCTGCAATGAACCTTTCAATTGAAGCGTTTGAGGGCGAAGCTTTTGCAGGCGAAAACGCTGCCGGGCTAGCAACAGGATAAAGGGAGGCGACAATGGGCAAAGGAATGGCCATACTTCTCTTTTTACAACAGAAGCACTAGTACTTCCAGCGTTGTGGCGTTTAAAGCAGCGTTTTTTGAATCGCTTGAATTGATTCAAGCCCAGCGCGTGAGAGAGGCTCTAAATCCGCTGCCGCCATGTTTTCGCGCGTATGGTGGGCATTTTTGGAGCCCGCCAGAACGGTTGACACTTCCGGGAAAGAAAGCCCGTATCGCAGGGCCAGGGCATATAAACCCGGGTATGGAAGCATCTTATCAAGAAGCGGTAAGAACTTTTCTGAGGCCAACAGCCGTCTTTGCCTGAGGGGCTTTGGCCAGACGGCTCGAACGTCGTTTGCGCAAAGCGGCTCCTCAATGTCAAAACGGCCGCTTAAAAAGCCCTGGGCAAGCGCTTCTCTTGCGATTAGCCCGATGTTGTTTTCCCGGCAGCAGTCAAGCAACGCTTCAAGCGGGCGCTGACCAAACAGGTTGATCGCCACCTGGACGCAATCGACCTCTCCAACGGAAATGGCCTGGATGCCTTCCTGGGGATCATGGATCGATATACCGTAGAATCTTATTTTGCCCTGCGCCTTGAGATTTTTTAACACCTGGAAGATATGGCCTGCCTGGATTAGCGCTAAAGAGGGAGTATGCAACTGGTATAAGTCAATGGCCTCCACGCCCAGCCTTTTCAGGCTTTCTTCACAAGCGCGTTCAAGATGGGCTTGAGAGAAAAGGGGGTGAGGTTCTTTGCTGGGATTGGACAGCGCTTCTGAAAAATCCATGCCGACTTTGCTTGCAATGGTCACACGATCGCGCTGCCAGCCCTTGAGGGCTTTTGCGATTAAGCGCTCACTTTGACCATAACCATAGACATCAGCCGTGTCAAAAAATGTACATCCTGCATCATAGGCAGCATTCAGCGCTAAAAGGGAGTCGCTCTCATCGGCAGGGCCGAAGCCCTTGGCAGAATCGCCGCCAATTTCCCAGCCGCCAAAGCCGATTTCTGAAACGGATAAGCCGGTTTTACCAAGGGTTCGATAGCGCATTGGCGTTCATTCATCCAAAATCCGAATAAAACTGCTTTCACTTAAGCCTCTATATTTTAACAATTCCAAAAAGCGATATCCCCTGCCAGGACAATGCCTGAACAGGGGATATGCTGATTTAGTCCGCTTATTTGGAAACGGGCGTCGCTTGCTCCTGCATGTAGAAGCGCTCGATTTCATAAGCCTGGGTTTTGGGCGCGTTCTTCACGAAGTTGCTCCAGGCGGCTTGTGCTTGTTGTTTCTCACCGGCCTGCTGGTAAGCATTGCTCAGATGGAAGTAAGGCACAGCGTTTTCCGGCTGCTGCTTGGTAATCACTTCCCAGACGGCAATCGCTTCGGTGGGGCGATTCAGTTCCTGGTAAGCAATTCCCAGCAGGCGATGTGCGTTGATGACCTGCTCGTTGATTTGCTGGTTTTTATCAATAAATGTTTTCAGGTCAAGGGCAGCTTGCTCCGGGTTGTCCATCGCCAGGGCGCGAAGGCCGTTGAAGTATGTTTTTTGATTCACATCCATCCGGGTGGCCCATTTGTCATACAGTTCGCTTGCGCGGCGCTGAATATCGAGGCGGGCAGAGTCATAAGGATTGAGCGAGAGGAAGGTTAAGTAACCTTCAAGCGCGCCGCCTTCTTTTTTCTGGGCATCGAGGATTTTAGCGCGATCAAGCACCAACTGACTGTAGAGCGGGTTGATCGTGGACGCTTTTTCTATTTGGGCAAGAGCCTGCTCGTATTCGCCACGGGCAAAGTAGGTTTGGCCAAGACCTTCAAGCGCCACGGTGTATTCGGGCTCAAGGGCGAGGGCCTGTTCAAACGCTTCGATGGCTTCGGGGAAACGTTTTTCCACCAGGGCCTGCTGGCCTTTAAGATAGGCTGCCTGCGCTTCGCTACTGTACTTGGTTTCCTGCGTCAGCGTTTCGTTGGGCATTACCTTGGAAGAGGTTAATTGGGTTTGCTTCAGCGTTTTCACTTCGGTTTTGCTGGTGCTGGGCGTTCCCATTTCGCTTTTACCCACGGTGGTCGTGGTGGTCGTTTGCATCCTGGTTTCGCCCTTGCTGGCGGCATAAGTTGCAACCGGCAGGCTTAACGCGAGGGAAGCGACAAGGGCCAGACCCAATACTTGATGACGTTTCATTTGAAATCTCCTATTCTTTCTTAATTTAATATTTTGACTTGTTTAACAGGGATGTGGCCGCTTCAGGGGCGCATCTCTCAGTCAATAACCAGTCAACAAACAATAACGAACTCATCTGGAACCAGTGAAGCATTGAAAGCGTAAAAAACGGGAAACGCAAAAACCGCCCGGCTATTGCCTGGACGTTACGAGGTTACTTGAAGAAAGCCCTCACCGTACATGAAATCATACAGTGCCTAATACCCATATTGCTGCTTTAAACAACTAATAATAACCAAGCAACCACCAAACGTTTGACCAGCCAGTTTCTTACGCTTATAGGTAGACGATCATTTACAGGCGATCATTTCCAATACATCACTCTGCTTCAACCATACGCATTGTTGTAATGAGGGACTATCAGTCTTTAGAATTAGAATGAAATTAAAGCAACTATTTAAATGCTATTAAAACTGACAATAGGCTATTTTGTGGGATTTGACGCAAACGGGCTCTGCGCTTATTTATTAAGTTTTATTAAGGAAATAGCAGGAATTCTACTGGTATGCCTTCATATCGTCGGATGTAGTTGTTTAAAAAATGCAACAAGGCAAATTGCGATGATTCTTTTCATCTAACCTAAGCGCCCCAATTACGTGATTAAATAAATGGAGAGAGAATGTTAGCCGCCATTAAATAAAGCTAAAGCGATTCATTTGCATGTCAAAGTCTGAGAATGCCTCTCCCGCCCCTCCGTCTGCCGGTGGTAAAAAGTCCACGATCTTTCGCCTGTTTTTGCTTATCGGGCTGTTGTTTTGCGTGGTTGGAGGACTCTATGTAATGCGAACGCCGGGGCTTCGCCCGGTGATTATTTACCCTTACGAAGGCGCGATGCTAAAGCCCGAGCAAGTGAGCCATGATCTGGGCATTGTTCCCACGGACGCCAAGATTGCCCATACCTTTAATCTCTACAATACGGGGGGTAAATATCTGCGCATTTACAACGTGGAAACCTCCTGTGGTTGTACGGCGGCCACGCTGAAAAAGAAGCACGTCGCTCCGGGGGATTATACAAAGCTTTCGCTCATTCTTGATACGAGTACCAAGCTTGGCCCTATTAAAAAAACGATAGACGTTTTCAGCAATGACCCCAAACATCCTGTTTACAGGTTGTACCTGACGGGAACCGCGGTTCGTCAGATGGGAAAAGGCCACGCCTTTATTGAACCCAAGGACAGGCTGGCCCTTTTCAAGGGGGAATGCGCCTCTTGCCACGTCGCTAAAGGTAAGGGGAAGAGCGGAGAGGCCCTTTTTGCTGCTGATTGCGCGATGTGCCATGGCTTTGACGCCTCTGGACGTGAGAAAATCGCCCCCGGCTTGATTTCTAAAGATTTAAGGGATGAGGCAGTGCTTGCCACCTACAAACGGGTGATTGCCGAAGGTTCACCCCGAACGCCTCAAATGCCCCCTTTTTCAAAGCTCAACGGTGGCCCCCTGACTGACGGGGAGATTGATTCCCTGCTGGCTTATCTAAAGTATCGCGCCCTGCTGCAACATGTGCGCGTAACAGAGTGACAGCCTGCATTAGAGGCAGGTTTTGAGGGTGGGGGAAGGACAAGCATATAGCACTAAAGGATTAGCCGAACCGGGCGGATATTAGTCTTGAGAGATTAGACATTCTACTGATTACAGGAATAGAAACATTATTTAAACTATATATTGTGAGGCGAACGGAAGATGACAACGAAATGCCTTCCCCCTCGAAAAGTTTTCAACTCCAAATCTCTCTTCTATTACTGGAACACCACTCTTGCAGCCCACGTTCACCCCGGTGAAGTGGGTTTTTTTTTTGCCCTTTTTAAGTCTTCTTTTATAAGTCTTCTAGCGCCGCCATATCAGCGGCCACGGCAAGCGTCAGGGCAGCCTGAGACTTTACCAGCCAATTGCTGTCCTCTAGGGCGTTCAGACTTATGAGCAGCAACGGAGCGGGCAATTGACGGTTTCTCTGGGCCCAGTGGGTGCAGGCGGTCGCCAAGGTCAAGCGGATATAAGGAGTTTTGCTATCCGAAGGGCCGTTCTGGGTGGCGTCCCAGGCCCGTTGAAGGTAAGGTACCGCCGCCTGGGCGAATTTTGAGATGGCTTCGGCGATTTGCTTGCGCACTGTCCCGTCTTCGTGGGCCAGGTGCTGAAAAAGAGCAGGTAACGCTTCGGCTGCCTGCATATTGCCAAGGGCAAGGGCGGCGTTGGCTACCACTGCCGGCTCTTTGTCCGACAGGCATTTGACCAGAAGCGGAATGGACTGTTCAAGGCTGCCGGTGCTCAGCGTGATTGCCCGGCTGGCTCTGGGATTGTTGATTTGCTGGGTTGCAGAGGCTGAAGGAAATACCTGTCCTTCGAACTCTGCGGCAAAGCCTGCCTGGTGAATCGCATTTTGGGCTTCTTCAAGCGTGTCAAACACCCAGGATTCAAAACCTGAGGGGTTTGGAATCAAGCGTCTTCCCTGCGGGGTTTGAATCCCCATGGCCGGAATGGCGAAGTTTTCCGCTATATCGCCAGCACCTTTGGATTTGATTTTACGAATGGAAATGATGTCCTGGTTCATCGGCTACGTCCGCTATATCAATACGTCCCGCCATTATATCGCGTCTTATTTTTCCAGAGCTTGTAGGCTAAAGAAGGCGGCGGGGAGGTAATCGATAAGATGCGAGGCACGAAGCCCATGGACGCCAACCTCTTCCGCTGCAAGGTTACCGCAAAGCCCGTGCAGATAAACCGCGCTTGTAACCGGATTAGGGACAGCCAGGTTAATCAGGTCAAGATGTTTTTCGCCTCGAATACTGGCGTTATTGGGGCTGCCAAGCTCTGGATTGGCTTGATATTGCATGGATTGATACAGCTTGTATTGTTGATACTGAGCCATTAGCCCCCCAATGATACCCGCCAGCACGTCCCCGCTTCCCGCTGTCGCCATGCCGTTATTGCCCGTGGGGTTGATGGCGCTCCAGCGACTGTCGGCCACCAGGGTTGAGGCGGACTTTAAGACAACGGGGCACTGATAGGCCCGGCTTAAGGCTCGGGCAAAGGAGCAGCGGTCGATCAAGGCCGCTTTATCATGTGGAATGCCGACGGCTTTGGCCAGCCGCCTGGCTTCACCGATGTGAGGCGTCAGGATGAAGCGTTCGCCAAGGCCTTCCTGATGGGTGCTGGCGTTGTTCGGACTTTTAAGTTCTGGCATTTTGAGCTGGCTCAAAGCGTTGAGGCCGTCGGCATCCAGTACCACAGCCCCTGAAAAATCATTCAAAAGAAATGTCAGCAAGTTGTGGATAGTTTGAAACGTGTCTTCGTTTTGTCCAAGGCCTGGCCCCAGAATGACCGTATCGGCCTTGGCGATGACAGCCACAAGGGCTTCTGGCGCGGCGCTGTTTAACTGCCCCAAGTTGTTTTCTGAAAGCGGCAGCCGCAAGAGTTCAGGAGGAAGATCGATGGCCTCAAAAACGCTTGCCGGGCTTGCCAGGGTAACGATGCCCGCGCCAGCGCTCAGGGCCGCTTCGGCGCATAGCCTTGCGGCGCCAGGCATTGCCTTTGAACCTGCGATGACCAGCACGTGTCCCATTTGATATTTATGGGCGTTTTGCTTGCGCTCTGGAATGCCTTGTAAGGCGAATTGCGGAGAAATCAGGAACGTGTCGCTCTGATCTTCATCAATCAGGTATTGGGGAATACCGATGTCGATAACTTTTACCAACCCTGCGTATTGCTTGCCGTTTTCAAGGTACAGGCCAGGTTTTCCGGCGGCAAGCGTGACGGTAATATCCGCTTCGACAACGCTGTTTTGAATGGATACCTGCTGTTGATACCCGCTCGGCTCTTCAATCAGTTGTCCTGTTCTACTATCCAGCCCCGAGGGAACATCGATTGCAACGATTTGGGAATAGCCTTTTTTTCGGCAATGATTGGCCCAGCTTATCCAGTTGCGATAAACCGCCTCTACCGGCCGGTTTAACCCGCTGCCAAAAATAGCGTCCACAACGATGCCCGCAACCGGATAACCTGCCTGGATGTTGCCATCCCCAAAGCTGCCGGACTGGGTAATGGCGCCCAATGCTTCTTCAATCGCCCGGGGACGTTGTTCCTGGCTTGCACTGGCTTGCGCATTTTTGGATATTTTGTGACTCGGCTGATAGTTTTTGGGTAATGTTTGCGGGGGCAGTTCTTCCGGTGGCCATGCGGAAAGGGTGAGGCCCGGGCAGTCGTTGCCAATGGCCTTGAGTTTTTCAAGGTTCTCTCGCGCATCTTCCTTGTAATGGGCTTCGTGTTGCTTTAAATACCACACTGTAATGTCTGAAACGCCTGCCATCGCAAGATGCCTGGCACAAACAAAACCGTCGCCGCCATTATTGCCGGGCCCGCAAAGAATCAATACCTTGCTGCCAGTTGTGGAAGCTTTGGCGTAATCGGTTGACGCGATGTCGAGCAGCGAAAGGACTTCTCTTGCCACCGCCTTACCGGCATTTTCCATCAGTTCAAGGCCTGCGATGCCGCAGACGCTCATCGCCTTTTGATCAATCTCCAGCATCCGGGCAATGAGTTTTGGCGCGCTGGTCAGCGGGGCGACTTGTTCCAGGGAGGTCATGGCAGAGCCTTTCTTTTTTATACGTTTATACTTTATACGCATTATGAATCCGTCATCTTATTTTATTGTGCTTGTTTTATTCTCCAGCAAGCGCTGCCGCTTGGAAATTGCCAGCGAGAACGGTTTTTACTTGAACGTTTGCTCAACCCGTTATCTCATATTCTCCTTCATCTGAAGGAGAATCAACGCCTGGCGTTGGTTGATAGAGGCTTCCCATCGCTATAATTGAAGCTCACGTTTTTTATAAGCGCCTTTGCGCTGCTGAAGAACAAGCGATGTGGATATGACTAGTTTGCCGTCGGGAGCCGTGTATTGGGTATGGATTCGTTACATGTTTTTTATAAGCAGTTCAGCAAGGGGAAGATTGCCCGCCTGATTCAACGGCTTGATGAGCAACACCACCTCAGTGTCGTGCTGGCGTATTTTATTGTGGTGGGATTATTTTCCCTTACGCTTCAGAGCTTTACGCTTGAAGGGTATGGACAGGCCAATGCGCAGGAAAAATTGCCCCTATGGCTTCAGCCCGCCAAATTGCCCACACAATTAACGCAGGCTCAAGCCGGTATCGTGGATGCGGATTATATCCGGGTGGGGTTAAGTGATCAGAGCATGCAGCATCAGGAATATCCCAGCGCCAAGATTTCAGCCACCGGCCCTTATGAGTTGGTGGATCAAGCAACCGGCAAGCAGATTGCTGCGCTGGGTACGGATGCGATGACCGCCAAGTCGGTTGTCAGTCCGGTGGTTACAGTGACCGTCAGTGCCAAGGGTTTTCACCTTTCGGTTGCAGGAAATAACATTGCGGCCAATTTGAAAGGCCCCATTCTCGCCAAGCCGCTTTCTCCCAGCAGCCGGATCAGTATGCCAGGGGTGACTCGCTATAAACGGATTCCTTATTATCGGGGTTATTTTGAAATTACCCGGGGCTACTCTTCGCCAGCCAAATTGTCCGTGGTAAACGTTCTTCCGATTCAGGATTATCTAAAGGCGGTTGTTCCAAACGAGCTTCCCGCCAGATACGGCACCGAAGCCGTTCGCGCCCAGGCGATTGCTGCCAGAAACTACGCCCTCAGACCCCGCGATAAGATCTGGCCGCAGTTTGATATTTGTGATTCCCAGTATTGCCAGGCCTATTATGGGGCGCAGACCGAAACGGCCACCACCACCAACGCCCTTGCAGAAACCGAGGGCCTTGTGGCGCTGTATAACGGTGACATTGCCCTGGCGCTCTACAGTTCGGCAACTGGCGGCTATAGCGAAGCATACAGCAACGCCTTTTCAGATCCCATCACCAAGCAGTTCCCAGCCCCCTCCCTGCCCTATCTTTCGGGCGGGCCGGACTTACCCCTGGATACCAAGCTGTTTCCCACGGCCAGGGATTTAAGCTCAGAGGCGGCGGCCCGTCAGTTCTGGAGCCGTTCCGATATTAAAAGCTATGACGTGAATTCCCCGCATTATCGTTGGGAAAAACAATTTACCCGTCAGCAGCTTGAAGCGTTGTTGACCAGTAATCTGCGTGACGCTTCCAAAGACCGTCTCACCAATGATTTTATCCAGCCGTTGATGAGTCCTGCCGGTAGTATCGGCACTTTAAAAAGCATGAAAATTACAAAGCGTGGCGTTTCAGGCAAAGCCATGACGCTTGAAATCAAGGGTAGTAACGGCACCTGGCTTGTCCAGAAGGAATTTGTCATTCGCAAGGTGCTGAAGCAAAATAACCGGATGCTCTCCAGCGGCAATTTTGTCATTAACCAGTATACGGATGCCAAGGGGAATATCGTGTCGGTTAAACTGCTTGGCGGCGGGCTTGGCCATGGCGTTGGCATGAGCCAGCTTGGCGCAAGTTGGATGCATTTTCACGGCTACAGTTTTGTGGATATTATCCGTCATTACTATAAGGGGGTATCCCTTGCCTCGATTCCGCTTTCCGTCGGTGGTACTGACTTGCCAAAGAGTGCTGCTCAATCCCCTCTGGTTAAAGTATATGACGCCAGTCAGGCATTGAATGGGGTTCAGCATTCGTTTTTCGTCAAGAACCCGGAATCGGCGAAGCTTGTTTTACAGGCTGAAGCAAGCCCGGTGCCGGTTTATCTTGCTCTTAACGGCAAGACGTATTCGGTTATGATTAGTGCTGACGCAGTCGCTTCAACAGTACCAGGTCAAAAAATCGTGGTGTTGAAAATTCCCGTCACCTCACTTTTAAAGGACGAGGCGCTCAACACCCTGGCACTGTTTCCCGACGTGGTGACACCCGCGCGCGCCATTAAGGCATGGGTGGAGCTTTATCCCGCAAAGGCCTCTAACACCCAAGTGGCCAAGCGCTAACAAGAGTTTTCGCAAGCCGATCCACTTGCATCTTGAAAATGCAGGTACTACAATCACGCCAGGTCGTTCAATGTTAAGGATCTGGTTTTATGTCGCTAGCCCCCCAGGCCAACCCAAGTGCTAATAAATCGCAGGGGGAAACCCAGGCGCCTCGAAAGCAGGTGTCTGCTCAAAGCTTGCAGGCCAAAAAACGGCGGGGAGAAAAAATCGTCTCGCTGACCTGCTATGACTACAGCACGGCCAAAATTCTCGATGAAGCGGGTTGCGTCGATTTTCTGCTGGTGGGCGATTCCTTGGCGATGACCGTTTTGGGCCATCCCAACACGCTTTCGGTTACGGTCGATGAAATGCTTCATCACGCAAAGGCCGTGGTGCGGGGCGCCCAATACGCCCTGGTGATTGCCGACATGCCGTTTATGAGCTATCAGAACGATCACGCAAGCGCTATTGCAAACGCCGCTCGCTTTCTTCAGGAGGCAGGTGTTACGGCGGTCAAAATTGAAGGTGCCTCTGGGCGTATTCTGGAGGTGATTCGCCACTTGAGCGAAATCGGGATTCCCGTTATGGCGCACCTGGGATTAACGCCCCAGTCGATTCATACGCTGGGCGGCTATAAAGTGCAGGGCAAAAGCATCGAAGCCGCCAAAAAACTTTATGAAGACGCCCTTGCCGTTCAGGAAGCGGGTGCGTTCTCCCTGGTGCTGGAGATGGTGCCAAGTGAACTGGCACAGGTGATTAGCCAACGCCTGAAAATTCCTACGATTGGCATTGGCGCCGGAAACGGCTGCGATGGCCAGGTTCTGGTGATTGATGATATCCTGGGCCGCTACGGTGATCTCTCGCCCCGTTTTGTCAGGCGCTACGTTGAATCCAAGCCCCTCATTCAGCAAGCCGCAAGACAATACGCCAAAGAAACGCTGTCTGGCGATTTTCCAAATAACCAGCGCGAGGCGTTTTCTTTTCCCACCGACCTTTTGCCTGAGTTGATGCTGGCCCTCGATAGCTGAATAAGGAAGAGTTATTCGTGACGCCATTGACGTTGAACCCGCTCTTAAGTACGACGGTTGAAGCGTATTGGGAAAAATCGAAAGCTTTTGTCCCTTCTTTGGGGCAAAAACAAAAAATTGCTCTGGTGCCGACGATGGGCGCGCTTCATGAAGGGCACTTGTCGCTGATTCGCCTGGCGAGAGAACATGCGGATCGCGTGGTGGTGTCGGTGTTTGTCAACCCGCTTCAGTTTGGGCCAAGCGAGGATTTCAGCCGCTATCCCAGAACCCTGGAGGCTGATTTGGCCGCTTGCCAAGCCGAGGGGGTTGACGCTGTCTTTGCGCCTGATGTGGCTGTAATTTACCCAAATGGCATGGAAAATGCGACCCTCATCGTGCCGTCTGAGTCACTGACGGATAAGCTCTGTGGCCTGAACAGGCCGGGGCACTTTACGGGGGTTGCCACGGTTGTTTACCAGTTATTCCAGTTGCTGAAGCCTGAGATTGCCGTGTTTGGCGAAAAAGACGCCCAGCAGCTTGCGATTGTCGAGCGGATGGTCAAAGATTTGCGCCTGCCCGTTCAGATTGTGCCTCACCCCATCGTCAGAGAAGCCGACGGCCTGGCGATGAGTTCGCGCAACCGATACCTCAAAACCCCTGAGGATAGGCAATTGGCCCTGGTGCTGATTAAAACCTTGCGTGCCGTTGATGCGCAATTGAAAGCCGCTTTGCCAGCTTCAGAACAGTTTCTTCAGGGCGCGTGCTTTCTCCAGAGCGCTTTTCAGGAGGTTGTGTCAGGCCTGCCGCAAGCGGAGCAGAAGCGGTTTCACCTGGAATATCTTGAAGCTTTGACATCAGATACTTTACTGCCAGTTCTGCTTCCAGAAACCTCGGGAGAACAGCTTAATGAGCCAATCCGCTTGTACATGGCAGCCAGGTTAACGTTGCAGGATGGCAATACGCTTCGTCTGATCGATAATATGCTTTTGTAGACGTGATTATACAGGGAGATTATAAATGTTAGTGAAACAGCCGCTACAGGCTATGGTGGCCGCACCCCTTGGAATGACCAGACGTACCGTTGATCGGGTTTCAGCTTACTTGCTTGAAGGCCAAATGGCTACTCCTGCTCCCAGGGGGACAACAGTCGATACGATTGCCGCCTTATGCTCGATGGTGTTTAAAAGGAAAGCTCGACCCGGCAATATCAACCGCATTGGCTAAAATGTCTTGTAGCGGCTGCCCGAAGACTTATCAATATCCCTTTCGCTAAAGCCATAAGGGCGAGGCTCAGCTTCACTGTCGCGGCTTTCATCTAGCCTTCTGTATTTTTTGTCATCAGGCTGGCTTTGTTCTTTTGCCTGCTCCGCTTCCATTCTGCGGTATTCATTGGCCTGGTTAACGCTTGGGCGGTATGACTCCACGTAGAAATCCTCTCCCGTAAAGCGTTTGAGGATAACAAACACGGCAAAAACCAGAAGCAAAATAAAGCCGACAAACCATACGGTTTTCAGCTCTTTATACCGTTTTTGGTTGCTTTTGGACATGGGTGGCGAAGGCTTTTTTTGCAAAATACTTATAATGACAATTATAGCAGAGTTTTTTGCTTGTCGGCCACCCGCTGTTTGCCTGTCGGCTTGACATTGGCTTATCCCCTTGCAAGAATGGCCTTAATCCAGAGGGGATTGGGCTAGGAAATTGGACTAAAAAAGTGCCGGAAAACGATAGAACATTAACCTTGACGTAAGCGTTAGGGTGGGTTATTCTGAACATGGCTTTATAAAAGGATTCTCAAATTAACTGCGGGCTCAGCATTTTAAACCGCATATGCCCCCGGTAATGCCCTTAACTCAAACCAAAGCCTGCAACTGACACTGATACTCGTCTTTTTTATATTGGTTTTATGCCCGATAAACCAGCATCAAGCGAGTAGCTCTTATATTTAAAGGATATGGCCTATGGCCAGCATGAAAAAAAATCCTGCCTTAAAGGCGCTTCAAGAGCCCGTCACGGTTTCTGAAGCAAGCGGCGTTGAAAAGCTTGCCGAATCCGATTTTTTAACGATTGGCACCCTGGCCCAGATGGCGGGTATTACGGTTCGCACCCTTCGCTATTACGAGGAAATGGACTTGATTGGCCCGGTGAAGCGCACCGAAAGCCAGTACCGTCTTTATAATCACCATTCCCTCAAGCGCTTAAAGGCGATTCTGGCGCTCCAAGACCTCAATCACAGCCTGGAAGAGATTGTTGCCACGCTTGGCCCTTATTCCAAGCGCCAGGACTACAATCGCCAGGAGCAGTGGGAGGAAACCCGCCGCTCGCTGCAAGCGCAACTGACTTGCATTGAAGAGAAAGAAAACAAGCTTTCGGCAATGAAATCCGAAATTCAGGAGCGTTTACAAACATTAGAAGCCACCTGCCACCCTTGTATGGATAACACTCCTGACAAGGCCTGCCCTGACTCCTGCGCTTATCTTCACGTGCATGATTAATGCCCTTTCTTTAGATTTCAACCCTCATCCGGCCTTCGGCCACCTTCTCCCCTTGGGGGAGAAGGGAATAAATCTCCCAGCTTAATAGAGAATATCCGGAGTATCCACTTTTTATGAACGCCAGTTTGGACTTTATCAATCAGGAATACAAATACGGCTTCCAGACCGACATTGCCACCGAGTCAATTCCCAAAGGATTGAGCGAGGATGTCGTTCGCCTGATTTCAGCCAAGAAGAACGAGCCTTCCTGGATGCTTGACTTCCGTCTAAGCGCTTTTGCGCAATGGCGGAAGATGGAGACGCCTGACTGGGCGCACGTCAATTATCCAAAGATTGATTACCAGGACATTATTTATTACTCAGCCCCCAAGGCTCCGGCTGAAAAGAAAAAGAGCCTGGATGAAGTCGATCCTGAGTTGCTGGCCACGTTTGAGAAGCTGGGCATTCCCATCAGCGAACAGAAACGTTTGTCTGGGGTTGCCGTTGATGCCGTATTCGACAGTGTTTCGGTTGCAACCACATTCAAAAAAGACTTGCTCAAACACGGCGTTATTTTCTGTTCCATTTCAGAGGCTTTAAAAGACTATCCTGATCTGGTGAAACAATATATGGGCTCTGTCGTTCCGGTGACGGATAACTATTACGCGGCGCTTAATTCGGCTGTATTTACCGATGGTTCTTTTGTTTTTGTACCCAAGGGCGTTCGCTGTCCGATGGAACTGTCCACCTACTTTCGCATTAATACTAAAGATAGTGGCCAATTTGAACGGACGCTGATTATCTGTGAAGATGACGCTTATGTGAGTTATCTTGAAGGTTGTACCGCGCCTCAATTTGACACGAATCAGCTTCATGCGGCCGTTGTTGAACTCGTTGCAATGGAAAACGCCGAGATTAAATATTCCACCGTTCAGAACTGGTTTGCGGGCGATCCGAAAACCGGCAAGGGCGGGATTTACAACTTTGTGACCAAGCGCGGCAAGTGCAAGGGGAAAAATTCCAAGATTTCCTGGACGCAGGTTGAAACCGGCTCGGCTATTACCTGGAAATACCCCAGTTGTGTGCTGGAAGGCGATGGCAGCATCGGCGAGTTTTACTCCGTTGCCCTGACCAATCACCTGCAACAGGCCGACACCGGCACCAAGATGATCCACTTGGGCAAGAACACCCGAAGCCGGATTATCTCCAAGGGGATTTCGGCCGGTAAATCATCGAATGCGTATCGCGGCCAGGTGCTGGTGAAAAAATCCGCCACTGGTGCGCGTAATTATACCCAATGTGATTCGATGCTGATTGGCGGCAGTTGCCAGGCGCATACGTATCCCTACATTGATGTGCAGAATCATACGGCGCAGGTGGAGCACGAAGCCTCGACCAGTAAAATCAGCGAGGAGCAACTGTTTTACTTTCACCAGCGCGGTATTGAAACCGAGGAAGCCGTCTCGGCTATCATCAACGGTTTTTGCAAGGAAGTCTTTAAAGAACTGCCCGGCGAGTTTGCCGTTGAGGCGACACGCCTGCTCGGTCTTAAGCTGGAAAACAGTGTTGGATAAAAATTACTCACTTTATAAATTTAACGGAGTTAATTAATTGTGCCAGAAGATACAACGTCACAACTGACAAAAGACAAAACCCCGCTTTTAAGTATCAGCAACCTTCATGCGCGAGTCGCCAACAGTTCTGATACGCAGGATAAAGCGGATGTGAACGAGATTCTGCAAGGGATCAACCTGACGGTTTACCCTGGGGAAATTCACGCGATTATGGGGCCGAACGGTTCCGGTAAAAGTACGCTTGCAAAAGTGCTGGTGGGCCATCCCGCCTTTGAGGCGACCGAAGGCGCTGTGGTCTATCAGGGCCGGGACTTACTTTCGCTGGACTCTCACGAGCGGGCAAGGGAAGGCGTCTTTATGGCGTTTCAGTACCCCGTGGAAGTACCGGGGGTCAATAACGCGAGCTTTTTAAGGCTTGCCTATAACGCAAAACAAAAGCATCTGGGTCAAGATGAGCTGGATCCGCTGGAGTTTGCTGACTACCTGGCTGAGAAAGCCAAAATTGTTGAAATGGATCCTGAGCTTCTGAATAATCGCTCGGTGAATGCCGGTTTTTCTGGCGGCGAGAAAAAACGCAACGAGATTTTGCAGATGGCGGTGCTTGAGCCCAAGCTGGCCTTTCTTGATGAAACCGATTCAGGGCTTGATATCGACGCCCTGCGTATTGTCGCAAACGGCGTGAACCAACTCCACACCCAGGAGAATGCCGTTGTTCTGGTGACCCACTATCAACGGTTGCTGGATTACATCGTGCCGGATTATGTTCACGTGCTTGCCGATGGGAAAATCATTAAATCCGGCGGTAAGGAATTGGCGCTTGAGTTGGAAGAAAAAGGCTACGACTGGTTGCTTGAAACCCAGCCTGCGTAGTCAATGAACAAATTAAAAGGAATTTAAGGAAATGTCCGTGATGGCCCCCGTTCAGAACAAGTTAGCCAGCAAATCGATAAAGCCCCTGACGCCGACGGCTGGTGAAGCTGCCAGGACGCCATTTGAGCAGTCCTTCAGGAATCATTTTCTGGAGACGCTGCTCAGCAATGATGAATCCACCGGTATCTGTGCGCTTCGCCATCAGGCATTATCGGCATTTGAGGCGCAGGGGTTTCCCACGCGCAAAAACGAAGCCTGGAAGTACCTGGCGCTTTCTCCATTGCTCAATCAGGCGTTTATCCCTTTTGCGCCAGCGGCTACGTTGATTCAGCCAGAAGCATACTTTTTAAGCGAGTCCGATGGCGCGCGGCTGGTTTTTGCCAATGGGCGTTACCAGGCCGCATTGTCTGATACGCGGGCCCTTCCCGAAGGCGTGATTTTCTGTGACTTGCCAAGCGCTTTAAGCGTCCATCAGGATCTGGCGGCATCTGTACTGGATAAAAACAGTAAGAACGACGATGCCTTTGCCATGCTCAATACCGTGGGGCTTGAACAAGGTTTGTTGCTTCATGTACCTGAAAATAGTGTGCTGCAAGTTCCTCTGCAGATTTTATACCTTGTTGATCCTCAGCCGGCTCAGTCTCAGGACAATGCTGCTGAATTGGCCAATTTCCGCATGGTGTTTTCGCTTGGGAAAAACAGCCGGGCCGTGGTGACGGTTCAGACGGTAAGCAGTGAGACTGTATCTTCTCTGTATTTCAATAACTTTGTCCATGATATCGTGGCGGCTGAATCCGCTCACCTGAACCTGAGCTGGATACAGCTTGAAGCGCCAACGGCCTGGCAATTCAGCAACGCGCGCGTTCATCTTGAAGAAGCTTCTCAGGTGACGATTAATCATGTTGATCTGGGCGCTGCCGTCGCCCGCCATTCCGTGGTGGTAAAGTTTGCCGCAGAGAAGGCTCATTGCGAATTGAACGGCCTGAATGTCCTGAAGGGCAAAAGCGAAGTCTATCAGAATGTCGTGATGGATCACGCGATGCCCAACAACACCAGCGAACAGTTTTACAAGTCGATTCTCGATGATCAGACGCGCTCTGAGTTTAACGGCACCGTTAAAGTGGCGCTGAACGCCAATGGAACGGATTCGCACCAGTTGACCAAGAACCTGCTCTTATCCGAGGATGCCAGGGCATTTGCCCGGCCGCAGCTTCAGATTTTGGCCGATGATGTGAAGTGCAATCATGGCGCAACGGTGGGACAGTTGGAGCCCAGCCAGTTGTTCTATCTCAAAAGCCGGGGGCTTGATCCCGAGCTTGCCGAAAGCCTGCTGATGTACGGTTTTGCCGAAGAGATGATCGAGAAGCTGCCGGTCGCTTCGCTGCGCAAGTATTTAGACGAACGGTTGCTTAGCCAGTTAAAACAAAGTCAAATAGTAACCAACCTTTAAGGACAGGAGATTCTCCATAGCCCTTGGCGAGTGAAACGAGTTTTAGGGATATGGATACAGCTACGCTGTACCGCTTTTGTGGGAATGACGAAATAAAGATGACCACTATGACGCCTTCATTAGAAAATATCCAGGCAACAGGCCAGGCCTTGAGCCGTGATGAAGTCTTAAGGATTCGTTCAGACTTTCCAGTTCTGGCGCAAAGCGTTTACGGCAAGCCGCTGGCCTATCTGGACAACGGGGCGACCACGCAGAAACCCCAAGCGGTGATTGACTGTATCCAGAAGTTTTACAGCCAGCAGAACGGGACGGTGCGTCGCGGGGTTTATAAGCTCAGTGAAGAGTCGACCAGGCTGTTTGATGAGGCCCGTCTGAAAGTAGCAAAATTACTGAACGCCGCTTCCGCCAATGAAATTGTCTTTACCAAGGGAACCACTGAGGCGATAAATTTAGTAGCGTCAAGCTTTGCCAGGCCGTTTATCCAACCGGGCGACGAGATTCTGGTTTCGGCCATCGAGCACCATGCTAACATCGTGCCGTGGCAGTTGGTGTGCGAGGAAAAAGGCGCAACGCTGCGCGTGATTCCTGTTCAAGATAGTGGTGAGCTTGATTTGGCGCAGTACAAACGCTTATTGAACGAGAAGACATACCTGGTTGCGGTCAATCATGTGTCTAACGCCCTGGGGACGATTAACCCGGTGAAGGAGATGGTGGCGCTTGCTCACCAGAAAAACATTCCTGTTTTGATTGACGGCGCTCAATCCACGCCACATATGCCGGTGGACGTTCAGGCGCTGGACGCCGATTTTTACGCTTTTTCAGGCCACAAGCTATACGGCCCCACGGGGGTTGGCGTTTTATACGGCAAAATGGCGCACCTTGAAAAAATGCCGCCGTATCAGGGCGGTGGGGATATGATTGTTTCGGTCAGTTTTGAAAAAACGACATTTGCTAAGCCCCCAGCTCGCTTTGAGGCCGGAACCCCGGCCATTGCCCAGGTGATTGGACTGGGTTCCGCGATTGATTATCTTGTTGCCATTGGGCTTGATCGCATTGGCGCTTATGAGGATGCCCTGCTGAAGGAAGCGACGGAAAAACTGAGCGCGATTCCTGAAGTGAAAATTATCGGCACTGCCAAGGAGAAGGCGGCGATTATCTCTTTTACGATAGAAGGCGCCCATCCGCATGATATCGGGACGATTCTGGATCGAGAAGGCGTTGCGGTGCGGGCAGGGCATCATTGTGCCCAGCCTGTGATGGAGCGTTTCGGGGTTTCTGCCACGGCGCGCGCCTCATTTTCGTTCTACAATACCAGCGAGGATATCGACGCCCTCGTCGCCGGTATCCATAAGGTTATTCAAGTTTTCGGTTAATGTTGCCCGTCATTCCCGCGAAGGCGGGAATCTCCCCAGCACGGAGAAGGAGATTGCCACGTCGCTTCGATCCTCGCAATGACCAGGCAGTTTGCTCACTTCCAATCAGGTAGTATTTCCACCTTCGCGGGAATGACAAAGTGGCAGTCAAGAGAATAAGCTATGTCCGACTACAACGAGTTGTATCAACAGGTGATTCTGGAGCATAACAAGAAGCCCAGAAACTTTAAGCTGTTGGATGATCCTGAGGCCAAGAAGGCTGTTGGCAAAAATCCGCTCTGTGGCGATCATTATTACGTCAGCGTGGCGCTTGATGAGGCTGGAAACGTCGAAGACGTCGGTTTTCAGGGCGACGGGTGCGCGATTAGCAAGGCCAGCGCCTCCATGATGACCCAGGCCGTTAAGGGTAAGCCCAAGGAAGACGTCCTGAAGATGAGGGACGAATTCCACCAGATGCTGACGCAAGCCCTGCCGGAGGGTCATCACCTAGGGCGCCTGACGATTTTACAAGGTGTCAAAGAGTTCCCGGTTCGCGTCAAATGCGCAACGCTTGCCTGGCACACGCTGGCCGCTGCTATCGAAGGCGAAGCAGAAGTCTCTACGGAGTAATTTGAGTCATTCAAGCGCTATTCAAAAGTGAAATTGAGGTTTACGGGAAAATCTGCTTGCAGTTTCCATATTCTGCCAAACACATCTCGATTTTCTCCCAGCTCCTTTTCACTGACAGGCTCCATGCCTAATAACCGTAAATATTGAATGAGTCCGGGGGCTTGCCGAAATATATGATGCTCTGTTTGCCCCGTTACCAGATAAATTTCTTTTCCAATGTTATTGTTGCGAATATTTTGGATGAGTTTTAAAAAATCCTCATAGCCTTTGGCCATATTGGGATTTTGCAGTAAATAACCCCAAGCGTTTGCTAAAACATACACTTGGGCGTTAGACTGTTTCCCTCTTGTTTGACGCACGTACTGCTGCATATCTTCTTGTTTGAAGCTGATTGTCGGCAGCCCTTCCTGCTTGACACGATACCAATGCATGCCTTTGCCAATTGAAATGTCGGATATTAAATCTCGCGTAATTTGCCCTAGCTGGGGGTAACGTGTGGTTAAGTCAGCAAAAATATCGGGCTCATTGGCCTGTTCCAGATACTGTTCCCAGCCTTTTCCTGCAAGCGGGTTTCCGGGGTTCATTTTCGCATCGTTAGCCCAGATTCGCTCCTGATCGGTACAGACCAAATGCCCCGTTTTCGCCAATTGAACCAGATAGGGCTGTTGATCAATTGCCGAAATTTTTACTTCCGAATGTGCCCTGTGCCCCCGCGATTCTTTAAAGGCAATGGCATAGGCAAATGCTTCCGAGCCGTCAGAGGCGCCTAATATGTGAACATCCGCTGGTCTGTCTTTGGTTAGCCTTGTGATTGCAAGCATTGAGGGTAATTCCCTGAAAATTCGAGTGGCGTAGGGTCGTAATAAATGTTCTTCAGGGTGAGCCTCCCATGCCGCAGAATACTCGCGCTCCTTTTGAGGACTGGCATTTGCGTAAATGCCCGAAAACCGTATAGCGGCTGAATCTTTATTGTAATGGTTTAGCCCTTGTATAGAGGTCATTTTGTAAATCCTTCCGATTAATGACGCATGATCACTCGCACAATGTTTATGGAGCATTGTTCTAATTTTTCAGATCGATGTAAAACTGGGGGCGACCCAGGCATGGGAAGCGTAAGTCCACTAGGGGTTGTTGTGAGCCGTCTTCAATGTTTTGAAGGGCTGCTGCCGATTTTCCACTCGCACGGACTTCAAAATATGAAAACGGGTTAATGTCATCGGGTACTTCGATTGCCCGCATTCTAGGGATTCTGGCCAGTTGAAGGCCTACAGTTAAAGAGCTGTACAAGGAAGAATGGGCTGGATTTTCATCTGAAAAATCGTTTTCATAGAGTGTGGATGCGCCATAGTTTTTGGACTGGTGAATAATATCATGCAATGTGGCGATCATTTCCGGGCTTTGACTTTTGAGCCAGTCATGAAGCTCAAGGTTTGAGGCTAAAAAATACTGGACTTCTTCTTGCTCTGGATCTATACCCCACAGCCCTTCTTCTACAATGGAAGTCCTAAAGCTCTGAAAGTCATGGATGATTTGCCGTGGTAGTCTGCATTGAGAATGCGCTTTTTGCAGAAAACCTTCAAACTGCTCAAACGAAAAGAACGGTTGATACGCCTTGACCGTGACGGGATGGTATTCCCCAAACTTCAAAGGCAGCGTGTTTAAGACTTGATGTCCAGATATACCAAGAGGCGTTTGCGTATAGGGCGTTCCATAGGAGTGGGAGTGGATGCTCATGAAAAAGAGGGTATCTTGTGTGCGAATGTTGTAGTGCAAGAGGGATGTCCATTAAAGACCCCTAATAACCCTAAATTGCTTTACTGGGCTAAAGTCTGGAAAATCAAATCCCTTGAGGATCTCGACGGGTGTCGTTGTAACGGGTTGTGTCGAGTAGATCGCATGATCCGCTTGCATTGTTGCTCCGCTTTTAATACATTGTCTTCAACGGAGCGCGGAACACGCAAGACAATCGCCCCGACGGCTGTAAAAAGC
>JAYKHP010000010.1:0-12886 GCA_035285165.1 Vampirovibrionales bacterium | reverse complement strand
TCGTTTCTATGCGGCTACGTAATAAAATACCACTGTTTTATCTTCAATATTTCCCCTGCAATTCCAACTTATGCTATTATCCCAAAACTCTACTTCCTCTTGGTACCCACCATGGGTCTCGGTCAATACAACCAGCGCTGGCCGACTTTTTCAAAACGGCTTTTTTCACACAAGACCACCGGCTCGCCATCCAGGGTGAACTGGGCGATAAAAGTGACAAAGGAAACGCTCTCACCGGGTTCAAAACCCTTGATTTCAAGCCCTTTAATGCCCAAACGAGCGCAATGGGCGCCCAAATCTTTTCGCCATGCCTTGATGTCCTTGCGATAAGCCTCATTCTGGCGATGCGTAGTCTGAATCAGATAATCCGCCTGATTTATCCCATAGGCCACATAACGCGAGCGCATCAGCGCCAGGGCGTTATCGGGATATCTCTCACCTTCAAGATAAGGCTTACAACATTGCGGGTAGCGCTCACCACTGCCGCAAGGACACGAATCACCGTTTAAAAAATCAAGCATTAACCGTTCTTCCTAAGTAAGATCTAACCAGACGCATTCCAAAATCATACTTTGTACCCAGAGGGCTGTATAGAATGTTCCCCCCGCGACTAATGGCTGTGCCTGCCTATGCTCATTACAATAATAACGTCGTTAGCTAATGGTGCTGATGCTGCTCTGGTCAAACAAACTTTTTAACTCATCATCTCTTTAATTTCATCATTCTTTTTAATACGGAGTATTGCCAAAATGAAACAAATCCTTGGCGTTATTTTAATTATCCTCGGGGTCGTGTATTTCAGCCTGAAGGGCTTTCAGTACACCACTCAGGAAAAAGTCCTCGATATCGGGCCAATTGAAGCCAGCGCCCAACAGGAAAAACAGGTTTTGCCCTACTCGCCCGTCATTGGCGGTGCCATTATCCTGGGAGGGGTGGTTCTTCTGATGCTGGGAGTGAAGCAGAAAAGCTGACTTATGAAACCTCTGTTGTATGAACGATTTTTCGCTCAAAACATCTCGCCATTCCAGCGTTGACGGGAATGGCGAGTTTGTTTGGCTGGTAACAGAAGAGTATTGCTAAGCCGCTTTACCGCCCCGGATGATTCGCATCAAGACGGCAGCAACCGCCAGAAGAAAGAGAATGTGAATAAAATCGCCCATCACGTGGGTGGCAAGTCCAATCATCCAGAACACCAATAAAATGGTGGCAATTGTCCAGAGCATAGTACGCTCCTTTTTTATTTTATGACTGACAACGGATTTCATATTCAAATGATTATATTTGTTCGCGAGCATTGAATCTATTGGCCCAGCTTCTATGTTTGGTTGACCCCGGGTTGACCCCGCCAAGGAATGATTTTTTAAAACACCTTCGTAAGTCTGGCACAGCTTTACGGGAGCTGTGGTATAGTTTCTAAATTCGCTTTATTGGGTTGAGGAAAGCTTACATTTCGATGCATACGGATATTCCCGCAGACGATGACTCGGCAGCGTCTGATCATGTCTCTCTGAAACGGACATTAGGATTGTTTTCGGCAATCGCCATCGCGGTCGGCTCGATGATAGGCTCGGGAATTTTTGTCGTTTCAGCCGATATTTCCAGGCTGGTGGGTACCTCGGGCCTCTTGATCCTCGTCTGGGTGGTAACGGGCGTTATCACGGTGCTGGGCGCTGTTTCTTACGGCAAACTGGCCGCCCATTATCCCAGGGCTGGAGGACAGTATGTTTTCCTGCGCGAAGCCTGGGGAGACTGTCCGGCCTTTTTATACGGTTGGTCGCTGTTCACCGTTATTCAAAGCGGAACGCTTGCGGCTGTCGCCGTCGCCTTTGCAAAATACGCGGGCGTACTGTTCCCAGTGATTAATTCCACTTCCATTGTTGCCGTTGGCGCATTCGATCTTTCAACGCAGAAAATATTGTCCGTCCTGACACTGGTAGCCCTCACGGCATATAATGCCACCGGGATTCAAAATGGCGCGTTGCTTCAGAATATCTTCACCAGCCTTAAAGTCCTGGCCCTGATTCTGCTGATCGTCATTGGCCTTGGCTTTGGGCATGACCTGTTTTCAGGCGTTCAGGACTGGTCACTTGCCATTCCCCAAAACCATCCGGTGAAAGGCAACTGGATGACCCTGGTGGTCTTTGCCTCAGTCGGCGCGCTCTTCTCCCTGGATGCCTGGAACTACGCCACGTTTATCAGCGCCGAGGTTAAATCGCCCGAAAAAACCGTGCCGCGCGCCATGTTTTTCGGCGCAAGCACGGTCGTGTTGCTTTATATCATTGCCAACTTCGCCTATCTTAATTTATTACCGCTTTCCCAAATTCAAAACGCCTCTGAAGATCGGGTGGCCACCGCCGCGCTGGATACCATTTTTCCGGGGCTTGGCGTTGGCATTATGGCCATTATCATCCTAATTTCAACCTTCGGCTGTCTTAACGGCCTTATGCTTGCGGCGGCCCGGGTCTTTTATGTCATGGCGAAAGACCGGCTATTGTTTGACTACTTCGGCAGACTGAACCCGAAAACCCAATCGCCCAATTTTTCACTGTGGGCGCAATGCGTCTGGGCGTCCGTCCTGGCACTTTCGGGTACATACAGCCAGTTACTGGAGTATACGGTTTTTACAGGCCTCCTGTTTTACATCACCACCATGCTTGGGCTGCTGAAGCTAGCCAAGCACGAACCCAAGGCGCTGCAGATGGAAACCTTCGCACAGCGTTCGGTTCCGATACTGTATATCTGTGCCACCAGCCTCTTTGCGTTTTTCCTTTTATTTGGCGATATTCTCACCGGTGATTTTGTTTCAAAAATTGCAGCCGGGGAAATTCTCAGCACCAAGTTTTTCACTGCCGTGGCAGGACTTTCGCTCACAATGCTCGGGCTTCCGATTTATTATTTCTGGAAGCGGAAAAAAACTGACGCCCTGGCGCCCTAAGTTAGGTCGCATTTGAAAGCAGCATTTTTGAAAGCCTAGTACCCGCACCCCTCAACATCTGGTCAATCAATACAGTCTCAGGCATGTTTTTCCAGTATTTTTTAGGCATCTGGCTCAACATGGCCTTGGTTTTCACCCGGGCGGGATTGAAGATGCTGGCGTAATAAGTCAGCCAATACTGCTCGATGGCATCGTCTTTGGGATAGAGCGACGACTCAGGGTTATCGGCAAACTGCAAGCTTTCACCGTCCCAGTGGGCGGCCCGATAAGGCGTCAAAATACTCCAGCGCATGTTTTTAAAGCGCGTAGTGAAAAACGGCAGAACCAATTCAAGCGAATAATGCTCCGGCTCATACCATGCGACATATTGGGCGAAATATTGGGCTGCATATTGCGTAACCGCATCATCTCCTGCCTGAGGTTTACCTGTATCTGCCGCTGGCTGTCTTACTTCCCGAAAGCGAAGATAAGCCTTGATTTTATACGCGTCACGATACACCGCTTTTACCAACTTTTGAAAGGCCAGCACATCATCATCCGTGGCGCGGGCAAGCAAGTGACTCCCTTCGCGCTGCTGTCGCCATAACAGACGATAAAGCAGCGAAAACCTGTCGGGGTTGTGATGACAAGAGGCAACTTCCGCCAACGTGATAAATTTTTGATGCACTTTAACAGACCCGTTTACAGAGGTGTTTTCAGGCTGCTCTTGTGGTGCTTGCGCTGAAAACAGGTCAAGCATCGGCGCGACTGCCGATTCCCCAGTCCGCCATTGAATCTCATCCGGATGCAATCCATTCTGAAGGCAACGTCTGGCGGCAGCTCGCCATTGGCCAAAACCTGGGACCTCATCAATGGTGATAAACGCCTTGGTGCTATAAACCGGTTTCGCTCTTGTCATAGGATTATGAGCCGAACAACGTTAACTGTTTAGCGGGTTGGATAATCACTGGCCGTGCAATAAGTGAGCCCAGTTTCTCCTGCTCAAGAAGCGATGGCAGGGGAGAATAACCCGCAGCCATGATAAACGGTTTCACTTTTGCCAGCGACACCCGCAATTTTTGCAAATCTTCAAGTGAAACCTGATGATAGCGGCGAATGGCAATAATTCTATCCACGGAGCGAACACCAAGGCCAGGCACTTTTAACAACATGTGGCGACAGGCCCGGTTGAGATCGACAGGAAAAAGCTGCCGGTGCTGGAGTGCCCATGCCAACTTGGGATCGTAGTCCAGGCTAAGCATATTGTTCTGGCTGCCCGCCAGAATCTCATCCAACGAGAACTCATAAAAACGAAGCAGCCAATCGGCCTGGTAAAGCCGATGCTCCCGCATCAAGGGCGCTGAAATGGCGGGCAGCAATTTGCTGGCATCAGGAATAGGGCTAAAAGCGGAATAATAGACACGCCTTAACTTAAACTTGCCATAGAGATGGACACTCGTGTTTAAAATCCCTTGATCGCTGGTGCTATCAGCCCCCACAATCATCTGCGTACTCTGCCCGCCAGGGGTGTATCGGGAAGAAAAACCCCGCTTGCGACTACCTGGCACAGACTTTTTCAGAGTCTTGGTCTCGGTAATTTTTTCGTGCAAATGACCCATCGCACCGGTAATCTCATTCAGTTTCTTTTCGGGCGCAAATTGATTCAACGACTGCTGAGTTGGCATTTCAACATTAATGCTCAACCTGTCAGCGTACCATCCGGCCTGAATTTGCAATTCGCGCGACGCGTTGGGAATCGTCTTGAGATGAATATAACCTTTAAAGCCGTGATCTTGCCTGAGCGATTTGACAATTCGGATAAGGCTTTCCATCGTGTAATCCGGGCTTTGTATAATGCCTGAACTGAGGAACAAGCCCTCAATATAATTGCGCTTATAAAAATTGAGCGTCAGGTCGATGACTTCCTGTTCGCTAAAGCGGGCCCGAGCGACATTGCTTGAAATGCGATTAATACAATAATGGCAATCATAAATGCAGTAATTGGTCATCAGGATTTTCAAGAGTGAAACACAGCGCCCATCAGGGGTGAAGCTATGGCAAATACCCGTACCGCCGGTTAAAGAGCCAATTCCCTGCTCGCCTTTTTTAGCCGAGCGCTTACCCGCTGTGCCTGAAGCGCAAGAGGCATCATATTTTGCCGCATCCGCCAGGATTTCCAGTTTTTTCACCAATCCGTCATGCATGGAATTGCATCTCTCTTGCAATGGCCTATATCGAAATTAAATTCTATAGAATTTTTTATCGATAAGCAAGCGGGCTCTTCCAGCAATAAAAATCGCCTGTGCGGGTAAGCACAGGCGATTGGACAGGAGTAGTAGGGTTAGGTTTGAAGTTTGAGTGCGTTGGCAACGGCGACCCATTCGCTTGGGCTGAAGGCGTTGTCGATATGCTGGTCAACGTTGTTGATGGTATTCAGGTTGAAGTTGGCACCGCTGAAACTTTGACCCGTCAAATTCGCGAGAGTTTGACGAATATAAGCGTTGCCAGGGGTATCCGGGCCGCTCTGGATGTTGAAGGCCGCTCCGAAGTTAGCCAGCGGATTACCGTTGGGGTAAACGTTTCCACTTGAGGTTAATAGGCGGATGTCCCCCTCAGCGTCACGGCTGTTGAGCAACGCCATCAACTGGGTGTTGGTGCGTCTGGTTAATTCCGTACCGGACTGGGCCAGGCTTGGATCTTCCTTGACGAACTGGGCGTAGACGGAGGAACTGATGACGCTGGAAATCAATTCTTCACGCTGGCCGATGTTTTGATCCGAATGGGTAAATTCATTGGAAAGAAGCTGGGACAGTATTCTTGGGTCTTCATACTGATAGCGTTCGTTCACAAGGATGGTGGGCTTTGTCTGACCAACTTCCGTAACGACAACAGCGCTTCCAGTCTCGTTCGGAAACGGACTGAATCTGATGCTGGCATAATCGCCGTTTTTAACCGAACTGATACCGCCTTCGGCAGCCGTTCCCTGCAAGAGGGCTAAGGCGGTTCTCAAACGCGGATCGGGCACAACCTGGCGAACGCTGGGATCAACATAGGTTGCGGCGGCTTTTGCCGTATCCACAACGCCGCGCTTCAACATGGTTTTACTGGCGTCTAACAATAGCTGACCCTCATTGGTTGGCTTGGGGGCAGCCGGAGTCATCGGGGAGGCCGAGGGGAAGGCTTGCGGGGTGAACTGGTTGACGTCGGTGGCGGCAAAAGCGGGTTGTTGAAGTTTTTGTGTTGCGGCAGCATCGCCATTGTTGTTATTCGGTGGCCAGTTAAACCATCCTTGCAAGAGAGATGAAAGTGAAAAAGACTGGTTAGCCGTGGGAACCTGAAGGGTTTGAGGGGATTGGAGCGAGAAGCTATCCGCTAAAGCCGGGGAAGAGGCGCTGGAAAGCCCTGCCAGTGTATTTGCCGATGAAATATTAGCCGTTTGAGAAGGAACGCTAAGCGTATTGCTCGGCCTGACGCCAAGCGCTGAAGTGTTAATCATGGGTGGGGTTCTTCCTATCATCTGAGGGGGGAGGGACGTGATAAGCCCTTCGAAGATGACAAAATCCCCAAGAGAAAAGCCTCGCTAGAAGCTTAATAGCCCTTGGTGATCCTGACAGGTGATCTTCTCTCCGGTTGATCGCCTATGGTGAAGTAGCTTGTTTAATTAAAAACAAGAAATAAATATAAATTGACTCTTTTTTATGGTCTTTTTATATCATTTGTTAATAATTCAGACCCTGAGCGGGCTTTCCCCCTCCCCGCAATGTAACCAAGCGGAAATATTCGTCGGTTTTATTGGGCTTTTAAGGGTTCAAAGACTTGCACCCCTTGGCCTTTACCCCGAATATCCACCGTTCCAAGGTCTCTGAAGGCAATTTGCCCCTTCAGTTTTTCATAGGTCGAAGCACTCACAAGAATCCGGGTGCCCATTTCCTTGTTTAAGGATTCCAGCCGAGCCGCAATATTGACGGCATCCCCGATGACCGTAAAGTCCATAAAATCTTCAGAACCAATGTTTCCGACCATCGCCTCCCCCGTGTGAACCCCAATTCCAATGTCAATAGGAGGATGTTCCGCATCCTTTCGCCACTCGTCAGACGCATCGCGCATAGCAAGGGCCGCCTGAACCGCCAGAAGCGCCTGATCTTCGCTGTCAATGGGGAAACCCCAATAAGCCATAATGGCGTCTCCCATCAATTTGTTAATCGTCCCTTTATAGTGATGCAGGACGATGGCGTTCATTTTTGAAAAATAGCGGCTTAAAAGCGCCTGCACCTCTTCCGGCGAGTGGCTGTCGGCAAAAGCGGTGAATCCTCGAATATCACAAAAAAGAAAGGTCATTTCCCGGCGCTCGCCGCCAAGCTTGACGCGTTCAGGATGCTTTTCTATCCATTGCATCAC
The DNA here is from genome assembly GCA_035285165.1 of Vampirovibrionales bacterium. Lineage (GTDB taxonomy): Bacteria > Cyanobacteriota > Vampirovibrionia > Vampirovibrionales > Vampirovibrionaceae > JAYKHP01. The sequence continues at coordinate 5,574 of JAYKHP010000010.1, read as the reverse complement.
GCCCGGCGATACGTATTTTCCAAACGCGTAACGAAGCTGTTGGCGCTGTTTTTGCTCTTGCAAGTAGCGGTATAGATAGAAGCCCACAAAAAACGCAAAGAGAGTTAATAGCGGGTAAACCGAATATAGCCAGAGATTCCAGGCATCGTAGGCGATAATACAGAGAACAAAATAGCCAAGGCCAAGCGTAATGGCCATTAAGAGGCTCATCCACAAGCTTCTGAAGCGCCAGATAATCAGCATCAACAAGGTCGGAAGCAGAAGCGTGCCACCCCAATTCAAGCGCCAATCCGCCTCATAGACAAAATCGCGGCTTAAAAGATTATCCAGCGTGTTGGCCAGGATATAAATGCCGCTGTAGCGAAGCCCGTAAATCGTCTTGTGCGTATCGCCCGCCGTTGGGATCGTAAAGCCTATCAAAACATACCGACCGTTGAAGCTTTCCGGACGCAGCAACGGCTGTCTGGGAAGCCAGGGCTCCGCACAAACGGGTTTGCTGTCATGATTCTCACGGCACTCAAGAACAATTTCGGAGACAATCACGTCCCAAAAGGAAATTTCAGGATAAACCGGCTTATCCAGCCACAACCCATGGCCATACCATTTGATAAACGGAATGCCGTTGCGTCCCAGATCAACCCAGCCGCCAGACCCAGACCCAGACCAGGATAAGCGACCGTCTTTTGAAAGCTTGAGATTTTGCTCGCCGTTTTTCTCACCAATAAGAACGGCCGCCAGGGGAAGCGTGGGAAACGTGTAGCCGCCATAGAGAGAAAAGGGTGCCCAGCGCCTGCTGTCACCGGAGGCGTCTTTAAATGAGGACTTTTCAGATACCGCATCCGGGTTTACCGTGGCAATTGACCCATGGGCCGAGACAAAACGCATCGCACTGTTCTCAAGCAAGTCAGGATAAGGCGGTTGGAGATTTTGATATTGATAATACCGCCAGAACAGGGGAAAGTTTTCGATGCCGTCAACCTGAACAGCATTTCTAATCAAGGCCGACTGGGTTGCAAGCGGGAAGGTCTTGAAGTTACTTTTAAAGCTGACATCCTTGTTGAAATGAAGCGATGAAATAAACGCCTGGGTGCCTCGCAGGCTCTCGACAAGATCACGATCCCCTGCCAGGTCATCGTGATGAATGCCGCCGTTAAAGCTCATATCAAAGATGACGGCCTTGGGCTGAGTGCGTTTAAAGAAGCGCACCATGTAAGCGGGCGCTGAACGTGAAAGCGGAAAGCCAAAAAGCTTTTTCATGTGGGGTGAAGCGGACGTCTTGGCGTCAAAAGCCACGATTCGGATGGGGGTTTTAGCGCTTCTGTCTTTGGGAACACTTGAAAACAGGCGTTGACGGAAGGCCAGGCTCTCAAGCTCAAGCGAGAACAGTAGTTCATTTAGCCCCAGCAGGAATACAACGCCCAGCCAAAGCGTTAATACGGCCATCAAGAGCAACGGCCATCTGGATTTCAAGACTGCCAATACGCGCATCTTCCTATTATCACCCAGCACTCGATAAAATTTCACATTTGTTTACATGATGCTTATCTCAAAACCTAGCGGCCCAAAATCGGCAAAAAACCTTATTCAAAAGGCTTTACAGGCAAAAGCCCAGCACGCTGGGTCGGACAATAACAACAGTTGTTACAAAAATGGAAAATCAGGTGTTCAGATTTGGCGCGGCAGGCCGAGAAAAGATCACGGTTCTAATTTAAAGAGCCCAATCGCTCTGTTAACTGAAGCCATCGTGTGTGAGGTTATGATCGTGTTTTCAACAACAAATTGCCCAACAAGTCAGAAAAAGCGAGCAAGAGGCCAGGGCTTGGCGGAATATATGCTGATTGTTGGCCTGATAGCCGTTGTGGCTATAGCCTCCCTAACCACTTTAGGAGGCACCCTCACTGATCAGATGACCTTTATAGCGGATAAAATCACGGGGGCAATCAATACCGTAACCGGCAGTGGTTCTGGCGCAACGTCAAATACCAGCACCGCCATTGGAAACCCGGCTTTACCCGGTGGGAACACGGTAGCCGTAGCCAACCCGCCAGGAAATTCAACGCCTCAGGGCTCGGAAGCAACGGCAGGAAATGAAGGAAACACTGACCCCAGCGCTGTTCAGCCTGACACCAACAGCCCCGCACAAAGCCCCGAGACAACGACGAATCCATCCACCGACACAACGCCGGCAAGCACTCAGCAAAGCACTTCTTCCGCTCCCAGTGAGCCAGCATCCAGCGGCAACACGGCGTCAGGCAATACCACCTCAAGCAGTGGCGGCAGCCAGGTTTCTCAACCCAGCACTTCCTCACCAAGCACTTCTTCACCAAGTACTTCATCAACAAGCACATCTTCAGCAAGCCCCAGCACAACACCAAGCACGACCACCTCTAGCGGGAGCACCGCAAGCAATCCACAAACCACTCCAGAACCATCCACTGTATCCTGGTCTACCGGAGGCGCAAACGTGGAGAGCGTTAACGGTTGTGGCGTCGGCCAAGTTAGTTGTGCCAGTCCCAACCAGTGGGGTTGGTAATTGGCTTATAGCGACTTATGTCCATTGGGAAGTTGACGGATTGCAGATTAATTATCAGATATTTTCGCACGACGAAGCGTTTTTATCCGATGTTTTTGACTTGAAGCAAGCGGTATAGAGACTGGCAAAAATAAAGACCAAAAACCCTGCCAACATGCCGGGAACAATGTCATATAAAACCTCGGACAAGCCGCTGAGATACCAGGCCAGCATCACGCCAAAACCAACCAGCATCATGCTTACCGCCACGGGCTCCGACGGTCTTTGTTTGAGCGCGTAAACGGTTAAAAGCGGAGCAAACGCCGAAGCCAGAGCCGACCATGACACCAGGACCAACTGAAAAACGCTTTCGTTTCGATTCAAAGCAATCAGCAGGGCGATAAACGCGGTCAAGACGGTTGCCGATTTGGCAAGAATATAATTGCCTTTCGATTGACCCGGAAACAAGTCACACGTTAGCGCCGCTGAGCAACTGAGAATCTGTGAATCCGCCGTTGACATGGTGGCTGAAAATAAGCCTGCAAGAATCAATCCGATTAAGACTTCAGGCAATAAAAGCTGGGCCAGCGAAGGCATTGCAAGCTCAGGATCAAACTGGCCGATTTCAGGCAAGAACAGTCTTGCGGAAAGACCAACCCCAATGGTTAACATATAAAACGCGAAATACCAACTGTAATAATACAGACGAATCCTAGCCATTTGCTTGGGATGCTCAATCGTCATAAAGCGCACCATGATGTGAGGTTGCCCTACAACGCCAAAGCCAGCGGCAAACCAGCCCATGATAAAAAGAATCGGCCCGGCAACCCCTCCCAACGGTAAGTTCCTGGGAATAGGATCCAGAAAGTGAGGGCCCACTTGCGCAAGCGATGTCCAGAAATCGCCTATCCCGCCACTTTCAGCAATGGCAACGCCAAGCAAGGTTGCCATTGCTGCAATCATCACAAATGATTGCGCGGCGTCCGTCCAAATAGAGGCACGGATCCCGCCAGCCCAGCAATAGAGCACAACGATAATACTACCAATAATGGCCCCAAATGAATAATCCCAGCCAAACAAAACATGCAGGGCCTTGCTACCGGCGCTAAATTGCGCGGCGGCATATGTACCCAAAAACAGGATGGTTAAAATGCCCCCCACAATGCGGACACTTTTAAAATCCTTGCCGCTCCAGTTACTAAGCGTACTGGCAAAACTCATCGCATTGCGCTTTTCCGAGGCCACCCGCAACTTGGCGTGAATAAATAGAGATGCGAACAAATCGCCGACAAGCCAGCCAATCATCAGCCAGATTGAGGAAATACCGGTGAGGTAGGTAAAGCCTATCATTCCGATAAACATATAACCGCTATTATTGGTGGCAACGGCAGAGAGCGCCGCAAGCCATGGCTTGATATTTTGTCCGGCCAGCAAATAATCCTCGTTGGTGGATTTTTGCTTGAGTACGGAAAGCACCCCAATGACAACGAACATAAGTAAAAAAAATAAAAAACTTAAGACAATGGGTGATAGAAACATAATATTTTTCCTGATACAATGCAAGATGCTTGTGATTTTTAATTTTAAATTCAGAGTTCTTTTAAATGCAAAATAAGCATCAAGACTCTATTATACGCAAATAAACTTTCAAATCGAGCTTGTTTAATATTTATTTATTGAAAATTATTTTTTATAAAGGCTTATCAAATGGAATTTTACGATATTAACTGGATCGAGTTTTTCAACCAGAAAATATTAGGGAATTCCGTAAAATTATGGTGCTACTCAGCTCTTACCTTTCTTTCCGTATATTACGGCATCATGATAACGGTTCATATTATCTGGAAAAAGCTTAAAGAAAGCCGTTTCAGGGAATCCAAATCATTTGTCAAAATCATGTCCACGCTGGCGGATTCAACCACACGCTTTCTGGGCCTGTCTTTCGGCATTTATTTCGCAACGCTGTTCTTGAAAATCCCTCCGGACAAGGCTGCTTTTATCAAGCCCTTGCCCATTTTTTTATTTCTGATTCAAATCGGCTATTGGGGAAACAGCTTAATCCAATATAAGCTTGAAAATATTGTCGAGAAAAAGAAAAACATTGAAGAGCGGCACCAGATTAAGACCCTGATCGGCCCCCTGCGCTTTATCCTGCTGGTGGTGCTGTGGTCAATTCTGACGCTGGTTGCCCTGGATAATTTTGGCGTTAACGTAACGGCGCTTGTAACCGGCTTGGGAATTGGCGGTGTGGCGGTGGCTCTTGCAGTTCAAAACACGCTCAGCGATTTATTCGCAGCTCTCAGCATCGCGTTTGACAAACCATTTATCGTGGGTGATTTCATCATTACGGATGATTACATGGGCAACGTGGAGAAAATCGGCCTGAAAACCACGCGTATTCGCAGTTTAAGTGGCGAAGAGGTGATTATTCCCAACCACGACCTCCTCAATTCAAGAATCCGAAACTACAAGCGCATGCAAGAGCGCCGGGTGGTTTTTTCCTTCGGGGTTATTTACCAGACATCCTTGGCACAGTTGAAAACGATTTCAGGAACCGTCAAAGGCATTATCGAATCGATTGAGCAAACGCGGTTTGATCGGGCCAACTTTTTCAAGTTCGGCGATTCTTCCTATGATTTTGAAGTGGTGTATTACGTCCTGGATTCCGACTACAACCTTTATATGAACATCCAGGAAGAAATCAATTTTGGGATGATCGCCGCTTTTGAAGAGGCGGGAATCGAATTTGCGTACCCCACGCGTACGCTGTACATTCACCAGCCAGAGGAATCGCAAGGCAATCAGCGCAAAGACAAGCCACAAGAAACGTCCAAAGAAACGCCACATGACGCCGAATTCCAGTCTATCCTTCTCCCGTCTCAAGCGGAATAACTCAAAGCACAGGCAGAAAAAATCTCAAAGGTATATTTTAGCTTCTATTTCACTGGATTAAGTCGGCATAGGGCTTCTCAAGCGGGGGTATTCAGGTTAAAATCGAAGATCAGCGATGACTAGCTGGGCCTATAGCTCAATGGTGGAGCAGGGAACTCATAATCATGCGC
>JAYKHP010000009.1:0-26227 GCA_035285165.1 Vampirovibrionales bacterium | reverse complement strand
GTGACCGCGCCGCTTCGTATTGCAGGCGCCGGTGTTGGCGCTGGCATCGGGGCAGTGTATGGCGGAGTGGTGGGTTTGGTAGGGGTGGCCGCTTTACCCGTTATCGGACCCTTTGCTTATGTATGCTCTGATGCAAAAACGCCAAAAGAAAAATGGCAGGCGGGACTCACGATGGCGGCAATGCCCGTAATGTTACCCATTGGCGGCGCTATTTATCATGGGTCTTTAGGGTCTAAGGAAGGGTGGCATTATGATAAACCCTAGGGTAATAGCTGAGGGAATAATACATGGGCGAATAAGCGATAACGTTTGCCATGCTCTTTGTATCAGACTATCTCGCTTTTTCTCTTCAGGAGTGTAATCAGGATCGCTCTAGCGACCTATAGTCGAACTGGGCTGTTAAGCCTTATAGTGATTACCACTCCAAATAGCCGTGGATTTTTTGACGGTTTTGACTTGCGATTCCACTCAAAAATTGGATTTTATTTAATTTTATTTAAAAAGGTTCTCCTTGCCATGAATCTTCAACGCTTCCTGTCCGGCTTGCGTACTGGTCGCCTGAATAAGCAGTTGTTGCTGTCTTTAGTGGCGCTGGCTTGCTTGACACTCACCCTGAACACCGCCGACGCCAGGCCTGAGAATAAAATCTATGTCACTCCTGAGCATGACAAGCACGACCTCAGACGCTACTCGCCAGATTTTGACATTAAGCTGAAATGCAAATCAGTGCGCTGGATCGTGGATGAACCGGCTCAATGGAATGTTAAATTTGACATCAAAGATCACCGTTGGGGCGGTTTTGATAAAGTGTTGCTTGAGGATTTGACCCACAACAGCGTCACCCAGATACCAAGCGAGCGCAGTAGCCTCTATGTCTCAGGCGTTGAGGACGTCAAAAAAGGCTTTAACCTGAAAGTGCAATGCGCCGATGCCGATGATGACAATCATTAGTCATTAGTCTACTTCGGTAAATTCCCCCCCCACCATCCCAGTAGCGAATGGACGACATTGTGAGACGCGTCGATAAAAAATCGGCGTGTCTCTTTTTACAGCTATCTTATTAAAAAAATCTTAAACCGTTTCAAGCGAAACAGCGCGCCTTGGAGGTGGAAACGCCGTTTCCAGAAGCTCAAGATCCTCCTCGCTTAAACGGATATCTAGGGCCTGTCTGTTTTCTTCAAGGTGCCTGGGCTGAACCGCCTTGGGAATACTGATAATATCGTCCTTGCCCAGCAACCATGCGAGGGCGATTTGTGACGCCTTGGCGTTATGTCGATTGGCGATCTCTTTCAATGTTTTATGCTGGGCCAAATCGCCCTGCCCCAAAGGGCAGTATGCCATCAAGGGAAGCTGATGCCTTCTGCACAAGTCATGCAGCGACCATTCCAACTCGCGATTTTTCAGGTTATAAAGCACCTGGTTTGTTTGGACATTTTTCCCATCGGGTAGTTGATAAAGCGCTTGCATATCCGAGGTGTCAAAATTACTGACACCCCAATGCTTGATCTTACCCTCTTTGATCAGACGCTCGAAGGCTTCGACGGTTTCAGCCAAGGGAATGCTTCCCCGCCAGTGCAGCAAGTACAGGTCAATTGTCTCGATTTTCAAACGTTTCAGGCTGCGTTCGCAAGCGGCCAGCGCACTGCCTGCCCCGGCGTTATGAGGATATACCTTGCTGACGACGAAAACATTATCACGTCGTCCCTGAATAGCCTGCCCCACAATTTCCTCGGCGCCGCCTTCGGCATACATCTCAGCCGTATCAATCAGGGTCAGCCCCAAATCAATACCAATCTGTAATGCCTTTATCTCTTCACTGTGACGGACAGAATCCTCGCCCATCATCCAGGTTCCCTGGCCCAGTTTCGGCACCTGAACTCCTGACGGCAGCGTAACGCTCGGCAAAGATTTCATAACCACAGTCCCTCCTCAAATTGTCTTCGTATTATTATAGCCTAAGAGTGTTCAGGCTTTGCGGTTAATTGTCTGCATGAATCCAGTTTTCAAGAAATTTTTTTATGGACAGCTTTTTTATCTGCGCTTATTGTTTTGAAAAAAATTCGGTGTTTGTCGATCCAAGCGCTGGCGGCGATCAGCGTTATGTGGAAGATTGTCAGGTGTGTTGTCGGCCCAACCAATTGTTCATTCACTGGTCGGATGAAGAGGGCGACTATCAGATTGACAGTGAGCCTGAAAGCTGATGAGAACGCTTTAACCCCGATTAATGAAGCCTGATTAATTTAACTGAGCTCTTCTGCCAGAATTGTCCACTCGTCATTAAGCGCTGAAAGCTGGCGCTGTTTCTCGCCGATTTTTTCTGAAAGCTCCTGAAGCTTTTGATAATCCTCTTGCAGAGGCGGGGTGTTTAAACTCGCCTGCAATTTTTCAATGTCGGTTTCAAGCGCCATAATTTGCTTTTCGATTTTTCGCAGTTGCTTTTCCGCCTCTTTTTTTGCCCGAAAATCAGTCTGGATGTTTTGACTGGCCGTTTCTTGCACATTGTTTTTTACGGACGCTGTTAAAACCGGCGAATGTTTGTGGATGTTAACAGTCGTGTTAACTTTAGCGCGCATTTCCTCCCGCTTGGAGAGGTAATAATCATAATCTCCGCAATAGGTCAGCAAATGCCCGTTATAAATTTCCCAGATATCGGTTGCCAACTCCTGAATGAAATAGCGGTCATGGGAAATACAGAGGATGCTGCCTTCATAATCTGCAAGCGCTTCGGTCATCACCTCTTTGGTGGAAATATCGATGTGGTTGGTCGGCTCATCCAGTAATAACGTGTTGGGGCCTGACACCATCATTTTGGCAAGCGCCACTTTGCTTTTTTCCCCGCCGCTTAAAACGCCCACCGGCTTAAAGACCTGCTCCCCGCTTAAGAGGAAGCGTCCCAGCAGCGTTCGGACTTCCGTATTGCCCATTTTGGGGCAGGCGTTCTGGATGGTGTCAAACAGCGTCAGCTCGGGATCCAACGTGTCAAGCTGCTTTTGGGAAAAATACGCCATCAGCGCGTTATGTCCCAGCCGAACTTCCCCCTCATCCGGCGCTTCAAGCCCCAGGATAATGCGCAGCAGTGTCGTTTTGCCAGACCCGTTTGCGCCGAGAAGAAAAATGCGCTGCCGTCTTAAAAATTCCGCGTTCAGTTTTGTAAACAGCGTATGGTCGCCAAACGATTTTTGGATGTTACGAAGCGTCAAAATATGCGAGCCGCTGGGCTGAGGCTCCGGAAAACTAAAGGACGCCCGTCGCTTATCATGTTGAGGGATTTCAACACGCTCTATTTTGGCAAGTTGTTTTTCCCTGCTCTTGGCCTGCGTGCTTCTTGTGGCGCTTGCGCGAAAACGCTCGACGAAGGCGCTTTGCTTGGCGATTTCTTTTTGCTGTCGATCAAAAGCGGCGCTTAACTGTTCAAATTCCAGGGCCTTTTGTTCAACGTAGCGAGAATAATTGCCCGGCCAAAGACGCAATTTGCCATATTCCAGTTCGGCGATATCCCCCACCACCTCATCCAGGAAACGTCGGTCATGCGAAACAATCACCAGCGCGCCTGAATAGTCGCGAAGAAAATTTTCCAGCCATTCGCAGGCGTCAAGATCCAAGTGGTTGGTCGGTTCGTCCAATAGCAGAACTTCGGCGCCTTCGAGCAAAATTTTCGCCAGGTTGATGCGCATTTGCCAACCCCCGCTAAATTCGCTGCTTTTTCGCTGGTGATCCGCCTGGCTGAATCCCAGTCCTTTCAGGATACGGCCAATTTTAGCGTCCACCTCGCGAATCCCCAGATGCTCCATCTCCTGATGAAGCGTGTTCAGACGTTGCGCCAGCGCCATTTGTTCATCCGCTAATGGTGCATTATGGCTAGACGGATTGTCCAAAGCTTCCAGCTTAAGAAGCAGTTTTTTTTCTTCTGCCTCAAGCGCGTTCAGTCGCTCAAAAGCGCTTAGCATTTCTTCGTATAATGTCAGGCCCGGAGTGATCCGAGGTTCTTGAGAGAGGTAAGCGACTTCATCGCCCGGCGTTTTTGAAAACGTGCCGCTGTCCGGCTCAAGCTGACCTGTAATAATTTTAAGGAGGGTGGATTTTCCCGAGCCATTTCTTCCAATCAGGCCAATTCTGGCTTGGGGATTTATCTGAAGCGTTACCTCACTGAGAACGTCTTGCTGGTTGAAGTGTTTGGAGATTTTATGAAGCTGGATTGTCATAAATGCCTGTATCTTGATGATTGCTTTTGTTAGAATGACAAAGTTACTGCAAAAAAGGGGTATGGGATATTGAAAAACAAGTCCACAAAAGCCAAGCTGGTGATCAGAAACGCGGTTCCTGCTGACCTTACTGCTATTCAGGAACTTTCAAAAAAAGTATACCCTGATATCCCGCCGTATTCCATCGACGTGCTTCGTGGACAGCTTAATAACTACCCCGAAGGCCAATTTGTTGCCGTATACGAAAACAAGATTGTAGGCTACTGCGCTTCGATAAGGGTTTCCCGCCAGGTGGCAATGGGAACGCACACCTGGCGGCAGGTCACCGGGGGAGGCTATGGCTCAACCCACCTGGCCACCGGGGAGTATCTTTACGGCATGGAAATTTTCGTAGACCCTGACTACCGGGGCCTTCGCATAGGCGAGCGCTTGTATGGCGAGCGTAAAAAGCTTTGCCGCTATTACCGGCTCAAGGGCATTGTCTTTGGCGGGCGGATGCCCATGCTGAGCAAAATGATAAAAAAGGCGGGCACCATTGAAACGTATCTCGAGCAGGTCAAAAACCGTAAAATTAAGGATCCGACCACCAGCTTCCAGTTGCGCCAGGGGTTTGAAATTATCGGCATTTTGTCCGATTACTTACCCAGCGACAAGGAGTCGCTTGGGGCTGCTGCCCATATGCTTTGGGAAAACCCCGAAGCGTCTGAGCCGGAAGGCAGCTCACGTCAAAACGTGGGTCGCCTGCCAGAGTCGGTTCGGGTGGCCACGGTGCAATACGAGCAGCGGCGGATTCATTCTTTTGAAGAGTTTGAACAAATTGTCACTTATTTTGTCGATGTCGTCTCGGACTATCGCTCCGATTTCGTGGTTTTTCCCGAGCTCTTCACCCTCCAGTTGCTTTCAATTGAAAATGATCCGATTCCGCCGGATAAGGCCATTGACCGCTTGACGGAGTATACCCGGAAAATCAAAGAGCTTTTTCATACCCTGGCCATCAAGTACAACATTAATATTATCGCGGGTTCTCATCCTACTAAGATGAAAGATCAGTCGATTCAGAATGTCACGTTTGTTTGCCTGCGTGACGGTTCTATTCATGAACAGCCAAAAATTCACCCGACCCCCAATGAGCGATACTGGTGGAATATCGAGGGCGGCAATAACCTGAGCGTTATTCAGACTGACTGTGGCCCTATTGGCGTCTTGATTTGTTACGATTGCGAATTTCCAGAGCTTGCCCGCCACCTGATTGATCAGGGGGCGAATATTCTCTTTGTGCCGTTTTGTACGGATGAGCGCCAGGGCTATTTGCGGGTACGTTATTCGGCCCAGGCGCGCGCGGTTGAAAACCAGTGCTACGTGGTGATGTCTGGAAATGTGGGGAACCTGCCGCGGGTTCACAACATGGACATTCAGTACGCTCAAAGTTGCATTTTAACCCCTTGCGACTTTTATTTTGCAAGGGACGGCATTGCAGCCGACACGACACCGAACGTTGAAACGGTCGCATTTGCCGACTTGCGCCTGGAGTATATATACCGGGCCAGGCATTCGGGCACCGTTATGAACCTCAAGGATCGCCGCCATGACTTGTATAGCGTGGTCTGGCACAAGAAGGAAACACTTGGCCCCAAAAGCGTATGACTGGTTTCTTGCTAGCCGCTTATCTGCCGAATCCTGGAGAGACCTCATTTGGTAAGGTTATAGAGGGGAAGGCGGCTTGTATTTGCAAAAAAATCGATCTAGACTAACAGGGGATTTCCTAGCTTACATAATCAATGATGGGATTCTTGGCAATGAAGTCAGGCACTAGCGTTAGTAAAAAAATCTTTCCGTTCAGCTTAACCCTACTTGTATCCTTAACGCTTATGGTGGCCATTTCAGGATTTGCTGAAAGTGGAGTAGGTGCCAAAGAGAAAAACGCGGATGTTTCCGTTGTTTACACTCAGGCGGAGGCGGCGCTCTGCTTTAAGCGGCCTTCGTTGCTGATTTCAGATTATGACGGCACCCTGACGCCGATTATTAAAAACTACCAGGACGCTTATCTCACCAAGCCGCAACTGGCCACCTTGAAGCGGGCGTCTCGTTTAAAAGGCGTTCAGCTGGCCATTCTAAGCGGACGCGCCATTGATCAGTTGCTGCCCTTTCTCAAAACCCTGCGGGGCGAATCTATCCTGTTAATGGGGCAATACGGCGGAGAGCTTTACGACTTGAAAACCGGCCAGTTTGTCTTTACCCCCGATGAGCATTACAAAACCAATAGCCGCCTGATTAAGCAATATTTAAGCGACAAGGGGATTCTTACACTTCCCAACGTAGGCATTGAAGATAAAACGTATACGATGGTGCTCCATACTTCAGGCGCGACGCCCGAGAATGCGGAAAAAGCCGTGAGCGCCCTTGAGATGGCGATGGAACAGAATCCGGATATCAAGAAAGACTTTGCCGCGTATCCTGGCCCTGACCGGGTGGAGATTTTACCCAGGGACTTCAACAAGGGCAAAGGCATTCGGGATTTGAAGCCCTATGCCGCAAAAGCACTTGGGACGGATGATTTTAACGTGGTCTTTCTTGGGGACAGCACCGGTGATTTTCCGGCCTTTGAAGCAGTGAATGAATCAAACGGCTGCTCCATCTACGTTAAGCCTGAAACGTCTACCGAGAGTCCGGTGGTGACCAAAACGGTTTTTGATATCAACAGCACCTACGGTTTTCTCAAGCGCTTTGCGGCCACCCGGCCATAACAGGCGTCAGTAGCGTGTAATCTGGCGTACGTGTTGCACCTGAAGTGCTTGGATACGGGCTTTTAAAAGGCCTGTGATTTCGGCGCGCTTATGATGATTTGGCAGAACGCCGGGATAGATCGGTGCGCCAAACACCAGTGTGACCGGCGTAAATTTGGGCCAACGCGTGCCTTCTCGCCATGCCCTGAATCCACCGATAATACAAAATGGCAGAATCGCTGCGTTGCTTTTTTGCTGCAGGAAGGCCACCCCGTCACTAAACGGGTTCATTTCACCGTCTCGGCTTAATTTACCTTCAGGAAAAATACAAATCGGCGTGCCTGCTTTTAGCAAGGCCAATGTTTTTGCCAGGCTGGCTTTGGGTTGTTCTGGATTTAACGGCACAATATTGCCCCAGCCCACCAGCTTGCCCACAAAAGCCCAAGTAAAGACTGTTTCGTGCATTAGAAAATAAAATTGACGCGGGAAGGCAGCCAGCACAATCAGGCTATCTAACAGGCCGGTGTGGTTTCCCGCCAGAATAAGCGGCCCTTTGCCGTCTGTTTCTTTAAGATGTTGCTGGCCTTTTATTTTGAAGCAAAACCCGACCTTCAGCACCGTCCAGGACAAGATGCGAAGGACGGCAAAGGGGATTTTACAGCGTGGTTTTACGCTCGAAGTCTTCATAGCATCAGCCTAGAAGGGAAGATGCCCTGAAAGTGTTACAAACGGTACAGCTTGCTTAACTGTTACAATGAACTCTGATATTTAAAACGCCTGTATTACACTTGGAATACAAAGCCACTTTCAATAAGCGTGAATGAAGCGTCAAATGCCGACAGGGAATCAAATGATGGATATCACGGTTCAGAAAAATACGAGCGTTTCGCTCCATAGCCAGATTGTCACCCAGTTTTCAATGGGCATTACGTCGGGGGTGTTGAAAGAAGGCAGCAAACTGCCCAGTATTCGCGCCCTTTCCAAAAAGCTTGGCATTCACCATAACACTTGTCTTTTCGCCTACCGGGAGCTATCCGATCTGGGCTTGATTGAACTTCAACACGGCAGCGGGGCTCGGGTAAAATCAATTAAGACGCCAAAAGCCCAGCCCGATAAAGGCTTAGCCGAACAGGGCGATCTTGCCTTGGGTAATCTTGCCCTGAATAATCTCTCAATGCTGGCCGAGTTTTTTGTCAGGCAGATCAGCGAGGGGGGACATTCCTGGCAAGAGGCGCAAGCGGCGTTGATGTCGGCTAGGAAAAAATTATCGATGCCCGCGGGCGGAAAATGGATGTTTGTGGATTTGCATGCCGATATTTTACCAGTGTTTAAGGCGGAGCTGGAACAGTTGCTCCAGTGTCCGATGGAGACTACCACTCTTGCAGATCTTGAAACACTGGATCGTGGGACTTGCCAATCGTATCGCTTTATCGTCAGCCGTTATCATGCCAGGGCGCTTGAAGAGCGTTTAAAAGCCATATTGCCTGAAGTGTCTTTGAAGGAGATTCAGGGGCAACTGATTGTCATTGACCTGGGATCGGGACAGCAGGAATTGTCATTGATTCATAAATTGCAGGAAGGATCGCTTATTGCCATTGTGTCGGCCAGTGCGATTATTCTTCGACAGGCGGAAGCCGTCATCCGGGCGATTCGTGGGGAGGAGATTCTGATTAGAAGCGTTCTGCTTGGAGAGGAGCCTTTGGAAGAAATAAGCAAGCTGTCCAGTCGCGTCAAGGTTATTTTCAGCGATCGTCTTTGTCTTGCCAGGGTATCGGCATTGACCGCCACGTTTGTTCAACCGGTTCAAACCATTCCCGATCATGAGGCTGAAAGGCTTAAGGCTTTAATTAAAGCTTAGACAGTGGCCGCTCCGTGTTTAATTTCACAGCTGACCTGTAACGCCGTGATTTCTCCGCCGATAAAAAAGACCAGTGATGAATAATACAGCCAGGTCACCAGGATGATCATCGCCCCAAAAGTGCCGTAAATCGGGTTAAATTGCGGAATCATATCAATATACAAGCTGAAGAGCCAGGACATCAAAAGCCAGGTGACGACAAAAAACAGCGAGCCCGCAAATGCTTTTTTCCAGGTGGCCTCGCTTTTTTGAGGCAGCAGCACCAGGCGATAGGTAAAGGCGACGCCCCATAAAATCGCCACAAGCGCCATGACCCAGCGCAGGCTTAGAATCAGCGTCGTGCGAAGCGAGTCATAGATAAGATAAGGTGCAAACCACGAGAAGAGGGCATTACCAAAGAGAATTAAATAGGTGGCCATCACCATCAGCAGGCCGAAGGAGAGCACCAGAAAAACGGCCATAACGGGGTTGTACCAGACAGGAAAGCGGCGGGAGGAAAACCCGTAAGCGCGCTGAAGGCCTTTAACCATAACGCGGCCCGCAATGGAGGCTGAAAAAATCATGCCAAGAAGCCCTAGGACGGTGATGTTGGTGGAGCTGCCCTCAATAATCGTATTGATGGTGCCGGTTAGGATTTCAGCGCTTTGTATTGGCGCCAGCCGGTTGATAAAACGGATAATGATCGGGTAGGTTTCGGCTTGCGCTCCAAAAATACCGAAGAGCGATGTCAGAAAGACCATCATCGGAATAATCGATAAAATCAGGTTGTAAGCCATTTCAGCCGCTAGCCCCAGGCAATCGTCCCTGATAATTTTCTGGCTTAAGGCCAGGACGAAGCGTCGCATAGATCCTCACGCGATTTGCAAAACACGGTTTTAAACGCAAGTTAACCCTTTATATTAATCATTTTAACAGGAACGGTTTGGTTCTAGCATGCGGCTGAAAGATTTTGCTTGTTTTAATGAGATTTACCGTTTCAGGCGACTTGTTTCCAGTCCGGAACTGATTTTAGCTTTACTGCGAGACTGATTCGTAACAGAGATTAGGAGATTTTCTGTGTTGGCGCTAGGATAGAAGCAGGTAAGCAAGTATTTTTTCAACTAAATTTTCAGCTATTTTCAACGAGGAGAGTATTTCGTGTCTGAGGCGCTCGCAATCCCAAAAGAGGCCATGATGCCTGCCTATGCGACTAAAGAGCGTTTTAACCTCCCGTTGTTTTCCGCCTATCTTTTGCTGCATCTTCTGGCTTTGGCTGCGCCGTTTACGTTTAGCTGGCAGGGGCTGGCGGTGCTTTTCCTGATGCATTTTGTGACGTTATGCCTGGGCATTACCCTGTGCTATCACAGACTGCTTGCCCACAAAAGTTATAAAACCTACCGGCCTGTATCCTATCTGTTGGCGTTTTTTGGCTGCCTGGCTTTTCAGCGCGGGCCTATTTGGTGGACGGCCTGTCATCGCCTTCACCATAGCGAGGTGGACAAGCCTGGTGATCCGCATTCGCCCCGCTACAGCTTCTTCTGGTCGCATTTTCTCTGGCCGTTTTTCTGGCATCCCCAGTTGGATGAATCCAAGGAAACCACGATTCGCTTGGCCCGTGATATTGCTGCAGATCCGGTGATGCGGTTTCTTGAAAAGCACTATGTGTCGATTAACGTTTTATTTCTGGGCTTTTTGTTTGGGGCGGGATATTTTTTCGGCGGTCTGACCATGGGACTTTCTATTCTGGTATGGGGTGGTTTTCTTCGCCTGGTGCTTTGTCTCAATATGACGTGGTTTGTTAATTCCGTTGCGCACATTTGGGGCTATCGCAATTACCAGACGCCTGATGATAGCCGTAATAACTGGTGGGTGGCCCTGCTGGTGTGGGGAGAAGGCTGGCATAACAATCATCACGCTGATGCCCGTGCGGCGAGAAATGGCCACAAGTGGTACGAGCTGGACGTGACGTACGCGATTATCAAGCTGATGGGCAAGCTTGGCATGGCTTACGATATCGTGTCTGTCAGAAAAACTTTATCCGATCAAAGTCATCCGCTGTTTGACGAAAAACGACCCTCGTCAGCCGCCGCCTGAAGTTTTTGCTTTGCTTTATTAAGTCGTCTGAATATTGCCGCGTTTTTGGTTGCGATACGACTGCCTCGGAAATCAAAATCAAGAAACACAAGGAGTACGCAAAAACGCATTGGGGTTTACGCGGCCTGAAAATTGGATCAAAAAAAACAGGACATACGTAAGGGAACGCTCGAAAGAAATCGTGACAGAGCTTTAATAAGTATAGTATTAACTATAGTGAACGATTTGCTTTTTGTAAAACATGAGATGAAAATTTGTAAAGACGCAATCCCTGAGAGATGAATTGCGCCGCATGATCGTTTCCGCCACAATACACTTTGGCAGGTAAAGAGGTTTTTTTCTGATGCGGCGATTCAAATCGGTGAGACTCGGGGCGACTGTGACAATGCTGCTAATGGGTATGTCCCTCTTTTCAAGCATGGGGTTTGCCGCGTTCAAGATCCCAGCTTACACGGGTTATGTGAATGATCAAGCCCAGGTCATTTCAGAGCAAACCGAGCAATCCTTGAATACTTTTGCCGAGGAGCTAGATCAGAAAACCGGGGCGCAGGTGGCCGTTTTGACAGTAGACTCATTGGACGGCACGCCGGTTGAAGAGGCTGCTTTAAGCGTGGCCAGGGAATGGGGCGTGGGGGACAAAAAACATAATACAGGCTTGTTGATTCTATTGGCCGTTCAAGATCGGCAATTGCGCACCGAGGTGGGGTATGGGCTTGAGGGAATCATTACCGACGGCACGTCGGGGCAGGTTCAGGATAGCGACATGTTGCCGTATTTTAAAGAGAATAATTACGATGAAGGGATTGCCCGTGGCGCTTTTGCGTATATGAGCCGGATTGCCAAGGCGAATGGTGTGACCTTGAGCGGGCTTTCTGATAACAAACGTTTTTCAGGTTATTCTGAAGAAGCGCAGAAACGCTCGGCCCGGCAAAACGTGGGTGGTCTGATAGGCTTATTGCTGTTGCTCTTGAATGTTCCCTGGATTTTTTACGTCTTTCTCTTTTTGCTGTTGTGGAATATTTTCAGCCCATCCGCCCGGGGACGCCGTGGTGGCTTTTATGGCGGCCCATTCTTAGGGGGCCCTTTTATTGGCGGTTCTGGCGGCGGCTTTGGAGGCGGTGGCGGATTTGGTGGCTTTGGAGGCGGCGGATTTGGTGGGGGTGGCTCGTCACGCGGTGGCTGGTGATAGAGTTTCAAACGATTTGAATAAGCGAGGATTATGATGTCGGAAATAAAACAAGGCGATACCGAAAAGCTGACAGCCGAATTTGTGGCAAAACTTCGCTCCGTTTTCGCGCAGCGGCTTTTGTCGGTTTGCCTGTATGGCTCATGTGTGGAGGCGCATACGAGCAGCCTGAAGCCGCTTGCAAGCGTCCGCGATGTTAACGCGCTTGTCATTGTGGAGGATTTCAAGACCAGCGATTTGGAAACCGTTTCCTCCCTCAGCATCTGGTGGGAGAAAAAAGCCAGGGCGCTGCCGTTATTTCTTTCTCAAGAAGAATGGGAGAACGCCGCCGATATTTTCGCTCTCGAATACGCCGATATCAAGGCGCGGCATTGGCTGGCCGACGGAAAAGATTTTTATTCCTCCCTCAGTGTTAACCCCAAAGAGCTTCGGCTAATTTGCGAGCTTGAAGTTTATCGCAAGTTGATTTTTCTAAGACAACGCCTGCTGCTTTTTAAAGACCAGCCTGAACAGCTTGGCGCTTTGTTGAAAGAGTCTATCGGCAGCTTTAATACCTTGTTTCGTGGCATAATCCGGGCGTATCAACCCGAGCAACCCTCTTACTGGGAGGCGACTGCTTTATATGAAGCGCTGGAAAGGCTTGTACCGACTTTTAACGCTGAGCCGTTTCGGCGCGTACAGGAGCATCTTGCTTCGGCCAGGAAATTTGAGAAGTCGTCGATTTTGCCGTTGTTTCGTGACTATTTGGAGCAGGTGGCGCTGGTCAACCATTTTCTTAATCTCCATCATGAGACTTGTTCTGGAGACTTGTCCGGTTTGAATGTATGATTTTAGCCAGTTCTTTAATAGAGGAGTCTTCGAAATGAAAAAGATAAAATCGGCAATGGCCTTCAAAAAGCCCTTGCTTTTGTTGACCTTAATTGCCAGCGTCTCGCTGATGAGCGGCTGCGGGTATAATGAAATTCAGGGAATGGATGAGGAAATCAACAACAAGTGGGCGCAGGTGGAAAGCCAGTTGCAACGCCGCGCCGATCTGGTGCCCAATCTGGTAAAGGTGGTCAAATCATATGCCACCCATGAGAAAGAAGTTTTTACCAATATTGCCGATGCACGCGCAAAGCTGGGCGGGGCCATTCAAAGCAAGGATCCTTCGCAGATTGCTTCAGCCGAAGGTCAATTTAACAGCGCCTTGAGCCGTCTGCTGGTGGTTGCCGAAAATTACCCGCAGCTAAAAGCCGATCAGCAATACGTGAGATTAATGGACGAGCTTTCGGGCACCGAAAACCGTATTGCCGTTTCCCGGATGGATTACAATAACGCCGTTCGCGATTACAATCGCTACATCCGCCAGTTTCCCAACAACATGACGGCATTGGTGATTAAGGCCGAAACCAGAAAATACTACGATCCGCCAGCCTCAAGCCAAGCCGCGCCAGAAGTCGATATGAATTAAATCATTTTTGATTTCCTGTGGCTCAATAAGGAGAAATTTTGATGAACCATCAAACTTCTAAAGAGCCTGCCGAGAGTAAAGCCGGTGCTGCTAAATTCAGCAAGGGCGAGCATGTGATGTGGCGCTGGGGCGCTCATGCCGCTTACGGGCAGGTGTGTGAAATCTATACGGAAAAAGTGACCCGACGTATCAAGGGGACATCCGTGACCCGAAATGCCAGCCCTGAAAAACCCGCTTATCTGCTGGTTCAGGAAAACGGTCAGGAAGTTCTGAAGCTTGAAACGGAGTTACATCATATCAGCTGACTTTAAAAAACCTTCCGCTGTCCTGGTTCTGGGAGCCACCGGCTATGTCGGCGGTCGTCTGGTGCCGCTGCTGCTTGAGGCGGGCTATCATGTACGGGCGGCCAGTCGATCGATTCGAAAATTGCAGGACAGGCCATGGGCAAGACACGCCAATGTCGAGCTGGTTGCAGCCGATGTTTCCGGTGAGTCATCGCTTTTAGATGCCATGAAAGGCGTGGAGGCTGTATATTATTTAGTGCACTCGATGCTGCCCGGACAGAAGGATTTTGCAAAGGCTGATCGAATAGCCGCCCGCAATGTCGTTGAAGCGGCAAAAACCGCTGACGTAAAGCGTATTATCTATCTGGGCGGTCTGGGTGAAGATTCTCCCGATCTTAGCAAGCATCTTCAGTCGCGCGCCGAGGTGGCGAGAATTTTAAAAACCGGTTCTGTGCCGGTGACGGTGCTTCGCGCGGCCATGATCATCGGCTCCGGTAGCGCGTCCTTTGAAATTCTTCGTTATTTAGTCGAGCGTTTGCCGGTGATGATAACGCCCAAGTGGGTCAGTACGCCCAGTCAGCCCATTGCAATTCGCAACGTGCTTTATTATTTGTTGAAATGCCTGGAAACACCCGAGACGGTAGGCCAAACATTTGACATTGGCGGGCCTGAAGTCCTGCCTTACCTTGACTTGATGAAAATATATGCCGAAGAAGCCAGGCTGCCTGAGCGCTGGATTATTCCGGTGCCGGTCTTCACGCCCCGCTTGAGTTCCTACTGGATACACCTTGTCACGCCGGTGCCCTCATCCCTGGCAAGGCCGCTGGCGGAAGGTCTGAAAAATCCCGCCGTTTGCCTGGAAGATCAAATTGAAACGCTCATTCCCCAAACATTGCTTACGTGCCGGGAGGCGATTCGCCTGGCGCTGGTGAGGCTTCATGAGCATGCGGTGGAAACCCACTGGACAGATGCGGGTTCATTGCCGCCGGTGGAGAAGGTCTATCCAGGCGATCCCAATTGGTCGGGCGGGTCGGTTTATCAGGATCGACGACAGGTTGTCGTTGACGGATTGCCTGAAGCGATATGGCCCCATGTGGTCAGAATCGGCGGGGAAACCGGCTGGTATTACGCCAATCCGCTTTGGCGGCTTCGGGGAATTCTGGATCGGTTGTTCGGGGGCGTTGGACATCGCCGTGGGCGCCGAAGCCCAGATGTGTTGATGGCCGGAGACGCCCTTGATGTGTGGCGCGTGCTTGAAATTGCACCGAATCGCTATTTGAAACTGTTGGCTGAAATGAAAATGCCCGGTACTGCGATTCTCGCCTTTGAATTGACGCCCGGCGAGAATGGGACAACCATTCTGAGGCAGACCGCCTGGTTTGCCGCCCGCGGGTTGAGCGGCTTTTTATACTGGTATGCCGTTATGCCTTTCCATAATTTTATTTTTGACGGCATGCTCAAAGGTATTGCCCGCGCCAGCTCCAAAATGATTCTCTCAGGGCCTTCTCACTCAGGCTAATGGTGTTTGACGCGTTGCAATTGTCCGCGGTGGCTGGCAAAATTAGATTGCCTGACAACCCATTGTTGGCTATAATCAACTCATTACAATGGTTCGCGATGCAGCGCGTCTCAAGCGTTTCACAGGCTTATCCCAATCTGAGTCTCTCCTGCCTATAAGCTTGGTGTCACCAAGGCAACGGCTTCTTTTGGCATTGCTTGCATTCAAGTTTTCCCCTGTGAGAACTTAAAGTCGCTCTTGACGTCATGACGTCATCAATGCAAATCCTTCAAAAATTTCTTTTTGTTTTAAAAGTAATGCATGAGTTCGTTTCTTACTATGAGCAGAGCCGCCAAACGATCGCCGAAACCTTTTTTGATAGGCTTTGTCATGTTGGCGCTGGTATTGCTTGCCTATTATTTGTTTCAGGCCAACGCCGGCAAGAGTGATGGGATGGCCGAAGGCAGGCCAAAAGATGCCGCGGTCTTGGTGAAAACAGCACTGGCAAAGGCTGAGGACGTACCGATTACCATCAACGCCATTGGAAATGTCGAGGCGCTTGAAACGGTGGCCGTTCAGCCGCAGATTGGTGGCCAGCTCACCAAGGCGTTTTTCAGTCAGGGAGACGTCGTAAAAAAAGGCCAGCTTTTATTTGAGATCGACCCGCGCTTGCAGTCTCAGGCGGTTTCACAGGCTAGCGCAACGCTATTGGGAAGCCGTGCCAGCGTTCAGCAAAGCCAGGCCAATGCAGCCAAATCGGCTGCGGCCGTTCAGGTGGCAAAAGCTACGCTTCAGCGTGACCAGGCGCAACTGACGTTTGCAAGGGCGCAGGAAGAGCGCTATCGTAATTTGCTTGCCAAAAACTATGTGACCCGTGAACAGTACGATCAAATCAAAAGTGCCCTGGGAACTGCTGAAGCGAACATTGCAGCTGATCAGGCGGCAATCGTTAACGCGCAGGCCCAGCTTCAGTCTGATCAGGCGGCAGCGCAAACTGCTAGGGCAAACGTGTCTGGCAACCAGGCGATGCTTGACAGCAATCGAATCCAGTTGGGCTTCACGCGCATTACGGCGCCTGTGACCGGAAAGACAGGCCCTCTGTTAATTAACGTGGGCAACATTGTTCAGCCCAATACCAGCACGCTGGTCAGTATCGCCCGGCTTGAACCCATTCTGGTGGCCTTTTCGGTTCCCGAAAAATACCTTTCTTCCATTCAGAAAGCAATGGGTCAGAAAGCAATGGGCCAAGGCGGTATTCCTGTCACCGCAGCCACCAAAGGTGCGATTGCAAACAGTGGTTCGACAGGCGATGCGGCGACCAGTGAAACCGGTAAGCTGGCTTTTGTCGATAATACGGTCGATGTTACCAGCGGTACGATTCGTTTGAAGGCGGAATTTCAAAACACGCGCCGCAACCTTTGGCCGGGCCGCTACGTCAGTGTCACCTTGCAGCTTGGCGTTGAGCGGGATGCCTTGATTTTGCCCGCCGTCTCCGTTCAAAAGGGGCAGCAGGGCGATTTTGTTTATGTCATTCAATCAGACGGCCGCGCGCAGGCCAGAAGCGTTGTGGTGGATCGCGTTTTTGATGGCAAGGCCATTCTCTCCAAAGGGCTTAAACCCGGCGAAGAAGTGGTGATTGACGGCCAGATGCGTCTTGCGCCAAATGATAAAGTCAAAATCAGCCAACGTCAGGTTGAAACAAATTAGACAAATCAGCTTGAAACAAATCCGGCTGAAACAAAAAAGCAAGAAAAACAGTAATTGCTTAACAAAGCCTATACTGAGAACCCATGAATCCCATTCGTCTTTTTATTGAGCGTCCGATTGCGACCACGCTATTAATGCTGGGCATTTTGCTCTTTGGCATCGTGGGCTATTTTCAGTTGCCGGTCAGTGATCTGCCGAATGTCGATTTTCCCACCATTACCGTCAGCGCCTCTTTACCTGGCGCAAACCCTGAAACCATGGCCTCGTCGGTTGCAACACCCCTTGAGCAGCAATTTTCAACAATTGCGGGCCTTGATTCGATGAACTCTTCAAGCGGCTTGGGAAGCACCAGTGTGACCTTGCAATTTGACTTGAGTCGGGATATTGATGCGGCGGCCCAGGATGTTCAGGCGGCCATCTCAACGGCGCTTCGCAAGTTGCCAAACGACATGCCTTCCCCGCCCTCATTGCGCAAAGTGAATCCGGCGGATGCCCCGGTTTTGTACCTGTCGCTTTCTTCTGACGTTTTACCGCTTTATACCGTGAATGAAAATGCCGACAAAATGGTTGCCCAGCGTTTGTCGATGGTGTCGGGCGTAGCACAGGTCAGTGTTTACGGTTCGCAAAAATACGCCGTCCGAATTCAGTTGGATCCACTGGCATTGAACGCGCGCGGCATTGGCATTGACGAGGTGGCAAGCGCCATTCAGCAGGGTAATTCAAACCTGCCGGTTGGAACAGTATATGCCGATGAGCGCAGTTACACGCTGAAAGCGAATGGTCAGCTACTGGATGCCGACGCCTACCGCAACCTCATTATCACGTATCGAAACGGCGGGCCGGTTTATCTAAACGATATCGCAACGGTGATTGACAGCGTTGAAAATATCCGATCCGCCAGTTGGTTTAACGGCAAGCGGGCGGTGGTACTGGCCATTCAGAAGCAACCAGGAACAAACACGCTGAAAGTTATTCAGGATATCCGGGCGATGCTGCCGGTGATTGAAAATGACCTTCCGCCGGCAGTCACGTTGAAGACCATGTTTGATCGCTCTGTCTCCATTCGCCATTCAATTGACGATGTTCAGTTCACGCTGCTTTTAACCATCGCCCTGGTTATTTTTGTCATTTATCTTTTTCTGGGTAACTTTTCCGCCACCTGGATTTCTTCCCTGGCGTTGCCGATGGCGATTATTGGCACTTTTGCCGTGATGAGCCTTTTGGGCTTTAGTTTAAATAACCTCTCGCTTATGGCGTTAACGTTATCCGTGGGCTTTGTGATTGATGACGCCATCGTGGTGCTGGAAAATATCACCCGCTATATCGAGATGGGAGAATCTCCGATGGCGGCGGCATTAAAAGGCACCCGTGAAATTACCTTTACGGTCTTATCAATGACCTTGTCACTGGTGGCTGTGTTTATTCCCGTTCTGTTTATGGGTGGGTTGCTCGGAAGGCTGTTTAACGAGTTTGCCGTTACGATGGCGGTTGCGATTCTGGTGTCAGGCTTCGTATCGCTGAGCTTGACGCCCATGTTGTGTAGCCGTTTCCTTAAGGGACACAATGAAAAGCCTAACGCCCTGGTTCGATTTTCAACGCAGGGGTTTCAGCTTTTATACCAGATTTACGAATGGACGCTGAAACGGACGCTTCAGATGAAGCCGTTGGTTTTAATTCTTTTCTTCTTGCTTTGCGTTTTGACGGCCTTCAGTTTTGCCATTACGCCCAAAGGGTTTATCCCAACGGAAGACACGGGACAGATTGGCGGATCAACCGAGGCGATTCAGGGAATTTCGTTTGAGGATATGAAAGCCCACCAGCAGGAAGTGGCCGCGATTATCCAAAAACATCCCGCGGTTGAAACCGTTATGTCCAGTATTGATGATAGCAATGCGGGCAGGATATTTTTGACGCTTAAACCGCCAGGCGAGCGGGAGAAGGCGGATCGGATCATTCAGGATCTCAGGCCTCAGCTAGCCCAAGTGACGGGGATTAGCACCTTTTTGCAAGTACCGCCTTCCATCAGGTTGGGAGGTCGTTTAAGCAAATCTCTCTACCAATATACGCTGCAAAGTCCAGACACCGAAAAGTTGTACAAGGCAACCACCGAGTTGGAACAAAAATTGAAACTTCTGCCTGACTTGCAGGATGTCACCACGGATTTACAGGTGAAAAATCCTGAATTAAACGTCACGATTGATCGCGACAAAGCCTCCGCCCTCGGCCTGACCCAGCAGCAGATTGAAAACGCGCTGAGCAGCGCTTTTGGCACGCGGCAGGTGTCTACAATTTATGCTCCAACCAATGACTATCAGGTGATTCTGGAATTGGCGCCCGAATACCAGCGAGATATCGAGGCGTTGGACTTAGTGTATATTCGCTCTGGCAACAACGTGCCAATCCCAATCAGCACCGTGGCCTCCGTCACCAGTACGCTGGGCCCTCTCAATGTCAACCACCAGGGTCAGTTCCCATCCACGACGATTTCATTCAACCTGCCACCGGGCGTTGCGCTTGGCGATGTCGTGGACGATATCCAGCAGACGTCTCAGGAAACATTGCCCAATGGCGTGCGCGCCCAGTTTCAAGGAACCGCCGAAGTTTTTCAGGAATCGTTGCAGGGTTTGGGCTGGCTATTGCTCGTGGCGGTTCTGGTGATTTATATCGTGCTTGGGATGTTGTATGAAAGCTATATTCACCCGATCACCATTCTCTCGGGCCTTCCCCCTGCAGGGCTTGGCGCATTGGTAACGTTAATGCTCTTTGGGCAGGAACTCAATATATACGGGTTTTTGGGCCTTATAATGCTGATTGGGATTGTCAAGAAAAACGCCATTATGATGATCGATTTTGCTCTTGAACTTCAGCGTGGCCATAAAAACAACGCTTCAGAAGGAGGCGTCACAATGCCAGAGGAAGCAATTTACCAGGCTTGCCTGGTACGTTTCAGACCGATTATGATGACCACGTTTGCTGCCCTGATGGGAACTTTGCCTATTGCCATCGGCTTTGGCGAAGGTGTGGAGTCAAGACGGGCTCTGGGCCTTGCTGTTTTTGGAGGCTTACTCGTTTCTCAAATTTTAACGCTTTATATTACGCCGGTACTTTACGTTTATATGGATAAACTCCGTAGCAAATTCGTGACGCGAAAACGCCACCCTGTTTTGGAGGCGGTATGAGCGTGTTTCCATTTTCCACTCAGCTTATTCTTGTCCGCCGATCGTTTTGTCTGGCATTGTTTTTAACGTTCATTTTTTCAAATGCCTGCTTGGCGCAGTCTGGAATTCAAAACCAGATAGAACTACCACCCCTAAGACCCCAAGCAGTAACACCTGAAACAGAAGCAGCCGAAGCGCCGCAAGAAATTTATCCGTCGGGCTTGTGGCCAGGGCTTCAAGCTTTGCCGCTGGAGGCAGAAGCCAAGCCGATTACGCTTCGCGCCGTTTTACAAAAACGCCAGGTTTTGCCGCTAAGCCTTGAAAACGCTTTAAAGCTTGCCGAGGGACAAAATATCACCATTCAGATTGCAAAAGAAAATGCGAATATCCAGCGCAGCGATTTTTATCTTAGGTTGTCCGACTTACTGCCCGATATCACCGGGGATTATCGCCAGTCAAAACTTGAGGGGGCGGTTCAGGTGTTTGGCGGTGATACGGTTGAAGTGACCCGAAAAACCTATCAACCCCAAATCACCTTGAATTATACGGTCTATACCGGTGGACGAAATATTTTCGATATTCGATCATCCAAGCACCGTTTAAATGCCCTGGAAAAACAAACCCAGGAAACGCGCCAGGATATTTTAAGGCAGGTGGCCATCGCTTATGTCGATTTGCAGGCAGCTTACTGGCAACGGAGTATATCGCTTCAGGCCATTCGAGAAGCCGAGCAGCAGGTAGAATTAACCGATGCCCGCTTTCAGGGCGGCATTGGCTTGCAAGTAGACCTGCTTCAGGCCAGAAGCAATTCGTCGCTCAGGCAGCAGGAATTGGTGCAGGCGGAGCAACTGATTTCGCAATCCTCCGAAAACCTGGGACAATTGCTGAACCTGGATTTTCAGGTGGATATTTTGCCCGATACGATTGACGCTTCGATTGAACGGCTGTTGCCCCAGGATATGACGATGGATGAACTGCTGCGCATCGCCGAGGACAATAACCCTAGGCTTGCGCTTTTGCAAGAATATGCCAAGGCGGGTCGAAGCGACCTGAAGGTGGCTGTTGCCGATCTCTTTCCCCAAGTCACGCTGACGGCTTACCGGAACCGAACCGGCCCGAGCCCTTCAGAAGCCTTGCCTACTCGATTTACCGGAATTCAGGCATCATGGAACCTATTGGAAAACATGGGGTTTGCAAGGCCGTTTCAAATCAAGCAGGCGCGGGCCAGCGCCAAATTGGCGGAATATAATTATGATCAGGGCGAGCGTTTGCTGAAGCAATCCATCGCCAATGACTGGGTGAGCCTGAACGCGCTTGAAAAAAACGTGGTGGCGGCAAGAGACGGCTATAACTATTCGCAGGCCGCTTACGAGCAAGCGGCCGGGCGTTTGCAGGAGGGGGTGGGAACCAATTTGGAGCTTCAATTGGCGCTGACCAACCTGACCCGTGCCAGAAGTGATTTGGCCCTGACGTTTTTAAATTACAACCGCATTCAGTCCAATTTATTGTTTAATCTTGGGGTGCTGACTCCCAGTACGCTGCTGAAGGGCTACCAGCGGCAGTAGCGCGATACTTTTCAAAAGGTTTCCCATGACTTTTTCTCGTCATATCGTCATAACCCTTTTAGGCTCTCTCGGCGATCTTCACCCTATGATCGCTCTTGGCATCGCCTTACAGGCCCGTGGGCATCGCGTGACGATCGCAACGGTTGAGGTGTACCGGAAAAAAATTGAAGGCGAAGGTCTTGGCTTTCACTTAATTCGCTCTAATCTGGCCGTTGAAGACGATGCGATTTACCAAGAACTGTTTGACCCGGTTTTTGGGCCGAAAATCCTGATGCAAAAATACCTGATTCCCATGGTGCGGGACATGTATGATGATCTCTTACCTTTGCTGCGCTCAGCCGATTTTTTAGTCAATTCAACGTTGGTGCTTCCCGGGCCGGTTATTGCCGAATCGCTTCAATTGCCATGGGCGTCCGTCGCTTTGCAGCCGATGCTCTATCTCTCGGCCTACGATCCCCCACTTCTTCCGCTTTTACCCGCCCTGGAAAAATGTCATGGGCTTGGCCCACGGTTTTGGGGCCCCTTGTTGTGGTTTTTCAAGAGAACCGCTCGCCATTGGCCTGATACGGTTTATGCACTGAGAAGGGAGCTGGGTTTGTCGACGCGCCTGAGTCCGCTTTTTGAGGGCCAGTTTTCGCCTGTTCTAAACTTGGCGATGTTTTCCACACTGTTGGGGAAGCCCCAGCCGGACTGGCCCGTCAATACTCATGTAAGCGGTTTTTCGTTTTATGATCGAATGGACGATGCTTGTGACAAGTTTTCAAGCAATAATTTATCGTCTCTTCCGAAAGCGGTTCGAGATTTTCTTGACGCCGGGGAGCCGCCCGTGGTTTTCGCGCTGGGAAGCAGCGCTGTTCGCGTGGCGGGGGGATTTTACGAAACCGCAATCACGACGGCTAAACGTATGGGATTTCGGGCGATTTGCATCACGGGGGCTAATCGGCCAGCAAGCCAGGTGAGCAAAGACATTTTACTTTGGGAGGCATTGCCCTATTCGGAGTTGTTTCCATACGCGCGCGCGGTGGTTCATCAGGGTGGCGCCGGCACGACCGCCCAGGTTCTGCGCGCCGGAAAACCGATGGTGATGGTACCCTACGCGTTTGACCAATTGGATAATGCCGCTCGAATGAAACGCTTGGGCGTTTCACAAACCATAGGGCGAAAGCAATGCGATGTTCGGCATATGACCCATCGATTGGAGCAGCTTTTCAATCAACCGTCTTATCAGTCCCAGGCGCTAGTGGCAGCGGCTCATATAAAAACCGAAAACGGATCGCAAACGGCTTGCGAGCTTATTGAAGCTCAACTTTAGTTTTAGGGGATATTCTCTCTATTGCTTTGAAGTGCTTATTGGCGGTTTTGTGGCTGTGATGTTAGGATGAGACTGGCTGACCTGTTGTAAGAGAAGACTGAAGGGCGTGCGTTAACGTGTTAAATGATAGAGTGGCGAGGGGATTACTGTTTACAGGTGTTTTATCGGCAATACTGTTTTTTCAGCCGCTACACGCGTTTTCGATGGGTTTGGATTTAACGGGCTTTCAGGCGTTCAGTCTTAACAATGGCAAGGCGCTGTTAGGAAAAAAATTACCGGGAAAAACGTATACGTTTGTTGCCATTGGATTTAATCCGGCTCGTCAAAAAGAGATTGAGCTTTGGATGGAAAAGGCGCTGCTTTTAAATCTAAATCGTACTGAAACGCCAATCGGCGTTCTGGAAATGGCGATTGTGGAAGAAAAATACAAGACGTTTCGCGCGCAGATTGAACCCCTGATGAAAAGAAAGATTGAAAATAAAACGCTGTTACCCAGGGTATATGCGGGTTATGCTAATCACTTGGTGCTGAAAAAATCATTGGGGATTCCTGATAAAACGGATACATATTATTTACTCTGCGATCCCCAAGGCCGTGTCCTGTGGAAAACTTTCTCTCCTTTCAACAAGAATGATTATGACACTCTGAGAGAAAAGCTTTTACACTAAATAGTTAAACTAAAAATAAAATTCATCTCATAATTGGGTGCTGAATCCCAGCGGATTTTACTAATAAGTGAATTTGCCCAAGCCCCTTGAATGGCAGGTTGGTAAAATGCTTGCTCAATATCAGAAAGACTCTTGCTAGTTCGTGTTCGTTTATACTCTGTGTTTAATGATTCCTTTAACTGTTTTAATTGAGTTTGAGCTTCTTTAATTTCTAATTGATCAAGATTTTCGTAATCTTTAACTAGACTTGATAAATTGCTGGATAGAGTGTAAAAGTTTTCTAATTGCTTAATGACTTCTTGTTTGTTCATATTCCAACTCAAATCTAAACTTCTTAATACGTCTCACCATTTCTCGACAAGCCGATACAATATTGACACATGATAGTCAAAACTTCAGATTTTTGCACCGAATCAGTAACTGCTGAAATCCAACCCCTGACATCATTAGAGATATGTGGGCCCAGCAGGATTCGAACCTGCAACCGAGGAATTATGAGCTGGGTCGAGAGCCTTTTCCCGAAAGGCTTTACGGGTTCGAAATGATGCCCAGGGTTACCTTGCAGACTGCTGATACCTGATGTTCATTATGCCATAAAATCTTAAAGCTTCTTATCTTTTCTGTGCACGCCGACACCATATTGACACACGAACTGATGATGACCACCTTGCCTGAAACGTATTGCAAAATATAAAAGGGTGGGCCTGGGGGGCTTTATCGCTTTTCATATTTTAATGTTCCTACCCTGTCGATAATTTGCAGGAGAAAATTAAAGCGGTGTACAAGATCCTCTCAGCGCATACGATAGCTCTATGATCACTTATGGAGGATTCAATCGATGCCGTTACCCCAGCATGCTTTAGATTATTTCACCATCAGAGAAAATCGGCTAACCCCAACTGAAGCGGCTAAAATTGTAGACCGTTCCGTAAAGACATTGGCCTACTGGCGAACGAAAAGTCTGGGCCCTCCTTTTACCAAAATCAGAGGTCATATTTACTATGACCGGCCATTGTTAGAAGAGTGGCTCAAAGTCGGAACCGAGGTTTTTGGACCTAATTGGTCGTAATTGGCCATAATTGGTCAACATTATGGGCTGATATATTGGGTATATTTTAATAAGGATTTTACACTATTAAAGAATAATGTGCTAACCTTTAATAGTGATATGTTGCTATTAAAGGTTAATATGTCTAAACCGGCAAACCATAGAATAGGACAATATTTAAAGGTAACCACGGCTGAAGAAAGCTTTAAGGCCTATCTTCCGCCGGAATTACCCCCTGATCCGCCCGTCAGCCTAGAAGGACTGGAGGGATTGTATGAGCGTGCCATCCAGATTCTGGGCCGATTTGACGGCATGATGGCAACGTTACCGGATACCAGCCTCTTCCTTTATATGTATGTCCGAAAAGAAGCGGTTCTCTCATCTCAGATCGAAGGAACGCAGTCGTCATTCTCTGACCTACTGCTATACGAAGAGGAGGAAGCTCCGGGCGTTCCCCTTGACGATGTGGAAGAGGTTTCGCAGTATGTAGCCGCGATGAATCACGGCGTGAGCCGTATTCAGGAAGGATTTCCTTTATCCTTAAGGTTGTTAAGGGAAATTCATGGCATATTAATGGCGTCTGGACGGGGAAGCGATAAACTACCGGGGGAGTTTCGTCGCTCTCAAAACTGGGTGGGGGGGAGTCGGCCCGGAAACGCCTTTTTCGTCCCGCCGCCCCCGGAACATTTAATGACCTGTCTGGACAACCTTGAAAAGTTTTTACACGATGAAAAAATGCCGACCCTTCTAAAGGCAGCGATAGGCCATGTGCAATTTGAAACCATCCATCCGTTTCTGGATGGTAATGGCCGCCTAGGGCGATTATTGATTCCCTTTATCTTAATGGTGGAGGGAATGCTGACTGTGCCTGGGCTTTATTTGAGTTTGCATTTTAAAAAGAACCGACCGGATTACTATCGGCATTTGCAGGAAGTGCGGGAGGCAGGGGCATGGGAAGCCTGGCTGGAATTTTTCCTGACGGGCGTTGTCGATTCTGCACAGCAAGGATATGAAACTGCCCAAAAGATTGTGCAACTATTTGAGGCTGATCAGCGAAAAATCGAGACGTTGAAGCGAGCGAAAGCTTCTGCTTTGAATGTGTTCCAATATTTGCAAAAGCATCCGCTGATCTCTGCAAAAAAAGCGGCTGTTGAATTGAAGCTGTCATTTCCCACGGTGACGGCCAGTATTCAGCATCTAATCGAGTTGAGGATTATTTCGGAGGTCACGGGTAAACAACGCGACCGATTATACGTGTATCAAGCCTATCTGACGATTCTTCAGGACGAGGGTTAGTTTGGCCCGATAACGTTGATTATGTTCTAAGAACTCTACAAAGTGTAAGAAATCCCAAGTAATTTGAGGGTGACCGTTCCCCAAGTGTAAAGCCAATGAAAAGTAGAGAGCTTAGATTATACAACAATGGGGAGGGAGTCACTGGGATGCGTAGCATTCCAGTGAGCGGCGAACTCGCTGGGAGTCTTGTAACGTA
>JAYKHP010000008.1:0-109656 GCA_035285165.1 Vampirovibrionales bacterium | reverse complement strand
CCGTCTTTTTGGGCGAATTGGCTTAAAAACACCATCTCGTGCGCGCCGGGCTTCACATTGCCCAATTGATAGCGATACGCCTGCTCGCCCGCGCTTTCATTCAATATCACCTGGCATTTCTTCCATTCCACCGCATCCTCACTCTGGATGCCCACGTGAAGCGGCGTTACGTCCATTTTTGCCTTGGGCGCCTGGAAGTACCCGCAGCCGCTGAAGAGCCCCGTGAGCCCCCCCATGATAATAATGGGGATAATAATGGCCGCCGCTGTGGAGGTTTTAAAGATTGCCACGTCGCTTCATTCCTTGCAAACTGCACATCGTTTTCTTCAATTATTCTCTTCAGTCTTAAATTACTCTCTTTAGGCAGAATCACGCGTTCATATCAGCCATTGAGATTGAGCACGATCCATTGCCAGGGCAGTGGATGGATTTCAAGGCCAAGCGTGGCGTCTGGCATCGTTTTGAGCGTGCGCTTGATAGCGGCTGCGTTCAGACTGCTGCCACTACCGCCAAAGGGGCAGATGCCGGTTTTCTTCAACCCGCTCTTAAAACCGGGTAGCAGGCCAAAGAGCCTTAACGCCAGACGATTGGGCAGGCTCAGCATCAAGTTGCCCTGCTGCCTGCTGCTGACCCGCAACAGTTCTTGATAAACGGCATAGGCCGATCGGGCCTGCGCCGAGGAGCTTTCTGCGTATTCCGGCAGATTATGGGCAATGACCAGGTCAAACTGGCCGGTTTCAAACGGCAGGGCGGCGGGATGAGCCGTTACAAACTTGAAGCGGCAGCAAATTTCTTCCTTGGCCGCCTGTACTTCGGCCTCATCCGGGTCAACCAGGGTAATGTCGGAGGCGGGCAGCATCAGTGCGATGTGCCGGGCAAATTCCCGCTGTCGGCAGCCGCCCAGCATCAGGATGGTTTTGGGTTCTTTCTTCACCTGGTCAAAGGCGATATCGATGGTGTTATAGAGCCCTTTCGTGAAAAGCCCCTGCCAGAAGCCTGGCCTGGTTTTGTCAACCCCTGGGCCAGGCTCGGAACAGTCCTCGCTGCAGTCTTTTGAGCAGTCTGACAGTGTTTCTTTAGAACAGGGAGAAGCGCCAAATTTGGGCGAAAGGCCTATTTTTTCAAGCGAGGCGGCGAGTGCAGCCATCTCCTGTTGCGAAAGTGCTGGTTTTGCGCCGTTTTCCGCTTCGGCGTGGGAAATATCGGGCATCATGCGTTTGAAGCCTTTGCTTGCGTCATCTAGTAAAACATATCTTGCGAACAGCATAGTCTGGGTTGGGCTAATCGCCCTTACCCTTAGAGGGTTATTATGCCAAAAACATACATGGCTTGTGCCAGTCCTTAAGCTGTTTGACGCGCGCTATTTCTTTTTTGAAGTCTCTTTGCCCGTGTCGATAAGCTCGATATGAACCCCGCTGGAGCTGCTTCCGATGGGAGAGGCAGCGAAGCTGCCTTCCGGTGGCAGGGGCCCTCCCATTGCCCTGCCGCTTTCCTGTTGAACCGTCACCTGGATGGGCCCCTGCTTGAAAGCGGCCAGCATTTGGCCGTTACTTTTTCCGTTGTGATTGCGAGCGATGCTCTGCTTAATCTGATCGCTGAGCCAGGCGAGGTAATTGACGGGATTAACATACTGGCCTGCCTGATGCACCTCAAAATGCAGGTGCGGGCCTGTGGATCGCCCAGTAGAACCTACGGCTGCAATGGTCTGGCCATAGCGCACCGCCTGACCCTTACTGACATAGAGCGTTGAAGCATGGCCGTACAGCGTATAAAGCCCATAGCCGTGATCCAGCACGACAACATTGCCATAGCCCTTGTAAGGCCCGCTGAAGACGACATAGCCATTTTGCGGGGCATAGACCGGACTTCCCTGGGGTGCTGCAATATCCAGGCCTGAATGGAAGCGGTTGCCGCCGCCCAGCGGATCGTTCCGCCAGCCAAAAGAAGAGGTTACTTGTCCTGAAACAGGCGCAAACTCGGGAGACTTTGCCTGAACAGAGGAGGCAAAGCCACCTATCCCAGTCAATACCAGTCCAGCCAATCCCAGGGCGAAAGGTAAAGATGGCAGGAATCTTTTTGGCACCAATATTAGCCTCTGTTGCGGATCAAATAAATCCTGTAAAGTCTTTCATTCCAGCGAAAGCGGGAATAACGAACGAGATGTTTCGAGCGAAAAAGCATTCGTGACGGAGCTTAATAACGATGCCCTGAAGATTTCTTGCCACAATTCCGCCTGCCCTAAGCGGAATGCCAAGCTTTATGCCACAGTTCTTATCATGTGGCTTCTCTGACTCTCTGATTGTCCCCGGCTTTGGCAGGCGGCACATCCTGTATCCGCACGAGCGCTTCAGTTGGTTTACCCAAAAAACTTCAATTGGAAAGAGGCGTCTTGCTGTTGGCTTTGTTTAAACTTGCCATTCAGACGTTCTACTGCTCGGCGTGATGCTGAAAGTCTTGGTACAAGAGCATCAGCACTTTCAGGGCGTCAAGTCTTGCCTGAATATCGGGCAAGGTAGCCTCTTTATGGGTGATGAGATCGCCCAGGTAAAGCATGGCTTCGTATAGCTTGTGCTGAAGCCTTGCCATATCATCTCTGGACAGGCTGGCAGTGGGATTGGCAACGGTTAAAACCGAAGATGCCTCTGAAATATCGATAGAAAGATTAACAGGGCTCGTTTCGGCCTCGACTTCCTGCACTGCTTCTGGGGCTATCATCCCTGACGCCTGTATAATCGGAGGCGCCTCCTTCGGTGCTTCTTCTTTTGAAGCTGGGGTTTGAGGTGTCTGAATCTCGGCGAGCGGCGTCAATGACGCATCGCCCAACAAAAGCGATTTGCCCCGCTGAAGCACTTCCTCGTAAAAGGCCATTGAAAGCTCTTTTGGGCTAACGACGCCACTTTGGTTCTTTTCGCTTTCGCTTTTCTGGCTTTGCGAGACTTCAAGGCTTTCTTCGAGAGGGCTTTCTTCAGGGCTGGCGGCTTCACTCTCCAAGAGTTCGTTCTGTACTTCCTGGTAAACTTCATGATGAACTTCCGGGGCGGCTTCCTCAAAGAATTTTGGCCTTGTTTGCCCTTTTACGGCGGCTGTTTTCGCCGATGGTGCCGGTACCAGCTCTTCGCCTGCAATCATTTCAGCGTGGGCCACCATCTCAGGGAAGACCCCTTCTTCGCTCAGAAGCGGCTTGTTGGTAATGCCTCTTTTGCTGAAAGGCAAGTCAAGCGCTGGCATAGTGAGTTTGCCAGGCTTTGCGGCAGGCGCATCGGCTGGAGGTTTGTTTTCAGTGGCGCTTGGGGCCGCATAGTCCCCTGGCAATTTGCGAAGTCTGGAAAGGCCCACAAAAGAGCGTTCCTGGGGTTGTTTAAGGTAAGACATTGCCGATCCTTGAATTCATTGGTTAAGTGGGGTTAAGTGGGCTGTTAAGGGCCTGAAAACACATCAATAAATAGGGAAGAAGCGACAATCCTATAGAAGAGTCGGATCAACTCCGCTGTCATGGTGAATCAAGAGGAGCATACCACAGGGGAGGTTTTTCTACTATGGATATAACAAAATATGAGGCGCTTGTTATTTCTTGAGTATGAGACGTATTGGACGCCAAAAAGTTCGGCTAATATTAAACCGGCTATGACTAAGTTGAAGTGCCATAAACGGCCAGTTTTTCAATAATTTCCTTCGGTAGCCGACGTTGCAAGCGCCATTGCATATCCACCACCAGGTTGAGGGTTTCAGACTCCAGCGTGGATTTGCCGCTTTGGACATTGTAAAAGCATTGCCTGAAAAAAAGCTTGTGCCCCGCCAGGCGAAGGCCGCTGAGTAATAGTAACGTATCACCGTAACGGGCGGGGCGTTTAAAGACAAAGCGCTGCTCGGCGACGGGATAAACATAGCCTTCTGGCTCATCCGGCCGGGAAAGCTTGACGCCATAAGCTTCCAGCAGACGAACCCTACCCATTTCAAGCCATTTTGTGTAGGCCCCGTGCCACATAACGCCAAAGCAATCCGTGTCGAATACCTGCACATCCAGGTTCAGGCTGCCCCGCAAAGGATAATCCAGCCAGTTGTCCTCAGCCCATAGCTCCCTCAGAAGCGATTGCAAATGATCTGCTGAAGCGGACTGATCAGGAGTGGGTGAAGTCGAAATGGGTGAGGCCGAAAAAACGCCCCCGCTGGTGGCGGACTCATCGGGGCTGAAAAAAGGCAGCGGTTGCTTGTACACGTGGCGAAACGCTTAGCTCAAACATTATGAAAAAATGAATATTCCACCCTTGGGAATGTAACGCTTTTATAATCGAAAAAACGATATAATCAAAGGAGCAAGTGACCCCACGCCACACAAAACTTATAATCAACATATGAGCCTGCTATTGAACTTTTGGGAATGCCCTACGTCATTACGGCATTCGTAGACTGAGTTCTTCGATCGATTCAATTCATATGTAACCTATTTCTTCTTGTTCTTTTGCAATGGGCAGGAACCTGCCTGGAGAGAGTAAAGGTTCTAAGTACTAAGCAATTTAAAGATTTTTTGATTATGGATGCTTTTCAGATTATTCAACATTTTTTCAGCAGAATGCATTGCCAGCATTGCGAGGCAGGCTTTTCTCACGAAGACATCGAATTGCTTCGCAAAGAGGAAAGCGTCTACGTGGTCAACGTGTTTTGCCATAAGTGCGACACGCAAAACGGTGTGGCGCTTGTTGGATTAGAGTCCAATATTGGGCCTGAGGATCTCGATGAATTGGATCTTGAGGCTGCTGAATTTGACGCGGAGTTTGACGCCGCCTTTTCTTCCGGCCTTGGAATTGACGATAAGATTTTTGAAGATAAAACCGGTGGTTCTTTATCCTCTCGCGGTAAAAATGCAATTCCCGAGGAAATTTTAATGCAGCTTCTCGAACAGGTCGGCGCATTGCCGCCGGAGTTACAGAAATTGCAGAAAAAGCAGCAGCCCAAAAACAAGCGTAAACGCTTTAAAGATCCAGAACTAACCCGGCAGGAGCGCCTGCGCTTGGCGCAATATGCACCGATTAACGAGAACGACGTTTTGGATGCGCATCATTTTTTTCAAGGCCTGGATGCCAACTGGATGCAGCATATTCCCAATGAGTTCAAACAGCTCAATCCCGAAGAAACGCGTCAATCTCAAACAGCGCCTCATATTGAATCCCAAGCTGATTAATCCGATCGCCGCCGCCTTCGCCTCTATCCACCAGCGAAAGCACTTTGACGATTTCAATTTCGGGTGAGACGGCTCGAACCGCCTCAATGGCTTTGACAGTCGAGCCTGCCGTCGTGACCACATCCTCAAGCAGCACCACCCGCATCCAGGAGTCGAGGTGCCCTTCCACCTGGCGGGTTCTGCCGTGTCCCTTGGGTTCTTTACGAATTAAAAAACCATTGAGCGACTGACCCATTTCCGCCGCGCGGTAAATAACGGAGCTGACAATGGGATCAGCACCCATAGACATCCCGCCCACGGCATCCACATGCAGGGTTGCGATGCGCTCGTACAGAAGCTTTCCGATTAAATAGGAGCCCTGGCCTGATAGGGTGGTCATTCGGCAATCCATGTAGAAGTTGGATGTTTTGCCTGAAGCGAGGATAAATTCGCCTTTCTGGAAAGAGAGGGTTTTGAGTAATTCAAATAATTTCTGGCAATCGGTTTTATTGCTTAAGAGCATGGTTTAAAGCCTCCGCGCAATGCTTGTAAGAGATCCGTCTATGAGGGCGATTATGGCAGGCTTCCCCCCTTGTGTCCAGAAGGATGTCTCGAGTCTTAATCAAGCCGGCAACTATTTGAAGCTAAATGCTTAAAGTGCTATGGCATAACATTCTGTAGGCAGGTATCCAGGTAGGCCAGAGACTCAGTGGAGAGGACGCCCTGTCCGGCCTCTTTTGCCAGCGTGTAATATTGGGCTGCCTTGGCAGCCGCCTGCGAATTTTCGGGATGCTGTCGGGCGAATAAGTTGCCTAGCTTTAAATAAAGATTGGCGTTGATGACGTGTGGATTTCCCAGGAGTGTGGCCATGGAATGGGAAGGCTGGGCCTGGCTGTTTTGTTCCGCAACATCCACAAGATCCAAGCCTTTTTCAAGCGCCGCTTGGGCCTTATTAACCAAACTTGCTAAGCGTCCGGCTTCATCATTGCCCCCTGACTCCGATGTTTCTAATAGATGTTCATGCCAGTTCTCGTAAACCAGCGCGATTGTTTCCAGGGTTTCAATGGCGGCATCGATAATCAGGCTTTTTTCATCATAAGAAAGTCCTTCTTCAAGCCAGGTGATGGCGTTTTGAAACTGGCCCAGCTCGGCGTATAGCTGGCCGATATTGTTGGCCGAAGCCGCCATCGCCTCAAGCTGTTGGCGCTCTTGTTTTTCGCTCTTATAATCCCTGGCCTGCCCGTTTTCTTTTTGCAGGTTGATAAGGGTTTGTCGATGCTGCTCTAGCGAGTCTTTGTAAGCGTTAATAGACGCAGGGAAATCTTGTCGATGATCATAACAGGTGGCCAGCCTGAAATAGGCTTCAGCCAGTTCTTTTTGCCAGCTTAAAATCATAGCGGGCAAAGTGCCTTGTTTTTCTAAAGAGCCTAATGCGGCACTCAGGTAAAGAACCGCCTGCTCCTGGTGGCTGGTGGCAATTGCAAGAGGCTCGTCTGGGTTTTGAGTATCTGTGCTTTGATTCTTGTGTTCAAGAATGAGTCGGCAAAGCGCCTGGGCAACCAACCCTGCCAGGTGATATTCTTCTGCTGCCAGGTGTGGCTGCTGAAGGCCGGATTCCATTTTTTGCGCCAACTGATCCAGGCACGAATCGATATAGAGCTTTGCCTCAGCGAGGCAAAGCTCGGCGCGCTGGATTTGATATTGCTGTTGATGCAGTAAGCCTTTTTGATACCAGATTTCGCAAAGCAGGACGGCAGGCACCGGATCGGGCATCGCATCGGGATTAGACAACTCCAGGCGATCAATTGTCAGCGCTTTTTCAAGGCAGGCCTGGGCGCGCTCAAAATATTTCTGCTCAGACCAGAAACAGGATAAAGCAATCAGTTGTCGAAGCAGCTCAGGTTTATTGCGATTGGAAACCGCCAGCGCAAGACGTCCCTGGATGTTTTTCAGGGTGATGGCCTCGGGCGTTCCGGTTTCAAACAAGGAGGCGGTAACATGAGGGCCACCCAAAGCAGGGTTATCCAAAGCGATGTCATCAGAATCTAGAACTTCTGCTAGAACTTCTGTAGGAATAGCCAAATTGTTTTCGATGATTGGCTGCACCTGCTCGGTGTCTTTAAGGCGAAAATCATGCTCGCCAAGGCCCAGCAGACGCTTTTCATCCGCGCTTAAAAGCCCTTCCCATGAGATATCATCAGTTGCGCTTTGATCATGAACATTTACAGCGTATAACGTTTTGCCTTCATCCGGCAGGTGTTCGACACTTCGCGTCTTGCCGGCGTCAATGTATCCGATAGGCTCTGCCAGATCCTGGTCTTGTCTCAGTGAGCGGGCACGTCCGTAATCGTTAATCGGATAACGTGGCTGTAGCGTAATAACGTCGGATACTTCCGCAGGGGCTTCACCCGTTGGCGTGCTGGTATTTTGCACTTGCTTTCGGGCCATTTGGGAGTGAAAGTGCGCTTCCACCGAGATGGTTTTATTTTTAAGCCGATCGTTTCGCTTTGTATTAACGCCTGCCTGATGAATCGCCTCGGTATAATAGGCCTGTAAAGCTTCGTGCAAACGAATTTTCTCAAAGTCGGGAATCAGCTTGTAAAATACTTTTTTAACGGCGTGATAAAGATCATAGCTGGGGAGAAAAGCTTTCTCATCTTCTCCTGATGAGGAAAAAACACTAGTGTTCGCGCTTTCTTGCAGGAACTGCAATACTTCCTGCGGCGGATAATTGATTTTGAGAACCGGACGCAACAGCGATTGTTCCAGGTGTAACAGCGCTTCATTCAGTTCCTGGGGATTGGACAAGGGGTGGCAGGTGCTGAGCATTTCAAAGAGGATAGCCGTATCCACCGGGTGCCTTACCAGCACCATCAGTTGGGCCGCCTGCAAATGAATGGGCTTTAGATTATGGTAAATAAGCTCTGCAAGGGTATCCACTGGAGAAAAAAGTACTTCGCGTGATTGTGCTTCTTTTAGCTGTACTGGCTCTAGTTGGCCTAACAAGGCTTGAATCGGGATGCCCGCTTTTTGATGGAAATATAAAAACGTTTTGACAAGCCATGGATACCCTTGCGTCAGGCGATAGAGCGCCTGGATATCTTCCGGGCTAACGGCGCTGTCATGATCTTGTTTGGCACTTAATTTTTTATTGACCCAGTTTTTTAAAGACGGTTGGCTAAGCCCGTGAAGCTTTATTTCATCAATATGTCTTTCGTTTTCTGGCCCCCTTGTGCCGGCTTGGGGTTGATGCAGTGAGAACGCATTTGATTCTTGAGAAGATGGTTTTTCTGAAGTATGAAGCGAAAGCAGCTGTGGCGCTAAATCCGCATAGGGTAAACGTTCCCCGGTCAGGATCATTTTAACGTTGTCAAACTGTAATAAAAAATTAAGCAATGTTTTAAAGGCGGGCGAATTAAGTTTGAGCTGGCCGTCCACCACGTATTCCAAATTATCCAGCACGATGAGCAGTGGCACATCAGCCATTGCCGTCATTAACGCTTCAATTTGGTTAAAGCCTGAAGCGTCGTTCTCGCTGGGTTTTTGATTTATAGCCTCGGCGTTGAAGGCGCTGATGGTAAATGGTTTTTGCCCGCTCGCTGAGCTAAAGGGTCTGTTTTGAAATGTACGGGACAGGTAGGCGATATATTGCACCAGGAATTGGGTGATGTCATCAAAATCCGTTGCCCGATGCGCATCAAACCATAAAAGCTGTTCGTCGCCCCCGCCCATCAGTTCTACCAGGCCACGTACCAGGCTGGTTTTTCCACTTCCCTGCGCTCCCAAGAGCATAATGACTTTGACATCGGGCGTGTTCAAATCTTCTGCCAGTTGCAGAACCTCGTCGATTCGATCTTCAAACACCCGGGGATCGTAGTGAATACAGCGCTTGGTAATGGTTAGGGGTGAAAGGCGGTTTCGGCGATCGGCGTGGGGAGAATGCCCGTGTGATGACTTCAGGAAATGCTCGGGCTTTTGTTGCCGTTTCGCCACAAATTCCCCCGCCCGTAAGCGGTTTAAAATCTGTGGTTGGATAAACAGCAACGACGAGGGCTGCATCGGGGAGTAGGCTCACTCTTATTTATCGCTATCGGCGTGGGGACGGGCAGTCCCTGCTGGTATTGTAATGCTTGTTTAATGGTTGATGGGTGTTTGGCCTTGAAAAATCCTCCACTTATACAGCGCTGAACACTGAGAGCTATAGGACGCGCTCTGATTGTGCTAGCGTTAGACGAGCGATGATGAGAAGAAAGCTTGTCATCCTTGTCAGTTACAAGCATTACCAGTAAAAAGTATTAAAGGATCATGGCCATTGTGAGTCCCTCTCTCCGCGAACAGTTTGACACCTGGCAGCCCGATTGTGAGCGTCTTGGCATCAGTTGGTCGCCAGATCAGCTTGAGCAGTTGGAGTGCCTGTATCAGCAATTGCTCAAAGTCAATGCCCACACCAACCTGACCCGTATTGACACGCCCCGGGATTTTCTCTACCGCCATATCCTTGATTCAATGAATCTCAACCGCTTTATCCCGCAAAGCGCCATGATGGCCGACATTGGAAGTGGCCCGGGCTTTCCGGCGTTGCCCTTGGCGATCTATCGACCCGATATCCGGTTGGTGGCCATAGAGTCGACGGGAAAGAAGGCGCATTTTATTCAGGAGGCGGCAAAAACCTTGGGGCTTAAAAATCTCAGCGTGGTGTGCGAACGCTGTGAAACGCTGGGACAGATGCCGACTTTTCGCGATACGTTTGACCGTGTGAGCGCCCGGGCGCTTGCACCGCTCAACGTCTTATTGGAATTAGCGATACCGCTTCTCAAAGATCCAGTTCTTAAAAATCCAGTTCTTAAAGATCCGGCAAGCACCTCTGAAAAGTCGAAACTGCTGGCCCTTAAGGGCAGTAAACTTTGCCAAGAGCTTGAAAATGCGAAAAGGGCGCTGGCGCTTTTGCATACGACGCATACCGAAAGCCACCCCAACCCGGTGGATGAGCTGTCCCACTCGGTGGTTGCCGTTTTTGAAAAACAGCGAAAAACCCCCCGGGATTATCCCAGGCAAGCAGGAACGCCCAAAAAGCACCCTTTAACTTAGTCTTCTTGAGTCATCTTAGCTTGAGGCCGACTTGTGGCCGACAAAAGGCAGCTTTTTCAGCAGCCAGCGGCCGTCGATTAAGTCCATACCCCGATTAATCAGCCGTTCGCGCTCTTCAACGCGCGCCAACATAAATTCGCGATAATCTTCAAACCAGCCGTCAAAAACCTCGCCCATTACGTCCGGGTCATCCTGCCGATGCGTCATGGCAAGCAGTTGTGAATAAAAATCCTCGGGTTTCTCGGGTGTCTGCTTCTTCCATTTGGATAAGAAGCGCTGCAGCGCCTTGGCGTCTTTTTCAACCGTTGCCGCATCCAGGAAACGCTGGCAGGCGGTAAAAACGCTTTCCGGGTGAAAAAGCTTGCCCAGGTAGACGTTTCTTTGGCTAATGCCCCGGTAGCTTTTAAGCGGCATGGCGGCAAGCAGCACCTTTACTTGTTTTTGATAGCGCTGGTAACGCGCTTCGGGCTCTTGGAGCTTGCTGGTGTAACCTTCCATTGCCAACGCCGCCTTGGAGGCGACAAAGCGTGTCAATGCCTTTTCATGCGGGGTGGTGCTGATTTCATCCAGGGCCACCACAATGGCTTCAAGCCTTGCCATATGGGCGGATAGTGAAACCTCACGCTGGGCTTGTATCCAGGCACCAATCAACTGGCCGCTGCCTTTGCCCAAGGCCAGGCCGTCCATATCGTCAAAGCCGTTGCCCATGTTTTCCCAACGGGCTTTTTGTTGCTTGAAGCTATAATCGCCAAAGGTGTTACCGGCGAGCAGAAGCCACCCTTTGGGCGTTTTGGGCATTTTCCAGAGATAGGAAAAATAGGTACCGGCGTTATCGAGGAGGTGGGCTTTCCATCCGCTTGAAGCGCTCTTATAGGCTTTTCCGGAATCTCGTTTGCCATTGCCCCTGTTGGCGCTTTTTCCCATTGCTTCGTTTGTTTCATTTGTTGTCATCGCGCCAAGCTCCCTCACTGATGTTAATTTCTTTACCTAGTGTCACTGTATCCCAGTTTATCATTGTCGGCCAAATGGCGAATCCGTCAAATGTCGGTATTTTATAATCCCACGAGAAGCAAAGACCTTTTATTTAAAAGCGTTTTGCGCCCTGGCAGGCTGTAACGAAACACGCTGTAAAGAAAACGGCGGGCTTAACTTTACAAAAAGGCCGCGCTTATACTAGTCTAGGCCTTAACCTACCAGATTTTAATACCAGAAAAACCAGAACCAGAAAAAACATATACTGGAGGGGAAGGAGTTTTAACAGACATGACACGCCAGCGCTTTTGTTTGAGTGACAAATCTTTTTTAGCAGTCTGCCTGCTTTTCTTCTCGCTGATTCTCGCAGCGTTCAATGCTATTTTTGTAAATGTTGTTTTTGCCGCCCCGGTTTCTCCCACGGCTGACACCAAGCCTGAAGTCATCGTGGCACCCCCTCCGAAAACGACTCATCAGAAAACAGGAACTATAAAAAATACCGCTCCCGAGAAAAAGGCCCCCCCATTCGACAAGCTGGTAGGCCCGGAGGTGAAAATCTACCTGCGCGACGGTGGAGATATTACCGGTGAACTGCTTGCCTTTGAGCCAACCACATTGCTGATAAAGACAAAGAGCGGAATTAAGCCCATCGCGCTGAGGCAGTATTATGGCATGTTGCTGACAACGCCAGAGGAATTAGCGTTTGGCGAAAAAATGACGCGCAATGAAGATGCTTTTGTCGAGGCGGTGAGCTATACCCAGAAAATTCGCCCCGTGCTGGAGCAGGCCGTTCAGGCCCAGTTGGACAAGTGGCCCGATGTCTGCCAGCCAAAGGCTTCCCCGATTATGCATTTTAGAATCAACCGCGACGGCTCGTTGGATTTAGCCCAGCTCATTGCAAAATCCAATTGCCCGCAATACAACCTTGCAGTCGCCCAGGCCGCCAAACAGGTCAAATTCCCGCCTCTGGCAAAAGCTTACCCGTTTGAAATGTATGTTTTTAACTATTTTTATCGCCCCGTGGCGTTGTCGAAACCATCATCTCAAGATAGTGCCAAAAAGCAGGCGGCCTCTAAGCCGACTGGGGCAAAGCCCGCTGCCAAATCCGCAAGATAAAAAGATAAGTTGCTGTCCTTGGCAAATTTGCTAACGGGCGTAATATTTGAATAAAGGGCCAAGCACCCGACGGCGGGCGGTGGCGATTTGATTCTGCTTGTAGAGGCTATGGGCGCTTTTGCCTGATTGGTTTTCAAGGTAACTATGCTTGTCCATCAATTGGATTTCATAGGGAAAGGCCAACCGGATATCTCCCTGAGTCTGAAGACTTTCGGTGACTTCTGTCGGCGCCTTTTCATCCAGCAGGTCAAAGCCGTCTTCAATCGCTTTTTCCACCGGAAGGAAAGGCAGTTCCTCAGTATTGGGCTTATAAATTAAAAAGGGCGAGTCGGACTTGAAGCGGAGAAAATGCCTGCAAGTAATGTGAATCGACTTGTAGTCAGGCAAGGTAGATGGGTTTTCCTTACTGAAATCTTGATGAGGCCCGAATTTGAGCGGAATGCTGCGCAAAAGTTCCAACGTGTTTTTGGCCGATAGCTTTCCGTTTTCGATTGCCACCTGCGCCCGCTCGTACTGGGTTCTTAATTGCTCAAAATCCAGCAGGTTGTTTTTGGAGCGACTGGGAATGATGTTGGAAAAGAGAATGACCTTCTGGCTTCTGAGAATATCAACGGCCAAGACCGTATCGACCGGT
Organism: Vampirovibrionales bacterium; assembly: GCA_035285165.1. Taxonomy (GTDB): domain Bacteria; phylum Cyanobacteriota; class Vampirovibrionia; order Vampirovibrionales; family Vampirovibrionaceae; genus JAYKHP01. Next base: position 96,688 of record JAYKHP010000008.1, on the reverse strand, counting down.
TCATGGGTGATGATGCGCACGCCCACCAGATCGCGGACATCTTCGGTTAAGGCTTCTTTTTTGCAGAGAAGCTTTATCAGGATGCTTTCCCTGGGCTTGTTTGATTTTGTCTCAAAGCCAAAGAGATTCAGCTCCCTGCCGTTGCGATCAATCAGGTTGAATGTGCCATCAGGCATCGGCATCAGTAGCTTGTGGAAGTGTGAAATGATGCAATCGCTGGCTTGCTGGTAAAAATGGAGGCTGGGATTGTTATGTAGATGCACCAGGGTATGCAGAACCTTGAGAACGGCGCAAGCCCAGAGCCGATCAGGCTTTTTGCTGTTTGCGGCCATTAAAATCAACTCTTCAGGGGACTGAACCTGCTTGATGGCGGCAGGGACTTCCTGAAGGGCGTTTGAGGTCTCAGGTTCGTCCAAAGAGGCCCAGTCAGTGGCATTCGGTGGCGGCTTAAGCAAACGATGTTCCACAAAAGCGATGGCTTCGGCAATGAGAGCCAGCGTTTCCTCAAGGTCTTCGGCAAGCCGGGTGTCATAGCCATAGCGATAAACCAGGTCGAAGGCTTCCTCCTCGGTTTTGACAGGCATCAGGTTAAGGTCAACCGGTGACTTGCCTTCAATTAAAGCATCCAGCGTTTCCCACGGCATGGAAAAGTCCTGGCTGTTAGCTGAAAAGGCTGATGAGACCGGTTCGCTTTCCGGAGGCAGGTTGGAGGTTGGGGAAACGGCTTTGGGCATTGGTTGGCTTTACCCCTGATCAACACCGTAAGAAGAGAGAAAACATCTTGATTAAGACTTCCAGGCAAGGCTTAAAGGCTTTGGCTGCTTTTATCTTGACTGTTTTTATTGTAGCCGACATTGTCTCGCTTGGGAATCATCTCTGCGTGGTAGGGGCTAGGGATTATGCAAAAAGCGGCGGCTTTTTTCAAGAATGGCCTGAAATCGCCGAAACAGTTCATGACGGATGATTCGGCAGTGAAAAATCGGTCTTATTGCCGATGCCGTATTCGGCCTGATCCTCTACGGTGCATATAGGCGTAGTGCTTTAGCGCTTTTTGAACCAGAATTAAAATCATACCAACGCATGAAGGAATGCCGCTGATGGAATTTTCAGTTAAAACCGTTAAGTCCCCCATATGGGTTGCTCCCGTATTTGCCCTGCTGCTTCTTGCCTCCAGCATGCCGCTTGCCCACGCATACGCGCCCGAGGGAGACCTGCTGAAAACCAAGGGCTATTCTCCCGCGTTAATCAACACCATCGGTACGCAGCGCAACCGCCAGGAGTGGCGCCAGCCACCGGCCCCGCGCCGTACTCCGCTTGGCAATGCGATGCATAACATTTACAACAACGACTGGATTGGCAGTTTTGATGATTTTGGAAACCGCATCATCCGCGAACAGCAGTAATTTCATTTATTTAGCATAATATATAAACGTACTTCAATATTAAAAACCCTCCGCCTGAAAAACCGGAGGGTTTTTGTTTTGTATCGTCAGTTTTCGCTAAATCAAGCCTTGAAGCATCAGTACCGCCTGGGCGCCTAAGAATGCCTCCTCGCTTTGCTCGTCGGATTCAAGCACGTTTTTGGCAAAACCTAATGCGTGGCTTGAGCCGAAACGCTCTTTCAAAATGTCTTTCTTGTGCCAACCTGCGGTTTTTGGATGGCTGATGTTGTGGTTTTTTTTCTGGTTCATAAGGTGAATGGGCCTCCAACCGTTTGTATTTGCGCCTATATCGCCAAAGTTTTCCAAGCGGACGCGCCTTTAGGGCTTTCTAAAAGCGATTTCCCAAGCTCAATTCAAATCCGGCGTTGATATTTCAGCCGTAGGGCTTTGAATTAAAACGCCATTGCCCAGAAAACTCAGTTCCCAAAACGAAGAAGAAAAAATATCTCCATAGTTATATAAAGGCAAAAAAGCCGACTTTGATGCTAGTCTATTAAAATCTGTAACCGAAGCGACATAAATGATATGCATCCCAGAGGAGGTTCGACCCCAAACCCATGAAGCTGCGTATTGCCTATTTATACCCTGACCTACTCAATATATACGGGGATCGCGGAAACGTCCTGACGCTTTTTCGCCGTTGCCAGTGGCGGGGCATTGCCGTTGAGATCGATTATCTTGACTTGGGAAGCAGTATAGACGCAGATCGCTATGACTTGTATTTTATGGGCGGGGGACAGGATACCCAGCAAGCCAGGGTATGCGAGGATTTGCAGCAGGTCAAAAAAGAAAGTCTTTTAGTCGCAGCCCAAAACCAGGCGGTTTTTCTCACCGTTTGTGGCGGCTATCAGTTGCTTGGCCATTATTACAAACCGCATGAAGGCCCAGAGCTTCGGGGTTTAAGCCTGATTGACGCTCATACGGTGGCGGGCCACAAACGTCATATCGGCAATATCGTTATTGAACGCACATCCGCTTTAACAGGAAATCTTGAAACCGTTGTGGGGTTTGAAAACCACAGTGGACTGACCTACCTGGGAAAGGCCGTTTCCCCCTTGGGGCAGGTCAAGACCGGGTCTGGGAACAATGGGGAAGATGCTACGGAAGGCGTTGCCCAGGGGAACATCTATGGCACCTATCTCCATGGGTCGCTCCTGCCCAAGAATCCGGCGCTTGCCGATGAATTATTGTTCAAAGCGCTTTCAAGAGGCCATGCGCAGGAACAGGTGAAATCTGCGCTCATTCCGCTTGAGGATGCGCTTGAGTCAATGGCCCACCAGCGGGCGCTATTGCTTAAAGCTTGATTCTAGCGTTTTTACGCCTTAAGACCTCTTCTGGACAGCCATTTTTAGGATTTTTTCATTGGGGTTTTCCACAAGGGGTGTCTCAATCTTTTCTGTTTACCTGGTTTGTTCATGATGGAAGCGTTCCCTCTGTCTATGGTTTACAGTACAATACAAAGCCAGGCCAAGCTCGCTTTTTTGAGCAGTGCGATAAGCAGAACGACCTCCCTTTATGCCCCCTAGCCTACAGACGCCAGTTTCACCCCTCCCTGAAGTAACCCATGCGCCAAGCGAGACGGGTTATCGCGCTCTGCTGAAAAATAAGAAATTCTTAGCCCTCTGGCTGGGGCAGATTTTTTCCCAAATCGGGGATCGCATTATCTTTGTGGTTTTTGTCGCTCTTATCGTCAAGTACTTTGGCGCAAGCGATCGCTATAACAGCTATCTGTATATCGCCTTCACCATACCGGCTATTCTATTAACCTCCATTGCCGGGGTCTTTGTTGACCGTTGGCCAAGACGCGCCACGCTGGTGTTGACCAACGTTCTGAGGGCCCTTTGTGTCTTATTGCTTCCACTGGCTTCAATGGGAGCTTCCTGGATTGTCTTTACCCTTGCTTTTCTGATTTCCACCGCTACCCAGTTTTTTGTTCCGGCGGAGGCCGCCACGATTCCCAATATCGTGTCAAAAAAGAATCTGATGGTGGCAAACTCCCTTTTTACCACCACGATGATGGCCTCGGTGATTTTCGGTTTCGCCCTGGGCGATCCGCTGATCAACATTTTTACGCTGGAGCGGGTGCATTGGGCGATTTCAGCGCTGTTTCTGCTTTCAAGCATTTGCCTTTTGTTTGTCAAAGTGCCGCTTCCTCCCAAAGTGGTCAGTAAGGCCGCTCCTACCTTGAAAAACGCCTTTGCCGAATTCGGTCAGGAAATCCAGGAGGGCGTCTCCTACATCAAGGCTCACCCGATGGTGCGAAACGGCATTCTAAAACTTGCGGTGCTGTTTTCAACCATCGTGGCTGTTTGCATTGTTTCAATCGCTTTTGCCAAGGCGTATTTATTCAGTGACCCACAGGTGGCGGCTCGAAAGTTTGCCTATATCGTAACCTTTAGCGGTATCGGTATGGCGCTGGGCGCTTTTGCCGTGGGCAGCAGCTGTCGCCATATGAAACGCGGATTCCTTGTCTATGGCGGATTTTTAGTCATCGGCGCAAGCCTTGCGCTTTTGGCGGCGGTTCAGTGGATTCCCCAAAAAGAGCATATTTTTATGATCCCCCGGCTGGTGACTGCCTTTATTTACCTTGATGAAGTTCATTTCACGATGCGGATGCTCTACACCTACTCACTTGCCGTGGTGATGGGTTTTGCTGCAGCTTTTGTGGCCATTCCTCTTCAGGCGCTTCTTCATGAGTTGATCCCGGATGAGATTCGGGGCAAAGTGCTTGGGGTTCAGTTTACGCTTTTAAGCACCTGCTCCACGGTGCCGGTTCTTCTTGCTGGAATTGCCGTTGAACAGGTCGGGGTTCGCGATGTCTTGCTCTGTATCGGCATTCCGTTGACGTTATTGGGCTTAATCGGCCTGGTTTTCCGTATCCGGCAGTTCCGTATCCAACAAGCGCTTGTGGCTTCCAAGCAAAAAGGGGCGTCCGCTCACCATGTCGCTTCTGCAAATTGGTAAACGCAAAAAAACGGCTCCCATGCTGCGGCAGCGGGTTTACCTTTCCGCAAGCAGCGAGGGGTTTGGTCACTCCAGCCGGGCCCTTGCCATTGCGCGTTATCTGCCTAAGGACGAAGTGTTGATTGGGACTTATAAATACGCTTACGAGCGTGTACGGGATGCCGGATATCCCGTGGTTCCCGTTTCCCAGGAGTTTGAATTCGTGGCCTCTGAGGGCCTTGTGGATATGAGTCGGACGATTCTCCATAACCCCAACTCGCTTTTTGGCTTAAACCAACTCATTCAGGAAGAAGTGGATATTATTCGCGCCAACGCCATTTCGCTGGTGGTGGCCGATGGCCGCATTGCGTCGGTTCTGGCGGCGTCCCGGCTGGATATCCCCTGTCTTGTGGTAACCAACCAGAGCGCCTTTTATCCGTTTTTTGAGCGCGAGTCCGAATTGGTAAAACTCTTCGGGCGCTCGTTTGAATGGGTCATGAAGCTTTGGCTCTGTAGTGCTGAGGAGATTCTGATCCCCGACTTTCCACCGCCGGATACGATTTGCCTGCCGAATTTGTCGCAGAAGCACCAGGTGAAAAAACGAACGCGCTTTGTTGGCCCGCTGGTTGCCTGGAAAGCCGATGAGATACAGCCTATTGCCAGGGATAGTAGAAAGCCCTTGGTGGTGGCCTCGCTTGGCGGGCACGCCTATCGAAAGCCCCTGTTTGACGCTGTTATAAAAACGGCAGCCTCGCTGCCGGAAATTGCCTTTGAGGTGATTGGCGGTTTTGAGCCAGAAGGGCCGGTGTCGGCTAATGTTCGTCTTCATCGCTCCGTACCCTCTGCTGCGCCTTATTTCAAGGCTGCCGACTTGGTGATTACGCAAGCGGGCCATAGTACGGCGATGGAACTCTTAACGCTTGGCACTCCCTGCGTGGTGGTGCCCGATTCCAACCAGATCGAGCAGGAGAATAACGCCAGCCGTCTGGCGGAGCTTGGGGTGGCGCGCCTGGTGAATTACGGGCAGCTTGAATCTCGCAATTTATGGCCTGGTTCTGAGCGCTCGGTGTCCGAATCAGCCCTGAAAGAAGCGTTGTTGGCGGTTCTTGAAACACCCGCGTACCGTGATCGAGCGCTTGAGTTTTCGCAAAAGGCTAGGCAGATGAATAGCGCTGCGGTCACCGCAGCGTATCTGAGCGATTTTGCCCAGCGCCTATTGGCCTATTAAAAGAGCATGGGAACTGTCACAAAGGCCAATTACCCTGCCCACTTGCGGCTGTATTATAATAGTGCTTCCATTTAATCCCTTAAATAAGAGATGTTTTCCTTTGGAACGTCGTCGTCTGGCAATTCTGATTATCTCGGTACTAACCTTTGGGCTCTTGGTAAACCGTTTTATCCCACAGGTTTCAGCCCTTGCGATGCTTATCGTGTTGATCGTGCTGTACCTTTGGCTTCTCACGTTGTCCATGGTGCACCGAAAGCGGATGGATCTGAAGCGTCCGCGCCCCATTAACCGGGCGTATCAACCCAAGGTTTCCATCATCATTGCGGCGCATAACGAGCAAAACGTGATTGCCCAGACGGTTGAAACCATGTTGGCGCTTTCCTATCCGGATTTTGAAGTGCTGGTGATGGATGATCGAAGCACCGACAGCACCCCCGTTATTCTTCAGGGGCTTGCCAGAAAACTTGATGATGCGCGCTTTCGCTATTTTGTCCGTCCGTCGGATGCGTTTCCAGGTAAATCGGCTGTTCTCAACGACGCCCTGACGTTAACGGACGGGGAGGTCATTTGCGTTTTTGACGCCGATGCCTCGGTCGCCCCTGATTTTCTCTATCGCATTGTGCCGTTTCTGGCCGATGACAACGTGGGGGCCGTTCAGGCTCGAAAAGTCATTGCAAATGCTGATTACAACTGGCTAACCCATTGCCAGAACTATGAATACTCCCTGGATGCCTATGTGCAGTGCGGGCGAGAGTCGGTTTACGGTGCGGTGGAGTTGCGCGGCAATGGTGAATTGATTAAGCGCGAAGCCTTAAACGATGTTGATGGTTTTAATAACTATTCCATTACCGATGATCTCGATGTCTCCACGCGCCTGCATCTGGCCGGGTGGGACATTCGCTTTGCCCACAAAGTGCTGGTGTTTGAAGAGGGCATTACCGAGTTCAAGCCCTTGCTGAAGCAGCGTAAGCGGTGGGCGGAAGGTTCGCTGGTGCGTTACCTTGAAAATATGGACAAGCTTTTGATCACCCGTAACGTGTCCATTCGTACCATGCTCGATATGATTGCCTACATGGTTCAATTCATGTTGCCCTTGTGGGTCGTTCTGGATCTCTTGGCGCTGGGGGTGGATGCCATGTTTGGCGAACCCACCAGAACGCGCGTCTTATCGTCGCTTTTAATTACACCTATTATCGCCATTGGCAGTAGCCATACGCTTGTGATCGCCATTATCCGCTTTAATTGCAGGGCAAATCCCGATGGCCCTCTGCCCTGGGAGAGTGTGATGAAAGCGCTTCCCCATGCGCTGCAATGGGCGGGTTATACCGGACTTTACATGACCAGTCTCTGGCTTCCCACTACTTTTGCTATGACGATGAAGCTGCTCTTTAACAAGGAGCGCTCGCTAAGCTGGGAGCGAACCGAGCATAAAGGCCATTCGCATCAGACCTTGCCCGTTTCACCAAATGCTTCGACTGATTCTGATAGCGGGTCTGTCTCTTCCTTATCCCCGCCGTCGTCCCGTTCGGCTTGAGAGGTTATTTTGTGACGGCAACGATCGATGATTATACCTATTACGCAACACCTGACTACCAGGTGAGCCTGCGTGCCGTCAAGGCAGGTGAAACATTGACGTTAAGCCATAAGAACGCTTGTGGATTGTGGCTACCGATTACACCCGGACTAATGGATGAGAATGGCCCTGTCGATCCGGGCAGGGTGTACAGTTGGGATAGCCGCCAAGCGGAGGGCTTCGAGAGAAAAAGCGCCAAATTATCGCCAGCGCTCATTAACAGCGTCTCAGAGACAGTTGAGGTATTGGAGCTTGCCTGGATGAGCGTTGCCCCCTCGTTGCAAAAGCCGCTTGCCGAGGTGACTGAAACAAGGCCCTGGGGTGGTTTTACGGTGCTTGCCGATGAGGCACATTTCAAGTTGAAGCAATTGTGGGTAACGCCCGGCAATCGCTTAAGTCTTCAGCGACATCAACAACGTGAGGAACATTGGTTTGTAACGGTGGGCCAGCCTGAAATCACCTTGAACGATAAAACGCTGAATCCCTGTGTGGGCGATTATATTCATATTCCGCTTCAAGCCTGGCATCGTCTTTCGAATCCGGCAACCCAAGAGGTTGTGGAAATTATCGAGCTGCAACTGGGCACTTATTTTGGCGAGGATGATATTGAGCGCCAAAGCGACGATTACGGTCGCCAATAGCGCCTGTTAAATTTTGTTTACTGATTTTTGAGCGCATCGAGATCGAAAATAAAAATCTCAGGCCCGCTCAACGCCACATCCTCAAGCCCGCCATACGGAATAAACAAGGCATCCATCGGATCATACACGGTGGATAAGGGTCTGCTCACAAGATTTTCCGTCTTCTCTTTCAGTGGGGAAATATGAAAAAGCGGTTTGTCGTTCTTAAGAAAGCGATCCATCTCCCACGGTGGGCTGGAGAAAAGCAGTTGCCCTCCATATAAAACGACATAGCGAATCCCAAGCGCTTTTAAAACGGATGGATCATACGTATTACTTAAGCGAATTCTCGGGCTTACGTCTTCGACTTTGACCTGCCTTGGTTCCATCAAATTATTCGGCCCACTTTCCAGCCAGAGCAATCCATAGTTAAGCGGCAAATTTAAATGGCCAAGCCTTGGGCCCGAGGCTACTGGAGAGTTGGGAGGCACATGGGATACAATCCAATTCCGGGCGGCGTCGCGCGTGTCGCCTTTTACCAGTAACTGATCCCACAGTAAGCTGCTGCGAATCGGCTCGATTAAAACCAGGCCTAATAATACGAGCCAGAGAGACGCCGACAATGGATTGTGCAGAATGCCAAACGGTTTTTGCCAGACGCAGAGGATAGGGTTGTTTTTTTCAAGTGGCTTGAGACAGTTCAGCATTTTTTCATGTAACAGGCTCAACACCGAGGCGGCCAATAAAGTTAACAAGGGTAAAAGCGGCAGAGCGTAGCGGGTCATCACACGCAGGTTGGGGCCAAGACCCAGGTAAAAAACCAGCAAGGTCAGCAACAGTGTTGCATCAAGTTCTTGATGAGGATTTTGCTTGCCGCAGCGCAGACTCAAGCAATGACGCACGATGCCAGCGATGGCGCAAGCGTATAACAAAAAACCAAGTCCGATGGGCAGGGCGAAGGTGGGGTAAAATTGCCAGCCCACGGGAATACCAGTTATGCCGTAAGTCAGAAAGGCCTGCTGTTCATAAAGAATCGATTGAACGGCGGTGGGAAAATCCAGAAAAAGCCAGGGGGAGGTAAGGGCAACGGCAAGCAAAGCCCATCCGGCTCCTCGGGCAAAGAAAAACAAAGCTTTTTTCCAAAGAATTTTCCGACTGCCGCCAGATTCAAAAATGGTATGCGTACTGACGCAAATCCAAAACAACGGCACGAGCATTAAAACAGCGGGGGCCTTGATGCTTATACTGAGACCAATGGCAATACCCGCCCAACGAAGCGCATGGCTTACTTCAGGGTTCGGCGCCCCGGTCTGGCTAGCTTTATTTTTCTCCAGAACCAAGTGCTGAAGCTGAAACAGCAGGGCTAGGCTGATGATAATCCCAAGAAGCATCAACGTATCGGGTGAGCCGAAATGGGCGTTTCTGACCAGAAGATAGCAAGGGGTGAATAAAATCGCACTGAGCCAGGCCAGCGATATGGCGTCGGGACGCCATATCCTGGCGGTGAAAAACAATGCGGGCACGCATAAGGTTGCGGCAAAGGCGCTGACGCTTCGGATGATCAGGTGAAAGGGCGTCGGGTTTTCCTGATATGCAAAGAGGTACTGCTGAAAATCCACCCATCGCTCGCTTGCCTGGCCGAATAACTGGCCAATACTAAAGTGAAACCAGTAAAACAGCGTCAGGAGGTAATAATAAAGAGAGCCGTAATTAAAGTTTTTCGGGTTCAGCCAGCCGTTGCCGCCACCGACGATATCGCCTAAAAGCCGAAAGACGATTTGGATATTGGGCACTTCATCGGGGCGGCTGTCATGGGGTAGCCCAAAGCCCAGACCCCAGATTCTTAAAAAAAACCCCAGTAAGGTAACCGACAAAAGCGCTGCCCATTGCAGGCGGCTTAAGCGAAAAACTCCGCCTGTATTTTGATTTTGTCTGCTATCTTGCCACTTGTCTTTAGGGCTCATCTCTTGAGGACTCGTCTGAGGATTTGTCGCTTTGGTATTCATACTTGAAAAAATTAAAAAACTTTCTATTTTTTGACTGGCTCCCTGGGGTTAACGGGGAATATTATGGACATCATACCCGATTCCCCTTCTTGTAGGCAGAAGGCAGGAAGCAATCACTGAATTTCAGGGGCAAAGCGTGGTTGATTCCACTGGAGACGGGATTGGTATTAGAATGGGATATGCTGGATACTGTAGCAACGGCAAAAAAGAGAGTGACGCAAAACCTTGTTATCGGGTAACTGCTTTTGGAATCGGCGCGCATGAAACGCCAAAGCGCTTCGGGCAAAAATACGCAGCATATTCTCAGTGGACGTTCTTCCGCTCGCTTTGGCCAGGGGTTTTGGCAGTGGCTGGACAGGCACGCGCTCTGGCTGTTGCCTTTGCTGTTGTGGCTTGCTTTTTGGTGGCCCGTGGTTTTGGGGCAGTCACAGCTTTTTGCCCGCGATCTCACGTTTTACGCCATCCCGCTTAAAAGTTATATGATGGAGCGGATTTCACAGGGAGAGTTTCCCTTCTGGACGGAGCGTATCTCAACGGGCACACCTTATTTTGCCGAACTTTCCCACCAATTGCTCTATCCGTTAAATCTTCTTTACGGCCTGGCGTATGCCGTTATTCCAGGAGCCTTAAGCGCCAAGGCGGTGCAGGGGATTTCATGGCAAATCGTTCTGGAGCATCTGCTGGGCTTCTGGACGATGGCTTTTCTGGCAAGGACGCTTGGCTTCTCTAAATGGACGGCAATTTGGATTTGCCTTGCCTATGGTTTTTCAGGTTATGTCTTGGGTATTAGCGATAATATCAATTACCATGGGGCGGTGGCCTGGGTGCCCCTGGCGCTGGCGTATTTCCTTCGAGGGCTGTTCACCCTTTGCCGCAAGGTGGAAGAAAATGCTAGCGGGCCTTCTGTCGGTCTTGTTTCTTGGCGCTGGCTGTTATGGCAGTCTGGCCTGAGCGCCGCAGCCATGAGCCTGATGTTACTGGCTGGCGATACCTTTAATACGCTGTTTTTGGGCATGTTTTCAAGCAGCGTGATTGTGTCGCTTTCAATCTTTTGGCTATTGCGCTTTAAAACAAAAGCAATTCCTGCCTTGGTGCAGGTGTTCGTTCATTTTGGGCTTTCTTTCGGGTTGGTGTTTATCATTTGCGCCGTTCAGATTCTACCCAGTCATGAATTGATGCAATATTCTGTTCGCGAGGACATGTTGCATTACGACGAGGTCACGCTTTGGTCATTTCCCATTGAACGGCTGGTGGAATGGGTGGTGCCTTATTTTTACGGCAGTCGTTTCCCAGAACCGCATTTTATTGGCATGTTTTTGTATCCTGCATTTCGAGAGCCCTGGGCGGACAGCGTTTATGTCGGGCTGATATCGTTTTTCCTTGCCGTTTTGGGCGTATTTTTCTCATCCTCGAAAACCAAGTGGCTATGGCTGTGGATGATTGTCCTGGGTCTTTTGTTGGCGCTTGGGGCCAACGCTTTTTACTATCCCTGGCTGAGCGAGGCACTGCCGATTCTGAAAACCCAACGCTATCTTGAAAAATTTATGTTCTGGCCCTCGCTTGCCTTTCCGCTTTTGGCGGGTTTGGGGATTCAGGCTTTTGACATCTGGGTGGCCAGAGTGTCGGAAGGCTTTTCTCAAAAGAGCATGGTGCTTCGCATCATGGTGTCCCTGGGGATTCTGGTTGGGCTTGGGGTTTTGTGTATCCAACTGCCCGCGCAATTGTGGATCTGGCCTCATTATTTTGAGCGCTCGGTGGACTGGGGAGCGCATTTTTATGAACGTGGCTTGCATGTGATGGGTCTATATTGGCACTGGGTGGTGTTGATGGTGCCGGTGATCGCCACGCTCTGGCTTCATCGTGCATTCGCCACGCCTTTCTTGATGGGACTTTTGGTTCTGGGCATTCTCGATTTGGCAGTTATTCACTATCCCCACGTGCCAACAGCGCCCAGCGCCCTGTTACGGGACAGGCCGTCGCCGGTAGCCGCAAAGGCCCTGGACAGTGTTATTTTTAAATCCCCTCAAATCCCAAATTCTTTCAACGTCGCTGGCTCTGATTTACAACAACCCACCGGCAACGTTCGGATTTATTACGATGATATGACTGAAATGCAAGAAAGCCGGGATGATTCTCGGGTTTTTCAGAAAATCGCTGATGCTTATCATTTCCCTTATGTCAGTGATTCTTATTTTTTCCACTGGGTTTACCGTGTGACGTATAACCAGGAGCGGATGCTTTTTAACTACGGCATTGCCTATCAAGTCGCTTATCAAAATGGCCGCTTTGCCCCGCTACAGTTAAAATTGCACAAAAGAAGCGATGTCGTCCTGACACAAAACCTGCCCCAATACTTGCCCGAACAAGGCAGCGTGCAGTTTGTCATCACACCGGTTCATCCCGTTAATGCAGTGTGGGAGCGCTCCGGTTACCGCGAGATTTTTCGGGATCCGGGCTATAACCTGCGTATTCTGGCGGTTGAAAATACCTTGCCCAGGGCGTATTTTTCACCCAACCCCATCTGGAACACCGAGCCTTTAAACGTTTATTTGGCAATTACCCAGACGCTACGCAGCAAAAAGCTTGAGGAGTGGGTGGAGCTTTCCCCGCCTGAAACGGTTCAGCATCCAACACGCCAGGAAACCCGTTTCCCGAAAAACTGGCAGCCGCTTCTAAAAAGCAAGATCGAACTGAGTAAAAACAAGGCGGAAGAGATTGCGCTGAAGGTGACATCCCCTTACCCGCTTCCCGTTCCGCTGGTGTTGAGCGAATCCTGGTTCCCAGGATGGCAGGCGGTTTTGGATCAGAAAACCAGGCTGCCGGTTTATCTTGCCAATCATCGCTATCTTGCCGTGATGATTCCGCCCGGTACTCATCGGGTTCAATTCGAGTATCACCCCACCCGGTTTATCCCGGGGCTATCGATCAGCCTGGCGGGTCTTCTCTGGTTGCTTGTCAGTTACGGCCTTTACCGCCACAGAATAAAAACGTCATGAAAGAAAACGACATGACTTTCTACACAAGTCTTTTAAGCAAGTGTCAGCGGCATTGGGGATTGTCCTTGTTGTTGCTCATCCTGCTTGCCCTTCTGCTTCGCTTTTTTTGCTCTGGCATGCGCGTTTTTGTTTCGGCGGATTCGCTTGCGTATTTAAATAGCGCCCAGGCCCTGTTAACGGGGACATATCATGAAACATACATTGAGCGAACCCCGGGCTATATTATCCTTCTGACGCTGCTTCAAGGACTCGGCAGCCTGTTTTACGGCGAGTTATCCCAGTCGGTGTTTCAGAAACTGCTCCTGCTTTTTCAAAGTCTGCTAGGGCTTTGTAATATCGTCCTGTTTGCCGTAATCGCAAGACGTTTGCTGGGGAATCCTCTTTGGGCCCTTCTGGCCGCGTTGCTCTTGGCCCTATCGCCTGAGTTATTGCTCTATGAGCATGCGATGCTTAGTGAAACGCTTTATACCAATTGTCTGCTCGTGCTTTTTTGGGGCCTTAGCGTTGCGTTTGATCAAAAGCCGCTTTCGGCTTTGTTGCTGCTTTTTCTCAGTGTTTTAAGCGGGCTTTTGATGTGGGTAAAGCCGGTTGCCGTTTCAGCGCTTGCCTGTGTCGGTTGTTGGCTATGGTTATCCAGCAAATCCCGGCAGCCAACAAAGCGGCTGCAGCCGCTTTTGTTTTATGGCTTTGGTATTTTGCTTTGTGTTTTCCCCTGGATGCTATTCAACGCCACCCAGCATAACGCCTTTGTGTTTTCGGCAGGACAAGGGGCAAATCAGCTTTACAAGATGATTGATTTTGTGGATTGGTCAACGCCTGTTCATAACGCCACCGACTTTGACATGGCGTATAAAGATCGCCTGCGTTTTCGCGTGGCCCAGCATCCTGCCGGTGAAACCTATAACGCCGTTAATGACATGCATGTGGTGATGGATCAGGAGGCGAAGCGCCAGCCCGACTATAGCACCATTTACCTGGCGCATAACGAGGCTGCCGGTAAAATAGCCTGGCAGGCCATCTTAAATAATCCGCTTGCCTGGCTGTGGGTAAGCGCTTGCCAATGGGTTGATTTCTTTTTTAAGCCCCCGGCGCCGATTGTTGCCAAAGTGCCTCTTTTCTCGCTCTGGGCGGTCGCTTCTTTTCAGGCGTACCAGGTTCTTGCAAGCCTGGCCCTTTTAGGGGTGGGTTTGTCTTATTTCAGGCGCGACTGGCCTGTGCTGTTTTCAGGGGCCATCATTTTCTCTCACAGCCTGTTGTATGCCTTAACGACACTTTCAGATGCCCGTTACCGCCTGCCGCTGACGCCATTTTTTATCCTGCTTGCCGTTTATGCGGTAAAGGCGTTTTATGCCTGTTCAGTGTCCAGCTCAAGCTCTAATATCGATAAGGCCGAGGCAGTCTTTGGCGGATGAGGGTTTAGCCGGTGGATCAGTTTGGTGATAGCTGCCGCAAGGAGGGGCGTGAGAAATAACAGCGCAATCACCGCCCAGAACCAGAGCTGGTATTGTGAAAGCCAAACGCCAACAAAAACCAGAAGACTGTTTCGAATCAGTCGGCCAGCGCCGATGGCCATACTCAAGGGGAGTGGGGGATATTTTTTAGCCGCTGCAATAAAGCGCATGAAATCGAGCGGGAAAGGTAGGGCATTAAGGATGAAGACCCACAGCAAAATACGGTTGCCGAAACAGTCGAAATAAGCTTTTGGAATTTTGGCGATCAGTTGCGGCTTTCGATCCACCAGGCGGTAAATGTGCGGGTGAAACAGCAGCCAACCAGTCACAGCACCAAGCGTTGAAGCCGCAATGACCCAAAACGGATGATCAAATTGTGCAAGCCAGAGCGTGGTGGGGGTAATCGGCATGGGAATCAGCAGATTGGCCACCAGGTTCATTACAAAAATGGCCAGAACGCCTGGCAGGAAAAGATTCATCGTGCTAAGACCAGCGAAAATGTTTTTCTAAAAGACCCGATCCAGGATCGTGTGCAGCAGAAGCAGGGCTGCGATATATTGAAGGGCACCAAAACCGACGGCAGGTTTAAAGGGGTCGTTTTGATCGGCTTCTCTTGAAATCGGGATTACGTCCGGTGATTTGTCAGGTTCCGGTTTTTCAACTCCTACAAGATGCAGGCCTTTTCGATGTTCGATAATGGTTTCGGCAATTTCCTTATCCGAAGGTTTATCGACATCCATGCAGGCTTCGGCAAAGGGCAGCACCACGCAACCTGTCTTACAGCCAATGGTTTTAGATGCCAGGGTGGCCAGCTCATGAATGTCCACCTGCCGGGCAAAGACGCGCACAATCGAAAACCAGTCCATCATAAAAACGCTTTTCCAGGGTTTCTTGCGGTTCTGGTCAATGGTTTCCAGTACGCGCCGCTGACCGGAAAAGCTCGGTTTATGCACCATATAAAGATTGGCGCCCGAATAGGCGTCACCTTTGAGCGGCATATAGGTTCTTTTGGAATTGGGGTAATGGGCCTGGACAGTGGATTTTGCCACGACGGATACGGCAAGCGTCAATTGACGCCTTTGCGCCTCTTCGACAAAGTACGTTACCATCTCGGGGGTTAGCAGGACATGATCGCCTGATGCGAGGATAACCCACTCGGTATCGGCGCTGACGTTATCAATGGCCTGAAGAAAAGAGCTGACGGCGCTTGTGCCGCTTGGGACGCTGAGAGCAGGGGCGCCGAATTCGCGTTGCTCAATGGCTGGGTCGTTGGTGCTGACGTATAGTCGGGGCTTATAGGCAGTGGCGCTCAAGGCGTCAAAAACCCATTGAACCATTGGCTTTTCGCCAACGGGGAGGAGGGTTTTGCTGCTTAGCCCGGTGCCGCTAAGCAGGATGTTGTGTTGATCTCGGGACCCGGTGAGGATCACCGCTGCAATCTTCGTCATAGCCCGATGATAGCATAAGTGTTATTCAGACTGCGGGGGATTATGACACTTTTTTTAACCCCTTGTTCAAATCCCATTGCGCGGCTTTTTGCCTTGGGCTATTATAGGCAGGTCATTGTCCTACTAAGTGCCTGTCTCCCTCGTAAAATCAGGCTTAAATGCAAAAGCCCAGGACAGTGGACGCCCTTGTGGCGGGTGTCGCCAAGCGGTAAAGGCCCCGGATTGTGGTTCCGGTATACGTGGGTTCGATTCCCATCATCCGCCCCATTTTGTTTCATTCTTATTATTTTATAAATGTAGTGATAATCTGGGTTTCAAATCAAATTTATTGATTTTAATTCAAGTAAGGGTGCTTTAACCCGGTATTAACAACCGGCTTAAATGAAGGGAAGATTGATTGTGATGGTAAACGCTTTTTCTCGGATGCAATATTCTCCGCAACTTGCCAATCGGGTTGGCCCAACCTTTGGTCAGAACAAGAAACCTCGTAAATTTGATATTGAGCTACTACCCAATGGAGATATTAGGTGGGGAAAGCTGCAAGCGGATGGTACAGTTAATGAGCTAGTGTTCACTCCCGAAGAGTGGGATGCTTTTCTGAAGGGTGTAAGAGCAGGTGAATTTGATCCAGAATAGTTTGCCAAAGAATGCTTAGTTCAGCCAACGTATCCTCAAATCGCCTGTTATACTGGCATTGTGCTTGTTAGGAGGATGAACCTTGGCTGAATTTAAACCCCATTCATATTGCCCGACAGTTATCAACGTGTTTCTGCTATTGGGCCTTTTGTTGATGCTGGCTACCGGTTGTCAGAAGCAGCCGCAACTGATGGAAGATGATTCGCCGATTGTTGCCCCCTCTGCCGTTGCCCCCGCCTTGGATGCAAACGCTGATACGCCATCCCCTGAAAATATCCCTGCCGGCCAAAACGCTCAAGCTGAGGCGCTGGAGGATGAAAGACCGCTGAGCCCTCAAAATGAGCCGGACGCTTTAGGAAACAGTGATTTACAAAATCCGAATAACGATATCGAGAACGATATTGAGGAAGCTGGTGAAGTCTCCAGGCCAGGGCGGACAGGCGAAACACCTGCACCTGAAAAGATAAATCGCCCGCCCCTTCCAGACGAACCTTCTTCCTCTCAAGACGCCCGGCCTGCCGCCGTAAAACCGATTCCGCAGAATCAGACGTCACTGCGGCAAAAAGAGATGAAAAAAGGCCCCGTTAAAACAGGGCAGACGCAAAACGAGCTTCTAAAGCCGCTTCCCAGTGATGCGAAAATCAGTGTTCCGGCGCAATAAGGCATATTGCTCCTACCCTTGGGGGACTTTCTCATCAAAAGCAGTTTGTGCGAAAAGCTTCTACTGAGTGAGCTTGTGGTAAGGGGGAAATGCGCTTTAGAGGGCTCTACTGTAACAAGATTGTAAACATTTACCCCCTTGGTGTCTCTGTCACAAAATGGTCATCAACTTCTTTTAAACTAAGTGCAGTTATTCAGTTAGAAACCCGAATGAATTCTATCGATTCCTGCACTCCGAGGGGGATTGCAGGATTTTTTTTGCTTTTTTAAGCCATCTTTCCGTTCTGGGAACAGGCGCTGAGCCGAGACTGCGGTGCTTTCTCCCAAGCGGCCTGTTGCAGGTTTCCCCTCTCTCTCGTCTCAGGGCTGCCTTTGCGATAAACTGGGACTTTATCAAATCAGTCGATAAGCAAGTCGGAAGTAAGTCACACATTGCTTTCAATTCTGAGGATTTTCAACACATGACGCCCTCCCCCCTGACCACGTCGGATGAAGCATACCGCCAGGCGGGTGTCGATCTCAAGCGGGCCGACGCGGTGGTGGACATTGCCAAAGCTGCCGCCAAAAACACTGGTCAGCCGTTTGTTTTAGGTGGTATTGGCGGATTCAGCGGCGCCTTTGAAATTCCAGATGGATATCAATCCCCGGTGCTGCTGACGGCATGTGATGGCGTGGGTACAAAACTTAAGCTGGCCTTTCTGGCAAACCGTCACGACAGCGTCGGCATTGACCTGGTGGCCATGAGCGTGAACGATATTCTGGTCAATGGCGGCAGGCCCTTGGCTTTTTTAGATTATGTCGCCACTGCTAAAATCGAACCGAACGCTTTGGCACAGATTCTAGGGGGCATTGGCGAAGGTTGCGCGCAGTCGGGTTGTGCCCTTCTGGGAGGCGAGACGGCTGAAATGCCCGGTTTTTATGCCGCTTCTGAATATGACCTTGCGGGCTTCTGCGTTGGGGTTGCCGAAAAGAAAAACCTGTATCCCAAGCGGGATCAAATTGCTCCCGGTCAGGTGTTGATTGGGCTTTCCAGCTCGGGCTTGCATAGCAATGGCTACAGCCTGGTACGAAAAATCCTGCTTGAAGATCATGCACTTGATTTATCCCAGACGCCTGAGGGGTTGAATGAATCTTTGGGGGACGCTCTTTTGCGACCCACAACCATTTATGTCGAACCGGTTCTGGCATTGCTTGAACAAATGCCTGAGGCGGTGCTTGCAATGGTACACGTGACTGGTGGCGGGTTTTACGATAATATCCCCCGTGTTTTGCCGGATGGCGTCATGGCGAAAATTAACCGACACGCCTGGCAGGCGCCGAAAATCTTTGGGCTGCTTCAGCGTCTGGGCAAACTCAGTGATGAAACGATGGCGCATACGTTTAATTGCGGTATCGGGTTTATTCTGCTTGTCAAAGCTGAAGAAGCACCTTCTGTTCTCGACTTCTTTTCCAATTATCCTGCCGCATTGCCCTATCAGGCGATCAAAATCGGTCAGCTTGAAAAGCGGCATGATGCCCAAAGTCCCCAAGTGATTATCGACTTTTAACTCAGGCCATCGTTCTCAATATGTCTCAACCCGTCCCGCAAAGCCCTCAAAAATTAGCCGTCCTGATTTCTGGCCGTGGCAGTAACCTGGCTGCCATAGTTGACGCTATTGAAGATGGACGCCTAAGCGCTTGTCAGGTTTCGGTGGTGATTTCCAACAAGAAAAACGCGGCTGGGCTTGACATTGCAAGACAGGCGAATATCCCTGCCGAGGTTGTGACAATGCGCGATTTGCTTAGCGATGAGAAAAAGCCGCTTGAAGTCTTTGACGCCGAAATTTTGGCTATTCTAAGGCAATATCACATCGACGCCGTTGCGCTTGCCGGTTATGGACGAATTATTTCAAGTGTCCTTTTGGAGGCTTACGCCGGACGCATCGTTAATATTCACCCCAGCCTGCTGCCCGACTTTGGCGGAAAGGGAATGTTGGGAAACGCCGTTCACCAGGCAGTACTTGAGGCTTCTCGGACGAATACCGATACGCCTATAAAAACGGAATCCGGCTGCAGTGTTCATTTAGTCAGTGAGACGATTGATGGCGGCCCGATATTGGGGCAGGCTAAAGTGCCGGTACTTACTGAAGACACCGTGGAAAGTCTTTCCCGGCGAGTACTGTCGCAAGAGCATAAGCTTTACCCCGCCGTTCTTCAGGCATGGGTATCTCTTGGTTATCCTGCCAGGCGCTTGCTGGATTTGGACGCCCAAGCCGTTGGCGTTCTCTAGGCGCTGTTTCAGGTTTGATAAATCAGGTAACAATTGCCGTTTAATTTTTTTAATGAGAGGGAATTTCCGATGACGACCACCCGACTGCTTCCCGCTTGGACTTGCAAGTGCTTCAGCGCCAATATTTCCCTGCTGCTTGTGGTGCTGGGGGCGGTATTGATATTGACAGGCTGCAATAATACCATGGTGGTGCCGGGGAGCAAGGAAGGGTTGATGTACCAAAAGGCGGTGGCCGCTTTAAACCAGAAAGCCCAGTCCTTGATGACTTCAGGCGATAGCAACGGGGCGGTTTGCAGGTTGGAATCGGCGCTTGATCTTTTGCCGGAAGAGCCTCAGACAATGAGCAACCTGGCCATTGCCTACCACAGCGCCGAGCGCTATCCGCAAGCGATTACCCTTTACGAGAAAATGGCTCAGAAGCAACCGGCCAAGGCGGGCTTTTATCTTAAGTACGCAGGCATCAGTTTTGAAGCGCAGGGGGATAAATTGATGTCCATGGTGTCTGACCCGGCATTGTCAAATCAGGCCAAGGATAACCGAAAGGCTGCGCTGGATTCTTATAATCAGGCCATTACGCGCTATGAGTCCGCGCTTAGCGATCGAAACGGCCTGAATGAACAGGATGCTAAAATGCTCGATGCCCAGATGAAAAACCTGCAAACGCAGATTCAGCGGATTAAATCCGGCGAGGTTTAGCGCCAGTCGCAAGAAGATTCTGGATTCGCTACTGGCTTATCGGTATAATGGGCGTCTTGGCAATAGCCGTTAACTTGCTATTGTTTAGGGCCGGTTACCAATTTAAGGCAGCGACATTAGACAGCATTGGAATTGTTATGACACGAGATGAACTGGAAAAATTACTGGAAGGCAAGGATTTGCCCAAAACCCTGGATGTCAAAACCCTGGTACTCGACCTGGTTCGGGATATGTCGGAAGAGGAAATTCTTCAGATTTTCTGGGGCAAGCTGGATGATCTTTCACCGGAGTTCATTCGGGATTACTTTTACATGAAACGTTAATATTGGTTTTTTAGAGTTGACAATGCAGGGGTCGGTTTATGGCAGCCAACACGGGTTCCCAGTTGAGTAAGGGTAAATACGCCAGTAACAAGCAGCAAGTGATTTTGGCAGGCGTTGGCATCTTGCTGCTTGCCGTTATCGCCTTTTTCATCTGGCGACAATCCGCTGCTGAAAAAGGGATGCCCTTGTATGTGTATTATCCCCAGCAGACCACGCTGTTTTTTGAGGCCTCGCCTGGAGAGCCCCTCACCAGGCGTGTCTTGCATTGGATTGAGGCCCAGGAGTTCAAAGCGGGCAACCTGTCGCAGTCTTCGGGTGTAAAAAAACCGTCCACCCGGGTGGGTCAGCCGCTTAAAACCCCGGCATCCCAGGAAGAGATCGAGCAGTTTCGACGCGCCCTGTTTGACAAGTTTGACACGACGTTTGAACCGCGCATCAGTATTGGCCTGTGGCCAGAAAATCTTGTCCGGCCAGAAGACGCTGCGGAAAAAAATGGAAAAAAAATAATATCGAATATACAAAAGGCCAAGCTTGCAAATGGAAGCGCCCTGGTTATTCTTCCCCTGAAAAAAGAGTTATCTTTTCCTGAGCTGGTGTCGCTTTTTAATGGCAATCAAAAAAACTACAAGGCCGAAACGTTGAATAACGTGACGTATTACGTCGAAATTTCACCAGGGCATCTTAAGACGGATCTGGTGACTGATCTGGCTTTAAGCCAAAACGCCTTTGCCATTATCAATCAGAGCCTTTTCATTTCTAACCGTCCCCAAATTCTTCAAAATGTTATCCTGACGCTGAACGCAAAGCAAACGGGGCGAAAGGGCGGCAATATCTATGACCATCCGACCATCAAAAAATACCTGGGCCTTTTGGATAAAAATCGTGACGGCACGCTGATTGTGAATAGCACGGCCTATTCCGAACAATTGAAAGCGATGTCGGAAAATATTCCGGCAAGCCTGCCTGCGCCTCTCTTAAAGCGGGCGCTTCTCTATGCTGATGTGACCCCCTTGATGCTTGGTGCGCTGCATGTGGAAAATGAAACGCGCTTTTCAACCGACTTCTTTATGCCTTTGAACCTGAAAGCTTTGGGCAATCCCAAGCTTGCAAGTGAAATCAAGGCGCTGTATGCCGAAAAGAAACCGCTCTTGGCCGCCGCTTTTCTGCCTGCCAATACGACGTTCCTGCTGGATGCCCAAAGCCTGGATCACTGGTACGACCTGTATGCCAATCACCTGATGCCGCCCCCGCAGCAAACGCAGTTGAAGCAGGCGGGCATGTTGCTATCGCTCGTGCAGCTTGACTGGCGTGATGATTTAATTGGCCTGCTCAGTGGCGAAAGCGCCTTTGCCTCGATTGACGCGAATCCTTTTCCCATCGTGCTGCTGGAAAGCAACGAGAAGAAACAGGCGTCGTATAACAAGATTCTTAATATTATGACCAGCGGCAAGTTCTTTCCGGCCCAGCACAAGGATGAGCAAATCGGTAAGGTGGCCGTTAAGACGTTTGTGATTCCCAAGCAGCAGCAGACGATCAGCGTTGGGGTTGTCAGTGAAAAAAAGCGGCAGATGATAGCTTTTGCCCAGGCCGATTCGTTTGGACAGTTGGCCCCACTGCAAAAAGAGAACGGGATTGCCAGTGGCCAGGCGGTGGAATCACTGGGGAAACTGGATGATTTTAAGGCATTAAGCGAGCATTTGCCTAAAAATACCGCTCTGTTCTTATATTCCGATGTTGAGGCGAACCAGAAAAAGCTGGAGCAAATCCTGGCAGAAGCCAGGCGGAATCGCGTGGCATCGAATCAGGCAACTTTGGCCCTGATGGAAATCGATAGGGATAAGCGCTATCAGAAAACCGATTGGCTCTCTAAGTTGGCGGTGGCCCTCTGGGCGGAACCCAAGGGTGAAACGGAAGATTTAATCCAGGCTAGAATTGCGTTTCAGTTAAAACCTGAAAAATAGCCATCGCCTGAAACTGCTAACCTCCCATAAATGAGATAGTGCCATCAAAAAAATTAACCGGCTGCTGGGGGTATGCTTTTGATGTGGCGGATATTAATCAGCCAGCGATCCGGCAAAATACGAAAGCGCTTGTGAATGACTTCGGCTGAATCGCCGGGGGCCACTTCGCTGACAAACACATCAAAATCGTTAATCAATACAATGCCGTTGGCGGCGGTATCTTTTCCTTCTAACGGACAGCGAAGCGCCACGTCGTGAATTTTCTGGCCGCTACTGGTATAGAGCATGTTGCTCCCGTTTCGATATTGGCTTGCGTTCAGTCCGCTTGCAAGCACTTCGCACTGGTGGTGCCGGATATCGGGGTGTTTGATATCCAGCGTCACCACTACCACGCTCAACAGCAGGAGCGTGATAGGTAGAAACATCAGCAGGAGTTTATGGGATTTTTTCATAGCGCCTCCCATGCTAGCACAAGTCCTTTGAGCTTAGGCTGCTTTTGTGTCGCTATATTACCAAGCTCAAGGCGGCTGGGGATCAGTGTTTGACCCCTCCCCGGCATTGGCCGATAATAGGGCCTGGGCAATCGCCTGATCCGTTCAAAATCACAGAAAGCATTACAGCCCTTATGAAACCCTCCCTTGCATCCTCCTTTTTCAGCCAGAGCCGGGAAAAGGTTCTGTTGTTTGACGGGGCGATGGGCACAAGCATTCAGCAGTTCAATCTCAACGAGGATGACTTTTGGGGTAAGGACGGTTGCAACGAATATTTGGTCAAAACCAAGCCCGGGATAATCCAGCAGGTTCACGAAAGCTACTTTGCCGCAGGCGCCGATATCGTTGAAACCGACAGTTTTGGCTCCACCGGTCTGGTTCTTGCCGAATATGATCTCCAAGCGCTTGCCTATGAGTTGAATTTTCTTTCGGCCAAGCTTGCAAAAGAAGTTGCACAGGCATACTCACACGAGCGTCCACGTTACGTGGCAGGCTCCATTGGCCCCACCACCAAGCTGCCAACGCTGGGACATATTACCTATGATGAGCTAAAAGCACAATTCCTGGTGCAGATGGAAGGCCTGATCGATGGCGGGGCCGATGTCCTCCTGATTGAAACCTGCCAGGATCTCCTGCAAACCAAGGCTGCCATTTCTGCCGCAAACGCCCTGAGAAAGAAAAAGGGCGTAAGGATTCCGGTGATGGCCCAGGTGACAATTGAAGCCACGGGCACGATGCTGGTGGGAACCGATATTGCAACGGTTGTCACGGCGCTTGAGCCTTATGACATTGATGTTCTTGGCTTAAACTGTGCCACAGGGCCCCAGGAGATGGCGGGCCATATTCGTTACCTGTCGCAATCCAGCCCGTTTTATATTTCCTGTTTGCCCAACGCCGGAATTCCTGAAAATATTGGCGGCAATGCGCATTACCATTTATCGCCTGATGATCTGGCCAATCACCTGTCGCATTTTGTCAAAGATTTGGGGGTGAATATCATTGGCGGCTGCTGCGGCACTACACCCGCGCATATCCAAAAGTTGAGCGAGCTTGTCTCCCATCTCAGCCCGGCAAAGCGCGAGCCGAAATACGAAAACAGCATTTCAAGCCTTTATAGCAGTATTTCCATGTCGATTGACCCGGCGCCGGTTTTAGTGGGCGAGCGTACCAATGCCAACGGCAGCAAGAAATTCCGCGATCTTTTGGGGCAGGATAATTACGATGCGCTGGTGGATATCGGGCGTGAGCAAATCAAAAAAGGCGCTCACCTTCTGGATGTCTGTACCGCCTATGTTGGCAGGAACGAAGTGCGCGACATGGATGAAACGATCATGCGTTTCAATCAGCAACTCGACGTTCCCCTGATGATCGACTCGACCGAAACACCGGTGATTGAGACGGCCCTTAAGAAAATTGCAGGCAAAGCCATCGTCAACTCGATTAATTTGGAGGATGGCGAAGAGCGGCTGGATGCCATTTTGCCGCTTTGCCAGGAATTTGGCGCTTCGGTTGTCGCCCTGACCATTGATGAAGACGGCATGGCCAAGAGCGCTGAAAAGAAACTCGCCATTGCCAGGCGGATTTATGACTTGGCGGTGGATAAATTTGGCATCAAACCGTCGGATATCATTTTTGACACGCTGACCTTTACGCTTGGCAGCGGGGATGAGGAGTTCAGGCGGGCGGGTATTGAAACCATCGAGGCGATTCGCCTGATTAAAGAAAAGATGCCCGAAGTCAGTTTCGTGCTGGGCATTAGCAATATTAGTTTCGGTTTAAAAGCCGACGTCAGACATGTCCTCAATAGCGTCTTTTTGCATTACGCCATTGAGGCCGGGCTGAATATGGCCATTATCAACAGCGCCCATCTTATGCCGATGTATCAAATTAGCGAAGCTGAACGGGAGCTTTGCCGCAAGCTGATTTTTGACGAGCGATCCGACGGCGCGGATCCGTTAATGGACTTGATCGCTTATTATGAAGAAAACAGCGCCAGTAGTGCTGAGAAAAAGGAAAGCAGCATTCCTGAGGCCATTGAAGAGCGTTTGAAATATCGCATTATCCATGGCGAAAAAGGGAGCGCCCAAAAAGAGAGTCAGAAAACCAACCTGGATCAGGATTTGACACTGGCGCTTGAAAACTACAGCGCGCTTGAAATTATCAACGATATTTTACTGGATGGCATGAAAACCGTTGGCGAATTATTCGGCAAGGGTGAGATGCAGTTGCCTTTCGTCCTGCAATCGGCTGAGGTGATGAAAACGGCTGTGGCCTATCTGGAGCCTCATATGGAAAAGGCCGATGGGGCAACGAGCAAGGGAACGATTACGCTTGCAACCGTCAAGGGTGATGTTCATGATATTGGCAAGAACCTGGTGGATATTATCCTGACCAATAACGGTTATAAAGTCCATAACATCGGCATCAAGCAATCGATTGAGGCTATCCTTGAAAACGCCAGGGAAAACAACGTCGATGCCATTGGCATGAGCGGTCTGCTGGTTAAGTCAACGGCCATTATGAAAGAGAATTTGGCGATTATGCGCGAGCGGGAATTTGCCTTGCCCGTGATTCTAGGCGGCGCAGCACTTACCGAGCGCTTCGTCAATGAAGATTGCCAGGCGCAATACGATTATCCGGTATATTACGCTAAAGATGCCTTTGCGGGTCTACATGCGATGGAAGCGATCATGCGAGGCGAACTTAAAGCCATTACCGCAAAAATTCCCGTAATGGCTGGAAATGCGTCTGACGGTCAAAAGCCATTGGCTGTCGATGAAGCCTATCAGGCGGTTGGTGAATTGCAAAAAGGCAGCTATGGCTTGCCTCCAAGTGACCCGGGCTTCTATATCCGATCAGGCGAAATTGCTGACGATGTGCCGGTTCCCCAACCGCCGTTCTGGGGGAGCAAGGTCGTTGAAAATATCGATCTGGCTTTAATTTACCCGTTTATGAATGATCAGGCCTTGATGTCCGGCCAATGGCAGGTTAAGCGCGGCGGCAGGAGCGCTACTGAACATGAGCGTTTTATTGCCGAAAAAATAAAGCCCATTCTGGACAATTTAAAGGCGCGCGCGCTTTCTCATCAGGGCTCAGCCGACAGCTTGCTGGATCCTAAAGTTATTTATGGTTTTTATCCCTGTCAGTCGGATCGAAACACGCTGGTGGTTTATAAGCCTGATGCTTACGAAAAAAATGGCGATTTAATTCCCTGGCAAGCGTTTGAGTTTCCCCGTGGCGGCGCCAAGAAATTATGCCTTGCCGATTTCTTTAAATCCAAAAACTCTGGGGTTGTGGATGTGGTGGCCATACAATTAGTCACGATGGGCGATCGTGCAAGCGCCCACTGCCAGGAATTATTCAAGGCCAATAATTACAGCGATTATCTTTATTTTCATGGCTTTAGCGTGGAAATGGCCGAGGCGCTTGCGGAATACTGGCATAAGCAGGTGCGAGAAGAATGGGGCATTGCAGGCAGCGATGCGGATGAAATTAAAAAGCTGTTTGCGCAAGGGTATCAAGGCTCCCGGTATAGCCCGGGTTATCCGGCCTGTCCGAACCTGGAAGATCAGGCGCAGATTTTTGAAATTTTACAGCCCGAACGAATCGGCATGCAATTGTCCGAGGAGTTTATGCTGGAGCCTGAACAGTCCACCTCGGCGCTTGTCATTCATCACCCGCAGGCGCGTTATTTTGACGTGCGCTAAAAATAAAAAAGGAGCGCGCCGTTGCCTGAAATCAAAGCTAGCGGACGCGTTCCCATAATGAATCACACGAAAAAGAAGATAATTTGACTCTACACGATACTATCGACACTGCTTTAGCCGATTACTGCGTTATTGCGTTACCATCCTTCCTGTTTGTTCCATCCATTGATATCGTGCCCACCCGCAGGCAAAACGAAACGCATAAACGCTGATTTCTTAACGTTTTGTAATCTTTCTGATAATACGGCTGATTCATCAACCGGTGGCGGCTGATTAAAAAGTTTGAAAATAAACGCTCTAGCGTGGTGGTGTCGTCTGCGGCGGAGCCTGCATTTTCTGCGCTTCAAGAAACGCCTTGAAGCCGATAAACACCAGCGAGCAACGCTTGGCCTGGGGAAGAAACAAAGCGCAGTCCTGCTGGAGACAAAGCTCATCAGCCGTGGTGTTGCGAACGCTTAAGATTGGACAAACGGGAATTTCTGCCATGGGAATATCTCCAAGGAAAGGATGCTCCTGCACCCCTAGGCGGGGCTGATGACGGCTAAAACGCTGCCTGATGAACGTATCGGCAGAAATACCCCAGTCTTTTATATAACGCAAAAAAAAAGGGCCACTAAGGGCCCTTCGCCTTAATTCTTGGCCGTCGAGGGGATCGTACCAAGAGTTACCAGAGAACTTTAAATCTTAAGAAGAGAAATCGGAATCGTAAAAAACGAATGCTTCAGCCTGATTGAAACCTCACCGGGCGACAGGTGATTTGGTTGCATAAATAATGCAACGGGTAAAATTTAAGTGTTATGCGTACACTTACCTTTTAGTATTATCTACACTATCAGGTAAGAGTCAAGCCCCCTCTGTTACCCCAAAGGAAAAGTTTACAATCATTATTCGCAGAAGTGCCAAAAATACTCTATAAGCCAATAAAGACAGGCCCGGAGCCCTGCTCGGCCGGGTTCACACGAAGGTTCACTTCAGGACAGATAATCTCACAGGTGCGACATTGTACGCAGTTTTCAAGCGACATCCCATGGCGTCTGGCTGCTGAGGAATCGCCATCCATTACATCATCCACGCGGTGAACTTCGGCGGTGCAATCGGAAACACAAGGCACGTCCTTACCAAGCGCGTCATATTTGCCGATACAGGTGACACAAACCTCTGCGTTGAACTCGTCAATGTGGCGATTACCCTCATGATAATGGGGTTCGGCGTAAAAAACGGCGTCCGGGCGCGAGTAAATGGTGGCGGGGTTATACCCTTCGGGCTCCTGGATTGCTGGCGGGGCGTAGGAAGGAACGATATGCTCAAAATCGGGTTTATAGCATATCTTTCCAAGATCTCTCTGTCCATCTAAAAGCGTTTTAAGCCGGAGGGCATCCGAAATGGCGGTAAGCGGGTTGTTTTTCAGCCCCACGTTGATCATTCCGCTGATCGGGCCCATAAGCGGCCCGGCACCGTCTATGCCTTCTGCCACCGTGGGCAGGTAAGCCTTTAAAAGCCTAGGGTTTTCCTGCCATGCCTGCCTGAAGTATCTTCCCTGGTAAAGTTCTTTTCCCACAAAACTTTCCATCACCCGGCTTTGATAGGAGGATAATTGTTTTGCGCTCATATCGCCGGCAGCCAGGGCGTCAAAAATAACTTCGGCTGCAATATAACCACATTCCATCGCCTTATCAACGCCTGAAAGCGCGCTGACATCGAGAACCCCAAGCGCGTCGCCTAACAACAGGGCTCCATTGACCTGAAACTGTTTTGGCAGGCTATAATAACCGCCTTCCGGTAAAACGGCGGCGCCATATTTCAGCAGTTTTCCGCCTTTCAGCATCTCTTGAAGCCAGGGATGTTTTTTAAATTCCTGTAGCTGCTTTTGGGGGTTTAGGTTGGGGTTTGGACTATCCAGAGAGGCAATCAGTCCCACGCTCAGACGATTATGATTCATGCCATAGACAAAGCCGCCGCCAAAACTGCCATCTAAGAGCGGATAGCCCATCGTGTGCCAAACAGTATCCGAATAATCCTTGTCCTCGGGCAGTTCCCAGACTTCTTTCACGCCCACCGACCATATTTGAGGATTATCGCGCAGCTTGAAATCCTCAATAAGGTCCCGCGAAACAAAGCCTTTATCCCCAAAACAGGTAATGCTGCCGTATATATTATCTTCCGCGGGGTTGCCAGAAGGCGTTGCCATCACCTGCACGCCTGTCACCGTTGAATCAGAAGATAATGGGGTGGTGTTGTCTCCTTCGTAAACTACTTTGTGGGCGGCAAAGCCCGGTAAAAGTTCTAGGTGGATACTATCTGAAGCCGCAGCTTTCTCTTCAAGCTTTTGGGCCAGCCATTCCACAACGCGACTTAAGGTCAGGATAAAATAACCTTCTTTTTTCAGCCCGGGGGGGAGCAAGGCATTTGGCACCGTCCAGGCGTTTTTTGAACCTAAAACCTTAAAATGGCTGTTCTTGCAGAACCCTTCAATTGGAAAGCCATCCGCCTCCGGGTTTTCGGCAAGCGCGGGAAAGATTTTCTTTAACACCCTGGGGTTTGATACCGCTCCGCTACAGATATGACCCCCAAACTGGGATGCTTTTTCCAGAATGCCAATGGTCAATGGTGCCGCGTCCGGCTTTTGAGCAAGCTCAGCCAGTTTAAGGTCAAGCAGGCGGTGTGCCAGAACAAGGTTAGAGGGACTTGCTCCCACCAGCAACACGTCAAATATCATCCGATCATCTGTCATCTGACTATCCTCCGATCATCCATGGGGGGCAACTCACTCTCCTGGCCTAGCATTAATTTATCCAAACAGGCAATCTCAATTGTCCTGGCCTATAGGGCCATTATACCCGATTTTAATCTATCCCCAGCGAGGATGGTTATGTTGAACATCACGAATGGGGAAGGTTCGGCCCACTTTTCCTTCTTTGACGTTTTTTCGTGTGACGGCAATATTCAATAACGGCAGGACAAAGCCCAGCATCGCAATGGTTAGTAAGACGCCAGCGCCTTTAACGGCGTTGACTTTATCGGCCACGCGCTTGAATTTGAGCGCTGTCTGCCGATAGAGGTCGGTGTCTTTTCCAATGCCTTGTTTTTGCAACTGATCCAGCACCTGGGCCATGCGATCCTTGATCTGGTTGCTGGTGGGTGCTTCCCAACGTTTCAGCGGGTTGATGGCGTAGTTGAGCTTTTTTAAGGCGGCCTTAAAACCACTGCCAATGGGTTTTGGCTTTTGAATCACTAGGCCTTTTTGGTATTTGTGATCCATTGCGTAAAGCATCAGGCGCTCAAACATTGGCACCGTGAAGAGCCAGAAGGCAAAGCCGCTGCCGTCGCGAACAATGGTTTCGCGTACCTCGTTCCAGCTTCGGGTGCCCGCTGCGGCAATGCGAGAGAGAATGATCATGCCGTAAATGAGCTTGACCTGATTTGCCGTGGTTTTGGCAAAGTCGGTAAAATCAAGCGATTTTAAAAGCTTTCCGCTATTTTTCGGTGCGCTGGCTAAAGTGCTATTCAGCACCGCTTTATCCAGGTTGGGCAGGGCGGATGAAAAGAGCAACGACTGTGCTTGCTTGGCGCGTAATGGCCCGCTGCTCTGAGGTATACCTAAGAAGGGTGTGTGCGTCTTGAGGTTCATGCGAAAACGCCTCCCTTCGCTAGGGCGTTTTTCGCCTGGGGCTGAGCGGCTGCTTCGCTTAGCCGCATTTTATCGCGCAGGCCTTCTTCGATGGGGGAAAAGACCTTACCCCCGTGACGTTTCTTGGTGATGTGGTTATTGATAAAAGCGACGCTGATACCCAGAATGACCGTCAGCGCCAGGGGGAAAACGGTCAGGATGTTTTTGGATTTTCTCATGTACTCGATTAAGCCATCTTCCGCCTGGGGCAGATGTTTTGCCCAGAACCCTCCTGAAGCCGCTTCGCTTTTTGAGTAAACCACCGCTCGGGCGTTTTGCTTCCAGTCGCTGACACTCACGGCTGGCTTTTTACCTGACGGGTCGTGATGGGCCCTGTTCAAAACTTCATGAAGAAAATAGCGAACTTGCTTGAGGGTGTCCGCCCGGCCTCGATCCTCTAAGAGGATGCCGCCTTGAGCATTCAGGAGATGAACCCGATCGGTCAGGCCGCCCCGTTTTGCCAGCTCATCCACCACTGCTAGGAAGTGCTTGTCATTTTGCTTGCTGAATAATGTCTGGCTAAGCCTGAGCCTCTCTGGCAGGAGCAGGTCTGGCATAGGGCTGTGATGAATTGCCTTGCCCATCAAATCCACTTTGGCAGCGCTATCGTGAAAAGCCTCCGACAAGGCTTGAAGCGTTTCTGGAGCAAGTTTTCCATCTTGCGCAAGGCTTTGGGAAATGGCTGTTCTTACCGCCTGGTTTTGCTTCAGGGCATCGCCAAGGCTATGCTCGACCAGTTTCCGACCCACCTTGGCATCGGTTGATTGAAGCCTTTTGAGAACTTCAGCCGTAAAGGCCCGCTCGGCGGCTTCAGGCGTTTTAATCTCCGGGCGCTGTAGCACCTCTTCATAGATTGCGCTGAAAGCTTCCAGCCCGCTTCTGTCAAGCCAGGCGCGATGATTGACACCCAGTGGATTGAACTGCCCCACTTGCTGAACCATCAGGCGCGTGGTTGCATAGGCAATCCAGCCTGCCACAAAAACGTTGAAAAGCATGCCGGTGACTTCCCGAATGGCGTTTTCACGTGCCGAGTCCCACCCTCTTTTTTCGTATTCGATGTAGGAGCGTGGGATGCTCATCCCCAGCAGATCGGTAAACGCCAGTTCAATGGCCTTGTTTTGTAGAAGATCCACGGCGGAGGAGAACGCAGCAAGCGGCCCGCTGGCTTGTCCGAAGCGAATGGCTGGATTGGATGCTGTATTCCTTGCGGCGTTGGGCCTGCCTGAATTCGCAACAGCAAGAGGGCTCTTTGCCTGAAGAACCTCTGGAGCTTGTAGCGATCCCGTCGCTGCTGAGGGGAATTGGGGTGTCATAAAGGATGGAAGGTTTATGTTGTGAGGTGCTTGGGAATACCCAGTTGAATTGTGTTAAATAAGGCTGAAGTTGTTAAATTAAAGAACAGAGCCACTCCGTCCTGATTACGCTGACATGATAAAACACGCACGGCGATTGGCATGTAAATTCACGCGCCAGTTGCCAGGAATCCGAGCCGGGAACACGAGAAGGGGGAATTGAACAAGGGCATTAAACCCCCTCAAGCCAAAGTGTGCGCGCCTTTTCTTAAAGAATGCCCGCTATTTTATGTTTCTTAACATGACGGCCCGTCCAGCCGACCGTAAGCTGTTTTGAAGCAATCATTTTTTTTTCGATGGCTTCTCTCTTGTTGTGATGCTTAGCGCGGATATTTCGTGGATATTTCAGGGATATTCCATGGCTTGACTTTGGGCTTGAAAGCAGTACCATCATGGAGCCTGTGGGATTCTGCCCTGTTAGGCGGGCAATGGGTTTAGCCTGGCTTGTTTGGTTTTTAAAACGCAAGCAACGCCAGATATTTGTATGCCCCTTGTTGCTTGAGCAGTCTACATTACAGGCACTTAATAATCACTTACAAAGTAGCATCCTTTACCATTGAGCCCTCTTATACAGATAGACGCCATACACTCACTCCGATTCTCAATCAGGCAATCTTCTTTTTTCTATTATTACCATTAAGGCGATGGGTTTCACCACCATATTTCTGAGGCTCGCAAACTCGTTCCATGTCCGTTGACGTTACCAGATTTACAGCTTCCAACCCCTGGCCAATGCCAAAAGGCCCTGCTTTGGCGCAGGCTCAGCCTAAATTTGGCGGTCCTTTGACCACCCGCTTGACCAACCTGAAGCTGGCCACGGGGGCTAAAACGCTTATTGCCAGTGAAAAAATTGTCGAAATGTTCTTATGGAACTTTTTGATTCTCGACGCCTGCGGTATGTGGTTACCGCGTATTCGGGTTTCGCTTACCCGTGGCGCTATCCCCTATGACGTGCGCGAAGATCCCGAAATGAAGGACAAGCCGCTCCCAGTTCAGGTGAAGAAAACCATTAAAGAGAACATCAAGGGGTATAACTGGGTTAACTTCTACGAGGAAGCCAGTCGGGAGTTCGCCACAGGCCCTGGTATGTTGATGGTTCCAGCCGTGATGTACCTGCTGGCCAAACGCCTGAGTGTCGGGGGCGACGCCCTCAAGCTGAACAACAATACCTTGTTCAGTCATGGTACGGCGTTTACAAACCATATGGCTTCATTGCCTGCAGATCATATCCTGAATCGGGCAAATTATACGCCTCAGGATCAAGCCGCGTTTCTCAATGCATACCGGGCGCAAGTCAAAAACCATATGGTAAACAATGTTTTTGCAGGTGAAGGTTTCTTCAAGTTTGACGTGGCCGATCATATTCGTAATTACAGGGCCGAATTAACCCCTGCCGATAAAAAATTCCTGGATGAGCTATTGCCGAGCGGCAATATAAAAACCGGCAAGCAGTACCTGGAACAATTATTCGATCAGTGGGTTAATCGCTTTGTTCAGATCGGAAAGCCTGCTTCGGCAGCCATAATAAAGGGCAATGATGACATGCGCCTGGCCTATGCCGAATTGCATGACATTCTGGTGAACAAATTTAATGAAGGGTATCGTCTCAATGATAAGTTAAGACGTCTTCGCACTGGCGATTCCAATGTCAGGCTGAACCTGATGCAGGCCAGTGAGGTTAATCTATTGGGTGAAAGCCAGAATCTTCATAAGTTTCTAGGCACCAAGGCGGTACAAGGTGACCTTGAAAAGCTGAGCCATTTCTTTGGTGGTATCGCAAAAGAGCGTTTTGCTGGGAAAAATAACCTGATTGCCGAAACCGTGAAAGACGTCTGGACCAAAGTCAGGGCACATAAAGGTATTCAGTGGGCCGCAGGGATTCTCTCCGCTTTGTATGTCACAAGCCTTGTTTTTGTTGTCCAGCGCCATAACCAGTATCCGGGCGAACGACTGGCCCACCTGGAAGAAACGAGAAAATCGAACCCTGCACATCACGACAAAAACGCGCTTGAAAAGAAGCAGGAAAAAATTATTCAGCAAGCGCAAGTCGCTGCTTCGCCATCGCCGTTTACCCTGCCGCAACGACAGCCGGTTTTTGCAGGAAATGCAGGAAGTAACATGGGGAGGGTCAGGCCATGACGACCCCCATTTCAGCGGCGGAGGTAAAATCGCCATACAACCACACAGGCGGTAATACCACGGTTTCCTCCACGACCAGAAAGCTTGCAAACGTTCTGCATCGCCTGGATACGTTTCCTGAGCGCATCACCTCGGGGGATAAATTTAAGAAGGCCGGCCCGCTAGAGTACCGTTTGAGACGTTTTATCGCCATGTTGGGCAAGTGGGACGTTGATACCATGAACACCTTTTTTAAAGGTCGTTTGTCGATTCCCTCCAACCCGATCGGTCTGCTTTTGTTTGTGCTGTTTCCTATCGTTATTGGGGCCAGGGCATTTCAGGCGCATCGCCGCGATAAGACGGGTACGGAAGTGGGTGATGTCTTACGCCGGGATATTACCACCCTGACCTTGTTCGTCTTTATGATGCCGGTGGTGGTTAACATTATCAATACGCTTAAACAAAAGCGTGATGGCTTGAACTTAACCAAAAAAGCCGACCCCCGTGATCTGGTGCCTCATGCTTATAAATATGGCCAGTTAGCCGATGCCTTTGATTTGAACAATGCCGGCAAACTGGAAGCCATTATTGCCGAGGGCAATGGAAAGGGCTTTGAGAGAGCTTCCCAAAAGTCACTGAAGATGTATCAGAACCTTTTGGCGGATGTGGATGGCGGCCAAGCGACGGTTGAGCATTACCAGAAATTTGTCGATACGGTAAAAGAAATGGCTGCCGAAGGCGAGCGTTTGGCTGGCAGCGTGGATGCGCCCAAAACCAATACCAGGCTGCAAGCCCTGAGCAAAGCAGCCTATGCGCATATGGAAAAAGCACAAGAGACTTTGACCAAGCTGAATACGCTTATATCGGTTGATGATAGCGCCATCGGTGAGAAGCTATCGGCGGCTTATTTCAAAAACAAAAAGAATATCCCGCCGTTTAAAGAAGGCTTGATTCATTACGCCAAGATGCGTCGTCTTCCGGCTGACCTGTTCAGCTTTGCCGCCACCGCTTTCCTGATGGGTTGGGCTCCGGTTGCCTTTAACAACTACCTCAGCCGCCGCAGGCTGGAGAAGATAAAAACCCATCATCCCGAGCTTGCCCCATTGCAGCAGGCCCAAGTGCCCGCAACGCAAAAACCAAACCCCTTTCAGAAATCGGCAAGCGTTTAACTGGGATTTTAAATCCGGCTGTGTTGCAAGTGTGCTAAATTGCTTTTGGCCTGCTCATGGGTGTTATTGATACTCAGCACTTTTCGATACATCTGAATGGCCTTGTTCGGCTGGTTCTTTCGCTCAAGCGCCACGCCCAGGTTATAAATCGCATCTTCAAAACCGGGGTTGAGCCGGATGGCCAGGCTGAGATAATCAATCGCCTTATCCAGTTCGCCCTCAATGCCATACAGGGCACCCAGGCCATAGGCCGCCATCGTGTGATGGGGGTCTGATTTTAAAACTTTCTGGTAATACGTAATGGCTGAATCCAGGTTGCTTTGCTGATCGGCCAGTACAGCCAACTCATAGGCGCAGGCCGTATCATCAGGCATTAAATTCAGGGCTGCCTCAAAACTTTTTCTCGCGTTTTCGTATTGATGAATGGCCAGATAGGCTTTTCCAAGATTGTAATGAATGTCCTGGTTTTGATCATCGTATTTAAGCGCTTCTTTATAAAAGCGGATTGCGCTCTGGGTGTCGCCCAGTTCATTGAAGTGCCGAACCCCTTCGTTGCAGAGGGAAGCTGCCATCCGGTGCTTGATTTGGATATCTTCTCGAAGCGCGTCGTCGGAGTAAAAAATCCGCCGGTAAAATTCAACCGCTTTGCCAAAATGCCCCTGCTCAAAATAAAGATGGGCCACCTTGGCTTCGTATAAGGCCTTGTTCATCGAATCTTTTTCGATTAGAACCTGGTACTCTTGAATGGCTTCATCGGGCATGCCAGCCAAAATCAGCATGTCGGCATATTGCATTCTGGATTTTCGATGGTGGGCGTATTTCCCAACCTGCATCAGTTTTTGCAACAAAGGCAGAGCGTTGAGATATAACCCCTGCTTTTCATACAATTGCGCTTTGAGCCGAAGGGCGTCCTCATGATTGGGGTTTTTCTCCAGGATAGGAGACAAGAGGCGCTGCGCATCATCCAGTTTGCCTTGAAGCATTAAAATTCTTGCCAGTTCAAACATGGCTTCCAAGTGTTCGCTCTGAATGGCCAGGACATTTTTAAACGCCGTCAGGGCGTGGGGGTAATCTTCTTTTTGCGTGTAAATTCTGCCAATCTTAAAGTGAATGCTCGCTTCGCTCGGCTTGATTTTAACTGCCGCCTGAAAGCACGCCAAAGCCTGATCCCATTCGTAATGCTGTGAATGCTGGTTCCCTAGGTTCACATAGTCAAAAAAATCTGAATCCGCTTCAGGAGATGATGCGGACTCTCCTTTAAAATTGTTGGGAGAATAGCCTCTTTCCTTGCCATCGCTGTCTTTGCCCAAAGGGGCCTTGATAATCGT
The DNA here is from genome assembly GCA_035285165.1 of Vampirovibrionales bacterium. Classification (GTDB taxonomy): domain Bacteria; phylum Cyanobacteriota; class Vampirovibrionia; order Vampirovibrionales; family Vampirovibrionaceae; genus JAYKHP01. Next base: position 60,604 of record JAYKHP010000008.1, on the reverse strand, counting down.
CAAAACCAGCACCACCGCCAAAATGACCATGATGCCGACAATAAGAATGGGGGATTGCAACAGTTCAGCCAATGCCCTAGACCGGTTTCGGGGAGTGGAAACAGCCTTTTATCCTGAAAATACCAATTCATGCCGGGTTTAAGGGCTATTACCGTTAGGGCTTTAGGTGTTTTTAATTCGCCCTCAATGCCAGCTATTGGTATAAACGCTCAATGGCGGTTTCGGCAAATCCTGGGCTTTCTTGAATGAACGCACCTTTATTGTGCCAAGCGCCTATGGTATCAATCCCCTTTGCTCTGTCTTAAAATAAAGGCAGCCGCATATAGAGAGAGATATTCTGAGAAACATCTAAACGAAGCTGAAAGTAAGACGATTTCCTGATGCCAAGCCAACCTGTTTCCCAACGCCAAGATATTTCAAGCTTTCTGGCGCGTGATGGCTTATTTGAGTCGCCCGACGCCCCAAGAATATTGATTAGCCGCTTAAGCGCCCATGGGGATGTGGTTCAGGGCCTTCCTCTGCTTGATGTTCTGAGGGCGAAATGGCCAAACGCCCATATCGGCTGGCTTGTCGAACGCTCGGCAGCTTCCCTGCTTGAGGGGCATCCTTTTATTGACCAGTTACACGTCTGCCAGCGTAAAGACTGGCTGAGACGTCTTTCAACCCCAATGCAATGGGCGAAAATCCTGCAAGAGATCAGCGGTTTTTGCCGGGAAATCCGCCTGACGCGTTATGATGTCAGCCTTGATGTCCAAGGCCTTCTTAAAAGCGCTATCTGGCCTTGGGTTTGCGGGATTCCAAAACGATTTGGCAACAAAAACGCCCGTGAGCGAGCCGATATTTTCTATAACTATAAACTCCCGCCCCACCCTATCGATGCCTCCACCCCAGCCATTGACCAGTATCTTAGTTTTGCAAGCGCTCTGGGTGTTTCGCCGGACTTTCCCGCCCTTCAAAACACCCACTTCACCCTGCCTGCTATTTCTGAAGACACTTGGCAAAAGGTGGACGCCCTTTTTTCAACTGTTTCCAAAGATAAACCCGTTGTGGCGGTTGCCCCTGCCACCATATGGCCAAGCAAGCATTGGCATCAAGCCCATTGGTACGGGCTATTGAAGACCCTTTCGGAGTGGGATGTTTCCGTTGTGGTTTTGGGGGCTTCCAACGACATGGCCCTGGTGAGCCAGTTGCTTCCCCAGCCGCTTACCGCCAACTTATATAATTTTTGTGGGCAAACCGACTTAAGCGATCTTTACGCGCTTTTTCAAAAAGTCGATGTCCTGATTGGTCTTGATAGCGCGCCATTGCATATTGCCAATGCCGTTGCGTCCCATACCGGTAAAAAACCGGACATCATTGCTCTTTTTGGCTCCACCGCAGCCGAAAGAACCGGACCTGTGGGCGAACGGCACCGCTCCCTTCAAACTAGGCTCGACTGTCAGCCCTGCTTTGAGCGGATTTGCCCGCTGGGCACCCATGAATGCATGAAAGCCCTTTCACCCAACACGGTTCTTGAAAATCTCAAGCGAATGCTGGCTGCCCAAAAGCTTTTTCAACCCGTCATCAGGCGCTCTGCCCATTAACCGGTTTTTACTTATAAATGACATTTTATGCTCCAGGCTTCTAACATACCTCAATCCATCCTGATCATCCGCCTTGGCGCGATGGGCGACTTGGTGCATGCGGCAAGCGCCATCCAAGTCTTAAAGCAGGCGCATCCAGAGCTTGCTATTGACTGGCTGACGACCCCGTTTTACAAGCCGTTGTTGGAAGCGTTCCGCTATCGCCATGAGGCCTCTGGCGAACTTCTCCCCCTCTTTCGCAGCGTTTTTTGTTATGACAAGAGCGAAAATAACGCTTGGCGAAAGGCTTTAGACGATATCCGAAAGCGGCGTTATGATGCACTGGTTAATTTACACCCTTCGTTTAAAACACGCCTGCTGAGTTTCTTAAGCGGTGCCGTTAAACATGCAACGTATCAAAAGCAGAAACTTTCCATTCAGGGAGAAGGGCAGCGTGAATTGCCCAGGCGCCACGCGGTGAGTGATTTTTTGCAGCCGGTTTTAGCGCTATACCCGGACTTGGCGACATCCATCAACGCCACTTTTCTTGAAACCCATTGGCCACCTGTGTTGGCAGTATCTGAACTGGATAGCGCCAAGGCGCCATCTCTAAAAAAGCCGTATATTGCCTTGATTATCGGTGTTGGTGGTAAGCGCGCCAATCGGGGCTGGCCATTGGAGAACTTTGAAGCCCTCATAACGCTTATTCTAGCGAAAACCGAGCTTGCGGTGGTTCTGGTGGGAGGCCCCGAAGAGAAGGCTTCAGCCGCTTCATTGGAGAAAGCCCTGAGGGGCGCTGTTTCTGTGGAAACTAACCCTCGCCTGCATAATCTGTGCGATAAGCTTTCACTGCTTGAGACGGCAAGCCTGCTTCAAGGCGCAAGCCTTGTACTGGGAGGAGATACGGGGCCGCTTCATCTGGCAAGCTGCTTTGATGTTCCCATCATTGCGTTGTTTGGGCCAACTTCGATAAAACGAACGGGCGCCTTGGGGCCGGAAACAAAACGCCTGCACCTGCTGCCGGATGAAAACCTTGCCTGCTGGCCCTGCGAGCAGCCCACCTGCCACCTTCCCGCTGATCAGCACCTGGCCTGTATGCACGAAAATGCCCCGGAGGCGGTTTTTAAAGCTCTGGCAGCAAAGCTTTCAGAAGGTTGAAATTTGAAAACAAAAAACGAGCCCGAAAGCTCGTTTTTTAAAGGTTGGGTTTTGCTTACGCTAGGCGCTTTTTAAGCTCTGCTTGGCGATGCGGGACTTATAGCGGGCAGCCGTGTTCTTTTTCAGGATGCCCTTCAGCACCGCGCGGTCAATCAAGCTGAAGGCTTCATTCAAAGCTTTCTGAGCATCGGGCACTTCTTTAACGTTTAAAACCTTCTTGATAGCGGTTTTAATGGCTGATTTGTAAGCCACATTGCGCTGGCGGTTTCTTTCCGACACGTCGACGCGCTTTTTGGCTGATTGAATTCTAGGCAAGGCGGGACTCTTTCTTATGGTTTTTCTTACGTGCTTTTACTAGCGTGCTTTTATGAGTGTTTTCTCGCATTGGACGCAGCCTTAGCAGACTGAATGAAATTTATAACACCAACAAATAGGGGAGGCAAGCCTTTCCCCTAGCCTTGTTAAGGAGCGACTGTCAAAGGGATTGGGGAAGTGTAGATAATACAGGTAGCTTATATTTAAAGTATATAAACTACCCCGGCGTTAACTTTTTTCCAAAATCTTCTTATTCTTTAGATCATGTCCACTCCTCTGAACGGGGGATCCACCCACCCGGCCGATTCGCTATGCTAGTCCTGAGCGTTTATGGCCTGGGTGTCTGCCAACTTCAGGCCCTACGCAGACGAGGTTTTAATCTATCCCCCCTTCCGGAAGTGAACACGTTCTTTGACAGGAGCGTTGCTTGCTCCTCCCTGCTCCCTTTGATAATGTTGTGGTGTTTTTCCTATGCTTGCCCCTGGCGCATCTTCCCCTTATTCAGGCTATCCTGCCGCCAATACCGGCGCTCAGGGAAACTCGCCTGCCGTGTGTGGGCCGGGCCAGGCAAGACAGGCTCTCCCGCAAGCGTTTTTGGCTCATATCGCACGCCATGTCTCAACCGTCAGTCCAGCGCTTGAAGCCCTGCTTGGCTCCTTCTGGGGAAAGGGCATTCGCTTGCGCTTTTTTACCGCAAGTCCTAAAGTCCACTATTTTTGGCGACAGGATGACTTTTACGTCTCCCAGGCGGGTAATAACATTCATATTCGTCTTTCGGACAACGGTTGCGCGCTGCTGCTTGATAAAGCCCTGGGAAAGCGGGATGAATCCGCGGCAGCGCAGACTTTTTCATTCAGCGCGTTGACTGGCTTTGAAGCGTCGCTTCTGACAACGTTCAGCAAGGAAGCGTTGACGTTTCTGGCCAAAAACCTGATTCAGCCCGCCAGCCTAAAACCCAGCGCCCCCAACACGCCCCAGAAAGCCATTACGGCTGAAAACCCCTTGATTCACCTGATTTGGGTTCTTGCAGGCGAAACCGAAACCAATGAAAAGCAGATCGCTTTTGCCAGCGATACGCAGAACGAGGCGGGTAAGTTAATCTTAAGCCTGCCTTTGGCGGCTTTGAAAATCCCTCCCTTAAACGCTCTATCACCCGCTGCTGAGGAGCATTTTCCTGAACAGTGGGTGTATCATGCGATGTCCACCGTCACGCTTGGCATTGGCAGTGGTAAATTGCCCGTCAGCGCCATTGAGGAGATTGAACCCGATGATATCATCGTGCTTGAAAACAGTAGTGTCAGCCAGTTGTCTTTAATCAATCCGCTGAATCAGGAGCAGGCCGGGTTTCCCGTCAAACTGCTTCACCCAAAGGCCATTACCCGTTCCGATATCAAGCTTGATCTTGATGCTCCCAAAAACGATGCCCGAAACCCACAGGAAGCCCATCCGATGAGTCCAAATGCTACGAATACGATGGATAGTGACAGCAGGCAAGCGCTGCTGGATAGCCTGATGATCGATGTCGGCGCGCAGTTTACCCCGGTCAAAATGCCGCTTCACCAAATCAAGCAGATGAGCGAAGGCCTGATTGTCGAGGTAGGCGATCTGGTTCACAACGAAGTCTTGCTGACGGTGGAGGGAAAACCCCTGGCCCTGGGCGAGTTGGTGATTGTTGGCGATAAGTTCGGCGTCCGTGTCGTTGCCGTTACCCCTGACGGCGAGTCGATGCCGGTGCGTGAAGTCAAGGCTTACCCGGCCGCGATGCCCGAATCGATGAAAGCACCGGTTAAAGAAGGGAAAGAAGCCGTCAAGGAAGCTGCCACAAAACAGGAAGCGCCATCCAAAGGTGAAACGCCGCCAAAAAGCGAAGCGTCCAAACCCCAGCCTGCTGAAAACGCGCCCGCTCCGGCAGCGCCTGCGCCAGCTGCAGAAGCTCCCGCTGAACTGAACGATGACTTTTTAAACGATGATTTTGACGATGATGATGATTGGTAAGTCTGATCATTGCTGAACAAAACATATTGCTTATACCTTTAACGAAGTAGAGTTGTTCGTTTATACAAAAACATCAGTAAGAGAGAAGCGTCTTGCCTGTTCAAACACATACTATAATTCCTGGCTTTTGGCAGTATCTGGGTGCGTTTACCGGATACACGCTGTTTGCCATCGGCCTGATTTACGCCAGCTTTTTCTATCTCAGGCGAAACCCCGCTCTTCTGGCGATGCTCAGTAAAAACCCCACCGCTTTCTTTATGAGTTTCGCCAAGTCCTCCTCTAAAAATTCGGGGCAGGCAAAAGTAGCCCCCCTGGCCATTGAAACCGCCTTGCCGATTGAGGCGAGAAAAACCCTTTATATTATTCGCTCAGGCAACGAACGGTTCTTAATTGCCACCTCTGCTGAAGGCACCCAGTTTCTCTCTAAGCTGGCGGAGGAATCTCCTGCTGAGCAGGCTGATGAAGTCAGCGAAGGTATAAGCATTGGCTTAGGCGCTGAGGGTATTGCCGGCGCTAAAGCGACGGGCGTGACGAACACTTCTTCTTCTATTTCAATGCGCGCGGCGCTTGAAAACAGTTTTTTACGCTATCTGTCTAAAACCGTTCCATATGTCAGCAGGAGAACCGGAGAATGCAAGCCCCGTTAGAGATCCCCCTAGAAACCAAGATCGAAACCAAGATGGAAATTAAAACAGACGCTCAATTGGATGTTCAACAGTCGGATGTTCAACAAACGTGCGCTCTTGAAGCCCTTGAAAGCGAAACGATGACAACTTCTTCGGGCGTGAAGAAAAACCTTGCCATTCACCCGGTGCTTTCGCCGTTTGTCAGCGCGTTTGCAAAACGCTTTGAAACCTTGCAGTACCAGTTTGAGAAAACCAGCGCCCAGCACTGGCAATAAGCTTAAGTTCACTTTATTGCTTTTAGCAAACTTTAGCTCACTGGAATAATGACCCTTTTACACAACGCCCCATAAGGCAAGCCGTATTATGAACCAACTTTTTGGCGCCATGGATCCGGCGCTCCAACTGATCATCCTGATGGCCTCCCTCAGCCTGCTGCCGTTTATGATCGTCAGTATGACCAGTTTTCTTCGCTATATCATCGTGTTGTCCATTCTGAAAACGGCGATGGGAACCCAGCAGGTGCCGCCCGCCATCGTGCTGGTCGGTATGTCGCTGATTTTGACGCTTTATACGATGGCTCCGGTGTTTGGCCAGATGTATGAAGCGGCCAATCCCGCCATTCAAAAAAAGCAGACGGTGCTGGTGGTGATGGACAAAGGCTCCAAGCCGTTAAAGAATTTCATGTTGCGTCAAACCCGAGAAACCGACCTGGCGTTTTTTGTGGAGATGGCCAGAAAAACGGCGCCGAAATCCCCGGCGGATTTGAACCTCTGGGAAGTGGCCCCGGCCTATATGGTCAGCGAACTTCGCACCGCCTTTGAAATCGGCTTTGTCATTTTTATTCCCTTCATCATTCTCGATATTGTCGTTGCCAATATTTTGCTGGCGCTGGGGATGTTTATGCTATCGCCCACCATTATTTCCCTGCCGTTTAAGATTTTGATTTTCGTTGCGGTGGACGGCTGGGGCCTGATTATCAATGGCCTGGTCCAGAGTTTCAACTAGGCATCATTTAAAAAGAGAATTTATCTACTTATGGAAAGCTTGAGCATTCTGACCGAACACCTGGGCCACGGCCTGGGACTGGCGCTGCTCTTGTCACTCCCCCCGGTGCTTGCCGCCGCCAGTATTGGTTTGGTGGTTGGGATTTTACAGGCCGTTACCCAGGTTCAGGAGCAAACCATCGCCGCCGCCCCGAAAATCCTGACGGTCTTTCTTGTCTTATTGCTCGGTGGCGGGCTGATGATGACTCTGCTTACCAACTACATTCGGGAATCGGCCACGGTGGCGTTTCAGGAAATTCCGCAGGCGAGCGATTTCGTACTGCCACCTGAACCATACAACGACGAAGGGAAAAACCGTGCCCGAGCGTTCTTCAAGGCCAAAGCCAGCGGAGAAAGCGACGCGATCGACAAGCTGAAGGTTTCTCCCGGTGTTGACGGTGTATCCGAGGGTGCCGCCGACAGTCCCAATGTCCGTGTCAATACGGCTCGATACCGCTCGCCCCTTGGCCCCGCTGAGCAGATGAAAATTCAGGAAAAACGGATACAAGGCAATTAGCCTTTTTTGAAACCCCAATGAAACCCCAAGCCTATGTTTGACGCATCGCTAGACGCATTCGCCCAACTCCAGCGGCAACTGGGGCCGGTTCTGGATACGGGCCTACTGCTGTTTGCCCGCGCGCTGACGTTTATCGTGACCGGGCCAATTTTCAACCGGCGGAATCTGCCGTTTATGTTAAAGGTGATTTTCGCCATCTTTCTGACGGTGTCGCTGGTCTGGCTGGTGCCGGTGCCGAAGGCGGCAGCGATTTCAACCGCCGGGGGGGATTTTTACCTGTTGATTCTTGTTAACATGACCATTGGGGCGATGATGGGCTTTAGCGCTAACCTACTGCTCTTAACGATTAATGCTGCGGGCAACGTTTTAAACAACCAGATAGGGCTTTCGTCAGCCATGTTGCTTGATCCTTCCACCGGCACGCAGACGATGGTGATGGAGCCGCTGTTTAACATGATAGGAACGATTCTGTTTATTCAACTCGGTGGGCTTCACTGGATGATCAACGCGCTGGAGCGAAGTTGCCGGATGTTTCCGCTTTATCAAGTCCAGCATAAGGTGCTGGAAGTTTTTGATATGGACTACCTGGTTCAACTGTCGGGTGACACTGTGACGGTGGCGGTTCAGTTGGTGGCGCCGGTTATGGTGGTGACGATTGCGGTTGATATTATTCTGGGTATCGTCAATCGCTCGGCGCAGCAGATGCCGGTGTTCCAGCTCAGCTTTGCGCTCAAGCCAGCCATTGGGGTTGCCGTGTTGCTGATGACCCTGCCGATTCTGATTAACAGCATGATCTACTTCCTGAATGATCATGCCCGCCTGTTCTAGCGGGTTTTAGAATTTTTTTGTTTTTTCTTTTCTGGCTCTGGGGAAGTTCGGGGATTGTGATCCGATTCATTAAGGTTTCGTGTCAAGTCCTTGTGTTCGATAAAGCAGATCCGATACAATACTTTTTCATTGGCAGATCATTCGCGAACCGGTACAACGCAAATTAAAAAGATATTGTGATTCTTTCGCTATATCGAGTAAGAGTGATACCACTTCACGTTGACACATTATCCGGCGAATCAGCAGTCACGCCAGCACAATTTCATCACAGGAAAGAGAGGCATGCCTGGGTCTTCAAGCAAGTGGCTTGGCATGTAGTTCAAATTCAGTCCGGCGTACTGAGCAATGAGACGTGTTGACCCTTCTGTTTGGCGCAGTCTTCCGTTTTAACTGTGTTCTCAAAGAAACAGAGCGGGTTTAATTATAAAATTGCCTAACAACGGTTTCTTCAAGCGCTGCTGAGAGGTTGAGTTTATATTTTCGTAATTATTTGATTTCACCAAAGCAAAAGATAGAGTTAGGAGCGGTTCTTCCCATGAGTCTTCTCGAATCCAGTCTTCCCGGAAGCAAGCAAAGCAAAAACAACACTGCCCCCTTGGAGTCCAATGGCAATGGAAACGGGAAGGGAAGTAAGGCGCTTCTTTCCAAAAAATCGGACATTGCCCAAAACGTTCCCCAAAACACGGCGAAAGTGGATTTTCCCAAAAACGGGATGCGTTTTCACAGGCGCTTTACCAAGCCGGGAGTCCATCCGTTTGACGAGTTGACCTATGAATATCGCACCTCGAAAATCACCGAGCCCGATGGCACGATTATTTTTGAGATGAAAAACGTGGAAGTGCCCGCTACTTGGAGCCAACTGGCAACCGACATTTTGGTGTCCAAGTATTTCAGAAAAGCGGGTGTCCCCAACAAAGAAACGGGTGAACTGGGCTCCGAAACCAGCGTGAAGCAAGTAGTGCATCGTCTGGCGCATACAATGCGAACCGAGGGCGAAAAGTTTGGCGTCTTTGCTTCAAGCGATGATGCTGAAACGTTTGAAATGGAGCTTGCGCATTTGCTGGTAACGCAAAAAGGCGCGTTCAATTCCCCCGTCTGGTTCAACTGCGGCCTGCATCACGAATATGGCGTCAAGGGCAGCGGCGGCAACTGGTTTTATAACCACAACACCCGCCAGCACGAAGAAACGGTGGATTCATACTCGCATCCGCAATGCTCCGCCTGCTTTATCCAGTCGGTGGAAGACGACTTGATGAGCTTGTTTGACCTGGCAAAAAACGAAGCCCGGCTTTTTAAATTCGGTTCAGGCACCGGCACCAACTTTTCTAAAATCCGAGGCCGCCAAGAAAAACTCTCGGGCGGTGGAACTTCTTCCGGCCTGATGTCCTTCCTTGAAGTCCTGGATCGTGGCGCTGGTGCTACCAAGTCCGGCGGCACGACCCGACGCGCGGCCAAAATGGTCTGTCTTGACATGGATCATCCTGAAATTGTTGATTTTATCAACTGGAAAGTGAAAGAGGAAAAGAAGGTTAAAGTCCTTATTGACGCCGGTTATCCTTCCGACTTTAACGGTGAGGCGTATCACACCGTTGCGGGTCAAAACTCCAACAACTCGGTTCGTCTTAGCGACGGGTTTATGGGCGCTTACCTTAAAAACGAGCCCTGGCAGACGAAATTCAGAACAACAGGTGAAGTCTGTGAAACGCTGGATTCAAAAGACCTGATGGATCAAATCGCCTTTGCCGCCTGGGCCTGTGCGGATCCGGGCGTGCAGTTCGACGATATTATCAACGACTGGAATACATGCCTCAACACCGATCGCATCTATGGGTCTAACCCCTGCTCCGAGTATCACTTCCTGGATAATACCGCCTGCAACCTGGCGTCGATTAACCTGATGAAGTTTATGAACGACGATGGCACCTTCGATGTTGAAGGCTATCAACACGCCTGCCGCATCTTCTTTACGGCGCAGGAAATCCTGGTGGATTTTGCAAGCTACCCGACCAAAACCATTGCAGAAAACAGTCATGCTTACCGTCCGCTGGGTCTTGGGTATGCCAATCTTGGCACGCTGATGATGGTTTGGGGTATTCCTTATGACAGCCCCAAAAGCTTCGCGCTGACCGGTGCGATTACCGCCATTATGCATGGGGAAGCTTACAAGACTTCTTCGGAGTTGGCAGCTACGCTTGGGGCGTTTCCCGCTTACGAAAATAACGCTTCTTCCATGTTGCGGGTGATGAACAAGCACAGGGCTGCCGTTTATGACATTGACGCAAATCTTTGCGATGGCCCCAATACAAAGGACTTGATGGCGGCGGCCAAAAAAATCTGGGACGAGGCCGTTAAGGGCGGTGAGGAGTATGGCTACCGCAACGCACAGGCAACGGTGCTGGCCCCCACCGGTACGATTGGGCTTTTGATGGATTGTGATACCACTGGCATTGAGCCTGACTTTGCCCTGGTCAAATGGAAAAAGCTGGCCGGTGGCGGTTATTTTAAAATCATCAACCAATCCGTTCCCCGCGCCCTGAAAACCCTGGGCTATACACCTGCCCAAACCGATGAGATTCTAAAATACATTCTGGGCCATGCTACCCTTGAGGGCGCGCCATTTGCCAATCAGACGACGCTTTCGGAACTGGGCTTTACGGCTGAAGAAATTCAGCAGGCCTATGACGGTGTGAAGCAATTTGGCATGTTCAACGAGTGGACACCTGGCATTACGCCTGAGAAATTAAAAGAAAAAGGCATGAGCGCCCAGGAAATCAAGGCTATTCAGCGCTACGCCAACGGGACAGAAACCATTGAAGGCGCACCGCATATGAAAGACGAGCATCTCCCCGTCTTTGATTGCGCCAACAAATGCGGTAGCGGCAAGCGCTTTATCGCGCCGATGGCCCATATCAACATTATGGCGGCGGCCCAGCCGTTTCTCTCGGGCGCCATCTCCAAAACCGTCAACCTGCCAGGGGAAGCCACCGTTGAGGATATCAAGAACATTTATGTCGATGCCTGGAAGGCTGGCTTGAAGTGTGTCGCGCTTTACCGCGACGGATCCAAGTTCTCTCAGCCCTTGAGCAGCAAGGCGGAAGAAGAAGAGGAAGCGCCCGCCCAAGCGGCTGCCGTTTCCAATATCCGCCCGTGGGGCGATAAGCGCCACCTGCCCGCCAAGCGCAATGGCATTACGGTGGAAGCAAGCGTCAGCGGTCATAAGATCTTCCTGAGAACCGGCGAATATGAAGACGGTACTGTGGGCGAAATCTTTATTGACATGTTCAAGGAAGGTGCCGCTTATCGCAGCATGGTCAACTGCCTGGCGGTTGCCGTTTCGATGGGTCTTAAATACGGCGTTCCGCTTGAGAAGTTTGTCGAAGCCTTCACCTTTACCCGCTTTGAACCGGCTGGCTTTACGGATCATCCCAACATTCGCCAGTGTACGTCCATTGTCGATTTCATCTTCCGTGTTGTCGGTATGGAATACCTTGGCCGAACGGATTTTGTGCAAGTGCCGCCTGAATCTATTCAACGTGATCAAGGCCACCGCGACTTGCCGCCCGCTGAGAAAAATGGAAAAGGGCATTACGATGAAGCCAGTGTTTCTGACTTGGCACCATCGTTTCAGAAGCGCCTGGATCTGGATGAAATTCCGGTCAAATCCGTGGTCGATCCCGAGCTTGCACTGAGCCAGATGCGTACTGAGCAACTGAAAAGCTTGATGGGCGATGCCCCTTTTTGTAGCAGTTGCGGCAGCGTCACCGTGAGAAACGGTTCCTGCTACCGCTGCACGAATTGCGGTAACTCGGAAGGCTGCTCATAGCATCTGACCCTGGCTATTTAATAAACAAAAAATCCCCGTTTAGATCTAAACGGGGATTTTTCTAGTTTCTAGCTGTGGAGATTTCCGCTTTTGCCGGAATAACGAGGAGGCGATGAAGCAAATCGAAATCTAAAAATCCAGGCAGCCTAAGACAGCCGAGGATTGGGCGCCGGTGCAACTGGGAATGTTGCCGGGGATATTTAAAAGCGTTGCCCAGCCCAAAATGGCAAATGCCAGGGCTTCTTTGTACTGATCGGGAATGCCGAAATCCTGGTGGGTTTTAATGGCAATCGTATGGCCTTTTAGAGACAGTTCTTCAGCCAGCATTTTTTTCAGCGTCGCGTTAAACGCGCCACCGCCACCCAGAATCACTTCCTGGATTTGGGTTTCTGGAAGCACGAAGCGATGGTAGGCATCGGCAATGGTTCGGGCGCTAAAGCGGGTTAGGGTAGCCACAATGGTTGCTTTTGGCAAGTGCTGGCATTGTTTGAGTATTTTAGCCAAAAACTGCTTGCCGAATTCTTCTCGACCGGTACTTTTAGGTGGCGGACTTTCAAAATAAGGATTATCCACCAGAAACGTCAGAAGGGAAGGATCACTGTTTCCGGAAGCCGCCACCTCCCCATTATCATCATAGGGTTTATCAAAGAGAATTTGCATCGCCCCGTCAATCATCATGTTGCCTGGGCCCGTATCAAAAGCGATTACCGGCTTCTCCGACGTTTTGGGCGGTAATACCGTCACGTTTGCAATCCCGCCGATATTCTGAACGCAGCGGCCCATATTGTCATCCTGGAATAACAATTGATCCGCAAAGCAGACCAGGGGCGCGCCTTGTCCTGCAAGAGCCATATCTCGCTTCCTGAAATTGCTGACCACGGGGATTTCAAGCTGGGCTGCCATCAGTGAAGCGTTTCCGATTTGAAGCGTGTTGCCCACCATGCTTTCACATTGGGGCGGCATGTGAAAAATCGTTTGCCCGTGAGAAGCAATCGCCGTGATATCCGAGCGTTTGAGGCCCGCGCTTAAAACCGCCTCCCGGGCAGTTTCAATAAACAGGTAGCCCACCGCGTTATCCAGGGAGCATAATTCCTTTAGCGGCACCGGTTTGTTTTCCATGCATGCCAGGAGCCGTTGCCGGATGTGATCGGGAATAGCAGAGGTTGCAGTTCCCAGAATTTCATACTTCAGTTTACAAGTGTCCAAGGGAGCAGGCGTTTCGGCAGATTTTTTACCGGATTTTGGAATATCCTGCCATAACTTGACGCAGCATGCGTCCACGCCATCGACGGACGTACCCGACATCAGGCCAACCAAAATCAGCGGTTGCCCCGCATGGGAAATCAGGGGAGAAAACCTTGCCATCGCTCTATTTACTCACTACGCTTTAACAGAAACTTTAAAACGGCGCCTGTATAAAGGCACGCTCCAATGCCCGTAGATACTGGATCAGTTTGGACTCTTCGTCTTTAATCAGGGGATCGACCAGAATGGTATATGCGCCGATACGCTGTCCACCCCAGATATCTGTGAGGGGCCTGTCTCCAACAACAGCCACAGCACTTGGGGGAAGCTGTAATAATTCTAGCGCTTCGTTAAATTTCGTGGGGTTAGGTTTTGCAGCATACCAGATGACGGGCATATTTAACAAGGCGGCGGCCTGGGTGGAATAAAGCTCTCGCTTATTATTAGTCAGCAGAAAACTTTTAAATCCGGCGCTGTTGAGGTTGGCCAGCCAAGAGGCGACATCCGCCCTGATAACCCCCGCATGGGGCGCCATCAGGGTGTTATCCAGATCAAAGATAAAGCCCCGAATACCTTTTGCCCATAAGGCGTTTAGATCAATCCGCGTCACATCGCCGCGAATCACTTCATTGGGCTTTAAAAACTGGTAGGGCATAAGCGTATAGGGTATAGACTTGTTAGGTACAGTATAGACTGGTTTGGGAATAACAGGTAACGGGTCAGGCCTGTCAGACCAGGGCAAGGTGTTCTGCGGTATGTTTTCTTGCAAATAAAGACCAGGCCAGTTGGTCTGGATGGCCGGATAAACCAGAACAAAGGGATTGGATACCTTCTGGAAGGGTGACGATGCGTCCGACGTGGTTGGTCTGGAGGGCGTTGACGGGTAAACCATGCTCATCCTCAAGGGTTTTAAGTTCAAAGGAGATGACGCCGCCGGGCGTTATCCAGTCAAGGGTGTCACCGACCTGAACGGGGTTTTTGGCGATAATTTTAACGCCGCCGCCATAATGCTCAGTGCGGGCGTCTGGATGAACGATTGCGCTAAAGAGGGATCCCTGCTGGGTTTTGGCCGAGTTGTAATTATACGCTGTATCGTTGGGCCGTCCGTTGAAAAAGCCCTCGGTAAAGCCGCGATTGCCTGCCTGGGACAGATCAAAAGTCCATCGCGCGATTTGCTCCGGGCTTGCCGTTTGATGCGTCTGAAAATAGTCGATGGCTTCTCGGTAGACACGGCCTGCCGTTGCGACATAGAAAACGCTTTTGCTGCGGCCTTCGACTTTAAAGGAGACAACGCCCGCATCCTGCAATTTTCGTAAATGCTCCACCAGGCATAAGTCTTTTGAATTCAGCATATAGGTGCCGTGGGCGTCTTCTTCAAAAGTATAGACCTCATCCGGCCTGGTTTTCTCGCGCATCTGGAGATTCGGCAGATCCGTCTTGTTCGCTTCCTCGAATTCCCATCGGCAACTGTTGCCGCACATGCCCTTATTGGAATTTTTGGTGTTATCGGTCAGGTAATCGCTGATAACGCAACGACCCGAATACGCCACGCAGAGGGATCCGTGGATAAACGTTTCCAGTTCTAGATCAGGCAGTTTTTCGTGGATTTCAGCGATTTCACGCAGCGGCACTTCGCGGGCCAGAATCACGCGCTCGGCGCCCAAATCCTGCCAGAACGCGCAGGCCTCAACGTTGAGCGTGTTGGCTTGCGTGCTGATATGCAACGGAATGGAAGGCGCATGGCGTCTGGCCAGCCTGAAAATCCCCGGATCACTGATAATCAGGGCGTCAGGTTTAAGCGATTCAAGTTGTTCCAAATGCGGTACGAGGCGCTTGATATCATGATTTGCCGCAAAAATATTCAGCGTAACGTAGGCTTTGACCTGGCGGCCTTGTGTATATTGTATATATTCTTCAAGGTTTTTCGGGGTAAATTGCTCACCCTTGCTTGGGGTGCGAAGGCTTGCCATCGGCAGGCCAAGATAAACCGCATCCGCACCATAGGCGATGGCATAGCGGAGCTTTTCGGGGCTTCCGGCTGGCAGTAATAGCTCGGGTTTCATACGAGATCCTGAGTTTGTACGGTTCAGGTCTTCATTTTAGCGCAAAGAAAAAGTGTTACCTTCTCCCTTTTCGGTAAATACCCCTCACCCGCCCTTCGGGCACCCTCTCCCCAAGAGGGAGAGGGGAAATACCTACTTTGTCTAGGTCGCAGCCTCGCCCGATGAAGAGGCAACATCGGTCTCGTCGATGTTTACAACCTTGGTGACCGAAGCAATCGAGTCGTGGTCATCGAGGTTTTGAAGACGAACCCCGGTCGCCATACGGCTCTGGCGGGAGATGTCACCTGCCTTGAGCCTGACGACAACGCCGTTTGCACTGACGATCATCAGCTCGTCGTTGTTCTGAACGATACAGATATTGGCCACCCGGCTTTGAGTGTTCTTGAACTTGGTGGAAATCAAGCCAATGCCGCCCCGGTTCTGTGTTCTGAACTCATCAATGCTGGTGCGCTTGCCAAAACCATCCGTGGTGATGATTAGCACATCCGTGTTCGGATCGTTACAGACATCTTTTGGAATAATCGAGAAGTCAACAATTTGATCCCCGGTTCTCAATTTGACGGCGGTAACCCCACGAGCCGTCCTGCCCATGGCGCGCAGCCCGGTTTCAGGGAAGCGGCAAGCCATCCCCATGCTGGTGCCAATTAGCACTTCATCACCTGTATTGGCGGGTTTTACCCATCCGAGCGAATCGCCATCTTCCAGGCCAATGGCAATCAGGCCACTGCGCCTGATATTCTCGAAATTATTCAGTTCAATTTTCTTAATCCAGCCTTGCGTGGTCATCATGATCAAGAACTGGGTTTGACGATAATCGCTTACCGGCACATAGGCCGTGATACGCTCGTCCTGATCCAGCGCCAGAAGGTTAATCATTGCAAGCCCCTTGGCGCTGCGGCTGCCTTCGGGAAAGTCATATACTTTTAAGCCAAATGCCTTGCCCTTGCTGGTAAAGAACAAGACGGCGCTATGCATCCCCGCCGTAAAGAAGTGGACAACATCATCCTCATCCCGCGTTTTGATGGCGCCTTTACCCCGCGTGGCGCGGTTTTGGCGTTCGAAGGTATCCAGCGCGATGCGCTTGATATAACCCTGTCTTGTAATAAAGACAGCCATCGCGTCGTTGGGGGTCAAGTCCTCAATGGAGAAATCTTCATCCTCGGCGGGCTTGATAATGGTTTTACGGCTGTCGCCATATTTTTCCTGAAGTTCGCGCAATTCATCCTTAATAATCGTCAAGACTCTCTGGCGACTTGCCAGGATATCTTTAAAGTCGGCGATTTTTTCAAGCAACTCGGCATGCTCGCCCGCAATTTTCTCACGTTCCAAGCCGGATAAACGACGCAGTTGCAATTCGAGAATCGCACTGGCCTGATCGGCATCGAGGCCATACTTTGCCATTAACTCTTTGCGAAGTTCCTCGGTTGCCGAACGAGACCCTCTGATCATGTTAATGACGTTATCGAGATCGCCAATAGCGATCATCAAACCTGCCAGGATGTGTGCGCGTGCCTCGGCCTTGCCCATTAGAAAACGGGTTCTGCGAAGCACCACGTCGATACGGTGATCGATAAACTCATTCAACACGTCAACGATGTTGAGCAGGCGGGGCTGGTTTTTTACAAGAGCCAGCATGTTCACGCCAAACGTGGTTTGAAGCTGGGTGTGCTTGTACAAATTGCGCACCACCACATCCGGCTTTGCGTCACGCTTGAGTTCAATCACCAGACGAAGACCGTCGCGATCCGATTCGTTTCGCAAGTCGCTGATGCCTTCGACTTTTTTATCACGCACCAGTTCCACCATTTTTTCAATCAGGCTGGTGAGATTGACCTGATAAGGGATTTCCGAAACGATGATCGCCGTTCGCTCTTGACGTCCGCCTCCGCCGGGGATGGTTTCAATGCTGGTGACGGCGCGCATTATAACGCTGCCACGACCGGTTGCAAACGCGTCGCTAATCGCTTTGGTTCCGATAATTTCACCGCCGGTGGGAAAATCAGGGCCTTTGATGTATTGCATCATCTGTTGCGGATTCAACATTGGATTATCGATCAGGGCACAGGTGCCATCGACCACTTCGCGCATGTTGAAGGGTGGAATATTGGTGGCCATCCCAACGGCAATCCCGCTTGAGCCGTTTAGAAGCAGCATCGGCAGGCGGCAAGGCAGAACGCTTGGTTCTTCTTCCGAGCCATCATAGTTGGGAAGGAAATCAACCGTATCTTGCTCGATATCCTCAAGCATCGTCAGCGCTATGGGCGTGAGCTTACACTCGGTATATCGCATGGCGGCGGCGTTATCGCCTTCGATGCTGCCGAAGTTTCCATGGCCATTGACCAGCGGGTAGCGGCTGGCAAAATCCTGCGCTAACCTCACCAGGGCGTCATAAACAGCCGTATCGCCGTGAGGGTGGTATTTACCCAGAACCTCACCCACGACCTTGGCGCACTTCTTAAAAGGCTTGTCGGGTGAAAGGCCGATTTCGTGCATGGCGTATAAAATACGGCGGTGAACGGGCTTTAGTCCGTCGCGCACGTCGGGTAGCGCCCGCCCCACGATAACGCTCATGGCGTAATCAATATAAGAGCGCCGCATTTCTTCTCGGATACTAATCGGGACAATTTTGCCGTCGCCGAACATGTTGGTCTGTCGTGTTGCCATCTACGTCCAATACTCTTTCTTAAAAACTCTTTCGCTTAAAACTCTTTTTTGCGTAATTTGCGTAAAAACTCTCTTGAGCTTCATCATTAGAAGCTGACGGCATTATACCCAAAGCAAGCCGGAATGTCCGGTGCTTTTACCCCTTGTAAAGATTCATAGCTAAAGATTCATAGCGTTCAGACGCTTAGATCACCGGGCTGGAGTCCTGTTGAGCTTGCGCGCCTTGCTGTGATTGCGCCACGACTCCCTGAACAAAGGCCTGGAGGAAGCGTTGGCCGATTTTCAACACCCCTCGGTTTAGAAAACGTGAGACAGGCTTTGGTAAAAACCCCCAGCCCAGATAAAACTGGATGTCTCGGGCCCTGAACAAAACGTCCTGCTCGCTACTTTGAATCCAGATGGTATCCTGCTGTTTGGCCACAATCGTTCCGGGTGGAATCTGGTTAGGCACGTCGCCGCTTAAAAGCGCCAGGTGAGGGTAATTGGCTTGAAAGGCAGCGCGAGACTCGACCAGCAGCTCGTGGAAAATATAGAGCAATTGGCCCTGGAGCATGGAAAAACAGGTTAGCCAGGGGGTGAGAGCCTTCATTCGGTTGATAATCTCATCAGGAGGCTGCTCCCATCGAAGAAGGCCGTCAATCAGGCTGATTTGCGGGTAATAGCTCGCCCCCTCCTGGGGTTGGGGAGGATAATCGGCAATGCCCGTATTTCTGAGTTTTTCAATTAAGCCAGGCACCATGGTTTTGACTTTTTCGCAACAGGCGGCGCGAAGTTCGTCGCCGGTCATGGCTTTTCTCAGCGGGATAGCCTCTTGCAGGATAATAGGCCCTTCATCAATGCCGCTGCTGACCCAATGGAAAGTGACGCCGCTTTCGCCGCCATCAAGTGCATCTCGGTTTATCAATGCTGATACGTAAGGATTTGCGCCCCTGTGCGCGGGGAGCTTGGAGGGATGGCAGTTCACCAGTTTGATGTCGGTACGGTTGACCACGTGGGGTTTAAGAATTTCCCCCCAGCAGCCCACAATCACCACATCAGGCTTCAGCGTCTGCAATTGCTGGCTGAAGGAGAAATGATTCGCCCCGGGACAGTAAATCATTTTAAGCCGGTGTTTTTTAATGGCCTTGACCAATTGCTTTTCGCCCAAATCTTTTAAAGTCTGGCCTTTTTTGCTTTTAGACCAGGGAAAGACCCCGACGATTTCAATTTCCCCTGTCTTTTGAAGCGCAAGCAGGCTTTCCATAATAGAAAGCCCTAAAACGCCTGAGGCTAATAACAAAACGCGCATACCCGTCCTTAAATACAGGAAAAAACAGTGAGGGGATAAGTGAAATGGAAAAGTGGTGTGCCTAAGGTGTAGCCGAAGATGCTTGTCTGGCCCTTGCCGGGGATGCATTGGCAGCCGATGTGTCTTCCGGGGCAATATAGACTGAAAGCTTGAGTGTCATTTCAAGTGGCACCGTGGCTTCTTCCTGGGTTTTGGGGTCAGGTCTCAGGTAATCGTTTGGCGGCGGAACGGGCGTAAGGGTGATATCGCGGATGACAATCAGGTTGCTGCGGACGGCAAGCTGGTTAATCAAATCCGTTAAGGCAATAAAAGTGCCTTGTACTTTCCCCTCGTAGTCAAAGCGAATCAGCTTTACACCGCTCTCCACCGGCTGGCCCGTATTGGGGATTTCCTTGCGGCCTTTGAGGGATTCTTCGCTTGGGGCTGCTTCCGCTTGTGGGGGTGTGGCGATGGTGACTTCGGTTGATCCTACCTGGTTGACTGTCCCTTGGGTCAGTTTGTCATGGGGGGCTGGAAGTGGTTCGAGACTGGACTCATTGCGTTTTTTTCCGCTTAAAAGCTCCTCGATTTTACCCAACTGGCCTGCGGCGACAACGGTGGGGACTTCTCCTTTTTCTACCTTGATAATTTTGGTCTGAAGCCCCTCAAGGGATTTTGCCCAGTTGGCGTATTTTTCCTTTTCGGCCTGTTGGGCTTTAAGCCCTTCCTGCTGGGATTTTAAGCTTTTATCCAGGTCGCTCAACTGCTGAAGGGCTGGTTTGAAAACGGTGTCATAGCCGATGCCATAGATGACAAAGATCATAAAGATCAACGTCCCTGCCACCTTGGGATCCATCAGGACCTGCACCGCCGTACTCATTAAGAGCTTCCAGTCGGTTTCTTTCAGATTTTTCAATAAGGCTTCTTTGTCAAAAGGGATATTCATACGTCTACTCTGAGATCTATTATTCTGAAATCTATTCTGGGGGCTACTTGCTTTTCTCCGGTTCTATTCAAGCAAATCGTTTTTACTGCGCTTTTCCCGGGCCATCACCTTCGGATTGGGGATCGTTGGCCTTGCTTTCCATCGTCCAGACCCAAAAGCTTTCCTCGCCTTTTTTCTCGCTGTCAATTTTGGGCACGTTTAAATCATTGCGCTTTAAAAGGGTATTGAGCTGGGTGGTAAAGGCATTGAGCTTGTCGGTTGAAAGAGAGGCGCCGTCCATCAGGATATTAATGGGCAAGGTTTCCTCGTCTGAACTTTCCGTCAGAGGATTGGTTAATGCCAGCTTGTTAACCCATGAGTCTCGGTCAATGGCCTTGCCGATGTTGACCATCGTGTTGTTCAGCAGGATATTCTGGTTTCGTGCCTTTTTAATAAAAAGCTTTCGCTGAACTTCGGCGAATTTGTTGGCGTCTTTTACAGGGGATGATTCGCTTTGCTGGGCCGTCAGCGTTTTGACTTCTTCCATTTTCAGGTTGACCAAAAGAGCAAGAAGCCCCCAGCAGAAAAGCAGAAGGATGAAGATAACGCCGCAAAGCGCCATGCCGATGTAAAAACTCTTCCGTCTTAATTCATCGATACTCTCAATATTGAGGCCCCCTCGGGGCTTCAGGTTCAGGCTGGGCAGCTCCTTAATTTCAGGCAGGAACACGCCGCCAATCGATTCGAGCGTACAAGGCAAAGATCCTTCGCTGGCACCGCGCGAGATAAGATTAACCGCTTTTTGGTCGATGTTGGCAACCGGGATGTCCAGGTTCAGGTGTGACAGCACTTCGTCTGTGGTGAGGCGGGTGTTGTTGTTGACCACAACCAGCTTAACAAAGCCTTTGTGCCGGGTGAAGCTGTCGTAATCATCCTTGATTTCCGAAAGCAGGTCATTGCGCTCAATATTTTGGGACAGAAGCGTTTCCGAGAGGGTAAGGAACTGCAAGCCTTCAAGAATGCTGATAAAGAAGGTGTTTTCGTTAATGACCATTAAACCCCAGGGATCCTGGGATGCCGCCTCTTCGGCAATCGTGCCCGTGGCCAATAAGCCGCGCATGATGCTGAAGTAGTTGATTTCAATAGCCTTCAAGTTGATTTTCAACTCGTTGAATACCATTTGAAGCTTTTCAATCTCGGTCTTGGGGTAGGCCGAGTAAACGTATTGGCCCGATGAGAGCTTGAGGATATCAAGATGGGTTTCAAGATTCTTGAAGATGTTGAAGCGCTCCGCTTCGGAGGTGGCCATCATCATCAGCTCGTCGCGGTTCAAATCAGCCGGAACATCAAATTCGCGCGTCAGAAGGCTCGGTAAAACAACGACGACAGGTGTACTGAAGGGAATCCGGTTGCTGTTGAAAAGATCTTTAATCCCCTGGGTAAGAAGCTCGATATCGATCAGTTGCCGGGTGGTGGGGTCAAACCTGCAAGGAATAGAGGCCGTGAGCTGGATGTCACGGGTTTCGTCATTCAGTTGCACCAGCTCAATGTAGTCCAACGTCGCAAAAACGTTGATACAAACCGGTAGCTTCTGTGGGTTAGATCCAGCCATTCGTAAGATGCTGAGCTTGTTTCAGTAAGGGTAATACGTGCCTTGCGCCAGATGCTTTGAGAATAGCGCTCAAAAAGGTCAAAACAACTATAACATAGGGCTTGACCCGAAAGAGTAACAGGGCAAAATTTAGGTTTTTTAGGGGAAAAACGTCACGGCAGAAGCGTTTAGATTCAACTTGTTTTCGACAAGGCGGCAGGCGATGCCTTCTGAAAAATCATTCCGATAGGGGAACTGCTTTAAAAAAGACTTGCGCTTTTTGGAAAAAAGCCTTGGCGGATTTAAAAGCGCTTGCTATAATTAAGAAATTATTAATTCTAGTGTTATTCCAGATTTTTAAAAACCCCGAAAAAATAAGAGCAAATAAATAAGAGCAAATAAATAAGAGAGAAAATAAAGAGAGAGTAAGTCAGGATTCTTCAGGCCCAACCCCTTCAGGCCAGTTTTTTATTAGTTCAGACATGGCTTTATCCTCCCCTCATGTTACTTGTGGGTTTCTTCTCCCCGGTGTCTCCCCCTAGTTTTTCCCGCTGCTCCTTATAATTTTATTTTTTTGGTTTAAATTTATATTTATAGAAGAAGAGAGAGAGTTGCTGTGAGTGCATTGCAAGCCCGCTTACTGAAAGACGAATCGCTTGATTGGTCTTACCAGCCTTCCCAACATCGCAAATCATCTCTAGCGGCTGCCAGGCCAGCCGTAAATACTCCGCTGCCCCGTGTTAAGGGCCACCCTCAGACGCGTGTGGTGAAGTCCTCGTATGTGAAGAAGGGGATGCCGGCACCCATCTACTGGATGGCGCTTTTTGCCCTGGTTTTCTGTGTATTTCAATGCGTGCGGACGATTTTGGTTGAAACCTATTCAATGACAGCCCGGATTAAAAGCCAGCCCATTATTGAGCGCTATTACCAGGAAATTCGCCAGGAAAACAATATTTTGCGCAATCGTATTCAAAATGCCTCTACCCGTCGTGGAATTGAGGCGATTGCCAGAAACTCCCTCAGTTTAACGGGAGATGGGGAAATTCTTGTGCGGTTGCACTAATAATAAGCTGTAAACAAACTTCTAAGCCCTGTTTTGGAATGATACCGAAACAGGGTGTTTGCGTTTAAGCTTCATTTAAACGGCTGTCAAAAGAAGCCTTAAAATAATACCGTGCCATTCCTTAAAAAGGGGAAAAGCACGGTATTGATGTTTTGACAAAAAATTTGACGCTTCAAAACTACTTTTTAGCGACCAATTCTTTGAACTGTTTGCCGGGGCTGAAAACCGGAACCGTTTTAGCGGGGATGGAGATGGTTTTGCCGGTTTGGGGGTTGCGGCCCGAGCGAGCTTTGCGCTTGCGGTTTTCGAAAGTACCGAAGCCGACGAGGGTCACTTTTTTACCTTTGGCAACGGATTTTTCGATGGTTTCAATAACGCTTGCCAAGATGGTAGCGACCGCTTTTTGCGAGCTTTTCGTTTTCTTGGCGACTTCTTGTACTAATTCTTCTTTGTTCATAAGGGTTTGGACTCCAACATTTACCTAACAAGCCGATTATAAGGGCCTATCGAAAAAAAGGCAACGTTTTTTTTGGATTTTTGACCCCTGAAGGCTGCTTGGTGTCAAATTTGTCACATTATCGGGCTCTCGAAACCCCCAGCTTGACCCAAATTCGAGAGTTCGGCCTCATATTTTAATTGAAATCGGAACCCTGAAAATTGCCATAAATGCCTATTTTAAAGCTTTTCTTCACTTAGAATAGTAACCCCTGAGCTGGTGCCTATCCGGGTGGCGCCAGCCATGATGAAAGCCTCGACTTGTGGCCTGGTTTTAATGCCTCCGCTGGCTTTTATTCCTAGTCTGGGGGCATTAGGGCGAAAACCGGCAAAATCTGCCAGAGTCTCCTGAATCAGGGAAACAACTTCAGCGCAAGCGCCAAGACCACCTTCCAGCATGCCGGTTGAGGTTTTGACCATCGCCACTTCCGCCTCGGCACAGAACAGCGTCGCCTGGCGAATTTCAGCAGGGGAAAGCAAGTCGGTTTCAATAATCACTTTTACGGGCATTCTGCCGCACAGGGTGCGTATTTTCCGAAATTCCTCAAGCGTTTCCTGTTTTTTCTCTCTATCATCTGATTTGAACTGGGCCACGTTCATCACAAAATCAATCTCATCGGCTTCATCGAGAAGCGCCTGACGGCATTCTTCAAACTTTTCTTCAAAGGGCAGGCTCCCGATGCTTGGCTGTTTTTTTTCTTCCTTCAACAGTTGTTTGCTATGGGGAAAGCCAACGACGGTTGCCACTAGAATAGGAGAGTCGGCAAGCGCCTGTTTTGCAAGGGGAATAAAAGCGGGGCGGATGCAGACAGCCTTGAAGCCATACTCCCTGGCCTCGGTGCAGAGGTTTAAAATAGCCTGCTCCTTTGATTCCTGAGATACATTTTCCTGCGCGCTGAACGTCAGCTTTGTGTGGTCGATGAATGCCGCAAGATGTTGAGGTGTCATCTCAGAAATTGCCTTTGGCTCAGAGAGGGTCTTTGCTAGGATAGGAAAATTGCTTGCGTTTGCATTATTCATACTCATAAAAAGATGCTTTCTAGTCGTTATATCTATCAACTGAAAGGAAATTGCCTGATGTTGTTTATCGTCTCTGCCCAAGACCACCCGGATGCTCTGGAGCGTCGGCTGGCTTGCCGCCAGGCGCACGTGGATTTAATTGATGATCTCAAGGCGGGTGGCTATTTACTAATGGGCGGAGCGCTTTTAAATGATGCGGATCAGATGGAGGGCTCCGTGATTATTGGAGATTTTGCCTCAAAAGCGGAACTTGAGGAAGTCTGGCTGAAACGTGAGCCCTATGTGGTCAATAAGGTTTGGGACAAGGTTATTATCCAACGCTATTCGCTGGGGCCGTCGTTTACCCAAGATTTTCCCCTGAAATCCCATGTATAGAGAAATAAAAACCCTAGCCAAATAAAACCATATCGAAATAGAGCTATTAAGCCGCCAGGTCAAGGTGGCGAGCTGGCTTGCTCTTTTGGTCTTGTTCTGCCACGGGGACAGCGGCTTCCTCAAAGGTCAGCATAACCGGCAGATGATCGGAAGCGTCTCGATAGTGCTTGTCTTTTAGAGTGCCGACGACTCTTGAGTGATGAACAAAAGGGGAAAGCCCCGGCGAAACAAAGATATAATCCAGTTTGCTTTTTTGCTCTTCCTTGCGTCGCGTCTGGTGTGTGGGCGTAGCGTTTTGAGGCTCTTTTTTTTCTAACGTCGGATCGCTTAAGAAGCCATCTCGTCTGGAAGCGCTTCTGCCGGTGGCAAGGTTTAGAACGGCCTGGCCATAGTCACTGTCTGGCAGGGTATTGAAATCTCCCGCCACGATAATATGGGCGTCGGGTTCCGCTTTAAGCCGTGTTTGAACAATGTCAGCCAAAACCTGCGCTTCTTCCAGTCGTTGCGTCTGGGACTCTTTTTCCCCATTGGCCATCGATTTGAAATGGACACTGAATAGCGTGAATTCATAACCGCTAGGGGTTTGGAACGTGGCCTCCAGAATGTCTCGATGTTGATGGCGGCAATCCAGGATCTTAAAGCGTTTATGGTGGCTGACTGCCCCCACCAGTTCCAACTCTTCGTTTGCCATAATGGCCACGTTTCTTTGCTGGCCTGCAATCAGGGCTGGAATCTGAACGATGTGGGGATAGGCGCCTCGCAAGTACTCGCGGTTGAAGTATCTTAAAACGTCCGGGCTTCCTACTTCCTGAAGCGCGATAATGTCGGGTCTTGCCTGTAAGATGATTTTGGCAAGCGCTTCGAGACTTTGAGGACTTTTAAGCCATTCACCGTTTCGTTTTTTTGCCAGTGTTTCCGTGTTATAGGTCATCACTTTCCTGATCTCGCCTCCAAATTTAAGGTGATGAAGACTGTAGGGCAAGGGTGCCTGTTTCGTGAAGCAGTCTATGTTTCCAGGGCTCTGGTTATTGTCTGCTTGAAGACTTCCGAAAAATGGCTCTGTTTCAAAATAATAGGGCATTTTATGTAACAGAAAGGGATTGCCGCAATAAGCGGCAATGGCAGCAAGCGTCATTGTCTGTCCTCTACGGAGTGTTTTCGGTGACTAATTACAGGCTGGGAAAATGCATCATAAATAAAGCCTTTTAAGGCTTTTAGCGTTACATTTTTTACCCACGCATTTTGTACTGATGTCGTTCATTCATTGTCAGGGATAGTTCAATTGGAAATAAAAACCAGCAGGAATTTGACAGGTTTTACTTTCTTATCTTTTCTTTTCCTTCTTCGTATTTTAAATGAGCTTTAAGACAAGCGTGTGAAAATTCAGCCTGCTAAAGAGACAGCTTTGTCACAAAAGCCCAAAATGCTTATCTGACTAGTAAAACATCGATCATAAATTCATCTTAACGAGTGTTAATCTCGTTAATTTTTTTAATGATATTTGTTTTGTCTAAAAGTCAGACGACAGGATTTCCTTGAGATCGTCAAACGTCAGCATCTTACCGACAGAACGATCCGCTGCGATAATCGAATCAACCAGATCTCGTTTCCTGTCTTTCAGCTTCATGATCTTCTCTTCCACCGTTCCCTTGGTGATCAAGCGGTAAACGAAGACCGTCTTATTCTGACCGATCCGGTGTGCCCGGTCAGTGGCCTGATCTTCAGCCGCCGGGTTCCACCAGGGGTCATAGTGGATAACATAGTCGGCGCCGGTTAAGTTCAAGCCGACCCCACCGGCTTTCAAGCTGATGAGGAAGATGGGAATGCTTTCATCGTTGTTGAAGCGATAGACGGCTCCCTCGCGGTCGCGGGTTTCGCCGGTCAGGTATTCGTACTTGATGCCCTTTTGCTCAAGCCAGGAGCGGATTACTTTCAGCATTTCGACAAACTGGCTATAGAGCAGCACACGGTGACCTTCGCTGATGACATCCTGGATCATGTTCTTCAAGGCGTCGAATTTGCCTGATTCGCGCAGGCCCTTGGAGATGTCATCGCCAAGCAGCTTAGGATGGCAGCAAACCTGTCTTAAACGAAGAAGCGCCGAGAAGATGGACGTCTGCGATTTTTTGGCGTTGCCGGTATCGGCAAATTGGGCGAAGACTTCTTCCTTGGTTTTTTCCAGAATATCGAGATAAAGATCCTGCTGCTGATCGGTCAGTTCGCAATAGAGAATGTTCTCGATTTTTGCCGGCAGGTCTTTGGCGACATCCTGCTTGAGTCGGCGGAGGATGAAGGGGAAAACCTGTTTTTTCAATCGCCGCTCTGCGTCGCGGTTGCCTTTTTCCTCAATGGGGGTAATGTAGCGATAACGGAACTCGTCGATGTCATATAAGAAGCCGGGCATCAGAAAATCAAATAATGACCAGAGTTCCGAGAGGCGGTTTTCAATCGGCGTGCCGGAAAGCGCCAGGCGGTGGCCTGCTGTTAATTTTTTGCTGGCATCGGCGGTTTGAGAATCCTGGTTCTTGATGTTTTGGGATTCGTCTAAAACCGCGAAACGGAAATTATACTCTTTCAGCGCTCGGATATCGCGGCGCAAAATGGCGTAACTGGTGACGACCAGATCCGCGTCCTTGATTTCCTTATAAGCCGCGTGACGGTCACTACCGGTCAGCTTGACGACTTTCAAATCCGGCGTGAAACGTCGGGCCTCATTCACCCAGTTAAAGACGATAGAGGAGGGACAAACCACAAGAGAGGGCTGCGAGCCATCCTTGTCCTTGGCCTGCTGCATCAGCACCAAGGTTTGAAGCGTCTTACCAAGACCCATATCATCGGCCAAAATCCCGTTAAGGCCATAAGAATACATAAACCATAGCCAGTTGAAGCCCTGCTTCTGGTACTGGCGCAATTCAGCGTTGACACTGTCGGGGACTTCCACTTCTTCCATCGACTCGGTGGAAGAAATGACGTTCCAGAATTTTTTGAACTTGCCGCTGAAGTTCATGTCGATGCCGATGTCGATTAATTCGGCAAGCAGTCCCGCTTTGTAAGTCTGGATTTTATAGGTGTCGGTGTCGATGGTTTCAGCGTCAAACGCCTGCAGTGTTTTCCCGAACTGAAGAATGGTGGCCAGGGGGATTTCGACATACCCCTCATCGCGGTTAATGAAGAAGTACTTCTTGCCCTGCATTAAATACTGCTGTACCTGATCCATCGACATTTCCCGCTTGCCGATGGTGCAGTCAATCACCAGGATAAACTGCGCGACGGATTCGGAAAAGTCAATCGAGGCGCGAAGCTTCAGCGGGAACTTGGAGCCCTTGAGAAAATCCAGGCTGCCCTTGATGTTGACCTGCCATGGGTCACTCTCATCCTCTTTGAGTTCTGGCAGCAGGTTATTATAGAAATCAATGGCGTAATCGCCTTCAGCAAAAAACAGGTTGGTCTGCATCTGCTCCAACCCGCCTTCACTCAAACGCTTGAAGGCGTCGCGCTCGCCCTGGATGTCGCGCTTGATCCAGTAGGCGGTGTCCTTGTCTTTCTTCACTACCATCACATAGGGCGAATCCGGGTTTTTCTTGCTATAGGCCACTTTTACGCCGTCATATGAAAATTCAAGCCTGGCCTGGATTTTCGACATGGTTTCATCCACCAGTTCCAGCGCGATATGCTTGGTGGGCGGCTTGCTTCTAAGCTTGACCTGATCGACGATGTCAGCCAAATCAGTATCGACAACTTTTCGTAGTTCCGGCAGCACTTCGTACATGAATTTACCGCCATCGGCGTCGCGGATGTCGGTAAACGTCTGCCGGGTCAGATCTTTCGGTAGTCGGCTGAGCGTGTTGGCCAGAGGATAAAGCTTGTGTTTGTATAGACCCCAGGGGATGTTTTTTGAAAAGAGTTCGATTTCTTCAAGCGGGTAGGCGTCGATGATTTTTTTCTCGCTCTTGCCGTTATCGCCTGTCACCTGTTGCTTAACCCAGTGAAGCGAGATCAGGACGTTTGCGGCCATCGAAACGTTGACGGCCAGCAGAAGATTGAGGGAGTTGCTTTCAAAAACGATTCTTTGCTGTGTCTCATCCACCAGTTCTTCCACTTGGGATAATAATTGAATCAGCGTATTGCCTTCGTTTAGCGGCACGAGAAACCAGCCATCGTCGGTTTTGAGCTGGTTCTGTTTGACCAGAAGCTGCATTACGTTAAATTCACGCTTATCTGCTTCACTGAACGCGCTTTTACCGCCGTCTGCCAAATCCGCTTTTTCACGCTGAACGGCAGCGCGCAGAAGGGGTTCGAGGTCGGTTATCACTTCACCGGTTTTTCGCTCGATAATCCCCAGGCGGATGCCTTTGGGGGCTTCCTTGTGGTGCTGGTGCCCATGCCCTTTTTTCTTTCCCCCATGGCCAATCTGGATTTTCCCCTGGCTCTGGGCCAGCTTTGCCTTTTGCGTGCTTTTTTTGGCGTCATCGGTTTTGATGAGGGTCGTTTTTGGGGCCCTGCCGCCTAGGACAAAACGATAGGTTCCCAGGCATTGTTCAGCATCTAACGGCAGCACCGTATCGTCCATCGACAAGTCAAAGAACTCTTCCCACAGGTTCTGTTCGACACATTCAAGCGCGACGGCCACGGCGTGTTTACACCATTTTTCTTCCAACGGGCAGTCACATTTTGGTTTGACCGCATCAGGCTTAAAAATGAGTTGGGTGGTGTAGGCTTCCTTGAACTTGCCCTTGACCTTGGAGACAACGCCGTCCTTGGTAAAAGAAATATCGTTGACCTGTTTTTCACGGTAATAGGCATAGCCACGACGCCAACTGCCTGGCTTGGCCTCTTGCTTGATATAGCCGAAATTAAACGTGATAGTTGGTTTCTTTGCAGTTTTATCCAATGTTTGCATAAGCTTTCTTTATTGTTCTGTTAAAAAATAAGAATAAATCTTAGGAAAATAAGAATAACGCTCTCTACTTCTCTAGTATGCTTTCAGGTCTAATAGGACTTCAGGCGTTATGGCCTGGCTTAGAGATATCAAAATGCAACCAAGGCGCTCTTAATCAACAAAAGCCTGGATAAAGCGTTTCAGGGCGGAAAGTTGAAGCGGTACTGCCGAAAAAACCGAAAGGCTTTTGTCAAGAACGGGAAAGGGGCGCTGAAAAGGCGGGAAAGCTTGCCATAAGTCTGCTAAGGGGCGATTTTATTATAAACGGTCAGATTATGAACACTCAAAAACCAAATAAGATAGGCAAATAAGATTGCTGAAAAATCCAGTAAACTGACACCCCTTCCCCTTATTCTACCAGAGAAATCTAAAAATCAAGCCCTTTCATTGCGTGTTTAAGTAAAATCCCTTAGTTTAAATACCGCTTTCACTTCAATCATGAATCAGGTCAATCATTCAGCGTTACGTCGGTGATGACCGTGACGTTGGGATGCATTTTCAAATAAGACGCTGGTACTTCGGGGGTTGGCGGTTCGGAAAAGTCGCCGAAGGCCTTTTTAAGGATGGCTTTCTTATTATTGCCCGTGGCCAGAAGGATAATGTGCCGGGCGCTTAGAATCGTCTCAAGCCCAAGCGTGACGGCCTCATCGCTGTAGCCTTCCCCGTTGGGGTTCTGGGGGCTTTTGCGATTGGGGAAATTGTCATTCAGGGTTTTTTCGGCAAGGTGAACCGTGTGGATATGGCTTGCCACTTTAGGGTCAAATCCAGGCTCGATAAAGGCGATATGGCCATTGCCCCCGATGCCCAGGACAACGACGTCGGGATGGCCGACGGCCTTGATTTTATCCTCGTAGCCTTTCGGGTTGTGCAGGTAATCCTGTAAATAGTATCGCCTGGCTTGGCTAATGGCAGGGTTTGCCTCCCAAAGCTCCTTGTTGAGGTAGTTTTTGAAGGTTTGCTCTTGGGAAAGCCCAAGTTCCGGTTTTTGAACATATTCATCGAGATGAAAAAGCTTGGCTTGCCGCCAGTTTAAGCCAGGCATACTCCGAAGCGCTTCATACATCGGTTTTGGAGTGTTGCCTGTGGGGAAAATAAACACCGAATCGGGCGTTTCATTTAACTGCTGTGCGATTAACGACGCGGCCATATGGCCCACCGCAGTTTTTGTACTGTCACAAGGGCTGTTTTCACCTGGTTTTACGGTGACCCATTTCATAATGCCGTTTTGTTTTCTGTTGCCTTTAACTTTTCCGATTGTCTGGACTGCTTCGATAGCCCTAGGGCCATTATAGTATTTAGTTTCCCAACCGTATGGATGATTTTGAAAAAACCCCTGCCCGCAGACTGAACGCAGGTTCTTATCCAGCCCCCGCATATAGGGGCAGGGCGCTTTGCTCTCTTTGGACGTTTGGAATTTTGAGGGTTTCATCATCACAATAAGCTTTCTGCTCATTAGAGGCGCTCTGTGAGAGGGGCTTTATGAAAATGAGGCTGCTTTTACGTTCAACATCTTGCTATGGATATTATCGATCTGAAAGCAAAATCCTGAAGTCTGGAAATGCCCATTTAGTGTCGTGTTAAATGGACATTAAGGTTGGCATGCCTTGTAAGTACTGAAATTTCAATGTTTTTACCTCGGAAATCTTCTCTCCTGTAGTAATAAAGGCACGCGTAGCGAAAAAAGTTCCTGATTATGGTTCAATAAGGGGTGCGATTTTAACTTCAAAAACTAGAAGCAAGAAGGCCCAAATGCCGCTGATATTTAGAGAGACTCCCCTCAAAGGTGCCTATATCATTGATTCCAAGCGCTTTGTGGACGAACGTGGCTTCTTTTCGGAGGTTTTTCACCAAGGCGAGTTCGAAGAAAAAGGGATATTGGCAGGCTTTGTACAGACCAATCTGTCTCATAACAAGTTCAAAGGAACGCTTCGGGGCCTGCATTCTCAAAAGCCTCCCCATGCCGAGGTAAAGCTTGTTCGTTGTGTTCAGGGCCGAATCTGGGACGTGATGGTGGATGTTCGTCCCGACTCACAGACTTATGGGGATTATTACGGCATTGAGCTGAGCGCTGAAAACGCTCTGGCTGCTTATATCCCCCAAGGGTTTTTACATGGCTTTTTAACGCTGGAGGATGATAGCGACGTGCTGTATCAGGTCAGCGCCCATTATCAGCCAACAGCGGCCCACAGTGCCCGCTACGACGACCCGGCCTTCAATATTGCCTGGCCTTTTTCGCCGTCGGTCGTCTCAGCCCAGGATCAAGCATGGCCCCCGTTTAAGCGTTAATCATGGCAATAAATACGAATCTGCTTTTTTCTATGTTTTTTCAAAATTTTCCACAAGCGGCAGGGCGACCTGAAATTCTGTCCATTGTCCGGGCTCGCTTTCAACAGAGAGCAGGCCATCATGTTGCTCAAGCGTACGGTAGCTAATGCTTAGACCCAGCCCCACGCCTTTATTGCCCTTGGTTGAAAAGAACGGGTCGAAAATGCGGGAGAGAATGGTCTTGTCAATTCCAGGCCCCTTGTCCCGGACATGGGCAATCAGCCAGGGAAAGCCGGTGGGCGACTCGCCAGCCGTAAAATGGATGTCCATTTTTCCCTGTCCTTCCGCCGCATCACACGCGTTTTTGCACAGGTTATAAAACACCTGTTCGATCTTCACGCGATCAGCAAGCACCGTGACTGGTAAAGAATCTTCAGGCGGGATGACGTTGATTTTAAAATGCATAAAATCGGGATGGGATTCAAACGCCTTGATCGTGTCCTGAACAAGCTTGGGGTAGTCAGTAGGAATCATCACCACCTGGCTTGGCTTTGAGTAGGAGAGCAAATCGCTGACCAGCACCGCCGCTTTATCGCAAGATCGGGCAATTTTCTCGACTTCGGCCAATGTTTTTTCAAGCCTGTTGGCTAAGGTTGAACTATCCAGTGGGGAAGCATCTGCGCTTAACTGTTGAATCAGCCGCTGAAGGTTCAGGCGGCTTAACTCCGCGCTCATTGAAATACCCGTTAGCGGGTTGTTCATCTCATGGGCCACACCTGAAATCATCGTGCCGATAGACGCCAGCTTTTTGGACTGGTGCAATTCGTCCCTGATTTTATCCATTGCCTGGCGGTCTTTGAGAATCTGGGTGATATCGCTAAAGGTAAAAACCAGAATTGTTTCTGAAGCGCTTTTCTTATCCGGCTTGAGCAGGCTGAGGTTATAGCCGAGAGTGGAAAGTTCAGTGGGGCGACTGGGCAGAGGGAGCATCAGTTCGCAACGGTAACGATCCGCGCTTGCTTGGAGCAATAATTCCTTTAGCGGATCCAAATAGTCGGGAAAGTCATGAAGTGTTTTTGTCGAGGTGTTTTCCAGGTCGAGCAAAGTTTTTGCCCGCTGGTTGATGCGAAAAATGTCTCCGCTGGTATTGAGCAACATCAGGCCAGAGGTCAGCGTGTCGAAAACCACATCCCAGATAGCCGTATCTGACATCGGTGATACGGTTTGCTTTTTAGGCTCTGGGGAAGGTTTTTCAGAGGACATAGGCTTTTTTAATTTAACCCAGTTAATTTAATCCAGGTTTTTCAGAATTTCCTTTTCCTGATCCTGCATCGGCACAAGCGCTTTTAAGGTTTCCTTGGTGTCCATCCTTATGCCAAAGACCAGGTAAGCGCTGGGGAAATGCCTGGCTTTTTCGGGTTGATGCAGGACATCGGGCTTGGGGTGGCAGATCAGGTTGCCTTTTTCGTCCTGATCGATGCTTGCGAACAAGCCTAAATTGATGCGATCAAAGATGACTTGGATTTGAACGGAGGCTGGATTGACGCCCGCCTTCTCGGCAAGAGCCTGGCGCATCCGGTTTTTTATTTCGCTTGAAAATCGGTGTGGCGGTAAGGGGCGTTTAATAAAAGGCAACTGCCACAACCGGCTGGGGAAGGTGTGGGATTTTTTGTTGGTGATTTGAACCGGCAGGTCGTGAAGTCCCTTGGGGCCCTCCAGTTTGGGCAGGTTTACGCTCAGGCTTTTCGTGCTTGATACCGGCACGGGTAGGTTCATGACGGGTGAAGCCGCCCTGTTTTTGGAAAAGGCCGGGCTTGAAATCTGCCACTCAAAATCCGCCGGGTGCCTGATATTATCAAAATCGACGCTGCACAGGGTTGCGGTGGCGTCGGCCAAGATAGGTTCACTGACTAGAGTTGCCTGCCAACTGCAAGGGATAGCGCAAAGTGGCGCGTCCTGCTCATATAGAGGAACGCGCTCAATTTTACAATCGCTGAAATTATTTTCACTGAGCGCATTGCGTAATCGAGGGGAAGAAAAAGTTTGAAGCTTCAGCTCCTGCGTTCGGCCTTGTTTCAGGCAGGGGTAAATCACCGTGTCAACGCGAATGCCCAAATCCACCCCGTCGGTGCCGAGGTTTTTAAAAATCAAAGCGAACGCGGAGCGAAGCTCCTGCATTAACTTGCCGCTGAGGTGATCCCCGCTTCCTGACATATGATTTCCAATGCCTTATGGATTCGCTTGAGCGGCTCCTGAACGTCCATGGTTTGTCCGGCTTCGGTCAGTATGGCGTAGATGGGCTGACCGTTTTCAGACGCCATTTCCGGGTTCTGGCTCAAATCGGGCAGGTTCAGGCGGATGGGGCTTGCCTGGTGCGCGCTTTGCAATAAGACTTCGGTGTCTGATATTTTTTCGGTCTTGCCCAACTCGCCAAGCGGCGCTGCTTTTGTTTCGGTCAGGCGGATGACGCAAAAACCCTTATTCGGCCCCAGGGCCACAAGCTGCTCGTCTTCAACCAGCAGGCACTTGAATTTGCTTTCAATGCTTTTGAGCAGGGTTTCAAGAATCACTTCGCGCTTGATGTAGCTGCTTAAGACCTGGCCGTATAAAATCTGTTGAATTTTAGTGGGCTGAATCGGCTCGGTATAGCGAAATTCCAGTGGCAGGCCACGGCCATCGGTAATCATCAGGCCCCCGATGTAGAGGTTGGGCAACGGCGAGGTAACCGCCAGGTAGGCAAGCTTCAGGTCAGTCTTAAGATCGGCGCTTTTGTTCATTGGCATCGGGCCTCCTTATTGACTCAGTTTGCTTCTGAGCCTCAGGATAGCTTGTGCGTGCAGTTGGCACACCCGAGATTCCGATACGCAAATCACCTCTCCGATTTCTTTCAGCGTCATATTCTCGTGGTAATAAAGCGCAATCAGCAGTTTCTCACGCTCCGGCAATGATGCAATAGCGGTTGCCAGACGGTTTCTCAGTTCATTGGCCTCAAATTCCCCTTGCGGGTCTGGGCTGTTGGAATCCTCCACCGTATCAAGCAGCGTCATTTTGCTGCCGGATTGATCGCTGCCGTAGGTGTCGTCAAGCGAAAGCATCAGGTTGTTGCTCTCGGCCAACATGGTTTGAAGCTTGGTTTTGGTGACGCCCAATTCCTGCGCCAACTCGTCGTCATTGGGCGCCCTGCCCAGTTGTTCTTCCAGGCGATGCATCGCCTCGCCCAAGTCGCGGCTTCTTTTACGCACGCCCCTGGGAATCCAGTCCTGGAAACGCAATTGATCGATAATCGCCCCCCGGATTCGGGTAACGGCGTAAGTCTCAAACTTCAGGCCGCGTTCGGGGTCGAAACGCTCAACGGCCTCCATCAACCCCAGCGTGCCATAGCTAATTAGGTCTTCGGTTGCAATGCTGATGGGCAGGGTGACGGGGAGGCGACTGACAACATAGCGCACCAGGTGCAGGTAGCTGAGGATTAGTTTCTCTCGAAGTGCTCCGTGGCCGGGGTTTTGTTTATATTGCCGCCAGAGCGCGAGAATATCTTCCGGATCCACCTTTTTATGGGTGGCCTTGCCGGAAGATTTGGGAGAGATGTTGATGGCGGTTTTCGCATCCGGTTTCGGCGTGGGTTGCCTGATTTCGGAGCGTTTGGGTTCTGTCATAGTTCTCTTGTAGCTTTGTTTACACGAGATAAAAAGATGATGCGATTTACTGGGCTAAGCCTGTCATGCCTTGAGATGTAATGTCTAAAAGAATGGATGATTCCGCCAGCCCTGCCGCCTGGGCGGAAGAAGTCTCTTAGACGTGGGGAAAGGCTTCCGGTCGTTCAATGCCCACTTTTAGAATTCTTTTAACAGCATATATGATTTTTTATTATAGAAGCCCACGCGCGCTTCAACAGCCCTCCAAGTGGTTGAGTCGCATAAGGCTGATGAATGACTTGTCATCCCGGCGAAGGCCGGGATCCATATGATGGTGGCTGGGTGCCTGCCTGCGCAGGCATGACAGGGGTTTATGCCCGGCTCGATGAGGCGGCGAGCAGGGGGCGTAAATCCAGAAGGGCCGTATAGGTGGGCATCAGGTAAAGCGTTTCATTCGCCTCGGTTTGCTGGGCGGCTTCAAGAATAGAGCGGTTTAAATCGGGAATGACGGTTATGCGCTCGGAGGCAATGCCTGCGTATTTAAGCCGAATGGCCATATCATTGGCCCGCCCGCCGCTGACAGTGATGGGCTTGTTATGGCCAGCGGCTGCAATCAGCTCGAACTGCGCATCCCAAATCCAAGACACATCCCGCCCGTCGGCGTAATTATCATTGAGGGCAATCCAAAGCCTGCCTTTGGGGTCGCCTGCCACCAGCTTGATGACCTCGGAAGCGCCAACCGGGTTCTTGATGAGCATCACCAGGGCATTTTTGCCGTGGAGGACGGTTTTTTCGGCGCGGCCAAAAACGCTTTGGTATTCATCAAGCGCTGGTTGCAGCACGGCAAGGGGAATGTCAAGATCGGCAAGAACCGCCACAGCGGCTAAAAAATTATAGACATTGAACAGGCCAGGCAAATTCAGTTCGATGCTTAAGCGCTTGTGGCCCACTTTTAAAAACACGGTGCTGCCGTCTGGGCGGATAATGACGTTTTCAGCTTCCACGCTAGGCTCTGGACGCTTGTAGTCGCAGGCTTTGCAATGATAATGCCCCAAATGCCCGTAAATTGGGTAGTCATAATGTAGTTCGCCACTGCATAGCGGGCAAGCGGCACTTTCCTGGTTGAATTTGACTTCTTCTGACGCTTTAGGGCCAGAGGTTTCGGCTGAAGCAAAAGGGTAACTGACCTGTCTGACGCCGTAATAATGAGTTTTACCATGCGGAAGGGTTCTTGTTTGGCTTGCGGCTGTTTTCAGAAGGGGGATGCCTGCCACGAGGGGGTCATCGGCGTTTAGAATCAGGTGTCTGGGCCGGGACGGGGTATCGGATCTTATGCTGGATGTTTCAATCCCTTCTTTAATGAGACGCGCGGTAGTATCCAGTTCACCGTAGCGATCCAACTGGTCGCGAAAAAGGTTGGTCACCAGGACGCGATCTATTATTAATTCTTTGGCAACGCCCTTGAGTGAAGCTTCATCCACTTCCAAAACGCCATAATCGGCAATCAGTTTGCCGTTAAGCGAGCTTTGATTGAGAAGGGCCGCCGTAATGCCTGGCACCATATTGGCGCCCAGTTGATTATGCACCACGCGTTGCTGGGCTTGCCGCAAAAACTGGGCCAACAGTCCGCAGGTGGTGGTTTTACCGTTGGTGCCAGAAACGGCGATAATTTCTTTTTGGATTTGTCCGCCCAGGCTGGAAAGAACGCCGGGTTCTATTTTTCGGGCCAGCTTGCCCGGCAGGCTGGTTCCCGCTCCAAGCTTCAGCGTGGAAACCAGTCGAGTGACCGCTTTACTGGTGCCGATGGCAAGACATGTTTTAAACATGGGTTCAGAAACTTTCAAGTCCTTGACCTACCTTCTCCCCTGCGGGGAAACCATCAACCGTTTGTGCCGCAGGAGCATGACGGATGTGGTTCACCTGCGGTGTAGGTGGCCGAAGGCCGGATGAGAAAGGTAAGGCCTGCTTCGCCCGGCGGAGTATCCCTTACGCGGGGGTGGCTGCTTTGGATAATTGGGTATAAGTTACGCCATTGTCTTCCATCCGTTTAAGTGCTTCCCTCAAACGCTCTTCGCCAATCGTCAGCGCGACTCGGAAGAAGCCCTCTCCTTCCGGGCCGTAGCCGGTT
This sequence comes from Vampirovibrionales bacterium, assembly GCA_035285165.1. Taxonomy (GTDB): domain Bacteria; phylum Cyanobacteriota; class Vampirovibrionia; order Vampirovibrionales; family Vampirovibrionaceae; genus JAYKHP01. The sequence goes on along the minus strand of JAYKHP010000008.1, from coordinate 23,062 downwards.
CCAGGAGGACAGACAATGCCGCATTTTTCAAGCAGCAGGCTAACGAACTCAACACTGGTCATGCCGGTCGGCACAGGTGCCCAAAGGTAGAAGGTCGCTTCGTTTGACTCAATCGGCCAGCCCATTTTCTTCAAGCCTTCCACAAAGATGTCGCGGCGCTTGGCGTAAATGGCGTTAAGATCCTTGGTAAGTTCTTCGGAGTGTAAAAGCCCTGCTGCCGATGCGCGCTGGATGGCTTTGAAAACGCCGCTATCCGTGTTGTTCTTGATGGTGCCAAGCGTCTTGATGGCTTCAGGATTACCAACGGCAAAGCCCACCCGCCAGCCGGTCATGTTATACATCTTGCTCAGGCTGAACATCTCGATGGTGATATCCTTGGCGCCAGGGGACGAGAGAAAGCTGGGGGCCTTGTAGCCGTCAAACGTCATTTCCGAGTAGGCGTTATCGTGGCAGAGCAGGATGTCGTATTTCTTGCAGAAGGCCACGACCTCGGCAATCTTGGCTTCATCGATAATCGCGCCCGTGGGGTTATTGGGATAGTTTAAAAAAAACAGCTTGGCACGCTTTGCGATGTCTTCAGGAATCTTGGTCACATCGGGCAAAAACTTGTTCTTGGCAAGCAACGGCACAACATAAGGCTCACCGCCGCAAAGCAGCGTGTAGTTGTTGTAAACCGGGTAGCCGGGGGAAGGGCATAAAACCACGTCCCCGGTATCTATATAGGCCAGGATCAAATGCGCCAGCCCTTCTTTAGAGCCTATCAGCGCCAACGCCTCGTTGTCCGGGTTAATATCCACACCAAAGCGGGTTTTCATCCAGCTTGCCGCTGCTTGCAAATAATCTTTCGTGCCTTTATAGGGCGGATAGTTATGCGTTTCCTTGTCTTTAATCGCTTCTGCCATCGCATCGACAATCAGCTTCGGGGTAGGCAAGTCCGGATCACCGACACCCAAGCTGATGATATCGACGCCACGGGCTTTTGCGGCATCTATTTTCTTGTCGATTTCAGCAAACAGGTATTCGGGTAGTTTGGCTAAATTGGCGGCTGGTTTTGGCATCTGGATTAATCTTTCTAATGTGAGTTAATAAAATCTTGCCACGTCATTCCCGTCAAAGCGGGAATCTTCCCAATTTCGCGGGAATGACGAAAAGTACTATGCCACATGCATGGCATGTTCGGGATAAAATACCATAAACACCCGCCGTTTGGCACAATTATGACAGGATTTTTATGGCCTCCGATATTGCACAACACGCCCTCAGCGGTGCTACCTATGAGTGGGTATTGACACAGGAATTACAGATGTCTGGTGAGGACAGTATTTCGCAAACGGTCTTGCTGCTTGAGGAATTGCTCTGGGGATTAGAAGGCGTTGAGAGCATTGAACAGGTCTTTCGTCCCGATAAGGAGGATTTGCTCGATTACCAGGAAGATGGCTGGAGCCATCTGGGCCATATTGAGGGGTTAAAAGTTTTTTCTGCCAACAAGGCGCTGGGCGGGGATATAGAAGTGCTGCTGGCCAAAACGCCCGAGCTTTCCCAGTGGACGCTTTCAGAAGCCAGGCCGATTAAGCACGAGGATTGGGCTGAGAGCTGGAAAGCGCATTGGGATGTCACCCCGATTCACGAGGCGCTTATGATTTGCCCAAGCTGGCTGACCTGTTCGCCAAAAACGCCGGATGAAAAAATAATGGTGCTCGATCCGGGCGTTGTCTTTGGTAGCGGTACTCACGAGACAACTTGCCTGATGCTTCAGGGGCTGTACCAGCTTTCAAAAACCGTCGATTTTTCGCAATGTTCCGTTTTGGATGTGGGTACTGGCTCGGGTGTTTTGGCTATTCATGCGGCGCAGTTGGGATCCAAAAGCGTGATCGGCATTGATCTGGATATTAATAGCCCCCACGCTGCGCTTGAAAACGCGAAAAGAAACCAAGTCGATTCGTTTTGCACATTTTCAAACACCGCGCTTGATGATTTGTGTCACACCAAACATGAGATTATGCTGGCCAACATCATTGCGCCGGTGATTATCGCGCTATTGCCTGAAATGCGAAAACGCCTTGCCGGCAATGGCGTTTTAATGCTCAGCGGTTTGATTGATCAAAACCTTCCTGCCATTGAACGCGCTCTTGATCAAGAAGGGTTTGCGATTGAAAATATAAGAAGTTTGGGCGCTTGGCGGGCGCTGGATATTCGTTTCAGTGGATGTTCTGCAAAGCAATGAGTTTAAATTGGTTTTATGAGCGATGATATAAAGCTTAAGTTGCCGAAACGCCGCTTTTTTGTCCGGCTTGACGCCACGCCTGAGCAACTTCCGTTTGGCATAATCCTGACGGATGCTTTTACGGTTAAGCATGCATTAAACGTGCTTCGATTAAAAGCGGGTGATGAGGTGCTGGTGATTGATGATTCTCAGCAAACGGCTTATCTTGCCAACGTCTTGCCGTCTGATAAAAAAGATTGTCTTTCTCTGTCGTTAATCCAGAGAGTTGAAACCGGAACAGGCAAGCGCTTGGAGATTACGCTTGCGGCGGGGCTGATTAAAGAGCAGCACTGGGAGTGGTTGCTTCAAAAAGCGACGGAATTGGGCGCCCGTAAAATCATTCCTTTGCAGAGCAGCTTCAGCGATCTTCAGCCGCGCATGATGAAAGCCGAGCGGTGGGAATCAATTGTGAAAGCAGCAGCGCTTCAATCAGAAGGGTTGTTCATTCCTGAAATTTCGCAATTGCTCAGCTTGCAAAGCTTGCCTTCGGTTTTGCCCGCCCATGCAATCAAGCTTTTGCTGCTGGAGCGTGATGAGGGTATCCCATCCTTGCTCAGTTTTTTAAAAGTCAATGTCTTGGTGCCAGAAACTGCCATAGTTTTGGCCATAGGGCCTGAAGGGGGCTGGCATGTTGATGAAGTTGAAATGTTAAAATCGGAAGGCTTTCAGCCGGTTAGTCTTGGAGGGCGTGTTCTTCGCGCCGAAACTGCAGCGATTGTGGCGTTAGGAATTTTTCAGCAGGCTTTTTCAGGAGCAGAGTCTTATGGATAGCGCCGTGAAACAGTCCCTTCAATTTCAGCAGGCGTTAAAGGGTTTGGCAGAAAACGCTTTGTTGCAATCTATTCTGCCGATTGCAGGCGAACTGGGCGCAACGCTTTATCCTGTGGGCGGATGCGTTCGTGAAGCCCTGATGGGATGCTTGCCTGAAGATGGCGTGCCTGATGATCTCGATTGCCTGATCATTTCCCCGGATAAGGATTTTCCACTGGCCAGAAAACTTGCCGAGAAGATCTCAGAAACGTTTAACGGCGCGTTTGTTCCCCTGGATGAGGAATTTGGGATTTACCGCGTGGTGCTGCAAGCGGATACCGAAATTAAAGGGGAAGCGCTAAACAAGCGCGTGTTTTTGGATTTCTCCGACGCCCTTGGCAATTCATTGCAACAAGATCTGGCCCGCCGTGATTTGACCATTAATGCGATGGCGCTTGATCTGAAAAAACCGCTTGATTTTGAAACAGGCATATTGCTGGATCCATTTGGCGGCGTTTCGGATTTAAACACCAACACGATTCGTATGGTGTGTGAAAATAATTTACTCGAAGACCCGCTTCGGATGCTTCGTGTGTTTCGTTTTGCCGCATTGCTGGAGTCGGCCTCGAAAAACCCGGCTTTGATTGATCTTCAAACATTTCAAGTCGTGAAGGCTTTTGGTGAAAAAATAAATACCGTTGCGGCAGAAAGAATCCAGGAAGAGCTGTATAAATTCTTTTCGGCAAAAACATGTTTTCCGGCGCTTCTAAAAATGGCGGAAGCTGGATTCCTGGAAGTCCTGTTTCCTGACATGAGCCCGATGCGCGATATTCCGCCCAACGGTCACCATCATCTCGGGCTCTTTGAACATACGCTGGCGCTGGTAAAGCAGGCCGAGCGTTTTATTGATGAATTGCCCGAGTCTGAACAGCGCTATTTTCACTCCTCCTTCAACCATTCAAGCCTCACGCGTTTTGGCCTTGTGAAGCTGGCCTGCTTGTTTCACGATCTGGGAAAGCCTGATACCAAAGATATCAAGCAAACACCCACTGGGGAGAGATTTACTTACTACGGACATGATCAAGTGTCCGCCGAATATACGGAAAAAATCTGCAATCGCTTGAAAACGGGAAACGCCATTAAGGCGCATTTAATGCATCTGACACGCTGGCATTTATATCCTTGCCAGTTCGGAAAGCAATCGCCCAGAAAATCCGTACTGCGCTTTTACCGTCGGATGGGGGATGCGACGCCTGATGTGATTTTGCTTGCATTGGCCGATCGCTTTAGCACGCTTGGCCCGGATGTTACGCAGGAGATTCTTCAGCGTGAGCACGAGAATTTGCTCTGGCTGCTTGAAAATTACCGGCTTGAAATGGCGAGTTTGAAACAACCGTTGCTATTGAATGGCCATGAGATTATGCAAGCCCTTGAGATAGCGCCTGGGCCAAAACTGAAGGAAATTTTGTTGGCCTTGGAAGAGGCGCAGCAATTGGGCGAGGTGAGCACCAAGGAAGCGGCGCTTGACTGGCTACACCTTCACTATTACTTTCAATATTAATCACCGAGCGGCAATATATCTTTCTTCTGAGGGGAGGGGGTATCGATAAACTGTCGTTGCCAGCTTTCAAAACAAAGCAATGACCAGATCAAAAACCGATGGTTTGCTTTCTCTTCATAATGGTCAGTCAGTAGCTTTTTTAAAGCGTCCGCTTGAAAGACATTTCTCGAAAGTGCTTCTTCGCTGAGTAAAATGCTTTCAATCCAGGGTCTTAATTTCCCTCGATACCAACTGGCGTCCGGTGGTGTGAAGCCTTGTTTTCTGGCGTTGATGACAGAATCCGGGAGTAAATGTTTTAGCCCTTGCTTCTTTTTTAATGCTTGCCTTAGGCCCCACTTTGAAACGGTTTCGTTGTTGTGGGAGAGCCTTAGCTTGAGTGAATCCGGCATTTGCAGACACAAATCCACCAGCGCGTTATCAAGAAACGGCACTCGCGACTCTACACTATGCGCCATGCTGAGACGATCTTCAACAGTCAACAGCGCTTTTAGAAAATGCTGCATGTCAAAGCCCAGCACTTTTTGCAAGGCCGTTTCGGCTTCGGTTTTTTCAAACTGGCTTAGAAAAACGGATTCAGTGGAGGGACTTAAAAGATGCTTTAAAATATCCGGCTGAAACAGCGCTTGTTTTTGTGGGTCGTTTAATAAACGAACGCATTGCTGATAATGTTGCTTTGCGAATGTCGAGTCATCGGCTGAAGTTGTCAGCGCGTCTTGGTAACGCCAGGGATAGCCTGCAAAAAGCTCATCTCCGCCAACACCTGAAAGCACCACGGTAACGTGTTTTTTGACAAGCGCCGAGATGACGAAATTCTGGTAGCTGATGCCTGCCTGAAAATCGTCCAGGTGCCAGACGACATTTTGGAAAATAGCGGGTAGCGTGTCCGAGGTGATGCTCAATTCATGGTGGCTTGTTTTGAATAATTCAGACAGTTCTCTTGCGGCCTGCCGTTCGTCAAAATAACGTTCCATGCCGCTGATGCCTTCAATGTCAAAACCGCAGGTCAATGTGTAAAGGTTGGGGATTTCTTTTGAGGCAAGCGCCGTGATAGCACCGGTATCCAGCCCACCGCTTAAAAAGCTGCCAATGGGAACATCGCCTAGCAGTTGGCGGCTTACAGACGCTTTCAAAAGCGCGTTTAGTTCTGTAATAAAGTCTTGCTCAGACAGTTTGGAATTGATGCTAAAGTCAGGATGCCAATACGATACGGTTTTCCTGTCGCCGCTTTGGGCATCCCATAACATCCAATGGCCTGCCGGAAAATGCTGAACGTGTTTCAATAATGTTTTGTTTTCAAGCGCGTACTGAAACGTGAAGTGTTCATACAGCGCCTGGTTATCTAGCTCTCGCCAAACCGATGAAAGCGCCAATAAGCTTTTTGTTTCAGATGCGAATGCAATTTCACCGCTTGCTAATTCGGATAAATAAAGCGGCTTAATGCCGTATCGATCGCGCGCCAGCAATAGTTTGTTTTCGGTAACATCCCAAAGCGCGAAGGCGAACATTCCGTTGAATTCTTTAATCGCATCAGGGCCCATCAAATCATATAATGCAGGAATCACCTCGGTGTCACAGTTGGTTCTAAACTCATACCCTCGCTGTTTTAACCGGAATACCAGTTCACGGTAATTATAGATTTCCCCGTTGTAGGCAATCAAGTAGCGCCTGCCGTTTGGCGCGGTATATTCAAACGGCTGGTTGGCGCTATCCGACTGGTCGATGATTTTCAGCCGCGTATGGCCGAGATACCCGATGGGTGTTCCCGTTTGCCCGAAGAAACTTTCCCAAGCGCAAAGCGGAATGGTGGGAGCAATGCCTGAAGCGTCAATTCTTGAAAGTCGCTGTGCATCCGGCCCCCGATGATAAAGTAAGTCCACCGCCTGGACAATTTCTGTTATGGGTGCAGAAAGTGGCTGGCCAGCTTTTGCGAAAATACCAAAAACGCCGCACATTTTTTAAACTGAACTGCCGGATACGGCTTTGACTGCCGGAACCACTACCTGCAATTGCTGAAGCTTTTCCTGTGCCTGCTCAAAATAGTCCTTGATGTTCTGCTGTGTCGCAATCCAATCCACGTATTGCGAAATTCCCTGCTGCAAGCTAACCGTCGGCTTCCAGCCCAGCGACTGCAATTTCTTCGGGTTATGCACAAAATGTCGAACGTCACCTGGACGAAAGCTTCCCGGAAGCTCCGCTGAAACAGGCTTGTCGTATATTTTAGCAAGCGTTGAAACCAAATCCAGGATTTGAAGCGGCTGACCTGTTCCGACGTTGTACACCTGATACGCGGTGTCCGCATGTTCCATCACGAATAAATTTGCCCTGGCATTATCTTCGACGAAGAGAAAATCCCGTGTTTGCTTGCCGTCCTCATAAATCACGGGAGCCTTGTCATTGAGCAGGCGTGTCGAGAAAATCGAGACAACGCCGGTATAAGGATTGAAAATCGATTGCCGGGGGCCATACGTAACGGCGTAGCGAAGCGCTACCGTCGGAATGCCCAGGAGCTTGCCAAGGCCGAGCGTCAGTTTTTCTTCAGCCAGTTTTGAAACGGCATAAATCGTCTCGCCGTTCATGGCTGAATTTTCAGGGGTCAAGACTGGTCTTAGTTCACTGTCAATTCCGGATTTCAAACACTCAGGGCAGCGCGATTCCCATTGGCGCTTGAGCAATTGCTCGCGGCTTCTCATTTCGGGGACGATATCGCCGTGGGTTTTGCAATGGTATAGCCCCTCCCCATATATGGCCTGAGATGATGCCGCCACTATTTTTTCAACCGGTAATTTTTCTTGTCGGATGATTTCAAAAAGCCGGGCAGTGCCCGTTGCGTTGACGTCCATATATTGTGTCAGTGCCGTGGTAAAGCCGCCAAACGCCGCCTGGTGGAACACCCAGTCGATATTCTTCAAGGTTTTTTTCAGATCCGCTTCCGATCGCATATCGCCGTGGAGAAATTCCGCTTCCTGGGATACCCATTCGGGCTTTCCTGCTGGATACGCCTGGGTCAGGTGGGTTTGCGGTTCCAAATTATCCAGTATCCGAACCGAGTGCCCTTCGCGCAACAGCAAGTCGGTTAAATGTGATCCGATAAGTCCTGCACCACCGGTGACTAGCACGCGCTTTGCCATTGAAGATCTTCCTTTGTTATTCAAGCTTACGATTTTAACTTCTGCTGGCAGAACCAGAAAAACATCCGCATAAAATTCAACGGAACAAAACACGCATCCTTTAAGTTAATCCCCTTGGCAACGCCGGTGGTTCTGGGTCGGTGCGAAATTTGTACCTCGCCAATTTTAAGCCCTTGCCGCTTGGCTTCCAACAGGATTTCCACGCTGATAAACGCGCTGTCGGATCGGATATTAGGCAAAATCGTTTCAACGGCCCGTTCTGTGAGAAGCGAAGAGGAGTCTACGTCGTTGACCGGAATACCGAAAAACACGCGGGTTAAAATGTTATAACACTTGCTCAACCATAAGCGGTGTGTCGGATCCTGCCGGTTTACCCGCCAGCTATAAACCACGTCGAAGCCCTCTTTTGCTTTTTCGACAAAATTGCGCATTTCCGAGGGAGGAATTTGGCCGTCGGAAGCTAAAAAGAGCCGATACTCGCCTTCGGCCAGGGGCCAGGCGACAAGCGTGGAAGGATGACAGCCGATGTTTTGCGGGTTTCGGTAGACGCAAAGCTTCGGAAATTCTTTCTGAAGCTTAAGTAAAACTTCGGCACTACTATCATTACTGGCGTCATCTACCACCACGACATCGACATGATCACTGAGAGCGTCAAGTTCGGCGAAGGATTCACGAACGATGCTTTCCAGGTTGTCCGCCTCGTTATAAGCGGGCATGATGATGGAAAGACGATCATCGCTGCTGATAGTGCCAGCGTGTGCTTGGGTGTAGCCTGTCATAGAAAAGAATGCCTGCCTGTATGTCCGTTGATAATTGATAATGCGTTGATCTATTTTAACGTCAAATAAAATTAGGCCAAAGAGCGAGCTTTTTTATTAGCGGGCTAGCGGCAGCTTTTTGCCTTCCTGCTTTAGAGAGGCCTGGGCGGTTTCCAGCACTCGAACCACTTCGTGACCTTGTGTCCAGCCGGTTAGAGGTTGAGAGATGCTGCCGTTGATACAGTCGATAAAATGCTGCATCTCGATTTTCAGAGGCTCTTCAAAGTGAAGTTTGGGAATGGTGACATCGCCCACGCGGGTTAGGACTTGAAAGCCACTGAAATCGGTATATTCCGGGTGCTTGTTTTTGAGAAGCGGATTTTGGGGGTGAGGCAGCTCGCCCGCATTTTCCAGCTCCACACCTTTATCGTAGAGGGCGATTTTACGGTCAAGACTGGTATCGTCGTAAACGACCATTTTTTGTCTGCCCACCAGCGTCACCAATCTGCGCTTTTCCGGATCCAGCCAGCTTGCATGCAAGTGCGCCACCCTGCCAGAGGGAAACTGTAAATTGACGAAAACGACATCCTCAATGCCCGGCGTGATGAAGGATTGCCCCCAGCAACTGACCTCCTGGGGCGTTTCCTCGAATAAGTGAAGGGCAATGGCCACATCGTGAACGGCAAGACTCCAAAGGGCGTTCACGTGGGTTTGCACACGGCCAAGGTTGAGACGTTGCGCGTGAAGATAATAAATGTCGCCCAGCTCGCCGCCGGTAACGATTTCTTTTAGCTTGGTCAATGCCGGGTTGTAAATAAACGTATGCCCCACCATCAGGGTTCTCTGCACCCGTTGGGCCAGTTGCCCCAGTTCCAGGCAAGTCTTGCTGTTCAAGGTCAAAGGCTTTTCAACGAAAACATGCTTGCCTGCTTCAAGCGCATTCTTGGCCAATTCGTAATGGCTTGGGATTTCCGTGACAATGGCGATGCCATCCAGTGTCGGATCGAATAGCAGGTCATCGTAAGCAGGGGTCAATCGTATAGAATGGTGTTGAGACAGTTGCCGCTCGATATGTGCCAGTTTGTTTGGGTCGAGATCGCAAATGGCGATCAATTCGCACTGATCATTGGCAAGGAGGTTACGGATAATATTGGGACCCCAGTAGCCTACGCCCACAACGCCAATGCGTACTTTCCCTGACTCTTTCTGGATCCGAGGGTTGCTGATAAGTTTTGGAAGCGTTGCTTGTGGTTTTGTTCTTGTTTTTGCCATGGTGTCCCCAAAAAACCCGCCAAAATCTATTAAGCTAAAATTTATTAAAATGATGAGAGCATTCCTATTATGACTGCAATTTGGCTCTGGGTAAAATCTTTTCAGAAAAAATTCCTTTCCCCTGCCCAATGGCCGACGCTCTGTCAGGTGAGCGGGGCAGTTTTACTGCTGGTGCTTGTACTTGCCAGTATCAGCAGCTCGCTGGTGCTATGGCCACGGGGGGACGAGGCGGATTATTTATTGCAGGCAAGATCGATTGCCGAAGGGCAACTGCCTTATCGGGACTTTTTCGTCTTTATGACACCGCTTGGCCAGTGGTTGAGCGCTGGTCTTGTCCGCTTAATGGGTGTCAACGTGCTTGGGATTCGCCTGGTGCTGCTAGGCCTATGGGCCCTTGAGTGGCTGATGCTGTTTCGACTGGCCAGGCGGGTAATGCCGATGCGCTGGGTATTGCTAATGCTGGCTTTCTTGTGGGCTGTCGATACGCGCTACCTGGTTGATCAGCATCATTTCTGGAGCGGCTTTTTCGCGCTTGCGGCTGTCTACCAGGTTTCTCAATGGTTATTTGAAGGGCGAACCGCTTCCAAACGACTGGTCTTCTCTGGGCTGCTGGCAAGCGCGGCCTTTTGGTCAACCCAGAGTCTTGGGGTTTTTCTAGCAGTTGCCCTGCTGGGTTTTTCATTCTGGGATAGCCATATGGCTGAGAGCGACCTGGCAAGTCGAGCAAGGGCTTGGTGGCATCATTGGGGACGGTTTGCCGTGATGCCCGCGGTGGGCATGTCGCTTGTCATTGTGGCGGTTTTTTACGGGCTTGGCATTTTTGATGATTTCTGGCGCGACACGATGGGTTGGCTTAGTGGGGGACATTATGCCCAAACGACTATCATCAGCCCCTGGTCAACCTTTCATGATGAGTGGGAAAAAACCTTGTTGCCCTTATTTCTTTCCAACATCCAGTACCCGATCAAGGCGATTTTTATTCCCCGCCTGTTTATTGCCTTATTGCTTGCAGCCATTTTCATCCTGCCGATGCCTGTTTTGGGCTGGGCGCTTGCGAAAACGTTTGGCGCCCTTGGCAAGATTTTTGTCGTAAATGTTCAAGATAATGAGTCAGAGAATAAAGCCGCCCTCGTTGTATCGGATTCAGTATGGGTTCTCTGGGCATTTTCGGCAATTGCAATGACTGTTTCCACCTTTACTTACGCCACGTCGATGCATATCGCCAGTAACAGTGGCCTGGTTTACCTGCTGGCATTTTCGGGTCTTGCGTTTTGTGCCCGAGCCTGTCAGAAGAAGGTTAAATTTATTGAGCCGCTTTTACAAACCGCTTTAAGCTGTTGTTACATTCTGGTGTTTATCGGCGTCTGTATCGGCTGTTGGATGCATTTTGCCTATGGCTACTGGTTGCCTGCTTTTCGACCGATGGCTGGTAGGACGCTCTTCATTGATGGCCAGCAGAAGGCGGTTTCGATGCTTGAGACGATCGACGCCGCCAACCTGGCTGTTGCGCAAGGAAAAAAAGTAATGGTGTTTTACCAGTCCCCCGAGCTTTACCTGGCCGGTGATTTTCACAATCCAACGCGTTTCACTTTAATTCTTCCGTACTATACTTCTGATGCCCAGGTATCAGAAATGCTAAAAAAACTGGAACAAGACCCCCCGGCTTGTGTTATTGATGATCATAGTTTATACGGATTACTCGGCGACCCGCGCTTTTCAAGATATGCCGCCCAGACGTTTGGCATGTTGCGAGTGCCCGGGATTGAGGCTTGGCTGAACAGGCATTACAGGATAGCTTCGAGAAACCCGTACTTTACGTTATATCAACGCGGTTGGTAGTGGATAAATCATCAAAATGTTGTCAGGTTTTCTGATCCAATTTGCAAATCCGAAGATATTGCCCTTTTCAAGTCTTCATGTCGAATGATAGAATTGTAGAGGGTTTTCAGGTCGTCTGTTTGTATGGGTACGCGCCCCGTTACGGTTTTGCCAGGTGTTATCCTGGAAAGTCCCTTTTGGCAGGGAAAATCTGAAATAAGACAAAGAGTGCCAAGCGGGAAACTGATTCGGAAAGCTTGAAAATCAAAGTTCGTGTCAACAAATTTTATCAGCACTCTGTATGGAGCCAGGACTTGAGATGTTATTGTCATGGGGACATGAGTGAGTAGGATGCAACATATATTACTCATTGATAGTGAGCCTCAAATCATCCAGGATATTTTATCCCTATATGGGTACAAGGTGGATGTGGCGCAGGATGGCTATACGGGTATCCAGCGGTTTTTCCAAAACAAGAGCCAGTATGAGCTTTTGATTCTGGATATCCAGGTACCGCGCTTGAATGGCTGGAGCGTTCTGAAAACCATTCGCAGCAGTGATGAAAATCCCTGTATTCCTATTCTTGCCATTATCCAAGGGGATTCTGACGAGGAAGCCGTCACCAGTTTAAGGCGAGGGGCCGATGCCTGTCTTGCCAAGCCGGTCAAAGCGTCCCAGTTGCTCGCCTATGTGGAAAGCATCCTCAGGCGCAAGCAGTGGTCGGCAAACGCCTCTAAAAAGCAGCACAAGGATTCCACGACAGAGGAACTCAATGCGGCCATTAGCCTACTGACACCGCGCGAAAATGAGATTTTAAAGCTTTTGGTTCAGGGCTGTTCAAATCAAATGATTAGCAAGCGTTTGGTCATTTCGGAAACGACGGTCAAAAACCATTTGGCTCATATTTTTAAAAAGTTGAAAGTCTCTAATCGTACCCAGGCGGCTTATATGGCGCAAAAGCTCCAAATGCTCGCCTCATCCTCGGATTATTAAAACTTAAAACCGCAGCTCAAGTGTTACGGGGCAATGATCGGAACCCATTACCGCCTGCTCAATGCTGGCGTTATATAAATTGGAACGAAGATCATCGGAGACAAAAAAGTAATCAATTCTCCAGCCAACGTTTCGCTCGCGGGCGCGCGTTCGCATATTCCACCACGAATACTCCGCAGGATTCTGGTTGAACTCCCGAAAGGTATCCACGTAACCTTCGGCCACAAATTTATCCATCCAGGCCCGTTCAATGGGCAGAAAACCGGAGACTTTTTCGTTCTCTTTGGGTCTTGCCAAGTCGATGGGATGATGTGCCGTGTTAACGTCACCACAAATCACCAGTCGCTTGCCTTTTTGCCGCATGGCGTTGGCATGCTCTAAAAACGCGTCATAAAACGCCAGTTTGTACTGAAGCCGCTCATCGCTGCGCTGGCCATTGGGATAGTATATGGTATAGAAGACAAATTCGGGATATTCAGCCACCAGAACCCGCCCCTCGCGATCGAACTCGGGAATCCCAAGCCCTTCGCTCACGGAAATGGGAGGGATTTTCGTATAGATGGCCACCCCGCTGTAGCCTTTTTTTTCAGCATGCGTCCAATAGGACGTGTAACCCGCACATTGCATCTCGGCACTGACATGCTCTGCGGAAAGCTTGGTTTCCTGAAGCCCCAGGATATCAGGCTTTGCAGCTTCCATCCATTCGCAGAAGCCTTTTTTCATCACTGCGCGAAAACCGTTCACATTCCATGAAACAAGCTTAATGGAGCGGCTGGCGGCAGACGGTTGGGTGGGGGACGATTCAGGTGCCATAGGATGAATAACCATCTGGAATTAACGAAATAAAATTTTTGATGCCTAGCTATTGTCTTTATAAGCTTACCCAAGAACGCCCTGATACGCCAGCAAATCGCGAGCGGTCCGAATACCGGGGTTTTGCTCTTGCAAGCGTTGAATAAGGGCAAATAAAATATCAGCGCTCATCTTGACATCGTTTTCGGCCCGGTGCGGATTCGGGTTGATAACCCCGCAACTGGTCGCTACCACGATGCCTTCATAGCTTGGCAGGCCAGGCATGATTTTTTGAGCCAGCACCTTCGTGCAAAGCGCGCGGCTCAGAAGGGTGCGGTCGGCAAAAAGACCAAGGCCGTTTTGCTGAAACTTTTCACGGACAAAATTGATGTCAAAGCCAATATTGTGGCCTACGATGATGGGCTGTTCCCCAATAAAGGCGCCAAGGTCGCTGAGGGCCATAACGGTAGCCGGAGCGCTTTTTACCATCTCATTGGTAATGCCGGTAAATTGCTCAATTTCTTCCGGGATAATTTCAGCGGGTTTTACCAGCGTGACAAAGCGCTTAATCATCTCGCCGTTACGGTACTGCAGGGCCGCAATTTCGGTAATGGCGTTGCGCTTGGCGTTCAGACCTGTCGTTTCAAGATCCATTACGGTAAAGACGGCCTGTGTGAGAGGTTCGTCCAATTGGCAAGCCAATGTGCCCTGTCCGTCCGTGGCTTGTTGTGCAAAACTGCCAAAAAGCGATGGCTGGGCTGTCTGGGCAAACAGCGATACCTGTTCTTGCGCCTGGACGGGTTGAGATGCTAAGCGGGCCTGGGACATGGCAGCGGGAGTCCTTTGGTCATTTATAAACGGAGTTCAAACGTTTTTTGTCAGAATGGCTAATGATTAACAGTCTATCCAATTGCTCTGGTTAGCTTGGCTAGCCCATCGCCTGCTAAATGGCAGGCAAACATTATACAAAACAATTACGAAGCAACAACGGTTACGGCAATCCCCCCTTTCCTGGCGGGCTATGGAAGTATAGTCTATCTCTTCCCGAGCTTACTTCTTCTTACGTGTCTTAAGGTGTCTTACGTGCAATGCTGGCTTGAAAATTTTCAGTTGCCTGATGTTATGCAATCTGGCGACCACTGTCCTGATCGATGACCTTGATTTCCCCTAGGACGGCACCATCCAACAAGCTTTTCCAGAAATCCAACTCGTCTGGAAAAACATTGTTGATGACGGTTTCACTGCTTGGGTTTTGGATGACGATTCTCAACATGTGGGTAACCCTAACTCTCTCGCCTTAATTACGTGGATTGGAAATGTTTGAACATGAACGAAAATCAACAACAGCAAAGCGAAAATAAACGGTAACCGCCGCTGATACGGCCACTTACCGAAGCTTGTTGTGTCAACCCGCTTAATAAGCTGTTTGCTTGAAGCTGATGGAGAGGGGCAGTGGAATCAGATCCGATATATCAGATCAATTTCGTAAAGACCCGATGTTGATGATTTTGGTTCCGTCTCTCTCGTCCTTTAGTACACAAGTAGTATACAAGTTATAGACAAGTATACATAAGTTTCAGTATACACAATTTTGCTGTTGAGATACAAATTTAGATGTGGGGAGCATTTGAAAGGTGCCCGCCCCTCAGAACATGATGCATCATACTGCGCTGATGCCATTACAGCAAACCGTAGTAGAGCCCTTTTTTAACCATTATTTACAGCACCTCCCTGCCTTGGCCATTGGTAAAGGCAAAGGGTTGCGGCAAGGCCGTCTTGCCTTAAAACGACAGTTTTTTGCCCTTTAAACGATATAGAAACCATAACGGATTAGAGCATTCACCTGATTGGGATTACCCTAAACCCCCGATACCCTCCGCTTGGACGGTGCCGCGCACATGGAGATGGGTGATAATGTTTCTGTGGGATGTTTTTCAATTGACAGGGAGAAGCTCTAGGAAAGCAATGGATACCTTGGGCTTGCCTGCAACGGATTGCTTCTTGCAAAAAGTAGTTCCCGCGCTTTTCAATGCCTGCGCAACCCCCAGAGGAAACCAGGATTATGGCCGATCAGACCGCGTTGACAATGATCCAGGAAGAGCGATTCCTGGAGTTCAATAATTACGTCGAAAAGCTTGCAGGTGCTGTCGATTTGACTAACGCACACTTAAGGGGCTATGACCTTCGCAAGTGTCACCTGAAAAAAGCGGATCTAAGCGGCGCTTATCTTCGCTCTTGCGATCTTCGCTCCTGCGATCTCTCTGAAGCCACGCTGGATGGGGCCAGCATGAAGGAAGCCAAGGTCAGTGGCGTGCTTTTCCCGCGCGGGATTTCAGCCCAGGAAATTCAGATGAGCCTGGTTCACGGCACCCGCATCCGCTCGGGGCTATAATCCGGGCCAAGTATTTCGACATCCCGCTTGTCTGGCCTGGTGAATCCCAAAGAATTACAGCTATAATGAGGGGACAAATCGCGCCGCGGTTGGCGCGCTTAACCTCGGCTTCCCATAGCCGGTGTTGTCTGTCAATGGGATCACGCCTATTTATGAAAACCAAGATGCCGGTGACTGAGGATGGCGGTTCCTCGCCCGAAAAAACTGAAACAAGGAAAGCCAGGAGAGAGAACACCAAAAGTAGTTTGGCAAGCTCACGTTCTTACCAGGCGTCTTTTAAGTTTGAGCAGATGCTTGAGGCAACCAAAGGCACTGTACTGACGCCTATGACGGTGTTGCCAGAGGAAAAATTTGAAATTTCAACCGACACCAGAACCATTGGCAAGGGCCAATGGTTTTTACCGCTCTCTGGCCCTAATTTTGACGGGCATCATTTCTTGAAACAGGCTATTGAACAAGGGGCTAACGGTGCTTTTGTTTCTCAAGCATCATGGGAAGAGAGCCGGCAAGAGTGGCAGGGCCTCCCTAACCTTATTGCCGTCGCCTCTCCTCTGAAAGCCTATCTCGATTTGGCCAAGTGGCATCGTCTTCATGTGAATCCTAAGTTGAAAGTGCTTGCCTTAACCGGAAGCTCCGGTAAAACAACCACCAAGGAAATGCTGTTTGCGGCCTTTTCAGGTATTCGAGAAACCCAGAAAACCCTGAAAAATTTTAACAACGAGGTCGGCGTTTCTCAAACGCTTCTGGCAATTGCCCCTGAAACGGAGCTTGCGATTGTCGAGATGGGGATGCGAGGGCTTCACCAGATTGATATCCTCTCGGATACTGCTTTGCCGGACTTGGCCATCATTAATAACGTGGGCCCGGCCCACATTGAGCTTCTCGGCTCACTTGAAAACGTGGCCAAGGCCAAGCTTGAAATTGCCGTTGGCTTAAACCCGACGAGTGGCGTTTTGCTGACCAACGGGGACGACCCGCTTTTAAACGCGATGGCGCCTGAGATCTGGCAGCCGCCTGACCTAAAACAATGGCAGACGTTTTCGCTGAAAGCGGCCGCCAATATTGCCCCAACCCAAGAAGGCGGGGTTTCGTTTGATTACGTACCAAAAACAGGGCATGCTTATCGGGTTTGCTTGCCTGTTCCGGGCCGTCATAACGTTCAGAACGCTCTTGCTGTTCTGAAAGCCGGTGAAATTCTGGGGCTGCCGCTTGAGGAAATGATTGCAGGGCTTGCCTGCTTTCAGCCCGAAGGCGGACGCTGGCAAAAGCAAGCCATTTCTGGCTATGACAACCTGTGGGTTATCAATGACGCTTATAACGCGAATCCTGATAGTACCCGCGCCAGTCTGGAAACCTTTTTCGAGGTACCGTTTGCCGGCCTTTCACGCGTTTTGGTGCTGGGAGGTATGAAAGAGCTGGGCGATTTCAGCGCGCAATATCACCAGGCGTTGGCGACGCTTTTAGCCAGGCTTCAGCAAGAGGCGCCCTGCCCGCTGGATACCCTGATAGGGGTTGGCGATGAAATGCAGGCGGTGCTGTCTGCATTTTCTGCTGTAATGCCAAAAAAACGACAGCCAGAGCTTTATCACGTTTCAAACGGTACTGAACTGTTGCCGCTTATTAAAACGCAGGGCCTGCCTTTGTCTTCAGCCCTGTATTTTTTGAAGGGCTCGCGTTTTTATCAGTTGGAGGCCTTTTTAACCGCGCTGACCCCAACCGTCTTATAAGCTGTATGTGCTTGTGCCGTCATTCAAACTCCGCCATAATAAGGCCTGAAGACCTGAGCCCCATAGAGCCTGAGCCCCATAGAGAAAGATTAACCTAAGATGACAAGCGCAAACTGGATGGCGTACCTGAGCAGTGGCAAATGGCCCGTTGTTGGCGCTTTTGGCGCAATGGCCGCATTTGCGCTGATTGCTCTGCTGGGAAGTCATTACATTCGTTTTCTTCAAAAACGCTACATGGGTCAATATATTCGGGAAGACGGCCCGGCAAGCCACCAATCCAAGGCGGGTACACCAACACTTGGTGGCGTGTTGATTTTTGTGGGTGCCGCCATCGGCCTTGGCGTGGCGATTCTGTTAAACCCAGCCATGATGCTGACGCATCCGGTTTGGATTAGCGTCCTTGCGGCCCTGTTGTTCGGGATTCTGGGCTTTAGCGATGATTACCTGAAAATCGCCAAAAAGAAAAACAAGGGTCTTAGCGGCTATTCCAAGCTGGCCGTTCAAGTGGGCTTTGGCCTCGCCGTCGGCTTGTACTTGATGTTCTACCAGGAACGATCCAGCCTTAACGTCTTTTACCAGACACCCTTCGAGCTGGGCCTGCTGTATCCGATCTTTGTCGCCCTGGTGATTACCGCGACCTCCAATGCCGTTAACATTACCGATGGTCTTGATGGCCTTGCCGCTTGGACGACTATCATTGCCCTGCTTGCCGTCTCTATTGTGCTTTCCACGACTGGTTATCCTGAGCTTGCCGTTCTGTCGCTGGTCTTACTTGGAGGCTGCGCGGGCTTTTTACTTTTTAATCGCTATCCGGCCCGCATTTTTATGGGTGATACCGGAAGCCTTGCTCTGGGAGGCCTTTTAGGAACGATGATGGCGCTTGGGGATGCCGAGCTATGGTTGCCGCTGGTGGGTATTGTCTATGTCGTAGAATGTTTGTCGGTCATTCTTCAGGTGATTTCCTTTAAGAGTACCGGCAAGCGGATTTTCAAGATGGCGCCGATTCATCATCATTTTGAGCTTTTAGGAATGCATGAAACCCAGGTAGTGATGAGCTTTTGCGGACTTCAGTTTCTGGGCTGCCTGCTGGGACTTTATCTGAATCAGCAGTAAAACTCCCGATGGTCTTCCATAATGAGCCTCTCCGGTGAGCTTCATATGATGTGAAAAGCATGTTTTCCATTTCTTATATTTCTTAGGCGAGGCTTTCCCGTTACAATAAAAGCACCTTGGCGAGTCAGCTTTTGAAAGTGTGAAAATCCTATGTCGAGTGCCGCTTCTGGCAACCTGCAAACCTTATCTCCCTGGCATCAAAAACCGGTGACGGTGCTGGGCTTGTCCAAAAGTGGCGCCGCCGTTGCACGTTATTTGCAAACCCGTGGGGCGAAGGTTTTTTTAAGCGAATCCCTGCCGGCTTCCCCGTTGAACGAGTCGCTGCGAAACGAGCTTGAATCGCTTGGGGTGGAAGTGGAAATGGGAGGGCATACCGCCAGATGTTATCATCATGCGGATTTGATCATCACCAGCCCTGGCATTCCGCCCAACGGCTCCATTCTTTCCGAATTGCTCTTAAGCGGTAAAACTGTCTGGAGCGAGGTGGAGCTTGCTTATCGCGAAGCCCAGCCGATGCGGCCTGCGGTGGGAATGGTCGGAATTACGGGAACCAATGGAAAGTCCACCACGACCACCTTGATTGCCGACATTATGCAAAAAGCGGGCCTGAATGCTCCCCCATGCGGTAACATCGGCCTGCCTATTCTCGATATCCTCAATGATGCGCAAACCTCTGGTGAGCCTCTTCATGCGCTTATCGCCGAATTGAGTTCTTTCCAGCTTCACTTTTCTCCGAGCCTGAAAGCCAAGGTGGCCGTTTTTACCAATTTAACGCCTGATCACCTCGACTGGCACGGTTCGCTTGAATCATACCAAAACGACAAGTTGCGCCTGTTTGTGGGCGAACAGTCGCCTGATTGGTGCGTGGTCAACGCGGGTGATGCGTTCTCTGAAAAAATTATTGCGGGCACGACGGGAAAGGTGATGGCTTTTGCCCTGGAAGAACGTCAGGTTTCTGCTTTCCCAAACCGCATTTATCTTGACGCTCAGCGCCAAATTCAGGTGGTGCTTGAAGAAGATACTGACAATAAAGCGCAAGCCAACACGCAGGCCGTATTGCCTAAAACATTGCTACCTAAAACATTGCTAAAGGTTGATGAGCTTTCAATTATTGGCAATCACAACTTTGAAAACGTCATGGCTTCTGCCGCCACCGCCTTGATTCTGGGCTTGTCGATAGAACTCGTGCGATCGGCCTGCATGTCGTTTAAGGGCTTAGAGCATCGTCTGGAACGTGTGCCTCTGGAGGCTTCTGATTTAGAAATTCCCTTTTACAACGATTCCAAGGCGACCAATCCGGAGTCTGCCATCAGCGCGCTTAGGGCGTTTGAAAAAACGCCGGTGATACTGATTGCGGGTGGCTATGACAAGATGACGCCCCTTGAACCCCTGGCCGGTGAAATCAAGCGTCATACGAAAGGCGTGGTTCTAATCGGAAACGCGCGTCATCGATTCGCCGAGGCGTTTAAGCAGGCGGGTATTGAAAATGTCCATCTGATTGAACCGGGCGAGCATGCCCTGACAACAGCCATTACAAAAGCGATTGACTTATCTTTGGCTGAGGCTGCCCGACAAAATGGCAACGCCTTGCCGGTTTTATTTTCGCCTGCCTGTGCCAGTTTTGATATGTTCAAGAACTATGAGGAGCGCGGTTTCGCTTTTAAGCGTGCGGTTCAAGCGGTGGTGGGCCCTGCTGCCCAATCCAAAGCTTTTCAGCAGGTTCTTCCAAAAGTCTGATGTGATTTTTTTCTGATACAAAAACGAGCTTTAATCTATGAGCGGTGCCCTTTATAACGAGTATCCCAGATCATACGCCTACTCGGGCGATGCTTCCGCTACGCCTGAACCGGCGGTCGTTCGCGTGGGACAGGATAACACGCTGCTCTTAATCACCCTGGTTCTCCTGATTTTTGGTTTGATGGCCGTTTTTACGGCGACGGCGAATCAGGCGCAGATTGAATCGGGCAATAGCTTTGCGCTGGTCATTAAGCAATTGATCGCCATGGTTGTGGGTTTTGTGGGCTTGGTGCTGCTTTCCAAAATGCATTTCGGCATCTGGAAAAAAATGGCTTATCCGGCTGCCATTATTGCGATTGTTCTCCTGGGGCTGACCTCTTTGGTGGGGGTAACTGCAAACGGAAGTGAACGCTGGATTCCGTTGCCTTTTGGTTTTCAATTGCAGCCGTCGGATATTGCCAAGATTGCCGCCATCTTCCTGATAGCCCACTGTACTAGTTTAAGCAAGTGGTGGGGGAAATTTTGGTTTCCCCAGGTGTTTCTCAACATCGCTCTGGTGGGTGTTATGTTCGTTTTAATCTACCAGCAGCCTAACCTTAGCGTCTCTATGATTCTTGCCATCACGTCATTGGCGATGGTATTTGTTTCAGGCTTCCCCGTTATTCTTTTGCTGGCAGTGGTGCCACCTGCTTTCTGGGTGGTTTACCAGAAAATTTTGACAACGCCCTATCAGAAAAAGCGTATCGATGGCTGGCTTGATCCATGGGGTGACGCGCTGAATACCGGCTATAACCTGATCCAGTCCTATTATGCTATTGGCTCGGGAGGGCTCTTGGGCGTGGGGCTTGGGCACTCTATTCAGAAGCTGGATTATCTGCCGTTTCAGCATACGGACTTTATCTATTCGGTTATTTGCGAGGAGCTTGGGTTTTTGGGTGCCCTGATTCCCATTGGTCTATATGTTCTTCTGGCCTGGCGAGGGTTTGCCATCTCGCTTAATTGTCCCAACGCCTTTGGACGGATGCTGGCCTTTGGGCTAACGCTTTCCATTCTGCTTCAGGCTGGTATTAATATCTGTGTGACCACTGGCTTAATGCCGGTGACCGGCGTGACACTGCCTTTAATCAGCTACGGCGGTACGTCGGTGGTGACAACCCTTGCGATGATTGGCATCCTGCTTAATATTTCACGTTATCGGGCCAATCCCAACGCATCTTATTGATAGCCGTTATAAGGCAATTTAGGAGAGTGAGCATGCGGGTCGTACTGACAGGCGGAGGAACCGGCGGGCATATTTTCCCGGCGCTTGCCGTTGCCGAGTTGCTGCGACAAGCCGGACATGAGCTTTTGTATATCGGCAAACCGGACAGCATGGAAAGTACGCTTGTTCCTCAGCGCGGCATCGCTTTTGAAGGGGTTTATTTTTCAGGCATGCCCAGAAAACCCCGCCTGGAATTATTTCCCGAGATGATTCAATGGTTTGCCCAGTTATACAACGCCCAGAAAGCGGCCAAGGAAATTCTAAACCGCTTTAAGCCGGATGTCGTTTTTGGGACGGGGGGCTATGTCAGTGGGCCCGTGTTACTTTCGGCGCATATTATGGGAATTCCGTATGCGGTTCATGAGCCTGATGCTCAGCCCGGACTAGTGAATCGCCTGATGGCCAGGCGCGCCAGGGTGGTGAGCGCCGCGTTTGAAGAGAGTCGCGAAAAATTTATGCTGATGGAAGGCGCCATATTTGAAGCAACCGGCAACCCGGTTCGCCAGGATTTAGGGAAGATGCCCAAGGCTGAAGCTTTGGCGATTCTCTCGCCTGCCTGGACGCCGGAGAAAAAAACCGTCCTGATTTTTGGCGGCTCGCAAGGGGCCAGGCGCATGAACCAGGCCACGGTGGAGGCGTTGCCCGCTTTGCTGGAGCAGCTCCATTTGCAGGTGATTCATATCAGCGGGCAGAAGCTTTTTGCTGAAACCCAGGCGCTGTTGGCACAAAAAGCGCCGGATTATACCCATCATCCGGCCTACCAGCTTTTGCCGTTTACCCAGGAAATGCCAACCTTGATGGCGGCAAGCGACCTGGCCGTGACGCGCTCTGGGTCTCTTTCCTTATCTGAAACCTACCTGGCGGGACTTCCCACCATTTTAATTCCCTATCCCTATGCGGCGGCTGATCATCAAACCAAGAATGCCCAGGCATCGGCAGCGGCGGGCGCTTCCATTGTCTTAAGGGATAGCCAGTGTGATGGCGCTTCTTTGGTAAACGCCCTTCGAAGCGTTTTGGATCTGTCGGGCAGGCTTGAGAATATGTCGGCTGCCGCCCGGCATTTGGCCAAACCCCAGGCAAGCCAGCGTATTGTCACCCTGCTAACGACGATAGGCCAGCCGGTAGTCGGATAGCGCCTGTAATATTATTGTTGTCGTCAATTGGGTTGGATAGATAGGGTCTTCAGCGGTTGATTCTGTTGGTTGATTTCTCTTGGGCATTATGCCAAAATATTTCTCCGTA
The DNA here is from genome assembly GCA_035285165.1 of Vampirovibrionales bacterium. Lineage (GTDB taxonomy): Bacteria > Cyanobacteriota > Vampirovibrionia > Vampirovibrionales > Vampirovibrionaceae > JAYKHP01. The sequence goes on along the minus strand of JAYKHP010000008.1, from coordinate 255 downwards.
ACGAGGCAGTGCCGAAGCAGAAGGGGTGTCGTTAAGCCACTCTTGTTGACATCATCAGGTTTTTCTGGCCTTGTTATTCCTGATATTGGGGCGTCGCCAAGCGGTAAGGCACCTGGTTTTGGTCCAGGCATTCAGAGGTTCGAATCCTTTCGCCCCAGCCAATTTTAAAAAGTCTCTCGACGCTATCGAGGGGCTTTTTGCTTTTCGGCGCTGCGCTGTTGGGAGAAGTCATATAAAATAGAACTGTACCAGTCT
>JAYKHP010000007.1:0-93988 GCA_035285165.1 Vampirovibrionales bacterium | reverse complement strand
TATGAATTCTCGCTATATTGCAACTACTGACAAAGAATAAAAAAAATGTATAACCTAGAAGAACTATATGAGCTTGTTAAAGCAAAAAAGCATAGACAAGCACATCAATGGATTTGGTCTATATTTAATACCTATGTTCAATATAATAAGACAGATAAGTTAGCACAACTTTTAAAGAATATCGATCTGAACAAGCTAAGCTTTCATGAGATATATTGTTTAATGTGTGCAGGTAAGCTCTTGCAGAACGAGTCCGTCCATGCAAAAATTCAATTTACATACGCAAGCTTTTTTACAAAGGCTAAATCTGAATTAACTAGAAGAATTGGGGTAAAAAGAAGTGCATGGATCATAAAACTCTATCATTCAACTTAAAGAAGTTTTGGATTGAATAATGGTTAAAGTCAAAAAACCAAATATTCCTAAGTTACGACAACTAGGAGATGTTACAGGCGGCCAAGTTGTTTCCTGTGCTGAGTATCCAGGCGAATTACTTCTTGTTTCTAAAAGACAGGAGGATGCTGATACTCTTGATCAGAATACCTGGATCCTTAGCAATTTAGAAACAGGTGAGTTCCGTGAACTGTCTGTGAATACTACTGTTATCCTACTTGAAAATCCCGAACTATCATTTTCTAATTCTACACTTAGTATTACTTCAACAACAAAAGAAGTTGAAGAATCTTCAGATATACTACAAAAGTTTCAAGAGTCACATCGTCCCTTCCTCGAATCGAAGCTAACACAAATCCGAGGTCGCTGGTGGTCTAAGTTTCAATATGTTCATTTTGCAAATGTCTCTGTGCAACTTTTGCGTAATAGGAAGCTTCAAGCTATCAAATATGTTAAAGAGGTTACACTTCTTAGACTCAAAGAGTCTAAAGATTTAGTAGAATATATTCAGCAGGTTAGAAATCTATCTCCAGGAGCAGTTTTAGATTTAGAAAAAATAGCTACTATTTAAACTCAAATACATTATAATAAACACCCCGAAAGGATAAGCGGATATAACTCAGTTGGTTAGAGTGCACGCCTTATAAGCGTGAGGTCGCAGGTTCAAATCCTTCTATCCGCACCAGTCTGTCATAGAATGTAACGATTAGGGGTTTCCGATGAGAGTTTACTCCTTTCACTCATCGGTTAGTTCAAGAGTCAGATAGGTATCTCTTAACTGTAAAAACACCGGAATGTTGGTCTGTCAGCTTCACCCGTGAAAAAGAGCCTATCAACAGTCTAGATGATGTGCTAGAATAGCCATCATTGAAGTGAACGATAACGTCAAAGCGAAGCGTTCAGTCCAAAAAAAACGGAGAAAAATATGAAGAAGTTGTTCCTTTTGTCCCTTATTGCACTTAGTTGCTTGTTTGCAGCTTGTGCAGAACCTGAAGTTGAATATATCGAGAATACTCGATATGTGTATGACTACCAGCCTAGTGAGTTCGCCCATCGTGTTGGTGACTACTGGCTGGATAATGGCTTGCTGACCAGTCATGAAGGTGGTAACACCTATATTGGTACACTGGAGCACATCAAGGCTTCCAGTAATAAACAGGAAACCATTGTTGAGATTGTAGCCGAAACTCGTCCTGGTTGGTTCGAGATGGGTTACATGAAGATGAACCAGAGTATCATTGATGGATTCTCAAGTAACTATTTGAGTAGTGAGGATCTTCAGGCTCGTACCAGTGGTATCCACTGTGCTGGTCATGCTCCTGGTGCCTGGACGATTGACCGTCCTGCTGTTGAGTCTGAGGTTATGATTAGTGACCTTGGTCGAGATGCACGACGTGTTACTTACTTGTTGTGGTTTGATGATGAGATGTACCCGTTGATGGGTCAGTTCGATATCTTTCCTGCTCGCAACTAACGAAGGGTTACTTCGATAAGAGAAGACCCTTCACAAGAGGGTCTTTTTTTATTTATAATACTCGATATTTGGGCTGTTAGCTGAGATGGATTAGCGATTGTTTGAAAAGCAGTAGAGATAGGTTCAATTCCTATACAGCCCACCAATAATTAATAACCCTCCTCATTTTATAGAGGATTATAATGACTCTAAAACTGATACCTTTTAACGCTCCTGAAGGAATATATAAAACAGAAATACAAAGAACCGGGCAATATATGATTATGTATATAAAAGATAATTATATTGCTGATCTTGGTGTTTTTGCCTATAAAAATACTCCTCATCTGTATGATGATAAAGAACAAATCAAATCGTTCTTTGAAAAATCTTTTTTAAAAGATAATACAATTATTTCTCAGATGATAGAAAGTTATCATCAGTTTATACTTTATCATCCTCATAGTACATATCTTCATAATCTTATCCATTTAACTTTGCCAGTTTTAAGTCCCGAAGAACAAGAATTAGAAGAATTCTCCTACTTATTATTGGATTAATTTATGTTTCAACCGCTTCAACCTTATATTTTTCCATTTTCTATTCCTGATGGTATTTATCATATTAAAAATGTATCAACTCAGTTTAATTATTATGAACCAGTAGATTTATGGATTTATATACAAGGTAATGCTTTAAGATATCAACAATTAACATATACAAATACTGATGAAGAAAAAGCTACAAAAGCTAATGTAACAACTTGGCAATATATTTATAATTTGATGCATCCTGATATAAATAAATCTGGTTATCGCCCAAGTCGAGAGAATGATCTTTTACTAACTAAACATTTAAATGAACAGGGTATTTTAAAAACACTTGATACTCTAAGAGATTATTCAAAATTACAAGATGAATTGAAAGATATTAAACTAGCTTTCGAAAAACTAGAAAAAGAACGCCTAGAGCAAAAACGCCTTGAACAAGAAAGAATAGAAGAACAAAAGTTCTTAAAGGAAAATGATTATTTATGTCTTTATTAAGCTATATTTCTCTAGTTTCTAATGGAGGGCTTATTCGTAGAAAGAGAAAAGATCCTCCTGTAACTTCTAAGCCGTTACCTGATAAAAAACCCATTTCCATTCCAAAGCCTGAAGAAGATCCCGATGATTATTTACTTCTTTTTGGACCTATAGCTCAGTTGGTTAGAGCAGTTGTCTGATAAGCAAAAGGTCATTGGTTCAATTCCAATTAGGTCCACCAATAGGAAAATTAAATGGTTTGCATAATGGATCACATCTTGAAATATAGACATCCACGAATTATCGTGGACTAGGAGTAAATATGAATAATACATGGGTAGCATTACCTGGTATTCATTATTATTATACTATAGTCGTCTATATCCAAGATAACAAAGTGATTGCAGCTGACGGAATTGATAAGGAATTCACAGCTGAAAAAATAGCAAAGTGGAAAGATTCAGGTAAACCTCCCTCTAAAGCTCAGATTGCATATATAGCCTACCTAGAGAAGCGACACATAAATGTACAGGAACTTTTTGAAGCTATCTACTTACAAAAAGGTCTAACTGATATAAAATCCCAAATACCAATACAAGATTATGAAGATGATATATATAGCTTAGAGTAAGGTTCCTTAGCTCAGTCGGTAGAGCGCCTCCCTTACAAGGAGGATGTCGGCGGTTCGAGCCCGTCAGCGCCCATTTTTTAATGATTTTCAGAGAAACTGTAGTGGTTTCAAAGGGATCAGGCAGCCAGGTAAAAATAAAAATCATGCCCCGGTGGCGGAATGGTAGACGCTGTGGACTTAAAATCCATTGGTAGCAATATCGTGCCGGTTCAAGTCCGGCCCGGGGCAAACTTTTTCTGATAATAGAAACTGTTACTGATGAAGGGGGACAACAATGAAACCGGCGTTGATTTTTGACATGGACGGGGTGATTGTGGATAGCAATCCTTTCCACAAGCTGGCCTGGCAGGAATTTTGCAAAAAATATCATTGCGAAATGAATGACGAGGAGCTTAAAACCAACGTCTACGGCAAGACCAACCACGATGTCGTTCCCTTTATCTTTGAGCAAAAGCTGAAGCAAGCCCCCCTGAGCGAAGCGCAAATCCAGACTTATACGCGCGAAAAAGAGCAACTCTTCCAAGACCTTTTCCGTCCTCATATCACCGCCACGCCAGGCCTTCTCGACTTTCTGCCCATAGTGCAACACTGGTTTTCAAGCCTTGCCATCGGCACCTCGGCTCCCACCATGAACGTCAATTTCACGCTTGACGCGCTGGGTATCCGGTCGTTTTTTCCCATCATCGTGGATGACACCGAGATTAAAAACGGTAAACCCGATCCTGAAATTTATCTGACTGTCGCCGAAAAATTGGCAATGGCGCCAAAAGACTGTATTGTTATCGAAGATTCCCTGGCGGGTGTTGAAGCGGCCAAGCGGGCGGGCATGAGCGTAATTGGCATCACCACCACCCATTCAAAAAAAGAACTGGAGAAAGAAGTTGACCTGGTGATTGACGATTTTTCTAACATTGCCGGACAACTAGACCATTTTTTATCCCCAAGTCATTCCTAGCGCCCAATACAAAACCCTCCCGATTTCGTTTAAAAACGGGGAGGGCTCAGAGAGAAGATATCGACTAAAATTGGGGACTGAAATCAAGTACTAAACGACACTTCCGGCTGTTTCTGGATATCGCGCTGAATACGGCTTTCGGTGTCAGGGTCTAGTTGCGCCTGAATTTTTTCCAATAGCTGATCGTAATCGGTACTGGAGAAGACCCGAAACGCTTCCTGCAAACGTTCGATTTGATCCTTGTATTCGTTGTCCGGCTCATCGACGTGCATCATAATCGCATGCTCGTAAATTTCCCAGATTTCAGCTTCCGCATCGCGGTAGGCGTAAAATTCTTTGGTGACGCCCGGATTACTTTTAGAGACGGCTTCAATCATTACTTTTTGCTCTTGGAAGAAATCACGAAGCTGGTTGAAAATTTTACGTGACAACTCCATGCGATCATCATCGTTGATCTGATGATAGTCGTTGAGAAAATAACTGATATCTTTTTGAATATTACTGATAGTATCGTTCAGCATGGTTTTAATGGCCATGGGGGTTTACTCCTTCTTCCTTAAAAAGAATTGAGCCCCGGTTCCTCATCATTCCAAATCGGCTAAACCGGGGCTCTATCTTAACAGGTTAACGCGCGGCGGCGACAGTTCGTTTTTTGCCTTGGTTTTTCTCTTTGTAAGCAAGCATTTTCTCGCCAATCGCGTCAATATCTTCCTTGGACAAGTTCTCTTTTATTTTTGGGAAAAGTTCTTCCTCTTCCTCTTTGACGTGATGTTCAATGCCAAGTTGAAGCATTTCAACTTTCACTTTGCATTCGACATGATCCAACTTTTCGTTGGAAAGATCTTTAATCAGCTTCTTGGCTTCCGCGTGTTCAAGTTCCGCTTCTTCAGTCAGTTCCTCTGAATCTTCAAAGCCTTCCATCACGGGGTAGAGAAATTTTTCTTCCATTTCCATATGCAAGAGAAGCTTCTGGCAAATTTCCTCGGTGTCCTTCTGCTGAAGCTCGTCCTGCTCCACTAGTTGCTTCAGCGTGGTTTTGGCTTCTTTATGTTCTTCTTTGAGCAAAGTAAACAGTGTCATGGTGTAGGCCTCCATTCCTTAATAATGACAGCAAACAGACGTTAACATGCCTGCCTGTACAGTTGAGTGAAGCGTTCAAGATTATCGTGACCACTCGTGAAACTTGTGTTCAATTTCCTCGCGGCTTTTGCCGACTTTTTGCTGGATACGGCCAATCAGTTCATCTTCCTGGCCTTCCACATAGGTCAAATCGTCATCGGTCAGATCTCCCCATGCTTGTTTGGCCTTACCTTTGATCAGGTTCCAGTTGCCTTTGATTTCAAGCTTATTCATCGGGTGTCTCCTTTTCCTAATTCTTCCTAATTTCTAAAATACTGGTTCCTAAAATACTGGAAATCGTGAGACTCATTATTGCTCTGTCCGCGATTTTCCTCTATCGCCTACAAGAGCGTATTTTCAGGTCAAGCATGACCAACAGAAGGATATGAAACCCCAAAGATATAGCCTTTTGTCGAGTAGACTGATCCTTAAACGACAAAAGCAAATAAAATATATTCTTCCCTTAATGCGACGAACGGTTTTTCGTCTTCGGGTCGAAGTGGTCGCGAAGCGCGTCCCCCAATAGATTCAGCGCCACCATCGTAATGAAAATCATCAGTGCTGGAAACAACAGCAAATGCGGCGCCACGCGAACCAACTGCCAGCCTTCGCTTGCAAGCGTTCCCCAACTGCTCAAGGGGGGCTCAACGCCAAGCCCGATAAAACTTAGTGTAGATTCTGTAAGAATGGCTCTTGGCACCGTAATGGTCGCTGTTAAAATAATCAGGCCGGTGAGATTCGGGATTAAATGACGCAAGGCCAGCCGTATCGCGCCACCACCCAGACTATGATACGCCTCGACAAACTCCTCGCGCTTAAGTTGCAGCACTTGCCCCCGGATAATCCGCGCCGTATCGGGCCAGCTAAAAAGCGATAAGGCCAAAACCAGGCTTGCAATGTTACGTCCCAGAAACACGCTGAACAGAATCACGATCATCAATGACGGAAGACTGTAGATAACATCAATCACCCGCATCATCAGCGTGTCGGCACGCCCTTCAAAATAGGCGGCCACCGTTCCGTAAAGCGTACCTATCAACACCGACACCAGGGCAGTGGCCAGGCCGATCAAAAGCGATATTTGCGCACCGACGGCGATTCTGCTGAAAAGATCCCGACCAAGATCATCGGTGCCGAAAAAATGAAACACACCGTCAGCACTTGTTTTGAAAGGTGAAAGCGTCGGCGCTTCCGGGTTAATCAATGTCGGATCAGGTGCAAACAACGGGCCAAACAATGCGAGAAACGCCATCAAGACAAGCACCAGGGCACTCCAGAATATCTTGGAGGCAAGCCAGCTTCGATTTTTGCCAACACGCTTGGAGCCACTGGCCTGGGCGGCCAGCTCCTGCTCGGTTAACGCAACTTCCAGACTCATCGTCACGGTGCAAAAGTTCCTGTATTGGTTTTACAGTACAGCCTGTTACTCGCTAGCCTTGGTGGATTCTCGAAAACGCGGATCCAGATAGCCATAGACAATATCGGTCAGGGTATTAAACAAGATCAGCGCCACGCTGTAGACAATGGTAATGCCCATCACCAGGGTATAATCGCGGTTACTAACGGCGGTGACGAAGTGCTTGCCCAACCCCGGAACCGCAAAAATAAATTCAACGGCAAACGATCCTGTAATAATGGCCGCAGTGATTGGCCCCAGAATCGACACCAGCGGCAGAAGGGAGTTTCTTAAAATATGCCGAAGCGCGATACGCCCCTCATCCAGACCAAAACTTCGCTTGATCTGGACAAACTGCTGATGGCGCATTTCTCGAACGGTGGTGCGAATCAGCAGAAAAGCATAGGAAAACGGGACAAGAGAAAGCGTTAAAATGGGTAGCACATAATGTTTTGGGGAACTGAGGGTGGCGGCAGGAAACCAACGCAACGTCAACGCAAACAATAAGACAAGACAACCGCCGAAGATAAAAGACGGGGTCGAAATACTGGAGACGCCGATAAACGTCAACAGGCCATCCCAGAAACGGTTGCGAACAATACCCGCAAGCGCGCCCAGAAACAACCCGGCCGCCGTACCGGCAATTAGCGCAATCAAGCCAATTCGAGCGGAAATACCTGTCGCATCCGCCACGATATCCGAAACGTTTCTGGATTTAAATTTATAGGACGGCCCCAGATCGCCCCTGACAAGGTTGCTTAAGTAGTACCCATACTGGGCCCATAGAGGTTCGTTCAAATGGTAGCGGGCCTCCATATTCGCTTTAATGGCGGGCGGCAAGGCGCGCTCCTGATCAAAAGGCCCTCCGGGAAGCAGGCGCAACAGAACAAACGTCAGCGTAATAACCACCAAAAGGGTGACAATGCCCGTCATAAACTGCCTTGTAATCATTGACCACATACTATTTAGCACCTACTGCTTTCGGTTGATTTTAAGATGATCCAGCGAAATCAAGTTCAGGGCGTTAATTTCAAGGCCCTTCACCCAGGGCTTTAACAGCCATGTTTTTTCAGCCTGATACGTCGGCACCATCACCGCATCCTTTTCCAATAAAATGCGCTGGGCGTCATCATACAGTTTTTGCCTTTTATCCGCATCCAGCGTCACCACGGCCTGGGACACCAATGAGTCATAGCGTTCCGATTTCCAGCCCGTATAATTATTGCCGCTATCGCCAATCATCATACTCATGTAGCTATCCGCATCAGGATAATCCACAAACCAGCCCATCATATAAAGATTGGACGCGTCCTGGCGCAGTTGGGAAAGGTACACTTTCCATTCCATATTCTGTAGCCTGACATCCACGTTGAGATTTTTTTTCCAGAGATACTGAGCGATTTCAGCTTCCTTTTGGATATCATACAGCGTGCGATAAGCCAAAGTGACGTCGGGGAAGCCTTTACCGTCAGGGTAGCCCGCTTCGGCAAGCAGTTGCCGCGCTTTTTCAGGGTTGTAGGCAAGACCCACGGAATCGTTATAGCCCACAAGGCCAGGGGAAATCCAGGATTTTATGGGTTTTTGCCCGCTCTGCAAGAGCTTGGGATAATAATTCCTATCCAGCGCCATGGCAAACGCCTTGCGCACGCGCACGTCATCAAACGGCGGTTTCTTGAGATTGAAGCCGAAGTAATTGATCCGATGAATCCGGTTCACATGCGCGTCGGGGCTTTTCCGCAAGCGCCGCACATCAAACGAGGCAATGCTGGTGGTCGTCTCGATAAAATCCAGTTCATTATTTTCATACATCACCGTACTGGTATTGGTATCGTTCACCATTACCATCTTAACGGCCACGGCAGGCTTCTCCCCGTAATAATAAGGATTCGGCGTCAGGCGGATATAATCGTCGTGAGCCCATGCGGCCAGACGATATGGCCCGTTGGCGGCAAAATGGCCCGCCTCGGTGTAGCGCTCGCCATAGCGCGCGTAGAGGTCTTTCCTGAAAGGCAAAGCAATGGGAGCCGCCAGCAAATCCAAAAAAAACGGCGTAGGACGCTCAAGCTCAACCACCAGCGTTTGATCATTCAGCGCGCGAACACCGACTTTGGAAAAATCCTTGAGTGTGCCCTCGTAATAGGCTTTGGCGTTTTTAATTTCATAAAGAAAAAACGCATAATCTGCAGCCGTCTCAGGCGTCAGCGCCCTCTGCCAGGCATCCACAAACTGGCCTGCCGTCACCGGCTTGCCGTCACTCCAGCGCGCGTTTGGACGAAGATAAAAAACATAGCGCATCCCATCAGCGCTTCTGTCCCAGCGCTCAGCAACGGCTGGCTGGGGTTTTAAGCCTTTGTCATAATAGGTCAATCCCCGCATCAGGTTTTGAATCACCGTGAACGAGGTAAGATCGGAAATCTTGACCGGATCCAAATCGGGGGGCTCGGTGCCCAAGTTCATTCTGAAAACCGGTAAGCCTCGTGAAGATTGGCTTTCTTCTTCCAACGCCCTCTGAGACTGCGCGCAGGCGGCCAGCATCAGTAACGCGCTGCCACAGGCCAACGCCTTTACTAACGCGGCTTTTGAAAACGGCTTGAATAACTCCATTTCTCTATCGCTGGACTCTCTTTCCTCTTCTAGCGGTATCCTTTTCCAGTATACACAATCCCAAGCCCCACGATCTTCGCGGCAGAATCTGCAAAAACGATATCCCTGTGATATTTTCGCCCCGGAAATTGTTACAAAACGAGAGAAACTAGGCCTTTAAGATTGTTTTTATTATTTTATATGCTTTTCCTCAGGGTTTATCACCCCTTAGCGCATCTCCATTTATCCACTCATCAAATATTCACTCATCAAAAACAGGCTTTGCCTGTCAGGTTACTTTTGGATTAAAGCAACTTGCCAGATAAAACCGTCACACGTTTTTGCTTGAGGCGCTTTTGAGGGTCAAGCATTTAACCCAGAATTCAGGAAGAGGTATAGAAAAAATCCAGTAACAGAGAAGAGACAGAAGCCGAGAAGCGGTTTTTAAAAACCCGTTAGTAAAAAATACGACAACTGGAAGGAGATATTGTCGAATACGCGTCAACATGCTGGCAACAGCAAAAATAGGATAGAGAGAAAAATAATAAAAGGAGAATGAGTTAGCAAAAAAAATTTTTAAAATTCAAAAGATGATGAGATAGCGCGCCATTCGGATTATCCGTCCCGCTACATGCGTGAATGATAACCGATTATCATGCGAGAGTCGCAATCTTGGCATTAGAAAAGCAAAAAGGCTCCCCTGAAATTTCGAGGGGAGCCTTTTGAATACTCAACTCTTTGACGAAAACCTGAATGGTTTCTTTCAAAAAGGAAGTTATATCAGTATTCAAAAAAGAATAAAAATTTAAAAAAGAAGCCGCTGAAGCAATACCCAAAACAAAAGGAAAACCGGGCACAGATGGGATGCCCGGCCAATCGAAGGGGTATACATTTTGATGGAGTTATTATACCTTATATCACCCGATCTGGACAAATGTTTTTTTTAAGGATGTTAACAGGCGTTCGAGCAATCGTATACCTGCGAGCGATGCAGGATTTTTAAACCCTGCTATGCTTTGATTCTGGGGAGAGCGTTGCTGGGCCAATAGTAGTAACCCAACCGCAGACACAATATACCAGGCTTTAAAACCTTTTAAATATGGGCATGTAAATTTTACAGGAGCAATCCCCCCATGAGCCAGTCCGATATCCCAGAACATCCCCTGGAGCATATTCAGCTTCCCTCATCCGTCCTGCCAGGGACATTGGGGTATTATGCCCACGCGGTCAAAGCGGGCGGGTTCATCCATTTTTGCGGTATCGGTGCCCGAAATCCCGAGTCCGGCAAGGAGGTGGGGGTTGAACTGGACGAGAATAACCAACTCAAGGCTTACGACATAACCCTTCAAACCCAGCAAGTGCTAGAAAACCTGAACGGCGCGTTAGACGCAAACGGTTGCTCTCTGAGCGATCTGGTCGAAGTGACGGTTTACCTGCGCGATATGCGCGATTTTCTCAAATACAACCAGGTATATAACGCGTTTTTCGAGAAGGCCCAGCAGACGGGTCAAACGCCCGCCCGCACGACCATTGAGGCAAGCCCGCCCGGGCAGAGCTTTATTCTTATTAAGGCCATTGCCTATAAACCCTAGAAAATCCGGCAGTGGTTTTTTTATTACTCTTGCAGGAAATAACGCACTGTCGTTACGACCACGCCTTTTTTGTAGCGTAAAAGCGTCTTAAGAGCGATCGCCGTCTGGTTATGCAAGAGGCTATGCCACCATTGCTTGGTCACAAACTCAGGCACAATCACTGTCACCAAATCATGCTCATAGCGCCCCTGAACCTGATCCAAATATTCAAGCAACGGTTCACTCAGGGAGCGATACTCGGACTGCAGAACCGTAAGCTGAATACCACAACCCCATTCCTCCCAGGCCCGCTTGATATTCTCGGTGGCCACCGGGTTCAATTCCACGTGAACTGCCTCCACGTTATTGGAGAGTGTCCTGGCATATTCCAGGGCGGGAATCGTCCCGCGATGAAGCGTCGAAACCAAAACCAGAACCGTATGCTCAATCGGTACTGGGCAATAGCCCGTACTGGGCAAGGCAAGCTGCCGCCAAACAGACTCGTAGTGGGCTTTAACCTTGTAAAACAACAGGATAATCAGCGGCATGGCCACCAGAATTAGCCACGCACCTTCTAAAAACTTTTCATAGGCCAGGAGAATGGCCACAAGGCCGGTGGCTATCGCGCCAAACGCATTGATAAAAAGCCCCCAGCGCCAGCCTTTAGGGCGCTCCCGCTTTTGAAAAAGCACCATGCCCGCTTGGGCAAGCGTAAAGGTAATAAAGACGCCAATGGCATACAGGGGAATCAGCGCATGGGTGTCTGCCCCATAGAGAATAATCATTAAGGCCGAAACAAAGCCCAGAAGGGTAATGCCGTTGGAAAAGACCAGCTTGTCGCCCAGTGTCAGGAGTTGCCGGGGCATAAAGCCGTCACGCGCCATCAGTGAGGCTAGCCTTGGGAAGCCCGCAAAACTGGTGTTGGCCGCCAGGATTAAAATGGTCAAGGTGGAAAACTGGATGATGTAATACAGCGGATGCCCTTTGCCGAAAACCGCTCGGGCGATCTGCGACACCACCGTTTCCGCATGGGTAGGCATGACGTTATAAACGGACGCTAAAAACGTCAGGCCAAGGAAAATAGTGGAGAGCAAAATGGCCATCAGCACCAGGACACGATTAGCGTTGACATCTTCCGGCCGCCGAAACGCCGTAACGCCATTAGAAACAGCCTCAGCTCCGCTCAGGGCGGCACAGCCGTGGGAGAACGCCTTGGCCAGTACCAGGAAAAGTGCCAAGTCCATTGCGGGAATGGCGCCCGGCAACATCGCCCCAGAAGCACCATCAACGACAAAAGATGGTGTTGGCAACGGAACAGCCGTTCCGGTGAGGTATTGATAAATGCCGGTTCCGATCAACGCCGCCATCACCAGCATAAACGCATAGGCGGGAACGGCTATCACCTTGCCGGATTCTCGAATGCCGCGAAGATTAATAAAATTGATAAGAACAATAAAAATCAGCGCGAAGGCCACTTTAGAGCTCTGGGGCACCAGGCCGGTCGAGGTCAGGGCCGCGACGCCCGCCGAGATACTGACGGCCACCGTCAGGACATAGTCGATTAAAAGTGCGGCACCGGCCACCAGGCTGGGGAAAATCCCCAGGTTTTCTCGCGAAACGACATAAGCGCCGCCGCTTTCAGGATAGGCGCGGATCACCTGGCGATACGAAGCCACAACGATAGCCAAGAGAACACAAATGGAGATGGCCACCGGCATCGACAGTTGGTTGGCATAGACGGCAAGCGAGGTTCCTGCAATCGCCAGCAATATTTCCTCAGTCGCATAGGCAGATGAGGATAAAATGTCGGAGGCAAAAACAGCCAGTCCCAAAGGCACGTTCAGCCGCTCATGGTGTTCCACCTGGGATGGGATCGGATCGCCAAAGATAAAGCGCTTGATTTTAAGCAACATGGGGAAACAGAAGCTCCGGATAACAACAGCTCTAAATAAAAAATGCCTGCGGGAAAACCCTAAGAGCGGGAAAACCGATAACCTCTATAACCGTAGTGGCTCAGCCCGCAATGCCCGGCAGAAATTATAAAAAATGAGTCCTATGAAAACAGATCAAAGCACAAATCCAGCACACGTGCGAGCCTGAATCATATTTACCGAAGAGCTATTAGCTTATTTTCCAATATCCCTCCTTAAAGATAAGCCTGTTGGCCAACCCTAATTTTATACGGCTGAGCGATGTTACCTTTCTAATAGCCGGGTATGCTCTTCTTCACCTTCAAAAGCTGAGCTTCGCAGATGCTTTAAGCGGCTTTTGGCTTAAACAATATTTATCAGCAAAAAGAAACGGAGTGCTTAATTATGATGAATTTGAAAAAAAATCAACCGAAAACCAACCCTAAAATGAAAAGCGTTCTAAAAACGTTTGGCGTAGCGTTGGCCATTTCCCTTATGGCCGCCTCCACGGTGGGCATGATGCCTGACGCCCAGGCAGCTTCCGGCCAGGAAATCAATGTTCGCGCTGATCAAGCCCTGGAGGTTTTCCAGAAAAAGATTAAGGGCGCTGATAAAGTGATGGCCAACGCGGAAGGCGTTTTAATTCTGCCTCACGTCTATAAAGCCGGTATCGGCGTTGGCGGCGAGTTCGGCGAAGGCGTATTGGAAGTCGGTGGGAAGCCGGTGGATTATTACAATATGATTTCCGCCTCTTACGGCCTTCAACTGGGTGCGCAACGAAAATCCATCCTGATGTTCTTCATGTCGGATGAGGCTCTTGAAAAATTCCAGGCCAGCTCCGGTTGGAAAGCTGGCGTGGACGCTTCGGTGGCCGTGATTAACGTAGGCGCCGAAGGCACCATCGACACCACCACGCTCAACAAGCCCATTGTTGCATTTGTGCTTGACCAGAAAGGCCTGATGTATGACCTTTCGCTTGAAGGCGCTAAATTCACCAAAATCAAGAAATAGCCAACATGGCGAATGATCGTTTGCCACCACCTGAAAATCGATGGCAAGAATGATGGTAAGAAAAACGTTCCGCGCAGCCCAAACTGCCGGAACGTTTTTTTAGCGAGTAGATGCTTTCTTATGTTTCACAGCTTTGAATCAGCAGCAGCTCAATTTTGGCGCGCAGGTCATTGGAGTTAAACGGCTTGACGAGATATTGGTTAGCTCCCGCCTCAAACGCGCTTAAAACATCGTCACGGCCCCCGGCGTTTGTCACCATCAAAATCGGCGCGTTGACTCCCTCTGCACGAATCGCCCTGATAATATCCAGCCCCAGCATATCAGGCAGTTTCCAGGACACCATCAAAATGCTGAAGGTTTTTTCCTTCACCAGGTCAATGGCCTGCTCGCCTGTGTCGGCTGAAATAATATTGTCCGGGTGGATGTTCATCGCCGTCAGCGCGCTAATAATTACATTGCGCATTACGGGAGAGTTATCCACGACCAGCACGGACAGTCTCATAAGCGTTGTCTCTGCGGGGTTAGAATGTATAAACGCAGCTATTGCGGCAGCGGCAGAGAGAACATGTCAACCGTATTATGATCATGATCTTTCAATGAAGATGAAAAGTTGTTCTGCGAGACGCTTGCCGAATGCTCACTACTCAAAGTATCGGTCAAGGTGGTAACAGCTTTAGTTTCAAGCGTATTGCTTACAACAGGCAGGGGAGGCTGAACGATTTGCCCCACCAGAACAGGCTTCTGGGCGGGAAGCTTTAAGGCCTGCTGCAATTGGGAAGGATTCACCCTGCCATCGGGGTAGTCTCGCAAGATTTTAGCCTGAAGGGCTGCCAACGTGGGCATCCCCTTGCCAAACGCGTCAGGAAAAACGCTCACCCAAATCTGCTGGTTCTTTTGGGTAATGACGACGGGCTCATAAACGACCTTCACCGGCGTGCCAACGTCCACCAGGTCAAAAAGCTCTTCGGCCTGTTTGATGTACATCCGTACACAGCCATGGGAGCTGTACTTGCCGACCGACGGCGGCGTATCCGTTCCATGAATACCGTATTCGCCCTTGCCGTCTTCCTTAAAGCCGATCCAGCGGGTTCCCAGAGGGTTGTCATTGCCGGGCTTGATACGGACTTTGCCCGCACCGAGATAGGGATTTTCCCAACCGGGATCAATCACTTTGCGAATCACCTGGAATTGTCCCAGGGGCGTAGGGTAACCAGCGCGGCCAACCCCGACCGAATACGTCTTCAGGAGGGAAGGGCCGTGGTAAAGATAGAGCTGTCTGGCAGGGATATTAATGACAATTTGCTTTTTAGCCCCAATGGAAGACAGCGCAGGGCGCTGAAGGGCAGGCGACTTAAGAGGGAGCGCCTTATCCACAGGCAATGGCCTCATCCCTGAAAGCGGGGCCGTGTTCAACACCGTTTCCGCAGAAGCCGTCTCAAGCGCGACAGAATCTTGAAGAGGGCCACCAGCGGGCTGGGCCGAAAAAGCGGTAACGGGCATCAGAAAGAAGGCCGCCATGAACAACGCAAGTAGGTTGGCTGGCACCAAACATGTCCAGTGTTTCCATTGCCCATAAAAAGGCATCCGACTTGTCGTCAAATTTGCCATCATTTGAGGCAATACCCTTCTGCTGTTTTAGTCAGGCTGATATTTTCGTCAAGATTGGTCGTGTCAACGTGTTTTTCAGAGGAAGCGCGGACCGAGGGGGTTTCTTCAAAATTTCTCTTGGGATTTGAATAAAAACCGGGACACGGCCCGCACGTTCTTCTAAGATTCAGAGTAAGGGGTTAAAGCTTACCAGTAGCCGCGAACGCTGCTGTTGCGGGCAGGCGCCGGTGACGACCAGTTGCTGCCGCTAGCGGTGCGTGGCGGATCGTTCTGCTGGTATTCCTCAACTCTGGGAATATAGTCGGGAGCGGTGAAGCGGGCCAGCTCGCGCGACCACTCGTCGTAGTTGCCGGTGCTGCTGTTCACCAGGTATTCTGGCTTATCGCCAAGTCTGACTTCGCCGTTGAACCAGGTGTTGCCATCGGCATCTTCAATGCTATAGCGACCATCAGTGGCGATATCGCGGAAGTTGACGGTGTTCTCGGAAACAACGGGAATGTAGTGCTTATCGTCGCCTTGAACGAAGTAAACGGCGCGAGGGGTGCGGTTGAGCACCTGGAAAGCCACTGCATCCTGGTCACCCGTGTAGATCAAGGATGGCGGATAGGTGGACAGGTAGTTCATCGGCATCACTTTTGCCTGGTAGGTTTTCAGGGTTTCCTCGCTGTGCGCCTGGTTGAACATGGCAACACCGGCAAAGGCGGCCAAAGCCAACGTTCCGGCAGCGAGTTTCATCTGCAATTTAGAAGGGCTCACTCTCAGACTCCTTATTTTTTCTATTAAACACGACATGAAAACGGGGAAAACAAGCTTTTGAATGAAGGGCGCTATACGCCTTAAGAAACTAAACCATAAACAAGCCCAGCATTGACAAAGCGTTACAAGATATTAAACACAACTTTTGAGGTTCAGCGTTGGATTTACGGGACGCCGCAAGCTGAACGAAAGCCGCTTGGGAATATTTGGCATTATTGACCCACTTTTCCAAAAACCGATAGCCTCCCGACGGCTAATTTTTCAAACTGTTGCAATCGCCGTCAAATCAAAATCAAAAACGATTGGTTAACATTAAATTCGCATCGACCGGGATCGCAATCCCTTCAATTTGTTTTTCATATATGAAACTTTTCTCTCATATTTCCTGTGAACGATCCCGTTTTTGCGATTTTACAACGTCAAGCCGAGCGCATTCAGAATCGCCGGATCAAACACCCGCTGGCCATTTATTTTATGAGCCATGCCAAACCCCTCGTCGTACTCCCAGAAACTCCAGGCGATACCAAAGCGATCGCAGGCATTGCGAACGTCGGCTATCCAACGGGCTCTATCTTGGGGCTGCGAATGCGGACGGTAGACCCCAAATTCTCCCATGTACAGCTTTTTGTCATTTTGCGCGGCCCACTCGGCTGCCTGTTGAATCTCTGCTTCAAGCATTTTGGCGTTATAAGCGCCTGCGACATATTTCAGGCCAAGCTTTTTAGCTTCGGGCGTGGCAAAATCCCTAACGCTGGCAACTGCCTGAGGAAGATTGGCAGGCCCAAGCGGGTAGGGCAAATCATGCAGTTTGGCATAACCGCCCGGTGTCCACCCCGCACCCTGGTGGGTAAACTCGTGCGGCGTATAAAAATGAATGCTGTAAATAACGTTCTCATCAACGATACCGTTATTTTTCGGGGTGAAGGAGGCAAGGCTTTTGACATTGTCATAATCATAGCCCTTGACGATGATCGTATTTTCAGGAGCCCCCGAGCGTATGGCACCAATCATCGCGTTTTGCGCACGCTCCCAGCGCCGCCTGGCATCAGGAACGCTTTCGGCGAGGTTAGGCTCATTCATCGTCTCAAAGAAGATTCGATGCGCGTCAAGCTGATGAAGCCTTGCCGCCACAGTTTGCCACATCCGGGCAAAATCACTTAAAAGGGCGTCATCGCTTGCCACGCCCTGCTTTAAATCAACCCCCTGTTTAAAACCCGTTTCCCCTAAAGGATAACGGGGATGCATATCCACCACCACCGCAAGACCATTGGCCAGTGCGCGCTGTAGCGAGACAGCCAGCACTTCCAGGGTTTCGGGGTTGGTTTTGTCGGATCTTTGCCTATCCAGTATCAGAATCGGATCAATGGGGACACGCAGGTGCGTAAATCCCAGACGCTTTAATTGCTGTAGTTCGGCGTTTGAAATATAACGGTTGGCGTAATCAGGCGTTTTGGCATATTTTTTAGAATCTCCGAACCAGTTTTCAAAGTTGATACCCCGCGCAAGCCAGGGGTAATGAGCCGCCAGTAATTGCTTCTGGCTGATTCTTGAGCATGTGGGGGAGTCACTGGAGGAATATATCCGCTCGCTGAGGGGCGCTGCGGACGTATAAACTTTGAAAGGGGGCAGGACGGGCAAAATAGACATAGAGAATACAAGTTAAAACACCGGTTAAATTGACTTTTATGGCAATCCCACCACAACAATTGTTTTTATTTTAATATTAAACTGTATTTATTCTTGTTGAGTTGAGCCTTGTTGAGTTGAGCTAAGAATTTTTCATCGTTCCTGAAGTATAGATATCAGGCTTATTGGAGTCAGAATAATGACTTTTGGTATTTTAGGATCATTAGTGGGACGTGCTTCTCAAGCAGCAAGAAGGTCAACAGCACGTTCTGTAGCGGGAGTAGAAGCTCCAGAATCAGTTACAGGAGTCTATACCACTGCTGGCAAGGATATTAACGTACAAACATCCCCAACTCCCTGGTGGGAGGCTACTGCAGCAAGGCAAGCCGATACACCCACACCAACTACTGATTCTAATCCTACGAATCCTTCCACAACTCCCTGGTGGGAGGCTACCACAGCAAGACAAGCCGATACGCCCACACCAACTGGCTCTAATCCTACAAATCCCTTTAATAGTCCTGCAAGCCTGATACGCGGCAATCCCAATGGACGCCCCCTGACAGGAGAGTTTCAGGCTAAGACATATTGGACAGAATCACAAAAACAAGCATGGGCACACCAGACTGACACTATGCTTGAACAGGCAAGAGCGCAAGGTGCAACGCCACAACAATTATCCAATATTCGCCAAGTATTGCTCGGTGAAGGTGGAAGACCATCCATTGGTTGGAAAATTCATCTGCCTGTGAGAATGGATGTTGCAGACCCCTTGACTGGGAGAATTGCTAACTGGCTTGACTCCAGAAACCCTCAGTACAAGGTGGGGAGTGGTGGAGATGAAGAGTTCGGCACTGGGATGACGATTTACGTTGGGAGTAGAGATGAAATGCAACGTCTTGCCAGGGAAATTGACGCACAATTTGGCGATGATTTGGCAAGAACGCCTTATGCTTTAGAACGCAGTGACGAGCATATTTTGGGTAGGATAACCGCCCGATTTGACAGCCAACACTTTAGACCAGAAGGTTTCCCTCCGGGACGAGTTAAATATAAAAATTACGGAAATCTTCTGGATGAAGACGCCCCTTTAATGATGCCTCATAATACTAGTCAACCTGGCGGACTGGAAAGATATTACCAAGCGTTAGCACGTGCCCATCAGGAACGTATCAGTGACTTTGGAACATTTTACACCGGCACAACTCGCCAAGATAAGGGCTGAAAACTGAAAAAGCACCCATGTTCAAAGCCAAGTGATAACTTGCATCCATGTATATCATATCGTTCTATAAGTAACTGGAGTCCAATAGCCTTAAATTAAAGCGGGCGTTTCCTTCCACAACGTTAATCAGCCTTGGAAGCTGGTTAAGGCAGGCGTTTTTCAGTAACGTCCCCACGGCAGTCAGGCGGTTATGATGGGGGGCATTGAACGTCGTGCGAAACTCGTAGGCGTAGTATAGGGTCTCATCCTCGGCCATCTCCAAGCGGCGGTAAAACACGGGGCCGGGCGAGGTAAGCTTAATGGCAAGCGCCAATAAAAGAAACAGGGGCAATGACACCAGCAATAGCAAAAATGCCACCAGAACACGGCCGTTTTTACGAAGCACTGCCAGTGTGGCCAGAAATGGCTTCTCATAAGGCTGACCGTAACGAGATTCTAAGAGTGTGGCATCCACGGAGAAATACTCCTTTGAAGAAATGAACGGAGAACGAGAGTTTTTAAAATTCGGCTTCTAATTTAAGAAGAAGAGAGAAACAACGTTGAAAATACAGCGAAGCGCTGGAAAAAAGGAAGCGCTGGAAAAAAAGTATTTAAACCAACATTGCTGGACGTTAAATTATATTAACGAGCCTTACCCTCCCTGGACAATTAGCGGATCGAGTAGATACTGCCTGTAAAAGCTCCGGGAAATAACCTTAAAGATTAGCCGATCGTCGAAGTGACTTATTGGATGAGGCTGTTGCCAGAAACGCAAAAAGAAAACCGGAGATTGCTCTCCGGTTGATGAATCAGCTTCATAGGGGGTTACGTCTGGTGTTCGGGATTTTTCTCCGAACAGAAACTTTTCATTAGCAGTGAAGATAAGGCGTTAGTTTCTCCACTTTTCTCGCATCCGGCTCTCCCAGATTTTTGAGTAACACGGGCACCACCTTGTTCATCTGGCATACGAAGGAGTAGCCGCCTCTGGGGATGGAGCAGTTGGCACAATCCGCCTTGGTTACGTGGCACTTGATGGCCTGATCCGTCCACGTTTGTGTAATAGAACTGGAGACGTCCTCGTTGGCGAGATCTTCGCCTTCGATGCCTTCCAGCAAGGGCTTACAGGAAGCACCTGCGGCTGCGGCCTCGATAAAGGCTTCAATTGAATGCTCGTTCAACCTGACGTTCTGAACACGCGTGTTCTGGATACGGCTTGGCGCAAGTGCCATTGGATCCACTCTCCTCTACTACACTCTTTCTTGACGAAAGATTCACAACAAAACTGACCACTGAAGTTGACTGTCGGGCATTCCTTGTCAATAAGGACAACCCAGGCCTTGTTCACCAACGACCACTCAAAACTGTCTTAAAAAATCTGAAGCCTGTCGGGCTACTAAAATTGAGCTACTAATTAATAAAGGGGACAAGTGAAACTGAGAACCACAACCTCAAGTCGATGAATTTAGTTTACAAAATTTAACATTCCTGTCCCTCCTCCATACGGAGGATATTTCAAGGGGATGGGATCGCATGTTTTTCCAAGTTGTGGCATGCGCCCCCGTTGCCTTGTCCACCAAAATATACCGTTGCGGGTTTCCGGGCTGGTTCTTTTGCATCATTTTGTAACACCTGAGCGGAATTGGGGTTCAATTTTCAAGCACTCTGCCGATACGTTCAGTGTCGGTGTTCCGTTTTTTAACAAACCCATTTTTATCGCCTTACTGAGCGGAACAACCGCAAGCAAGCAAATACAAAAGACAGGCAGCCATCCTCAGTAACGCCATCCGTTTGACTTACGGAAAAAACTCGGGCTGTGACTGGGAGTTCAGGAATACGCGTTATATCTATACGAGCGGAGCGTCAAGCGATGTTTAAAATCCTGGTGAACGAAGACCCAAACCCGGTTTTCCAAAGCGTGATTTCCCTGTTGCGGGGCAAGGGCTACTTGTTGGAAGAAATGCCTTACAGCGCTGAACTATTAGCCAAAATCGTAGAAACCACCACATTGGCCCACCCGGATCTGGTTCTTCTGACCTCCAACCTGCCTGAAAACGCGCCTGAGAATTATGGATTCAAAGTGTGCAAGCATTTAAAAAACCATCCCCAAACGGAAAACATCCCCGTGGTGTTTTTAAGCTGCCCTGAAAAAAACGGGAAAACGCCTGACGCAAGCGCCAAGCATACGGTGGAAGGCTTTGAGTGCGGGGCAAACGATGTGATTCATACGCCGCCCATGTCAGGGCCGGAGCAGGAACATGAGCTTCTGGCCAGAATCCAGGCCGCCATCCGAACGAAGATGCACCTAAGCAAGTCCAAGGCGCTGGCGGATCAGCTGAACCGGATGAACAACGAGCTTTACGAGCGTAATCTCGCCGTGGAAAAAGAGCTTTATACCACCCGCCAGCTTCAGCAGAGCCTGTTGCCCCCGTTCCTACCCGATGAGGCCGTCGAAAAGTCTGAGCAACAGCAAATGGCGGAGCTTGCCCAGACCGCTGCGGAAATGAAGTTCAGCAAATGCCACTTCAAAAATGATCACGTGAAAATTTCCGGCGTTTACCTTCCTTGCGATGCGCTTGGGGGCGACCTGTACGATGTAATCCAATTTGGTGATCAATCCATCGGCGTTTCAATTGCCGACGTTTCAGGCCACGGGGTACCGGCAGCCTTTATCACGGCGATTTTCAAGGCATCGTTTTATCGAACCACGCACAATTACATTTTGCCTGGCGATGTTTTGTACCATCTCAACAACGAGTTGATCAACATTATCAAAACCGGCCAATACGTCACCACCGTCTACTCTCGCCTGAGCGAAGACGAGCAAAACCAGGGCCAGTACAAGATGCAGTTCTCTGGCGCTGGTCATCCCTACCCGTTTTATTACCGTGCCGAGACGGATTCGATTGAGCGCCTGCAAGAAAACGGTACGCCGCTGGCCTGGTTTAAGGGTATGGATTACCCGATGGGGGAAATCACCCTGAAAAAAGGCGATAAGGTCTTGATGTTCTCAGACGGCATTTCGGAAATGAAGAACACGCGCAATGACATGTACGGCGAAGAAGCGCTTGGCAGCCTTTTCCAGCGTCTGGTCGAAGCGCTGAACGCAGGGACGCTTTCGGGCAATATGCTCGATTACCTGCTCCAAGAGCTTTCTGACTTCACCGAAGGCCACCCGCTCGATGACGATGTCAGCGTGGTTCTCATCGAAATGAGCTGATAACCCAAGCGCTATTTCAGGCGATTTATTTTTTCGCCCCGCACAGGTTCCGGTTCTGGTGGAGCGGGGCAGAGCCTCATATAAAGCGCGTAGTCTTCGCTGCTTTTATCCGAAAGCTCTAAAGGGATCGGCTGAGAGGGGATATAGTCGCCAAACACCTGAAGGTTGAAGGGGCTGTTCACCACGTATTGCTGAATGCTGACCGTTTTTTCGGTGCAGTTGTATTCGTTATGGCTCAGGGCGTAGTTGCCGTTCAGCCGGGTGGAAAACTGCCTGACCCACACGTTTTTAAGAACGTCCTTGTCTTTATTGGCCGTCGTCACAACCTTGGCCTGGTTCAACTGCGAAATCCCCTCCTCGCTCCGGTAAAACTCAATCCACACCTCGTCGGGGTCAGACTGCAGGCTGTCGAGCTGGACAATCTGAAACTCAAGCCCGGCAAGCGTTTCGTTTCTCATAGCACCAGCCGCCACCTGGGATTTACACGTATTGCTAATCTGCTGATACTGGGCCTGGAGTCTGGCATCGTCCTCCTGTTCAGATCCGTTCATATCCTCTCGGCGAAGCGGGTTGAGGAAGTAGCTTTCATAAAGCTCGTAAGGGATTTCATCGGCAAGACCGCTGGCAACACAGCGATAGAGGGCGATACAATTGGAATCGCAACTGCCCGTTTTGGTAACGGCCTCTTTTTGCAGGCGGGCCACCGTATGGCTGACTTTTCGATCATCCCAGCTTGAGCGAACCTTCCGCCGAGCTTTCTCCGCCTTTGCCGCTTCGCGCTCCTGCGCCTTGTCAGACCCTGAGGAGTATGGCGGGCCTGGCGCGGGAGGGTTTTGCGCCTGAACGGTAAAGTCCGCCAGGGCGATCCATAAGCTCACAAGCAATAGCCCAAGGGCGGAAATGGCCTTAGCAGATTTTTTCATGACAATGCCTCCATTTTCAAAACGACCGATTCAGGGCCGAGCCAGATGTGATTATGTCATATCCAGGCTCGGGAGACGACTCCTCGCCTCAGAGGATGGCACAGCCTGGGCGATCCGCTATACAATAAGATCCTGCATCAAAAGTCTACATCAGGGTTTGTAAACGAGAGGGTTTAGAAAAGTGGCCAGCACATTTTTTAAGACTTTAAAAAAGCCGTTCGTCATCGCCGAAATCGGCGTTAATCACAACGGCGATATCGCACTTGCGAAAGACCTGGTGCTGAAGGCCAAGGCCACGGGCGCCGATGTCGTCAAGTTCCAGTCGTTTTCAGCCGACACCGTGGCCTGCCGCTCCGCCCTTTCCGCCCCGCACGTCGATAAGGCCCTGGGTTTTGAAGGCACCTTCTATGAACTGCTTGAAAAACTGTCGCTTACTCATAAGGCCCAAAGAGAACTCAATACGTTTTGCAAGCAGCATCAAATTCCCTTTATCTCCACGCCTTTCAGTTTTGAGGATGTCGATTTTCTGCTCTCGCTGGATGTACCGTTTCTTAAAATCGGCTCAACGGACACCAGCCACCTGGCCTTCCTGAAATACGCCGCAGAAAGCGGCAAACCGCTGGTGCTTTCCACCGGCATGTCCCCGATGGCGGAAGTCGAGGCCGCCGTCGATGTTATTTTAAACACCGGCAATGAGAACCTGGCGCTTCTTCACTGTGTTTCGCTTTATCCTCCCGAAGCCGAGGAGTTGAACCTTAAAAGCATTACGGCGCTGAAAGAAAAATTTCCGCATCTCACCGTCGGCTTTTCGGATCACACCATCGGCACCTGGGCCTGTACGGCGGCCGTGGCGCTGGGCGCTGAAATCATCGAAAAACATTTCACGCTGGATAAAAAAATGCCGGGGCCCGATCATGCCGTTTCGGCAGATCCTGAAGAATTAAGCAAAATTATCGAGGAAGGCGCGCTGGTGTACCGGGCGCTGGGGAGCCTCCACAAAACACCCTCCGAACGTGAAGCCGGTATGGAAAAATCCTTCAGGCGCAGCATCGTTACGCGGGGCGCCCTTGCCGCCGGAACCGTCATTGGCAAGGAGCATCTGGATTTCAAACGTCCCGGCACCGGTATTCATCCCAATCGCTTATCCCAAGTGCTGGGCGCCAAAACAAAAACGGCCATCCCGGCCGATACCCCCATTGAGGAAAGCATGCTTGAATTACCTCTCCCCATGAAATTATAAAAAAACTGAAATAGCAGCCACAATTCATGAAAACAAGCCCTAAAAAAACCATTGCCGTTTTCAGCGGCAACCGGGCCGAGTACGGCTTACTCTACCCTCTGCTCAAGGCGTTTCACCACCATGAAGGCATCACCTTGCATCTCTATGCGGGCGGCGATCATAGCCGACTTGGAACGCTGTCTGAAATCGAGGCTGACGGCCTTCCGATTTTTAAAACTCTCCGCTACGACAAGCTTTTACCGAACGGCTCGCCATCCGCGCTGATGTGCCAGGCAAGCGCCGACATTATGCCCAAGATGCAGGCATTGCTGAGTGAAAACCGACCGGATTGCTTCTTCGTGCTGGGGGATCGCTACGAAAGCTTCGCAGCGACATTGGCCGCGTTTTACGAAAAAATCCCCATCGCGCATCTTGGCGGGGGAGATGTAACCGAGGGAGGCTGCGTCGATGACGCGCTGCGCTTTATGATAAGCGACCTGGCGCACCTGCATTTTACGATTTCAAAAGAAAGCGCCGAACGTTTGCTTCAACGTGGCGAAGAACCCTGGCGCGTTCACGTCAGCGGTTCACCTGTCATTGACAATATTGCGGACACACCGCTTCTTAACAGGCAGGCCCTTTGCCAGCAATATGGCATCAACGCTGAAAAACCCATCGTACTCTTCACCCAGCACCCCATTCCAGCCGAAGGTGAGGCGACCGTCCATCACTTTGCCCAAAGCCTTGAAGCGCTGGCAGGACTAGGGCAAGCTATTCAGGTGATTGCCACACACCCCAACCAGGACGGCTTTGGCCAAGCGTTTAAAAACCTGATCACCCATTCTAAAAGCAATCAGCCGAACATCCACTGGCAGGAGTCACTGGGACGGGTACAGTATCTTTCATGGCTGGCAAGCTGCGACGTGGTGCTGGGGAATTCCAGCAGCGGCTTAATTGAAACGCCGTTTTTCGGAAAACCCTCTATAACCGTCGGCCCGAGACAGGCAGGTCGTCTGCGCGCCGACAACGTGGTTGCCTGTGACTATGGCGTTACGCCTGTTCGAGAAGCCGTTTTGAGCGCGTTAAACGATGCCGCGTTTATCACGCGTGCAAAAAAATGTTACAACCCCTTTGGCGATAAGCCCTCGGCGCCTCTTGTGTTGGATGTTTTAACCCATTTGCCACAAGCCGGGATTTTACTGAAGAAAAAGCTGTTTTCAACTTCTTCCCTTGTAGCGAATAACACCGTAGCAAATAACACGTGAATAAACCTGAGATATCACCGCCGATCAACAACCAGTGGCAATGCCTGACGAGCTTGCCGGATGCGCTGTCGGCCTGGGAGCGCATCGAAACCGCTAGCCAAAAGTCGAAACTTGATTTTTACTTTCACCCGGGCTACATCTGGTTGAACCGCTTAAGCGAAAAAAAGGAAGAAAGTACGCCCCGCGTTTTTTTTCTGGAAACGCCAACGGCTTTTTTTTGGTATCCCCTGCTCATTCGCAAAATCCCTGCCAAATACGGTGTTAAAGCCTATGACGCCACTTCCGCCTATGGCTTTGGCGGGCCGCTAATGATCCCAAAACAAGCTTCTGATAACAGCCAAAGAGAACGGCAGGACTTGCTGGCAAGTTTTTCAAGCCACTGGGAAACATACTGCGCCGAAAACGTCATTGTCGCCGAATTTATCCGCTTCCATCCCCTGCTTGAAAATCACCGGGACCTGACGCATTGCGAGCTTCACCAGATCAAGGACGTGGTTTACTTTGATCTAGACGTTCAGCAAAGCGTCTTGCTGGAGCGCCTGCACCCGCAAAAACGCCGAAGCCTGAAAAAAGCCGGTGGCAATAATTTGGCGTTTTCAAACAGTTGGGCGCACTACCCGGAATTCAAGAAGCTGTATCAGGCGTCCATGTGCGATAAGGCCGCCGATGATTTTTATCATTTCTCCCCTACGTTTTTCGACGAGCTAGAAACGCTGGCGCAAAGATTTAAAACCAATAATGAGCAAAATTATCGCGTCAGGCTCAACAGCGTTTTACATCACGGGGCAGTGATTAGCAGCGCGATCTTTTTATGCGCCGGAGATACCGTTGAATATTTTCTCGGTGCAAACGCGGCAGAGGCCAGGGACGTTCATTCAAGCGCATGGCTGCTGTGGCAAAGTGCGCTGCAATGCCGTGAGGAAGGTTACAAGCGCTATGTGCTGGGGGGAGGGCTCAGCGCGGATGATGAACTGTTCCGTTTCAAGAAACAGCTTTCTCCCTTAACGGCGCCTTATTTTATCGGCAGGCGCATTTTCAACGCCGATGCCTATGAAGCGATCAAAGTCGCTTATGCACGTGAGAGTATGCCGTCCTCTTGTCAGAAATTGCAAAATCCGCCGCTTTTTTTCTATCGTGATTAAACGCCGTTAATTCAGACGATAGCAAGTGAATGACTTCCAACTGCTGAAGCTCGCTCATCGATTGGCAACTGGGCATGCAAAGCCCCCGCTGCCAGAGCGCTTCGGCAACCGGGTAGCGATGTTTGGCGAAAGGCTGGTAAGGTTTCAGCATCGGCAGAGGCTTAAAGAAGGGGCGAAACTCGATGCCTTTTTCAAGCGCCCTGGCGATTATCTTGTTGCGCATCATCGGCTCATCCAGCAAACTGACCGCCAACCAATAGGAAGGCTCCGTCTCAACAAGAGGCTCGGCCAGGTACTTGGTCTGAATCCCGGGAACCAGCGACAATGTTTGGGCGTAAGTTCTGGCAATCTTGCGTTTTTTGGCGAGAAACTGATCCATCTTACCCAGTTGTGCGATGCCGACGGCGGCTTGCAAACCGGTCATCCGGCAATTATAGCCCACCTCGTCATGGGTAATTTCAGCCGAACATTCAGGATCGATAACCCGGGCCTGACTTGAAAGGTGCTGCATACGCGCAGCCAGACGCTCGTCCTTGGTGACGATCATCCCGCCGCCACCGCAGGTAATGGTTTTATTGCCGTTAAAACTGAAGCAGCCAATGGTGCCAATGGTGCCGATGAAATCACCATCCACCGCAGCCCCCAGGGCTTCTGCCGCATCTTCAATGACAGGAAGGCCGTGCTTGTCAGCGATTTGCTTAATCGCCCGGATTCTGGCCGGAAAGCCATACAGATGGGCCACCACAATGGCCCTTGTCTTCTCCGTAATGGCCGCCTCAACCGCCAGGGGATTCATCCCGAATGTCGTGCTTTCAACATCGACAAAAACCGGTGTGGCGCCAAGATACCTTACAGGGTTAACCGTTGCGATAAACGTCAGCGCGGGAACAATCACTTCGTCTCCCGGCCCGATCCCCAGCGCGGACATCGCCAGGTGCAAGGCCGAAGTGCCGGTATTGGTGGCTATCGCATAAGGGACGAGAAGTTTTTGGGCAAACGCATTTTCAAACGCTTTTACCACAGGGCTAATGGAGGAAACCCAGCCGCTTTTCACACAATCCATAACGGATTGCTCCTCTTCCAGGCCCAGACAGGGAACCGAAAGCGGGATGCGAACAGGGATTTTTTTAGGGGTTGGGCTGTTAAAAGCAGCAGTCGCTTTAAAGAGCGGCTCGGAAGAAGTTCCTGAACCGCCAACATTTTGGTGAGGGGGGACTTGCGTCATAATGAATCCAGCAAGGTTACTGCCGTAAGGGCGCAAATAAAGGATTTCCATAAATCCGGAGAAACCCAAAAAACCTGAAAAATGAAAGGCAGAGGCCATTTCATGCAAAAGTTTCTTTCAGGATAGCCTGGGTTTTGGCCAACGGTAACGGGCAAATGGATGATTCGGCCTCGGCCATTGGATCAATTTCCTGAGCAGAAACGGCAAGTTTTTCCGAAACGGCAGGTTTTAAGGATCAGTATCGGCAAAGCAGTGTTTTGGCTAAAATACTCCCTAAGGTCAACCTTGTTTTGACGCAAACCCATACAAAGTTTTGACTCAAGCACATACAAAAAAGGGCCAGCGATGTTTACCGGCCTCATTGAAGCCATTGGACACATCCACACCGTATCCCAAAGCACAGAGGGTAGTCGGATTACCATTCGCGTCCCCGACGCGGCTTTCCTGGCCGAGGCCAGACTGGGGGACAGTATCGCCATTGACGGGGCTTGCACAACCGTCGTTTCACTGGATGAAATAGAAGGTGAGACAGCGTTTTCAATTGAAGCCAGCCCTGAAACGCTATCCAAAACCACATTTCGATACTACGAAAAAGGCAAAAGACGCGTTAACCTGGAACGTCCACTAACCCCCACTAGTCGTCTCGGCGGCCATTTCGTCACGGGACACGTGGACGGCACCGCCAACGTTCTGGCCAAGTTCCGGGAGGGCAACAGCTGGATTTACCGTTTCCTGCTGGATGACCCAAGCCTTGCCGCCTATCTGATTCCCAAGGGGTCGGTCACGGTCAACGGTATCAGCCTAACCGTGAATACGGTTGAAAAACAGGCGTTCACCGTAGCCATCATTCCGCATACCCTTACCCACACCAACCTGGGCGATTTTTCCCCCGCTGGCGACGATGGCTTCGACACCGTCAATATCGAATGCGACCTGCTCGGCAAGTACGTCCATAAACTGCTCGGCCCGGCACTGGGCCACTACCGGCAAGGCACTGCCAGTGACGCCGCTTCTGCCGGAAAACTTTTCGCCGGGCTCTGGTTTAATCATGATGAGGCCATCCACGGTCACGTGCCAGGCTCTGTCCCCGCCGAAACGATGCATTGGCCCGAAAAACCCATTTTATAGCCGCTTAGAAAATAAGACGCAGTCAACACCATGAAAAACTCGAAAAGCTCCAAATCCTTCCCTTATCATTACGAGAACCCCGACCACGAGCAATCGCTGGTGTCTCAGGGCTACAGCACCGTGGAAGAAGCCATTAAGGCTATTCAAAACGGCGAAATGGTGATTGTGGCCGATGATGAAGACAGGGAAAACGAAGGCGATCTGGTTTGCGCGGCCCAAAAAGTCACCGATGACATTATTAACTTTATGGCAAGCGAAGGCCGGGGACTCATTTGCCTGACACTGACGCCTGAAACCTGCGACCAGCTACAGCTTTACCCGATGGTCAGCCAGGGCAACGACCTTTACAGCACCGCCTTTACCGTCAGCGTGGACGCTGCCCCAAAATACGGCGTCACCACCGGCATCTCAGCATCAGACAGGGCCAATACCATCAAGGTTGCAGTCGCTCCCGACGCGGTTCCTTCCGATTTAAGACGCCCGGGGCATATTTTCCCCCTGCAAAGCAAGCCCGGCGGTGTTCTGGAGCGGGTCGGGCAGACCGAGGCTAGCGTTGATCTTGCCAGGCTTGCGGGATTACACCCCAGCGGCGTGATTTGCGAGATTTTAAACCCGGATGGCACGATGGCCCGCCGAAACGACCTCTTCGCCTTTGCCCAAAAATTCAACCTGAAGTTCATTACCGTGGCCCAGTTGATTAACTATCGCCTGCGCCATGAGCGGATGGTGGTGAGGGAAGCCGAAGCGACGCTTCCGACACGCTTTGGGGAATTTCAGGTCATCGCCTATAGAAACGCTCTGGATGGCCACGAGCATCTGGCGCTTGTCAAAGGCAATGTGGGGATGCCAGCCGATACCGGTATCGACGAAACCGACCAATTGCCGTTGGTGCGGGTTCATAGCGAATGCCTGACCGGGGATATCCTGCACAGCCTTCGCTGCGACTGCGGGTTTCAGCTTCATGCGGCGCTTGAACAGATTAACGATTACGGTAAGGGCGTGTTGGTCTATATGCGTAACCATGAAGGTCGGGGCATCGGTCTTGCCAATAAAATAAAGGCTTACGAGCTTCAGGACAGCGGCATGGACACCGTGGAAGCCAACCTGGAAATGGGGTTTCCCGCAGACCTTCGCCACTATGGCGTTGGGGCACAAATTTTACTAGATTTAGGCATTCGCCAATTTAACCTGCTGACCAACAATCCGAGAAAACTTCGGGGACTGGAAGGCTATGGCCTGCAACTGGTGGATCGCGTACCGATTATCTCCGACACCAACCGTCATAATGAGCAATACCTGAAGGCCAAGCAGAACAAGCTGGGACACTTGCTTAACTTCGCGTCGGAAGACCCTCTCTTAAAGCCGGTAAGTAGCCCTCATGAGTAATTTACGATTTCAGAGTAAGTCTCAGGCAAGGCCAGAGATTCCAAGCTTTGCGGTCAGTACCGAGGGCCGTGGCTTCAAATTGGCCATCACCGTCTCGCGTTTCAACAGCCATATCACCGAACCGCTGCTTGAAAACGCTTATAATACCCTGATCGAGCAAGGCGTAAGCCCGCAGGACATTGATGTCGCGTGGGTTCCTGGCGCGTTTGAGCTGCCGTTGGCAAGCCTGAGCCTTGCCAAAACGGGAAAATACGCGGCGATTATCGCCCTTGGCTGCGTGATTCGCGGTGAAACCACCCATTATGATTATGTCTGCAACGAGTCGGCACGCGGCATCAACGAGGCGAGCCTTCAAAGCGGTGTGCCCATTATGTTTGGCGTGCTGACCACCGAGAATCTGGAACAAGCAGAAGCACGCGCCGGATTTAAAACGCACGAAGGACAAAAGGCTGAAAACAAGGGTATGGATGTCGCCCTGGCCGCCCTTGAAATGGCCAATCTTCAGCACTATATTCAGCAACGCTAATAGCGGGATCTTTTGGCGTTAGCGGGGCTTACGCTGACGTATGGGTTATGGCGCATTTCATCGCCAAGCACCGTTGTGGGGCCATGGCCTGTCACCACCGTCGCCTCTTCATCCAGCGTATACAAACGCTTTTGAATTGAACGCTCAATCTGCTTGGCATCGCCTCCCCAGAGATCCGTTCGGCCAATCGAGCGGCGAAACAGGGTATCACCCGCCACCAGGAGCTTCTGGCCTTCAAGGTAAAACGAGGTGGAACCAGGCGTATGACCCGGCGTATGGATGGCCATACAGGCACAATGGGGGAGATTATATTCCTGCTCGTGCGCAATCGTCTCATCCGGCGGAGGTACGGCGATAAAGGGAATCATATACCGCTGGCACTGTGTCTCCAGATTATCCCACAGGAAGCGATCCGCAGAATGCAGCGCCAATGGGGCTTCGGTCGCCTCCCTTAAAATTCCTGAGGCCATAAAATGGTCAAAGTGCGCATGCGTATGTAAAATCCGCGTCAGCTTTAATTGATGCTGGTGCAAAATCGAGAGAATCTCATCGGCATCGCCGCCCGGATCAATGACAATCGCCTGCTTTGCTTTCAAATCCCCAATGATCGTACAATTGCATTGCAGCGGCCCAACCGGCATCGTCAGCACCAGCAATTCGTCTTCCTGATGAATCAGCGTTTCTGGCTTTATTCCCACAGGTTTCATCCTCACAGGTTTTATTCCAACAGCATAGCCAAAAGCAGCTTATTTTTTAATCCCCTTTCATTTACATTTGATTCAAATCGAAACAAAAGGAAGGCCCCCGATGAGATGCCATTTTAAGTTTTTTCAGACCATTCTGGCCATCGCCTCACTCAGTGCGCTAATCCTCTCGACCTTTCTTTTCGCCGCTTGCGGGCCAAAGACAGAGGGAAGCCATGGTTCACCCGCCAGTTCAAAGCCAGCCGCAAATTCAAAACCTGAAGAAGCCAAGCTCAGTCCGGACGGGCAGTCACAAAAAATTATCGTCACCATTAATCATGCCTACGAACCGTCGCATATTATCGCCAAGGCAGGTGTACCGCTGTTGATGGAATTTTTCAGGGACGAAGATGTTTCCAGTTGCGCGCGGGATATTGAAATCCCAAGCCTGGCAAAGCGTTTCAGTGTTCCCAACCACAGCACTTACAAAGTAACGCTACCTGCCCAGAACGCTGGCAAGCTTCCGTTTCATTGCACGATGGACATGATGCAAGGCCTGATTGAATTTAAATAAAACGAACTTAAATAAAAGCAGAAAAAGCTTCGGCCCATTGCCCACCCTGGCGAGTGATTAGTATAATAGGGGCCAGGTGTAAGATCGGTGTTTCATCATCCGGTCTTGAGAGTGTTAGAGATTTTTAAAGATTTTTACTCCCCCGGCAGGATAGGCTTTGGCCTATTGCACGAACGTTTTATAGCGTCCAATTATTGCATCCAGTTATCGCATCCAGGCGTTCTTATTAAATGTCGCGGAAACTTCAATCGCCCAGAAAGGCTGGCCCCATCATGAAACCTTTTCCAAGCGGAATCCCTTCCTCGTATTTTTCGCCCAAAAACTGGTTGTCTTATATGGTCGGCTTTTTACAAGTCTTGATTGCACTTGGCATTATCGCGCTTTTTTTCTCGCCCCTGCTTTGGGCCGAAGAGGCAGATACAGAGGAGGCGGATAAAAAAGAAACACCCAAAAAATTCACCGTCAGCAGTTCAGCCTTTAAAGATGGTGAGGCCATTCCCAAGGAATATACCTGTGACGGTCGAAACATTGTCCCCCCGTTGATGGTTTATAACATTCCGCCCAAGACGAAGAGCCTGGCACTGATTATTGATGATCCCGACGCGCCCACGCGCAACTGGACGCATCTGGCGTTCTGGAACGTGGCGCCAAAGCCGTTTGTTGTGCCGGAGGGAAAACTGCCCTCGCTGGTGCCAATGGCGTCGAATGATTTTGGACAGATCGGATACGGTGGCCCTTGCCCA
Source organism: Vampirovibrionales bacterium (assembly GCA_035285165.1). Classification (GTDB taxonomy): domain Bacteria; phylum Cyanobacteriota; class Vampirovibrionia; order Vampirovibrionales; family Vampirovibrionaceae; genus JAYKHP01. Next base: position 60,716 of record JAYKHP010000007.1, on the reverse strand, counting down.
TCGATTAAAAAAAGCGAGAACGGCAGGATCAACAAAAAGACCGATGCCCACCATTACCACTTCAGGGTTTTCGCGCTCGATACGGTGATTAATCTTCCCCGCGCCAGCAAGCGCCTGGACTTGGATCGAATGATGTCAGGCCACGTTATCGAAAAAGCCGATCTTGTTGGCACTTACCAACGCGAAGCATCCACCAAACCCGCTAACGATTAACCGGGAACAAATTCTCGGCGCTTTTTTTCTTGTCAGGAATCACGCCTTCATCGAGAATCACGCGCTGTTGATTCGCGTCCTGGCCAATCACCTGATAGGCCAGCCCGTCAGGCTTTTCCTCAAACATCATAAAATGGCGCTGGGTAATCATTTTCTCAACCGGATAAATCGGGAATAAATCCTCGCTCGGCTTATGCTCGGCCAAACGTCCGCCCGCGCCGCTGACAAAATAATGAACGCCATTCACCTCGGCTTTTTCATAATCATGGTTATGGCCCGCCAGATAAACATCCACCCCGTGTTTGTTCAGCAAGGGTTCGATCAACTGCCGCCACTGGGCCACAAAACCGGGAGGCTCCTTGCCCTCGGTCACCGAGTAAATCGGATAGTGGCCATACACCACCTTGAAACGCGCATCGCTTTGGCCAAGGGCCTGATCCAGCCATTGCAACTGCCGGGCGGCCTGCTCAACGGCAAACTGGGGGTTTTTATTGTAAGAGTCGCCATAGTAGGGAAAGAAAACCGTGGCATCAAGGGCGAAAATCTCGGTGTTGCCAAGACGCTGGCTATAATAGCGCGGCACTTGGGCCTCATTGCTGAAAATATCATTCAGGCGCGACCAGTACTTCAACTGGTTCAAGCCGCCAAAGTCCTGCTTGTCCACGTCGTGATTGCCCAGAACCGGGAAAAAACGAATCCCCTGCTCTTTCAAGGGCATGTAAGGCGTTCCGATGCACCGGTCAAACACCGCCTCAAGCTGGCTTGCATCTTGATACTTGGGATAGGCGTTATCCCCTAAAACCAGAGTGGACGCAAAGGGCTGGCGCTGAAATTCCCGCTGTAACCCCTGGGCGATGTCAAACTGGCCATCCTCGCCCGTTCCGGCATCGCCGATGACGGCAAAGCGCTTGATGGCGTCTGTTTTTTCAAGCGCCAGAGAGGGCACCGGCTGGGTGATACTGAGGGGTTTTGCGCTCGGATCGCTCAGTTGAAGCGTGTCAGCCGTCAGGATGTTCATCTGCCCGATAGGACGTCCGGTGTGATGGGGCGCTACGGCAAGAGATTCGGGAGAAATCCCGATAATCTGCGAGGCAAAATCAGGCTGAAGGCCATTAAGCGGCCCCGAGCGATATGGGGAAACAGGAAGGGTCGGCATGCTCATGATATTGAATTATACGTCCCTGAAGCAGTTTTATTGCTGCATGTTTAAATAAGCCTAACCGCAGCGCGGGACGTTATGCACCCACTGGCTGGGGTTGACCGGCAATCCATTGACGAAAAGGCCCCAATGCAGGTGCGGGCCTGTGGCAAAGCCTGTAGCACCCACTTTCCCGATAACATCGCCTTTTTTCACCACCTGGCCCGGCTTGACGTTGATTTGGGACATATGAATATAAATGGAAGTAAAGCCATAGCCGTGATCAAGACCCACGGTTCCACCATGAAGCCTGAATTTACGGGCAATTACAACCTTACCGCCATTAATCGCCTTAATCGGCCTGCCAAGCGGCGAGCGCAGATCGACCCCCTTGTGATAATCCCCGGTGGGCTTGCCGTTATGATAACGCAGGTTGCCAAAAGGGGAATTCTGGCAATCGGTTGTAGGCGATATAAATTCCCCGTCCCAGAATTTCTGCCAGCTCACGATTTGTTTCAGGTTGGCCACGGTGTCCAGTTCTCCTGGTTCCGGCTGCAAGCCGCCCATCGACTTACTGACCTTGATGTTCTGGATGTTGAATTTCGCATCGGCAACCGTCACGGGCTGCGAGGCCAGGAGGCGATTCTGCTTGTCTCTTATACCCAGCGTGAATTGACCCACCTTCTGAAAGACGGACACGGGCATCCAGCCCACATAATGCCCCACCGCAGTCTGAAACAGCGGGATTTTCTTGTCCAGATAAATGGCGTAGAGTGCTTCCGCATTTTTTTGGGGAGCCTCCACTCTTTGGGGCACGTCCACTTTTTCGGGCATATCCAGCGTCACGGAAAACGTTTCCCCCTGCCTGACCGAAGCGTCGGCCTTGAGGGTAACGGCTGCCAGCGGCAGGGCGGCACCCGCCAAATGAGGGTTAGCCAATTGAACTTGAGGCGATTGCGGCGCCTGGCTGTTCAGGTCTGTTGTAACAGGCGGCACCGGAGCGTTGGCAATGATTCGTCCGGCCATTGAATCCGCAATCGGCGAGAGGCTTAAAACCCCCAGTAAGCCGACCATTAAGGCAAAGGAGCGTCCTGAAAGACGAAAATTGATACAGCGAAAATTCATGGAAACTCTAACTCCAGGCAAAAACTATAAATGGCGAAAAGAAGACCTGTGCCTGTCCCCTCATCCGTCTTTCCTCTATTATAAGGGCTGAATATCGTTCGTCGGCTCATTAGATTTTAAAAGCAGGTTCCAGACACAGCCTATGGCAACATTTATCGACAAGGCAAAAATCCACGTCAAGTCAGGCTCAGGCGGCAATGGCATCGTGGCCTGGCGGCGCGAGAAATTCGTCGCTTTTGGCGGCCCGGCGGGCGGCGATGGCGGCAAGGGCGGCGATATCATTATCGAGGCCACCGAGGATCTCAATACGCTGCTGGACTTCAAGCACCAGTCGATCTTTAAGGCGGGCGATGGCGAAAAAGGCATGAACAAGAACATGCATGGCAAAAGCGGCAAGGATCTCACCATTCGTGTTCCCTGCGGCACCATTGTCCGCGATGGCGAAACCGGTGATGCCATCGCCGATTTGACGATGGAAGGCCAGCAGGTTGTCGTGGCCATTGGCGGTCGCGGAGGACGTGGAAACGCGCGTTTTATGACCTCCAAAAACCAGGCCCCCCAGTTCTCGGAACCAGGCGAACCGGCCATTGAGCGTGAGCTGGAGCTGGAGCTGAAACTGATTGCCGAAGTGGGGATCATTGGCCTGCCAAATGCGGGAAAATCCACGCTGATTAGTGTGATCAGCGCAGCCAAGCCAAAAATCGCCAATTATCCCTTTACAACGCTGGTACCGAATCTTGGCGTGGTAAAAAAACCAGACGGCAACGGCGTGGTCGTGGCTGATATTCCAGGGCTTGTCGAAGGCGCGCACAGCGGCGTGGGTCTTGGCCATGAGTTTCTTCGCCATGTCGAGCGGACAAGGCTACTGGTTCATGTGATCGATATGACCGTTGATCTTGAAGAGCGCGAAGGCCAGGCGCTTGAAAACTTCCGCCTGATTAACCAGGAACTTGAAAAGTACAGCGGCCTGTTATCCAAAAAACCCCAAATTCTGGTGCTGAATAAAATGGATTCGGTGCCCGAGGATTATGTGGAAACACTAAGAGCCAAGTTCAGGGCAGAAGCGGATACCGCCAAAAGCAAGCATAACAGTCCTGAAATGGCCGCCTTTGAACCGGGTGTCTTTGCCATTTCAGCCGCCACACGGCAAGGGGTGGATCAGTTGCTGTCTCATTTATTCGCCCAACTCGACGCGATTCCCAAACAGGAACAGGTTGTGGAACTGGTCGCCGATTACAAAGCGTTCAACAATGACGACAGCGCGTTTGAAATCGAGCGCAAGGGCAAGCAGTTCTTTGTTGATGGCGGTAAAATCGATCGGCTGTTTCAGGTTACGGATATGAAAAACCGCGCTGCGGTCTTTCGGCTGATGAACATCCTAAAAGCGATGGGCGTCTTCTCGGCCCTGGCGGCAGCGGGCGCCCACGAAGGCCATGTGATTAGCATCGCGGGCCTGGAGTTCGATTATCTCCCCGATGACAGCGACGAATCTTTCATGTCACCCCGCGCGCGGCGAAAGCTGGCCTCGGCCAGGGGAGCCGTAAAATCCGCTCCTGGTGATGAAAATGGGGAGGATGCAGATGCGTATGACGATGAAGAAAACGAATCTGAAGACGGTACTAACGAATCTGAAGACGGTACTGATGAACGCTAAGCGCTAGGCTCTTCCAATTGCTGGTTATCCAGTTCAAACACCAAGCGGGCCACCCAGTACGCTCCCTGAACAACAATGACAGGAACCTGTCCCACATTATGGACAGCCACGGCCTGCTTGTCTTCTCTCTCTTGGCTGTCAGATTCACCAAGGGGAGGGGCTGCGTCAGTCGCTTGGCTTTGGGCGCTGGTAAGGGGCTGCGTGCTGTCATCAAAAAGATGCCTGGAAACACCGCGCTGCTTCCATTCAAACTCGGGCAGCGGCAGTCCCGCCTTGGTCAATGCCTGTGAAACCCTGTGTTCCAACGAGGGGATAACCGACAGCGCGGAGGCATCGTATTCGACGTGGAACATCAGTTGCGTCCGATCCAGTCGTAGCGTCAATATCTTAAAGCGCCCCAGACAATTGGTGTCAATCAGCATCACCAGATGCGACTGGTCGGCTTGCGAAGCATCGGCCCCTTCACCTTCGCCCCCGTCTTTATCCTTATTTTTAGGCGCCTCAAAATGCAATGTCAGCTTCTGCTGGGCGGCCAGCGGATACCACGGCAGGTAAAGCAGGAAAGTGGTATTGAGCGATTGCAGGGGAGTACTGCCAACCTGAGCTTTTAGCTGGGAAATGACCCCAAGCAGTTCACCCCAGTTGGCGCTTGCCTGACTGTTAACCGCCTGCGCCTGGTTACTGCTTTGCAGCAACTGCAAAAGCTTCTTGTCATTTTTTGAAATTGCCTGTTGCAAGAGCGACTGGAGATCTTCCAGGTTTAAGGGCAGGCCGGGATTCTCCTGCAAAAGCTGGCGCAACAATTGTTGTTGTTCTTCAGTGCCGGTCTGGCCAGTAACCACTTGCGCCAGGAACTGCTGAAGCTCTGAAGGCAATTGAAAGAGACTGCGCAACAGTAGGCTCAATTGCAGCGAGCTTAACGAGGCGTTCTGGGCAGCAGCAGGCGATAAGAGCAATTGCCCCAACAACCCCGCCAGCTGGGAAGGATTAAGCGAGGGCAGTTGACCTGGGAGCGTATTGGCATTGCCGGATGAAGCGGCGCTGGCGTTCTGGTTTTGAGCAGACGAAAAATTCCCGCCGGTTCTGGACTGGCCGGTTTGTGATTGGCCTGTGTTGGTCTGAAACGGTTTCTGGAAGGAGCCGCCAGGACCGATTTGTGACATCAGCGCTCTCTTTGGGATTATTGGCTGGGATATCGCAAGTTAAGCGGTTTCAGGTTTACCTGCTATTTTAAGCCTTATTTAGATAACGCAAGCTATTTCCGGCATGTTTGCAAGAAAAAAGCCCCTTGTTTGGTCGAGATTCTGGCAAAACAAAATAAATGCGCGCGTGTTCAACGCCGCTCGGATTTACAATAAACCCATGTGGGAAAACATCGTTCATCACATTCGATATTACGCCCGATATCACGCCGGAAAGTGGCAGGCTTCGCCCCATTACCGGTCGCTATTGGCGCTTGTCATCATTACAAGCCTTGGCTGCCCTGGCTGTAAGTTTGGTGATAATAGCCAAGGCGATGATGTGCTGTTGGGTCACATTCAAAAGCGCGGTTATTTACGGGTGGGCATCAACTATAACAACCCGCCCTTCGGCAGTCTGACAAAGCATTCAACGTCTGAGGCCAACGCATCCTATCGCGCTGAAGGTTTTGATGTCGATCTAAGCCAAGCCATCGCCGCCGCCCTGTTGCCGGAGGGTAAGCACCCCATCCGTTTTCGCCAGGTTCTCACCAGCACCCGTCTTGTCGCTTTAAACACACAGTCGGTCGATCTGATCGCCGCTGCGATGAGCATTACAGAGGCCCGAAGGCAGCGCGTTGATTTCAGCGTCCCTTATTTTGAAGTCCACCAGAAAATGCTGGTGCCCAAAGAGAGCCTGCTGATTGAAGTGACTGGGCCCATTGGAAAACTGAGAAACGCCCTATCCGGTAAAACCATCCTGACGGTGAACGGCTCGACCACTCAGGCAAGAATCCAGATGCTGTTTCCAAGCGCCAGGATAAAAGGTTACGCGACTCTCAACGAAGCCTTTGCGGGTTTGCAGACTGGCGAAGGGGACGCGTTAAGCAATGATGATGTACTGCTGTCAGGGTTGCTTCAAAACCATTGCGACCTTCAGAAAAAATTCCGCATGCTGCCTTACGCGCTTTCTGATGAATCCTATGGACTTGCCTTCAGGAAAAGCGGACAGAGGCCGGATTCAAAATCCCTTCAGAAAAGCGTCAACCGGATTCTGGCACGCTTTAAAAAAGATGGGACTTTGGAAAAGCTGAAGCACCGCTGGCTGAATCCCGGCAATTGCAGAAGCTGATAGCTTGCATTCTATTGCTGGTCGGATTCGGGAACAAATTTCAGCGAAACGGAATTCGTGCAATAGCGAAGCCCACTCGGCGCGGGGCCATCGGGGAACACATGGCCCAGGTGCCCGCCGCATTTGGCGCAATGAAATTCCGTTCTCACCATCCCAAGCGAACTGTCCTTACTTTCGCCAACGGCCGCCTTGTCTGCCGGCGAGTAAAAACTTGGCCAACCGGATTTTGAATCGAATTTCGTATCGGAATAAAAAAGCGTGTGGCCACAAGCGGCGCAAACATAGCGTCCTGGCTTGTAGAAATGGTCATACTGGCCTGAAAAAGGGCGTTCGGTGCCATGGTTTCGCAGCACCTCGTATTGCTCCGGCGTAAGTTGTTCCCGCCATTCGGCATCGCTTTTCTGGGTATGATCTTTTTCAATCATAAACTGTTCTCCTGCAAAATATTCTCGAACCGCTTTTTGTTTAGGGGCGCTGGCGGGGGCGGAGCTGACGGGACTACAGCCGAACAAAAAAGTTAGCGACACCAGCGTTGTAACCGCCACCAGAAACATATAAAGTTTCTTGTTTTTCATAAGATCGGCCTTTGGGAAGATCCGCCTTGCGGAATTAAGATCCAAACGTAAAAGCGTAAGCCGACAGGCCGGGCTCGTGGCTTCTGATTTCAAGCCAGCCGGGCTTACTTGTTTCCTGATTCACCAGCTCGTACAGGCGATGCTCCTTAACGCTCAGGCGATTATGGCTGATGTCCTTACCGGCATTATTTTTTAACAGTTTGCCATTCAGCCACAGCGAGACTTGGACAGGCTGGCCGCGATCGCTTCCCAACACCAGAAAGACTTTTTTCGCCGTAAAACGCAGCCTTAAGGAAGCCCCCTTCTCGCGCGAGCTAATTTTCTCGGCGCCCACGGCCCATTTTCCGGACAGTGACCAGGCATGCATCGGCGAGGTTTTGGGAAAAGTGTACGTGGCAGTCGTGTTTTTCTGCAACCCCTCAGGACTGTCGAAATGCTCGGCGCGGGCATACCCAAGATACGTTTCGGGGGTTTGATCATAAGCGCCAAAACCACGGGCGTTGGTATCGGGAGCGGCGGCGCCGGCAATTCCCAAAAAGGCGCGAATATTGCTTTCAGTAACGTCATACTTGCCTTCGCCAAAATGGGTATAAACGATTCTGCCGTTTTTATCAATCAGGTAATGTGCAGGCCAGTAGCGGTTTTCAAAACCGGTAAAAGTATCCAGGTTATTATCCAGCGCCACGGGATACTGGATGCCGTATTTTTTAACGGCCATCTGCACGTTGGACAATTTTTTCTCAAACTCAAATTCCGGGGAATGCACGCCGACAATCACCAGCCCTTTGCCACGGTATTTTTTGTCCCAGGCCGTAATGTGCGGCAACGTGCGAATACAGTTCACGCAGGAATACGTCCAGAAATCCACCAGTACGACTTTGCCCTTAAGCTGTGCCATCGTGAGCGGCTTGCTGTTTATCCAGGCGGAAATCCCTTTAAATTCAGGGGCCGGGGAAGGGTTTGCCAGGCCATCCAGTATTTTAATATTTGGACTAGCGGCAAAAGACGGAGGCGTTAGGTTGAACCACTCGCTTCCCGCCGTTAGCAGAACCGTCACAAGAATGATAATGCCCAGTATTTTACGGACAAGCGCGCCTTTACGCTTGAAGAAATCCAATTTCGCCATCACCTTTTTCCCTCCCAGGGTAATTAACAACATGGGAACACTGACCCCGATACTGAATGCCGCCAGTAAAAGCGCCGAGGCCAGGTCGGTTTCCTGGCGAATCACCTGTACCAGAACAATCGCGATAATGGGGCCCACGCAAGGACTCCAGATTAATCCGATAAAAATGCCCAGCAAGAAGCCGCTAAAAAATCCCGATCGCTTGGATTCTGATTCTCTCGCCGATAATTGGCTGCTGAGCGACTGGCCCATGCGAACAAGACGCTCGCTGAGGGCAGTGAATTTTTCTGACAAGAATTCCGAACAGAGAACCAGGCCGAAGATGAACAGAACGGCAAAGGAAATATTCCGAATAAGACCAGGATCTACACCCAGAACGCTCACCAGTTTTCTTGATAAAAGCGTAAACGTCCAGAAAGAAAAAATAAAGCCTGTTATTAAGCCATAGGGACGCCACTTACCGCTATCAAGCCCTGCAGAAAGCACGATGGGCAGGATTGGCAGCACGCAAGGAGAAGCGATCAGCGCCATGCCCTCAAGGAACGCAAGCCCCAAGTTCAGGATATCCATTCAGATTGCCCCTGCTATATTCTAATGGCCATTTGACCCGTTTATCATACACCAGAGGCATAACATTCAATAATCTAATTTAATTCATAAGCGTGGCGAGCCCATCAAGAGGCTGGCGTTATGTCATTGCGAGCGGAGGTTTTCTGGTAGGCGCGGTAAAAATGATCCACATACGCCCGGTACTTGGCCACTTCCTCATCGCGGCGCACGCTATCCCAATTCAGGTAGCGACAAGCGACTTCAGCCACCGATTCGATTTCCGACAGACCGTTATCGGCAGACCAGTTGGCCCCCATCCGCCGCATGATATCCATCAGGGTATAGGCGTGTTCATTGAGAATCGAATGCGCCACCTGGGCCTTGATTCTGGGTGAACCTACCACAAGCGGCTCTTTCAGTTCACTGTTATCAAACGTCAAATCCAATACCTGGCGATAGCGAATGCCGTAAAAATTCATCAGCGCGCGGGCCGTATCACGCGGCAGCATATAATTGGAGACCGCCTCATCCAGGTTCTCTTCGATATAGCGTTTAAACTGCGCATCCTGCTTTTTTCCCTTGGGCTTTTTTCCCTTGGGACTTACAATCCCTTCAGAGCCAGGCAGAGGCGTTCGCTTCGTCGCGCCCTTCTTGGGCAGCGTTCCATCCTCCAGCCGCAAACCGTAGTTCCTGACCGCCGTATCAACCGTATCTTCCGAAAGCGCGCGATAAACAGTCAACTTGCCGCCAATAACCGACATAAAGCCCGGCAGGCGATCTTCGGCGGGGACTTCCGCTTCGCCATGGGGGCCCTTGTATTCGGCATAGGGCCTGGCCTGGCCGTGATCGGCCACGTAGTGTTTGCGAGACATCTTGCCCTCAACGTCCTGGTTCGATTTGACCAATGGACGGACGCCCGCATAAGCGTACAGAACGTCATTCTGTTTAAGACGCGCCTCTGGAAGAACGAGATTGGTTTCTTCAAGCAGGTATTGGATTTCAGACTGAACAGGATGGACATCATCCAGGCTGCCCGTATACTTATCATCCGTGGTGCCAATCAAATAGAGCGTTTCGCTCTTGTCCACGGCACCCTCCCGGTTGTATTTGACCTGCCAGGGAATAATAAAGAACGGTCTGCCGCTCTTACTGTCCTGAACATAAACTGACGCATCCGGGGCGCCGGGAAAGCCTTTAACCACCAGGTGCGTCCCCTTGGTACCGCCCAGCATCTCGTGGCCCTTTCCCAGGGCCTTACCGCCAGTCAATTTGGCTATTTCATCCACCCAGGGCCCGGCGGCATTGACGATCACTTTTCCCTCGGCACGGTATTCTTCACCGCTCAGCGTATCTTTAAAAGCCACCCCGCTCACATGGGATTTCGCTCCGGATCCCGGATGGCAGACCTTGTCCGCGCCACTGCCGACACAATCCTCGGTTAACAGTTTCCAGACTTCCCCATGCGTCATCAATTGCGCGTTGTGCGTCTCAAGGGCCGAAACGGCATTTTCAACGCAAATTCGCTCAGGCAAAACAATTTGCGCATCAGAATACGTCACGCCGCCTTCAAGCCCGTCCGCGCTGATACTGGGGAACTGCCTGCTGAAGGTCTTGTTTGAGCGGCCCAACAGCCAGGCCAAAGGGTGGACATCGGAATTTTCGACGGTTTTTCCCAAGAAGAAGGAATCATACAACTTCAACCCAAGGGCGATTTTCCAAAAGGAGTCGTAATTTTTTCGCACCGCCTCGGGCGCATTCTCCCCGGGCTTGTAAACCGGAATTGCAAAGCGCATTTCCTTCACAAGATGCGGCGCGTTTCTCAGCAGGCGCTCGCGTTCGTTGACTGATTCCCACACCAGTTGCACATCCGTCTGGGACAATCGCTGCTTGATAAATGAAGCAATGCGAAGCGGGTGTCGTTCTTTTGCGGCGTATTGCACGATATCATCGACAGCTTCTTCCAGGCTCTTGAGATAGCGCAGTCCCCCATGGGCAAGCCGGGTAGAGGCAGAGGAGGTTCCCGAACCCAGGTCGTCTTTTTCCACCACAAGAACTTTCAAGCCGCGCAATGCCGCATCACGGGCAATGCCTGTCCCGTTGATACCGCCGCCAATCACAATGAGGTCAAACCGTTCCTGACTCTTGGAGGGGCGCAGTTTCAGGTAAGGAGCGCCCTGAGTATTTCGGGGCGTTGTTTTCAAAGCAACAGAATCAGTGGAGGCGGCCCCAAAACGAGGGCTGTCTCCTGCCGATGAAAATCGATTCAAAACCGGAAAAGCTGATGAAGCAGAGAAAATTGGTAACGATTGAGCGAATCCGCCTGCCTGCATGGCGCAACTACCTTATATTTGCTTGGCTTAATATGAGAAACCCGTCCATAACAAGATGAATGACCCTGGCTGATATTGTAGCGATGGGGAGGGCGGAAAACAACTTAAAAAAACAAGCCGCTTCATCCTACTGAGGGAGCGATCTTTTGCATTGTCAGGAATTACCCGCAAGGAAGCACCAAGTAGGAAGCACCCGGCGCTATTGCTGGGGGGCGGGAATTCTAGTAGAGTAAATAACGACACCCCGAAAGGGCATACGCATAAAAAGCATCCTGTTTCAGGCACCCAAGCCTGTTTTGCATCACCGTTGATTTTGAACGAGGGCTTTAATATCGTGGCAGCGACACAAACAACCCAAACCGGCAAACAGACGTTATTGGCCCACCGGCTGGCGGAGTACGCGGACAGCCTGAGCTATGACAATCTTCCCAAGGAAGCCCTGCAAGAAGCCAAGCGTAGGATTATCGATTCGCTCGGCTGCGCCATTGGCGCCAAGGACAGCGACCCGGCAAGGATTTCAAGAACGGTCGCCAGACTGAGTGAGTCAAAAGACGGCGCCACGGTTATTTTCACGAAACACAAAAGCAGCGTGGAAAACGCCGCTTTCGCAAATGGCGTGCTGTTTCGCTACCTCGACTTCAACGACACCTATCTCAGCCTGGAGCCCGCCCACCCAAGCGATAACATTGCCGCTATTTTAGCCGTGGCGGAAGCCGAAGGTAAAAACGGAAAAGATATCTTAACCGCAATTGTCCTGGCCTACGAAATCCAGTGCCGATTGTGCGACGCCGCCAGCATCCGTGCCAGGGGCTGGGATCACGTCACCTACGGGTCTTTTTCCGCGGGACTGGCCAGCGGAAAACTTTATGGTCTCGACAAAACGCAATTGGTTCATGTGCAAGGACTTGCCGCCACGCCCAATAACGCGATGCGGCAGACCAGAGTCGGTGAACTCTCCAACTGGAAAGGTTGCGCCTTTGCCAACGCCTCTCGCAACGCCGTTTTTGCGGCCCTTTTGGCAAAACATGGCATGACAGGCCCCTCCGAGATTTTCGAGGGTGAAATGGGCTTTTGGAAACAGATTTCAGGCGAATTTGAACTGCCCACATTGGGCGGCGTTAACGGCGCAGCGTTTATGATCAACAAAACCTACGTCAAGCACTTCCCCGCCGAATACCACAGCCAGAGCGCAATCGAAGCGGCTTTTGAACTGCGCGATCAAATCGTAAAGCACACTGGCGTAAAGGCTCCGCAGGATATCGACCAGCATATTGAGTCGATCACCATTGAAAGTTTTGACGCCGCAGTCGATATCATCGCGGGCTTCAAAGAGCATTGGCGACCGCAAAGCCGGGAGACGGCGGATCACAGCATGCCCTACTGCGTTTCGGCAGCGCTGATGGATGGCGAGATCACACTGGATACGTTTACCCAGGAACGCATCCAGGATGCACGCCTGGTCGATCTGATCCAGAAAGTAAAGGTTAATCGTAACGCCAAAATGACGGCAGGCTATCCCGAAGGCATCCCCAACCTGATTGTCATCAAGCTTGCCGATGGAAAGGTCTTTGAAAAAGAGGTCGCCTATCCGCTTGGCCATGCGAAAAATCCGATGCAGGATTCGGATATCGAGCATAAATTCAGAACGCTTGCCAAGCGCGCGTTCGATGAAAAGCAAATCCAGAAACAGTTGGATGCCTTGTGGAAAATTGAGGACTGTCAAAATATCGGCGATATCCTAAAATTATTTGTTCTTGATGAGCAATAAAAGAAAATGGAAATGCCCAATGCCTGAAACATCTCAAGAAGCGCTTCTTTCCAAGCAAAACATCAACAAACCAAAAATCTTACGCGATCTGTTAAAAAAACATGCAACCGTAGCGCTTCCCGGCGCGTTTAATGCCATTAGCGCTAAATTGGCCGAAGCCGAAGGATTCGAGGCGCTCTACATTTCGGGCGCGGGTATTGCCAACGGCGTGGGCGGCTATCCGGACATCGGCTTTATGACGGCGGGTGAAATGGCCACACAGGCAGGTTATACAGCCAGAGCCACAAGCCTTCCAGCCATTGCTGACGGTGATAACGGCTACGGTGAAGCGATCAACGTTTTTCGAACCGTTCAGCAATACGAGCGAGAAGGTCTCTCGGGCATCCACATCGAGGATCAGTTGATTCCCAAACGCTGCGGGCACTTGAACGGCAAGCAGGTCATCTCCACCGAGGCGATGATCGAAAAAATCGCAGCCGCTAAAGAAGCCAGAAGTAACCCGGATTTTCTCCTGATAGCTCGGGTTGATTCAAAGGCCGTCTATGGCTTGGCTGATGCCATCGAACGGGCCAACGCCTACCTGTCCGCCGGGGCCGACATGATTTTTGCCGAGGCGCTTGAAAGCGAGGAAGAGTTCCTCCTCTATCGGAAGGAGGTCAGCGGTCTTTTGATGGCCAATATGACCGAGTTTGGCAAGACGCCGCTGTTCAACCTTCAGGAATTTGAACGTTTTGGGTATAATATGGTTATCTTCCCGATGACCGCGTTTCGTATGATGATGGGCGCCGTCGCCGAGACGTACCGGACGCTCAAGAGCGAGGGCAGCCAGCGATCGATCCTGGATCGCATGACAAGCCGTGAGGCCCTGTACGAGCTGATCCATTACCAGGCTTACGAGTCGCTTGACGCCAGTCTGGCCACCCAGTACTCCAAAAAAACTTAACCGACCAATTTTTAGTGAATCGCAAGTGGTGAGACAGTCAATTTCGGTTGCATTATAAAACTTTAAAAGGGAAACACGTATGACAACAGCCGCATACAGTCCGGGGCTTGAAGGCGTCATCGCCGGCGAGACAAAACTCTCCTTCGTCAACTCAGACATCAACAGCCTGATGTATCGCGGCTATGACATCCGCGACCTGGTGGACAAATCGACTTACGAAGAAACCGCCTACCTGCTGATTTACGGTGAACTGCCTTCAAAAGCCCAGTTGGCTGAATTCTCTGACACGCTAAAAAAAGAGCGTGGCATTCCCCAGCAGATTACCGATGCCTTTCGGACGCTGCCCAAGCAAGGGGCTCATCCAATGGATTTGCTGCGCGCCGGTGTTGCGATGCTTTGCTTTTATGATGCTGAATTGACGGACAACAGCCATGAGGCAAACGTGCGCAAGGCCGTTCGTCTGACCGCAAAATTCCCGGCGCTGATTACCCACAGCTACCGGATCAACCAGGGACAGGAACCGATTGAGTCCGACAATAGCCTCAATCATTCCGAGAATTTTTTATACACGTTACTGGGCAAAAAGCCCGACCCTTATTTCGCCAAGACGTTTGACGCCACCCTGATTTGCTACGCCGATCATGGGTTTAACGCCTCGACGTTTGCCGCACGCGTGACGACCTCGACGCTTTCCGATATGTATTCCGGTGTTGTCTCGGCCATTGGCGCACTCAAAGGCCCGCTTCACGGGGGGGCCAACGAGGAGGCGATGAAAATGCTGATTGAAATCGGTTCGCCCGATAAAGCCGAAGCCTACATTATGGACGCGCTTGCAAAAAAGAAAAAAATCATGGGCTTTGGACATCGCGCCTATAAGACCGGTGACCCCAGGGCGTTTATCCTGAGCGAAATGGCAGGCAAGATGTCCCAGCAACTGGGTGAAACCAAGTGGCACGAGATTGCCACCATCGTTGAAAGCACGATTAAGCGCGAGAAGAACATTCTGCCCAACGTCGACTTCCCCACGGCTTACGTATATTACATGATGGGCCTGCCCATTGAAATCTACACCCCGATTTTCGCGCTCTCGCGTGTTGCGGGCTGGACGGCCCATGTGATTGAACAGCTTGACAACAACAAGCTGATTCGCCCGAAAGTTCTATACGAAGGCGATCGCAACCGCCCCTATACAACGCTTGAAACACGATAAAACCAGCAGTACTTGTAAAAAAGTCCCTCTCCCACAAGGGGAGAGGGACTTTTAGCTTTTACTTTTCCAGCCTTTTACTTCTCCAGCGAGGCCATATCAATTACAAAGCGGTAGCGGACATCACTTTTGATCACGCGCTCATAAGCTTCATTCACCTGCTGAATCGGAATCAACTCGATATCGCAGGTGATATTATGCTTGCCACAGAAATCCAACATCTCCTGTGTTTCCTTAATCCCGCCAATTAGCGAGCCCGCCAGGCTGCGACGTTTTAAAAGAAGCGGAAACGCGCCAAGCGGCACCTGCTTTTCGGGAACGCCAATCACCACCATCGTGCCGTCTAGCTTCAGCAGGTTCAGGTACTCGTTCCAGTCCATATCGACTGACACCGTGTTGATGATCAGATCGAAATGACCCTGCAGTTTTTCAAAAGTTGCCGGATCGGCGGTGGCGTAAAAATGATCCGCCCCAAAGCGCTTAGCATCTTCCTGTTTTCTCAATGACTGGCTTAAAACGGTAACTTCCGCCCCAAGTGCATGGGCAAGCTTAACCCCCATATGGCCAAGTCCTCCCAGGCCGATAATCGCCACTTTCTTACCGGGAGCCGCTTTCCAGTGCATCAGGGGAGAATACAACGTAATGCCAGCACAAAGCAGGGGGGCGGCGGCATCAAGAGAGAGATTGTCAGGAATTCCCAACACGTAATCCTCGTTGACGACGATGTGGTTGGAGTAGCCGCCAAACGTGGGTGTCACCCCATCCCGTTCCATTGCGTTGTACGTGCCGGTCATCCCGTTTTCACAATACTGCTCAAGATCATGACGGCAAGGTTCGCACTGGCGGCAGGAATCGACAAAGCAGCCAACGCCCACGCGATCGCCCACCTTGTAGCGCGTAACCTTTTCGCCCACCTCAGAAACGATACCGACAATCTCGTGACCCGGCACCATCGGGAAGAGGGCATCACCCCATTCATCACGAGCCTGATGGATGTCCGAATGGCAAATCCCGCAATAGCGGATATCAATTAACACGTCGTTGGCATTGGGCTTTCGTCGCTCGAACGAGAAAGGCTTTAAAGGCGCTTTTGGGGTCATCGCAGCATAACCTTTGGCTTGAACGCCCAATGATTCCTGTTTAAGCGGACTGGTTTGCGTTTGGGTCATTTTGAGACCTACCTTTCTTTGTGAATAAAAATGCAAATAAGACAGGTTAGCTTTAAGTAACTTAGTCTTAAAATGGCAAAATGAGAATGGGCGGGATGAGTTATATTAAATGCCGGACGAATCAGGGGCCGTAAAAGCCTGCGCGTTGGACAATTTACAGCGTTATCAAAAAAAAAGCCCTTTCAAAGGTGAAAGGGCTGAATGAACGACATTAACTAAGTAAATCGACGTAATTATACTGGTTAGATACTGTGGTGGAAATAATAAAACACAATTTTGTAACAGAAAAAGTAACAAGACGGAAAGCAAACAATCAGGCTTAATTGCGGTACGGGGCAAGAGAGGGATTGCCAAGCTTGTATAACCCTGATACACTCAACACTAAAGATGTACTGTGTATAAAAACTTGTATCTGCACGATATCTTCCGTACTACTACTTGCGTTTTCTCAATGATACTTTGGCTTACATGAAACTCATTCCGAGGAATGGTAGATGAAACACTCTTTTGGGTGATGTAGTCTACCCTAGTCAGTATGGTATTATTGTATTTACAATATATATTATTGTTTCAATAGAATCTTTAAAAGCTTTCAGCCGTTAAAAAAGCGGGAATGCTTCTAAGAGTCTCTATTTCCAGAATATAACCACAGCATTCTTCTACAGGCAACGACATGACTATATAACCCTATAACTGCTGTGAGTGAGTCATCACCGTTTCTTTTACGGTAACAAGGCATACGTTAACATACTTAAAGGAATCTGTCAAATTGCTGCACTTAAGCCGAAAACTGCGTGAATTGCGCGGAGAGCGTTCATTGCTTGACATCGAAAAAGGCACTAGGATATCTCGCGTGCAAATCATGCGCTTTGAAAAAGCGCAACGCGTCCCCAACCCAACCAATCTTCGCCAATTGGCCGAATTTTTCAATACAAGCTACGACTCGCTTCGTTCTCTTTATTACGAAGATCTTTTCCAGAACAAAGACGAGCAACGCATTGTTCTGAAATGGGCCAAAAAACATCTTGAGAGTGGTTTACTTGAAAAACTAGAGTCAGAGCCTACACACAGCCCGATTAATTAATCGGTTTTTCACGACTGATTTAAACCAGCTTCCGGTACGACATTAATATTTTTGATAATGACATTGTGAATGTTCCAGCGATACTAATTCGTTTTGGTTTTATTTACGATTGAATTTCTTAATATAAATTACTCTTCATAACCCAAGCTTGGCGAAGGTTTTCCCGTAATATTGGAGAGTTGGGACAGCAGCTCGTTGCTGTGCAAACGATGTCCACGAGAATCGGCATAGCTAAAGCGAAGCTTGCCCTGCTTGTCAATGATAAAAGCCGACGGCCAGGCGATTCCCTGCTTGGCCACGTTGGCAACGCCATAGCGCGCAATGATTGATTTAGCCGAATCCGGCACAACCGGAAAGCTAAGACCTAGCTCTCCTTGTGTTCTGAGGGCCAGGTATTGGCTATCCGCACTGATTGCGATAATTTCAGCTTCCTGCAGCTTAAAATCGCCGTAGTGGGATTGGAGATTGGCAAGCTGATGGGCACAGACCGAGCAGAAATGCCCCTGGTAAAACACCAGCACCACATTCTTTTTTCCCTTGTACTGGGTCAGCGTAAGCGTCGTGCCCTCCGCCGTCTTTACCTGAATACCAGGCGCCACAGAACCGGGCTTTGGTATACGTAACGACAGGTAGGGGTTACTGGATGGCGAATCGCTGATATCTGACGCTGAACGAAGCGGAGGAGCATTGTGCTTACCTGCTTCGGCAAACGCCGCCGAAACAGGTAAAAACAACAGCAAAGCCAAGAGGGCTTTAAACAAAGAACGCGTTGAATACATTGGCATGTCTTTCTTAAATAGCGTGACGGTTTGCCGAAACTGTCATCGTTGATAACAATACCTTATCAAGGCAACGCCACGTTTTGATATGGGGGCAATGCTATTATATAATGTCTCCAGGGATATCTGGAGGGATATCTGGGCACAACAGGATGTGTAAAACGACTTCAAGCAGTAGCGAGAGAGAGAAAGTATTGAAAAACGCTTATGAGTTCTTCTTATCCGACCGATCAGACCGGCTTTTCAGAAACCCCTTCCAACCCAAAAGCGCTCAATCGGCAACCCGCAAGCTCTCCTACGCTAATGCAGCAGGACTCTCCCGCACCTTCTCAAAGCGGTAACACGGATACAGGTAAGAAAATCAACGCCATGGGTGCCGATAAGAGCCGTTCTCAACCAGAGCCCCATGGACTTGAGCACCTCGTTCCCCTGCCGTCGGCGACAGCGGAAAAAAGCCTTTTCAGCCAAAATCTGGGGCTCTCCGGGCTTGGACTTTCAGGGATGGGATTTTCAAACCGAAACGACACTGCCTCGATGCTGCCGGGAGAGTTGGCGGCCTCCTCGCCTTATGCGGGCGCTGCGGCCACGAACGACGCTTACCTTGTTGAAACCGTCGAAATCGTGGGACGAAAAACAGAATTGCGCCAACTGCTCAAGCTGATTCACCTCTCTCGCCAGGGACAACTAAAAGCGGTGCTGCTGACAGCGGATACCGGCATGGGGAAAACCGCCCTGATCGACAGCTTTATCGAACTGGTTCGCCAGTCGGTTTATTCCCGCATCATTGACTGCAGGCTGCATCATTTCAAAACGCCACAGCATTTCTATGTAACCTTAATCGACAGCCTTCGTCAGGATGCGGATCGGCTGATACAGGAAGCACTAATCGCCATTAACGAAGAATTGGCCAACATCGGGCTGGTTTGGGAAACCCAGGATCTCATCCGCGCCGTATCGCTGGCACAGCTTCAGGATGCTATTCATCTTGAAAACGGGCTTGAAAGTGGGCTTGAGAAAAGTAATACGGAAAAAAGCACTCCGGCAAAAACTTCCCAAAAATCCTCGCCCCCGAAAATTTCAAGCGAAGAACAACTGGCCAAGGCCATTAAAAATTCGCTGCCCACCATGAAAAAACTCAGGTTGTCCTTGAACACGCACATCGACAAGCTGGTAAAATTTATCCTCAACCCCTGGGTGGTGCTGGCCTGCCAACTGGCCAACCCCATCGACCCCCGTCTGAAAACCGCGTTTGCCCTTTCGGATGAAATCAAGGACGGCAACCGTTTGTTTGATCTGAATTATACCCAAGACTGGGAAGCCAAGCGTCCCCAGTTTTTTCAGAACACTTTGCAGAACCAGGAGCAAGAAACGGACAGCGCTGATCAGCATACTGATTCGGATGCCGAACCCGCCTCGGCTCTTTCTTCAAATCTTGCAAAGAAAAAAGCCAGAACACCTAAGCAAAAGGATCATGGGCCGGTAGCCGAAATGAGCGCCCATCTGCAACAGGTTTTCGACTTCATCAACCAGGGCATTGCCAGCATCGACAGCTCGCTGCTGTTGCTCTTCGATCACTGGGAAGGGGTTAGCGATATTCCCCAGCCGCAGCAAAATGAACTGAAACAAATGCTGTATGACCTGTTGAATGAAACGGGAGACAATCGAGAGGGGGGACGCCCCGGCATCCCTCAACAAACCCGCCTGATGCTGCTACTAGGCTGCGATACGCTGGGGCAGAGCAATAGCCTCGGGGGAAACCTTTTCCACCAATTTAGAACCAAGCTCCTGCTTGCCCCCCTGGACGAGGCGCAAGCCAGAAAACTTTTCCGCATGCGCTTCCATAGCGCCGGGCTTGAATTTGACGAAAACGTCCACTTACAGGTTTACACCCTGACACAAGGAAACCCTTACTGGCATAACCGCGCGGCGCGCTATCTCATTGAACGTTCACACGCCAATCGCATCCGGCACCTGGATCTGGAGTTCTATAACCGGCTTTGCATCGATCAACCCGAAGACCTGCTTGAACTGTCATACACGCGCATCAAATTGGCGTTTCTCCAGCAGGAGGAAAAACTGGAAAAGGCCATTGCGGCCTTGCTAAAAACATTTGGCGGTCAGCCCTTCAAGGCGGGTGACGCTATTTCGGAAGTTTACCTCTCGCAGCAGCTTGGTGAAACGTTTGTGTATGAGGTGCTGCAACGGCTGGCGCAGTACCAGTTCATTCAGCCCTTCGCCAAAAGCAAGTCCGCCGTCACCAACCAGACGCCGTTTGCCGACAAGTGGTTTATTTTCCAGAACCGCATTGACCGCGAGTTTCTGGAAAGCAAAACCGCAAGCGTCGAGGCTGATTTACCGACGGAAGAAAAACTGCGTTACCTGAAAAAAATCATTCCCCTTTCGATTCAAACAGGCGAGCTGGATCGGGCAAAGACCCAAGAAGTCCTTTCGCTTTGCCATTCGCTTGGCAATACGGATATGCCCGAATTTCTCGAAAGGCTTTTTATCGACAGCCTGAAATCCGAACAGCCCGCCATTCGAGTGACAGCGCTGAATAACCTGGCGCTGATCGATTCGGAAAAATCCAGGCAGGCGTTGTTTACCGCCCTCAAAGACATGGATACGATGGTGCGCGAATACGCGGCGCAAAACCTTGCGCTTATTAGCCAAAAGACCACCGAGCCGGACTTTCACAAGCGCTTTGTGGAATCGATGTTGGAAGCATTGGACGATGAATATGAGGCCATTCGCGCCCAGGCATACCAGGCGTTGGTAAAATACCGCTGGTCGCACGATTTGACCGCCGTGTTCATCAAGGGCCTATCAGACGCGGATGAAAGCGTACGCCTCTGCTCCATCAAGTTTCTGGCAGATGATCACAATCCGTCTAATGATCGAGAATCGCCTTTTGTGCAAAACAGCTTACTGGATGCGATTGACGATCCGGTGCCCGAAATCCGAAAATACGCCTGCGTCGGCTTACAGAAATACCCGGGGCCAGACGCCATTAAGGCCCTGATTGCAAGATTACACCAGGACAGCGATCCGGCGATTCGCGCGCTGGCCGCCGACTCGCTCAGCTTTATGGATGAGCAGGGTGCTTTTCACGCGCTGGCCAATACGTTGCTTGATCCTGAGGAGGATGAGGACGTGAAAATCGCGGTGGTGCGAACGCTTGGCAAACGTCCGGCAAGGCAGGCGGAAGATGCCATCCTGGCAGCCATTTCAACGCAGGTTTATCCCCAGGCGACAAGAGCAACCATGCCGCCAGCGTTGCTGTGGGCCTGCGTGAGAAGCCTTGGACAAATCGGCTCGACTGATCGGGCTTTAACGATGCTGGCTGACCTGCAAGCGGTGGGCAGCAGCGAGATTATCAGCAGTGTTTGCCAGATGGCGATTCGCAAGATCAAGCGTCGCATTGACGAAGCCCAGCCGTTGCATTTAACGCAATATACCTCCCCGCACGTGATTCGGGCACGTTTCAACATGGATAATAACGAACATAATAACGGGAATGATAACGGCAGTTATCCAGCTCCCGATCTGCATGAGGAAAGCCGCCACCAGGCATTTGAAGCCCGTTCCGTTGATATGCCATCGCTGGACTTGACCGGCGAGATTCAGGAAGAGGCTACCGTAAGCCGCAGTCAAAACCCTCAGGATCAAGAGCAGGCGGATTCTCCTCTTAATGAAAAAGGCTATGGCCCAAGGGTTTCAAGGCTGAATTACGCGCAATTCGATCGCCGCCTCCCACCCGAACCCGACGTCATGATTTACGAAGACGACTCGCCAGAGTTGTCGTAAAAAAACAGACTCGCCAGAGTTGTCATAAAACAAACAGACTCGCCAGAGTTGTCGTAAAAAAAGCAATGAGCTTAGCCAATTCCCAGCGCGGATTTTATCAATGCCTCATCGACGGTAATAAAAACGCTTTGCTCGTGCTTGTAGGTCACATGGCCGGGATAAGACCCTGGAATTTTTCGAACGTGCTTGATTTGGGTATAAATGACCGGCACGTTTTTGCTTTCGCGCGCGGTGCTGAAATAAACCGCCAGATTGGCAGCCAGCAGAAGCTGTTGTGGATCAAGCGGCAAGTTGGCGGTTAAAGCATCTTCCGGTTCATCGTTTCCTTTTTGATCGTGATTGAATCCCATATGTTTTAACTCTCCGTGTCTTAAAACCACATGGCTGCCCGGCATCTGGTGAACATGGAACCACCAGTCATTCGGTTTTCCCAATCGGCCCACCAGCTCCCCGTTGGCCTGGCCGCTACGCCCCACCAGGATCTGCCCTCCCGCCTCAAGCGGCAGCGTTATCAAGCCGGGAGGCGTTTTCCCCTGACTCGCCTTCTGCTTCGGTTTTTTTTGTGACTTAGCGGCTTTTTGCTTGAAATTCAAACTTTTTCGATTGCCTGAACTACGATTAAGTCCTTCAGCACTTGGCAGTGATTCTGCCTTCTGCTTTTTCTCCCGTAAAAACGTATCCAGTTCATCGGCCATCACCTGCAACATTTTGAGGGTATCGGCCTGCGCAATCATCAGGGCAAGCTCCTCCAGATACGCCGCCTCGCGCGACAACTGCTCCTGTTGCAAAACAAATTGCGCCTGCCGGGCCTTGGCTTTTTTTGCGCGTCGATAATACCGTTCGGCATTTTCCATCCAGCTTAGCGACGGGTCAACCTCTAGCGAAATTTCTTCCCCGCTTTGATAATCCGTCACAAGCGCCAGCCCTTTTGCGGGCCGTTCCCCCTGAAGTCCTCCGCTGTTGGCGGCAGCCAGCATTAAATGCCCCGCATGTTGCAAAACTTCGATATCCCCCGCATCCGGCGAGAGGGATTGCTCACGCTTGAGGCGTCGCCGTTGGGCGGTTTCAACACTGGCAAGAAGGCGGGTTCTGAACTCTTCAAGCCTTAGGGCTGCGGTTCTGGGCAGAAAATACGCGCGCAGCATCTCATGCACAGTTGAAAAGGCTTGGGCATCATCCAATAAATCCCGCCCAGGATCAGGCAAGAGTGAGAACTCGGCCGGGATTGGCGTTTGCGATTTGTTTTTAACAGACGGACTGGAAAATAAAATCCGCGGCGCAATGTGATCAGCTTGTAATCGATTTGATGAAACACCTTGCAAGACATCCGGAGATACCTGAATCAGGCATTGATAAAGTCGTTTTGAAAAATCAGAAACGGAATCGTCCTGGGGTTTATTGGCTTTATTTTGAGCGGCTTGTTTTTCGGAAATCTCAATCGCCTGTCGAAGCATCATTTTACCAACACCGGCCAGGCGTTGAACCAGTGCCTCGGCAAGCGTGTTTGCGTTTATCTCCGTATCTGAAACGGTTGTCAGAAGTGCTTCAAATTCCGCATCGCTAAATTGGCTGATCGGCGTTTTACCGCGCGTTAAGGGTGGGGGGATATAGGTGCTGCCCACGGTCATCTCACGATACTGGCTCATTTTTTCGCTCACCGAATGCGACAGGGCGAGAATCTCTTCCTGCAATTCATCGTAAAGCACCATGTTACTCGTCTTACCCATCAGCTCGATGGACAGAATCAGCTTGACGCGGTTACCGAGTTCGTTGAAATTTTCAAAACAAAGATTCAAGACGCGTTCATGTGGCAGTACGAAAACATCGCTCACCGTAGCGTTACCCAGGTGTTTTCGCAGCAGCATACAAACCGCCGTGGGATGATCCAGCGTCGTCTTAATCAGCGCGTCTTTTTCGCCCGGCTCAAGCAACAGCGCGTAGCAAAATTCCGGGTGAAGGTTAATGTAAAAGTGATTCAGCTCTCCGCGAGGAATCAGCAAGGCGGCATCTTCGGCATTTGCCGGATGCGCATGACCCCAAAAGGAAATGACAAACTCCTTAGCCGCCGGGTGTGTAATCCGGCTGACGCGAGCACCCAAAAGCATCCCGCGAAGCTCCCGCGCCAGGTAAGACAGCGTGACCGCGTCAATTTTCTGAATGGGGATGGGAGAAGGGTGAATGGCCATCTTTTCATTATCAGACAAAGCCTGAGTAGGGCAAAGCATCCCATGCGAAA
This sequence comes from Vampirovibrionales bacterium, assembly GCA_035285165.1. Taxonomy (GTDB): domain Bacteria; phylum Cyanobacteriota; class Vampirovibrionia; order Vampirovibrionales; family Vampirovibrionaceae; genus JAYKHP01. The sequence continues at coordinate 36,706 of JAYKHP010000007.1, read as the reverse complement.
ACCCTAGCGCAAGTTACAGCGATTGAATTTTCTCCACAATACTACTTGTGGAACGGCCTTCAACCAGCGTGAGGAAACGCGCTTCGATGCTTAGTTCCTTCAATACAGGTGCCTCGGGCAAATTAGCCAGCGTGTAATCCCCACCCTTGACGTAAATGTCAGGCCGTACAAGCCGCAACAGGTTTTCGGGCGTCTCTTCATCAAACAGCGCCACATAGTCCACGCAGGATAAAGCGGCCAGCATTTCCGCCCGTTCGTCCTCCGGCAGGATGGGTCGGCTATGCCCTTTCAGGCGACGAACGGAGGCATCGGTATTGAGCGCCACAAACAGCGCTTCCCCCTGGCGCTGCGCCTCTTGCAAGTAGCGCAGGTGGCCCACGTGCAACAGATCAAAGCAGCCGTTGGTGAACACCAGCGGACGCCTCAGCGACAAAAGTCCGGAAGCGCTATCAGCGCCCCCGGATTTTGCCTGAAAGAAAGTATTCAGTTGTTCCCTGCTGAGAACTTGTCCCATAAAACGTGTGCAACTCCTTAATGTTTTTTCGCACCGCCCAGGGAAACGTTACCAGAATCGGCATTAGGGTTTGCCGAGTTTTCCTGCGTACCTGTGCCAGCATTTGTCCCTGGCACCATGGGCGCTCCGGAAGGAATCGCAGGCGCCTTGGGCTGGAACTCGGGTTCGATATCGATTTTAGCTTGGTTACGCTCGGTTTCGGCCCATTCCATCAGCACTTTTTGTTTCTTCTGAGATTCGATAAAGTCGTGGATCATCGGCTTCATTTCAGCAAGCGTGCTGGTTTTAGGCGGCTTGATGTCGGCAACCTTGATAATGTGGTAACCAAACTGCGTTTCCACCACGCCGTTATGCAACTGGCCGGGCTTGGTGCTTTTCAGGGCGGCCCAGAAAGCGGGGTCGATGTTGTTCTGAACGACGTAATTCAAATCACCACCCTGGGTAGCCGATCCCGGATCGTTCGATTCACGCTTGGCGATATCGTCAAACTGGTCGGGATGCGCTTTGACATCTTCGTACAGTTTTTGGGCCTTGGCTTGAAGCGTTGCCTTTTGCTTGGCCACTTCCTGCTCAACTTCGGCCTGCGGCTTGTTGGGGCTTTGGGCCTTGATGTCGCGGGCCATCTGGGGTGGAATCGCCTTGATCAGGATATGGCTTGCGCGGATTTGCTCGGGCATCTTGAACTGTTCGGGATGCTCCTTATAGTAGGCGGTCACTTCGGCGTCACTTACGGCAAGCTGCTTGCCCGCCTTCTGCTCGACGACTTTCTCGGTCAGGATGTTCTGCTTGAGCGTTTCGTTAAAATCTTTTTCGCTCATCATGTTTTCATCCAGAAACTTTTTCAGTTCCTTTGCGGCGCTCGGGTCACGCGCCAGCATTTTCTGTTTGTAATCTTTCACTTCCTGATCGCTGACGGTCAGGTTCATGACCTTGGCCTCATTCTCGATCAACGTATCAAGAATCAGCTTGTTCAAAACCATTTGCGACAAGGTCTGCTTGATCATCTGCTTCTGGTTGGGGTCAGAAACGTTTTCAAGATCAACACCCATATTCTTGCTGATAAGCTTATAGGTCTTATCGTACTCGCCCCGCGTAATCACGCTGCCGTCAACCGTTGCAACCTTGGCGTTGGGGTTTGGCCCAAGCGGGTTTGCGCCGTTACAGGCACTGAGGGTAAGGGTCAAGGCCAGGGCTGAAATCCCGAGCGAAAACGCTCTTGTCATTTTATGACCTGTATTATGACCAGTAACTTTACCTGCCTTAGGGGAGCGAAAATTTTCTGAAGCGTGCATGCCAGATCCTTTCTAAAATAACGCGATACGGGGCATGAAGAAATTAGAGCCGTCAATTTCAGAACCTGCAAAGAGAGCTTTCGCTGGAGAATCAGGTATCATGAAAAGCATGGTGATATCTCATACGCCTGCCTCACAAAAGCGCCAACCGAAAAATGCGCCAGCCTCTGAAATTTGTAGAAGTATAGCGCAGGCAAGCCAAACAGACAAAGTCTTTCTCTTTAGGAAGTGATAAAGCCCATGAGTTCCCGACTCCCTCTGGATGGCGCCAACCGGCAACGCCTGCTTGAAAGCGTCGAGCCTTTCCTGTCGCACTTGGCGGTTAACCGCAACCTTTCGTCACAAACGATTCGGGCCTATCAATCGGATCTGGCCCTGTTCTGCCAGTGGCTGTCCAGTATTGAAGCACTTCCGTCCGCTGGCAATCCTGCACTTTCAAATCCAACGCTTTTAAACGACATGCCAGGACAATTCATCACCTGGCTGGGACAAAAGGGACTTTCCAGAAGCACGTTGGCCCGAAAACTCTCTTGCCTTAAAACGTATTTCAAATACCTGATGAAAGAAGGCATTTTTACGCCCGACGCTTTGCCCTTGCGTTTCCATCGCCCCAAGTTGCCCAGGAAGCTGCCTGAGTTTTTAAACGTGGACGATATCCAGGGCTTAATAAGGCATGCGGAAAAACTGTCAGAAACGTCCAATAGCGAGCAATCGTTGGCGCTTCGCAACCTGGCGATTGTCGAAACGCTTTTTTCATCCGGCATCCGCGTCAGCGAGCTTGCGCAACTGACCTTTGAACAGATCAACTGGGAAGAGGGCGAGTTGCGGATTTTTGGTAAAGGCGCCCGCGAGCGCATCGCCTTTGTCAGCCAGAAGGCGCTTAAGGCGCTGATGCTTTACAAAAGCGTCTGGGCCGACTTGTCTCAGAAGCCCTTTGCCAGCAAGCATCCTGTGTTTCTCAATTACCGGGGCGAAGCCTTGAATGTCAGGAGTATCCGGCGCATTCTGGATCAGTTGGCCGAGGCGGCCGGGCTTGGACGACATATCCACCCCCACGTCTTTCGCCACACGTTTGCCACTCATTTGCTGAATAAGGGGGTTGACCTGCGGGTGGTGCAAGAGTTGCTGGGCCACGTCAGCATTCGCAGCACGCAGATTTACACCCATCTCTCCACCGAACGGTTGAGAAGCGCTTATCTCAAGGCGCACCCGCGCGCCAAACAAACGATGGATCAAGGCTGAATGGTATGCTGAATGATATAATGAAGAACCCGTTATTATTGCTTTGGCGGGAATGACGGTAAGGAATTTTTCGTTTTGGACAACAGAGGGGCGTCTTTCAGACTTTATGGCCACCAAGCCTTCACATCCAAGTTCCAGCCATCACAAGCCCAATGTCCGCATGCAACAGCGGATGTCCCTGGCTGACCCGATTCACGGGATGATCCAGTTTGACCGGCGCGACGAAACCCATGCGCTGTTGCTGGACATCATGAACACCAGCGCGTTTCAGCGCCTGCGCAGAATCAAGCAGATGGGCCTGGCTGAATTCGTCTTTCCAGGCGCCACCCACTCGCGCTTCATCCACAGCCTTGGCGCCGTTCACCTGATGATGAAAGCCATCGAGCATTTCAATAACGACCCCGACACGCGTGAGGTGCTTCAAAGCACGTTTCATCTAACGGACACCGAAGGCAGCAAGACAGATACGGGCATTTCCGTCGAACGGCTTTTACTAGTCAGCATTCTTATTCACGACATCGGCCATACACCTCTGTCGCACACGCTTGAGGATATCCTGGAGCTTAAAGATCGCGGGTTAAGCCATGACCATTACTGGAACGGTCGCATTTTAAGCGAGGATAAGGAACTTTGCCAGATATGGCAAAAATACGACCCGCAACTACCCCAGGCCTTGTTGCAATTTATGGGGGAAGACCCACCTGGACAAAGCACCAAGCCCCCTGGCGCTGAACAAGGCTATAAAAAGCGCAGCAACAAGCATTACCTGGCTTATCTGGTATCCAGCCAGCTCGACATGGACAGATTGGATTATCTCCAGCGCGACAGCCATTACCTGGGCGTACAATATGGCCGCGTTGAAGCCCAGCGGATCATCGCCAACCTGGTGATTGCCAAAACGCCACAGGGCCAGCCTGTTATCGCCGTTCGAGAAGAAGCCATCCCAGCCATTGAGCATTATCTCTTCGGACGCTTTCAGGCCTATAAAATGGCGCTACATTCGCTTGATAAAGCGTCCGAAGCCATCCTGCACTGTGTGCTGAAACGCTTCAAAGCCGCCCGCGAAGAAGGAATTGACATCGGCCATCCGGCAAACGAGCTTTATACCCTGATGAGCGACGGCCATTCCCTCACGTGTCAGTCTTATCTGAGAATGGATGACTGCTATCTCTGGGAAGTGCTGAACACCTGGACGACTGATGCCAACAAAGACCCGCTGCTGCGCCAATTGGCCGAGCGGATGATGACGCATGATCTCTTCAAGTTCATTGACCTTCATAAATATAGCCAGGGCAGCCACCTGGCCGAACTGGGGGATATTGTCATCGCGTTGCGCAAGCACTACGAACAACGCGGGCTGTCGTTTGATTTCGGATTTGAGGAAACCATCGTCAAGCCCAAGCCGATGTATCTGCCGCCTGAGGATCGAGAACCCATCTGGATTTCAAGGTTCCGAGGGCCTGTTGTTGACCTACGCAATATCTCCTCCCTGCCGCTTTCTGTTGTGGAGGGCCAGGGCCACAAGCACCTGGTGTTCGTTTGGGACAAGAAAGCCAAGCGTTTCTTACTGGATCAACTGGAAAAGCATTTCGCCAGTCATGGTAAACATGACGAACACGCCCCGGACGAACTGGATCTGGAGGACGAGCCCGAAGAAAACTCGCTGATTTAAAATCATTAATCCTTTGTAATGATTAATCCTTCCTCCTAATTATTAATCCTTCGTAAATTTTTCGTTTGGGTCTGTCAAATGCCCGCATAATTACGATTAAGCACTATGACTGGAAGTCCTGCTATGATCGATTTGAACCGCTTAACCACGCAAGCCCAGGAAGCCATCGTTAACTCGCAGGCCCTACTGCAGCGCTTTTCGCAAAACCAGTTGGACAACGAGTTCCTGTTGCTGGCGTTTCTGGAATCAGATGAAAAAAGTCTGCCCAGAAAAATTTTAAACGAATTAAACGTCGATACCGCCAGGCTGATAAAAGAATTGGAAGCCGCCGTCGCCAAGCGTCCCCGGGCAAGCGCCAGCAGCCTTGGCAACGGGCAGCTCTATATCACGCCGCGCTTCAAGCGACTGGTGGATGATGCTGAAAAAGAAGCCCGGACGTTTAAGGACAACTTTATCAGCACCGAGCATTTTCTGCTTGCGATGACGGAATCGGGCCCGGCACAATCCGGGGAAAGTTGTGCGCAACTGCTTTCAAAGCAAAACGTCACGAAAAACAACATTTTAGCGGTATTGAAAAACATCCGGGGTGGTCACAAGGTGGACAGCCAGAACGCCGAAGACAACTACCAGTCCCTTGAAAAATACGGACGCGACCTGACCGAAGCCGCGCGTAAAGGAAAGCTCGATCCCGTCATCGGCAGGCAGGAAGAAATCCGCCGCGTCGTTCAGGTGCTATCGAGAAGGACCAAGAACAACCCGGTTTTAATTGGAGAGCCTGGCGTTGGGAAAACCGCCATCGTCGAAGGCCTTGCGCTTCGCATCGTCAATGGAGACGTGCCTGAAAGCTTAAAAGACCGAAAACTGATCTCGCTGGATATGGGCGCGCTGATTGCGGGCGCCAAGTTCCGGGGCGAGTTTGAGGAGCGGCTCAAAGCCGTCCTGAAAGAAGTGCAAGCCGCTGAAGGCGATGTTATTCTTTTCATTGACGAATTGCATACCGTGGTGGGTGCTGGCGCGACCGATGGCGCGATGGACGCCAGCAATTTGCTGAAGCCGATGCTCGCACGCGGCGAATTGCACTGCATTGGCGCAACCACACTCAACGAATACCGAAAGTACATTGAAAAAGACGCGGCGCTGGAGCGGCGCTTCCAGCCGGTTTTAGTGGATGAGCCCACGGTGGAGGATACGATCAGCATCCTGCGCGGCCTCAAAGAGCGATATGAAATTCATCACGGCGTGCGCATCAAAGACTCGGCCATTATCGCAGCCGCTACATTGTCCCATCGCTACATCAGCGACCGGTTTCTGCCGGACAAGGCCATCGATCTGATTGATGAAGCGGCGTCTAAAATCCGCATGGAAATCGACAGCATGCCGCAGGCGCTTGATGAAGTGTCGCGCGCGCTGATTCAACTGGAAATTGAACAGGAAGCCCTGAAAAAAGAGACTGATTCTGGATCGCTGGAGCGGCTGGTCAAGCTGGAAGCGGAAATTTCAGATCTGAAGCAGCAAAAAACCGAACTTGAAACCGCCTGGCGGCAGGAAAAGGAAAAAATCCAGGATTCCAGAACGCTCAAGGAACAGCTTGAACAGGTCAAAATCGAAATCGAGCAGGCCGAGCGGGACGCTGATTTGGCCAAGGCCGCCGAGCTCAAGTACGGCCAATTGCCTGAACTTCAGCGCAGGCTAGACGAGGTGATTCAGAGCGAAAGCAGCCCGAACGGCAAGGGAAAAACCTCATCCCAAAAACTGTTGGTCAAAGAAGAAATCGGCGAAGAGGACATCGCAGAAATCGTCAGCCGCTGGACGGGCATTCCCGTCACGCGCTTACAAGAGAGCGAAATCCAAAAACTCCTGCACCTGGAAGACTACCTGGAAAAACGAGTCGTCGGACAAGACAAGGCCGTTCGCGTGGTCGCCGAAGCCGTCCGCCGGGCGCGTTCAGGTTTAAAGGAAGAAAACCGGCCGATTGGCAGCTTTATGTTCCTTGGCCCCACCGGTGTGGGGAAAACCGAACTGACCAAGGCGCTGGCCGAGTTTCTCTTTAATGACGAAGCTGCCGTCGTGCGCATTGACATGTCCGAATATATGGAAAAACACACGGTGGCTCGCCTGATTGGCGCTCCTCCAGGTTATATCGGCTATGACGAAGGCGGGCAATTGACCGAGGCGGTGCGCAGAAAACCCTACAGCGTTGTTCTGTTTGATGAAGTTGAAAAAGCCCACCCCGACGTGTTCAACGTGATGCTCCAGATTATGGACGATGGTCGCCTGACCGACTCCAAGGGCAGAACAGTCGATTTCAAGAACACGGTGATTATCCTGACCAGCAACATCGGCAGCCAGGTGATTTTAGAACATGCCAAACGTCACCTGATGGGCGACCAAACGAGCAATGAACAACTTCGCCAAGAGGTGCTGAGGGAACAAGTGATGAATGAGGTGCAAAGCCACTTCCGGCCCGAATTTATCAACCGACTCGATGATATCGTTTTCTTCGAGGCGCTGAAAGCCGAGCATTTGAGAAGTATTGTCGATATCCAGCTTAAACGGATTGAGAAGATGCTTTTGCAGCGTAATTTAACGCTAACCCTCAGCGATGACGCCAAGGACTTGCTGGGCAGGCTGGGCTATGACCCGGTTTATGGCGCGCGCCCCCTGAAGCGGGTTTTGAGAAAGTACGTCGAAAACCCCTTGGCAAACGCCCTGCTGCAAGGTCAATTCGTGGATGGGGATACGATTTACGCCGAACTTTCGACCGACGATCCCGACACGTTAGCTTTTTCCAAGGCCGTTTCAAAAACGGCTTCCGTAAAAACATCGCCCAGCGTTTAAGCAGAAAAGCAGAGCAAAAGATGATTGAAGTAACCCGACTCAACGGCACGATGCTGTATCTTAACCCCGATCTTGTGCTGTTTGCCGAGGCGACACCCGATACCGTGGTATCGATGACCAACGGTGAAAAAATCCTCGTCAAGGAAAGCCCCGCTGAATTGACCGAAAAGTTTATCGCCCTGAAGCGAAAAATGATGCTCGGTGAACAACTAACACTAAACGAGTGAAGTCAGGCGTATAATCAGATTTAAGGCTCGACAGCTTTTTTGAGATTCTGTAGACCGTCTTCAAAATCTTTCCCTATCATGGGATCCAAATTAAAGAAAACGCTAATCACTTTACCCATGAATGGTTGAATGCCAGACATTGCCCAGGTGACCTTTGTTTGTTTACCTTCTGGAATAATGGTAAATTCAGTAGTATTGGTCGCTTCAAAGGGCTTTACAAAATGAAGCTTGATGATCACTTTGGATGCGGGCTGCGTTTCCAGAATTTCCATCCGCCCCTGACCGACTTTACCAGCACCATTCCATGAATAGACCGCACCCTTTCCACTTTCTGGCCCCTCAAAAGCGCGTTTCATGTTGGGATCCATCTTTTCATAAGGCGACCAGATTTGCCATTGATGGAAATTGCTGATGAGAGGATAGATTTTTTCAGATGGCGCATTAATTATAATCGAGCGTTCAACACGAAATGTGTCAGGTTTAGTGGTAGCAAAAGCAAGAATGCCTGCAATTACAAGAAAAACTAAAATAAGAACCATCTTTAACATATAATCCTCTTAATTTTAACTCGATTTGGACTGTTGCAGGTTACTGAGAATCTGGGTGCGGATAATCTCTGGCTTTGCAAACTTGTATTGACGGGCGTCAAATAGCAGCGTGATCCGACCGTTGTTCACATAATAGACCTGGGGCAAATCCGCCGAAGGGATTGAAAGTCCAAAGTCGGAAGCCTGCGAGGGAGCATCCTGCTTGTCTACGTCAATGGTTTCAACACCCAGACCATTCTGCGAAGCCACTTCCTGGGCGACAGGTATGACGGTTCGGCAACTGGCGCACCAGTTGGCCGTAAAAATAACGATGGCATTGGCGGTACGCTTGGCCGCCTCTGCCTTGGGAGCGCTCAATAATCCCCCAGCAAGTATTGCGGCCGCCGCTACGAGCAATACCGCAGCGGACATTAAAAGCATTTTACGTTTGAAATGGGCGATATTGGAGCAAAGCATGGGGAATATCCTCATAAATAAGGAAACACGCTCCTTTAAGCAAGAGCGCTTTAGCGACTATCCTAGCCCAAAAACAGGCTTCCGTCCAAAAAGACGTTATTGGCCCGTAAAAGTTCAGCCTGCCTTTATTCAGACAGTCTTTCTTCTGACTGTCTTCAGGCGTCGCTTGGCTTAACGATTTGTCGGCGCTAGAATGATTCTCAAGAGCATAATTCCAGCTGAGAGTTTTACACCTATTGACCGGAGTACAGCCGTGACAAACGCTTTAGCCGACACCCCAAAAACGCTTTACCAGAAGATTTGGGATAGCCATGTGGTTCTTCAGAAGCCGGACATTCCTGCCATTCTCTATATTGATCGCCATCTTATCCACGAAGTGACCTCCCCCCAGGCATTTCAGGGGCTGCGAGACAGAAAACTCCCCATGCACAGACCAGATCTCGTCTTTGGCGTGGTCGACCACAGCATTCCCACTTATGATCGTTCCCGCCCGGTGGAAGACCCGGAGGCGGCCAGACAAATCAGCCAGTTCGAGAAAAACTGCGAGGAATTCGGCGTCCGCTACTTCGGCGCCCATAGCGACAAGCAGGGCATCATCCACGTTATCGGCCCAGAGCAAGGGTTGACGCTTCCGGGGATGACCATTGTCTGCGGTGACAGCCACACGTCCACCCACGGGGCTTTTGGGGCACTGGCCTTCGGCATCGGCACCAGCGAAATTGAGCATGTTTTCGCCACGCAGTGTCTTTTGCAGCAACCCTCCAAAACCATGGAAATCAGGGTGGAAGGGAAGCTTTCTGAGCATATTACGGCCAAAGACATTATTCTTGCGATTATCGGTAAAATCGGCATCGGCGGCGGTACGGGCTATGTGCTGGAATACACGGGCTCAGCCATCCGTTCGCTTTCAATGGAAGGCCGAATGACGCTTTGCAATATGTCCATTGAGGCTGGCGCTCGGGCAGGGATGGTCGCTCCCGACGAAGTGACGTTTGAGTATCTCAAGGGCAAGCCATTCGCCCCGAAAGACAAGGCGTTCGACGAGGCCGTCGCCCAATGGCGGCAGTTAACCACCGATGTTGGCGCAAAATACGACACGGTTATTGAACTGAAAGCGGAAGACATTGAACCGATGGTAACCTACGGCACCAACCCCGGCATGGCCATCGGCATCAGCAAGCCATTGCCCACGCCTGATCAAATGCCCACGGAGGATGAAAAAACCGAGCTGGCCGACGCGCTGGATTATATGAAGGTGGAAGCGGCAAAGCCCATGGCGGGCACTTCTGTTGATGTGGTTTTTATCGGCAGTTGCACCAACTCCCGTATTGAAGACTTGCGAGACGCCGCCCAAATCGCCAAAAGCAGGAAAGTGGCAACCTCAGTTCGCGCGCTGGTGGTACCGGGTTCATACAACGTCAAGCGCCAGGCGGAAGCGGAGGGGCTGGATAAAATCTTTACCGACGCTGGCTTTGAGTGGCGCGAGCCGGGATGCAGCATGTGCATCGCGATGAACGGCGATCAGATCGAGTCTGGCCAATTATGCGCCAGCACCAGTAATCGTAACTTCAAAGGACGCCAGGGCCCGGGCGGTCGAACCGTCCTGATGAGTCCCGCGATGGCGGCAGCGGCAGCCGTCACCGGCAAGCTTGTGGATGTCAGGAAACTAAGTTAATAAACATTGTCATCCCGGCGAAGGCCGGGATCCATCAACCAACTTTAGAGAGTGGATGGATGCCTGCATGCACAGGCATGACAAGAAAAAAATAAGGACCTCTTACCTATGGCCAAATTTACCACCCTCACCGCGCGATGCGCGCCGATGAACCTGAACAACATCGATACCGATCAAATCATTCCCGCCCGCTTTTTGAAAGGCACCTCCAAGGTCGGCCTGGGAGATAAATTATTCCACGACTGGCGCTATGACGCTTCCGGCAATCCCAGGCCTGAGTTTGCGCTCAACCAGCCGCAATATAAAGGCGCTGAAGTTCTAGTGGCGCCCCATAACCTTGGCTGCGGCAGTTCACGCGAACATGCGCCATGGGCCATTAAAGACTTCGGCTTCAAGGCGATGATCGCCATCTCCTTTGCCGACATCTTCAAAAACAACAGCCTGAAAAATCAGTTATTGCCTATCGCATTACCTGAACCTGTCGTTTTAAAGCTCCTCTCGGACATCGAGGCCGACGCCACGCTCAGCGTCAGCATTGACTTACCCGCGCAAACCGTCAGCATTCCCAATCAAGGCGCCTTCCCGTTTTCGATTGACCCGTATCGCAAGAAATGCCTGGTGGATGATTTGGATGATATCGGCTTTACGTTAAGCTATCTTGATACCATCAAGGCTTTTGAAACAACGCACGAAGCATACGCCATTCAGTAAGGGAACCCTATGATTGCCATTACAGACATTGAAACTTTGATCAAAAACGCCATCCCCGACGCCGCCGTCAATATCGCGGACAAGAACGGCATGAGCGATCATTTCTTGATTTATGTGGAAGCAAAGAGCTTTGAAAACCAGAACCTGATGGACAGGCATCGCAGCGTCATGGCGGCTCTGGAGCCCGCAATGAAAGACGGCAGGCTGCACGCGGCGGAAATTAAAACCGCTTTGCCAGTATGAAACTGGTTCCAGAGGATTATTAAGGCAGTAATATGCTCAAAAAGTTTAACCTTCTACAAACAGATGGGCTTACCCTGGCAGAGCTTTTGATTGCGCTTGCCCTTTTAGGTGTTATTGCAACATTTACAATTCCCATACAATTCCCAAAGTTTTAATCAGCCAGCGGAACTCCACGTGGAATGCGTCAACCAAAGAAACCGTTGCCATGATTTCTGGGGCTTTTGAGGCTTACAAAGCGAATAACCCCTTGACGGTCAATACGAATCCCGGCGATTTGGCGCCCTACATGAACTACGTGCGCATCTAAAGCACTGGCTTCATTGACGATATGCCTGATTCGACGAGTCTTACATGTATATCGTTGCAGCCTTGTCTCTTAATGCACAATGGTGGCAAATTAAAGCTGCAGTCACTCTATAGGTTTGGACAAACCGCTAACAACCATTATATCTATTTCACTTTTGATCCTGACGGGAAATATTCTGGCAGCACCGTGGGGCCAGGCAAATCAGTTACCATCGATCTTTATTATAATGGCAGAATTTCTATCAATGGCCGCGTTGCAGGCGATACAACCTATCAAGGCGCAACGCCAAACACATGGGGTAACGCTCCAGCAGCTGATTGGTGGGATGGCTGGGAAAATTAAAATTTACACCAAAAAAAATTACCACAGCGCCAAGCCGGTAACCTCATCCGGGCAGCGGTCAAGATCGGGGTCTGAGGGGACGGCTTTTTCAAAGCTCTGAATCACAAACTCGCCTGCGAAAAGTTCGACCGAGCCTGGCATCAGGTGGCCCGAAAAGGTTTGATACTGCGTGTCCGACACCGCGATGTGCAAATGGCCGAAAGGCTTGCCATCTTTGACACTGATGTTGCCCGAGCAACTGATGATTTCATACTCGCCACTGAGCTGCTTGACGACATAGCGATCCCGCATCGACTTGTCATGTCGCGCTTGCTCGTAATATCCAATCGCAGCCTTACTCAGCGCGCCAATCACCTGCACCCAGGCGTGGCGGATATGATGCTCGCCGCAAAACGCCTCAAGCGACGTGATCAGATCGCTGCCATACTCAAAGCGGCCCATATAAACATCCGACGGTTTGAATTGCCTTACGATTTTCATTTTCTGCTCGTCTCTCTTTCATTTTCTCTTGCCCATTTTCGCTTGCCCAGTGCAAGGTTTACAAACATTGTCACAATAGCGGCTTGATCACTTGCAGGCCTTCATCACTTGAGGGCCTTGACACTTGCGATCAGGGCTTGTCGTTGCTATGGTACGCATGAGATATTCGAATACCATTGCTATCTTACGGAAAGTCCCCACCCTATGGCAAACACGGCGACTCAATCCCAAGTTCCCGCAGCTCCCAAAAATCCGCGTCTTAAGAAACCGCTGATTATGCAGAAATTCGGCGGCACCTCCGTGGGGGACGCCGAGCGTATCAAGCGCGTGGCGCGCATTATCGCAGACACGGCGGAGCAGGGCTACCATGTGGCGGTGGTGGTTTCAGCGATGGGACACTCCACCGATCACCTCGTGGATCTGGCCAATCAATTAACCGAAAACCCCTCGGGCCGGGAATACGACGCGCTTTTGGCAACGGGCGAGATGGTGACAACCGCATTAATGGCGATGGCGCTTAATTCGATGGGCTATCCCGCCATCGGCCTCAGTGGCCCCCAGGCGGGGATTCACACAGAAGACCTCTATAACCGCGCACGCATTCTGGAAATCAAAACCGAGCATATCATCAACCAGTTAAATGGTGGCAAGATTGTCATCATCAGTGGTTTTCAGGGCCAGAACAGCCTGGGCGAAACCACGACGCTTGGCCGTGGCGGCTCGGATACTTCAGCCGTGGCCCTGGCCGGCGCCCTGGGCGCGGAGCGCTGCGATATCTACACGGATGTTCGCGGTGTCTACTCCACCGACCCGCGCGTGGTTCCCGAAGCCGTCAAGCTGGATCAGATTTCCTACATCGAAATGATGGAGTTGGCTCGCGTCGGGGCACAAGTGCTTCACCCCAGAGCGGTTGAGCTGGCCAAGCGCGGTAATGTCACCCTCAGCAAGCGCAGTACGTTTCACTTAGAGGATCCCGGCACCATGATTGTTGATCATTCATTTCTAGAGCGTGTTAATCCCGTCACCGGCGTTGCCAGCGATAAAAGCCAGGCCCGGCTTGCCATTGTAGGCGTTCCCGATAAGCCCGGTGTTGCTGCCGATATTTTTGGGAACCTCGCCGATGCCAATATCAGTGTGGATATGATCATCCAGTCGCTCGGCAGTGAGCACAGCGGCACCACCAACGACATCGCTTTTACGATTCCCTCTACCGATTTAGCCGATGGCAAACGCATACTGGAAGATGTTAAGAACAAGGTGGGCGCCGCAGCCGTCCTGGTGGACGATGATATCGCCAAGGTGAGCATTGTGGGCGCGGGGATGATTGACCGTCCGGGTATTGCCGCCGATTTCTTCCAGGCGCTTTCAACGGCGGGCATCAACATCAAGATGATTGCCACCAGTGAAATCAAGATTAGCTGCCTGGTGGAAAAATCCGCCGCCGACAGTGCCGTGCGCGCGATTCACAAGGCATTCTTCCCCGATGCCAAGCTTCCCGCCGAGTCAGCCATCCCCGAAGAGGCCGAAGAGCAATCGCTGGTCAAAGAAGCGCTCATTGATGAATTTGGGGAACTGGTCGACGAAAAAGTCGGCTATTAAAACAATAATTGTTATATTGCTATGAGATCAAGTTTGGGCGCTTTGACTCGCTAGACTGTTCCTGCGATTGCGCCTTGTCAAGCAAGGCTTGCCTTTTCTGCTTAAATCGGTTAATCCCCGCAAACAGCACGACAGAAAACGGAATCACCACCATCATCAAGTAAGTTGGAAAAGCATCGGCGCTAATCACGTGGTTAAGGTAAAGCATCACGAGCGTTACCGTCAGCGTCGATTCGACAATCGCCGCAACCACTATAAATCGGACGAGATCTTTACTTACTTTCTGCATCTCGACAGAAGGCATCTCAGCCGACGGTTTAAACGTGGACTTGTCGGGCATGAGTTTCCTCCGGCTTAAGCCAACGGTTTTACGTTTACGCCAACGGGGCTTCCGCACTTTCTTCAGAGGTTTCTTCTTCGCTTTCCTTAACCTCGTTGACCAGGGTCTGCGTCTTGATAAACGATACCTGGCGGCTTTCATGCATGCTAATTCTCGCATCAAGCAACTGCTCACGCTGCTCTGACGGCAAGCGATCGCCATCGATCAGCTTATCCGCTGCCCTCGGGTTAAGCTTGAAGAGGCGCTCCTGAATCCCCGCCTCAAGCGCCAATGCCCAAACCCGGGCATCATCATAGGCATAAGAGCGGCGATAAGTCGAAATCATCGTATCGCCAAACGAACTGCCGACCGGCTTTCCGCCCTGCTGAAAATGCAGCTTGAACACTTCCTTCAGGTCGCTCATTTCGCTTTGCATCGACTGAATTGCCTTTTGCAGCCTCAAATAGCGCTCCAGGAGATAGTCGATATTCGGCAGTTGGGCCAACTGCCATGCGTATTTCTGGTTATAAAGCATCTGAAGCCTGGGATAGACCTTCGCCAAGCACATGGCGTCATCCAACGCGCGGTGTTTGACGTCGGAGTCAAAGCCAAAGCGGGCCAACAGTGCTGAAAGACCGTGAGACGGCTCATCGGGGAAAACGCTTCGGTACATCTCGAAGGTGTCAATGCGGTGGTTCTGGAAACGTTGGCTGTTAACCGCCTTACAGGCCTCGTTGATAAAACTGTAATCAAAAATGGCGTTATGCGCCACAAAGGGCAAATCCCCAACAAACTCCAGAAACTGCGGCAACACTTCCTCGATAAGCGGCGCGCCTTCCACCTGCTCGTCGCTAATGCCGTGGATCATGAAGCTGGAGCGGCGAATCTGCTTTTGCGGATTGACCAGCGAGGAGAACGTCTCGGTCACTTCCCCATCCACCAGTTTAACGGCGGCAATTTCAATCAGCTTTTCCGTTTTGTGATCCAGCCCCGTTGTTTCAGTATCCAGGACAATCAAGGGGCCTCCG
The DNA here is from genome assembly GCA_035285165.1 of Vampirovibrionales bacterium. Classification (GTDB taxonomy): domain Bacteria; phylum Cyanobacteriota; class Vampirovibrionia; order Vampirovibrionales; family Vampirovibrionaceae; genus JAYKHP01. The sequence goes on along the minus strand of JAYKHP010000007.1, from coordinate 21,213 downwards.
GCCTGAAACAGGGAGGAGGAAGACGAGGCCAAAGGGTTGATAGGGTCATGACCCTGGGATTTATCCCCCTTGTCTTTATCACGATCCTTATCACGGTCTTTATCACGATGGTGAACGGATGATTTTTCCACGGCGGCATCCTTTTTAGTCATGGTTTATCAGGTTTTATTGTGATTAAAGCCCTTTATAGAAAGGGGCCTTAATGGGTCAATACGGGAAACCCCAACGAAATAGACGCTTGCCTATCAATGCGTAACCGCATCTGCCACATTGGGTTTAATCGCCCGCAGATGCCGGATGTCCGTTTCCCATTAAGCTTTTCAGAACCTGTATCAGAACTTTAATAAGGGCGCTTGATGGGAAACGGACATTCACGACAGAGCGAAAGGGCTATTATAGCCCAAAAACAAGCGCACAAACGCAACCCCTTGTGCCAGTTCATCCATTTGGCACACCCTGCGCCGACACAAGCCCATCCGTCACACAAAGTTTTTCACCCTGCAGCGTAGAGGCTTAGTGGCGGGCAGTTTATGCTAATATCAGCTTCTGTTCGTCATGGGCTCTCTCAATAGGCTCTCTAAACAGGAATGCGATTTAACGGATCCGCTTTGTATGCCACGCTACCAGCACCCCTTTGAAAACAAGCCTCAGAAGCAAAAGCAGAAGACAAGCACCCCTTCGGCGGCCTCCTTGCTTTCTACAGCTACTGGCGAACAGTCTGGCGGGCGGCAGGCCAGACATTGGGGTGATTGGCAAAAACCGAAACGAATGGGCATTATCGCAGGAGAAGGTGAACTTCCTGTCGTGGCGGCAAAAAACGCCATCGCCGCAGGGATTGAGGTCATCCCCTTCACCATCGACAAGAACAACGCCTCAGCGCTTGAGCATGCTTGCGGTAAAAAGACGGTAACAATGATTCCCGGTATGTTGTCGCAAAACCTGGCCCACCTGCAAGCCGCCGAGGTATCTCACCTTGTGTTTGCGGGAAAAGTAAACAAATGGATTTTGCTGCGCGACCCGCGCATGGACACGCTTGCGATTGAAGCGTTCAGGAGCGTCCTTAGGAAAACCGATGACGATGTCATGCTCTGGTTGGTCAGCCAACTTCGCGACAAAGGGTTTGAAATTCTTCCCCAGTCGCTTTTCCTGACGGATCTTTTTGCCGAAGAGGCTTGCCTGACCAAAATAGCGCCACAAGGACAAGCATTGGCCGATATCGCCTACGGGTTTTCAATCGCCCGTGAAATGGGCCGCTTGGACGTGGGTCAGACAGTGGTGATAAAGGACGGTATGTTGATTGCCGTTGAAGCCATTGAAGGCACCGACGCCTGCCTGAAACGTTCGGGTTTACTGATTTCAGGCCAGTCCCGTCTTCCCTTGCCAGGCTTGTTTAAGTGGAAGAAAAGCCGTGGCGGGGTAGTGGTCAAAGTGGCAAAACCCGATCAGGATCAACGCTTCGATGTTCCCACCGTTGGTCTTCGCACCTTGCAAACGATGCGACAAGCAGGACTAGATACGCTGGCAACCGAGGCCAACGAAACGCTGTTTCTGGAAAAGGAAGCGATGATCGCATACGCCAATCGTCACAAGATGGTCATTGTCAGCGTGTCGCATCCAGGTTCTGAAAAGTAATAAAGAGAGCGCAGTATGACGCTGAAGCGGCTTCTGATTCTAACCGGCGATCCTTCCGCCGACATGCACGCGGCCCACATTGTGGATGCGCTTCGCGCTTCTTGCAATGCGTCAATCGATATCCACGCTGTCGGCGGCACACACCTTCAGGCCAAGGGCACCCCACTTATCAGCGATCAATCCAAAATGGCCCGCGTGGGATTTGGGAGCGTTTTAGGCGCGTTTGACCACTGGCGCCTGGGGCAAAAAATCCTGAAGCACTGCCAAACCTGGATGCCCCAAGCCATCCTGTTTATCGATTACGGTGTTTTTCACTTATGGCTGGCCAGTGAGCTGAAAAAGCGTTTTAAAGATCGATGCCCCAAGCTGTATTACTTTATCCCCCCACAGGTCTGGGCCACAAGGCGGGGGCGATTAAACAAAATAAAGCGCCACATTGATCATGTCTTCTGTATTTTTCCCTTTGAAAAAGCGCTGTATGAAGCAGAAGGGATTCCCGTCACCTACGTCGGTCATCCACTTTCAACACAGTTGCCGCCCGCCGTTTCCAAAGAAACCTTCTGCCAAACATTCAGCGCCGAACATGCGGCAGACAACAACGCCATAAAAAATAACGCGCTAGACCCCAAGCGGCCCATTATCGGCATCTTTCCGGGGTCACGCCACCTTGAGCTGGATTATCTGCTGGCGCCAATGGTAAAAGCGGCCGCCCTCATTCAGGCGCAAAAACCGCCAGAATCACCGGAAATACAGTTTGTCATCGCCAGGTCATCGCATTTTAAAGCCGAAGCGTTTGAAAAAAAATTGGCGGAGGCTATCGCTCAAATACCCGCGTCAGGCTCCCAGCAAGGCCAATCACAACCTGTTTTTCATGTTTTTGAAAACGCCAATCACGCCATCTTAAGCATGGCCGACGCCGTGATTCTGGCATCGGGCACCGTCACGCTTGAAGCGGCTTTTTATGGCACCCCGCTGGTCTTGATTTATAAACTACACCCCATCATTTACCAAATCGCCGTCAGGCTGTTGCAGCTACCGTTTATCGGGCTGCCCAATATCCTATGCTGTATTCCCGATATTAACCGCGCCATGCAAAATTCCCTGCCGCCAGTTGTTCCAGAGTTCTGGCAGGACAGGGCGACCCCTGAAGCCATTGCAGGCAGCATACTTCCCCTTCTTGATCCAACACACGCCGAACACTTGCGCCAAAAAGAAGCGTTTCAAAAAATCAGGCAAACCATGCAGAATTCCCACCAGGAAGCCGCTTCGGTGGCAGTGGCCAGGGCTTTACTGGACGCGTTTCCAGAGTAAAAAGCTTTTTGTGAGGACCTTTATTGTGAGGACCAACGATGAGTGAACCGTTCAATCATGCGAATGACGCTACAAGCGGCAATTTAACCACTGGTCTTGTCAGGGAACGCGGCACGCTTGAGATTTTCCAAAAAGCCAGCGCCGATTTTTTCAAGACGGGCGTGCCCTATATTTGCGCCATTTTACCGGCGACTGCCATGATATATGGCGGCAGCTACCTTGCGCTTCTCAGCGCGCTCAGCGTGGCGGATATGCAAAATATCCCCCTCAAGCTGCTGGCAACTTTTATCATGATAGCGGTGATGGCCTACGGTTTCTGGCATTTTTTCGTTTACATGGCAAGCCTGAACCTCACCTACGCGGAGCAGCTCTCCGGCAAGCTCCCTTTAAAGCCGGGCCAAAACTTCAAGCATATTCTGGCTGAGCGTAAAAACCCCCTTTTTGCCTACCTGAATGGTTTCGTACTTGTTCAGCTTGTGGCGGGCATTGTTTTTTCGCTTCTGGTATCACCGCTGGCTTACTTTTTTCCGCCCGCCGTCCCCAGCTTGTTAGCGCAGATTCTTATTTTTCTGGCCTATACCTGGTTTTCAATGGGCTTTCAGCTTGTGGCGATGGGGCCTGAAACCAGCCAAGCGCTGCAAAAAGGAACGATAGGTCTGCTAAAACAAAGCAAGGCCATTGTTTCAGAGAATTACGGGCGTTGTTTCACCCTGTTGCTTATTTCCTACCTGCTAACCTACTATCTGATTCCCGGGGTATTCGTCTCACTGGCGGAACTTACAGGGGCGATTCCGTGGTTCAATCAATTCCATCAAGGGTTAATTGAAAGCTACAGGCTTCAATTATCGCCGGTGCTGCTCACACTGCTTGAATTGCCAGACAGCAACGATATCAGCCATCAAGTCTCGCAGTTTTTGTTGACCGGCATCGTCAACAGCCTTCTTTTACCGTGGGGAACGTTTGTTTATGCCCTGGCATACGGCAGTCTTCTTAGCAAAAGGGGAAGTAACCAGGCAGGAACAGTATAAGCTCAATTTCTGCAAGGGTTTTGAGAGTAAAAGAGAGGGGACAAGACGGTATGGGAAAGCTTGAGAAGGCACGGGTGTAACAATTTGTTGACAAAAGCGCGCTTCAGCCTGTTGTACTGAGCCACACTGCCGATATATCCCATGGATACTCTAACATGTCCTCTCCCCTATGTTTCTTTCCTGTGCTGCCGATGTTCACGCAACGGCAGCCTTTTTGTCTTTTTGTGGCCACTATCATTGAGACAGGCCAACATGCTAACCCCTTCCCCTATTGTCTTTTTTGGCGTTTTGGTAAAATATGGATCATGTTTAAGCTTTAATTCTTTTCATTATCCAATTTCCAAGTTTCATTAAGCCGCTTCCCCCCTTTTTTTTAAAACTGTACAACTATCGTCAGGCTTTTTGGTTTCAGAAGTTTTTCCAAGTTTTTTCGTGTCCCCAAACTTTTTTGACGACACCCTTCCTATGCCCTATATTTCAAGTGCTACGCAAGCCCTTAAGCGCCAGAGCGTCAAGCAAAACAGCAAAATGAAAGGCACAACGCCCGCTTTTCAATCAAGATGGCTTGGCTTTGTTGCCTTGTCCTGTCTCTTATTGGTGACCACCGGCTTGCTGGCTTCTGACGCATTGGCGCAAACCGCCAGTGATACCGCCGAGTCCAGTCGCTTGGCCCGGCTGGAAACCCAGATTTTTTCAGGCGAATACCATACAGACAGTATGGAAGATCGCCTAAAGCGTCTGGAGAAAAGCGTTTTTGGCACAACCCAGAGCGGGGAAACGTCAGGCAGACTGAAAAAGCTTGAGAAAACACTCAGGCCGTATGAAGCAGACGAGCCCGAAGTGAATAACAGCCCGGTACAGGCGGCACAAAGCGTTAACAATAGAGAAGAAAGCGCGCCTGAACAGCCTGACGGCACTGATTATCCGACGGTTACGGCGATTGAGCGAATTGTGTTCGCCCGTGACTTTATCCGCGATGCGCTGACCAATCGACTTTCAAGACTGGAGCAAAAAGTTTACGGAAGAGTCTATAACGACCTGGCGCTGGTGGATCGCGTGGACAACCTGCTGGAGCGCTATCCGCAGGCTAGTCTTGGGATAGGCAAAGATGATGACTACCCCGCCTCGTCCCGCCCTGCGGGCGGGCCTGGCTCCTACTCTTTTTCGTCCCGCCCTGCGGGCGGGCCTCAGGTTCCAGTCAGCGAGGAGGATTTTTATGCCCGAAAGCCCGATCGCGATCTGATGAACGCCGATATCTACACCAAGCTTGAGGTATTGGAACGCAACATTCTCGGGCCAAACGCCCGACAATCCGGCAAGCTGTTGACCGATCGCCTGGACACGCTGGAACGCCAGGTTTTCGGCTATTCACAGATGGGAACCCTCAGCGGCAGACTGGATAAACTACTTCAAACCCGCTCGGAGGCCATCACCCTCATGAAGCACCAGGAGATGAATCACCAAGAGCAACAACAATCACAGGCCAGCAATCCCATCTATCCCGCGCCCAATTACCAGGCCGCCTCACCGCCGCCATCCCCACATAATCCCAACATCCAGATTGGTATGGGGGTTAGCAGCAACAGCCAGTACCAGTTCAGTCCCGAGGTATTAAATCTTCTACCCAATGACGTTCGCATGCGCGTCATGAACCCCAACACGGTGGGCGAGGGCTATAACGCCAACAGCAGTTCTACAGGCGCTGTCACAATGACAGAAACGGTCACCCAGCCGGGCGGCTTCTACCAACTACCCAACGGGCTTAACGTCTATACACCGCCCCAGCAATACCAGAACGCTTACCAGCTAACGCCTTTGACACTACCCGCCCCCACCGGCCAGGATAATCAGCAGGATCCGACGTATGCCCAGCCAGTGCAGGCAGGACAACCGTTGCCCCCCCCTCCCACTCTACTTTCAGCAAACGGCAATGAAGTCCAAGCCCTTTCGGAAATGGAAAACACCGTCTTTGGTCGGATCAATGCCAGCGACCCCATTGAACTACGTCTCTGGCGTCTGGAAAGCCACATGAGCGGCCAGACCTATGGTGGTTATCCGCTTCAGGAACGTATCGCCAATTTGCAAAAAATATACCAGTACCAGTATTTGGGAACGATTCTCCAACACGGGCAAAACCAGTCGCCCAAGGCGGTGCCCAACACCTGGGAACACAATCCCCCAGGTCAGTAATGATACCTATCTAGCCACGGCAGTTTCAACGATCGCACATTTCAGAGCGCTCACCAGTCCCTCGATTTGCGTACGAGTCTGCTTGGCTGAAATTGCGATACGTAAGCGCTCCTGGCCTTTGGGGACTGTCGGTGGCCGAATGGCGCGAACCATATAACCCTGCCTCATCAAACGTTCACTGACGCGCAGGGCGAGGTCACTGCCTGGAAGGTAGACCGGGATAATCTGGGTTTTCTGGGCCTTTTTTTGAAGCTTTGGTAAATATCCAGGCGGCAACTCCCGCTCAAGCAATGACCAGCAGAAATGGACGTTTTCCCAAAGTTTGCCGCACAGGCTCGAATCCTCCCACACCATCGTCACCGCCTGATGGGCTGCGGCAATCACCGAAGGCGGCAGCGCCGTTGAATAAATAAAGCCCCGCGCGGTGTTGATCAACGTTTTGATGAGGACGTCAGGCCCGGCGACATAAGCGCCAAAGCCACCCAAAGCCTTGCTGAACGTTCCCACCTGAAGCGTCACGCGACTGGAAACACCCAACGCCTCGCAAAGACCCGAGCGTTTTTCTTTGCCGAAAACCCCGCCCGCGTGGGCTTCATCCACCAAAACAAAAGCCCCATATGCCTCGGCGATATCGCACAATTTAGGCAAATCAGGATAATCCCCGTCCATCGAAAACAACGAGTCCGTGACGATCCATTTCCGCGCGTTAAAAGGCGCCGCCTTCAGAAGGGTTTGCAGATGCGCCAGATCCAAATGACGGTATCGCTTCCACTTTGCCCCCGACAATCGAACACCATCAACGAGGCTTGCATGATTGAGGCGATCCCAGAACACCCAATCATCCGCTGAAAGCAAGCCTTGCAGAATCGCGATATTTCCCTGATAGCCAGAATTTAGCACCAGGGCGGCTTCAGTTCCCTTCCAGTCGGCCAGCAGTTTTTCAAGCGCCAGTATCGATTCGGAGGTTCCGCTGATTAAGCGAGAACCGGTCGCGCCCGTGCCAAATTCTTTGGCTGCCTGACCTGCGGCATCCGCAAGGGAGGGGTGCTGGGAAAGCCCTAAAAAGTCATTGCCGCTAAAATCCACCCAATTGCTATTCGGCCCTTCGGCAAAAGGCTTCACCTCGCGGTATTGCAGGCTTTTTTTCAAAACATCCAATTGCTTGGCATAAGCGTCCAAATAATTGTTTCCTCACTTTCGGGCAACAACATGCCAGTATTGCACCCGTTCCTCTCGATTGCCAAGGGTGCGAAGCGAGTAGTCAATCGTGACGTCGTTAAAGCCCGAAAACAATTGCCGAAGCTCCTCTTCTCTCAACAGGCGAACCGTCGCCGCACGCTTCAATGGCCCGTCGGTAACTTCCTCGTAAAAAGCCGGATCGTCGCTCTTTGGATTCGTAACACCGGAAATCGTGGTTTCACTACCCAAAAACATGCCATAGTAGAGCGCTTGTGGCTTCATTACCCGCTGCACTTCCTCTAGGATTTGCCGGATAACCGGAAGAGGCGTACTCGTCGAGCTGCCGTTATCAATGACGCAATCGAAACGCTGTTCAGGAAATGGCAGGTTCTGCATCATGCTGACCTGAAACTGAGAAGGCAACCCTTCAGAAGCCATCCACTGCTTTGCGGTTTCAATAGCCGTGTCAGATCCGTCAATACCCTCAGCCGTGTAGCCTTCACGGCTTAAATACCAGCAAGCGGTGCCAATACCACAGCCTAAATCCAGAAAACGAACCTGGCTGCGATCCTCCAGATGGGCAAAATTCCGAACGACAAAGCGGATCATCTCTTCCGAAGGATAACGCGCCCACTTGGTTTTGCGAAACACCTCATCCCACTTCGATTTGAGATTGACTGAACCCTCTGCCATCACTGCCTTGCCTTTCTGCCCGCACGAAAACCACCGTTAACACCTGCCATTTTATCACGGCTATTGGTGCGTCTTAAGTAAGATAAAACGCGTGTAATTATCCGGCAAATCCTGAAGATTATCTTCCACGACGCGCAAGTTGTAATGCTCGGCAAAAATGCGGCTTCCCATCACGGCCACCGTGTCGGGCAACTGGCGCTCGGACAAAGCTTGCGCCACACGCGCGCTGTCCAACAGATCGCCATCACCGCTCACCTGTTCAAAGCCAGGGTATTTTTCAGCCAGCTTGCGCTTGCATTGGGCAAACACCTGGGGATGACACATCAGGGTTGTAATCCTGGAAAAGTCCTGGTCGGGGCGAATCATCATCGCATGGGCAATCTGGATCTCAAAGGCGCAAACAATTTCAACGGGATACTGCGCCAGGATTTCCATCGTTTCCTGAACTTCCCCGCCCAGGGAATTGGAAATGGCGCACTGGCCAAAATCGATTGCTTTGGAAACAAGCGCTTTGGCAACGTTCTGCGACGTGTAAAGATATTCGACACTGACCGTTGCAAGGTTTTTATAACGCAGCAGGTGATGAAGCGCCTGCTCATTGAAGCTTCCCTGCCCGCCCTGAATACCGATAACGCCGCCGGAAGGAACGCGGCTGGTCAAATGACCGGGCAAATCTTCCCTGGAAAAATCCTGAATAATACGGACAGGCGAGATATTGGCAGACATGAGAAAAAAGGGATCCTAAATTGGTTGGCATCAGCAAGAAGGCGTTTGTATCTTGGCCTTTAATGCTCTTGACGCTCAAGCTCCAGGCTGTAGTCGTGAATGAGGTGATAAAGCGCTTCAATCACTGGCTGGGATAAATTCAGCGCCTTACCGCGTTCAATGTTGGCGTTTAAAACCTGCTGCCATCGAACCGGGTCAAGCGGTTGCAAGCCATTTTGCTGCTTATATTTTCCGATTTCCACCACCACCTGCACCCGGCGCGAAAGCACTTCAAGAAGCTGGGCGTCCAGCACGTCGATTTCCGCGCGCCATTGGGCCAGCGGATTGGGATCGCTCGGAAGGCTGTTTTTTGGAGGATTCGTCATAAGGAAGTTACCGTAATGGTTTCTGATTGATGCAAGTGTGCTGATTCAAGCCGATTGACTATAACGACCAAATCATTATAAAAAAACTTTAAAGATTCTGGGCCTTGTGGCGAAGGTAATGATCCATCAGCACCAGTGCCGCCATCGCATCGACAATCGGAACGGCCCTGGGCAGAACACAGGGATCATGGCGACCGTGGGCTTCCACCTCGGTTGCTTCCTGGCCCACAGTAACGGTTTCCTGGCGTTTCATAATGGTGGAAGTAGGCTTGAAGGCGACCCGGAAGTAAATCGGCCCGCCGCTTGAAATACCACCCAACACGCCGCCCGCATGGTTGCTGCGGGTTTTCACAGACTTGGTCTTGTCCGTTTGTTCTTCCGCATAAAACGCATCATTATGCTCGCTGCCTTTTAACGCGCAGCCCGAAAAGCCGGAGCCTATCTCAAAGCCCTTAACCGCGTTAATGCTCAGCATCGCCTTGCCCAAGTCCGCATGAAGCTTGTCAAAAACCGGCTCGCCCCAACCGACAGGCGTGTTCTGAATCACGCAGCGGATGACGCCGCCGACCGAATCACCGTCATCACGGATTTTAGAGACAAAGTCAATCATCGCTTCGGCCGTTTCCGGGTGCGGGCAGCGAATGATGTTGGATTCCACCTGTTCGCGCGTCAGCAGAGATTCCTCTAAAAGCGGCGGCGCGCTTAAAGTGCCCACCTGCTCGACATAGCTGATAATTTCAACGCCGAATTTTTCTTTCAGGTATTTTTGCGCCACTGCCCCAGCGGCGACTCTGGCCAGGGTTTCTCGCGCCGAGGCGCGTCCGCTGCCTCGCCAGTCGCGATGGCCGTATTTCTGTTGGAACGTGTAATCCGCGTGTCCTGGTCGGTAGAGATCTTTTAAATGAAGATAATCGCCGGATTTGGCGTCTTTGTTGTACGCCAGTAAAAGCATCGGCGTACCGGTGGTTTTCCCCTCAAACCAGCCGGACTGGATATGGATTTCGTCCTGTTCCGATCTGGGCGTGGTAATTGCGCTTTGGCCAGGCTTTCGCCTGTCCAGCTCTTTTTGGATATCCTCTTGTGAAATCTCAAGTCCTGGCGGACAGCCGTCAATAACGACACCCACCGCCCCACCGTGGGATTCCCCGAAGGTGGTGATGCGAAAGAGTTGTCCAAAAGAATTACCGGCGGTCATAAAAAATTTCTCAACTTGTTCAGTTTTTGATATGGGCTCATTGTAACTGATTCATAAATAAGAAGCGCAGCCCGGATGTCGCGTTTCAGTAGGGCACAACCCCAATACCGAGTTTTTTCAGATCGTCCCAGAAACCGGGATAGGTCTTGGCGCTTACCTCGGGATGCTCGATTTTCACACCCGGCAAAACACTGCCGGCAACGGCAAAAGCCATCGCCATACGATGATCGCCATAGGTAGCGATTTGGGCGGCTTGCGGATTGCCGCCATAAACGGTCAGGGCGTCGGACGTTTCATCAACGGTAATCCCCATCTTGCGCAGTTCCGAGGTTACTGCGGCCAGCCGGTCGGTTTCTTTTACCCGAAGCGATTGCAGGCCGCTCAGTCGGCTGGCGCCCTTGGCAAAGGCAGCCAGAACAGCCACCGTCTGCGCCTGATCAGGGCAGTTTTCCATGTTGTAATCCAACGGCTGAACGCCTTTGCCTTGAATCGTCAACGTGCCATCGGCAAACGTCATCATATTTCCCATTTGTTTGAGAATCTCAATCAGTTCCATATCCGCCTGAACGGAGTCCGGTTTGACATTCTCAATGGTCAGTGTCGATTGACTGAGGGCGGCAATGGCCAGCGGGTAGGCCATGCTGGAGGCGTCCGTTTCAACCGCGTACGTGATGGGCTGATAGTGCTGCCCTTGGCGAATCCGGTACTGACGATCATTTGGCGCCTCCACCGTTACACCAAAAGCAGCCATGATGGATCGGGTCATTTCAAGATAGGGCCTTGAAATCGGCTCGTCGATAAGCTCAATCACAATATCGAGGCCCGAACGGCTGACCAGTTCGGGGGCTATCATCATCAAGGCCGAGGCATACTGGCTACTGGTCTTACCCGACACGCGGATGACATTGTCTTCTGGCGTAAGATGATCTGAAAGCACCCGCAAGGGAGGGTACCCTTCGCGGTCATGATCGATAATATACGCGCCGACGCGACGCAGGCTGTCCACCAGGTCTTTGACCGGACGCTGGTTTAGGCCGTGTTCACCAAATAGAACCTGCTCGCCTGGCAGTATCGTTGAAAGCGCCGTCAAAAACCGCAGGCTGGCCGCCGATAAATTGGCGTTCAGCTCGTACTGGCGATTAGGCTCCACCTGATGAACCGAGCCTTCGACAAACCAGGCATTATCAACCTGGGCAACCGGAATGCCCAATACGTTCAGGCAATGCTTCATCGCAAGCGTGTCATCACTCTCAAGCGGGTTTTCAATTTGAACCACGCCGGGCGTTAACGCCGCAATCAACAGGGCGCGTATCGTATAACTCTTGGAGCCCGGCACGCGGCAATTGAGAGCGGCGCTTGCCGGGATGGGAGAGCAAAGCGGAACAAGTTCAATCATAATGAAAAGGACTTAGGCGAGCGCCATTTCCTTTACGACAACCTTCAGCGGCAATTCCTTGATGACCGCTTCTTTTTTGGCGCGGTAGCCGATATCCACCAGCAACTGATCCAGGGTGTCCCAGGTAATTTGCTGTTTGGCATCCGTCCAGGCATTGAGCGGATCCGGATGGACTTCGATGATTAGACCATCGTAAGCATGCTTGGCCGCTTCCTGGGCGATCGGGTCAATGGTGCTTCTGCAACCGGCGATGTGGGAAATATCGAGAATCATTTTAAGGCCGGTCTTTTCACGAATGGCCATCGCCATTTCCGAATCCGGCAGGTTACGAAGGCCCATCGGGTTTGGATCATGCTTGGAGGCGGTAAAACCCCGGTGGCACATGATGACGTTTTCAGGGTTGATGCCGCTGCTTAAAAGGTGGCTTGAAATGCCTTCCCAATGATCTTGCGAAGCCCAGGGCTGGTTTTTGGCCATCACGACGATGCGCCCGCCTGGGCATGCTGCATTGGCGCAATGCTGGTTAGCCAGGGCGGCCACTTTGGCAATGTCATGCTGGATGACGTGGTTCTGGTTTCTGGCGCCGATCCAGAGCATCAACTTGCGCTCCTGGTTTGCTTCCTGTTGAAGCACCGGAAGGACGGCGTCTACGATGGCTTGTGCCTGATCGGCAGTTAAAATTTCAGTGCCAGGGTTGAGTCCCATTTCAATCGCCTGGATTAAAAGCGGGATGCCAGCTTCCTTAAGCCCATCAAAACCGGGCTTGGTGCGAGGCTTCCAAAGACTGATGCGGACGAAATCGACGCCGCGTTTTTTGGCTTCGACCAGCGAGGCCATGATTTGTTCGGGGGTTTCTGCGGCGCAGGGGCCGGCGATAATCATGTTCTGGTTCTGGCCAGGCATCTGTTGGGCTTTGTGTTGGGAACGAACTGCGGAAGTCATCGTGGTGAGGTCTCCTAGTGGTGGTGATTAATGGGACGGTGAGATATTTAAAGGTTAAAAGGGAAATATGGACTTAAAAAAAACAGCTCCCGGTTTTGAAGGGGGAGCTGTTTGTTTTGGTAAACTTGTGTTCGCTATTTAAGCTTGTTTACGCGCCAACAAACCGCTCCTGCGTCCAGAAGCCATAAAAATAAAAGAAGTAAAATTGTTGACGGCTATTCATAGTGTCCTTAGCCTATAGTGCTTTAAATAGCTTGTCAAGTACGAATCGTTAGTTTAGACGATTATTCGTATTTTGTTTGATTTTGATGAACACCTGCGTGGTTACATGAAACACAAAACATGGCCCTTGATGCCAGTCTGTTTCGCAATCGATACATGAGTTCGTTACAATTGTTACAAAAGCCTGTACAAAAACCAAATGCATCTGTACCATAGATACACTAACTAACCCAAAGTGATTATTCTCATAGTTTTGAGCTTCTTTTTAAATTTTAAAAATTATTTGAAAAAAGTTATTTGAAGCAGTTTTAAAACTTTCCGGAAAAACATCCAATTTTCAGGCTGGGAATCAAATCGTTTCAGTTTCGCGTCTCGTTTTATTCGCATTATTCGTGGATAAATCTTGCCCCTTAGTCTTCTGTCCCTTTCAATTGGGTTAGCCATCTAAATACCCCTCAGGCGTCTAATACCCAAAGACGCGTAAAACCGATAGTGTATCTACAGTCCATCTTTTGCATCTCCGAGTAGCTTCGGTATTGGTTAATCATTAAGCTAATTGATTTTCAAAGCTAATTTCAATTCTCATTTTACGTATGAGCTTATAACAACTCAGCAATAAGCGCGTCTTCTAATTTTAGAAGGCGGGTTAAGTGTCCAAAAAAACGCCCCTGATTTGAAGTTCGAATGAAGTTCAAGTGCTGTTGGGATCTTAATAAGGAAGCAGTATCATGCAACTCGTCCCTCCTGCCTTCGGCAGTCAATTCTCACCCACATTTTCATCCAGGGCGATGGATGCAACGTCCTTGGGGCCAAACTACGCCACGGACTCCAAAAGTGCTGGCGGCAATGGCGCCAGTTATACCCCCTCGGAATCTCAGTCTGCCGGGGCTGCGCCTCCACCGGCCCCAGCGCCCGTTCGCTTTGGCCTAAACAGCGATTTCTTCCAGTCGCCGTATTTTTCGGATATCCAGCGTACCCCCAGCCATACGCCAGCGGGCATCGCGTTGATGAGCGTGCTGGATAAGATGTATGACAGCGGCTGGTCATCGAGCATGAAAGCCGAGGGCGGCAATCAAGGCTCGAGGCTCTCCGGCAAAGTCAGCGGGTCTGAAACCTTCAGCACCGGCACTAGCAAGGTTGACCGTCAGCCTACGTTTCATTTGATTGCATAAGCCAAGCCCATTCTTGCTTGTGCGAAAAAAGCCCGTTCATCTGACATCAGATGGCCGGGCTTTTAAGTTATTTCACTTTATCACTTTAAGAAGCTGGCAATATTTTTGTTTGCTGTAATTCATAGAATTTATAAAGAAAATCAACCACTTCTCCCTGGGATGAGAAATGCTTTTCGGCTTTAATGTCGTTCAGCTTTTGACGGGTTTCAGCCTTTATTTGCATGTGAACATTTTCACCGTCTTTTGCGGGACGTCCAGGCTTTTTCAAAGCATGCTTTCCCGCCTGGTAGTGGTTATAGTGAATATCAACCGCTTCATAGAAAAGATCGATCGACTCGGTTTCACTATCACCAGCACCGATAATCGTTTCATCAAGAGGTGACTGAGTGATCCAGCATTGATCGTGCTTGTCAAACCAGGTAATGGCAGTTAAGAGCAATGCTTCTTTTTTCATCATTGATACCTCATGAACACTCATAATTTATGTAGTAAAGCAGGAACGTAGAGGCGTTCTTTCATTCATTATTGACAACATTTATTATTTTAGGAGTGCTTTTCCACTGCTTTTAAAAAGGCCCGGACGTATGGTTGCATAACGTCATCTTTAGAACCTTTTGAGTGCCTGATGGCAAAGGTAGAAATTAGGTTTCCATCCTTATTATATATACATCTCAAATGTTTCGATCCGCCTGAAATATAGCAGCCATAATCCTTTACAAGCTTTTCAAAGGCTTTTACATCCATCAGGACAGGTTTCTTTTACTAAACTTGCGACACCCCCAGAATAAACGTTTTCTGTACAGAAAACAATAGTCTGTACAGTTTATTTTTACATTCATTTATAATTTAGCCCGTTCTTGCTTGTGCGAAAAAAGCCCGTTCATCTGACACCAGATGGCCGGGCTTTTATAATTAGTGTGAATCAGTGTGGACACAGTAAAGTAAAGAGGAATAAAGTGTTACGCGCGACGATCTCTACCTGCATCGCCTGGTTTTTCTTTAGGATGTTGGATTGAAGGGTGCCTTCCTCCTTGTTGTGCCCGAGCAGCTTTCAGTGCTTTAGTCGCTTTATCTTGCGCCGCTCTATCCCTTCTTCTTTGGTCGGCTGCCTTCTGGGCCGGGGTGCGTTCGGCGGAAAATGTGATCTGCGGGACATTACCGGCATTAGAATGCTGCTTAACGAAGACATCCTGAGCCAATGGTTGAGTATAACCCCCAAACGACAAGGGTTTAGCGTGGACTGCCTGAGTATAAGGATAACCATAGCCGTTATTAACAACTGCATTAAATGTGCTTTGCATCACTTAATTCCTTTCGATTGATTACAGCAGCGTAACCGGGACATTAAACACCAAATAAGCCGTTATAGGAGCTAACTTAACAGGATTTAAAGCCGGGGTGGTCGATATAATAAAGTGCTATTTCTTTTTTTTCTGGGTAGGTACTTTTCCGCCAAGCTTCAAAGCTGCTTTAATCTTTTTTCCCAAGCCATCTAAACTAGTGGGCCCTTGATCGTAAGTGGTAGGAGTACCGGGAGTGCGTTTACTTGATTGTCCACCTAGTTCGGTACCGCCCGAAAATTGCGGCGGGCGTTTTCGTTTTTTATCTTTTTTCACGATAATCACTGGCCCTCCTGAAATAGGGGCCTGATCACCAGACGTATCACCACCATCCCCACCGCCAAAACGGACGAACTGATCACGATTGACCGATTTAATGATCGGTGCCTGAAAAGCCTGGGATGGAACCCCAAGCGATTGATTGCCTGTGTTGGCAGCGCCAAAGCGCAAATAAATGCCTTGCATATGAATAATCCCCTGAAACTTGAAAAACCCGTTCGGTATCTATCGATACGCCAGAAAGCCTTATGTCATAAGGTGTGAAATGGTGGAGGCGACAGGAGTTGAACCCGCGACATCCTGCGTGCAAAGCACGCGAAAAAAACCGTGGAAACCATTGCCAATATTGAGTTTAAAGTTGTCAAGATTTTCCACAGACCCCCAATTTTTATTGTTGCAAAATTTTACCATTTATAGCTGAGCTTGACAGGACATTGATCAAGATTAGGATTTAGGGTTGCTTATGGGTCGGATCAGATGGATTTTAAAACACCAATTGGTATTTTCTGGCTGGGCCTTTCCCTCTTACTTGTATAAATCCGCCTTCCAGCAAAACTGTCAAAGCCCGTTGGACAGTTCTTTTATTTAAATCCACTTCTGTTTCAATCGTAGCCAACTGAAGGCGTTTTTCAGGACTATTTTTGAATACGTTCAAGACTGCTAAATGGCTATCTGGAAGCCCTTTGTACAAAGCGTATTTTTTCCGGTAGACATCGATGTCCGTTAACGCCGCATCCATCATTTTAATAAAGAACCAGGCAAGATGCTCTAGTTTATAGAGACTGGGATCACTCTGAAACTTGCCATCAGAGCATTGGCGAAGCACTGTGTAATACGTTCCACGATTTTGTTCAATATGGCGATCCAGAGAAATATAAGGAATAACCCTCCTCAGGTAAGTATCATCCGCTTGAAGCAAGCTCATTAAAAACAATGCCCTGCCAAGACGGCCATTACCATCTTTAAACGGGTGAATCGCAAGAAAGCGAAAAACAAACTCGGTGGCTATCAGTAACGGCCAGGGGTGATCGCGATAGGTTCTGTTATACCAGTCCACTAAATCAGCCATTGCGGTTTCAGTTTCAATGCCAGGAGCAGCCGGATCTAGTACGGTTCTGGTTTCGCCCGTCTCATGGTTCTTTGAAACCACCTTGTTTGGAGCGGTTTTATACCCGCCAGCATATTCTATGGCATCTGGGTAATAGCGCAGTAAATCGTGATGTAAACCTCGAATCGTAATCTCTTTTAAGGGAAGCAGCTCTTTTGCCTGTAAATAAACAGTGGTTAAAATTTCACGACAACCCACCACCTCTTCAATACTTCGTTCCTTATCTTTGGACAGCTTGTTAAAGATATAAGTCTTTTTAGCCTCAAAAGCCGTTGTTTTACCTTCTTCGGTCAGAATGGTATCTACCCAATCAATCTCTTGATCAGTCAAAACTGCATTCTCGATCCGCGTTGAAGCGCCAATCGTGCTGATGAAGGCGTTATGATGAAAATATTCAAGTTCTGACTGTTCGCTAACGCCAATTATGGCGCATTTTTCAGCAATCCGACTCTGCAGATCCCTAAGCTCCTTAATCATAACTTCGCTTGGACTATATGAAAGCATGGCTTACCTACTGATTAATAGGTTATTCAGTGGCATAATATGACACAAATTTCATTGTTTTATGTCACTATTAGTCATCATACCTCAAAGTGACATAAAATTCAGTATAAATGTCATTATATGTCACCTTAGGTTCAGAAATCCAGTCATTTACGGCGATATTCGCCGTAAATCAAAACAAAAATAAACCACGTCAGCATTATTTGATTCAAACTCTACTAGAGAAAAACGTACAGTTTGAAAGATTGGCACTCACTGCTGGCTTATAACATAGGCTTATAGCTGGTCAATGTTTTGATGAACCATCGCCATGATGTCATCAAAGCTTGGTTGGGATTTGTAATATAGTGTGCGGGTGCCTTGATAGGCCTCCGCATATTGCTGGCGGGTATTCGCGTCACTTAGTAGAAACGCCTCGTTTTCTGCAATCACCGGATTGTCCCCACCGCGAAAGCGCCTTTCCTTGTGCTGCTGATACTCCGGCGTACCAATGAACGCTTGAACATCTGGGTTCTGGAGCAGGCAATACACATCATAATAGTGACGCATGAAGTTTACCGGAAATGTGCCGTCAGTCTGCTGCTGACGGAATTTGGTGGAAACGGTTTGCAGCTTTTCCACCAGTGTCTTGCCCGGATGGTAGCATTTGACACCCTTCGCCCGGTTGTCGATGATTTCAACCTTGCTTGCCGCATAGTCATAAGCCCAGGAGCTAATGTCTAATGAAATATTCGGCTCAACGTCATCAAAGCCAACCTCCAGCAAGATTCCATCCTTCAAGCCAGGAAGTGTTGTTGTCGTGTTGTGATAATGCAGGCGAATACCGCCACTGCGATACTTTTCATCGTCAAATGCCGAGTCGCGTTTGACCTCCACAATCCCGTCAATCTGGATGGTTTCGGAAAGCCAGTCATAAAAATGCTTCCGGCCTTGCCGATGTACGTCCTTGTCGTGGTTTCGGCCCGTTTTAACGTCCATCTCAGCAGGCGGTTCGATACGGATATCGATGTCTTCGGAAAAACGATGAATAATGCCAAACCCCTTGGATAAAGAGGTTCCACCTTTCAGTTCAAATGTCAAAGCCATCTGCTGCAAGCCATAGAGACAGTGCATAATCCAATAGTCTTTTTCCACCAGCGCCGGTTCGATTTTCATTTCCCTGCCCACAATTTGAAGCAGTTCGGGGAAATTGGGATGACGGTGCAGGAAATCAGGAGGCGGCACGGTTCAGACTTCCATTTCCAAGCGTTTCAGTAAAAAACTTTTTGGCGCGCACGCCGCCATAATCACGAACGGCCTTGGCTAGTGCCTTGCCATCCAGAGCAGAGGCTTTTTCTCTGACATGCTTCATCAGTTCGCGCCCTTCGGCAAGACGATCGAGATTGTTGATCAGATCGACCAGCAGAAACTCTTGTGTGAGCGTTTTGGGAAAGTCCGGCTTGATACGAAAATCAAAGCTTCGCCCACCCAGCATGAAGCGGCCATGGCGCTTGCGGTTATAGACCACCGTTTCATTATAAAGCTGTGTCGCGCCAACGCCCAAAGCATTGTAAGCGTTTGGCGAGTGCAGGAGAAAGCGGCTGTCTTTCAGAAAGGCTTGAACAAGCGCGGTCTCGTCCGCCGGTGCATCACCGAAAACGGTCTTTTTGGGATACAGGTAAAGCCCGCCAGAAAGGCGCTGAAAGGTTCCATCCTCCTGCAACTGCTTCAAATGGCGATCCACAGAGGTCGACCACGGTTCAAGGTCAGCCCGACGGTAGACCTGACCGGGCCGCAAACGCTTTTTCAGTTCATCTAGCTTGGACATGGGCCAATACCTCACTCTAACCTTAGCATATTTCACAAGTTTTGCAAGTATTTTAATTTAAAATTCATGCAAAAACTTAACATTATCCCCTTGAAACAATACTTTTAGGGAACATAGAGGGTTTATCAGGCTCCACCAACGGGGAAATAGGACAGCCACAGTAAGATACTCTGTTTATGAAAGGGGTCTATAACTCCTTGGGTAATCATAGTTTTTGGGCTTCCCGAAGAATCCACCGGGCGAGGTGTTGCTGACTGCTCTCAAGCTGGTTCAAAAGACTTCGGATGTTTCTGACCGAAGCGCCTTCGCCGGACTTCTCAGAAAGCCAAAGTTTCAACAAACCACCTAAGCGGCCCTGGTCTGCTTTCAGTGTCATCATGGTTCGAATGAACTCTTGATCAAAGCGGCTTTTAGGCTCATAGCCTTGGCCCAGTTCCCGCAAATATTCAGAAGTGGATCGAGTGCGGCATCGTTTGGCGTTGGCTTCGATAGCCGACTTTTCTTCCGGTGTAACCAAGACTTCTATCCGCATATTGCGCGGACGTGTTCCTCTGGTCATTGGGATTCCCTTTTCTAAAAAATATCAACCGCGTTGAGCAGGAACTGCGAATAAGCTGCTCAGTATTGGCCAGGGCAAAATTTATTTTGTACCGGTACAATACACATCCTGCCATTTTTATTTCACTATTTCTTGCTACAAGTTGCAATAACTTACCAAAACATGCCGCAGCCCGTCATTTTTGTTGCAAGATGCTGTAATTTATGGTGAGTTGTTGAAAGATATAGAGTCATTTGATAGTAAGTTATTGTAAGTCGTGGTGAGATTTTCAACTATTTTAGTTTTAATGAGGAATGCTTATCTTGTTGTAAGCTGTAGTGAGTGATAGTAAGTTTTGGTTGTTGAACTTTTTAGTGATATGGATAAGAGAGAAAGAAAAGCTTGGGGGTCTTGCAGGCTTCCGTTTATGGCTCACCTTAAGACGATTCAGGAAAGAGTCGAAGCAGGACAGCCACTGAGTCATATTCATCGTGACCTTGCAGATGTTTTAGAGGGAATACCGTATTACCAGTTTACCCACTACGTCCGTAAGTATATCCGCCATGATAAACGGTCTGGATTGACCACGCCTTTAGAAGACAAGAATCATAATATTGCCATTAGAAGAGAAAAGGCTGACGAAATACGCTTTATTGCGCCTGAGATGGCCCCAGAAATGAGCCAGTATCAGGAGTTACGCAGGGAGGAGTTGAGTTAGGTCTGGCCTACAATGACGGCATCGGTATTGCTTGAGATACTCTTGTTGAGCGGCGTGAATGCTGAGAGCTGGAAAGGCTTGCTGCAAGTACGGAAAGGGCATGGTTGGACTGTGCTTCTAAGTTCCGACAGGAGCATTTCTCCAGATGCAAAATGCTCTTTAAGTCTCTGAAGACGGTTTCAAGCACCCATCGTTCCCCGTAAGAATGCGCCAATGTCCGGCTGGTATGAGGCGTCAGTTCGTTTGTCACCAAGTATCTGTCATCGTGTTTGACAATCTGGATGTTGGCGTAGACGCCTTTTAACTTGCCGGTTTTGCCTTGGGCTCCGTGGAATGCATAGGTTTCGATTGCTTCTCCGTTAAAGATTCGGTTGCTCCGCATGCGACAAACATACGTCCAACCCAGAGTATGAATGAGATTTAGCGTTTTACTGGCAGCATACCAGGCGTCAGACAGAACCCGTTCCACTTCAAGTCCTTCTTCTTTCACACGTTTCAAAAGCGCCTGAACCAGCTCGTTTCGGTTCTCGTCTCCCGGAAAGAAAACCTCCAATACGTATACTGTTTCACCAATCACCCATAATCCCAGTAACAGATTAATTCCTGGCAATACTTTATCCTTTGAAGAAGCATATTGCCATTTCACGCCCTCAATCACCTCACTGTGCGGCTTGGCAATCACCGTGTCATCAATCACCAACACGCCCTTTCTTGGTAATTTTTCCCAGTCACCAATCGGGTTTGGCCGAAACTCTCTCGTCAATTCACGCGTCAGATGGTCATGACTCACAAAGCCAAGGCTATTGGCTGCTTTTACACAGCTAAAGCTGCCTTCGCTCAGGATTAGCACCAATCTGTAGGGACTCAA
>JAYKHP010000006.1:0-309523 GCA_035285165.1 Vampirovibrionales bacterium | reverse complement strand
TCAATGTTATGGGCGCTTAAAAGATTGGCTGCCAATTCCCGCTCGGATGCTTCAAAAGCCGGTGTAATCAAGCGCCTCAGGCGGGCCCATTCTGTATCGGACATAAACGCTTTTGCATCGGCAGCATCAGGGTGCGCTGCCAAATAGCGTTCCATAGCAGCAATACGAGTATCTTTAACCGGGTGGGAGTGCCCCAGGCGTTTGGCTTGCGCTTCTTCTCTTATAATCATCGCCTGGGGTCTGCCTCGATGCCAAACCTCAGGGCCGTGGAGCATAAAGTCCTTATATCCCTTAGCGGAAAAGCCCGCTTTTTGAAGATACCGGATAGCGTCAATATCACAACGCGCTTCGACTTGTCGGCTGATTGCCCGCCCGATAAGACCATTAACCCTGGCAAGCACAGCGCCTACGGCAAATGCGGCCATCCAGCGGGCAATATTGAAAAACTTTCGGTTACGTTGATCTTTTTGTTGGGGCTTTTTGTTTTGATAATGCTTTTCAATGGCTTTTTTCAACAATTTCGAGCTCAAAATGACGCCTGTTGTTGTTAAAAGAAAAGAGGCAAGTAAAAACAATACTCTGTTTCGGATATCACCGTGTTGAATATGGCTAATCTCGTGCGCCAGGGCAAAGGCCACTTCATCCGGGCGCCTGGCATTTTTAAGCGCGCCGAGCGTTACGGTAATTAATTGTTTGGGGCCTGCCGCCGCCTGATAATACACCGGCTTTGAAATATAAAATGTCGGATTTTTCTTAAGGCCGTTGCGTTCTACCAAAGTATTTTTAAACGTGTCAAACTGCTTTTGGGCATCCATTAAACCGGACTCTGGAAACACATGCAAAAACGCCTTCTTCCAAAATGGTTCTGGCGTAACCACCTCCGGCTTAATGCGTGCAGGCAAAGAAGCACCTTGCGGGGAAGCCGCCTGAGCCGCAAACAAAATAGGGGGAATAAGAGAAGGCATAGAATATGGTGCTTTACATAAAATAGAATATTATGGGCTGAATTAAGTTAACGTGCCTCAAGGCGAATCCTTGCCAATATCAACTTATTTCTCCTTGTAACAGGCCATTTTAATTATCGTTTGGATATCTGCCGTTTGGGTTTCCATATCGCTAAGTCGCAATTGTGACTCACAACTCCCTGCTAGACAGCGCGGAATGCTCGTGTTACTGTACCTCGTACCCTATCAGGTACTGACGTTTCAGGCATATTGGATTTAAAAAATATTGTGGAAACGAAAGTGGCAGTAACCGCCTGAAGATGGCGCGAGCCCATGTGGCGCAGGGGTAGCGCATCCCCTTGGTAAGGGGAAGGTCACGAGTTCGAATCTCGTCATGGGCTTTTTCAAGCAAACGGCAGCCATCTCTCAAGCAACGTGTGTTCTTACCGCCCCATCGCACCCCGTCGTATGGATGCCCTCCAGGCTAAGGCAAGTGCGTCAGCGGTTTTCACCCTCAAGCAAAGCGCTCGCATCCCAAACCTCTGGACAAGCAATTGTCTTGCGTTTATGTTTCGGGTATAAAAAAATTCCGGTCTATATCCAGGTCACGGCATCTCCTGCCTTCTCTTCTAAGCAGATGTCCCCTGAGATAGTCTCAAAACCCCGTCAAACACCCAGTGTTCACTATCCATCGGATATCCTTTTTCAGGCAGTGTACGAGCAGGCAATGCCCAAAGCGGTTTGAAAATCGAGCCCGACCCCCAATTTAAAGATATGACTTACAGATATCAGGAAGCTTTAAGACAGTAATAAAAGGAGATGACACGAACATGGCTCGTGAGAAGTTTCAAAGGAATAAGCCCCACGTCAACATCGGCACCATTGGTCACGTTGACCACGGTAAAACCACGCTGACAGCTGCAATCACCACCGTTTTGGCAAAAGACGGCAAGTCGATCGCTAAAAAGTTTGACGAGATTGACTCGGCACCGGAAGAAAAAGCCCGTGGGATTACGATTGCAACGGCCCACGTCGAGTACGAAACCGATGCTCGTCACTATGCCCACGTTGACTGCCCCGGCCACGCCGACTACGTTAAGAACATGATTACCGGTGCAGCCCAGATGGATGGCGCGATTCTCGTTATCGCAGCAACCGACGGCCCAATGCCCCAGACCCGTGAGCACATCCTGCTGGCGCGTCAGGTTGGCGTTCCCCGTCTGGTGGTCTTCCTCAACAAATGCGACATGGTCGATGATCCAGAACTTCTGGATCTTGTTGAAATGGAAGCCCGCGAACTGCTCTCCAAGTATGAATTCGACGGTGACAATATTCCGATCATCCGCGGCTCAGCTTTAAAAGCCCTTGAAGGCGATGCCAAATGGGTGGAAACCGTTAACGAGCTGATGAAAGCCGTTGATGATTACATTCCCACCCCCGAGCGCCCAGTGGATCAGGCCTTCCTGATGCCCATTGAGGATGTCTTCACCATTACCGGTCGTGGTACCGTTGTCACAGGCCGTATCGAGCGTGGTAAAGTCTCTGTCGGCGACGAAGTTGAGCTGGTTGGCCTTGGCGACACCAGAAAAACGACCGTCACCGGGATTGAAATGTTCCGTAAGCTCTTGGATGAAGGCTTTGCTGGTGATAACGTGGGCGCACTGCTTCGCGGTATCGACAAGGAATCCGTCGAGCGTGGCATGGTTCTGGCAAAACCAGGCACCATCAAGCCGCACTCGAAGTTCAAAGCGAACGTGTACGTCTTGAGCAAAGAAGAAGGTGGCCGTCATACGCCGTTCTTCTCCAACTACCGTCCCCAGTTCTATGTGCGTACCACCGACGTGACCGGCACCATCAAGCTGCCTGCCAACGTTGAGATGGTGATGCCTGGCGATAACATCGTGATGGATGTTGAGCTGCAAACCCCCGTTGCCATTGAGCAAGGGATGCGCTTCGCAATTCGCGAAGGCGGCCGTACCGTAGGTGCGGGCGTTGTTGACTCAATCATCGAGTAAGAAAACCGTTAAAGCGGTGGTGCCTTTAATCAGTAAAGGGGCTCCACCGCTTTTTTACCCCCGTTTTTAGCGGCCTTTTTCAAACGACTTTTAAGAAGTCTCCCAGAAATTGCTGCCTTGCCCCTTGATTCAGACGTATGCCCCTGTTATCTTAGTCAAACTCACTTTGGTCAGACCTATCGCTTGATTCCCTCGTTTTTACGTTTCTCAATACATTTGGCTCACAGTGTCCAGGGCAAATACAGCTTCACCATCATAACTAGAGCAGGTTTTTCAAATAAACCGTCTAAGCTCTTTTTCCCACCTGTTTTACTTGGTTTTTACTCCCTTTATTGATTTGTAGGAACTCGATATGCCGAGCAACAAAGCAACCTCAACCGTCATTAGTCGCAAACAGAAGCAAAGCAAAAAGAACCGCGTCCGCATCCGTTTGCAATCCTATGACCACCGCCTGATTGACACTTCCGCTCAGAAAATTGTCGATGTGGCCAAAGATGCCCAAGGCAAAGTGGTTGGCCCTATTCCGCTTCCCACCCGCCGTCAGGTTTTCTGTGTATTAAGGGCCCCGCATGCGGACAAGAAATCGCGTGAGCATTTTGAAATCCGCACCCACAGGCGTTTAATCGACATCGTTGATCCGGGCCAGGATTTTGCCGCCCAGTTAAGCCGTTTGGATCTGCCCGCAGGGGTTGATATTGCGGTTAGCTTGTAATACAGTTGGTTTCGCTCCTGAATTTAACGATTCAAGCGCGATGTGTCCCAGTCCTTTAAGCCTTGCCTAAACGCTTTTTGAATCGTTCTAGCGCAAATGCCAACACCCAGTTTTCTTAGCTTCGCTCAGCTTCTTACATTATTTAACTTGAGTAAGCGAAGCCCTCTCCCCTCGGAGCAGCCCAGGCGGCAGCCTCAAAGGAGAACTCCAATGGTCACCAGGCAGCTCTTCACTGTAATCTCTGCTGTACTGACTGACCCGCTGGAGGAACAATTGAACCCGGTGCGCTTTTAAAAGCCCGACTCGTTGTCCCGCCAGTGATACTGCCCACAACACATGGTCAGTGGAATTGGATAGTAGTATGACCGGATTTAACAGTATGGCCGGTCAAAGCAGTACGAAAGGTAACGATTCGTGTCCCTCAAAGCAGTCATTGGTAAAAAACGGGGTATGACCCAAATCTTCGATGCTGACGGCATGGCAGTTCCGGTGACCGTGGTGGAACTTCTGCCCCTGACCGTAACGCAACTGAAAACCCAGGACAAGGAAGGGTATTCCGCTGTCCAGGTCGGTTTTGAAGAAGCCAAGGCCAAGCATTTGACCAAGGCCGAGCAGCAGCACCTGCAAAAAAACAATTTGCCTTTGCTGCGTCGCTTAAAAGAATTCCGCGTGGATGCTGAAGCGATTGCCGCTTTAAATATCGGAGATATCTTAGAGCCTGTTGCCGAAACGTCTTTCTTGAGCCAGGAGGCCATTGAAAAGGGCTTAAAAGTGGCTGTCACCGGTCTTTCAATCGGAAAAGGGTTCCAGGGTAACACCAAACGCTGGAATCACCACAGAGGCCCAATGTCCCACGGTTCCAAATCACATCGCCTTCCAGGATCAATTGGCGCAGGTACTACACCTGGCCGTGTCTTTAAAGGCTTAAGAATGGCAGGTAATATGGGCGCTGAGCAGGTTACCGTCAGCAACCTCAAAGTGGTTGGCGTTCTTCCTGAAAAACGCGTCGTCCTTATTCGCGGCTCTGTTCCCGGTGTTGAAGGCGGAACGCTTGTGATTCAACCCAAGCGCGCCAAATGGAACTCTTAAAACAACCCTGGGAAAACCCTGAACGCACAACCCCTCTTTAGCGTTTGCTCTCCAGAAAAGAAATAAAGGCAACCAAAAAAATGGCAACGATTGAATTAGCAAAATACGGTAAAGACGGAAAGTCCGCTGGCACTGTCGCGGTTTCCGAATCCGTCTTTGGCGTAGCGCCCAACCTCCACGTCCTTCACCTGGCGGTTCGCCGCGAGCTGGCCAACGGCAGAGCCGGGACTGCGAAAGCTAAAACCAGAAGCGAAGTCAGAGGCGGCGGCAGAAAGCCCTGGAAACAAAAAGGTACGGGTCGCGCCCGTGCAGGTTCGATCCGATCCCCCCTCTTTGCCGGTGGTGGTGTCATCTTTGGGCCTCAACCAAGGGACTACAGCTTTGACCTTCCCAAAAAAGTCCGTGTGCTTGCCATTAAATCCTCGCTCTCGGCGGCCAGCGGAAAGTTCAAAGTCATTGAAGACTTCGCTTTTCTAAGCGCTCCTAAAACCAAGGATGTCGCCCAGCTTCTTAAGAGCCTGGAACTGTGCGGTAAAAAAGTATTGTTGCTGGTAGACTATAAGGCCCAGGCCAACCAGAACGTCTATCTGGCGGCCAGAAACATTGCAGGCGTTAAAATCTCCTTGCCCAGCAACTTAAGCGCCAAAGACCTTATTGAGGCCGACGCGGTCATTACCACGCAAGCGGCCGTGGAAGAAATCAACGAAAGGTATGCCGATCATGTCTAATGCCACCCAATCCAAACACCAGCAACAGGCTGATCTTTATACTTTGCTCAAGCGTCCAGTCGTTACTGAAAAAGCGACTGCACTTTCAGCTTATAACCAGTATGTTTTCCTGGTGGATAAAACCGCCAACAAACTTGAACTGGCCAAGGCCTTTGAACTGGCTTTCCCCGGTCGCAAGGTCAAAGCGGTTCGCCTCATCAAAGTTCCCGCTTACAAAAAACGGATGGGAAAATCCGTCGGGACGGTGAACGAACAGCGCAAAGCTGTCTTCACGATTGAAGGCGAGCCTCTTGAATTCTTTAACGCTTAATTTTATTCATTAAAAACCATTAGGAACCAGTATTATGGCGGTTAAACAAATTAAACCCACTTCTCCAGGCTCTCGCGGTATGTCGCGGCTTCAAAGCGCCGACATTACCACTGACAAGCCTGAAAAGTCGCTTGTTAAGCACTTGAAATCGCATTCCGGCAGAAACAACAATGGCCGCATTACCTGCCGTCATAAAGGCCAGGGGCACAAGAAAAACTACCGCCTCATCGACTTCAAGCGCAACAACGTTGATATCCCCGGCACCGTTGCAAGTGTCGAATACGACCCTAACCGCAACGTGCGCATTTGCCTGGTGGTTTTCGCGAACGGCGAAAAGCGCTATATCCTTCGCCCCGAAGGTCTTAACGTTGGTGACCAAGTCATTTCGGGAGCCCAGGCTGAAGTAAAGCCTGGCAACGCGCTTCCGCTTAAAAATATCCCGTTAGGGACGTTTGTCCATAACATCGAGCTGACCCCTGGCCGTGGCGGTCAAACGGTTCGCACCGCTGGCGGCGGTGCCCAGATTGTTGCAAAGGAAGGGGATTTTGTTACCCTCCGCTTGCCCAGCTCTGAAATGCGCCTGTTTCGCGCCAACGCGTTTGCAACCGTCGGTGTTCTTGGCAACTCGGACTTTAAAAACCTCAAGCTTGGTAAAGCCGGTCGTAAGCGTTATTTAGGTGTTCGCCCAACCGTTCGCGGTTCGGTTATGAACCCGGTGGATCACCCTCACGGTGGTGGTGAAGGCAGGGCTCCCATTGGTCGCCCCTCGCCGGTTACCCCCTGGGGCAAGCCAACGCTTGGTAAAAAGACCAGAAAGCGCAATAAGTCATCGAATCAACTGGTGGTTCGCTCGCGCGCCAAACGGAAAAAGTAGATTGCCCTCACAGCATTAGAAAACGAATTAGGAGTCTTAAAAGACAATGCCGCGTTCCCTGAAAAAAGGCCCATTCATTGATGATCATCTTCTAGAGAAGATTGAGAATCTTAACGAGAGCAACAAAAAAGAAGTGGTGAAGACTTGGTCTCGCCGTTCGATGATTGTGCCCTTGATGTTGGGGCACACGATTGCTGTTCACAATGGTCAAAAGCACGTTCCTATCTATATTACCGATCAGATGATTGGTCATAAGCTGGGAGAATTTGCCCCCACGCGTTTCTTCAGAGGCCATGCGGGAACCGATAAAAAGGCCAAAGGCAAAAAATAACCTGATTTAAACCAAAACCACCGTAATTAAAGAGATTCAAGCTCATGCAAGAAGCAACCGCAAAACAAACCTATATCATCATGTCGGTGAGAAAAATTCGCCGCGTGGTCAACGCCATCCGGGGCAAACGGGTGCCTGAAGCCTACAATATGCTTCGCCTGATGCCTTATGAGGCTGCTCGTGTCGTCCTCAAGAAACTGATTGAAGCAGCCAGCAACGCACGGGTTAAATATGGCATTGAAGATCCAAACCAGCTTTTCGTCAGCGAAGTTTTTGCCGATGAAGGCCCTTCCTACCGTCGCTTTAAACCGCGCGCCCAGGGCAGGATCTACAAGCGGGAGAAACCCACCGCGCACTTGACGCTTAAAGTCCGTGTTCAGGACAAATCCACTGTCCAGCAAAGCCCCAAGAGTGAAGACACTCCCAAAAAGCCGGACAAGCCCAAAGCACCCAAGAAGAAAGCAGCTCCTAAGGCAAAGGCCGCTGCAAGCTAAGAAGCAATCCCTAATTCCTTATTAGCCATCAGAATTTTCAGGAGAGCGAAAGCAAGCATTATGGGACAAAAGGTTCATCCAAAAAGTTTAAGACTCGGCATCATCCACACCTGGGACAGTACCTGGTTTGCCAATCCCAAAGAATATGGCAAATGTGTGGCTGAAGACTATGCCGTACGCACGTTCTTGAAAAAGCAACTCAAATCGGCAGCGGTCAGCAAGATTGAAATC
Organism: Vampirovibrionales bacterium; assembly: GCA_035285165.1. Classification (GTDB taxonomy): domain Bacteria; phylum Cyanobacteriota; class Vampirovibrionia; order Vampirovibrionales; family Vampirovibrionaceae; genus JAYKHP01. The sequence continues at coordinate 301,795 of JAYKHP010000006.1, read as the reverse complement.
GACCGTAAGGCCCAGCGCCTGATTGTCAGAATCGTAACCGGAAGACCGGGCGTGATTGTGGGTCGTGGCGGGCAAGGGCTTGATACGCTTCGCAATCAACTTGTCAAACTGACTGGCAAGCGCGACATTCAAATTGATGTGCTTGAAGTAGCCCGTGTTGAAGCCGATGCCACCTTGATTGCAGAATCGATTGCCCAGCAGCTTGAAAAACGGGTGGCCTTCCGCCGCGCGATGAAGCAGGCAATGCAGCGCACAATGCGCTCGGGCGTTAAAGGAATTAAGGTAATGGTGGCTGGCCGCCTGGGCGGTGCCGATATTGCCAGAACCGAATGGGCCAAAGAGGGTCGCATTCCGCTTCACACCTTCCGTGCTGATATCGACTACGGTGTGGCTGAAGCCATGACCATGTTCGGCATCATCGGGGTCAAGGTCTGGATCTTCAAAGGCGAAGTGATGCCTGGTGATAAAGCCGTTGCCAACATCAAGGCAAAATCGGCTCGTCCTGATGATCAGGACGGTGGCGCCGGTTTACAGGGCGGTCTTCGCGGCGCTGGCCGTGGTGCTGGCCGCGATGGCGAGCGTGGTGGTCGTGGCAGAGGCCGTGGCCCCAACCCACGTGGCGGCGGCGCTGGACGAGGCTCTGAGCCCAACAGCCCTGCAGGAACAACTGCACCGGCAACAGAAGCTGCCCCCGAAGCCCCTTCTTCAGAAGAATCCTAACGTTTTAATCAAATCCGGCCTTTCAGCGAATTTAATTCCCTTACGGAGTCTAATCCCCAATGTTAATGCCTAAACGTACCAAATTCAGAAAACAGCAGCGCGGAACTATGAAAGGTTCCGAAACGCGCGGCACCCAGTTTGAATGGGGCAGCTACGCCCTTCAAACCCTTGATCCGGGCTGGCTGACTAGCCGCCAGATCGAGGCTGCCCGTCGTGCAATGACCCGGAGTATTAAACGGGGTGGTCAAATCTGGATCCGTGTTTTCCCTGACAAACCGGTTACCAAAAAACCCGCTGAAACCCGGATGGGCTCCGGCAAAGGGAACCCGGAATACTGGGTTGCCGTTGTCAAACCCGGCAAACTTCTTTTTGAAATGGACGGCGTCAGTCGTGATTTGGCGGTTAAAGCCCTTGAGCTGGCGGCTCAGAAACTGCCCCTTCGCTGCAAAATCATTTGCAAAAACGATTTGCTGGCAAATCAAATAGATCTATCGACCATTGATACGCCAGCTTCTGAGGAGCTGGTCAAAGCAGGAGCTTCAAGCCATGAAAATAACTGAAATTCGCGAACTGACCGTTGAAGAGCTTCAGCAAAAAATTCAGGAATGTCGCAAAGAGCTTTTTGAATCCCGACTGAAGCACACGCTGCAACAGTTGGAAAACACAACGTCCTTACGCAAGTTAAAGCGTCAGGTTGCTCAATTGAACACTGTCTTACGTGAAAAACAGTCCGCTTAACGCAGATAATCCCTATAAAAGGAATCATCGGAATGCCCAAGAAAGAAAAAGTCGGCGAGGTTGTCTCCAATAAAATGGATAAGACCGCCGTGGTCAAAATTGTGGAACGTCGCCCGCACGTTAAATATGGCAAAATCCAAACCATGTCCGTCAAGTTCAAGGCCCATGACGAAAAGAACGAATGCCAGATTGGCGATCGCGTCCGCATCGTTGAGTGTCGTCCGATGAGTGCTGATAAGCGCTGGGCCGTGCTGGAAGTTATTGAGCGCCCGCAACTGGTTTAGGACGATTTAGAAACTACCATACGAAAAAGCAAATAAAGCTAATAAAAAAAGGTATCGAGACACCATCATGATCCAACAACAGAGTCGCTTACAGGTTGCTGACAATTCCGGCGCACTAGAATTAATGTGTATCCGCGTCTTGGGCAGCAAGACCTACGCCGAAATTGGCGATGTGATTGTGGCTGTCGTTAAAAAAGCGCAACCCAATGGCAACGTAAAAAAATCCGAGGTCGTCAAGGCCGTTGTTGTCAGAACCCGCTTTTCCAGACATCGCGCCGACGGTTCAGTCATCCGCTTTGGCGAGAATGCGGCCGTTATCATCAACAAAGATGGCAATCCCAAAGGCACCCGTGTGTTTGGCCCAGTGGCCCGTGAGCTTCGCGAGAAGAACTTTATGAAAATCGTCTCGCTTGCCCCCGAAGTTATTTAATAAGAACGCCTCTAATCTAGAAATCAATTGTTTTAACCCCCATATTCCAGGAGTTATTCCCTTATGGCACTGAGAAACGCCAAAAGCAAAAAGCAAGTCCCCGCCCCCAAGAAAGTCCACGTCAAAAAAGGCGACACGGTTATGGTGATCGCTGGTAAAGACAAGGGCAAAACGGGAACCGTCAAGCGCGTGATGCGCACCAGCAACAAAGTGCTGGTTGAAGGCCTGAACCTGGTCAAAAAAGCCGTTCGTCCCCAGCCGATGCTTGGCGTACGCGGTGGCCTTGTTGAAATGGAGGCGCCCCTTCAGCTTTCCAATGTGATGGTTTATGACCTTAAATCCAACAAAGTAACCCGTGTCAAGCGTGTCCAGCTTGAAGAAGGTAAGAAGCGCGTTCGCGTGTCGGTTCGCAGCAACGAAGCCTTGGACGACTAGACATTCAGTTAGATTCCCATCCGCTATACGAGCAAAGAGATTTGTAGCTATGCCAAAGAATTTAAAAGAACAGTACAAAGAAAAAATCGTTCCCGCCCTTCAAAAGGAGCTGGATTACGATAACGTGATGCAGGTGCCTCGCCTGGAGAAAATTGTCATCAATATCGGTCTTGGTGATGGCACGTCCAACAACAAGATTTTTGATGCCGGTGTCCAGGAATTGACCGATATTACCGGTCAAAAAGCGGTTGTCACCCGCGCCAAAACTTCGATTGCCGGTTTTAAGATCAGGGAAGGCATGCCCATTGGCGCCAAAGTGACCCTGCGTGGCGATCGGATGTATGATTTTCTGGCCAAGTTGATTGGCGTGGTGCTTCCCCGGATTCGTGACTTCCGTGGCCTCAATCCCCGTGGGTTTGATGGTCGTGGCAATTACAACCTGGGTCTTAAAGACCAGTTGGTTTTTCCTGAAATCAACTATGACCGTGTGCAGCGCCTTCGTGGGATGAACATCACGTTTGTCACCACGGCTGATAACGATGTTGCCGCAAAAGCCCTCTTTACCCACCTTGGCTTCCCCTTCCGCAAGCCTAAAAGCGAACAGGCCCAGTCTAACGAACAAACCCAGGCCTCGTAGCTTAAATTCTTTGTAAACCATTTGTTTTAACGCTAGAAAACAGCCCATAGGAGTTTTACATCTTGGCTAAGACATCGATGATAGTTAAAGGCGAAAAACGCGCAGCAAAAGCCGCCGCCGGAAAATTTCCGACCGTGAAATTAAAAAGTCGCTGCAGCGTCTGTGGTCGCCCTCGCGCTTACTATCGCCAGTTTGGCCTTTGCCGCCTGTGCCTGCGTAAATTTGCCCACGAAGGCAAATTGCCCGGCGTCTTAAAATCCAGTTGGTAACAACCCGTAATCGATTTCATCCGCATCACAAGCAAAAAGAAAGAATAGGATCTTTTTTCACATGCATACTGATCCAATCGCCGATTTACTGACCCGCATCCGCAACGCCTGCCTGGCTGGCTTGCCCCTGGTTGAGATGCCTGCCTCCAAGCTTAAGCTGGAGCTGGTCAAAGTCCTTCAGCACGAAGGCTATATTAAAAGCTTTGAATTGCGCGAAGGCCAGGCTGGCCATCAGACGCTTCGCGTCATTCTGAAGTACGATGTTGAAGGTCTGCCGGTTATCCGCGAAATTCGCCGCATCAGCCGTCCGGGGCTTCGTCGCTACGCCGGTGTGGATAATATTCCGCGTGTGCTTTCCGGTGCCGGTGTCACCATTGTTAGCACCAGCAAAGGGCTTTTGACTGATCGCCAGGCGCGCAAAGAAGGCGTTGGCGGTGAGCTTCTCTGCCAGGTCAGTTAAGCGCTGACAAGCACCCAATGTTTCACGTTATTTTTGTTCATTTAACAGTTCTTCTTTTCAGTAAAAGATCTTCAATAAAAAGAAAGTAAGACGATTATGTCTCGAATTGGTAAAGCACCCATTGCGGTTCCAAGTAAAGTTGAAGTCAGCATCCAATCGGCTCCAACAGGGGACACCGTGACGGTGAAAGGGCCCTTGGGCACACTGACACGCACCTTCAGACCCGAAGTACGCATCACGCAGGACGGCAATACATTGCTGGTCAGCCGCCGTGATGAATCGCGTGAAGCCAGAAGCCTGCATGGCTTGAGCCGCACGTTGCTCCACAATATGGTAACCGGTGTTGATACCGGCTTTACCCGCAAGCTGGAGATTATCGGCGTCGGCTACCGTGCCGCTGTTCAAGGAAAGTCGCTGAATCTTCAACTGGGATACAGCCATCCGGTTGAAATTCCTGCGCCGCCTGATGTGGAATTCAAAGTCGAAGCCAACACGAAAATTGAAATCAAAGGCATCGACAAGCAGGTTGTGGGCGATGTCGCCTCCCTGATTCGCTCCAAGCGTCCGCCTGAGCCTTACAAAGGCAAGGGTGTCAAATACGCCGGTGAGCGTATTAGAAGAAAAGCGGGCAAGGCCGGTAAAAAATAGGCGCTTCGTTCTCGCGTTGTCTTCACATCCACTGCCCTTACAAGCATGACCAATACAAGGATTTCAAAGTATCATGATTAGCAAACCCAACCGTAAAGCCATCGTTCGGAAGCGTCACCAACGCATCCGCCGTAAATTGGCCGGCACCCAGCAGTCTCCCCGCCTGGCGGTTCACAGAAGCGGCAAGCACATCTACGCCCAGTTAATCGACGACAGCACCGCATCGACCATCGCAGCAGCAAGTACGCTTGATAAAGATCTGCGTGAAGGATTAAAATCCGGCGCCAACATCGACGCGGCGCGCCGTGTGGGTGAACTGGTGGCCCAGCGCGCTTTAAAAGCGGGCGTCAACGATGTTGTCTTTGATCGTGGTGGTTACCTGTATCACGGCCGTGTAGCCGCTTTGGCAGAAGCGGCCCGTGAAGCTGGCCTGAACTTCTAACCAAAACGAACTTTTCCAAAATACTAAAAAGCGCCTGATGAGATTTCAAAAGGCGCTTTTTTAATTTCTTTTTCGTTACGCTAGCTTTTACTCGGCTCAGGGCTACTTGCAGCTACAGAGCGAGACGACGATGCGGCGGCGGCAAAGGGATGTTGTTGGGTAGCGGCGCTGGGTAATGTGTTTCTGGTATCCGTAGCAGCAGTAGCGGCTAGCGGTTTGGAGACGGCGGCATTCACTTTAGCCGGATCAGCAGCGGTGGCATCGGCCTGGCGAATCGCCGCATTGGGCAGCACATCGGAAGGTTGCTTTAAATTCTGCTGGGTCAGGGTTTCCTCGGCGCCCGTCCTCGCTCTTAAAACAGGGATGTTGGCCACCAGGGCAATGGTATTGGACTCACTTTCCAGGTTGATATCCAAGGCGCTTTTATCAATGACGACATACTTGGAGATAACTTCCACCAATTCGTCGCGCATCTGCTCCATCATCGCCGGTGAAAGCTGGGTACGGTCATGCATCAACACCAATTTCAGGCGCTTGCTTGCGCTATTACCCGATGCCGCCTGCGACCCCTTGTTGCCATAACTAACCGGCGATGCCTGCTCAACAGGCACATCCGTGTCTGACGTCGTCTTAAACGTATCGAGGTTAAATAGCTTGTTGAGCCAACCCATGACTGATGGTCTCCTTTTATAAGTCTGAAAAAATTCTCTCTCTGGATAGAAAAAGCCTTAGGCGCTTTTGGTAAAAAAGTTTTTAACCTTATCCAACCAGCTTGTCGGCGCATCCAGGTTCAGGAATGGAACATCCTCACCGGCCACACGGCGGGCGATATTACGATAAGCCTGTCCTGCAAGGGATTGCTCCATTGCCACAACGGGCTCACCCTTGTTGGTGGAAATGATAATGTCCTTATCTTCGGGAATCACGCCCAATAATTTGATGGACAAAATCTCAAGCACATCATCCACATCCATCATATCATTAGTTTTGATCATGGCGGGGCGGACGCGGTTAAGGACCAGCTTGTAATTGGTGATATCTTCCTTGGCTTCAAGCAGGCCAATAATGCGATCCGCATCACGAACCGCCGACATTTCAGGCGTACAGACGACAATCGCCTGAGAGGCTCCTGCAATGGCATTTAAAAAGCCTTGTTCAATCCCAGCCGGGCTATCCACCAGGACAAAATCAAAGTCGCGCTTGAGTTGCTCGCAAACCTCTTCCATTTGCTCAGGATTGAGCGCCGATTTATCCCGTGTTTGAGCGGCTGGCAAAAGCGCCAGGTTAGGCAGGCGCTTGTCTTTGACCAGCGCCTGTTGAAGCTTGCAGCGCTCTTCAACCACATCAACAATGTTGTAGACGATGCGGTTTTCAAGCCCCATCAGCAAGTCCAAATTCCGAAGCCCGATATCGGTATCAACCAGGGCAACTTTATAACCCATACGTGCTAGGCCAGTGCCGATATTGGCCGTTGTGGTGGTTTTACCCACCCCGCCTTTACCGGAAGTGACCACAACCACCGTTCCGTTAACGCCTTTTCCACCCTCTTTTGCAGGGGTGTTTTTCTTGCCGGTTTTGGAAGCGCTTTTTGCCGTTTTTTCAGCCTCCGCTTCCCTCTCCTGAACCAGCGCCGATGCCAGTTCCGTTTCAGGCTCAACAGCAGTGGCGCTGGCAGTGACCGTAGGCTCTGGCGGAATCACTTCAGCAGGCTGGTCTTTTACGGTTTCCCGCATGACGGCTTCTTCAGTGGTGCTGGTCATAAAAAACGCTCTCCGTTATCGGTTATGTTGTTCGTAAAAATGAGAAAACTTAAATCTGATACTGATTATTGAATTTCTTCTATTTAATCCCCAGGGACTCTTTAAAGACCCGTATCTCACCTTGGTAAACCCGGGCCACTTCAGGGGTGGGCAATTGGTTTGCCAGCGGCTTGTGATAAAACATCCGATCCGGGCGTCGGGCAATGTGATCGCCAATACGCAACTGGATGGCCTCAATTTTCATCGCGCGGATTTCAGCCTGGCTATAGCCTGAAGCACCCGCATGGGCAATCCCGCGCAATTCGCCCCAAATGACAATGTCGCCATCTGCGGTAATTTCGCTTCCCGCATGAGCGTCTCCCAAAACCACCAGATTACCGGCATAGCGCAAAACCTGGCCGGATCGAAGCGTTCCTTTCACCAACAGGGTGGGCGAGGCATTTGCCGAAGCCGTTGGCACAAACGACTGGGGGACATTGGTATCAGAGACATCATGTTTAGCGGACTTAGCAGCCACGGTGGTATGCGTGGGGGAAGGCCCGTCAAAATCGAATAAAAGCTCAATTTTATCCGTATCAATTTTTTGCGCGCTGCCTTGTTGGGATTGAAGCGTCGCTCCTAATTCAGGCAGGTGATCGGGCAACGTGAAAGATGCCGCTTGCGACTGGTGCATAGTTTCCTGCTGGGCAAGCAATGTGCCCACAAGCGTTTGCTGGGGATTTCTTTGAGCCGCCTGTTGAAAAGCCACCTGGGTTGCCGTCCCTTTTTCCAAGTGCCGGTGCAACTGCTCAATGGAGCTGGGTTGGGGACGTGTGGGCGCTTCTTTTACAAAATAGCCTTCATCAAGAGCCGCCTGCTGCGTCTGGGGCACTTTGGAATACACCGTATGCAGGGCGATGTGATGTTTTTTTATCAGCAAGCCGATTTTGGAAAGCACCGCACGCGTTAAGAGCAAATGACCCGAATTGAGATCAAGGGACTTGGGCGCGATGCCTTGCAATTCAAGCAACGCCTCTTCCACCATCAAAAGAGCCTGCGCGGAGTTGGCGGCACCTGAAACGTCAATAATGCCGCTTCTCGCCACAGTGCTAACCGGCGCTTTGGCGGCGGCATTTGGAAGTTCAGCATACGCGTTTCGCCCTTGAGCAGAAGGGTTATGACCTTCAGCCGACAACGGGTTTTGAAAGGATGGGTTTGCCATAGACTCGGTCACGCGGGGGTCTCTTGACTCTCTTTCAACATAAACGCTAAAACAGACGTTAATTTTTACTGCCAAATCATCATAAAAATCAGCACACTGGCCATTCCCACACCGCCAGGTTTTTATCCATGTTATTACCGTGTTCTTACAAGGATACCCAATAGCGTGGCTGGTTTTTGCCCACGAGCAGGTGCAAATGAGGACAATTTTCCAGAAATACAGTCTAAAACCTTGTCCTATCGTAAAGGAAGGGGAGAGGCACTGGCCATCTCTGTAACGGTTTCTAAATGTAAACTCTTATGAATCCGGCGGCTATTCTTATGGGATCATCAATCATGACATACACCGTTTTTTCATCTGCTCCCTCACTTTGAGTATCAGGATAATAAAATGACCTCTTCTTCCCTTCATCCATTGGATAACCCCATTTGGCATTCATTGACCAGCGCTCACAAGCATCTGGCCAAGGGAGACAGCCATGCCAGGCGCTATCCCGCGCTTATCAGCCCGCTTGCCGCTGTTGAATCCGGCGTTATTCAAACAGAAAAAACCGTAACACCCTACGATTCACTGGAAGAAATTATCGAAGAGGGCGAATCCGTGTTCCTGTTTCTGGATAAAAAGCCCGATTCAACCGACCCCAACTGGAAAATCAAGTTTACAGCCCCCATTTTACAAATGGTCTGCCAACACTTTATACCGCCCGTTCTCAAAACAAATGCCCCTTCCATCGAACTGCTGGATGACACGTTTATACCAGAAATGCTTGCCCTCACTCAATTAACTGAGCCCGGCCCTTTTAAGGAGCAAACCAACCGAATGGGCGATTATTACGGTATTCTTCAAAACGGCAGGCTTGCCGCAATGAGTGGCGTTCGTCTTCACCTGCAAGATTACACGGAAGTGAGCGCCGTTTGCACCCATCCTGATTTTCAGGGCAAAGGGTTTGCCAAGCTTCTGGTGGCCAAGGTCAGCCAAGACATTCTGGCTAACGGCAAAACGCCATTTTTGCATGTGAAGGCCGATAACGCCGGAGCGATTTACGTTTATGAGCAACTTGGATTCAAACCCAGACGCTACATTCATTTTGCCATTCTCGAACACGCGGCAAGCAATGTTTTGTCCAGTTACTAAGTCAACTTAGTAAGCATTATTAGGGGTATAGACCGCGAAGCGCTTTGGCCGAGGCCACCCGACCCACGCCTATCATCATGGCAGCCGTTCTGTTATCCACTTTGTGCCTGAGCCCTGCTTCATACACTTCCTCAAAGGCGCGGCCCATCAGGTAATACAATTTTTCAGTCACCTGCTCCTCACTCCAAAACAAGTGCTGGATATCCTGCACCCACTCAAAGTAAGACACCACGACACCACCGGAGTTAGCAAGAATACCGGGAATCACAAAGACGCCTTTGTCCTGAAGCACTTTATCCGCTTCAGGCGTTACAGGCCCGTTGGCACCTTCTGCAAGGATTTTACATTTAATCGAGGCGACATTTTCCTCGGTAATGACATTAGCTAACGCGGCAGGCACTAAAATATCCACTTCAAGCGCCAGCAGTTCCTTGTTGTCAATCGGTTCAGAGCCCGGAAAGCCCACAACGGTGCCTGTATCGGCAACAAATTTTAAAAGCTCTGGAATATCCAGGCCTTTGGGGTTATGTGCCCCACCGTGAACATCGGTCACGGCAACCACCTGAATCCCTTGTAAATCAAGGTATTTAGCGGAAATACTGCCGACATTGCCGAAGCCTTGAACCGCAGCGGTGGGCGGATCGTTTTTGACCTTTATTTTTTCAAGCGCCAGCTTAACGGTGTGAGCAACACCACGACCGGTGGCTTCTTTTCGTCCCATCGAGCCGCCAACGGCGATAGGTTTTCCGGTTACAACCCCAGGGACGGCGTAGCCGATGAAGTTGCTATAGGTGTCCATAATCCAGGCCATCGTCTGCTCATTGGTATACATGTCGGGGGCCGGGATATCTTTTTCAGGGCCAATCATACCCAGAATCTCAGTGGTGTAGCGTCTTGCGATGCGTTCCATTTCGTTGGTGCTTAACTCTTCGGGGAAGCAGCAGACCCCACCTTTTGCACCGCCATAAGGCAGGTTCAACAGGGCGCATTTCCAGGTCATCCACATCGCAAGAGCTGAAACTTCACCAAGGTTGACTTCGTGGTGGAAGCGAATACCGCCCTTGGTCGGCCCAAGGGATTGGTCATGCTGAACGCGATAGCCGCTGAAGACTTTTGTTTTTCCGTTATCCAGCTTGACTGGCACCGAGACGATAAGTGCTTTTCTTGGCCAGCGAAGGCGCTCTAGAATGCCTGCATCCAGGTTCATCAACTCGGCCACTTCGTCCAATTGTTTTTGCGCGTTTAAAAATGTCTCGTTGTAGTACTCTTGCATGGGATACTCTTGCTATGGCTGACAAAGCGTTCATAAATGATTTCGTTGCGACATTATGGTACGGTCAAACAAAATTGGCAATGAGGTTCGGCTAACACTAAGGCCCGTTATGGCCCGGTTTTTTGAACTCTTGCCAACGCTTTATACTCACGACGCTAATTTTTGTTCCGTGGCAATATTGATGACTAGAATTTCGTTTTATGCGCCTTGATAAATTTCTGAAAATTTCACGCCTGGTCAAACGTCGCACCGTTGCAAACGAGCTTTGCAATGGCGGTCATGTGCAGATTAACGGTAAAACGGCAAAGCCGTCGGCTGAAATTGTCGTTGGGGATACGCTAAAACTGCGTTTCGGCAATCGGGTGGTGGTGGCGCAAATTTTGGAAGTGCCCAACAAAGCGCCTTCGGTACAGGATGCCGGGCGGCTGTATCATCTCCTGTCGCAAACAACCGCTGAAAGCATGCTGTAAAGGAACGCGTGCTTTATGTTAGAGTCGTATGGATGATCATCGATTGATTTGATGATCCTGGCATACAGTCATTTCTAAGGAGTTACCCCGTGAGCGTGTATATCGATCATGTGCAAGCCCGTGAAATCCTCGATTCGCGTGGGAATCCCACGGTGGAAGTGGATGTCACCCTATCCAACGGCGCGCTTGGCCGGGCGGATGTTCCTTCAGGCGCCAGCACCGGTTCACGCGAAGCGCTTGAGTTGCGCGATGAAAACGCCGAACGCTACGGCGGCAAAGGTGTGACCAAGGCGGTCAATAACGTCAATGAACTGATTGCCCAGGAAATTATCGACCGAGACGCTTATAACCAGGTTGAAATTGACCAGACGCTGATTAACGTCGATGGGACGGATAATAAAAGCCATTTAGGGGCAAACGCCATGCTCGGCGTCAGCCTGGCTACCGCCCGCGCCTCGGCAAGCTCTTTAAAACAACCCCTTTATCGTTATCTTGGGGGCGTAAATGCCAACACGCTGCCGGTTCCGCTGATGAACATCATCAATGGCGGCGCGCATGCGGATAACAGTATCGATATTCAAGAGTTTATGATTGTACCAGTGGGCGCTGCCAGTTTTTCAGAAGCGCTGCGTTGGGGCGCTGAAATTTTTCACACGCTGAAAAGTGTTCTTAAAAAACGCGGCCTTGTCACCGCCGTTGGGGATGAAGGCGGCTTTGCCCCCGATCTTAAAAGCTCGGCTGAGGCCATTGACGTGATTTTGCAAGCCATTCAAAAAGCGGGCTATAGCGCTGAAAATCAGGTTAAGATCGCCCTGGACGTGGCAAGCTCAGAATTTTATAAAGACGGCAAATATCACCTGAGCGGTGAAGGCAAAACATTAGATGCCAATGGCATGGTGGCTTACCTGGAAGAGCTTGCCAAGCAATATCCGATTATCTCCATTGAAGACGGCATGGCCGAAGGCGATTGGCAGGGGTGGCAAACCTTGACCGATGCTTTAGGGCAAAACATTCAACTGGTGGGAGACGACCTGTTTGTCACCAATCCTGAAATTTTATCCGAGGGGATTCAACGGGGCATTGCCAACAGTATTTTGATTAAGGTGAACCAGATTGGCACCCTGACCGAAACGTTAAACGCGATTCGCATGGCACAGCGGGCAGGTTATACCACGGTTATCAGCCACCGCTCAGGTGAGACGGAAGACAGCTTTATTGCCGACTTGGCCGTGGCCACCAACGCCGGACAAATCAAGACCGGTTCGCTTTGCCGCTCGGAGCGCATTGCCAAGTATAATCAGCTTTTACGAATCGAAGAAGAGCTTGGCCTTGCAGCACAATACGCTGGCTTTTCGGCCTTTTCGGCCTTGCAAGGCCAGGCGACTAAAGCACTTCAGCCGACTTAATGACCACACTACCCCTCTCCCAATAAGATAAAATAAAAGCCTCCAGTCTTTTCAGATTGGAGGCTTTTAAACTGATAAACGGAAGGCGTCGGGCTAAAATTTAGCCAATCCAGCCTCTGTTTTTGCCGAAAGCCAACTGGCCAGCAGCAGCAGGGGCCTGAGCCTGAGGGGGTTGCGGCATACCAGGCAACATGCCAGGTGCAGGGCCTGCGCCTTCACCGAAATGGACGTGCGGGGGCTCACTCGCCATTGATTTGGCGGAGTAGAAACCACAACAACCACCACCGAATTGAACATTAGTCATAAAAAGTATCTCCTTTATCTATCGGCCGGAATCGGGAAAAGGATTACGAGGTAGGCTCCGACCGTTTCCCTCTGAAGATGACCTTGAGGTCTTCCCATAATCCTATAAACATAGCCTTGAGCCAACGGAAGGGGGCCAATAATATTTTTTTCCATAATGGCTCGTTTTTACGATCAGGCGCTTTTGTCTGACCCAGCAAAGGTTTTTGAGTCTTTTCAGCCAAGGCTTCAAGCGGTTTAAGCGCATCCATCTCTTCCAGCTTGAGGCGAACCCGGCTATCCAGCTTGGGCATTTCGCCAGTTTTATCAATGCTTTTCTCAATAGCGGCAATATATTCTTTCTCAAAAGGCTTACCAGACTTAATCCCGGCACAGCAGCCCGACTCGCCCCCTAAAAAGCGGGTAATGCAGCAGCCCGCATTACAATCCCTTTCCATCCCAAATTTAACGGCATCCGATTTAAGCCCTTGGCTCCATAGCCCCACTGTTTTTCGTTCAGCACAGACTGAAACGCCACCCGGGCTTTCCAGAGGAGGTCGCTGCACAGAGGCCATTTTTGAGAGGGGTTCAGACATTTGATCAGTTCGTGCTCATCGTAAACGGAGGAATTTGGGCTTTTTGCCTTTGAAATAAATCTGCCGGGACGGCTGGGGAGAAAAGCTTGTTTGTGTGATGACTGGCTTGACTTGAGCCAGAACAGTTTGAATTGGAGGAATTGAACCATGTGGTGAAACTACCCACGATATCAGCCATTTCACTCAGGCAGATAAAGCTTCCGGGGGAACAGCCCCGCGCACAAGTGGCAAACATTGCCCCGCCTGAGGCGGACGCGGCCACTGATGTGGCTGAAGCTTCCAAAATCCTCTCCTTCAGCTTAGCTGAAGGAATACGGTTCACCAACGCCTTATACCCCCTGGACTCAACGATGACCTTAAATGCTTTGGGATAAGCCAGAATCGCCCCCACGCCAAGCAGGAGGGAAACACCCAGACGGGTAAAGACGGGGGCAACGCCATAGTTTTGCTCGATAGGCTCCGCAATTTTGTTGTGCAGGGTATGGGCCCCCTGGACAACGCCAGCCACAATTGGGGCCATAATAATGGTTTGCAAGGCATTTGCCACGCTAAAGCCTGCTGCAACAGGGTTAATAATGCTAATAGCCTCAAGCGCGCCAAGCCAGGGAGGCGGTTTCCAATCCAGGGTACGGTTCAGCTTTTGAACAGCGGCAATCCCCAGAATCACCCTTGCCCAGACCTTCCAGTCAGCTGGCAGAATCGTCTTGAAACCATCCGCAGGAACTCTTGACGGAAGCTGGTGCAGCAACAAGCCTACTCCCAAAAGGCCTGCCACACCCAAAAGCCCTTTAATTTTCTCTGCATCGCTCTTTTTACTTGCCCTAAGCGGATTCGCCAATGAAATTTTGGCGTCTTGTTTTTCTGTGGGCAAATAAACGTGTCTTTGCGCCCATGAAGAAGCGGTAGGATTTATATCAGGGACAGGCAAAAGCCCCCCTTCTCCCTGAAAAGGGAGGGGCTTTAGGACGCTTGGTAAAAGCGAGGCAGTGCTAGGCAGGACAGTCGTCATAGGATGAATAACAAGGGGTGGGCAATAGGGGCAAAAGCAGGCTTGGCAAGAGGGATCCGTCTGTTTGAGGAGCGCTCAACTGCCCCTCAGCTTACTGAAAAGACACTTGTAAAAGAAGCCAACCCCCTGGTGGGGATAGCTGTTAGGAGGCAGAACGCATATACACTTTTGACGGCTAGCGGGCATGAAAAAGGAGGTTTATAATAGAAATTGAACTGTTCGGGGAATATTGTGTGACAAGTTGTATCAAGAGCCTATAAGTCAATAAAGACAGGCTAAACCCTCCCCCCTTGGCAAAAACGCATTCAAGAAACCCCAGAACATAGACGAAGGAAAGGATTACAGCAGGTTATCGCATTGAGATGCCTTAAAATGTCTATCAAAGCCTAAGCTTTAGCCGTTGTGTGCCGTCGGGATTTTGGTTGCAACCACAACTGAGGCCCACACGCTGTAAGTCAGTTTCCACAGACACCATCAGTCAATTTTTGAGCGGTGTTGAGTCAATGAGCTTAAATACCCCCTTTTGTAAGCGATAGAGAAAGGACGGAAAAGTGAAAGCACTCCCGGCCCTCTACAGCGCTGCTCACATCAGGGGAAATGAGAATGGAAAAAGGAAAGAATAAGGAGCATACGAAAAACGAGCAAAACAATGGTTAGCATCTAAGAAAAAGAGGCGTGGAAATACGATGAAAATTTTAATCAATGGACGCAACATTCCTTTAACCGACGCCATTAAAAATTATGCGCTTGAAAAGTTTGACCGACTTGACCATCATTTTGACTTTATCCAGGAAATCCACGTATTCTTATCCGTTGAGAAAAATCCCCGCGTCAATGAAAGCCAGAAGGCCGAAGCCACTATCCACGTCAACCGAGCCGTCTTGCGGGTAGAGGTTTCCTCGCAGGATTTATATGGCAGTATTGATTTGCTGGTGGATAAAATCGATCGGTCGCTGCAAAAGCATAAAACCAAGCTTTTGGGACGTGCCAAGTCCGCCAAGGCGGAACCTTCCATTCGCAAGGCTGAGTTTGAGCGCGCCGTTGAGGCCGAGCAACACGTCAACCCGCAAGATGAACTGGAAGGTATTTTCCTCACCTACGTCGATGACGCCGAGGAAGTCGTATCCGCCTATCCCAAAGTGTAAACAATAACAATACGAATAAGCACCCTGGCCATTACAAAAGTGGCCAGGGTGTTTTGATAGTGATGGCCGTTTTCCAGACTAATGTTATGATTCTGTAGGAGTAATTCGTTTGTTGTTTTTGGGAAAGGGTTTAAAACGATGAGTGAGGCAGGGTTGGAGATTCGTCCGGCGAGTGATGAAGATAAAGTCATGGCGGGGATTGCCTATCTGGGAGTCATGTTCTTTTTTATCCCCACCGTTGTCATTTTGATTCTGAAAAAAGAGTCCTCTTACATCAAGTTTCATTGTTTCCAGGCACTCAGCTTTATTCTGTTTGGCGCATTTTGTATGGTGGTCTGCATCCTGCAATCGATTCTCGCAATGATTCCAATTCTGGGCTTTATTTTATGGACTGTCATTGCCCTTGCCATGGGCCTGCTTGGGCTTGCCGCGTTCATATACTGTATCATCCTGGCGGTTAAAACCTTCAGCGGCGAGACGATGGAAATCCCCTACGTTGCCCCCTATATTCGCAGCAAGCTCTTACAGTGAGGCGATTACCACGGTTTCTTTCAGAGACCCTATCAGAAATCTTGCCATGAGCAAGACCACCCTAGATGCGGTTTTTCAGCTTCAGGCTGACATAGCGATCAATCACCCGTTCATCCAGCTTTTCAGGCGTTGTGTCCACTACGCTGATATTGGCGTGCCTGGATAATTCACGCAGCGTGCGGTTGCGGATATCGAGCAAATCCAAGCGCACCCCTTGTCGATAGGCCTCCTCCAGCGATTCGGGAATATGCCTGGCCTCTTCGCTTAAGGCTTCATCCTGCCAGGTGGCCACCAGCACCACGTGATGTCGCGCCAGGGAAAGCAGGCTATTGACAAGCTCTCGAGAGGTTAACGGATCGATCATATCGGTAAAAAGCACCACGAAGGCCCGCCTGCTCAATCGCTTGCCTGTTTCCAGCATCACGCTTTGATAATCAGGCTCAACAGGCTTGGCAGCCACGTGGGCCAAGGTGTCCAATAAGCGCTGGCATTGCTTTTTTCCTCGCCCCAATGGCACTTCCGCCACTGTCTCCTGGTGAAACACCCTGGCCATGACTTCATCCCCCCTATCCAGGGCAACAGTCGCAAACGCCAGGGCGGCATTCAAGGCGCAGTCAAACTTGGTGACAGCCGAGCCTAAGACGTGTGCGTCCTGATTATTCTGAGCTTTGTCGTTAGCGTCATTAGAAGAATGCCCTCGTTTGGGCGCACTGGCCGGGCCGAGCATTTTTCGACCCGCGTCAATCAAAACCACAATCGGCTGCTCAACCTCGTGGGTATGCACGCGGATAATCGGGGTATCCAGCCTTGCCGTTGCCTGCCATGAGATTTTTTTCAGATCATCGCCTGCCACATAAGTTCTCAGGCTATCAAACTGGGTTCCTTCAGCCCCCAACTTTCGCTTTTGCAATTCGCCAAGCGAGAAGGCTTTGGTATATTTCAGGCGCAATTTCTGAATTTGCTTTAAATCCGGATAAACATCCACCTCGGTTTCTTCACCCAGTGTGGCGTTTATCCAGAGCAGCCCCAACATGCTTTTATAACGGCAATAGGCCCTGCCAAAACAATAAGGCCCCCGCCGGATGGGATAAAGCACATAGGAAAGATTATTGGAAGCTTTCGCAGAGACTCTAAACGGAATCGGCTTTCTCAACTCCCCCACGTCTGAAGCCTTGACGGATAAGGCAGCGGGGATCTCATCAAGCAACTCGCCATAAACAGGATGGGCACTGTGATTAACCAGACCAAGCGTTACCAGGTTTTCATTATGGATTGAAAACCGCTTGGCGTGCTGGCGGCTCATCGTCAAAGACTTTGGGGACACTGAAAAAACAAAGCGATCCAGGAGCAGGATGACACATAACAGAGGATTAAACACCCATGACAACCAGTCGGTTTCAAGCCCCATACCCCCGAACGCATAGAAAATCACCGGTAATAGCAGCAACAAAAAACAGTTTCTGCCGGGATGACAGCGACCAACAAACTTCAAGACGCTGAGCGTAAAAACCAACCAGAGAAGCTGAAAATAAGCGCTATCAAGCCCCGGGAACAGTTGGCCCTGTAAATTATTCAAAATGCTTTCGGGCATCGACGAACCCCTTCATTTGCCAGGTGTTTAGTCCCAGAAGTCAGGCCAGATTAACTTGAACGAACATCCCTAGAACCGAAAACGGAAGCGACGTTCCTTGGGCACTTCCAGAAGCTTTAGCGGATCGATAAACAAGCGGGCGTCTTTATCGCGGTATAAATGAAACGATGTTTCAGGAAGCACCAGTTTTTTGGGGATGCGCCGACTTTTTTCAAAGCGGGATTTTTCAGGACGGAAACGCTCAATACGTGAGCGACCATAGCCCGAACTTTCCTGCTCCAAACGCTCTTCAACCTCAGCGTTTTCAATGTTTCCCGCCTTGGCCCGCTCTTCTTTTTCAGCCTGCTGTTTTTGCGACAAAACCCGGTATTTGGTCTGCTGGGCCTGTGCCGTATAGACCTGCCAGGCAATATAAGCGCCTATCATCGCGTCCAGAATGGAGCTTGGCGCAAGGTTGCTGGAGATATGCCTGATTTTCAGGTTTTCTTTAATCACCGCCTGAAGCGCCCGGCACCCTTGTGGAGAACGACTTCTGTAAGGGACGTTTAAGTTGTAGCGCAACTTGGCATAATGGCTGAAAAAATTGACGACAAAAAAGCCCTTGCTCGTAAGCGCATGGTAAATGTCATCGGCCCGCTTGGCAAAGCGGCGGCTGCCGGAGGCTTCATCCTGGTTCAGCAACCTGAGCGGGTGCATCTTGATTTGCTGCTGTCGCCATTTGCTGGTAAAGCTAAGACTTTTAGGGATATCCAGCGCGATAATCAGGCCGTCTTTTGGCCCGAGGCTATCAAGAAACGTGTAAATCTGGCGATCGGATTCAAGTTTTTCCATCCGCACCAGCTTGCGATCGCGATCAATGACGGCAATGCCAGTTTCAAGCGAATCAACCGGGGCCAAATCCAGGCCCACGAAAAGCCATTTGTTCTCAAGCGCAGGCAGCTCGCAAAGCGCCACCGGCGTATCCATGTTGGGAAGGGTCACTTCGATGCTCTTTTTGTTAAGATGACGTCTTAGAGTATGTTTCAGGTAAAATTCCAGTAGCAATCAGTATATCACGACCCCTAAGGAGTCCTCCCTTTGTTAAAAGCCGGTATCGTCGGGTTGCCGAACGTGGGCAAATCCACCTTGTTTAACGCCCTGACCTCCTCCTACCAGGCCGAAAGCGCCAACTATCCCTTCTGTACGATTGAACCCAACATCGGCATTGTAAAAGTACCCGATGAGCGCTTGGGTGTATTACAGAAACTGGCGCAAACCAACGTGGTGATTCCTGCCGTTTTCGAGTTTGCCGATATCGCCGGCCTGGTCAAAGGTGCAAGCAAGGGAGAAGGCTTGGGGAACCAGTTCCTGGCCAATATTCGCGAAGTGGACGCGATTGTCCATGTGGTTCGTTGCTTTGAGGACGATGACATTATCCATGTGGATAACAGCGTGGATCCGATTCGAGACATTGAAACGATTCACGTGGAGCTTTGCATGGCGGATGCCGATTCATTGGCAAAGCGAATCGAGCGGCTGAAAAAAGCCGTCAAATCCCAGGATAAAAAATCAATGGCCGAACTTTCGGTATTTGAAAAAATCCTGCCTATTATTAACGAGGCGGGCGTGGTGGATGAAGCCTCTTTTTCAGATGAAGATCGCGCGATTCTCAGGCAATCCCAGCTTTTAAGCGGCAAGCCCGTCATTTACGCGGCCAATGTCTCCGAATCCGAGCTGGCCGATCCTACTAAAAACCCCCATTACCAAAAGCTTCTGGCATTTGCCAAAGAAGAAGGACGGGAAGTCGTGCCTATCTCCGCCCAGATTGAGGCAGAGCTATCTATATTGGCTGAAGACGAGCGCAAGGATTATTTAGAAAGCCTCGGCGTCGCCTCTTCAGGAATTGATCAATTAATTCAAGCAAGCTTTCGGACATTGGGGCTGGTCTCCTACTTTACCGCAGGCGTCAAGGAAGTCCGCGCCTGGCCTTTCCCCTCTGGCTACACGGCCCCGCAATGCGCGGGCGTTATCCACAGCGATTTTGAAAAAGGCTTTATCCGGGCCGAAGTCATTGGGTATAACGATTATGTCACCTGCGCCGGAGAAAAAGGGGCCAAGGAAAAAGGGCTGATGCGCCTTGAGGGAAAAGAGTACTTGATGAAGGACGGCGACGTGGTTCATTTCCGTTTTAACGTCTAAGTATAGATTGTCATTGCATATGTCACTTATACTGGAATGAATCGCAAGATTTAGGGCTTGCATGTTCGTTTAATGAGGGAATCGCCACCTCCTTATGAAAGCCATTTCCAAGCCAGAGGCCAAAGCTGGGTTTGAACTCATTGAGACACCAAAACCAACGCCTGAGAAAGACGAGGTGCTTATCAAGGTCAGCCACGCCTCGGTGTGTGGAACGGATTTTCACATCACCAACTGGGACGCCTGGAGTGCGGCGCGCATCAAGCCGCCCTTGATATACGGCCATGAATTCTGTGGCGTTATTGAATCAGTGGGAAAAGGCGTTAAAAACCTAAAACCTGGCGATTACGTTTCGGCTGAAATGCACTGGTTTTGCGGGAAATGCCCCCAATGCACGCTCGGGCATTTTCATATCTGTGAAAAAGGAAAAATTTACGGCGTGGATGCCAATGGCTGCTTTGCCGATTATGTCGTGCTCCCGGCACAGCAAATCGTAAAACTGCCCTCAGAAATTCCCCCGGAATACGGCGCCTGCCTTGACTCACTGGGAAACGCGGTTCATGCCGTTTCCAAAACGGACGTAAAAGATCAAATCGTTTATGTTTCTGGCTGTGGCCCCATCGGTCTTTTTGCAATCGCCGTTTCAAAAGCGATGGGGGCAAAGGCGGTTTATGCGTCTGATATTTCAGACTATCGCTTGAAGCTTGCCAAAAAAGCGGGCGCTGACCATGTTTTAAAGGCGGATCAGCTCAGCGTTTCGCAAGGCTTGCTTGCCAAAACCGAGCAACACGGCGTTGACGTGGTGCTTGAGATGTCGGGGAACCCGAATGCCATTCACGAAGCTTTCAGCGCCTTAAAACAAGCTGGCGTGATGGTGCTGATGGGGATTCCCAAAGGGCCTATTGATCTGGATATTAACCGCCATATTATTTTTAAGGAAAGCAAGGTGATTGGGGTTAACGGCAGAGAGATTTTTGGAACCTGGGAGATGATGATTGACTTGTTAAGCGGACAAAAAGGGTATCAAAAGCTGGATTTGGATTTTATTATCACGCATCGCCTGAAACTGGAGCAATTTGGCGAGGCCATGGATTTGATTGCCCAGGGCAAAAGCGGGAAAATTATTTTGGAGCCATAACCTCATGAAAAGCCACCGGCTTGATTTTATTCACGATGAATTAAGCGCGCTGAAAGAACAGCATTTGTACCAATCACTGGTGCCTTTCTCGGGGCCGCCGGGGCCTGAAATTATAATCGACGGCAGAGCCGTCCTGAATTTTTCATCCAATAATTACCTGGGCCTTGCCACACACCCCAAGCTCAAAGACGCCGCTAAAAAAGCGGTTGATGATTTAGGCGTCGGCGCGGGCGCTGTTAGAACCATTATCGGCACGATGGCCATTCACCAGGAACTGGAGCAAAAGCTGGCAACTTTTAAACATGTAGAGGCAACCCTGGCGCTCAGTTCAGGATTTAGCGCCAATATGGCGGCCATCCCGACTGTTTTGGGTCTTGGGCAAAGCGATAAGCCGGATGTGATTATTAGCGACGAGCTCAATCACGCAAGCATTATCGATGCCTGCAGGCTTTCGCCAAAAAGCGTTCAGCGCGATGTCTACGCGCACAGTGATATGGACGCGCTGCAAAGTGTTTTGAAAAAACATGCCCATGCCAGGCGCAAGATGATCATCACCGACGGTGTTTTTTCAATGGATGGCGATATCGCCAAATTGCCGGATATCGTTGCATTAGCAGAACAGCACGATGCCATCGTGATGGTGGATGACGCCCACGGCAGCGGCGTGCTGGGAAAAGGCGGACGGGGCACGACGCATCATTTTGATTTATCCGATCGGGTGGATATTCAGGTAGGAACGCTATCCAAAGCCATTGGGGCTGTTGGCGGTTATGTCGCCTCAACACAAGCCATGCGCGAGTTGATGATTAACCGGGCCAGGCCCTTTCTCTTCAGCACGGCACTGCCCCCCTCGGTTGTGGCTACCTGTATTGCCGCCATTGAACTGCTTTCAAACGATACGTCATTAAATCAAGCGCTTTGGGAGAATACGCGATATTTTAAGGCCGAAATGGCGAAGATTGGTTTTAAGATTGACAGCGAAACCCCCATTTGTCCGGTGATTGTAGGCGAAAGCGAAAAAGCCCAGGCGCTCAGCAAACGCCTGTTTGAACTTGGCATTTACGGTCGGGCCATTGTGTTTCCAACCGTCGCCAAAAACAAGGCTCGAATCCGGATTATGATCAACGCCAACCATACAAAGGCGAATCTTGCTCGCTGTATCGAAGCCTTTAAAACCGCAGGCGGCGCATTAAATTTAATTTAAATGAAAAAGAGAATTGATTGATGGCTCCTCGTATTTTTGCAACCACCGGCGGCGGTGTTCGCATTGGCGGCAGTTTTGGCGCAGAGCTTGAGGGCGAGCGGCTGGGAAAGTTTGACCCAAGTGTCTTTGATTACTACATCGGCACGAGCTCTGGCTCGTTGGACGCGGCTTTAACCGCCAATGGCTGGAGCGCCCGGCAAAAAGTCGACTTCTTTATCGAAAATAATTTTACGCAGTTTTTCACGCCGCCCTGGATGCCCTTTTCGTTGCGAAAAGCGTTAACGCTGTTTGCGCCCATTCAGCTTAAAAAGTTCGCCGATTATATCGATGGTTTAAACTTAACCCCTCTGCCTGGCTTGCTAATCAACGCCGTTGATTCCCAGTTAAATAAACAAGTGGTTTACTGTGAAAAAAAACCGGACTGGTGGGTGGATATCCCTGGAACGGCACTTAGAGAAAATGCCTTTAGCGACCTGGGATATGGCACGATTTTAACCCGCTCAATGGCCTTACCCGGCTTAAGAGCGGATCATCCCAAGTTCAAGGATGGCGGCTTTGCCGAAAATACGATTTTGACGATGATCCCAAGAGACGCCGATATTCTGATGATCAATCTGGGGTACGCGGGCGATACCCAGTGGCCCAGCGGCAACACGTTCCCGCTAATGGCCCTTGAAGATTTACTTTACCTGATTGAGTACAAGAATTATTATTACGTGCGCTTTATCAGCACCCATTTCCCCAACCTCAAAACCATCTACCCGAGCATTTTCGACGTGGATTCAACCACTTTTAACCTTACTCAAAGCGAGAAAACCAGCATGGTTGAGCGGGCAATGGCCAATACAAGCGCTCAATGGCAGGCCCTTTAAATTCTTCTAGGCGTTAATACTACTGCTATTACGAAGCAGTAGAAAAAGCATGACAACTGAAAGCACCACTCCAAGTATACTTGCAACCCAAGAGTGTCCAAGCGCAATGGCGTTTGACGCTGCAACCAAGAAAACGCCAGCTGATGCTCCAAAACTAAACAAAAGAAAGGGGACAGCCAGATACTGTGGGGAAATAGCCGATGCAATCAACAAAAAAGCGACGATACAATCGGGAATGAAAAAAATGCTCTTCACTGAAACCGCTCGCTGCAAAAATAGAATACCTACAGTCACCATAGAGGAAAGGGTAGCCGCCATACGGGCAATTGTAAGTGATGATAACATTTTCGGATTTCCTATCAGCTTAAATATAGAGAAGGACTGAAACAGGCTCCTTTCCACAACAAAAATCATCAACAAACAGCCCTTAAAATATGATAAACTACTGTAAATAAAAAGAGAGTCGTTTTGTCCTTGGTCCATTTTTGCCTGTGGCGGGTTTGTGAGGTCATCCTAACCCATCTTACGGTTCAGTTGTTTGTGTCCAATTCATAGCCTTGATTTTCAGCCATATGGGTAATCTTAACAACCTGGTGCGTTTTGTGTCCGGCTAAAAACCATTTGCAGGGCCGTGTCGTTATTTCTTTTTAAAGGCCCCAAAAGCGTTTGTGGAGTAACTTCTCATGTCGTCATTCTGGTCTTCCTGCTGCTCTAAATCCTTTCCCATCAGCCTCTGGCAATCGCTCCGCCATTGGGTGAAGCAATGGGTGGCCGACGTGTTTTACTCGGATTCACTGGCGATGGGCAAGCGCCATTATGGCAAGCAAACCGCTACCCAAGCGCTCTTAAGCCCCGCTGAAGACATCAAGCACCTGATGATGGGTGCCAGTTCGCTTGATGATATCTGGGAGTTTTTTCTCAAGCGTCTGAATGCCACGGGAACTGGTCTTGATGTGCTGTGCCTTTCGGTCATTGATGAAAGCGGCGATTATATTCGCGTCAAGCAGTTGCATTCAGCGTATCTCTCGATGAATGAAAGCGGCTTTTCAGCGCTATCCTCCTGCGACACGCCTTATCAGCCGATTATTTCAATGTCGGATACGGCCAATCACCTCGTACAAGCCTATCAGAGAAAAGACACAACCTTCACACCGAGCTTGAAGACGCTTGGACGAGAGCTCGAAGCGCTTTTAAGTGGAGATGGCCTTTGTTATGAAGATGCGCATACGCCAATGCACCTTTTCAGCGTGCCGTTTATCGCAGCCGATAAAACCATCGCGATGATGACACTGGGATTTGCCGAAATGGATTCCTTTTCACAAGCCAAACTATCGTATGTCTATACCATGAGGGATCAGATCGCACAGTTGGTCTGGAATTTGGTGCTGCAGGAGCGGATGAAATCGCAAGCCCAGTTCGACAACCTGACCGGACTTTTAAGCCACAGCTATCTTCAGCAGGCGCTTGAGGCCGAACTTGAAAAAGCCCGTCAGCAACAAAGCGCCCTGACGGTGATGTTGCTCGATATCAACAATATTCACCAAATCAATGAAGCTTACGGACACACGACAGGCGATGCGGCCATATGCCATCTGGCCTCGACCGTTCGCAGATTGATCCGCGGGCTTGATACCGTGGCGCGCTACGGTGGCGATGATATCGTGGTGCTTTTACCCGAAACCGATTTACCCATGGCTGAGCTTATCAGCGAGCGCTTTATTCAGGGGCTTACGCACAACCTGCCTAAGGCATTAAAAAGCATTGGCAACCTGTCGGTCAGTATCGGCCATGCAACGTTTCCAAACGATGTGGAAAACCCCGACGACTTGCTCAAGCGGGCTGAGCAAGCGCTTCATCTGGCAAAGTTCAAGGGGTCAAAGACGAACGAGTCGATTCGCATTGCCGCAAGCGAGGTTGAACAGCTCAATGACAAAACGGTGCTTGAGGTTTTCGCGTCTCATGTGGCCAAAAAATACAACGAATTAAAAGTGCCAAGCCTTTACCAAGACCTGCTCTCTCATTTTGAGAAAAAAGCGCAGGATCACGAGTACCTGGAAATGGCGCAAGCGGAAAAATCGCTGGAAACGCTGCGCAACGACCTGATGCTTGAGACGATTACCTCCCTTGCCTGTGCGCTGGATGCCAAGGATCGCTATACGCGCGGGCATTCGCAAGCGGTGGCCAACTATGCCGTTGCCCTGGCCCATGCGCTGAAGCTATTGCCTGAAGAAGTCGAAGAGATCCGCCTGGCGGCCTTTCTGCATGATATTGGCAAAATCGGCATTCCCGAATCTATTCTTCTAAAAGAAGGGCCTCTCACCGCCAAAGAACTGGAAATCATGAAGCAGCACCCGGTCATTGGGGCTGAGCAGATTCTAGCGCCGGTGAGTTCCTTAAAACCGATTATCCCTTCCGTCTTGCATCACCATGAAAACTGGGACGGCAGCGGCTATCCCGCAGGGCTTATCGGCGAAGACATTCCGCTTGGCGCTCGCATTGTCTCGCTGGTGGATGTTTTTCATGCGCTAACCTCAGACAGGTCTTATCGAAAAGCCTTGCCGGTTGCCGAAGCCCGAAAAATCCTTGAAGGCGGCGCTGGCAGCAAGTGGGATCCGCACCTGATCGAAGTCTTCTTTGAGATTCTCACCATCGCTTCGCCCAATAGCACCGCAACAAGCAATTCTGGAACAAGTAATCATAGTCAAGCTAAAGCCAGCAGCCCGGTACGCGATACGGTTCTCAACTCTCCCCTGGTCAAAGACTCTTTAATGAAAGACACTCACGGGGATGAGCGCTTGAGTGGCAAAAGCATTCTTCAAACACCCTTACCCGATAACGTCATCCCATTTGGGCTCCTCAAAGACAAAAGCGTTCTTGGCGCAAAAGCAGCATTACCAGCGGCAGGGCCAGTAGAAGAGAAAGCCGAAGACAAGCTTGAAGCGGCTACCCAGGTGATGCTTCCGCTCGATTCCTTTGCCTTGCGCGGCGATTAATCAGCAAGCAATGCCTTAAAGAATTGGATTCACCTGAATTCCTTCGCTGAGTTCCACTTCCGCATGCAAAAAATTCAGCGCAAGCCACATTTCCTGAACCAGAAGCACTGTCCCCAGCACCAGGCTGATCACCCCCACCACGCCACAGGCAAGCGCTGCCATCATGGTAATATTCGACACCAAAACGTAATGAAACAGCGTCACGGCAGCTCCCATTAAGGAGACAAACGCCGTGGCCGCAAACGCGCCAATGGCGATATAAAAACAGGTCAACGCCTTTACCAGCAACAGGGAGCGTTTCCCCACAATCGGCAGTTGTTTTTGATACAACGCGACCTCCGATGCGGGAAGCTTTTCCGGTTCCTTCATTTTCTCGTAAATGAAGCGGGAACGATCAACGGTTCTTGCAAAGCGGTTTGACGTGCCCAAAGACAACACCGAAGCCGAGTTAGTCAGAATCGCCGGGGCCACAATCAGGGTTAAAAGCTCAAAAGGACTTTGCGTCATCGTATTGTATTCTTTTACAAACTATTTACTAATCAAATGAAGATAAACAAGGCAGCGGGGGGCGAGCGTGTGTGGTATGGACAAGTGTTGCGCCAATCACCACATGCTCTACAAAATTAACGCCGAAGTGATACAGCAGCTCCTGATAATTGGCCACGTCAAAAACCACAAAATCAGGGGATTTGCCAAGCGCCAGGGAGCCTTTCTGGTGTTCAAGCTTCAGCGCCTTTGCCGCTTGAATGGTCACGGCTTTAATCACCTCAGCAGGCGTCATCCGCATTTGCAAACAGGCAAGTGTCATCACCAGCTGTAAATTCTCACTCATACACGAGCCTGGGTTAAAGTCCGTTGCAAGCGCTAACGGGATACCCGCTTCCAGAATTTTTTTAGCCGGCGCGTAGGGCAAGCGAAGATAAAAGGCGGTTCCTGGTAAAAGAGTCGCCACCGTTTCCCCAGCTTTAAGCGCCGCAATGCCTGAATCGGTGATATTCAGCAAATGATCCGCAGATGCCGCTTTCAAGTCCCCGGCCACTTCACAACCACCAATGGCTTTAAACTCATCGGCGTGAATGCGAATGCCAAGCCCGTGATTTTGTGCGGCCTGTAAAATCGCTCTAGACTGTTCAGCGTTAAAATATCCTTCATCACAAAACACATCGCAAAATTCAGCCAGAGCGGATTCAGCCACTTCTGGAATCAGCTCATCGCATAAGCGTTGTACGTATTGATCAGGATTCGCCTTGTATTCGTCTGGAATATCATGAGCGCCCATATAGGTTGGGACAATGCGCATCTGCAACGCCTGCTGTAAGCGCGCAATCACCCGAAGCGACTTTAATTCGCTTTGCCTGTCCAGACCATAACCGCTTTTGGCCTCCACGCTGGTCACACCAAATGAGAGCATCCGCTCCAGACGTTTTTTAGCAAGTGCAAAAAGTTCCTCTTCAGACGCCTCGCGCGTGGCTTTCACCGTGGTCTGAATCCCGCCGCCGTTAGCAGCTATTTCCTGGTAGCTGACGCCTTGCAGGCGCTGCTCAAATTCCTTGGCCCTATCGCCAGCAAACACGGGATGCGTATGGCTATCAATCAGCCCTGGCAAAATGACTTTATCTTCGGTCAGTTTCGGATCTATCAACCAGCAGGCGTCACTGTACAAATTTTCAGGATACCGATCACGTTCTCCCACCCACAGGATTTTTTCAGCATCAAAAACCATCACGGCATCTTCAATAACCCCCAGGGGATTAGCAGGCGTGCCAAACGTCTCATCAACCGTAACAAGCTGTTTTGCTGCAATTAAATGAATCGCGTCACTCATTGAAAATATCCACCATTAATTAAAAGAAAGCCGTTGATGCGTATCAGGGTATTCACTATTCAAGCAGTCAGACCAGGTATCTTAACACCTTTTTCTTTTGCAACGGCAATCGCTTTTTCATAACCGGCATCGGCGTGACGCAAAACGCCCATGCCCGGATCGCTGGTTAAGACACGCTCCAAACGCTTGGCCGCTTCAGGCGTTCCGTCGGCCACAATGACCATGCCCGCGTGTAAAGAATACCCAATGCCAACACCACCCCCATGGTGATAGGACACCCAGGTGGCGCCATTGACACCGTTAATCAAGGCATTCAAGATGGGCCAGTCGGCAATGGCGTCTGAGCCATCCTTCATCGCCTCGGTTTCGCGATTAGGAGAAGCCACGCTACCGCAATCGAGATGATCGCGGCCAATCACAATCGGGGCTTTCACTTTTCCGCTTGCCACCAGCTCGTTAAAAATAAGACCAGCGGTTTTTCGCTCGCCGTAGTTCAGCCAGCAGATTCTGGCAGGCAGGCCCTGAAACTGAATGTGTTCTTTGGCCAGTTTTAGCCAGTTCTGAAGCGTTGTGTTTTGGGGAAACGCCTTTAAGAGCGCTTCATCGGTTATGGCAATATCGTTTGGGTCGCCTGAAAGCGCCACCCATCGAAACGGGCCTGAGCCTTCGCAAAACAACGGTCGGATAAACTCGGGTGTAAATCCCGGAATATCAAAGGCGTTTTCAACCCCCACCGATTGCGCCTGGGCGCGAATATTATTGCCGTAGTCAAAAACGACGCTGCCCGCCTTTTGAAAATCGAGCATGGCTTGCACATGCTTTGCCATACTGGCTTTTGAAAGGGCGATATAACGATCGGGGTCACTGGCGCGCAGCTCGGCCGCTTTAGCTAAATTTAAGCTCTCAGGCACATAGCCCACCAAAGCATCGTGCGCTGAGGTCTGATCGGTTACGATATCAGGTTTTAAATTACGCGCGGCAATTTCAGCAAAAACCGTTGCCGCATTACCTAATAAACCAATCGAGCAGGCGGTTTTATTGTCAAGCGCTTCTTTTACCATGGCCAGGGCGCTTTCAAGATCACCAGTTTGTTTGTCCAGATAGCCACTGTCCAAACGTTTTTGGATTCTAGCGGGATCCGCCTCAATGGCCAGACAAACTCCGCCGTTCATTTTAACGGCCAAGGGCTGGGCGCCCCCCATACCGCCAAGACCAGCGGTTAATGTCCAAGTGCCCGCCAAAGAGCCATTGAAATATTTTTTGGCGGCTTCTGCAAACGTTAAGTACGTGCCCTGCACAATGCCCTGAGAGCCAATATAGATCCAGCTTCCGGCCGTCATCTGTCCGTACATCGTCAGGCCCTGTTTTTCGTATTCGCGAAAATGTTTCCAATCGGCCCAGGCGGGCACCAGGTTGCTGTTTGCGATTAAAACTCTTGGCGCATCGGGGTGTGAAGGAAAAACGCCCACCGGCTTACCGGATTGGATCAAAAGCGTTTCATATTCGCTCAGCGTTTTTAACGTTTGCAAAATTAAGGCAAGCGCCTGGTGATTTCGGGCAGCCTTGCCGGTTCCACCATAAACGACCAGCGCCTCGGGGTTTTCAGCCACCGCCGGATCCAGGTTATTTAACAACATCCGATAAGCGGCTTCCGCCTGCCAGTTTTGACAGGTCAGTTTTGTGCCCGTGGGGGCTGTTTTGGGAATGGGTTGGGTCACACTCATGACAATATTCCTACGACTCGTTCTACTTGATTATGCCCGATACGCTGTCAGGATATCCTCAAACGCCTGGCTGTCGAGCTTTTCTGAGAGGGTTTCAATATCTTTTGCAAACACCCTATCTCCGGTAACAGGGGGGATAAACGACTGAATAAAATTCAGGGTGTCTAACACGCCCTGACCCGGTTTTAACCTCTTCTCAAAGGATAACCCATGGCTTGCGCAGAATACTTCGGCAGTTAACACCCAGCGGGTGTGCGTCAAGATTTTTGCAGCCTTTCTTGCCGCAATCGCCCCCATGCTGACGTGATCCTCCTTGTCGTTGGAGGTGGGCACACTATCTACAGAAGCCGGGTGGGCAAGGATTTTATTTTCAGACACCAGGGATGCAGCCGTGTAATGAATGATCATCAAGCCCGAATGCAAACCCGCCGCTTTTCCTGAAGGCGTTAGAAAAGCGGGCAGTTCGCTAAAAACCGGGTTCATGAGTTTATCCATCCGGCGCTCGGAAATGCTGGCCAATTCTGCAAGACCGATAGCCAATTGATCAAGAGCCACAGCGACTGGCTCTCCGTGAAAATTGCCTTGCGAGATGATATCACCATTGGGAAAGACCAAGGGGTTATCGGTTGCCGCGTTGGCCTCTATGCTTAAGACCTTTCGCACATGGCTTAGGATGTCCCTGATCGCCCCGTGAACCTGGGGAATACAGCGAAGCGAGTAGGCATCCTGTACCTTACCGCAGTCCCTATGTCCTTCTGCAATCTCACTGTTGGCTAAAAACGCCCGAATTTGCGCCGCCGATTGCCCGTGGCCCTGATGGGGGCGAGCCTGGTAAATTCGATCATCAAACGGTTGATGACTTCCTTTCACCGCCTCAATTGTCATTGCTCCCGCCAAATCAGCAAGCATGGAGAGCTTTTCAGCTTCAAGCAAGGTCAAAATACCAATGGCGCTCATCATTTGCGTCCCGTTTAAAAGCGCCAGACCTTCTTTTGCCTTAAGCGTAATCGTAGCAATTCCAGCCTTATCCATGGCGGCTTTGCCTGAAAGGCGCTGGCCCTGATAAAACGCTTCGCCCTCTCCAATGAGAACCAAGGCTAGATGCGCAAGTGGTGCCAGATCACCACTGGCCCCAAGCGATCCCTGGCTTGGGATACAGGGGTGCACACCATGTTTTAGCATTGCCAAAAGCGTTTCAATAACCTCAACGCGAACCCCAGAGAGCCCTTTTGCCAAAGTATTGGCGCGCAAGAGCATCATGGCGCGGACGGTCGGAATATCCAAAAGATCGCCGGTGCCTGCCGCGTGGCTTCGAATGAGATTGGCCTGAAGGGCTTCGAGTTGCGAAGCGTCTATCCGTACGCTGCTTAAGGAACCAAAGCCCGTATTCACCCCATAAACAACCTGCCCTGATTTTAAGACCTTTTCAATAATGGCCCTTGATGCCAGAACGTTTTCGATTGCCCTTGAAGATAGTCGAACATCAGATAGCCGAGCGTGCACTTCCGTTTGCCGGGCGATGCGACCGACAGCCTCAAGCGACAACGTGTTACCGTCAATAAAGAGTCTTTCGGTATCGATATCCCCCATAAACTGCCCTTTTTTAACACGCCATGACTCTTAAGAATACCATAGGCCTTGCCGCATTTGGGAGAGGTGCCTCGAAAGCAAAAAACAGCCTCCACCGAGATGAGGAGGCTGTTTAGCATGAAATGGTATTGACTATGATGGGTTAACTTATACGAGGGCTTGAGCAGGCTGGGGAGCTGCCGTTAGGGGAGCTGCCGCCGCTCCAGTCGCTGAAACACCTGCCTGGGCGTGCGCTGCTGATTTATCGGAATTACTGAGCTGGCTTGCAAGACCGATACCGGCTGCCGTGGCGCCAAGACCTGCCAGGAAGGGGCAAACGGCTGCGGCTGCCGCCATACCACCGGCTGCGGCGATCGTTCCCACGGGGTTTTTCATCACCATATCCTTGGCGGCGGTGACGGCGTTTTGAACACCGACGGTCATATCAGCAGCCACCTGCTGAAGGCTTCTGCCACTGGCGGTTGCCACGCCCTGGGCCAGTTGTCTTGAAACAGCGGCGGAGGCTCCTTGAATACCGTCATTATTGGTATCCATATTGTAGAGCTTATCAAGGACGTTGTTGAAATTCATCTTCAAGCTATCACCGTTTCTGCCACCATCCATGATGAAATCATCTTGCAGCAGCGAAAGGGCGACATCATCAACACCGTTGCCACCGGAAAGCGTATTGCTATCAAGGGCATTCTCGTTACCAATCGTATAAGCAAGCACCGAGCCGTCAATCGTACCGCCGTTGGTCAAGGGATCGTGTCCCCAGAGGCGAAGAACGCCTTGCTCGAACTTACTCCAGCCGGTATCGCGCTCAAGCTGGTTGATGTCGTTAATTATAACCAGGGGTCTGCCGGAACTTTGGTTCACTTGGCGATTGGCGTAAGCCGCAGCCGTGGTGCCAACGGGTTGGCCGCCCATCTGGTCGGTAATATCAAAGAGGGCCTTATCCAAGGCAGTTCCGTTTACCAATGTCCTAAACTGCGGATTGATGGAGCCATCCGTCAGGAATCTCTGATCGGCAGGCACACCAGCGGCAGCCAGTTCCTGATCCGCAAAGATACGCGTAATTTGCTTTTCAGCAGCAGTAAACGAGCTGCCAGGGGTTAAAACCGTATGGTAAATATCACCGTTTTGCACACCGGAGGTCAGAACCTGTCTGCCCCAAAGGTGAACCACGCCTCGTTGCTCATTGTTTAAACCGACGCTGGTTCTTTGATTGGCATCCAATTGAGTGAAATTCAGGTTACGGCTAACGGCAGGATTAGCCAATTCCCCGTTAACAAGCTGGTCAATGCCAGGTGTCGGAGCAGGAACCGGTGTGGGAGTGGGAACCGGTGTAGGAGTAGGCCCAGGGATTGGTGCCGGAACAGGAGTAGGAACGGGCGTTGGAACCGGGGTCGGTGCAGGGGCTGGAATACCGCCTGGCGTTGGCGCGGGAGCAGGTGAAGCACCACCACCACCATAATAAATACCGCCGCCGCCTGGCGTAGGCGTGCTGGCTGGGGGAATATCAGTTGCAGGAGGCGATCCCGTTCCGGCATCAGCATCCGTCCCACCAGGCTGGCCAATAGCCCCACCTGAGAGGAACTGAAGCATCATCTGAAAGATGCTCATCATCTGCTGGAAAAGGCCAATAATAGCCCCAAACCCTGAAGGGGGTGTAGAGGCAACAGCCGTTTGCGCTTGAACCGGCGCTTCAGCAGCCGTTTGGGCGACACTGGTTAACGTCGTGGGTCGCTGCAACACTTGCGGGGTGGGTTTCTGCACTTGAAGATTGCTGATCATAGTCAATACAACTCTTTAGGTTATATCATCCACTCTCGGTGGGGGTAATGCGTCTCTCTGGAGGAATCGAGAATCTCTCAAACGGCCTTGCCTTGTCCGAAAAAATTGAGATAAAGAGATGGGTTGAGGGAGCAAGACCAACTCTTAAATAAATAAAAACAATTTATATATACCGATTGCTCCACACTCCCATCTGCGTGATATTTCGTTACAAAGCCGAAGAAGACGTCCTCAAGAACAACTCCTCCTCATTTATTTCCAAGCTAGCCTTGAAGCATCAAAAGGAAGCTCTGACAAGGCTATACTGGGCACCACAAAACCCCGAAAAAAAGCAAAAAGTACCCCAGGCAGGATTCGAACCTGCGACCGATCGCTTAGAAGGCGATTGCTCTATCCAACTGAGCTACTGAGGCACTTCGTAACCAAATCCTACCAAAAAAACAGGCTGGCAAGCTTCTGACTGTAGCCCAGGGCTATGGATTCATGACAGGGAATGCCCAATGAGCGAAGCTTACCGTACAAATTTAAGCTCGGGGGCTTTAACGATTGACAAGGATTACAAGGCGCGAAACAATCATACTGGGCACATATCAGCGGACAAACAGCCGCCAGACTATCAAAGCAAGCAGTCAGTAGCGGAAGGGATGATACTTCAATGGGGACAGCACCACTTGCAAGCGCTCTGAAACAAACGGCGTTGAACGCGTTGCATCAGGCCAGAGGGGCCAAGATGACCAATTTTTCAGGCTGGGAGATGCCGCTTCAATTTGGCAAAGTCATTGAGGAGCATATGGCCGTCAGGCAACAGGCGGGGCTTTTTGACATTTCCCATATGGGTATCGTGCTGCTCAGCGCAAGCGATTATAACAGCGCCCTCTCTTTCTTAAATGCCCTGGTGCCCCAGGACTTGACGAAGCTGACGCCGGGAAAAGCCGTTTATACCCAGTTCCTTAACGAAGCTGGCGGTATTCTGGATGACATTATCATCTACCGGCTGCCAGACACCCTTGAGCGGGATACCTGGCATACATTCACGCAACTCTTGGTCATTACCAATGCCGGCAATACCGACACCGATATGGCCTGGATGGAAACCCACAAGCACAAAGCTCATCACAAGGACGCCGACATCCGTATCGAACTTGCCTCAAGCAACCATTGTCTTTTTGCCCTTCAAGGCCCAAGCTTTGAAGCGGTTTTAAAGACTTTTTCAGGCTACAACAGCGCACAACTTCCAAAACGCTTCCACATCGCAGAAAACCGGCTTGGCGATACGCCGGTGCTGCTTTCTAGAACCGGTTATACGGGAGAAGATGGCGTGGAAATCATCGTGCCTGAGAAACAGGCGGCTTTTTTGTGGGAGGCGCTTCTCAAGCAGGGCGAGACGCTTGGCTGCAAACCCATTGGGCTTGCGGCAAGAGACACGCTTAGACTTGAGGCGGCCTATCCCCTTCACGGAAACGATATCACCCCTGAAACCACGCCGCTGGAAGCCGGGCTTGAGTGGTCAGTGAGACTCACCCCTGAAAATGAGTTCATTGGCAAAGCCGCTCTTTTGAAACAACAGAGCGAGGGGCTTCTCAAACGGGCGTATTGCCTTAAAATAAAGAAAAAGGCCATCGCCAGAAGCCATGACAAAATATACCAGGTAGATCGATTGATTGGCGAAGTCACCAGCGGATCGATTTCCCCGCTCAGCAATGAGGCCATTGCAATGGCATATCTTTCAGGCCCAAACGTTTTTCAGCCGGGTGAGCGGGTTGAAGTCATAATCCGAAACCAACGCGTTGAAGCGGAGATTGTGATGCGACCTTTTTATAAACGCCTATAAGCGCACTTACAATATAAAGCGCTGAGACGAAAATTCCTGAAATTTGAATATTCACAACGCCATTGAAAAAAACCCTTGCATCTTGGCATCTGGATTTGTCAAAATTAACTTACCAGCTTTTTTACCCTGATTACGTTTTTCCGACACCGCTTTATAAGGGAATTGGCAAACGACATTTCCGTTTCTAAAGATTTATAAGCACCCTTTTTATTCATTTTATTAGCGATTAACATTATAGAGAAAGCTTTTTTATGGTTGATAAGAATTCAATTCCAGCGGATGTTTCCCTTAGCGAAACCCATGAATATGTCCGCATGGTGGATAAAGATATTGCACGAATCGGCATTAGCGAATTTGCAGCCGAACAGTTAGGCGATATCGTCTTTGTGGAATTGCCTGAAGTGGGTGATACGTTTGAAAAAGGCGAGTCCTTCGGCTCCATTGAATCCGTCAAAGCCTCTTCCGAACTGTACATGCCCATTACCTGCGAAATTCTTGCGGTGAATGAAACCCTTCAGGAAGAGCCCAGCCAGATCAATGACAACGCTTTTCAGGGCGGCTGGATGCTTGAAGTCAGTGTCACCAACCTGGATGAGCTTGAAGCCCTCCTATCGCCCCAGGACTACAATAAAACCCTGCAAGACGCCAAATAAGATAACCCCTTTGACATCATCCAGGGGGGAGATGTTCAAGTCTGTCAGTAAAACGGCTGGCCCTAAAAATTTGTCTTTTTTCAGCCTTCATTCAAGCGCCCTCATTCAAGCAAGGATTTCATAAGTCACCGTGACCACGCCTTTTAATTTCCTGCCGCACACGGATGCCGACCGTGAAGCGATGCTCCGTGTCATTGGCGCTTCAAGCCAAGCCGAGTTATTTAGCGATATTCCCACATCCCTGAGGGAAAATATTCGCTATTGTACGCTGCCAGAAAGCGGCTTAAGCGAGCTGGAACTCCAGCAACACCTTAAGGACTGGGCCAAAGAGAATACAGGGGCTTCCTACGCAAGCTTCTTAGGCGGAGGGGCTTATCATCGTTTTATTCCCCCCGTCGTTAACACCATTGCCGGCCGCTCCGAGTTCTATACGGCCTATACGCCTTATCAGCCAGAAATCTCACAAGGAACGCTGCAATACACCTATGAATTTCAGACGATGATTTGCGAATTGACGGGGATGGATGTTGCCAACGCCTCGGTGTATGACGGCGGCTCAGCCGTTACCGAAGCCGCCCTGATGGCGATTCGAAGCACCAAAGGCAACACGGTTCTGGCGGCTGATTCGATCAATCCTGAATATCGCGCGGTTCTTGAAACATATCTCAATACGCTTGAAGGCATTACGCTCAAGGCATTCAATCTGGAATCGCTGCCCCAGGTTTTGGCAAGCTATGACCCCAAGCAACTGGCCGCGATTGTCGTTCAGCAGCCCAATTATTTTGGCTGTGTCGAAGCCCTGGATACGGTTCGGGAATATTGCCAGGCGCAGAAAACATTTTTTATCGTCGCGGCGGAACCTTTTTCACTGGCGCTTCTTGAGGCACCAGGGCATTACGGGGCTGATGTGGTAGTGGGTGATATCCAACCGCTTGGAAATAATCTTTCTTTTGGCGGGCCTTACGGCGGCTATATGGCTACCAAGGAAAAGCATATGCGTCAACTGCCGGGGCGCCTAGTGGGACGCACGCTGGATAAAAACCAGCGACCTTGCTACACGCTGACCCTTCAAACCCGCGAGCAGCATATTAAGCGCGAACGGGCCACCAGTAACATTTGCACCAACCAGGCGTTGAATATTTTAAAAGCCACGGTCTATCTCACGCTGGTTGGCCCAAGCGGACTTCGCTACCTGAGCGATCTATCCGCCCAACGCGCGCACTGGCTTTCTGAGCAGTTAAGCGCCATTAATGGCGTTTCCTTACTGTTTCCCGAAAAACCTTTCCTGAATGAATTTAGCGTCCAGCTTCCAGTACCCGCCGAGCTGGCGCTTCATGCGCTTGAAAAAGCCAGTATTTTAGGAGGCATTGCCCTTGCAAGATTTTATCCAGACAAGCCCAATAGCCTGCTGATTAGCTGTACCGAAATGACCCCGCCTGATCAACTCAAACGTTATGTCGACGTGTTAAAAAACCTCCTAGACAAGCCCAATAAAGTTCAGCCCAAAAACACGACTGGCGGCTCCAAATCCCTTTTAAACACTTTATAAGCGATTAAGCAGAAAGTCCTCTCATTCAATGAATGAAGCAACCCCCCATGCCCCTTCTTCAACCCGCGTGGAATCCATTTTCACACAGTCCACGCCAGGCGTTATGGGCCTGAGCCTTCCGCCTATCGGCGTTGCGACTAAACCAACCAGCGAGTGGTTGCCTGAAAAATTCCATCGCAAACAAGCCCCCAGGCTGCCTGAAGTTGCCCAACTCGATGTTGTCCGGCATTTTGTGAATCTCTCCCAACTCAATCATGCCATCGACAAGGCGTTTTACCCGCTGGGCTCATGCACGATGAAGTACAACCCCAAAATCTGTGACGTCTATGGCAACCAGGAAGGATTGACGCAACTGCATCCGATGACCCCTGATCACTTAAGCCAGGGCGCTCTCAAGGTGATGTACACGCTGCAACAGTATTTATCGGATATTTCAGGATTTTACGCCACCAGTCTTCAGCCCGCTGCGGGCGCCCAGGGGGAATGGGTGGGTATGCGCATCATCAAGGCCTATTTTGAGCATACCGGCCAAAACCAACGCACCCAGGTGATTATTCCTGATTCCGCCCATGGCACCAATCCGGCCTCTGCCGCCATGTGCGGTTTTGACGTGGTGGAAATCAAAAGCAAAGACAACGGCCTTGTCGATGTCGAGGCGCTCAAACATTTGCTCTCGGATAAAACCGCAGCGCTGATGCTCACCAACCCAAGCACCGTGGGGCTTTTTGAGCGGGATATTTTAGAAATCACAACACTGGTTCACGATGCCGGCGGACTGCTTTATTATGACGGGGCCAATCTAAACGCCGTCTTGGGTCAGGCGCAACCGGCACAAATGGGCTTTGACGTGATGCACATCAACACCCATAAGACGTTCGCCACCCCACATGGCGGCGGTGGCCCAG
Organism: Vampirovibrionales bacterium; assembly: GCA_035285165.1. Classification (GTDB taxonomy): domain Bacteria; phylum Cyanobacteriota; class Vampirovibrionia; order Vampirovibrionales; family Vampirovibrionaceae; genus JAYKHP01. The sequence continues at coordinate 264,099 of JAYKHP010000006.1, read as the reverse complement.
GCAGCGGCCCTGTTGCCGTCACCGAAAAGCTGGCTCCCTTCTTGCCCAAACCTCTGGCTGCCTATGACGGCGAACACTATTACCTGGATTATGATCGTCCCCTTTCCATTGGCAAAGTCAAAGCCTTCTGGGGCAACTTTGAAATGATGGCAAGGGCCCTGATTTATATTCTGGCCTATGGCGCCGACGGTCTAAAGCAAGTCAGCAGCGACGCGGTTTTAAACGCCAATTATCTAAAGGTATTGCTTAGTGAGCATTATCAGGTGGCCTTTGATCAAGTATGCAAGCATGAATTTATTCTGACCAATGAAAAACAAAGGGGCGTTGACCCTCACTTGAATACGATGGCTATTGTCAAACGCCTGATGGATTTTGGCTATCACCCACCCACGGTCTATTTTCCGCTCATTGTAAGAGAAGCAATGATGATTGAGCCAACTGAAACCGAATCGAAAGAAACACTGGATAAATTTGCACAGGCGATGATTCAGATTGCCAAAGAGTGCGCAGAAACGCCTGGGCTTATCTTAAACGCGCCTTATACAACGCCTGTTCAAAAGGTGGATGAAGTGCTGGCGGCACGAAAACCCGACCTGAATTATTTCAAGTCAGCCTAGCGTTTTAACATCATCCCAAATAAAAGCCCCTACCTTTAAAAGATCCAGGGGCTTTTTTAAGATGCTCATTGTTGGGAAATAACTCTTCTCTCTATTCTTGACCTGTTATCTATTCAGCGTCGGACAAGGGTGAAATGCCAACGGATTTAACTTTCACCGGCTTTTCAAGCGGCCGGACACGGCCAAACTCCTGCGTATTGATTTGCTGAGCAAGGCTGGGGCCGGTCTCTTTCTTTTCCAGGGACAGCAGCAGGGTTTCGATCATTGCAGACATCGCCTGATTAACCGCTGTCATATCGGGTGCTGCTACTGCGGGCTGGGCAAAGGATGTTGCGGGTGCAACGGCAGCACCTCCTGCAACGGGAGCAGCAGCAGGCGCCACAACCGGCGTGTTGAACGCCTGCTGGGCCTGAGCAAACTTGTTATTCACAAGTCCTGCCGAACTCATTGCACTGGTGGGAACCGTCATAAAATCTCCAAATAGGGGATAAGTGTTTTCATCAGCAAAGAACGCCACTGATGATTCTCAGGGCATTTTGAGCTCTCTATACACTAAATGAATAAAAACATTGGCGCGCAGAGAATTGCCTTTTTGAAAGACAGATTTTTTTACTCCTGATAGTCAATCATGTTGGTGTCCTGAACAGGCGTAACATCCACTTGCAGTTTTTCCGCTCTGTCCACCCACTTATTAAAAAACGACATCACGTCATCGCCGCCGTAAACGAAGTTTTGCAGCGTGTCACCCCATTGCTCTCTAAAGTATTCAGCCCTTTCTTCCTCGCTCATGCCTTCGGTGGCCTCTCGCTGCCTTTCCAGATATTGCTCATAAAATGCCATGTGTCTAGAAGAACCGCCGGATGCAGAGTCTCCGGCTGCAAAAGACTGGCTGCCTGTAACAAATGGATTGGCAGGCGAGGCGTCCGTTGCGGTATCGACTGAAGGATCAAACGTTCCTGGCAGACCAAAGCTTTGATCTGCGCCCAATGTGCTGCGCCCAAATGAGTCCATTCCTGAATGATCAGGGTTGAGATACCGATTATTGCTCAGGGCATTTTGAAACGTGGCGTCTTGCAGTTGGGGAAGCGTGGAATGGGCAGCATCGGAAAAACCAGGCGTGAGTCCTGGTGAAGCCGACTGGCCAAATTGCCAATTTCCGAAGGTGCCAGTAGACTGGCCCATTCCCCATAGATTATCCATCTGCTATCCCTATTCCCAGTGTACTTAATTTCTACCCCTCTGTTTCCACCGAATCATCATTCAGCGGTATCAGCCATTTCAAAATGCAAAATCCCTAATACTCTGTAGCTGTAAAGACGCGAACTTCCTCATCTCTCTTGCTTGAGAGAAAAATAATGATAGAAAAGCAAAACGCGACCGCTATCCCCGTTCCCTTTATTTATCCTACTTTTCTTTATCCATATAAATAAAACCCTTCAAGCGCTTGAAATTGCTTAAATTTTGCAAGCCACCGGATAACCCTTTGTTTGAACTGCCTGTAAAACGGCTGAGGCTATCGGCTCAAAATACGCAAGATCAGACGCTTGAAATACCCTGTCTGGCTGATGGAAGCCAAAATCAGGCAGGTAAGCCAACACCGGAACGGGTAAAAGCTTTTCAAACACCTCAGGCAATGTTTCAATGGCTTGTTGAAATTCATAAGCCGCCAACTGCTTGGCGTTTGGCATCGCCGACACCACAACACCCAAGACAGGGAGGTTCCGCTTTAAAATCGCCTCTAAACTTAAGCGCGTATGGTTAATGGTGCCCAAATCAGGCCTTGCCACCAGGAGGATTGGATACTTCAAATCAGACGCCAAGTTCACCATGTCATAGGCGGCTGTAATGGGCACAAACAAGCCACCAGCCCCTTCCACAATCAGCGTGTCAAATTGCGTTTCAAGCTGCCTGGCCTTTTGAAGTAAAGCGCTTGGGTCGATTATGGTTTTTTGAGGCGTCGTTTTTTGAGAATACGCCAGAAAATCCGATACCCAGGGACTTGCTGGCACTGGCAGCATCACATCGCAAACCGTTTCAATGCCATTGCAAAGCGCCTTTGTTAACGCTTTAAGCCTTGCCATGTCGGCATCGGACTCGCTACCGGTTTGAAGGGGTTTATACGCACAAACACTTTGGCCATAATTCAGCGACAAGCAAGCGGCAAGCCCTGCCGATACGACGGTTTTGCCCACATCGGTATCGGTTCCGGTGATAAAAACACCTGGCATCTAAGTTTACCCCTTATGCTGTCACCAGCGTCTTTTCAGAAATCTGGCGTTCAGCAGGGATGTCGGCTTTAGAAGCCATCTGCACCTGAGAGGCAAAGCGGGGCATCAGATCAGCCGAGGTTACAATGCCATAGTGACCTTGCTCCCACTGTTCAACGCCACGAAGCAGGAAGCCAAGCGCGGGGCCACAGACGTTATCCACCATTGAGGCTTCATCACTGACAATAAACTGGTGGGTTCCAACCGCGCCATTCATCGTTCTGCCGGTTACTGAAACTTGGGTGCTAATCGGTTTCTTGGCGTTACGAGTATCAACCAGGCCGCCGACGCTTACGCGATCACGGGGGCATACACCTGCAAGTTCCAGAATAATGTCATCGGCGTGTTCCATATTTTCAAGCGCAATCAAGCCGTTCCTGGCTTCAAGTTCGGCTGCAATCTCTTCATCGCTCATACAAGCCACCCGCTTGGCGTCAAAGCCTTCCAAGTGGATGAAGTCTTCACGAACCGTCGCCTTGTAATTCTCCCAATTGGCAACACCTACGCCAAAGCGGATGTCCACTTTTAAAACTTCCACAAAGGATTGTGCGGCAACGGCGGCAACCGTGGTCAAGAAGCCGGGCGTGGCGCCAGCACCAGTAATGTATAGGATTTTGTCATGGCGAAGCGTGTCATTTAAAGCAAAGAGGCGCTCAACGGCTTCGGTACGCTTAAGCGCGTCAACAAAAACACCCTTAAACCCAGTATTTTCAGCAATGGCCTTTACGGTTTTGGCGAAAAAATCCACCGGCAGATTCGGCAACGCCATAAACACGGCGTCAATATTTTCCGCATGGCCTTGCAGCAATTCCAGCATTGCATTTTCCGACGCCTTACCCACCTCGGGGTACTGGGCGGCTTGCGCCAAAGCATCGACAGTCTGGACATTCAGGCCTTTGGGATCAACACAATAGCCGCTGCTATCGGCAATGGCCACCAGTTTAAAATCAGGACGATGGGGAATCAAACGGGCCATGCCCTTGCCTAAACCGCCAAAACCGAAAACGGCCACACGAATGGGGCGATTGACCACGGTTTTTAACAGGGCCTTGGGATCTGCAATCTGCTTGTCCGACTCGGGACGCTGGCTGCTGGGCTGGCTCATCATTAACCTCTCTTTTTTTATGCGTTTTTGTAATTTGCTGTTTGAGTCTCGCTTATCACCGTAAAAAAAAGACGCCCGTAATGCAAATGTCGATTTACGGCATCGCGCGCTTACCGTCCATCTGCGTGTAACAATACGCTAAGGCGATGGCATCGGCAGCATCATCCGGGGTGGGTTTTTTTTCAAGACCCAGCACTTGCACCAGCGTTTCCTGCACTTCGCGCTTTTGGGCCTTGCCGTAGCCGGTTAAGGTTTGTTTCACCTGCATCGGCGTATACTCAAACACCGGAAGATTATACTGGGCAGCCACCAAAAGAAGCACGCCCCGCGCCTGGCTTACTGGCATTGCGGTGGTGATGTTCTTGAAGAAAAACAACTTTTCAATCGCCAACACATCCGGAGAAAGATCGGCCACCAGTTGGTAAAAATCCGTGTAAAGTTCCTTTAGCCGATTGTGATCGGGCTGGGTTTTATCCGTGGTCATCAACCCCCAATGCGGCACATGCCATTCAAGTAAGGCCGGCCCCTTTGAGACAGACCTGTGACGACTATTCTGCCATTCCATAAGGCCAAAACCCACACGGCCAAGACCGGGGTCGATTCCCAGGATTTTCAAGGGCTTAGGCCCTGCAACCAGAAGCGGTTGGGGCGCATCCACAATCAAATAGTCTGCCGAACGCTTTGCCATAAGGGACAGGCCAATACCTCTAAGCTCTCTTTCATTCATTTCTGCTGTCAGAATATTTCGCTTAAGACCGTTGCAATTCTGAGCTAGAATCCCAGCATGTCTGACGTGCAAACCCATTACAATGGAAACGGCCTGCTTCCCATTATAACCTGCTTAAAACGCTACCGCCTGCTTATTTTGGCAAGCGGTGCGGGTCTTCTGTGCGGGCTATCGTCGCCCGGGCCTGGTCTTTGGCCACTTGCATGGGTGGGGCTATCGCCAGTTTTTTACCTGCTGCTACATCACAAAGCGCTTAAAAAACGCGACGCCCTATTATGGGGGCTTTGTTTTGGGGCCGCTTTCCACGCGGTTTACATGAGCTGGCTTCTGGCCTTGCATCCCATGGCATGGCTTGGCCTGGGCTCAGCGCTCAGTCTACTAACGGCAGGCGCTGCCTGGCTGATTATGATTATCAGCGGGGGGATTGGCTTTGGACTGTTGTTTTTGATTTTAGCCTGGCTGATAAAAAGTCTTCAGAACAAGCTTCCTTCTGCGCTTTTCGTGCTTTTGACCCTAATCGCTTTTCCCACTGTGTGGGTGCTTTGGTTTGAATGCTATCAACTCAATGCCTTTTGGATTCCCTGGGCACTCTTAGACTATACACAAATGGGTTTGCCACTCATGCGCGCTTTGGTTTCAATTAGCGGCAGCAGTCACAGCGTGGGCTGGGTATTGGTGTTTAGCAACTTATTATTTGCCTTTGGACTGCCAGCCTTTTTTGAGGGGGCCGCCTTCAAAAGCCAATGCCTGCAATATTCAAAACACGCCAGGACTATAAGCATTTTTCTGATGCTGCTTTTCGCATTGACCTGGCTGAGCGGGAAGCTTATAACAGGCACGGCTAATCATAAGCCCAATAACTTGCCGCTAGCAGTGGCAGGCTATCAGGGCGGGGTGGAAATCGGGGTTATCAAAACGGGAAAACAACTTGAAACTGAAAGTGAAAAAGCCTATCTTCAGCCGCTTGAGCTGGCGCGCTATAGCAAGGGCCAATTGGTTGTCTTACCTGAAGAGGGTATTGTACCCGAATGGGTGGATGAAGCAGCGGTATTTAAAAGCCCTAGCCTGAAGCGCTTGCAAGCGCTTTGTGAGTCCAGGGGCATTGCCATTTTAACGGGGCTTGGCAGTTACCGTGAAGTTGTATTGCCCAACGGGGAAAGAATCAGCAAGGCTTATAACGCCACCGTTCTCTTACAGCAAGGCTCTTCCCCCCAGTTTTACAATAAAACCCGTCTGGTGCCGATGGGAGAAACCGTTCCTTATCTCACCCCGAGCCTTGCCAATGCGCTTCTGAAAAGCTGGCATATCCCCTATCAGTTTGTTTTTGAAAGCGGCAACAATCAACGCCCCTTGCATTTAAAATCCCCACATTCAAAACCATTAAAAATCGGGTCTTTGATTTGCTTTGAGCTTTTATATCCCGAACTTTCCAGGATTTATCGGAAGCAAGGGGTGTCTTTACTGGTAAATAGCAGCAATTTGGGGTGGTTTCACAATCATTTTTGGCTTAACGAGCAATTCGTGGCGATTGGTCAGGCCAGGGCCGCAGAGAACCAGACCCCTCTGGTCATTTCAGCCAACACAGGGCCAACGGCCATTATTTTAAAAGACGGCCGCATTTTAAGGCGTAGTAAAAGCGCTCAACAGGCGTGGGTTTTCTCTTGGGAAACGCCAAAAGCGAACTCCAAAAAAGCGTTTGACGGCTCCACTACATAACGGATTCTTATTTGGAGGCTTTCCCTGAAGCGTTCCTTCACCGTTACAATACTAGGAAGGGAATTTATCTCCTTTCTTCCTTCTTACTTTACAAAAATTGCGTATTCAACCCGACAGGACACAAATGGCAGTGGTCAGACTCAGCGCCATTGGCTTTCACAAGAACCAGAAGCATCCTTTCCTGATTCATTTTGAGGAGATGTTTTTCTTCGCGCTGATTGCCAAACTGAACCAGAGCGGGGAAATTACGGTAAAAGACATGGTGGCGGGAAACCACGGCAGCGGCAATGGGATAACCGATACATTGGCAGGCCTTGCTCCTATCAAGCTTTACCAGGAACTGCACCGACTGGCCAGGCAAACCCAGACCCGCTACGTCCTTTATGGCGCTCTGGATAACAACGAGCCTTCCGTCTCAGAGCATTTGCCGGTTGAAAGCATGAGCATCGCCCTGCATCTATTTGATCATCAGGATAACCTGATGGCTTGGGAAAAAAGTATTGCCTTTGATCATTTCCTCACCTCAAGCAGCGCTGGAGCCTCCCGCCTGGTGATGGATATTGCGCCATTCAACCAGCTTCTTGCCCAGGTACTTGAACCCATACTGGCTCTTCTTTTACCTGAAACCCCCGAAGCGGATCGCAACCTGATTGCCAGAACCCCCATCTGCCATTCGTACCAGGCGCTCTTGCACCTGATGCAAGCACAAAAAAAGCCGCTGCCAGCCGAAAGAATTCATCTCTTAAACCAAGCCGTTCAGGAAGACGCCGAATTTGAACTGGCCTATGCCCAACTCGCCAAGACGTATCGGCTTGAGCGCGTGTATGACCAAAGCGTGCTTCATTATCGAAAAGCGTTTGAGGCCTGTAAAAGTGGCCCTCATATCCAGGCCCAGTATGCCACCGATGCTGGCATTGCAAGCGCCCTGATGAGCCGAAACGATCTGGCGCTTCAGTGGTGGGAACGAGCCATCAGCCTTTGGCCAACCTATGTAAACCCGTACTTTAACATCGCCAACCTGTATGAAGATGCGAACGAATACGACAAGGCGGCTTTTTATTTTGAAAAAGCCCAGGCCGTTGCCCCTAACGATTATCGAACCTTCTATAACCTGGCGCGCGTTTACGCCAAGCTAAACGCCTGGGACAAAGCGCTCATACAATATCAATACCAGCTCAGCGATGATGACAAGGACGCATGGTGCCATAGTGACATTGCCACTTGCTATCTGAACCTTGGGGATATCGATCGGGCCAAGGCGCACCTGGAAAAAACCGTGGCGCTTGATGATCATCTGGGCGAGGCCAGCGAATACGCCAAACTGATTCTTGCCAACCTGGCATTATAGGGCACCACCGTCGCTTCAGTGGTTTTATTACCCCAGGATTGCATTAGAGATCATCTCTGATGACGCGTCATGATTAAGATGATGCGTATTGATTAATATTTGCTTACAATTCGACACCGACTTTTCTTTAGTCGTTTTATAAAAGCAAGCTAACTTTAGACGATTGGGCTTACAGTATCCTCGCCAGATGACAAAAAATAAGGCGCCTTAAGGGGATACTCCAGGGGATACAGCGTAATTAAGGGTTATTCAAAATGGTCAGCTCACCAAATTTTCCAGCTCCAAACCCAAAACAGGCCTTCCCGCAAGGGGGTTCCGATTCAGCCTCAAGCGCCGGACAAGCTCAGTCACAGGGGCAAACACAAGTCATGGAGCACCCAATGTCTCCCCCGGCGGGTGATTCCGCAGGTCGCCAACCTTTCCCCTTCCCCTATTGGTCACCCGATACCTCAGGCCCTGCAGGCTCTCGCCCTGTAAACACTCAAGCACAAGCGCCATCGGCAAGCCTTGATCCGGCCAATCTCAGCGAACCCACCGTGGCCCAATTAGCCCAGATGGCCAATCAACAGGCACAGGATCAGCTCACATTAAGTCAGTCTCAAACCCCAACAGCAGCTCAACCAGGGCAACAGACGACACCTCAAGGGCAGGATAGCGTCAGTTTTTCCAATCCCCAAGCGCCACAAACCGAAACTCAGCAGTCCCAGAACACCCCAGCCACCGCGGCCACTACGCCCGGCACTTCTGGCCAAACGCCTGAAGCGTCAACCCAACAGCAAGCGCCTGCTTCCCAGGCATCTTCAAAGAGCGATTCCGAATTGCAGCAGATTATCGACGCACTCAACGCCGAAGGTCAGCAGGCAAGCCAGGCACACAATAACCCCAACCCTCAAGCGCCAGGGAACACACAAGCCCAAGCATCGGATGACACCCAACCGCAAGCGCAGCCTTTTCAGCAGGCAAGCCCGCAGGCTTTGACGCCCACCCCTCTGATACCTACACCAGTGATACCTACACAAGGCAAACCTTCAACAAGCCTTACCCCGGTAAAGCCTGCAACGCCAGGCACTTATAATCGCTTTGACGCCAAAGCCCAACAGCAGCAGCAACCCAAAGAGAACCGCAACTGGCTGCCCGTCCTTGGAGGTGTTGGCGCAACCGCAGCCGTCGGGGGCCTGATTTGGTACTTTACCCGAAACGGCCAAAGCGTCAGAAACACCGTAGACAATGCCACCCAACCCATCACCACGGCCACCGCGCGCGAAGCCCACGACCTTGCCGCCACCTTGAAAACCTGGATCAAGGGCAGCGATGCCAAAATCAGTGACAGCATCAAACAAGATTATATGAAACTGCGCACGGATCTGCCAAGTCTTGAAGAATCCAAGCTAATTCAGGTTTGCGACGCCCTGGGTTTTGACGCCACCACGCGCAGCGCGATGGTTAACGCCGCACAAGTCCAGCAACAATTGCAGTCTTACCTGGCTTCTTATGGCACATTGGCCAACAGTGCTGAAAAACAGGCTGTTAGCGCAGCAGCCGAGCAAGTGTCCAAATACCAGCAAGCATTGCTGGCTCACGGGATGCGCCGTCAGGCAACGCATGCCGATGTCGTCTCGAGAACCTTTGATCACCTGGTCAGACAGAGTGGCGAGCGCTCGGAACACGTCGGGCAATCCGCGATGGATGTGACCGGTGCCCTGCTCAATGCACGTGAACTAGGGGGTGTTTGGCCAAACGACTACGACACGTTTAAACAACTGGCATTCAAGCTCTTCAGGCAGATGCACCCCAACGAGGTGCCTCACGGCGTCAGAGGGGCATACACCAAATTTATCCAGGCCCAGCGCCTGGGCACCGTCAGCCATGAAGAACTCGCCCAGCTTGATCTTGATTTTATGAAGTCCATTTCTGATGGCATCAGCACCAGCGCCCACAGGCAGGCCAGCCTCCAGCGCGCCGAAGCCGCCAATGACATTATCCGCCAGCAGTGGGCCGATCTGGTTGCAGGCCTGCAGCCACCACCAGTGCAAAGGCTCTTTTCCAGATTGAGAGGCGTGGCACCCGGGCCAACCTATCGCATCACGCCTTAATATAATAAAGAGTACAATTGCGATAAAATAGCGGTATGAAAAACTCTGCCGCTATTTTTTCGATTCCCTCTTTGAAAAAGCCAAAGGCCCTAGCGCCCGGCGACACGATTGCTGTTCTTTCAACCTCTTATCCAACAGGCTATCCCGATGCCGATTATCCAGCAAGCGAGGCGTTGTTTGAAAAGGCTATCGCCTGGTTAGAACAGCAGGGTTTTGATGCCAAATTAATGCCCAACGCCAAAAAGCGACAAGCCTATCTTGCCGGAAGCGACGGGGAACGCTTAAGCGATCTGCACCAGGCGTTTACAGATCCTGAAGTCAAGGGTATTCTCTGTGCGCGTGGCGGTTATGGCACGATGCGCTTTGTGCATCAAATCGACTTTGATGTGATTGAGCAAAACCCGAAAGTCTTTATGGGCTTCAGCGATATTACCACCCTGCACCTGGCCTTTTACCAACAAGCGGGTCTGGCCGGGTTTTATGCTCCCATGTTGACCACCAACCTGATTCAAGATGAACCGTATAGCCAAAATGCCTTGCTGGAAATGGTTCAGGGGAATTTCAAACTTCCTTTTCAAATCCCCAATCAAGCCCCTTCCTATACTTGCCTTTCACCTGGAACGGCAGAAGCTCCCTTAACCGGGGGGAATATGAGCTTGCTTGCCGCGTTGTGCGGAACACCCTATCAGGCTAAAACCGACGGGCATATTTTATTTCTGGAAGACTGGCAGGAGAAACATTACGCAATTGATCGAAAGTACCAGCAGATGAAGCTTTCAGGACTTTTTGAGCATATCAAGGGACTGATCTTTTGCGATTTTTCAGCCATTGAAAAAGAACCGGGGCAGTCATTGCCCGAGTTGTTTCAGGAGCTTACACAAGAGCTTCAGGCTCGCAAAATCCCGGTGGGCTATGGATTTTCAGTAGGTCACGGGGATCAGACCGGCACTCTTCCGTATGGGATTCGCTGTCAATTTAACGCCGAAAAAGGCACCCTCACCTTGGTTGATTCTCCGTTTTCAAATTAGCAATGATACGTCTAAACTGGTTTTTGGCCCCATTGCATGGAAACTGAAGCAAACATCAGATTCTCACAAGCAACCTGGCGCAAGCCCGCTTGTTGAAACACGGATACCAACGCCGCGGGGGAGAGAAATTTTTCAGTCGATTGGGACAAATAAGCATACGCTTTTGGATCCATCGAAAGCAGCCTGCCGATGATTGGCATAACCGTTTTAAAATAAAGCCAATAGCCAGGTAATTTTGGAGTGGGGCTGGTATCAAGATTCAATACCCAAGCGCCGGGTTTAACCACACGCGTCATTTCGGCAATGGCTTTTGGAATATCCACAATGTTACGAAGGCCAAAGCTGATAATCGCCGCGTCAAACGTGTTATCAGCATACGGCAGGGCCATCGCGTCGCCCTGTTCAAAGGAAATGGCGGGGAACTGGCTTTGGGGAAAACGCTTGCGTGCAATGGCAAGCATTTCCTGTGAAAAATCCAGGCCGGTGATTCGGCTTAACAGGCTTTCACTTTTTTCAAAACTTTCCAAAAAATAACCGGCCAAATCTCCTGTACCGGTGCAGACATCCAGCACATGAATATTGTCTTGGCCTTTAGGAAGCTGTAGGCGCTGAATCGCTCGACGTTTCCACTGACGATGCATGCCAAACGAAATACAGTCGTTTAAAAGATCATATGTTCTTGCGATGCGATCAAACATCGCCTGGACATCCGCCGCTTTCTCTTCAGGCAAGGCTGCCTGGCCAGAAGGGGTTACGCTTGAAAGATCAGAGACGGCATTAGGGGGAAGCGGAGACATGAAAGAAGTTGTTTCTAAGTTCAGAAATTTAATAAAAAGCGCTACGATGCGGGCGCCTCATGGAGCTTAAAAGATGCGGATTTACCAGGCACCTGGATTTTCGGGGTTGGCACCACGCCATATACCACACGGTTCTTGCCTTGCTTTTTGGCTTCATATAAGGCGGTATCGGAAATCTCAACCAGATCAAACGCGTTCAGTTCTTTGGCGTCAAGCTGTGCCACACCCACGCTGATGGTGGCGGTAATCGGATTATCGGGCAGGCAGAAGACGGTTTTTTCCACCAGCGCACGTAGCCGCTCCAGCAGTTCATACGCCTCAGCCTGGCGCGTTTCAGGCAGAATAAGGGCAAACTCCTCACCGCCATAACGGGCTGGCGTGTCAGATTCCCGGACATTTTCAAGCACCAGTTGTCCAAGCTCTTTTAAGATGCGATCCCCAACCGGGTGGCCGTACATATCGTTAATTTTCTTAAAATCATCAATATCAAACAACGCTAAGCTCAGCGGTTTTTTATGCCGCCTGGCGCGTGCGATTTCTGAATGCAACTGGTGATTGAACTGCCTGCGATTGATTAAACCCGTTAGGCCATCGGTTGCCGCAAGCGACTGAAGGCGAAGCATTTTATCGTGGGTTGCGTACAGGGTACTCGCCGTTGCCTGATGGTAATAAAGCAGAATCAGAATAAACGGTGTTACTTGCAAAAGCCACTCTACGGTGGGAGCCGCCCTGCTCAAGGGCGAAACGCCCAAGGGCAAGAGATCGGGATAGCCTAAAAGCAGACTAAAAGAAAAGAGCAAAAGTAAAAACCCGGCAGCACCTCTGGCCAACCTGGGATGCCCCATCAGTTGGGCGCTTAAAATTGAGAACACCATTAACAACAGCGTCCCCACCTGGGCCAGAAGAATATATTGCAGGCAAAGATACGCGGTGGTCACCAGCGGCAGGGCAACGCTCAGCTTGTCCTGAATAATATTATCGGATCGATGAAGTGTCTTAAACGTCTTTAAGCCAATTTCATTGATAAGCATAAAGGCAAGGCTTGCCAGAACGGCAAAAGCAAGCGGCACCCCCTGGGAAAACCAATGGAAGGGGGTTTGCTGAGTGGCATAGGCTTGAATGGCAATGAGAATAAAAAAACCGTTGGCAAAGCCAAGGAGCCGATTCAGGCGAAAGCCCTGTTTTAAAAAAATATCCAACACCTATGGCACTACCTTTTAATTTTTCTTCTCAGGCTCAGGCGGGTTTTGAACAGGCGTTAACGCCTGCTGGATAAGCGAAATGCGCTTGATGGCCTCAAGCCCGATAGGATTGCCGATATCGGCGCCCTTGGCTTTTTCATAATACACCAGCGCTTCTTCGTAGCGGTTCTGGTTTTCTTTCAGGGTGCCTAAATTAAACAACGTGCGCTGATGCTCGGGCTTTGCCTTAAGGGCATCAAGATAAGCCTTTTCCGCATCGACATAACGACCCGCCTTTTGCAGCACAGCGCCCATATTGAACAAAAAATCCGGCTCGGCTGGGGCAAGCGTGGTCAGCGTTTGAAAGGTTTCCAATGCCAGCGGAATTTGATCATCAAGCGTATAGGTGGTGGCAAGGCCGTTGAGGCTGTTTAAATGCTTGGGCGAAATTTCAAGCGCTGTTTTAAAGGCTTCAATCGCCTGCTTGTGTTTTTTCAAAGTCAAGTAAGAAAAACCGATATTGCTTTGCGCCTCAACAAAATTGGTATTAACCGCAAGGGCCTGCTCAAAATGCTTAATGGCTTCTTTAAGAATTCGCTCCTGGGCTCTTTTATCCCCGCGTGTCCCCTGTGTCTGGGCCACTTTGAAAAGCTCAACCCCACGATTATAGGATTCAAGCATTTTTTCCTTGTCAGCCAAAGACAAATCCGGGCCAATCGGCGCAGCTTCCACATCCGGCTGAACCGCTTTCTCATCGCCCAAAAACACCGGGCCAACTTGCGTCTCGCCCTCTTGCTGCTGTTGCTGTAGTGTTTCAATCGGCTTGGGAACAGTTTCTTCAGAGTAGGCCAAGGTTGTAAAAAATAACGGCAGCACCAGCAAGCATACAAACAGAGAAGAAACCGCTTGGGAGCGGATTTTATTTTGGAAGTTTGAAACCGGATAAACGTAATGAAGCCGAAGCGACACGGTGAAATCCTTCAATCAATTCAGGGACTGGCAATCAACTCAGGGACTGGCAAAAGCATCAAAAATGCTAAGCGCTCCCAGAACGTTCGGGAGGAGGTTGAATCAAGCACAGCTTACAATAGCGGACAATACCCTCTTATGATACCACGTCCGACCATTTGTCCTGATTATTCAAAATATCACGATTCAATTCGCCCTCGCTTGCCGCCACCAGTGTTGCCACTGTACAGCTTGAAAGCACGTTAACCACTGTCCGGCACATATCCAGCACCCGGTCAATCGACCAGAGCATGGCGATACCCGCTGAAAAAGTTTTGAGATCAAACTGGCTACCGAGGCTTTTAAAGACAATCGCCATCGTGATTAGGCCGGTACTGGGAATACCCGCGGCCCCGATGGAGGCAACAATTGAGAAGATCATAATCACAACCCAGTGATACACTTCCAACTGAATGCCATAGGCTTGGCAGAGAAAGAGAACCGCAACGACTTCAAAAAGTGTTGTGCCGGTTTTATTGATCGTTGCCCCGGTGGGCAGGACAAAGCTTGCAATACGATTGGAAATGCCCGCGCGGCGCTCGCAGCAGGCAATGGTAATCGGAAGCGTTGCCGAACTGCTGGCGGTTCCAAAAGCCACCATCGTGGCCTCCGAAACGGCGCGATAGAGATTCATCACGTTGACCTTGGCAATGGTTCGCAGGAATAACGGAAACACCAAGGCCACCTGGGCTAAAAGACCCAACAATAGCGCGGCAATATAGGTATAAAGAAGGCCAAAGACTTCAATCCCCGTATTGGCAACCGTAATAAAAGCAAGCGAAAACACACCGGGAACCGCAAGCACCATCAGCCAATCGGTCAACCTCATCGTGGCCGTAAAAAGCGCCTCGAAGAATCCCACGATGGGACGCCCGGCCTCGCCGATACTGGCAATGGCAATCCCAAAAATAATGGTAAAGACGATAACGGGAATCAAATCCGCGTTGGCAAGCGCTTCAAAAGGATTTTCTGGAATCATGTTGAAGAATAGCGTTTTAAGTTCAGGCGTTTCAGCCTTTAACTGCTGAATTTGCTCCTGGGCTGAGTTCTGATGATACTGGCTCACCAGCTCGGCCTGATTTTGAATGGAATCCTGAAGATAATGACCAGGCTCAAGCACATAGGCAAGCCCTCCGCCCAAAAGGGCTGAAATGCCCATAAAAATTAAAAAGTAGGTTAGCACCTTAAGGCCCATTCGCCCCAGCTGTTTGGAATCCCCCAAAGAGGAGATGCCCACCACCAAGGAACTCATCACCAGAGGGATTACAATCATCGTAATCAGCCGGATGAAGACCTGCCCAAAGCTATCAAGAATGTTATGAACCAGGGTATAGTTGTTGGTGCCGTCCGCCCCATGAATAGGAAAGGCGATCCCTGCGATAACGCCTAAGATAATGGCAAAAAGAATGTGCCAGTGACGTTTGGCGCCAAGGCCAAAGGCGACTAAAAACAGCCAGAATGCTCGCATGGCAGATCCGATTCCTTCCACTTATTCTCTTGCGATGAGGGACAGTTTAACTTGAGAGTCACACCTAAATCCTCAGAAGGCATCAGGCCTTCAAGGGGACATCAGCGGCGGCTTTTTGGGGATTGCTGGAGGCAACTAATCCAGACGATGCGAATGCCCGCGCGATAGGGCGCTCTCTGTGTCTCTCTCCCGATTCCAAATCAGGCAACCCTCATTATACCCTTAATTTCTGCTTTCGTGTGGCCAAGTGCTTTTCAGCACAACAGCTTTTTTCAATCCTGCATCTTATTGGCCAACTGACCGCAAGCCGCATCAATATCGGCACCGCGTTCCACACGAACCGTCACTTTTTTTCCGTAAGAGGTCACGATTTCATTAAAGGCGAAGACCCGATTGCGCGACGGACGCTTAAACTCGCTGCAGTGGCTGATGGGATTATAAGGAATCAGGTTGACGTTGCATTTAAGCCCCTTTAAGAGCTGCCCCAACTGGTGGGCTTCCTGGGGATTGTCATTCACGCCTTCCAGAAGAATATACTCTATGGTCAGTCGGCGATTGGTCTTTGCGACATAGCGTTTTAAAGAGACGATCAACTCGGCCACGGGCCATTTTCGGTTAATGGGCATAAAGCTTTCGCGCACCGTATCATTGGGCGCATGGAGTGAGACGGCAAGCGTTAATTGTAGCTTTTCATCCGCCAGGCGATCAATTTGAGGGACAATGCCCGAGGTTGAGATGGTGATATGGCGCATGCCCACCTCAGCCGACTGATTAAGGATGTGAATGGCGGGCAGGAGATTGTCATAGTTTAAAAGCGGTTCACCCTGACCCATAAAAACAAGATTCCGAACTTCCTTGCCGCTATCGCCCTGTACATAAACGTATTGATCGACGATTTCGGCAATACTTAGTTGGCGCTTAAACCCCAGTTTTGCAGTGGCGCAAAAGCTGCAATTAACCGCACAGCCGACCTGCGTGCTGACACAAACGGCATATGTGTCCCTGTCCTGAAAATACATCAGGACGGATTCAATCAACTGGCCATCATCCAGGCGAAAGAGATACTTGACCGTGCCATCTTTGCTTTCCTGCTTGCTTGCAATTTCAAGCGGGCCAATTCTGAAATTGGCTTTCAGCTTGTCTCTAAAGTCACGTTTGAGATTGCCCATAGCTTCCCAATCGCGAACATTTTTAACATAGAGCCAGTGATGAAGCTGCTCGGCCCGGAACTTGGGTTCGCCCAGCTCGCTCATCAGTACGCGAAGTTCATCCAGGGTTTTGCCAATTAAGCTTGGTTTTTCAGCAGTAAAAACAGGCGTCGCAATGGCCCTGTCCCCCTGAGACTGGGACTGATTCAGCGCGTCTTGACTAAAAATCGTTGCCATAGCGGCCTCGTGGGTTACGGGTTATAAAAACTACGCAGTTTGATCCAAGCGTTGCCAGGTCGCTTGGCTTAACTTGATTCGCCGAGGCAAGTTATCGTAATGGGTGACCCCGTGTTGAAGCAAATTGTTTGCCAGCGCGTTTTTGCTCTTGGCGCCACTATAGGCCATCGCACCAAAAAAGCCTGCACCCGTAAACGCCAACGTATAAATCACGCTCCAACTGCGACTCAATGCGCTTGCCACAAGCGCCGCAAAAAGCCCCCCAGCAAACGCACCCCGGGCGGCATTCTTTGTCGGGCTCGATATCAGATTGGTCACCGGCACATCCAGACCGGGTTGATGAATAGACCGCCAGCGCTGATTTTCAGCCATTTTAACCGTTTGCACTTCCTGCGGACTCAAGGCCCGGAGCGGGCGAATACCGTTTGAATATGGCGTGGGGAAGCTCGCGGGGATTAATGGAAGCTGTACATTACCATAGGGGGAAGAGGGCGCCGCATATTGCACCGGTATTGGCATACTGGCCGAGGGTGGGGATGATAATGCTTGAAAGCTCATATGATTATTAAATTTCCGGTTTGTAAGCGTGGTTTTTTAGCGGCGGCTGCCACCGATGCTGCTTCGGGGAACAATTCGGGTGCTACCGCCCATACCGCTGCCACCCATCATGTTGGCAAGCAACATGCCGGTGAGCAAGTCACCGCCGCCACCGCCACCTGAAGCCATCGCTGCCTGGGTGCGATCGGCCTGAACGACCGGATCTGAGAGCATATCGCGACGGGTTGCGCCTGCAGGCAGACGCGCCATCATGTCAAGAATGTTGTCATTTCGCTGGCGGGTGCCAAAGAAACTGGTAACACCGGTTAACAGCGCAACAGCTGCCCCAATCAGCAATGCCCATCCGGCACCTAATCTTCGGGAGGTGGTTCCGACAATTTCTCCAGCCTCTTCCAGCAATAATCTTTGTACCGGTACGAACTTGGCAGCCAACCCTACCAGTACACCAGTAATTCCACCCACCAGAGCCGCTTTTTTGACAGGGTCGGCCAACATCTGGGGCAAAGGGGTCGAGTAACCCGGCAAAATTTTGGGATACCAGCGATCCAAGCCCTGCTGAATCGCCATCTCATCTTCAGGTGTGAGGGTATGGCGCTGAGCCAATGGCATGTATTGCTGAACAGCAAGCGTCTGCTGGGGGAATGGGGCTGCAATACCAGGAGAAGCGGTATTTAGCCCCGGATAATTCGAGACTGGATAATTTGAAGCCGGATAGCCAGGCGTTTGATACATCGTTTGAGGATAAAACGGCTGGGCCACCGGCGGTAAAACACCCGGGGAAGAAATCGGGGCAGTCATAATTAGATAGGCCTCCTGGTCAAATTTGTGGGGACGTGCTCATCAATATCCTTCGGAATCGAAAAGCAGGTGTAGGCTATGCCTATAACACCGCTGAAACTTGAATATTTACTGAGGTCTAACCACGGCGGAATCATCCCTGCGTAGTTAAGCCATGTTTTTTTAATAATAGAGCAAGACTTAAGCTAAAGATTAAAGAAGGCAGAAAGCCTATCATAACGAGACAAAAGAAAAGAGGCCATAGACAAGCTGTCCATAACCTCAGGGTCAGAAGAAGATAAGTTGTGGCATTCATAGGAAGGAAAAGGATTGACGGGCCTAAAGGCAGCGCTTAATATTTCGCAATTAACTTGCAATTAAAAGATAGGGCAAGAGCAGCAGGGTACAGACCCCAAGCTCGCTGAGCCAAATCGGGGACTCGCCTGAACGCTGGATACTATTTTTCAGCCGACAAGCTTGTGGGTAGCGCACGGAATGCGAGGGTTTAGAATGTTGGGTTTTATTAGAATGTAGGGTTTTAATAGACGGCTTATTAACAGGCGTTAATTTCGGCAATAGCACCTGGGGCGTCTTGGCATTCTTTTGATGAAATTGTTTATATTGAGCAGTTAAGCGAGAACGTTTTTCACCCCAAAGCAGTGCGGCCTGAGCCGACTGGGAACGCCGAACCCGATAAAAAGGGGGCAAGTCCACTTTTTCAGAGGCACTTGGGCCATCCTGCCTGCAGTTATCAAGCTTGCAATTATCAACCGCCAATTGCAGGCATGCTTGCTTGGCAAGCAACTCGTTGTTGGCAGCATAAGATGTCGCTGGCATGGCCATCGTCCGGTTCCTTTCTGATTTAGGACTCTATCTTTCGTACTTTTTACTTGTGTGTCAGCACACCAAAACTTAACCCTTTATAAATAAATGAAGGGAAATTGAGGGTGCTAGTACTTGGGGTGTGTTACGTAAAACGATAAAAATTAAAGCGGTTTACAAGCAGCGGATAATCGCCTCAACCTTGCCCTGAACTTCAACGTCTTTAGCGTAAATGGGCTCCATTTCGCTATTGGCGGGCTGAAGACGAACACGGTCTTTCTCTCTGAAAATGCGCTTTAAAGTAGCGCTTTGACCTTCCACCAGGGCAACCACGACATCGCCGTCGCGCACCCGGCTTTTAGGGTTAATGATGACGATATCCTCATCCATGATGTGATCTTCAATCATGCTATAGCCGCGAACTTTCAAAGCATAACAGCCTTCGGGGCAAATATCTTCAGCAAGATCAAACTGTTCGACACTGTCTTCAATGGTGGTCAACGGTTGTCCTGCTGCAATTCTTCCCAGCATCGGCAACTGGTGTCTTTGCTTAAGCTCTCTGACATCATCATCTTCAGGCGTCAATTCCTGACGAACGTCTTCCCGGATGGTAATGGCGCGTTTTTCAGTAGGGTTCCAGTGAATAAAGCCTTTTTTCTTTAACGCGCTGATATGATGATGAATCGTGGACGTGGAGCTCACGCCGCACAAATCGCATAACTGCTGAATAGAGGGCGGATATTGATGCTGGTGGACAAAATGCACCAAACGCTCTAGCACTTCGCGCTGCTTGGAAGGCAGTTGCGAGACAGAAACCACAGCCCCATTGGCGTCAAGCGTTTCAAGCTCGTTCGCGCTGCTTATCTTATGTTCGTTTAAAGTAAGATCAGGGGCCACGGGGTGCCTTTCCAAGATGTAATTTTCAATTTAATTTTCGCTTGGCTCGATTTCGAAAATTCATTTCATCGAAACTACATTCTAATTTATCAAACGTTTTTTCGAAAGGCAAGCATTTTTTTATTTTCCATTTGATTCTTCGTTTTACGGACGCTCCCCTATTTTTTGACGGCTACTGACGAACATGGCTAAGGAGTCAGGGACGGGCCGCTGCGGTTGACTTCCTGCGCGTTGGCGGTATTCTGAATAGGTATAGGCTTTAAACGATTGCGCTTGAGTCTCCTTGACCACTTTTCAGTTTGGCTCTATTTGGACTGATTGAATTGACTGCCGGACTCAGCCGTTCCCCGCTCGTTGGTCTTTTTACAAACTACAAAAAATTATTGGTTTTATTTATATCTTCTGGGGCAGGCTGTTCGACTTTCGACTGATCGACTGATTTTTCTAACCCCGCTTAAGCGCATATATAAAATGGAGATTTGTATTGATGGGCGTCGCAGAATTACAAAAAAACGATGCAGCAAGCGACAAAAAGCAGTTCCCTTATCCTGGCATTCCAGGTACGGCCGATGGCTCCAGCATGATTGTCCATGTGGAAACCAAGGCCTGTGAGGCGGGCATTGCATATCCGATTACGCCATCCACCTCAATGGGCGCGGGGTTTCAGGCAGCTTACGCAAACGGCTCCACAAACGTATGGGGAACCCCTCTTACTTGGCTTCAGCCAGAATCAGAACATAGTTCGGCATCCGCTTCCGAAGGTTACGCCGTTGCCGGGGGCCGAGTGACCAACTTCACGTCAGGCCAGGGCCTGATTCTAATGAAAGAGGTTCTCTATACGATTTCAGGCAAACGCTTGCCGGTGGTCTTTAATATTGGCGCGCGCGCCATGACCAGCCACTCACTCAATGTCCATGCGGGCCACGATGACATTATGGGTGTTATGGATACGGGCTGGGCAACGCTTTTTGCACAAAATCCACAAGAGGCAGGCGATCTTTGCCTGATTTGCCGCAAAACCGCAGAAGAAACGCACACGCCATTTTTCAACGTGCAGGACGGCTTCTTAACCACGCACACCATTGAAAACGTGTTGTTTCAAGAAGATGAGCTGATCAAAGAATACCTTGGAAACCCCAGGGAAAAACTCCGCTCGCTGTTTCACCCAGACGCTCCACTGATGAGCGGCGTGGTTCAAAACCAGGACAGCTATATGACGGGGAAAGTCGCCCAGCGGATTTTCTATGACAAGGTGGGTGAGGCTATTCAGCGTAATATGGACGAATTTTACCGCCTGACGGGTCGTCGTTACAGCTTTATTGAAACCCACCAGATGGAAGACGCCGAGTATGCCATTGTCTCGATTGGTTCAACGGCTGAGACGGCATCCGTGACGCTGAAGCACATTCGTAGCTTTGGCCATAAAGCCGGTTCGGTTGCGATCACCGTTTTTCGCCCTTTCCCCGGCCCTCAACTGGTTGAAGCCCTTAAAAAATGT
This sequence comes from Vampirovibrionales bacterium, assembly GCA_035285165.1. Taxonomy (GTDB): domain Bacteria; phylum Cyanobacteriota; class Vampirovibrionia; order Vampirovibrionales; family Vampirovibrionaceae; genus JAYKHP01. The sequence continues at coordinate 242,807 of JAYKHP010000006.1, read as the reverse complement.
AAAGCGATTGCGGTGATCGAGCGAATGGATAACCCGCTTGGCGTATCCAATCCCTTAACAGCAGAAATTGAAGCTGCCTTTGCCAAAGCGGCGATGGGCACTGAGGGCTACCCAAAAATCGATCGCATTCCCGTGATTTATTCAGGCGTGGCCGGTCTTGGCAGCCGTGATGTGACTCCCGGCCAAATGGTCTCTGTGGTTGAGAACATGGTCAATAACGGCAAGCGCTTCTTCAGCCTGGGCATTGATCACGAGAGTGCTTTGGATATTGGCGAAGAGCCTGATGTTCGTCCCGACGGCTCATTCTCGATTCGCGGCCATTCGGTGGGCGGCTTTGGCTCGGTGACGACCAATAAGATTATCGCCACCTGCCTTGGGGATATCTTTGGCTTTAAAGTGCAGGCGTCTCCCAAGTATGGCTCGGAAAAAAAGGGCCTGCCCACCAACACGTATCTGACCACCACCAAGGAAGGTCGTATCGGGACACACAGCGAACTAATCCAGGTTGAGTTTGTGCCGTTGATGGATCCCAACACCTGGAATATGGGCAACCCGCTGGTAGGCTTACAGCCTGGCGGCATCATGTTTCAGCACACGCCGAATGAAGACCCGCAGGTGCTTTGGGATTCGATTCCCGATTGGGCCAAATATTACATCAAGGAAAACAACATTCATTTCTATGGCGTGGATACCATCCGCATTGCCAAGGAAAGCTGTAAATCGGATGAGTCCCTGGTGCAGCGCTTCCAAGGGATTGTGTTGCTGGGCGTTTTCCTTCGCTTGACGCCTTTTCAAAACAACGCCGGGCTTTCAGAAGACGAACTGTTCATTCGCGTGAAAAAGCCGTTGGAATATTACTTCGGCAAGCGCGGTGAAAAAGTCATTCAGGACAACCTTGAAGCGGCAAGAAAAGGCTATCACCAGGTGTTTGAAATCCCCAAGTCCATCATTGAGGCAACCCCTTCTGGCATTCTTGAAAAAGGCAAAGCCGAGTGGGATGCCAAAGGCAAGGATACCAACGCGTTCTTTATCTAAATTAAAAAGCTGTCACTCCGGCTCAGGCCGGATGCTTGCCAAGGCAAGCCTGACACACAAAAGGAGTTTACCCCTAAATGAGTACACAAGAATCCAAAAAACGGGCCGACTGGTATGATTACGAGCGCGCCAATGAAGTCGTTGAAGCCTATAATCAAGGGGCCGGCTCGGCGCAACCGGCTGACGCTTTTGTGGCCCAGAGTATTTTACCTGCCAGAACCGGCGCCACACGCGATTTTAGCTATATCGCTCCTGAACTGCCCGAGTTCAACTCCGAAAACTGTGTCGGCTGTATGGACTGTGTCACCAACTGCCCCGACACCGCCATTTTAGGCCGTATCATCAAGCCCGAGGATTTGGACAAGGCGCTTGAAACCGTTGGCGATGACAATCATAAAAGCTACCTGCGCGAACAGTTTGGCAAAACGGTGAAGTACTATAACCAGTTTGAGAAAAAGCGCGAGAAGGATCCCGCCAGTCCCGAAGGTGCCTTGTTTGGCATTTACATCGATCCGACCAAGTGCAAGGGCTGTGGCGAATGTGTCGAAGTGTGCGGCACCCACGAAGCGTTGAAGATGATTAAGAAAACGCCCGAGAATCTGCCGACTTATCTTGAAACCTTCGGTTTTCATAAAACCTTGCCGCAATCCCCCGATACGCACATCAACAAAGCGGATCGTCGTGACATTATGCTGCGCGAAGGCAACATCAGAATGTACGCCGGTGGCGCGGGCTCTTGTATGGGCTGCGGGGAAGCATCGGTGCTTCGTCAGATGCTGGCGATGACCCATGAAAAAGTGGGCGACCGCTTCGGCATTGTAGCCTCCACTGGCTGTAACACCGTTTACGGCTCGACTTATCCTTATAATCCCTATGCTGTGCCGTGGACCAACTCGCTTTTTGAGAATGGCCCGACCGATGCAATGGGCATTCGCGCCTTCTGGGATCAGAATGGCCATCATGACTGGGTGCTGTGGAATATCGGTGGCGATGGCGCCATGATGGACATCGGCTTCCAGGCTTTATCGCGAATGTTAATGTCGGGGATGAACATTAAGGTTCTGGTGCTGGATACGCAGGTCTATTCCAACACGGGCGGCCAGCAATCGACCTCTTCCTATACGGCCCAGGAGTCCAAGATGGGCGCCTACGGGAAGTCTCACCACGGCAAACCCGAGCGCAGAAAAGAGCTCGGCATGCTCTGTATGATGCACCCCAACGTGTATGTGGCACAAACCATCGGCCCCAACACGACACATTTCTATAAAGCGATGGAGCGGGCCCTTGAATTTGACGGCCCTGCGGTCATTAACGTTTACACCACGTGTCAGCCCGAGCATGGGGTGGCCGACAATATGGCGGCCAATCAAGCCCGAACAGCGGTTCAATCACGCGCTTTCCCCCTCTTTGTCTATGACCCTGAAGTGGGCGAAACGATGAGCGAGCGGCTTACACTTGCCGGAAACCCCAATCCTGATAGGGATTGGGCCCAGGCCAAGCAGGAAGATGGCACGATGGGGAACTTCGACTTCTTCAACTGGGCCCGAACCGAAGGCCGTTTCAAAAAGCACTTTGACAAGGATGGGAACCCCACCACCGAAGAAATCCAGCAAGCCAGAGCTGATCGTCTGGCCAACTGGCGCTTCTTGCAGGATATGGCAGGTGTTGCCAACAAAGACCGCCTTGCCCAAAAAGAGGCTGCAAAGGCTGAAAAAGCAGTTCAACCGACTGCCTAACTTATTTAAATTGCAATAACAAAGCAAGCCCTTCAGGCGGTCAATTGGACAGGAGTCTGTTTCCAAATGGCCGCCTGGGCGTTACTATCACTTTATTCGCTTTAGAGATACGTCAAAGGAATTGCTCATGTCACAAGTCATCCCATCACCCGTTTCCTGCGCTTCAAAAGAAGTGATTGCCGAGGTTGAAAAACAGATCCGGGAAGATTTAACCCATCCCCGCTTTTTGATCGAACAGGTTGTCTCGGAGATTTCGGCTCGACACGAGTATCCGATTGACAGGCTCGGCGAGTTTTTCAATGACAAATACGCCAAGCTTGAAGATTACGAAGTCGACTTGGTATTTTCGCCTTTATTTACGCCGAACTGGGAAGATCAGTTACGTTACGCCAAATTACTTGGCCCAGCGCATTTATCGGTTCAGGATTTAAAGGCCCTGGTGGCAAAACTTGAAAATGAATCGCTTAATGCGACGTTTCAAACCCAGGCAGCAGAAGTTTGGCGCGTTCCGCTTCACCCGGTCAATCTTGATCGCTATGTTAATCGCCTGATGATCGATAAACCCCTTTCCGATTTCTTGCAGACAAGCATTGAAGCGCACGTGCCCAAAGACGATCAGCACGCTATCTACCTTCTGGCTAAAAATCCCGTCTGGGAAGGGAAGCCCCGTGAAGTGCTTTTAGATCAATACCTGCAGGCGTTTTCCAAAAATAAAAGTTACACGCTTGATAAGGTTCGGTTTCTGACCGATTTTGTCAGGACCTATCGACCCGGTACACAAGCTGATTTACTCAGGCAGCTAAAGAGTCTGGCAAAATCTTGTGAGGCGGATTTGAATAACGTGGCTGATCAGAGTTTTTACGATCAGCAATTTAAAGAACTCTATTCAGATTCGGAACGCGCCCATTTTAAAAACCTGGACGTGCAGAACCATTACAACTACATGATGGAAATGGCCGAAGCCCTTCTTAAAGAAGAATCCACCATTGAGACTTCAGTTTGAAACTTTAACTTGAGGCCTGTTAGCCGTTTGCCTGGGCTGCCAATTGTGCCTGCAAACCTGAAAGTGCGCTGCCCTGTTGCTGGTACTGGCCAATGAGCCTTTCCATGGTGAGAAACTGGTTGCGCAGGTTCTGCTCACGTATCACCAGCCTCGCCTCTCCACGTTCGATTGAGTCGTTCAGGTTGCTGATTCGGCTTGCGGCGGCCGTGGCGTAGGAAGAAAACAAGCCCTCACTGCCCGATGTGGTGCTTAACGCGTTTTTCAAGACGGACTCAAGCTGCACCATAATCCCGTCCTGACCGTCGCTTGCCGCCCTGCCATTAACCAGCTCGCGAACAGCATCGGGGTTTGCCGTCAGTGCGTCCTTGAATTTTTCTTTATCAAACACCAAGGTACTGGATGCCGTGGTACTGGTTCCACTGACAGCGCCGGTTGAAATACCGATGGCCGTTAGGCTGTCAAAACCGGTGCCTGAAAGGGCCGCCACTTGATCCGTCACCATTTGTCGAAGCTGCTGCCGGAAACGTTTCAAACTGCTTTCACCATTTAAAACCCCGCGCGCGTTTGGATCCTCGTTCGATTTGGTCATCCCGTCAATGAAGCTCAGGGCGTCATTGAACTTGGTGACAAAATCACTAATCGCGGTCTCAATCGCATCGGTGTCGCGCGTGATGTTGATGGTTATAGGGGTTCCCGGTTGGGCACTTTTCAAGTCAAGGGAAACGCCGGTTAAGCCGGTGATGGATTCATCCACCGTATTGCCGGGACTGTAAATGACCGGCCCGCCGTTAATTGAAATCTGGGCATTCTGCCCTACCGTCTGAGAGGCAGTGCTGTTTCCACCACTGACAAGCCCCATCGCCGTCAGAAAATTGCTGGTGCCATCCGCCATTGAAATAAAGGCGCTGCCAGGCTCGGTTGAGAGCAGTTCAAACTTGTTATTGCTCGGGTTAAAGCTTGCTGTTACCTTGGCACCCGAGTTGTTGATTTCTGAAATAATGGCGTTTAAACTTTTGCCCGTCGTATCGAAGCTTTTTCCGTTAATGACAAACGTTCCACTGGTAACAGCCGTGTTGGTTCCTGCCGCTCCCCCGTCAATGGCGACGTTGGGATTAAGCGCCAAAACCGGTAATTGACTGCTTATCTCGGAGGTGGCGCCAGGCAAATCGGTAAAGACGCCAGGTGTTAGCTTCATGGCCTTTAAAAAATTAGAGGTGTCATTCGCCGAGCCGAATTGAACACTGACCCCGTCAGCAAATCCGATGCGAATTTGTCCCCCCGAAACGGTTCCAGATACGGCAGCATCGGCTGCCGTCATTTTTCCCAACACATCATCCAAGGTATCGGTGGAGGCCACCGTGACGGTTTTGGCCACACCGTTGACGAAAAACGTGAAATCACCAGCGGTGACTGAGCCCATTGCCGCCTGTGTAACAGGCGTTGTGCCGGTGATTTGCTGTCCAACGCCTGTAGTACTGCTGGCTTTAGTGGCTGTTGCCAGGCTGATGACTTCCAGGCTGATGGTTTGGTTTGCGGCCGTACTCTTAACAGTTGCCGTTGCAACGGTATCCGCGCTGCTAGCGGATTTCTTGCTCAGAAAAATATCGCTATCGGTGGATAATACGGAAGAGGTATCCAGCGTGAGCTTCTGAATGGAAGCATAAAGAGCATCAATTCTGGTCTTAACACTGTTATAAGCGTTCTGTTGCTGGGTAATCTTGGTTTTTTGACTGGCGAGAAGCTCAAGGGGCCTGCGTTCAAGCGCCATTAACTGCGTAATGATATCTTCAACCGGCAAGCCAGAGTTGAAGCCGCTACCGAGGGTGATGGGCGCTGATGTCGACATGGCAGTCCTGACCTTCCTTGGTGAATAGGGCGCTTTTTCAGGAATCAACGTGATAATGAAGCTTATAAAGCGGGCCTATTATCAGTTTAGAGCGTGTCTAAGGGGGTTTCATCCACTCAATAAGGGAGAAGGGGCGATTTAGACGGATATATAATTATCGACGCTATAGCGGCAAGCTTCAGAAGAAAAGTATGAATTTTACACAGCATTTTGTAACAATTTTGGAAACGGCCTTTTTAACAGTGAGTCACAAAATGCTATCCGCAGACTTTATATACGTGTGAACAAAAGACAAGCGATGCGGGTGCATTTAAACAACAAACAAATGAGTAGGCTTTCTGAGCGAAGCTGCTGGCTTATGCCAAAAGGTAAAAAATCGCTACACGTTCAGTGACGTCAACCGTTTTCTGTTATAAGATGCGTACTTGTGCAAGGTTTATCCAATTACAGCTTGGTGGGGTTCACCACAATTCAAGTATTTAGGCATTTCTAACCGTTCGGTTTCAGCATTGACAAGCCTGACCTGGGTTTTGCGCTGATATAACTAAAGAAAATTCAATAAAAAGGGCTATTATTCTATGTCTTTGCTTTCAAAGCTTTTCAGAAAGAAAAACCTCGATCAGATTCTTAGCGATAGTGAGAATCAGGAACACAAGCTGAAAAAGACGCTCACGGCGTTTGACCTGGTTATTTTTGGTGTTGGCGCAATGATTGGCGCTGGCATTTTCGCTTTAACCGGTGCAGCAGCGGTAGGTTCAGCTGATCACGTTGGCGCTGGGCCTGCACTCGTAGTCTCTTTTGCCATTACTGGCGTTATTTGCGGCTTTTGCGCCCTTTGTTACGCCGAGTTTGCAGCTATGGCCCCCATTTCCGGATCGGCTTATACCTACGCCTTTTCGACTTTAGGGGAGTTTGTCGCCTGGATTATCGGCTGGGCCTTGGTTTTAGAGTATGCCGTTGGCAATATGGCCGTTGCCGTTAGCTGGACAGGCAGCATTAAAGAGTTTACAAAGCTCTTTGGCTTTGAAATGCCTGCCATCCTCACCCAGAACACCATCGATACAGTTGTGTCCCTTAAAGATGCAGACCCTTCGATTCTTCTTCATTCCATCCCATTCCAGCTTCCCGGGGGGGATCAGGTTCAGTACCTGCTGATTCAAAAAGCCTTTAACCTGCCTGCCATGCTCATTGTAGCGGGCGTTACTGCCCTGTTGTATGTGGGGGTTTCAGAAAGTGCCAGAACCGCAGCCATTATGGTTTTTATGAAGACGGCTGTCGTTCTTTTGTTTATTGGCTTTGGCATTATGTTTATCACCAACGGGCATTGGGAAACCTTCCAAACCAACTGGTTTGCCGATGGCCTGAACACATTTGCCCCCAATGGATGGTCGGGAATCTTAACCGGCGCTGCCACGATTTTCTTTGCCTACATCGGCTTTGATGCCGTTTCGACTGCCGCCGAAGAAACCAAGAACCCTCAAAAAGATATCCCTATTGGCATTATGGGCTCCCTGGCGCTCTGCACCCTCCTTTATATTTTGGTAACCGCCGTTATTACCGGTCTTGTTCCCCTGCCTTTGATCAACAAAGAGGCGGCTGTTGTTGGCGCGATGAATATGATGGGCTATAAATGGGCGTCCATATTGGTAAATATCGGTGCCATTGCAGGCTTAAGTTCCGTGTTACTGGTGCTTCAAATGGGTGGCACCCGGATTTTCTATGCCATTGGACGCGATGGCCTTTTACCGTCGTCCTTATCCAAAATTCACCCCAAATTCCAAACGCCCCATATCTGTACGGTTATCGTCGGTCTTTTTGTTGCATTGGGCGCGGCATCCTTGCCTATTAACCTGCTTGCAGAAATGTGCAATATCGGCACCCTGGGCGCTTTTGTCGTGGTTTGCCTTGGCGTTGCCATACTTCGCTTCAGCGATCCTGGCCGTAAACGCCCCTTCCGCGCACCGCTTGGGCTGACATTCCCGATTTTGGGGATGATTGGTTGTTTGGGTGTAATGCTTGGGATTCCAGACTTTTCCTCCATCGGCTCGAATAACTTCAAGATGATTGGGGGCCTTCCCACCACCACCTGGGTGGTGACCATCGCCTGGTTTATTCTTGGGATGATCATCTACTTTGGTTATGGCTTAAGACACAGCAAGCTGAATGGCAAGGCCAGTGAAGCCAAGCTTGAATCGGAGCTTTCGCCAGTTCTAAAGCTTGACCCCATTGTCCGCTAGGTAAGGGCCCTTTCAGGCAAAAAAATCCCCAGTTGGTAATGGGTTTAACGCCATTGCCTTCTGGGGAATCAGTAATCACTTGCGGGGGAGAAATTTAACTTTACTGGAGTTTGTTTGAACGTCTTTTTTTAAAGGGTAATTCTCTGGATAATGCCGTTTGGCCATTGCCTCCTGAAATTGGCCTGACGCTTTATCAGTGCCTCATTGGGGTCGTAGAAAAGGGCGTAATTCATCCCCAGGGCTGCCAGCACTTGAGGCAATCGCGGCTCAGCCTCAAACGAGGGCAGGCTTAAGACAATACGGTGGAATTTCTTTGAAAGCGCTGACAAAAGCTGTGTAAAGCGCGAGACGTGGGCCATTGGATCGACACCCGCCGTTCCCTGGCCAATCGCATAGAGATTCGGCACGCTTCGATAAAGCTTGGCATTCAGTATCAGGTGCGTCAGGTCACAGCGTTTTTCAAACAGATCAACAAGACCCACTTCCGGCATATCCAAATTCAGGAAGCTTCCCAGGCAAGCGTCCGCTTGTCCCCACTCCAGAAGAGCGATTTTCTGTCGCGAAGCGGCGTCTTCGTGCTGATGAAGCAGGCTAATGGCAAGCCCCGATGCTAGCACTGTACTGCCACAGACAGGAATAACCGGTGTTAAGGTGCTTAGGGGCATAGCTTCAAGCGCCGTCCAGGCCAAAAGCGTATCAAAGGCGAAAGATTCTTTGGAGCCTGGTTGCTTCAATCCTTCCAGAACTTCCCTGCCATTGGCGCAGGCCAGTTCAAACGGCCTGCTTTTAATTGGCAGGACCGCCTGCATGTAGCGATTGTCTTTCGCCGGGGCAGGCACGTCGCTTACGGATTGCTTTAACCGGGCAGCGGCTCTATGGCTTAAAGCTTTTGCGGCAATATTTTTTGGCGTTAGCAAGCCGTCGGTCGGGGGCAATGCCAAAGGGGTCTTTTGTATGGGGTCGCTCTGGGATTCTTTCAAACTCCGGGCCTGCTTTAATTCGGCAAGTTTAGCCTCTAGCAGCTTTTTTTTCTCAAGCGAAGTGAGGGCAGTTGATGTCACGGGCAAAATGAGACTCCATCTTACGTGAAGAAGCGGCTGGCCTGAGATGAGGCCGAGCAACAGATAAGACCCTTCAAAAAGTACCATCAAATCCAGGGGTTTAGCCGTTTTGTTGTACTATAATACCCCTTGGCATTACATCTCTCTTGATTACGATTACGTATTTCTTGATTACATCTATCTTTTTGCGCCACGCCACGACAGGATGCGCAAAAAGAAGACCTGTTGGCCACCTTCACTGTAGCCTGTCCCCTTGCCCTTGCGAATCGGTTTTTCAGTGGATCTTCACCCGGTTCGTTTTACTTTTCCCCAATTTCAGTTCCTACCAAAGCCCGGCCCCTCTCTGCCATGTCCTTAAATCAGCCAAGCCTTATCCAAAACTTTATGCCCCCAGTTGGCAGCAAGATTGCCGTTGCCATGAGCGGCGGGGTGGATAGCAGCGTGGTGGCTTACTTATTGGCAGAACAGGGATATGACATTATCGGGTTAACTGCCTGGACGCTGAATGGCCCCGGTAAATGCTGCAATGACGCCCTGGTCAATGCCGGACGCGTTTGCGAAATACTGGGCGTCCCGTACGATACGGTGGATCTTCGCGCCGAATTCTCGCATTACGTGATGGATTACTATCACGATATGTACGCCAATGGCCTAACCCCCAACCCTTGCGTGGAGTGTAACCGCTTCGTCAAATGGGAAGCGCTGCTTCGCTATGCCGTAAACGAGCTAAAAGTAGATTATGTAGCCACCGGACATTACGCCAAGCTGGTGAAGGATGATCTGGGCCAAACCAGCGTTTATCGGGCGGTGGATGAGCATAAAGACCAGACCTATATGATGGCGCGGGTGCTTGGCGATGATTTGGCAAAGACCGTCTTTCCACTTGGCGATATGACCAAGCCCGAAGTGTTAGAAATTGCTCGGCGGGTCGATTTACCAACCGCCTACAGTAAAGAAAGCCAGGACATCTGCTTTGTGCTGGATGGACAGGCCAATTATATGGGACAGGTCTTGGGTCGTAAAAAAGGCCCCATTATCAACCTGGATACGGGCAAAACCGTTGGCGAGCATGAGGGGCACTATCTTTTTACCATTGGCCAGCGGCGAGGCATTAAAGTAGCAGCATCCTATCCGCTTTATGTAATAAAGACCGACCCTGACAGCAACACGGTTTATGTGGGCGGAAAAGAAAACCTTGAAACCACACAGTTTAAGGTCTTATCGCCCCATTGGATAACTCCTGGCATTTTGCCCAGCCTACCGTTTAAAAGCATGGTCAAAATCCGGTACAATACCCCGCCGGTATTGGGCCTGGTGGAAATCAATCCTGACAATGCGCAGCAGTTGTTAGTGACGTTGGATGAACCACTTCCCGCTATTACCCCGGGGCAGATTGCTGCTTTCTATTGTCCGGATGGACACTTGATTTATGGCGGAGGCTACATCGAAGCCCAGAGGCCTCAAGACACCTTTGACCCTTCGCAAAACAAGCCCTTACCGGATTTGTTTTGCCAGATATCCTGAGCGCTAGCGCCAGCCACATTATCAGGCTGCATTTCTTATCTCTCTCTTATATCAACAATTAGCACAAACCCCGCTTCAGAGGCTTTCTTACTGAAGTAAGCTTTCATGATGAAGATGAATCATTAGCGATTAGGATCTCCCTCGCCTTGATACCCTCCACTGCTGTCAACCCCTATCATCTGGCTCAACATGCCCAATCGGCACCACACTTGGGCAGCCCTGCGCTTGCGCATCCGGCATCTGCACACGGCTTGCCGGATCAAGCGGTTGCAGCCCATGATACGCTGCATCACCTGGTGGATGAGGATAAACCTAAAGGCCCGAATGACAAGGACTTATTCCGCGACACGCTCCTTCGTTATATGGGCTATGCCAATGAATTAACCGCAGCAGGGATGAACAGCGGCAATAAGCTTGCCGCCAAATTAAACCCTGCCGCCTGGACGACGGTATTTGCCTACGGTATTGCAGATGCGTTTAATCACGCCATTACCGCCCATGAAGATAACCTGAAAGCCGGAAAAGATTCAAAAGAAGCCAAAGCAAGGGCTGCCAGCACGTTTGGGGAGAATATCATTTTCCACACCCTGGCCACTTGGGTTGGCCCGGTTTACCTGGCCATCAAGCCCGCAGGAAAACTGACCGAACTGGTATTTAAGACGCTTATAAAACAACCGCCACGGGCATGGCCATCCATTGTAGGCGTAGCGCTGGTGCCTTTTGTCCCCAAGGTGTTTGACCCTATCGTGGATAAGTATCTGCCGATGGTCTATAACCCGGCCTCAGAATGGGTGCTTCAAAAATATCTCAACCGCAAAAATGACAAGCACGTCCAAAACAACCCACAGGCTCGGGCGATTATCCAAAACTATAATGCACAGACGCCACAAGAGCTTGCCGCCCAAAACATCCGCCCCGTCAATATTAACGCTTAAAGTGCGTCATAGGCTTTACGCACCGCCTGAATATCCTGCCAGGTATGCCACTTGGGAGAATTTTCCACCGTTGACTGATTTCTTAAAAGATAAGAGGGATGGAAAATTGGCATCACCCTAGGTTTCCAGGGATAGCGATCCTCGGGCAGGGCAAACCATTTTCCCCGGATTTTGGTAATCCCTGGCTGATTGGGCAATAAGCCTTTAACGGCCGTGGCCCCAGCCAGCAAAATAATATCAGGTTGAATTAACTGGATTTGTGCCTGTAGATAAGGCGTACAACTTGCCATCTCGTCCGCTTCAGGCGCGCGGTTATTGGGGGGCCTGCATTTAACGATGTTACAGATATAAACGTCCTTTTGCCTGTCAAAGTTCACGCTTTCAATAATTTTTGTAAGCAGTTGACCCGCTTTTCCAACAAAGGGAACCCCTGTCTCATCTTCCTGTTGACCAGGGCCTTCACCAATAATCATGATTCTGGCCTTGGGATTGCCGTCTGAAAACACAATTTGGGTTCTGGTGGTAGAAAGCCTGCAACGATTACACACCGAAACGATGGCCTTTAACTCATCCAGGCTGCATTGACTCAAATTCAAATCTGGCAAGGCTTCCCCATAGGCAGCGGCCTTTCGCTCGGTTTCAAACATCCGGGTCTGCTGGGTCTGCATCTGACACTCCCTCGCGGCTCATTTCAATTCGGTGAATCAATCACATTCTATCGCGAGCCCACCCGCCACATCACTAACCCAGCCGAAATTCTTTAACTTTATTCAGAAACGGCTGTAATGCCCTCAGAAGCTGTCCAGGCAGCGCTCCAGCAGGCCTGAAAATTAAACCCTCCCGTTAAGCCATCAATGTTTAAAATTTCACCCACCAAAAACAAATTGGGGCAACGCTTGCTTTGCATGCCCTTAAAATCAACCTCTTTTAAGCTTACGCCACCGCAACTGACAAATTCTTCCTTGGAAGGGCTTTTAGCGATAACCGTCAACGGCAGTCGCTTCAAACGCTCCACCAGGCGGTTCAGAAGCTTATGGCTCAACACCTGGGGCAAGGCGTCCATTGGCACTTCAGCCGAGTCTAAAAGCGCAAGCCAAAGCCGATTGGCAAGCCCGGGAAACTGGGTATTTTTCAGTTGCTTTTTGCCTTGCTCTACTTGCACGTTATTTTTTAACAGCGCCAGCACTTCTTCATCGGAATAATCGGGCAAGAGATCCAACAGCAGTTGCGCCTGGTAGCTGGCGTCGGCAAGGGCCTTTGCCCCGAGCGCGGAAAGCCTGTAAATCAATGGACCTGAAACACCCTGATGGGTAATGAGAAACGGGCCCGCGGATTCAAAGCGAAGCGGTTTTGCAGAGACACCGTGAATCTCGGGCGGCTTGACGCTTAGCTTGCCTGCCGCATGTTGCAGGCTGATGCCCGCTAAATCATCCAGGCAGCTTGGGGCCGTTTTGAACGGAAAAAGCGACGGCACAGGGGGAATAATCTGATGCCCAAGTGTTTTTGCCAAGTGCCAACCGGGCTGGCTATAGCCTGTTGCCAACACCAGTTTGTCGGCCAAAACACTCCCGTCTGCCGTTTGAATCAGAAACCCGTTTTGATTTTTTTCAACCGCGATAACCCGTTGCCTGAGACGAATCTCAACCCCCAATTGCCGGGCGGTTTTTAAAAAGCAGTCAATGACCGCCTCTGAGGTGTTCTCTATTGGAAACATGCGCCCGTCGGCTTCCGTTTTCAAATGTAGCCCATGGCGTTTTAGCCAGGTCACCATATCGCTTGGCTGGAAGCGGGAAAATAGTGCAGGAAGCTCTTTTTGCCCCCTGGGATAATACGTCAGCAGAAGCTTTGGATCAAAACACTTATGGGTAACATTACAACGACCGCCGCCTGAAATTCTGACTTTTTGAAGAGGGCTTGCACCGGCCTCAAGAATCGTAATGGCATATGTCTCTGAGCGGGCCTGCCACTTTTCAGCGGCGTTAATCGCCGTAAAAACACCGGCAGCACCGCCGCCGATAATGACAAGCTTGTTTTTTGGGGAAAAGGCCTGAGCCATAAGAAGCGGATATTCTGGATTTATTAATGCTTGGTTTCTTAATGAAATATTTATTGTTTTAATATGCAAAAAGCAACAACCTGACTGGCTGTCATCTCAAGGGACAGGTGGCAGCAGGATTATGGTCTTGGAACAGAGAGGATTTTGGTCATTATTTTGAGTATAATGGCAACGCGCCTGGAATACTGCTTTGGGTATCTTAATCCAAACACCATCGGTATTGGCGCATTTTGTGCGGTTCAGGAGCGTCGTATGGATATGGACACAGCTTTATTCAATCCCGTTTTCAGTAATCCGGCCCTGCCCAAACCGCCGGTTTCACTAGAGACGCTATCCCAGATTCTGCCGCAAACAACTCTTTTGGGAGACGGCAAGCTTGAGGTCTTAGACCTGGTACATCCCAAGCTTTATCAAAATCCCCATGAACTGGTTCTGATTATTGAGCCTGCGTCGCTTGCCTTACTGCAAAGCGGCAAGGTCAAAACCGCCCTGATTGCAAAAGAAATTCTGGATGATTTGAGCGATGCGGCACACCCGGTAAAAGCGGGCCTGCTTTCAGGCTGCCTTGTGTCCGAACGCCCTCGCCATGCGCTGGCCTATCTTCTTAATATTTTCAACAAACCGCCTCATATCCCTGCTCGAGGCATTCACCCCAGCGCCATTGTCGAAGCAAGCGCGACGGTTCATCCTGACGCGCACGTCGGTGCTTATTGTTATATTGGCGAAAACGCGTCGGTGGATGCTGGGACAATGCTAATGCCTCAGGTGACGATTGGCGCCGAAGCCCGTATCGGAAAAAACACCCTGATATATTCAGGCGCTCGAATCGGCGAACGGGTGCTTATCGGCAATCAGGTAGTGATTCATCATAACGCCTGTATCGGGCCGGATGGATTTAGCTTTGTCACTCCCAAAAAAGGCAGCGCTGAAGCGGCCAAGGAAGGCAAAGGCAGCCAGGGGCAAACGGATACTAAAAACACGGAATTGATTCGTATCCACTCCATTGGAAGCGTCGTCATTGAAGACGATGTGGAGATTGGCGCCTGTACCTGCATTGATCGATCCACGCTTGGTGCAACACTGATCAAGAAAGGCACCAAGATTGACAACCTGGTTCAGATTGGTCATAACAACACGATTGGTGAAAACTGCCTGATTGTCTCTCAGGTAGGCATTGCCGGAAGCTGCCAGATCGGTGATCGCGTGGTGATTGCAGGCCAGGCTGGTTTTGCCGATCACCTGAAAATTTCCGATGATGCGGTTATTACTGCAAAAGCAGGGGTGATGAGAGACATTGAGGCTGGCGAAGTGGTGGCAGGGATTCCCGCCATGCCCGCTCGTGAAGCGTTGAAAAACGTCATGCTCATCAGCAAACTATCTGACATGAACAAGGAAATGAAAGACCTGAAAAAGCGGCTGGCCGCCATTGAAGCGGCTGCCCAGACAAGCGCTGAAAAAAATGATGCCGAACTTGCAAAAGCGTAAATAAAATGGAATAAAAAACATGATGCATACCGCTCCGCTTGCAACAGAAAAATTAACGCTCAAAGGTAACGGCCTGATCACTGGCTTGCCCGTTACCGTCACGATTGAGCCAGGTAAAGCGAATCAGGGCGTCGTGTTTTATGTTCAGCAAAAACCGGATGCTGAATCACCGGCAACAATTGCCATTCCCGCCCGGCTTGAATCGGTGGTAAATACCGAGCGTGGCGTGACGCTAGCCTCTCCCACAGGGCAAACATTATCAATCGTCGAGCATTTTCTTTGCGCCGTTGCGCTATGCGGCCATTGTGATCTCAATGTTTACGTACAAGGCGCGTCTGAACTGCCCTTAATGGATGGCAGCGCAAAAGTTTGGCATGAAGCGCTCGTTTCGCATTTTGGCGCCAAGCTCCATTGCTCCCAAGCGGATCTTGAATTAACGCAGGCGGTGTTTTTCAGGCTGGATGATTCGGTTTGTGTGTATGCGCTTCCCGCAAGCCATTATCAGGTGACCTATGCGGTTGATTATGAGCATCCCGATTTAAAAAACCAGTGGATCCGCTGGGACTCTAAAGAAGATAAAATTGAAGATATTTTAAAAGCGCGCACCTATGGCTATTTGCGTGAACTCCCTCTGTTGCAGGCCCGGGGGCTTGCCAAGGGTGTCACGCTTGAAAACACCCTTGGCCTGACCGATGAGGGCGGTTATACCAGCGCCCTTAGAATTGAGCGTGAGCCACTCTATCACAAGGTGCTCGATTTAACCGGCGATTTAATGCTTTCAGGCATTAACCCGTTGCGTTTAAAAGCCCATATTTACGCCCTTCACGGTGGACATGGCGGACACATCGGCTTTGCCAAAAAATTAAGGAAAGCCCTCAATTTAGCATAGTAAAACTTAACTTGGAGAAAGCGAGTATGACCCCAGTGCAGGAAAAGCCGGTAGAAAACAAGCAAGCTGACAAGCAAATCGTCAAAACGATGAACGACGATTATGGTCAAAGCCTTGCCGGGCTTGATATCAATCAGCTTTCCAAAATCCTCCCGCACCGCTACCCATTCTTACTGGTCGATAGGGTCACTGAGCATATCTCAGGCCAAAGCATCAAGGGCTATAAAAACGTCACGATGAATGAGCCCTTTTTCCAGGGACATTTCCCAAACAACCCCATCATGCCAGGCGTCTTGCAATTAGAAGCGCTGGCCCAACTGGGGGGCATTCTGGTAAAAGACCTTGTGGCAGCTGACGGGAAGCTAATGGTTTTTGCAGGCCTGGATAATGTCCGCTTTCGCCGCCTGGTGATTCCAGGTGACAGGCTGGATATGGAATGTGCAATCGTAAAATTCAGAAACCCTATTGGCAAATCCGCTTGTAAGGCCTTTGTCAATGGCGAAGTGGCCGTGGAAGCGGAAATTATGTTTTCGCTCATCAACGATCCTAACACCTCTTCAGAAAGTTGAGCCCCGTCTCTAAATCTTTAACATAAAGGTTGTTTTCGCCCATGAGCTTCATTCACCCCAGTGCCATCATTGATGAAAGCGCCGTTATCGGCGAAGACGTTTATATTGGCCCCTACAGTATCATAGGGCCTCAAGTGACGATTGGCGATGGCAGCCGACTGAATTCTCACGTGGTGATTGAAGGCTACACCCGCCTCGGTAGACATTGTAACGTTTCACCCGGCGCTGTGCTTGGAGGCTTACCCCAGGATCATGGGTTTGGCGGTGAAATCTCGTGGGTTGAAATCGGCGATCATTGCCAGATTCGGGAATGCGCAACGGTTAACCGTGCAAGCGGTGAAAACCAGATCACCAAAATGGGCGATCATTGCCTGATTATGGCTTATTCTCATTTAGGCCATAACTGCCAGCTTGGAAACCGGGTTGTATTAGCCAATAGCGCCCAACTCGGCGGCTTTGTCGAGGTGGGCGACAGCGCCTTTATCGGTGGCGTTTTCGCTGCGCATCAATTTGTCAAAATTGGCAGGCTCGCCATTATCAGTGGCTTTAGCGCCACACGTCAAGACATCCCCCCTTTTGCAATGGCGGAAGGTCGTCCCCAGGCAATGGTGGTGGGTATTAACCGCATCGGCTTAAAGCGGGCCAATTTTAGCGCCGAAGAGCGTAACCGGCTTAAAAAGGCATTCCAGTTACTTTTCTTTTCAAGAATGTTAGGCCCGCAGGCCATTCTTGCCGTTGAAGAACAGGTGGAAGTTGATAGCAATATTAGCGAACTGCTTGATTTTGTGAAACATTCCAAACGGGGTATCCAGCGCGTGGATGATCGTGTCAGTGTCCGTGGACGGGCCACTGATCAAATGGAAGTCGAAATTACCCACGCATAAAAAAGTTTATTAACCAAACAAAGAAAAAGAGTTCCAAGCCCCTATGCCAACCCCAGAAAAATTATCCGCAATTGTTATGGCCGCAGGAAAAGGCACACGCCTTAAAAGCCAAACGCCAAAAGTATTGCACTCGCTATTCGGCAAGCCCCTGCTTGGCTGGGTATTAGACAGCCTTTCAGATTTAGCCAAAACCACTCCCATTGATAAGACCTGGGTAATTGTGGGTCATGGCAGAGAAAAAGTCGATCAATCCCTTCAGTGTCTGGATTCTGCGCTGCCCGCCATTCACCTCCAGCCCTCGGTTATTCAGGAGCCTCAGTTGGGAACAGGCCATGCGATTCAGCAGGTCAAGGCAAGCGTGACGGATTTATCAGGCGCCGTTTTGGTGCTTTCAGGCGATGTGCCCCTCTTGCGCACCGAGTCGCTTGAGATGCTGGTGGAAAAATTTATCGAAAGCGACGCTGACTTAACCTTAATGGCGGCCCATTTGGAAAACCCCACCGGCTATGGTCGCGTGATTGTCGATTCGGCAAGCCAGCAGGTTCAAAAAATCATTGAAGAAAAAGACGCCAATGCGACTGAAAAATTAACCACCCTGGTTAATACAGGCATTTACTGCCTGCGCTGGGAAAGCATTTCACCGCTGCTTGATAAATTATCCGCCAACAATGCCCAGGCCGAGCTTTACCTGACAGACGCCATTGCACACGCCGTTGAGGATGGCCTGAAAGTAACCTGGGTTCACCTGGAAGATCCGCTTGAAATGTGCGGCATTAACCAGCGGCTTGATTTATCGATTTGCCACGAGATATTACATCAGCGGGCATTGAGCGAACTGATGCAAAATGGCGTTACTCTCCTGCATCCAGGCTCGACACTGATTAGCCCCAAGGCGAAAATTGGAGCCGATACGGTCATTTACCCCGGCTGCACCATTGAAAGCGATGTGGAAATCGGCCAAGGGTGTACGATTGGCCCAAACACCACAATGATTGGCCATGTGCGGGTAGGTAATCACACCATGGTGCTTCAATCGTTCCTGCGAGGCGCAGAGGTGGGGAACCATTGTACCATCGGGCCTTTTGCGCATTTGCGCGATCAGGCGATTTTAAAAGACAACGTGCGCATTGGGAATTTCGTTGAAGTAAAAACGACGGAAATTGACGCCAACACCAATGCCGCCCACCTGGCTTACCTGGGAGACGCCAGCCTGGGACAGGATGTTAATATCGGGGCTGGAACAATTATTGCAAATTACGACCCGATTCGCGATATCAAGCATCGAAGCGTTTTAGAAGATGGCGTTAAAATCGGTTGCAACAGCGTTCTGGTTTCTCCCGTCAATATCAGGGAGCGCTCCTGTGTTGCGGCCGGATCGGTCATCACTGAAGATGTGGCCCCGTGGGATTTGGCGATTGCCCGGCAGAAGCAAAGCAGTATTCCCCAGTGGGTTAAAAAAGTCCTCGGCCAGCCCGTTGCGCCAAAATAAACGCCCGGGGCAGGATGAGACTCTTACGGTGACTAAAGTTTCTTAAATATTGCCCAGGCCAGGATGATAATAAAAATGGGCATAAAGAAGGGACGAAGCGGATGACCTTCGGGAATTAACGTCAACGCCACGACACCTCCAATAAAGACCAGCGTTAATAAGAGCATGGAACGCTCTTGCGAGTATTTTTTCTTTTTGGGCGTTTCTGGTGCTGCGTTCTGTACGGGCGGATGCGACATCATCAAACTCCTTGGGCGTAAACAAAACGCCTTGCTAAATCTAAATCGGCTTCTGGTTTGCAGCCTTTGTTAAGCCTGACAAAAGCTGAAGTGGTGAACGGTGGAGATATCATCACCCAAAATTTTCTGACGAAGCTTTTTTAAGTCCTTGCCGTAAATGGCTATCATTTCTTTGTAGAGATTTCGCTCCACATCCAGTAAGAAGATATCATGGACGATTAATTCCTTCATCATCAGGATAATTCCCAGATTCCTGGTCTGAACGGCCATTGGCGGCTTACTGCTTGAACCGACAATCGTTCCAACAATCCCTTCCTTATCGTCCACGCAAAGAATGATATGACGGCCACCCATTGTAAATTCGATGTCGGTAACCCCTCCATGGGGAAATACGTCAATACCAGGTAATTTCACATCGTTGTAGCCCACGATCTTAATGGCCACCCCTCGGGATTTTGCGTCACGCAAGGCATCTTCCAGACGCTCGGCGTCCTCTGACCAGATTTCAAGGCAAATCGACTTCTTGGCGCGACGAATCAGATCAAGCGCCTCTTTCAGGATGCGATCCTCCCCACGAAGGTTAATGATAGGCTCAATCGTCTCATCCGACATACTGGGAAGGGCTTCTTTTAAAAAGTCATAGGCCCCTCTAAAAGACTGCTCCCAACGGCTTAGAAGTTCTTTTGGATCCACCGGCAGATACTGGGTCGGTTTGCCACCCAGCGAGACAACAAATTTGTTGGTTTCAAGAGTTTTTAGCGTGTCATACGCCCTGGCCTGTGGAACACCCGATTCCTTGCTGACCTCATAACCAGTGGCAGGATGATGCTTTAACAAGGCCAGATAGACCTTGGCCTCGTATGAATTAAAGCCCATATCGCGTAAGCGCTCAATCACCGGCTCAAGCTGTTGTGTATCCATTCAAACCTCATGTTAATCAAAGGGAAGGGGCAAAACATTAATGTGGAAAACCCTTGTCAATGCTGACCACACCAGAAATTGGGGAACGGGAAAGGCGTAAAAAGCCCTCATATATATAAGAAGGCTGAAGGAGAATGGTGTCGTTCCATCATCCAGAAAAACTTTAAGGGAGAAATAGGAGATAAACCCAAGTCACAAAAGCAGATTGGGCTAGCGCAAGGAAAAACAATGACCATTACTAACCTTAATTGGTAATAGTATAACCGCTACCGCTTCAAATGTGAATCTTTTTAATAGATTGGCTTAAAAGAAGTTTTTTGCATTCAAAAAACTTCTTTGTTATAGTAACGGCCTGTGTCCATTGGGCCAAGCCCATCCGGGGCGGTCGGCAACTCATACGGGTGATTCCTGGCAAGCGCTACTGCTGATTGCAGTTTCTTCTTTCCCACGTATCCCCTTCATCTAGGCCTGCACCCCCCGTATTTTATAAAAATGTTTTATAAAATTTTCAACTATTAATTTCTACCGTTTAATTTACGAAGCCCTGATTTCCTGGAGAAACCATCCCCATGCAAGTGATTTTAACCAAAGACGTGGATTCCCTTGGCGGAAGCGGTGATGTTGTCGCCGTGGCCGATGGATATGCCCGTAATTACCTCTTCCCCAAAAACATGGCCGTTGAAGCAAGTGAAGGCTCCTTGCGCGATTTAGATCGCAGAATTGCCCGTATTCGCGTGAAAAACGAAAAGAAGTACCAGGAAGACAAGGCCAAGGCCGATAAAATCCTGGCTCTGGGCAGCTTAACACTAGAAGCCAATGCCGGTGACACCGGAAAACTCTACGGTACGATTACCACCAAGGAACTGGCAGAAGTCATTCGCGAGAAAACGGATATCCCCGTTGAACGTCGTAATCTTAACCTGAGCCACCCCATCAACAAAGTTGGTGAATATACGCTCTATATTAAGATTTCCGCCAAGGTTTCCGCTGAGCTGCAAGTCGTCGTAAAACCCATCAAATCGAACAAAGAAGAGTTCGTTCTTGAAGAAGCTTTTTCTGATGAGGAAACTGCTTAAGCAGCTTTGGCTCAAGCATTTCAAAGCCCCGGTCTATAGTCATCAGGCTGGGGCTTTTTAGTTGATTATTTTTTCTTTTGCAAAGCCCGCTCACTCAAGGCAAGCTCCGCTTTTTTGTCCCGACTGGACACATAGGGGCTTTGACGAAGATAAAAACGCCACAAGTGACCCTGGGCCTGTGAAATGCCAACTCGCGTCGTGGTGATAATACTATTACTGCATAGGGCCTTGGCTTTAGGATTTTGAGCGAGATACAAAGGGCTTTTCGCATCGGTCAGGTCAATGCCGTTATGCGCCTTGTTAATCCCCAGCGCCTTGCATAAACGACCCGGCCCATGGGTCTTAAACGGGGGTATCGTTTCACCAAAAGGCTCAAGTGCCCTGAATAAAACCGCAGCGCCAACGCCTTTAGGCTCACAGACCACATTAAGGCAGTAATACATGCCATAAATCAGGTATACATAGGCAGTACCAGGACTTTCATAAAGATTGGCCGCCCGTCCCGTGGTTTTACCATATGCATGGCAGGCTGGATCGTCCTGTCGATAAGCCTCTGTTTCAACAATTTGAAACGCAACAAGCGTCTGCGCATTATCGGCAGGCTGATAAATGAGCCAATGCCCTAAAAGCGCTTTGGCCACCCAAACCGCATCACGGTCAAAAAAGTCGCGGGTCAAAGGGCGATAAGATTTTTGCGTCAATTTATCCAGCATGGGCAGAGATGTATCAGTCGATGATATTGATTTCAACAAGATTTATTAATATATCCCAAGTAAATACTTAAGAAATGTCGCCGGTTCCCGATACCTGAAATACCGCAAGGCTTCTCATCAGGCGTGAAAAACTTCCTCCAGTTGGAGGGACTATCTTCCATCAAAAGCCGCCCGCGCACTTTAAAAGGGGGACTTGTGTTAATATAAATTGTAATACTTCGCTATATTTTAAATCCGTCTGTTATTTGCGCGTGATTAAAACTTGGCCTTAAGCTTTTAGTCCGCTGAAAACACCTCCCCAACCGCCCTTTCCACACGTCCAGTGTTTAGAAATACCCCTTTCAAGCGGTTATGCCAGTATCTACGTTACATGATAGCGATTTGAAGTCCAAATGGAGAAATAGGGTTGCCAGACCAGTTGCCAGTACCTGAAAAGCTTGTCATTCAGGGAAATCGCCGCCTTAACGGGGTTGTCCATATTGCGGGCGCCAAAAATTCGGTGTTAAAGCTGATGGCAGCAGCATTGCTGACGCCTCAAAAGGTAATTATCACCAACGTGCCCCAGCTCAGTGATGTTACCGTCATGTTGGAAGTCCTCCGCCAGCTTGGCTGTAAGGCCGAGCAAGACGGCAGCAGACTGAGCATTGACGCAAGCGAATTAACCAGCCATACAGCCCCTTATGAATTTGTACGAAAAATGCGCGCCAGCTTCAACGTGCTAGGTGGGCTTCTCGGTCGTCTTGGTCAAGCCAAAGTCTCACTTCCCGGTGGTTGCTCCATTGGCAAGCGCAACATTGATCTTCATGTAAAAGGCCTAATCGCCCTTGGTGCCGATGTTGAAATCAGCCATGGGTATGTCGAGGCGTCCGCCAAAAAACTGATTGGTGCTGAAATCCTGTTGGATACCCCAAGTGTGGGTGCCACTGAAAACATTATGCTTGCAGCAGTTCTGGCTGAAGGCGTTACCACCATTTCAAACGCGGCCCAGGAACCTGAAATTGTTGATTTAGCCAATTTTCTCAATACCATCGGAGCCGATATCTCGGGATCCGGAACCAATGAGATTGTTATTAACGGGGTAAATCCAAGCCAAATGCGCGGTACGGAATACCCTGTTATGCCAGATCGCATTGAAGCGGCCACTTACCTGATTGCAGGCGCTGCCGCTGGTGGAAAAGTAACCGTTGAAAACGTAATTCCTGCGCACATCGCTTCTTTAACCCATAAACTAGTGGAAATGGGGGCTGAGATTACCTCTCCAACTCCCAATAGTCTTTGTATCGAGGTGACTAAACGCCTAATTGCGCAAAACATTGTCACCCAGCCCTATCCAGGCTTTCCAACCGACTTGCAGGCACCTTTTATGACGCTTTTAACCCTGGCTGACGGGGTGAGCATCGTAAAAGAAACCATCTACGAGAATCGCTTTAAGCAAGTAGGCGAACTCAAGCGGATGGGCGCTGACATCCAGGTTGAGCGTGATGTTGCCGTTATTAATGGCGTTGAGCAACTGAGTGGCGCCCAGGTCAACGCACACGATCTGCGCGCTGGAGCCGCCATGGTCATTGCGGGTTTGATGGCGCAGGGACAAACCGAGATTTATGACCTCATTCACTTGGATCGCGGTTATGAATTCCTGGTTGAAAAACTTCAGGGTATCGGCGCTGAGATTACACGGGTTCCCTCCGATCGAGCCCTTACGCCCAGTGACGAGCTGGTCGGTTAGCGCCTTTATTTGTATTCCGAAATGGTCAGGACAGGTTGGAAGTATTGTTATGAGCGAGTCAAGCAAGGCATCCTCCACCCAGGATCAAGCCGCCTCAAGTCACAGGCGCTGGTATGATCATGACCCCATGTTGATTGAGGTTCTCGATATCCTGCGCAATTTCCAAGGCGAAGTCCGTGCCCAGGCAGAGGTGTTTCTAGGACAAATTGAAGCCCAGATTGGGGCGGAGAACCTTGAGCGCTTCTATCAGCAATCCAAGCCCAGCCAGTTTGGTAATCGTTGGTATGACCAGGATCCGGCCATTTCAAAAGCCGTTGAGCTATTACGGGTAGTGCCCCCGGATGCGCAACGCCAGGCAGCCCGAAAGTTTCTTGAAGCGATGAAGCAGCGCGGCATTTCGGTCGATCTCTTACAGTAAAACTATATTTTTTACGGCGACTACTCAGCGTAATGAACAACTTAGCGCCTGCAATAGCACAAGATTGTTTTTTAAAAGGGGTTGCCGAATTTAATCGGCAAGACTATTTTGACTGTCATGAAAGCTTTGAGATGCTATGGCAGCAAAGTACGGATGAGGATGAGCGCCATTATCTGCAAGGCATTTTACAAATTGCGGTTGCGCTTCATCATTGCCAGAAACAAAATAGCATCGGCTTTTCAAGCCTGCTGGCAAAAGGACGTGGCCACCTCAGGTTATTGCTTGATAAAAACTGGCAAAGCCGCAATGGCAGCTTCACGCTTGCGCAAGTGGATTTACCTCACTTGCTAGAGGAAATAGAGAATGAAGAATTGACGGGTACTCAGCAGCAGCCAATCCGCCATTGGCCTATCCTGCTCCTGATACCGCCCGCTCAATCTTAATTGCCAGTATCCTTCCTCACATAAGCGCCGCCACATAAAAACCCCCTGGCGCTCATTGAGCGACCAGAGGGTTTCGTCTTTTATAAAAGCCTGTGACTTTAAACGGCTTTCAACTATTTTAAACGGCTTTCAACCGTGGGCCAGTTGATGTTTTTGAAGTAGGCATCGATGTATGCCTTACGGCCAGTGGGTTTGTAGTCCACGCTATAAGCATGTTCCCAAACATCCATCACCAGGATGGGTGTAAAGCCCGCTGGATGACCGAGTTCATGATCGCTAATCCAGAAGTTCTGGAGGCGACCGTTTTGGGGATCCTGATACAGCACCACCCAGCCAATGCCACGAATCATGCCGCTGGCTTTAAAATCGGCTTCCCAAGCATCATAGCTGCCAAAATCTTCCTCGATTTTTTTGTACAACTTTGAGCCTTTATCCAGGGCGCCAACGCCTTGCTTGAGCGCGCCAAAATAATATTCGTGCAAGCGCATGCCACAGTACTCAAAACCGAAACGGCGACGCAGTTCATTATACTCAGGAGTGCTAAATTTGCCTGCGGCAATCAGTTCGGCCATTTTGTCATTAAGCGTATTGGTGTTGGTTACATAACCACCGTAAAGTTTATAATGCTCTTCCAGTTGGGGTTGTGAAATCCCATCAAGTTGCAAATTATAGGTTACGGCTTCATACGGCTTTACTTGCGTAAGCGGCATCATCCTTCTCCTTTCGTATTGATCAATATCAGTTGAGACAAAATCTTGATAGCTTAAATTTATAGCCTTAAAAATGTAGTCTGGATTTATCAGCGTAGCACAAAAGGGCGCCAGGCCGGTATTAGACAATTATCCCAGTCTGCGCCTGGTACAGTGAAAGTGTGTTTTCCATCAGCGTGGCAATCGTCATCGGCCCCACACCACCCGGTGAGGGAGAAATATAGGCAGCCTTGGAAAGACAGGATTGAAAATCAACATCGCCTACCAGGCGGCCATCCGCTAGCCGATTGGTGCCCACATCGAGAATTACGGCACCTGGCTTGATATGTTCCGCCTTCACCAGCTCAGGCACCCCGACCGCAGCAACCAAAATATCCGCCTGCTCGCTAATCGCTGCTAAATCAGGGGTTTGGCTATGGCAATACGTCACTGTGGCATTGGCCGCTAAAAGCAGCATACCAATCGGTTTACCCACAATATTCGAGCGCCCGATCACAACGGCATGTTTTCCAGCAGGGTCGATATCGTAAGCCTTAAGCATCGTCATCATGCCAGCAGGCGTACAAGGAAGCGCAGGCGGCCAGTCACCGCTCATCATCCGGCCAAGATTAAAGGGATGAAGCCCATCCACATCCTTCTCAGGATGCACACGGTTTAAGATTCGCTTACTATCAAGGTGTTTGGGCAGGGGGAGCTGAACTAAAATACCGTGGACGCTGGCATCTTGATTTAGCTTTAAAAGTGCCGACTCCACCGTTTCCTGGCTGGCATCCGCCGGGAAAGTCAGAATTTCTGAAGCCATCCCGATTTTTTGGGCGGTCTTGGCTTTTTTATTGACATACACGTGGCTTGCCGGATTGTCTCCTACCAACACCACCACCAACTTGGGGCAAGGCGAACCTGCAGGCAACTTTGCCAAGCGCTCGGCCAGTTGGGTCTGTAACTTAGCGGCAAGCATTTTACCATCTAGTATATTGCCGGTTGTATGCACTGACGAAGCCGCCATACGTTTTTATCAACTCCTATGCAAAAACAACGAAACGTAAACCCCGGCTGAAATTACCGCTAGGCACGGAGTGAATGGGCTAATTAATAAGTGGCCTGCAGTGGTTTTAAGCGCTGCTTTTGAGCGGCGCCAGGATCATCATTCTCATCGTCTTCCAATACGCTATTGTCCTGCCTATCGAAAGTGCGCATCTTTTCATCATCCAAAACGCCTTCCCAACGGGCAACAACGGCGGTAGCCACACAATTGCCCAACAAATTGACCGACGTTCTGCCCATATCGAGAATATGGTCAATGCCCAAAATAAGGCCAATGCCTTCAATCGGCAAACCAAAGGCAGTCAACGTTCCTGCCAGGATAACCAGCGAAGCCCTGGGGACAGCGGCAACCCCTTTACTGGTCAGCATCAAAGTAAGGACAATCATAATCTGCTTGCCAATGGGAAGGTCAATGCCCGCCATCTGGGCCACAAACAACGTTGCCAGGGAAAGATAAAGCGTACTACCATCAAGATTGAAGCTATAGCCCGTTGGCATCACAAAGCTGACAATTCCCTTGGGAACGCCAAAGCGGTTCATCACTTCCATCGCTTTTGGCATTGCAGCCTCACTGCTGGCAGTGGAAAAAGCCAGGAAGAACGGATCGCGAATCGCCTTCATCAATTGCAGGATGGGAATTCGGCAAATCTGGCAAACGGTGAAAAGAACCAGCATCACAAACAGGGCAAGCGCCAGGTATAAAGCACCGGCAAGCTTGGCAAAAATAGCCAGGACTTCCAGTCCGTTTTTGCTCACCGTAAAGGAAATGGCTGCAAAAACACCCATAGGGGCAAAGGCCATAACATAGGCCACAAACTTGAACATCACCTCAGAAAGAGATTCCAGAATATGAAGAACCGGCTTGCCTTTTTCGCCTGCAGCAGAAAGCGCTAAGGCAAAAAAGACAGCAAAAACCACCAGTTGCAGAATTTCCCCCTCGGCCATCGCCTTAACGATGCTGGTGGGAAACATGTGGGCAATGGTATCCAAAAACGAAGTGGACGCTAACGCCTGGGCATCGTGGGCTATTTTGGCCGCCGCATCGGCGTTATCGGCCCCCAGGCTAATATCAATCCCCACCCCGGGCTGAAGCCAGTTGGCGATAAACAGGCCAATGACCAGGGCAATTGTGGTTGCAGCCTCAAAATAAAAGATCGTCTTAACCCCAATACGGCCAACGGTTTTATGCCCACCACCACCGGCTATACCCACCACAAGGGTTGAAAACAGCAGGGGGGCAATAAGCATCTTGATCATATTCAAGAAGGCCGTGGAAAGCGGTTGAATTTGCTGCGGAATGGGCAACGTGTTCCATTCCGGCGCGGTAACGCCAAAATTTATCCAATGGGGGCTCCACCACCCAAACAGAACCCCTAAGACCATCGCCAGAATAACCTGTGCCACCAAGGAGGGCATTTTAATGCTTTTGAGTAGGGTCATAGAGTTTACCTTAACTGTTTACAAGTTTATAAACGTTAGAAATCCGTGAAATTGTGCCAGAAAAGCGGTTTATAGCGTTTGCTTAACCCAACAGGCCCTCAGGCTTATGCGCCTCGTTTTGGCTTACTTTACTAAAGAACCCCCAGATAACGCAGGGGCAGGAAAGTATAGAAGATTTATACCGTTTCAGTCTTAAAGCATCGCCCTTTTAATGGCAGACTGTGATCCAAAATCTTACGCGACACGTTGGTTTAAAATTTGGATTAAAAATGGAACCACGCAAGATCAACGACTCGTTTTATATCCCTATAAGCTCTGGATATGGATGATACACCCAAAGTAAGGAAGGCTCAAGCATTTAAGCATCATCAAAATATAAAAGCGGCTTCTTGAATATCGCCCGGCGAAACACCTGTGAATAAGTGATAAAGAGCCTACATGCCCTTTAAGGCGTCAGCAACTTCCTCCTACCAACCGAAACCGCTTATACGACGATACATCCGTAATCGCTTAATGCATAGAAAACAAAAGGCTTGCTGACATTGCCCATGCACTTGTTACAAATGTTATAAAATCTCGGATTTTGTTTAAAAAACATTGAAGTGTGGCAGAGAAGCCGCCGATAAGGACTTTAAATGAAGACAAACCGCCACGGAAATCGTGTGAAATATACACTTAGCTGACTCCCACGCGCGATTGATTCAAGACAGGAGCATTTTGGATTATGGGGCTGTCCTCCAAACAATCGATCCAGAACGGATCTGCCCGCTCAAACCCGGGAATGCCTGGAAAGTCGAATGGAAAGTCCAAAAAGGCTGGCTTTTTTGAACGGCTGTTTTCGGCGGTCAAAAAAACGGCAGAAGGCCAAGGTGTCAGCCAAATGAGCTCATCACAGCAGGAGACAAGCGAAATATCTGCCCAGAGAGACGCTTGGCAATTGGATGATCATGCTTTTGACACGGTAGGGCAGCTTTTAGCCCAGGAAGCCGATGAGCAGAATGACCGGATAGCCCTCCAGCCAGCAGGGCAAGCATCTCCCACTGTATTGACGCCGTTGATTCCCTCTATGAGCCATAACCCTTACCGCACCTCCCTTTCTCTTGAAGATATGCCCGGCTATGAAGCCGAAGCCAAGGAAAGCAAGCCGGAAGCTACGGCCCCCGCCGGTCTGCTTATCACTGATGAGGAAAGTGCATTGCAGTGTTCAGCAAACCTATTAAACACCTTGCCAGAAACCGCCGAATCGGATTTATTGCCGCCCGGCTTACCAGCAGCAGCTCTGGATTTTGCCGAGGAAACGACCTGCGAAGCATCACAGGCAGAGGACTCAGTGCCCATACAGGAAGAAACGCTGGTGCTAGCGCCCTTTAACGTGACGGAGAATTCCCCGACTGGGCAAACTCCTGAACAAAATGTTTGGTCTTTTAACGCAGAAACCGCTGATTTCAATAGCCTTTGCAGTCTTTCCTCGCCAAAACCCATGGGACAACATGCAGTCTCTCCTCAGGTAGTCTCACCTCAAGCATTCCCTTCTCAAGAGTTATCCGAGGCGGAAGCAACGCTTTTATCGCCCAAGTCGGATGAAAGCGAGGAGCAAGGCACTATTAAAGGATTAGAGCAAGCGCCTGGCGCCATACTGCCTGCGGAGCTAGCAGAAGCAATGAAAGCCGACGCGTTCGATATGGAAATGCCTGATTTCAGCCATTCCTCTGGAGACGATAACTGGTTTAGCGCCCACAGCTCGGTGGATTTTATATCCGCGCCTTTGCAAGATGAGCCCCTGGCAGAAGAGAGTATGGCCATCGATTTTCTGGCGCCACCTGTTGTGCCTCAGACTGAAGATAATCAACCCATAGCAATTTCACCCTCATCAGAGGAGCCAATACACGCACCTGAAGTTGCTCAAAGAAGCAGTGGGAGTGATGACTTCGGACTCCTGCCTCAAGGGCCTCAACGCTCGCAGCAGGCCAGCAATTCACTGCCTGAGGGCGTAGCGCTTAACACCCTCATTCAGGAGGACTTTATTCAGTTTGTTTCCGGGCAAACCCAAAATAATTTCCAAACAAACTCAAATGACAGCACGCTTGATATTCTTTATCCACCCGCCGACAACCCGGCAACGAGCCAAGACGAAGCCTTTGCCTTTCCCAGGCACTGGGTGGGCAATCAGACTCAGATATCCCCCGACAAGGAAGTTTTACAGCCAAGCCTCAGCGAGGAAGAAATTAAACTGGCCAGTCAAGCCTTGATTCAAGATCTTTTTTCCAAAGACAATCCAGCCCTGACAGCTACGGATACCCAGAGCGAAGAAGCCAATGAGCAGGAAGCCAATAGTTCTTTTGAAGTTGTTTACGATGATGAGGAGGAAGAAGATGCGGCAGGCTATGCCCGCCCTTTACCTTTAGGGGATGCCTACATTCATTTTGAAAACAATCTTAAGCATAAGCCGATACCGTTGGATCTTGATGAGGCCCCAGAGACGTATTTTCAGGAGCAGACTACACCTTTATTATCAGCAAACAATGCTAACGATGAAGCTGCCACCGATTACACCGATGCGTTAGACGAACTCTACGGCTCATACGAATATGACGTGTATGAGAATCAACTCTCCGATAACGGGTATGAAACCCTTGATCAAGACGATGAAACCGTTTATGAGTTGGGTACAGAGCCGTCTTCAGAAGTTTTGGAAAGCATGCCAAACAAAGATTTGTTAAGCGAAATATCCCCTCAAAAGCCATCGCCTTTGTTACTTGAAGAAGTGTTTGTAAAAGATGGGCCAACGCCTACTGAACAGCCAGCACTGCCCAAACAACCCAAGAGCAGCTTTGAACAACGGGTATTGCTTGAAGAAAGCCGCTTTACCAAAAACAGTATCGACCAGTTAATCAGCCGCTATTTCAGCCAGGATTGATGCGAACTGATTTCAGCTACAGCCACATTAAGACTGATGGATATAAAACCCGAAACAGCCGTTCCAAAAGACGGCTGTTTTTAGTTATAATCTCGCCATACGGAATTGCTTGTGTTTTTTATCTACATCATATGTCAACATTTAATGAGCTAGATTTTTCTTATTGGCATTGATACCAATCGCTGCAAAGTCAGTCCCCTGCGCATTCAAATTTATGGAGTTTTCGCCAATGGCCACCCAAAGCCCTTTATCCCCAAAAGACCTCTCACTTCCGGCAGTTGAGACATTTGAAAACCAGTACCCCTCTCGCAACTACACGATCACCATTGATATTCCAGAATTCACCTCTGTCTGCCCAAAGACTGGTCTGCCTGATTTTGGAACCATTACGATTGACTACGTGGCTGATGCCGTATGCCTGGAACTGAAGGCCCTAAAATATTACATGCTGGCCTTTCGCAACCAGGGCGTGTTCTATGAGCATGTGGTCAATAAAATCCTGGATGACTTGGTGGCCGCTGCGAATCCCCGTTATATGGAAATCACAGGGAAATTCACGCCCCGTGGCGGCATTAGCTCAAGTATTACGGCCACCTATCGAAAAGAAGGGTTCGAGTTCGATTTTTAAAACTTGCTGTTTTTAGGCTGTTTTTAAAGAGATAAACCCCATGCAAATTTTAAGGCTTCATGCACCTTCTACCAAAGCTTCTCAGCGCTTTTGGCTTTCCCTGCTTTTAAGCACCTGCCTTATTATCAGCAGCGGTTGTCAGGCAAACCCACTTCAAAATCAAAAAGAAAAAGCCGCCGAAGACAAGCTGAATCAGATACTCGGTGAAAAACCACCAGAAGATCTCGCGCCGCTTTCCCCCACCCCCTCGCCTGAACAAATGCCGGATACCGAGACGCTTGATAGCCCCTCCCCTTTTGGCGCTCTCCCCAATTGGGCGCAAAAAATGCTGCCAGGCCAGCCCAATATAAAAGTTGAAGAAGCCCGTGAATTTTATCGGGTCTTTATCACCCTTGAGAACCCAAAGGACGCCAACAGCGTTAAACTGAACGTTATGCCCCATCAGATTCAAATCAGCGGGCAAAGCAGCTTTGGCAAGGAAGGCATGCAGGGAAGCAGCAGCTTCTTTAAGTCCTTTAGCACGCAAAGCGAACTTCTAAGCGAGCAAGTCAAGCGTGAAGATATGCCAAGCCAAGAAAACAAGCCCCATCAACTGGTGTTTCTCATCCCCAAAAAAGCACCCAGCGAACCCTTAAAAAAAATCAACCCCGCCTCGCAACCCAACCAATCCAATAAGCCGCTTGCAAAACAGAAGACTAACCTGCCAGACTTACCCCCTGATGTACTAGAGCAATTAGACAGTACGGATGGGCGAGCAATTTAGCATATTGCCAGATTTTATTTTCCGCTAAAAACGGGAGCCCGTTTTTCAGAAAACGCCTGAACACCTGCCTGGTAATCGCTCGTACGACCGGCAATTTCCTGCAAGTCGGCCTCGTAATTTAAAAACGACTCAAGGCTTACAGCCGTACCATACTGAAACGCCCGCTTCATAAGGCCAAGCGCTTTGGTAGGGCCATTTGCCAGTTGCACTGCCAAAGCCTGTGCTTCGCTTTGCAAACTATCCGCCTCAACGATTTTATTAACGGCCCCCCAGGCAAACGCCTGCTCCGCCGTCATCGGATCACCGCTCATCGCAAGCACCATCGCCCGACCATAGCCTATAAGCCTGGGCAAAAGCCAGCAGGCGCCTGAATCTGGAATAAGGCCCACTTTGACAAAAGCCTGGATGAATTTGGCTTCTGGCACACAAAGCCTGATATCGCAGGCAAAAGCGATACTGGCCCCTGCGCCTGCAGCAACACCGTTGACTGCGGCAAGCACCGGTTTCTCGATGGCGCTGAGCTTATTAATAATCGGCGCATAGCGCTTCCTAATGGACTCGCCCAAATGTACCTGCGCATCTGAACCTGCCTGAATGCTTCTGCTTTTCAGATCCTGCCCCGCACAAAAGCCTCTGCCCGCACCGGTTAAAAGAATGGCGCGAACAGCCTTATCTTTTTCCGCAAATTTCAAGCCTTCATGAAGCGCAAAACTCAGTTCATCGTCAAAGGCATTCAGCGCATCCGGCCGATTTAGGGTCAGGGTCAAAACACCGGACTCGTTCAATTCAGCCAAAAGGCAATCCGGAAGTTTCGGCAGGGACATGGCAGTAAAAATCCTTACACTATAACGCTATTGCAATTAAAGTTGAATTTAAGCATTTTGCCAGACGGGCTTTCGCTTTTCCATAAACGCGGCCATACCTTCTTTTTGATCAAGACTTGAAAACAGCAGATAAAACAGTTTCCGCTCATAATCAAGACCGCCTTCCATTGTCGTGTCAAACGCCTTTAAAACAGCCTCCTTTCCCAAACGCACCGCAATGGAAGGCTTTGAAGCAATTTCAGCGGCCAATTGCATGGCCGTTTCAATAGTCAGTTCAGGCGGAGTGATTTTATTAATCAGGCCCATTTCAAGCGCTTCGCTTGCGCCAAATTGCCGCCCGGTCAAAATTAGCTCCATCGCCTTGGCCTTGCCCACCGCGCGCGTCAACCGCTGCGTGCCGCCCGCCCCGGGAATAACACCAATGCCAATCTCAGGCTGGCCAAATTTGGCGTTTTCCCCAGCAATGATACAGTCACACATCATCGCAAGTTCACATCCACCGCCCAAGGCATAGCCGTTAATTGCCGCAACCACCGGCTTATGTAATTTTCGAATGCGATCCCAACGGGCAAGCTGATCGATTAAAAGCATGTCAATGGCAGAGGCTTCCGCCATTTTTTTAATATCCGCACCGGCGGCAAAAACCTTTTCACCGCCAGTTAAGAGAATCGCGCCGATGTCGGGATCTTGATCAAAAGCTTCAAGCGCCTCGACCAATTCCTCCATAAGTTCAGGGCTCAGGGCATTTAAGGCATCGGGACGGTTAAGCTGAAGAATACCAACCCGCTCTTGCTGAGTGACTAAAATAAATTGATAGATGGTTTTGCTCATTTTTCTTTACTCATCATGACAGATGATCTATACATTTAATCTTCTTAATCTTCGAGTAATCTTTTCCTCAGGCCCTTATAGTCAGGCTTTCGCTTTTCCACGTAAGCTGAAACAGCCTCTTTTGTTTCAAGCGCGCCTGAATGAATGGTCAGCCAATCCCGCGCATGCTGAACGGTCATACTCCAGCTAAAATCTCTCCAGAAGTTAATTTGCTGTTTCGTATAGCGAGTACATTCGGGCAGTTTATTCAATAGCTTATCAGCCATCGCTTCCACCGTTTCATCCAGCTTTTCTCGCGGAACAACCTGATTGACAAGGCCCCACTCCAAAGCTTTTGGCGCGGGAATTTCCTCGCAGAGAAGCAGGATTTCCCGAGCGCGCCTGTCCCCCACAATTAATGGCAGCCATTGCGTTGCGCCACCTGCCGCAACCGAACCGTGGGCAGCCCCGACCTGGCGGATATAAATATCGTCTGCGGCCACTGCTAAATCACAGGCCATATTCAGTTCATTGCCACCGCCCACGACAATCCCGTTCAGCCTTGCGATGCTTGGCTTTCCCAAATTCCTGAGTTTCTCATGAAAATCAATAAAGCCGCCCATCCACTTCCAGTAGTCCCTGGGATATTCCATAAAGTAGGCATGTTGTTCTTTTAGATCAGCACCCGTACAGAAGGCCTTATCGCCTGAGCCGGTGATAATCAAAACGCCCACGCCATCATCCCAGGAGGCGTCTTCAATGGCCCGAACAAGCTCCTGAAAGGTTTTTAAATTAAACGCGTTATAGACCTCGGGACGATTGAGCGTAATCTTGGCCCGGCCATCATATTTCTCATAAATCAAATGCTCAAAGTCGAACGCCTTGCCGCTTTTAGGCAAAAGGCCTGGATGGCGCTTACGCTTGCTGGTATTCTTCGTTGCCGTCATCGTTTCGATTATGCCTTTTATCTAAACTTTATTCAAATTTTACTTTATTCAGATTTTAGTTAAACGGGCGCAACTTAATTTAAACCGTCACAACCGCTGATGTCGCCTCTTCTGCAATTAAAAGCGTGACGATTTTACCCGCAAAGCCCATCAGGTTATCCGCAGCAGCCTTGCCTTCAGGAGACGCCATTGCAGCCTTCAAAGCAGCTTCGTCTTTAAAAATCAACTCCGCTATCAGGTAATACGGCGGCTCGTTTCCCATAATATTTTTTTGAAGACGCATGACACGCGTTTCCATTAAGCCGGGCATTTTGTTGGCCAGCGGCAGGTGGACTTCAAAATAGGTTTTATCAAACGCCGCCACATCCTCGGGTTTACGGTACAGGGCCACTAGTTTGCTTGTCATGACATCCTCCTCCTTGCTCTCTAGAATTCGTGTAAAAAAACCGTCTCTTTATTATAGCAAGCCTAAAACAATACCTTACAACAGAGCCTGAAGTTCGGCGAGCCGATTTTTGGTAAAATCACACCAGCGCTGGGCGTTCGTTTTTGAAAGGGGAAAAACCACCTCATTCGTATCACTTTTACCTTGTTCTTCCACTATAACACCCAACAACAAGTGGCCCCGGCCATCGACCCGCATACTGAGCTTTAAAGTCGGTTCCAGAAAATCGGACTGAAAGCCAGCGGCTTGGGTTTCAAGCGGCAACAAGCGCTGAAGGGCCTCTGCGATAGCCTCAACTTCAAAGCGCAGCAGGCAAGGGGCCTCAACACGTTTAATACCATCCGCGGCCTGCTCAGCGCTTGGCACACGCAGCGCCAAACGGGCATTGATCCATTCGTCATAGGGCGTACAGGGAAACAGGGATTCCCAACCCAAAAGGTCAATCGTCAAGCCGTAACGGCCATCCATACTGACAAGCTCTGGGCTTACAGTTTCCTGGCTAACATTTGAGAGTGCATCAAGTGAGACGGCTTGAAGCCTTACCCTGGGAACAAGCGCCTGAACAAAAGTGCCGTCTGCCACCAGCTTATCCCTGCAGTGAGCTTGAATTCTGGTTTTGATTCGATGCTCGGATAGTTCAAGAACCGTACTTTCCAGAAGCACTGTTTCACCGATGGGCACACCCGCTAAGTGGCGAAGTTCAATCGCGGCCCCTACCGCTTCTTCATCGGCCTCAAGATAGGGGAGAATTAATTGGCGAGACGTCCATTCCAGCGCTTCAATCAGGGGGGCGGTTCCCAACAGGTCATGAATAGACGCCCCACCAAACGCGACAGGGGTTTTAGCCAACACGTTCTTATCCACGATCAAATTTTCCTGGCGGGATTTTCCAAGGGCAAGACCGCCTTTCATCGCGTTTCCTCCTGGCAAAGTAAAGATAACGTATCGCCAATTCCTTGATAACCATAGGCTTCCGCCAAGAGCGCAATGGGATGTTTTAACGCCAGTTCAATCGCCTCATCACGCAGGCCTTTTTGAAGCTGCATCAGGCAACCAGGATTTCCGCTGACCAGCGTGTCCGCTTCAAATCCTTCACGGCTGGCTTTTTCAAGGGTTTTTTTTATGGCCTGGATTTTAAGGGCAAGCATCTCATCGGCAAGCTCTGGATATTCCAGGTTATAAATCCCGGCACTGCCGCAGCAAAGTTCCAAATCCTCAAGCGGCAGCACCTCCGTGTTTGGAATCTGGCTTAACACTGCCTGGGGGGCTGCCTGTATTTTCTGTACATGATACAAATGACACGCCGCCTGATACAATAAGCGCCTTTTCAGGCTTTGTTCAGGAAAACTCAGCAGCGGTTGTTTTTCAAGCAGCGCCATAATATCAATTACCTTTGCCGAAAAGCCCTGCGCCATTGGATGTGCGGGCAAAAGCTTCTCATAGTGCTGCATTGAAGAGCCACAGCCGGCCGAATTCAGCACGATCCAAACGGGATTGTCTTTCATCACGGGAATCACATTTTTTTCGGCAAGTGTCGATGCGATATCCGTTTCACCCGCATGATGGGCGAGCGCCCCACAGCAAGTTTGTTCAGGAATCAGGACCTGATACCCATTTTTGACTAAAACAAAAATCGTCTGCCAGTGGATGGGATTAAAAAAAGCGTCCATCACGCAGCCCGTCATTAAAGCCACCAGGGGGTGGGCAGAATCCCCAAAACGCATGCCGGGTTTCAATTGATAATGAACAGGCACTTCGGGCAGAAGTTTTTCCTGATAAGCCAGGCCCGGAATAAGGTTCAGTACGCCAGTTTTTCTCAGCAGGCTTTGCAAACCGCTTTGCTGATAAAGACGCAGACTTTTTCTTAGGAGGTTTAAACGTTTAGAGTTGGGTAAGACAGACTTGAAAATAAAACGTTTGAACCACCTTTTCAGGCTTTTATCGGATTTTGCCAAATGAGCCCGACTTTGAAAAAGCAGATCACCATATTGAACGCCTGAGGGGCAAACGGTTTCACACGCATGGCAGGCCAGGCATTGATCAAGATGGGGCTTGATTTGCTCAGTTTTTTCCAAGCTGCCTTCAAGCCATTTTCGCATCAGGTAAAGCCTTCCGCGTGGGGATTCCACCTCGGAACCCGTGGCACGATAAGTAGCGCAGGTGGGCAGGCAAAGCCCGCAATGAACACAGGCGTTTAATTTATCAATATCCAAAACAGCCTCTGAGACAGAGCTTGCTTCGATATGCACTGAGGGCGTCGTATTGTTCATATCCGTTAAACCCGCCTGCCAGTTAAAATCCCTGCCGGGTCAAAGCATGCGCGAAGCGCTTTTTCAAAAAAGGCCCCCTGCTGAAGCGAAAAATCAAGGGCTGGCCCAAGCGCTTGAGAAAATGTCTGAAAACGCAAAAAGCCTTCGGGAAGACCATCGGCATTATCGCCCCTAAGAGCTTGGTGCAAGGCAAGCAAGCCTGCTTTCAGGTGAGTCCTTTCATAATCGCGCGCAATAACCTCGCTCTGCCAAATCAGGGTCGCCAGACGTGCCATGGGTGAAAAAACAATCCAGCAGGGCATATTCCCATCCGGCAGTTGCGCCTTTAGCTGCTGGTGCCAATAGTATTCAGGCAGATCGTGGGGCGTTTTGACATTATAGGCCATCTCAATCGTTAAATTCTGGCGCAAATCAGGTATTAAGCGATTATCAGGATATAGCGAAAACGGCTCAAGTTGCCATACGTGAGCAGAATCGATCACGTCATAAGCAGTCGCGTGTTCGGATAGCCGTTTTTGCAGACAGCTTTTATCAACCTCAAGCAAGTCCGGGTAATGGCCTGCCAGTTCCAATAATAAAAAACCTGCTTCAGGCTGGCGCATATTCAACGCGATTTGAAAGCACTGCAACGAAAGCCGTTCTGCCTGAATTGATTTTATAAGCGCCTCGGAAGCCTCTAAGTCTTTTATCGGTATTTTTAGCATCAGCGTCGCTTTTGGCTTTGTAAAAATCTTAAACGTCACTGCTGTTAAAACGCCAAAACAATGGCCACTTCCCGTATACAGCTTATTGAGGTCATACCCCGTCGCGTTTTTCACCACCAAGCCGCCATAGCGACTTAAGCGGCCATCGGTAGTCGCCAGCTCAACACCCAGAATATAATCCCTGGGATAACCACCAGGATATAAGGCATTGCCCGTTTCAAGCGCGGGAAGATCGTTAGCGACAATCTCCAACACCGTTTGATCCGGCGGATAGGAAAGCGGGATCCAGCGATCTGCTTTTGCCAGTTCGCTTTGCAAATCACCCCAGCACATGCCCGTTCCAACCGTTACTGCCGTATCAGCCAGATGTAAGCCCTGTACCTGATTCAGTTTTGATAAACCGAGAAAAGCGGTATCCTCGCAAGATAGGGCAACACAACAATCCGGTGAAACCGCCTGCTTTTTTTGAGTCGCCAGATTAAGAAAATCAGCCACATCGCAAGCGTTTTGAGGAAGCCACTGAATAATAGTCTTACCGGCTATTTGCTTTTTTTCAGCGTACGGCGGCTGGCTCAGCACCGCTTGCCGCTCTTCTGAGACACTCTGGGGCAAAAACGAATCGGGTGTGACCCATTCCTGAAAAACCGTTTGTGTGTGATTGCTCATCATAAGTTACACCCAAAGCTCCCGGCTAATCAGCATATGATGCGTCAACATCAGCTTGGTTTCACCGCAGGATTTTCGCACCGGGAAAATTTTAGCGGGATTGGCCAGGCCAGAAGGATCTAGCGCCTGCTTAATCGCCATCATTCGGGCCAAATCGTCGGGGGAGAATTGCTCGCTCATAAAGGCGGATTTCTCAATGCCAATCCCATGTTCGCCGCTGAGTAAGCCCCCGGCATCCAGACAGGCCCGAACAATCGCATCACCGCCTGCCATAACCCGCTTTAAAACCGTCGGGTCGGAAGCGTCGTTTGGGTCAAAAAGAATGTGGGGGTGCAAGTTCCCATCGCCCGCATGAAAGACGCTTGCCATCACCAGTTGATGCTCTCGGGCAATTTCATCGATTCGGGTCAATACCTCAGTTAGCTTGCTTCTGGGAATCACGCAATCATGAAGATAAAATGCGGGGGCGTATCGGCCATAGGCTACCACCGTTCCTTTTCTGGCCTTCCAAAGAGCCAGGCGTTCACTTTCAGTTTTGCCGATTCGAACCTGGGTCACGTTGTGCTGGGTTAATAAAGCAATGAGGGCCTCATGGCGTTTTTTCAGATCGTCGGCCTGTCCATCCAGTTCAATTAGAAGCAGCGCGTGACAATCTTCTGGAAAGCCAACGCCAAAGGCTTCATTGACTGCCTTAACCGTAAAGGCGTCCATAAACTCCAGCGCCGCTGGCATCAAGGAAGATTGCACCAACGTTTCCACCAATTGGGTGGCTGCGGTCATGGATGGAAAAGCCGCCAGATAAACCTGAACAGCCTCAGGCTTTGGCAGGAGGCGCACAATCGCCTTGGTGACAATCCCAAGGGTTCCTTCAGAGCCGACAATAAGATTCACCCAGTTAATGCCGGAATGCCTGCGGTGTTTGCTGCCAAGCCAGGTCAAGCTGCCATCGGGCAGAACCATTTGCAGGGCCAGGATATGATCCATCGTGGCGCCATATTTGGCGCAATGAATTCCCCCGGCGTTCTCAGCGATATTGCCGCCTATCGTACAGGCCGATTGACTGGAGGGATCCGGTGCGTAAAAAAGTCCATATTGGGCCACATCACGATTCAGCCAAGCGTTGATGACCCCAACCTCAACCGTAGCGCACTGGTTGGCAGAATCAATCTCAAGAATTTGATCCAGCCGGTTTAAACCAATCACCACCCCGCCAGCCAGGGCAAGCGTTCCTCCGGACAACCCCGTACCCCCGCCTCTTGCGATATAGGGGACATTGAACTTCAGACAGGCTTGCACAATCGTCTGAACCTCTTCTGCCGTTTTTGGCAAGACCACCAGGTCAGGGCGGGAGGTCACCAAGGTGGAACCGTCACTGTCATATACGGCCAGCTCCTCGGTTTTTGACAGCACATAGCGTGCGCCCACGATCTGAGCTAACACCTTGGCAAGATTGGCTTTCAGCGCAGGAGAAAAGATCTGGCCAAGATGGACATCAGGCTTGCCAAGCAGGGAGGTGGATTTTGTCGAAGTCTTGAGCGGACGACTCATAAAGCAATGCCTTTTTGTGGCGGAACGGGCGCTAGACGGAGCGGAAAAAGATTTTCCTACTGAAAGGTCACCGCGTCACTGCCGTCATCACTCATATCCGGGGGAACAACCCTGTCTTTATCCACATCCGAGCGACGAAAAATCCTGCCGTCCATATAACCGCAAAACCATCCCGTTCCAACCAGCATAATCCAGCCATACACATCCGGTATGACTTTATTGGCCAGCAATAAGACGATCAATACGCAAAGGGCTGCAAAAAACATGTCTCTATTATAAAAGGAAAGCGCGCCTGAGTCTAAGCCCCTGTTATGGAGGACAGGCCTGCAAGGCAAACCCGGCTTTGGTAAGATTGAGACAAGCAAGAAGATTCTCTTGCAGTATTATTCAGCCTTATTTTCCAGTTACAAGCCGGTAACTAAGGATTTGCCACATTGCAAAAAACCCCCCAAGCCGTTGCCTGTTCAGCCCATCCGCACAACACCACGCGGCTGCGTTGCAGCCATTGTGAAACGCCGATTTGCCCTCAGTGCATGATTCAAACCGAGGTGGGCTTTAAATGTCCAGGCTGTATTAAAAGCCAGTCCTCCCACTTGTTTCAGGCAAGCCCCGCACAGTTTGCAATTGCGCTCCTGCTCAGTGGCGTCATCGGTTTTGGCTATGGCCTGCTTCATCCTTATATGTTCGCCTTGCCGTTTACCATTATGGGCGTTCCTCTGCTCGGGCTTATTTTGTCGTTTTTTCTTGGCACCGCCCTTGGCAAAGGTCTTTTGAAGCTGCTTCGCTATAAACGTCACCCGATGCTCAGGCTCTTGGCCAGCGTGGGCTTTTTTGTGGGCTTAATCTTGGGCCCTTATCAACGCATTATTCTCACGCCCTTGATGCTGATGCTGAGCGGCTTATTAGGCGCAGAAAACGGAAATCTTTTCAGCAGCGGCACCTCGTCTATTTTTATGTGGGTCAATATCGCGGCAAACCTGCTATTGCCCTTATTGCTTTATCGCGGCATCATGAGCACCCTGAAAAATCCTGGTTAAGACTTTTATATTCAGACCCCAACCATTGCCCTATTGGCTTTCCCTACTTTATTTCATAACCTCTTATTAGGCATATGTTTTGCGCAAAAAGGGAGGTTTTTTGAGATGAACGAATTAAAGGGCAAAAACGTCCTGGTCTTTGCTGGCCCCGATTTTGAAGATCGAGAGCTGTTTTATCCCTACTATCGCTTTAAAGAGGCGGGAGCAAGCGTAAAAGTGGCTGGGCTTGGTGCACCTGAATACCTTGGAAAATGCGGCGTCCCTATCACCGTTGATGGTCGCTATGAGGATTTTTCGGGACAGAAGTGGGACTTGGTGCTTATCCCAGGGGGCTGGGCGCCTGATAAAATCCGGATGAACCCGTCTGCCCTTGAGATTGTGAGGAGTGCGCTGCGGCAAGATGCGGTTGTGGCGGCCATTTGCCATGCGGGCTGGGTACTTTGTTCAGCCAACGTGCTTGAGGGTCGAAAAGTAACCAGCTATATGGCCATCAAGGATGACATGATCCACGCGGGCGCCGATTGGGTAAACGAAGAAGTGGTGCTTGACCGTTCAGGAAAGGCAGGAACAGGAACGATTGTCACTTCCAGAACACCGGATGATTTGCCCGCATTCACTTCACAAATCATTGCACTTTTTGCCAAAGTGCCCATCGAAGTGTAGCGACAAGTTGTTAGCAAAAGTCGTCTTGTTATTGCAGGCCGCTTTTTTAATTATCGCCGAGTGCTTCTAACAGTTCTTTTAAGACCAGTTTGTTCGCCTTTGGAAAAGCAAAGCGTTCCAGGTCAGCCAGTGGCACCCACTGGCTATCAATTGCCGCCGTCAACGTGGGAGGCTGCGTTGATAATAACTCACAATGATAGGCATGAAGTGTAATCTTAAAGTGGGTATAGGCATGTTTAACCATGGTGATTTTTGAACCCACTGTTACCTTCAGCCCCAGTTCTTCCTGAATCTCCCGCTGAACGGTTTCTTCAAGCGTTTCACCCGCCTCCTGCTTACCGCCGGGAAATTCCCAGAGCCCGCCAAGCAAGCCTTGTTCTGGCCGTTGCTGGATAAAAACGCGCTTCTTCTCTGCATCCCAAATGACG
This sequence comes from Vampirovibrionales bacterium, assembly GCA_035285165.1. Lineage (GTDB taxonomy): Bacteria > Cyanobacteriota > Vampirovibrionia > Vampirovibrionales > Vampirovibrionaceae > JAYKHP01. The sequence continues at coordinate 200,678 of JAYKHP010000006.1, read as the reverse complement.
CCAACGGCAATATGATGGTGAGGTGTGGGTGCTTTTTTAATTTTTACCGGACGCTCAAGCTGAGTGCCCCGCTCAGCTGACAAACACTGGGGCTTTACCGGGCATATCAGGCAACGCGGTTCTTTAGGCAGGCAAATGGTCGCCCCCAACTCCATAATGGCCTGATTAAACGTCCAAGAGCCTTTATCGATTTCAACCGCATCTTTCAAAAGTGTTTCCGAGTAAAGCCAAAGCTGCTTTTGAAGGGGCAGGCCATCGATATTGGCGTCAATGTCATACAGCCTGCTCAAGACGCGTTTGACATTGCCATCTAATAAAGGATGGGCCTGATCATAAGAAAACGTTAGAATCGCCCCGGCCGTACTCCTGCCAATACCAGGTAAAGCCTCGACCGCCTCAAGCGTATCGGGAAAAACACCCTGATGGTCATTGGCAATGATTTTTGCACTTTGATGAAGGTTTCGGCAGCGGGCATAGTAGCCAAGCCCTTCCCAAGCTTTCATTACCTTATCGGCAGGCGCATTGGCCAAGTCCTGTACGGTTGGAAAAAGCGAGAGGAAGCGATGATAGTAATCGATAACCGTTTTCACTTGGGTTTGCTGCAGCATGACTTCAGAAAGCCAGATATGGTAAGGATCTTGCGTCTTACGCCAGGGCAAGTCCCTACCGTTTTCAAGAAACCAGGCAATTAAAGCTTGGGCAAAGCCAGATTTTTGCTCTGAGCCTGGCGCCCAGCTTGAAGCATTCTCAGCTTCAATATGAGTAATCGTTTTAACGGCCATTACGTTTAGCTGAAAACCTTTCTTTTTAGTGAGAATGCACAAGGCCTGCTTCTTTTTGCTCCCATGCCCAAGCGGTTTCAATAATCGGCTTTAAGTCCGGGTAGTCAGGATTCCAGCCCAGCACCGTTTTGATTTTCTCATTACTTGCAACCAAGGCGGGAGGATCACCGGGACGGCGCTCACCCATTTCAATGGCAATCTTTTTGCCGCTCACCTGCTCGCACATCTCAATGATTTGTTTAACGGAGTTACCGTTGCCGGTTCCGATATTGAAAATATCAGAGGCATTTCCGGCCTCAAGAAACTCCAGGGCTTTAATATGCGCCTGGGCAATATCGAGAATATGAATATAATCGCGAATACACGTCCCATCCGGGGTTTGGTAATCATCCCCAAAAACCGTAATGTGGGGGCGTCTGCCTGAAGCCACCTGCAAGACCAAGGGGATCAAATGGGTTTCAGGGTCGTGGCACTCGCCAAGCTCGCCCTCGGGATCGGCCCCTGCAGCGTTAAAATACCGAAGCGCGACGTAACGAAGTCCATAGGCACTAGAAAAATCTTTCAACATTTCTTCCACCACCCGCTTGGTATATCCATACGGATTAATCGGGTTTAAGGGGTGCTTTTCATCCAAAGGCAAATATTGCGGATCTCCATAGGAAGCGCAGGTGGAGGAAAAGATAAACTGCTTCACACCAGCCTCTCTCATGGCTGATAAGAGTTGCAGGGTGCCATAAATGTTGTTTCTGTAGTATTTCTCAGGGTTCGTTACTGACTCGCCCACATAGGCAAAGGCTGAAAAGTGCATGACAGCACTCACCTGGTAGTCCCGCATCAGCTTCACCATGGCTTCAGCATCGGCAGTATCCGCCTCAATAAAATCAGGACTTTTCACCAGTTTTTCATAACCGGTAGAAAGGTTATCCACCACCAGTACACGCCTTCCTCCGGCCAGGAGTTGCTTGACGCAATGACTTCCAATATATCCAGCCCCACCGGTTACCATAACCGTTCCAGAAGGGGTATTCGATTTCAATGCCTGCGCTTTGGCCATATCCATTCACCTATTGTCTGCCAATTAATACTTGCCTCAGCATGCCACCCCCAGGCGTTGAAATCAAGGCAACCATTGGTTAGTCCGGAGTTAGCGGCTAATCCGCAGGGTAGCACCAAAAATGTAACAGATTATGAAAAGATATCTAATTTGCGCAATCGCCCCCTTTAATTTGTTTTTATTTTAAAAGAGAGAGTTCATGTATGTATTTATCACGAACCAAGGTGATCATTGCTCACCAGCATCATTCTCTTTTTTAGAGGCAAGATTTCCCGCACGAAACAACCCGCAGTAAACAGAGAGTCGCATCAGACGCGCATAAAAATTTAAAGTAACCCATCCCTGTAGTATTCAGTCGATCCCCCAGATTGAATATATCCCGACAAAAGGAGAGAGCCGCACTATGGTAGGATCCAGCTTTTTAAATACGCCAACCTCTTTGAGTGGTTTAGGCATTAATCCTGTCGCACTTCAGTCGCTTTCCTCGCCGATGACAGGCGTGGGAGGAGCCGGACTTTCAGGTGGCGTCGGCTCATCTGGGGTTTCATCGATGATTGCGATGCTTCAAAGCGCATTGCTTCAGATGCAAGCTTCAGGCGCCGCAGCCCCAGCCGCTGCAGCACCCGCAGCCAATCCAGCCGGTGCCGTAGGCACAGGTTCCGAAGATTTGGCGCAAAGCTATATCGACGCCGTTGACCAGAATGGGAACGTCGATCAAGATACTATTACAGAAGGTGCCAATGGCAGTACCAACGGCGCCCGCGTCAATATCATCCAGCAATATGCCAAGGAATTCGTCTTGGGTGATCGGATGGAGGACGCTGCCGATCTTGCTTCAGCCACGCTAGATATGAGCAAACCCGGCGATGTCTTTGCAGCCGTTGCCTCTACCTTTAAGAACGATGGCGGCAACTACGATAATGGCCAAATTCAGCAGATTCTCGAAGACGCTGGCCGTGATGATCTTGCAAGCCAAGACGGTGTTGGTGACAACGACGTTCAGACACTTGCGGCTGCCCGAGAAGCCATTAACGACGGTGACATTGAAATTGCCGATATTTACCAGAAAGGCAGTGGCGATGATGCCGTTGACGATACTGAAAAGTATGAAAAAGCCATCACGTATGTCACTAGCGGATTATTTGCCCGTGACGTTCAGGCCCTGGAAGCCGGTGACACAGACACCATTACCGCAGGCGTAAACAGTGAGAATCTGGATGAGAATGCGGCCATTATGAGTGGCGGTGGCGGTGCAACGGCCACTTCGGCAGCGGCAGCTCCAGGTGCAGCGCCAGCAGCTTCTCCCTTGGGTGTTGCCCCTGCAACATCGGCAGCTCTTGGAACAGCAGCAACCGGCGGCACTGGCATTGAAAGTGTTGTTCAAAACTTAATCGCGCTGCTCCAGCAACTTCTAGCAAGCATTACCGGTGATACGTCCTTCCTGACTTCAGGAGCCGGTACGGCCACAGGAGGTTCAGCACTGGGTGCAGGAACGGCAGCCCTATCGGCAGCCCCAGCCGCAGCAGGTGCGGCAGGCGCAGCTGGTGGCGCAGGAGCCGCAGGCGGTGCCGGTGGCGCCTACTAAGGCCTAAAGTAAAACCAATGCTTTTAAAACCCCTCTTCGATAACGGAGAGGGGTTTTTTACAAGAGAAATACCAGACAGAAAGCCTACATTTTTTTAACTTAAAAACAAATCAGGCAATTTTATCTGACAAGATGTTTTTATTTAAATATGAGAGGGAAATGATTCCCGGCTCGTATGCAGAGTAGTAGGTAAGTGTTTAAATCTTATTGTTGATGATGCGTCATCGCCTCGCCATTTCTTGCCCCGTGGCAGAAGAAAAAAGGCGAAGGAGGATGGTTCGTCTCGGCAACAAGAAAGAGAGTAGTAGAGGGAGAATTGTTCCGTATGCTTATATTGTCTTCACCAACGGCAATCACCTTCAACGAAATGAAGTTCATCAGCACGCGGCAACCTCAACATCAATCACATTTGGCTTATAACTATACAATTGAAGATCTCTTTGACGATGTTTCAAAGGAAATCCGCGAGCATTATGGTTTCGCTGCCTTTTCCACACGAGTCAACGAAAGCAGCGTTACCGCTTAATAATTTTCAAAAATAACGTTGTGTCTACCGTGTTTTAAAAAAATATCTCGTGTTTCTTGTCTGAAGTGGTTTGTTTGAGTAGAGGAAAAACTGAATAGCGTTGCCTGGCGCCCTTGGCCAATTGGTTTCTCTTACTGCCCAAGGCCGTAAGAAATTACCTTGAAGTAAGACCGCCAGGCAGGCAATTTTCCGGAATCTTTCTCAAAGAACGAGCAAAGATTCGTCAAAAGAGGGATTGGTCGTCTATTAAAAGTGTTATATCAAGCAGGAGCAAAGAGCAAAACAATGGCCAACAACCGCAAGCATAAATCAACCATAACAGGCAACTCGCTCGCTGGCTGCGGAAATGGCCAACAAGGCTGGGCTCTTGGCTCAGCTCCTTTCAGCAGGCTATCTTACGGGATGAAGGGGATTATAAAAATTCAAGGATTAGGGTTTAACAGCGTAAATTTAAAATGGGGATCATGTGAAGCCAGTCCTGGGTAACGTCGGTTGGGGAGCCGACCGGGCAGCAATTTGGCCAATGCCAATGCACCCAATCAGCTCTGGCTTACACATTAAATCGATGAGAACGCGCTCTCTGTTCTCATCGTTTTTCCTTTTGTAGGGGTTCTAGAAAGTTATGATGTCAGGGTCATACATTCGGCAAGCGCATTGGCCTGCTTGACACAGTCATTTAAAGACACCCCGGATCGATAATTGCCAAGTAAATATAGGCCCGGGCAATCCCGAGCCAAAAGCGCGTCCACTTTTTGCTGTCTCTCGATATGGCCAGGCGTATACTGAGGAATCGCTCTGGGCCAACGGCGCACCAGGCTAAACACTGGCATCAAGTTGGCATCACGGTATATCGTTTGAACATCCTGCAACGTTTGTGCAATCAAAGCGTCATCCGAAAGCCTGCTTAATTGCGGATAAAAGGCGCCTCCCTGAAAATGTACCGAAACCGCCAGAGTATCTGCAAATCGCTCGGGGAAAATAGCGCTGCACCAAATACTGCCTAATAACTGTAAGTTTTGATTGCGGGGCACTAAAAACCCAAAACCATCCCAGTCCTTTTTTAACGCGGATTTTTCAAACCCGAGATAAACCAAATGCATCGGCGAATATTCAATCGTCTTTAGTAAACCTGCCGCCTCAGTTTGAAGGTTACTTAAAAGCGAGGCTGAAACCTCGGCAGGTGTGGCAAGAACCAATGAGCGCGCCGACACCTGCTCGCCTGATTCAAGCGTGACTTGATATTCAAACTCTTCAGAATGTTTTTTGTTCAAGACCTCTACTCTGAACACAGGGCTAGCCAGACGGATATTCGGCTGCAATGCTTTGGCAAGCGCTTTTGGCAAGGCCTGAAGCCCCTCCTCAAAACTTAACAGGGCATAGGTCTGTTTTGTTTTATCCTTTGCAGCCGCCTGCTTCTTTTTTTTAAGCGCCGCAAACGCACCTTTGATAACGCTGCCGTATTGGCGCTCCCAAATCGCCAAAAATGGAAACGTTGCCTGTAAGCTCATTTGTGCGGGGTCACTGGCGTAAATACCGGTTACGGCAGGTGTTACCAAATTTGAAAGCACCTCCGGCCCAAAGCGATGGGTAATAAAGTCGGCAAGAGAAGGATCATTCTGGCTGCAAGGAGGTTGGATCAAGTCCCGAAGAAGTCCCAGCTTTCCAGACAGGCTCAAGATCGGACTAAACAAAAAACTCAATGGCCCACCCGGGACTTTGACCAGTTGGCCCGCAAGATAAATATAGCGGTTTTTGGCTAACGGAGAGCTTCGAATAGGCAAAAGCCCAACAGCGTCAGCCAGCTCCATAAATTCTCGCGCCGAAGTGGGCACCGTATTCGGGCCTGCCTCCAGCAAAACTTTTCCTCGTGCCATTTGCACCTGGAAAGATTTGATCACGCCCCCTGGCTCCGTATCCGCTTCCAGCAGAAGAACCCGCTTGTTTTGAGCCTTTAAGCGATAGGCAAGCGTTAAGCCTGAAATTCCCCCACCCACGATAATAGCGTCATAAAAAGCCTCGGGGTTTTGCTGGCTCATCTCGTCTTTCTCTCACTTCATCTTATCGATATGCGACTAAACTAAACCGGCATTGGCGGAATGGCCCTATTGAATCTTGCCACCATTGCCTTCAGGCGATCCTCAATCATATCGCTAAGGGCCAGGATGAATTTTGGATTGCTGTTCAGCGCCGGGGCCCGAAAACATGTGGCAAGCCCCTGGGTTCTTGCCATTGGGATATACTGCTGGTCAATCTCAACAAGCGTTTCAATATGATCGGTGACAAAACTAATCGGCACGATTAAGACGTTATTTATTTGCTTGGCCGCGTAAAATTGCAAAGCGCTATCCGTATAAGGCCCAAGCCATGGCATATTGCCTACTTTGCTCTGGTATGCCAAATCCCAGTCATGCTTTGGGAAATACGCTTCCATTAAGGTTTTAATGCAAAGATAAATATGCTCAGGGTATGGATCACGGGTTCGCTTGATATGCTTTAGAGGCAAGCTGTGGGCGCTAAATAAGATATGTACATTACCTTCAGCACAAGTCCAGGGGTTTTCGCTTAAACCTTGTTGAATTGTAGTGGCAAGCGCTTCTAAATACTGGCGGCTTCTGGCGTAGCCTGAAACGACACTCAGGCTAACATTCAGTTTTCTTGTTGCCAGCTGCCGTTTCAGCTCATTGATGCTGGAGCCTGTGGTGGTGTATGAAAAATGAGGGTAGAGGGAGACAACAATTAAATGCTCAATGCCATCAGCCTGAATTTGATCCAGCGCTTCCTGCGTAAACGGATGCCAATAGCGCATCGCAAGATACACCGGTAATTGGCCGTACCCTTTCATTTCCAACATGTCTTGAACATGTCGAACCTGTTCTCTGGTTAACGGCAGTTGCGGTGAAGCGCCGCCCATCAGGGAATAATTATGGCACGCCTCTTTTTTTCGGCTGCTGCTAATATACCAGGCCAGTGGCTTTTGAAGCAGCGATGAAAGCGGCAATCGGATAATATCGGGATCGGAAAAAAGATTGAATAAAAATGGCTGGACACTATCCAGACCATCGGGGCCACCCATGTTCAGGAACAAGAGGCCTGTTTTTTTTGGAAGTGTGATGGATGGCATTTGACAATACCTTTTGATAATAGCGGGTGTGTCAATTGATTAGAAACCTGATTACAAGGTTTTGGAGAACCTGGCGGCATTTTCACCGTTTTGCGCCTCACGTTGCGCTTGAAGATAGGCGTCAAACGGCATGGCAATGTTGCGGCTAAACACACGGCCGAGTGGCAACAGGCGAAAGCCTTGCCCTGTCAATTCCAGCAGGCCGTCTTTCTCCATCGCCTGTAACGGCTCCAGCGCCGTTGAAAAATATTGTTGAAAATCAATTTCAAAGCGGCTTTCAAAACTTGAAAAGTTAACCTCGCCCTGACACAAAATGTCTAGAATCACCTGCTTTCTCAGTTGATCATCATTGCTCAATTGATAACCCCGGTGAATCGGCAATTTCCGGTCTTTCAGCGCGTCATAATACTCGGACAGTTTTTTGACATTCTGGGCAAACGCCTGGGACAAACCGCTAATTGCGCTAACGCCATTACCGATCAAATCCGCATCCGGCTCCTGGCTGCTTTTGTTCTTAACCGTATACCCCATAAAATTCCGGTATAGCGTCCCGTTTTCAAGCGCCTGAGACAATTCATCCTGAGGCTTGGCAAAGTGATCCATCCCAATATAAAGATACCCTGCATCGCTGAGCATTTCCAACGCCAGCTTGAAAATGGCAAACTTGGTTTTCCCATCCGGCATGGCCTCTTCGGGCAGCAACTTCTGATGAGGGCTCATCCAGGGAACATACGCAAAATTATACAGCGCGATCCTATCCGGGCTTAAACGGATAACGGTTTCCAGTGTTTTTGTAAAAGTGGCAACCGTTTGATGGGGAAGCCCATAGATTAAATCAAAATTAATCCCGCTAAAGCCTTTGCCGCGACAATAATCCACAAACGTTTCGGTCATTTCAACCGGCTGAATGCGATGCACCGAGGCCTGGACTTTTTCCTCAAAGTCCTGAACCCCAAGACTGATTCTGTTAAAACCGAGCGTGCTTAACACATCGACCTGCTCAAACGTGGTGACTCTGGGGTCAACCTCCAAAGCAATTTCAGCGTCGGCCCTGAAATTAAAAATTTCTTTCTGAAACTGAAACAACCTGATCATCTGATCAGGCGATAAGTAAGTCGGTGTTCCGCCCCCCCAGTGGAGCTGCACCACCGGGCGTTTCAAGTTCACGTGCTTTGCGGTCAATTCAATTTCACGAAACAGATAGTCCAGGTATTTGATGGATTGATCTTTTTGCTTGGTAATCACCACGTTGCAACCACAAAAAAGGCAGCGCTCCTCGCAAAATGGCAAATGGGCATATAGCGCCAGGGGATGGTTTACGGAAGCTTCATCGCTGTTTTGCTTTAAAATATCCACATGGGCTTTAACATTATACGATTCTCTCCAAACAGGCGCCGTGGGATAGCTCGTATAACGGGGGCCTGTCGTACTGTATTTTTCAAGCAACGTATCGGAAACGGCCAGCGGATCGATTTTCCAGGCAGCACCTGCGGACACCGGGGCGGATTTTTTCAACAAATCCCCAGGCGTTTTTTGTGGCTCATTGTTTTTTGCTGCTGTCATCACTTTTGCCTGTATACAATAGCGTCAGGAAACCGGTAATACGGCGCTTGATTTGACGGTATCCACCACCAGCCTGACATGCTCGACTGGCGTCTTGGGCAAAATTCCGTGGCCAAGATTGAAAATATAACCCTGCGTTCCGCCTTCGGCTATCAGACGTTGGGTCATTGGTTTTAAGACTTCAGGCGCACAATAAAGCGCCAGGGGATCTAAATTTCCTTGCAACGCAATATTGGGGTCAACGATTTTTCTCGCCTCACCCAGGGCAGTTTTTTCATCCACGCTTATCACATCCGGCTTGGCTTTAACCATTAAGTCAAGCAATCCCCGGCTACCATTGACATATAAAATCACCGGCACTTCATCGCGACGAATCAGGTTTTCGATAATTTGCTGATGATATGGCAGGACAAAACGCTCATACTGAGCGTGCGATAAGATACCCGCCCAGGTGTCAAACAACTGAAGCACCTGCGCACCCGCTTCAATCTGGGCATTGAGATAAGCAATCACGCTGAGCGTCAGCTTAGCAAGCAGTGTTTCAAGGGCTTCTGGCTGTTCAAAAAGCCATTGTTTCAGCAATTGGAAATGCTTGCTAGATCCGCCTTCAATCATATAGGCAGCCAGCGTCCAGGGTGCGCCAGAAAAGCCGATTAAGGCTGTTTGCGTATCCGAGCCAAGCGCTTGGCGAAGGTTTTTAAGAATGGCTGGTACATAGGCAATATCAACGGCAGGATCAGGAATCGGCAATTTTGCCACCTGATCGATATGGCGAATGGGCGTTTCAAAACGGGGGCCCATGCCTTCCGTAAAGGAGAGACCCAAGCCCATGGCATCGGGAATGGTGAGAATGTCGGAAAACATAATCACCCCATCCATGGCAAAGGCTTGATACGGCTGAAGGGAAACTTCTGTCGCAAGCTCGATATTTTTACAAAGTTCCATAAACGTTCGGCCTGATCGCAAGGCCTGGTATTCAGCCATATAGCGCCCTGCCTGGCGCATCATCCACACCGGCGGACGCTCCGTAACTTCGTTTCGGCAAGCGCGAAGCAAAAGCGGACTATTGTTTTTATCAGGGTTTTTTGCAGCTTGGAGATGTTGCGACACGAGGCAGCCCTTTTGTTTATTCTTTTTTAAAGCAGCGGACGCAAGTGTGCATCACGCCCTTTAATGCCCTATCTTAACGCAAACCAAATCGCCTTCCCAGCAAAGCAACGGGGAAAATTAACGGGCAAAAAAATAACGGCATGTCTGCTTTTTTGCTATCATGCCCTCGAATTACCCCTGATTTCAAATATTTCCCCTGGGGAGCTGGCGGCAAAGCCGGCTGAGAGCGTCCTTCATTCTATTGGCAGGCACCCTGTTAACAAGTGAGCCGGACGATACCCATTGAACCTGACCTAGGTAATGCTAGCGGAGGAAGGCCCCGATGCACATTCAAACCGGTTTTTCACGACTTGCGGCCCAAACGGGCCAAACAGCTTTGCCCAAGCTTAAAAGCTGGCCAAAACGACTTCAAGAAGGGATTCAACAGCAAATCAAAGAAGAACCCTTACTTTTCTGGATAGGGCTGATGGGGGTGCCTGCGGCCTTCTTAACGCCTAGCACGACCTATTACGATCTCAGGCGACGTCCCGAAATTAACGGACAAGAGCGTCATTTACTGGTCACCCAGGAAATCCTCCGACAGACGATCAGCGCGCTGACCCATTTTATTACCTACTACGGCAGCATTATCCTGATTGGCCTCAACCTCAAAGAGGGTAGCAAGTATAAATCCCTCAAACAGCTATTGGGCGCAACCATTGTAACCACGATAGGCAATGGCGTTTTAAGACCCTTAATTACCAACGAGTTTCTGGCCAAGCACGCCAGGCATCGGGAGCCCTCCCCATTATCAAAGCAAAAAAATCCTTACGAATTTTCCAGTACTCAAAATCCATTTCGTCAAAGGCCGTTTACGTTTTATGAGGGCTGAGCCACTGGCCAAGGGTAAAGCCCAATAAACTGACACTGACCCCCACCAAGGTGGAGTAGGGTGCCTGGGGCCACAGAAAAGGCAGCAGACTATCCAAGGCGAACCAATGATATTGAAACGCCATGCTGAGAATTGAAAAACCAAGGCCAAAAACCATTGCCAAAACCCCAGAAAGCCTCTTGGGCTGAGCAAAGAATAAAATGCCCATCACGGGCACCACCATTGCAGAAGCAAACACATCGGCAGACATCCAGAGCACGTGGATAATATCCTGAAACGCAACCGCGATAATAATCGCTGGAATCGCCATTAAGACAAGTCCCAAGCGGCCCACCCAGACCAATTCGCGTTCGGTTGCAGAAGGCCTGATGAATCCCTGGTATAAGTCATGGGTCAGAGTTAAACTGCCCACATTCAAGCTTGAGTCCATCGTGGAGGTCACCGCAGCCAGAAAGCCCATCAGAACCAGAGAGGTTAACAGCGGATGCGGCAGCAGAAGCGCCAAATCCACCAGTACCTGCTTGTTGGGTAACGCCTCACTCTGTGGCAAATAATAGGAGCTTACAAGCCCAATGGCCGTTACAATGCCAAAAAGCAAAAACAGGATTAAAACCGCAAGCCAGGCAGCTTTACTGGCATAGCGCTCGTTTTTGCTTGAGGTCATTCGCTGCCACATTTCAGGGGCTAAACACCAAGCCAGCACAAAGCTCAGCGTCAGGCTAAGATGTTCAAGCAAAGAGGGACTCTGAGAATGGGCGATGCTTGCTTGCGCAGGCTGTATCAATTGCCAGAACGATTGCGGCCTGGCAAAGAAAAAGCCCAAAACGGTTTGACTATCTCCAAAACCCGCCAAGCAGGCAATCAACAGGGTTAAAAGCCCCAAGACCACCATTGAAAGCTGGGCAAAATCGGTGACGACAACGGCAAAATATCCTCCCACCACAGAGTAGGCAAGGACAACGCTAATGCAGATCAATGTGGCTGGCAGCATCCCGACATCCAGGATGCGGTCAAAAATCAGCCCTGCTGCCACCAGTTGAGAGGCCACAAAGTTGGTAATCGAAATGATAATAATCACGCTCAAAAGCGCTCGCCCCAATGGCCCGTAGTATTTTCTCACCGCTTCAGGCTGACTCATCTCGCTGCGTCTGGCCACGCGCTTGGCCAAGAATAAAGTGATCAAAAGACAGGTAATTCCTGAGGGGATAAAAATATACCAAAGCCCGCCAAGCCCTTCCTGGTTAAAGGCGTTAATCGATCCCATCGTTGATCCGGCCCCAAACCATGAGGAAACAAAGGCAACGGCAACAGGCCAGGGGCCAAGGCTCCTGCCTGCAAGAAAAAAATCTTTCAGCCCCGCAATTTTTCTGGAAAGGCTGTGGGCCAGAAAAAGCACGCAGAGAAAGTAAAACACCATCAGGCCCACAAACCACGGCGCAATCGCAGCAACCGGAACAGCTTGAAATGTGGCCAGCATCGGAGAATTGTCCTTGAAAATTATGTTAGGAAGAAATTCGGGACTTGGCCATTTGCGTATGCGTCAGGGGCATATCGATAAAGCGCAGGCAATCATAAAACTGGGTAACCAGTGATGGCGACAAGACGTCTTCAATAGCGAAGACCGGCATTTTTCCAACCAGTTTGACCTCTTGCTGTTCAATCGCAGCTTGAAGCGCCTGGGAAAAAGGTTCGCCTCTAAACTGCGTAATCACAAGCGCCGGGGTTTTGACGTTTTGAAAATTGGTGGGCAAAATATCCTTGCCTGAAGGATGGCTAATCACCAGCGTATTAAGAATCGGCGCTTCTGAAACCGCCAGAAGCATGGGATGAATTAAGGGATGATAGCCATCCACCACCACATAATCATAAGTATTGAGAAAACGGGTAAAGCCGTAGCGCAGAATGTCTAGTATCGGCTTGGGTAAGTGCTCGGTTAAAAGCCCCACGGTTAAAAGATCCACATCGGTTTCCCCATCCAATGCAATGGTCAGGGGCAGATTGCTAAACTCCCAGTCAATGGCCTGCTGGGCTTCCTGACGCTGAATCGGGCCATTGCCCTTCAGCCGATAGCGCGCCTCATTTTCAATAAGATGCTGCACCAGGCGGGTCAGTGACGCTTCATCAGCCATGCTCTGGCCAGGGTCGGTATTGAGCAGTTGGCCTGTCATTAATTGATAGCTCAATCCCTGATCGATGCAGGCGTCAATCAGAAGCACATTAATCGGCTTTTCACCGCAAACCGGTTGAATCGTTTTTACCAACAGTTGGCTTAAGATACTTTTGCCTGAACCGGCCGGGCCGATCAGCTCGACAATTGCCTGCAGCATAAGGAATCCATCCGTTATTGATTGCGTTTAAATCAGCTATTTTTCAGCTTCTTTATTATCTTTCTTTGTTCGATTCAAGGGCACGCTTGAGGGCGATTTCAAGCGTTTCAATTTTATGCTCAAGCGCTTTAACCCGCTCTGAAGAGGTTTCAGCCGTCACCTCAAGACGTTCCAACTTTCGTTTGGACGATTGCTGGCTGGCTTTGCTCAGCGCTTTTTCGGCAAACACCCTTAAAACCGCGGCCAAAACACCGAGAATCCCGCCGCCGGTTACGACCGCACCCAGCGAGGTCAGGTACACATCGCCAAAAAGGCGCAAAACCGTATGCTGCTCACTGTTCTCATAGCCCACCCACAGAAGCAGGGCAAGACTGAGGAGCGCCAGAATATTTAAAGCGAGGCGCCGAAACGTGAACGTTTTACTTTGTAATTTCGTTGGAGAGGTTGATTCAAACGACATCTGAAGGCCCTTTAATTCGTTTTAAAATAAATTGGGCGGCTTTAAAACTACAGTCTCCGTAAATCCCCCAAATTGTAGATCAAACACAGAGAGAATATTCTTCATTTATTATTGAAACGCCCTAAGCTCAGCCCCGCCCAAGTGAGTCCAAGCCGCCATAAAATCCTGGCAAACCGGCTCTTCAAAGCGCATCGGCTCAAGCGTTAGCGGATGCGTAAACCCAAGCGCCACCGCTTGAAGCAACTGCCCGGGCACCCCAAGTTTTTCAGATAGCTTCAGCGCCTTGCCAAGCCCGCTGCCATATAACGCATCATTGACCAACGGGTGGCCAATGGAGGCCATATGCACCCGGATTTGATGCGTGCGACCCGTTTCAAGCTTCAGCCTCAAAAGAGTAAAGCTATCTTGAACTCTATCCTGAACTTCCCAATGCGTCCTGGCAGGCCTTCCATCCATGCGGATCCCCATTTTATCGCGATGCCTGGAGTCTCTGCCAATCGGTGCATCCACCGTGCCATGATTATCTGAAAATACGCCTTGCACAATGGCCATATATTCTCGTCTTGCGGATTTTTCCTTAAGCTGGGCCGATAAATGCCGATGAGCTTGATCGGTTTTGGCAACCATCAAAAGACCTGCCGTATCCCTATCGAGTCGGTGGACAATGCCCGGTCTGATTTCGCCATTAATACCCGAAAGATTACCCTGACAATGGAATAAAAGAGCGTTAACCAATGTACCCGTGGTTTCTTTGGGAGTTGGGTGCGTCAACATTCCGGCTGGTTTATGCAGTACCAGCATTTGTTCATCCTCAAACAATACCCGAAGGGGTATATTTTCAGGCGTAAGCGAAATAGGCGTTAACATCGGCAGTGTTAAATAAATTTCATCCCCTTCCTGTAAAGTATAGGCGGGTTTGGTAATGGGTTTGCCTAAAATACGGACATGGCCCTGTTTAATCAAGGTCTGTAGACGCTCCCTGGAATGCTCAGTGATAAGCGACTGGGCCAGGAATTTATCCAAGCGAAGCCCGGCTTGTTCTTCATCCACCCAAAAACGCAGCAGCTCAGACAGTTTGAAGACTCCTTAAAAGTTAGTTCTCAATTGTCGGATGATCAAAAGGGCGACACCAATGAAAATGCAAGTATCGGCAAAGTTGAAGACCGGGTACTGTATGAGGACAAAATCCAGGTAATCAACCACTTTTCCAAGGCTAATCCGATCGACGATATTCCCCAGCGCACCACCCAAAACCAGGCTATATGCCATAAGCCATAGTTTGTCGATATGGGCTTGGCGAAAGGCGAAAAAAAGCAGGATAAAAAACAAAGCGATTGTTACGCCAAGCAGAAGTGCTGGGTGCTGCTCCAACATGCTAAACGCAGCACCCGTATTATAGACAAGCGTTATCTGAAAAACACCAGGCCATAGGGCAAGCGGCTCAGAAGGGAGTAATTGTGCCTGAACCCAGGCCTTGATTGCCTGATCCAGCAATAGCCATACAAACGCCAGCACCAAAACCTGACTGCGATTAAACCAAAGCCGATTAAGCATCATCAGTTATCAACAAAACCAACGCCTTTATATAAGCACACCTTTAATCAGGCTGCTCTGACGGGGCAGTGTCTTCTTCAGGAATAGACTCAGGTGCCATGTCCTCTGGACTGACTTCCCCCGGGGACATTTCCGCCTCGGATTGGGCGTTTTCTGGCCCAGCCGTGTCATCTCCCATTTTACTCAAGTCGATTTTACCATCGGCAGAAGTTTTCACCAGGCTGTTTTTCCCATTAGAGGCTTTAAACGTGCTTTTAGGAATTACATTCACCCGTTTGACAATAGTTACAAGGCCCCCAAGCTTGATGGTCGGTCGATCTTCCTCGTCCTGGCCAATTTGTGTCAGGCCCACGGTTGCTGTTACGATTTCATTATTGTTCGTGTCATTGGCCTGAAAAATCCGCTCAAGGGATTCTCGATCAAACGACATCGACCGAAAGCGATCCCGAGGCTTAAGCTGAGGATAAACCAATGGCTCCTGCGAGATGGTAGCAATGGCCAATAGTCCTTTGGGAATGGTCAAGCTGAGCTTGGCGGAATAGTTCTCACCAGCAAACGTCTGCTCAGGAGCTGAAAGGCCGTATTCCAAGGGGCCAACCGCACCATAAGTGATGGCAGCCATCTCAAAGAGCGTGTAATCGCTCATAATTTCCCAGGTGTCCCGGGTACGGTGCAGATAGAGAAGCCCTCGCGAGCGGCTATTCAGACGACCAGCCGTGTCACTGATAATGGGATCAACCTTCGCCGTAGCGCTTGCCGTATCAATGCTTTCTACGGTGGCCCAATCCCCACTGATCCGGATTTCCATCATTTTAGATTTGTATTGGATATCAGGAAACGTTTTCCAGGTTTCAAGAATCAGCTTTTTAACTTCTTTTAAGGTCAGGTTGTCGCCACTGGTAAAGCGTGAGGAGTAATGCTTGAGCACCTCTTCAAGATTATGGCCATTGGAAGCTTTTACCAGGCTTGCCACCAAGGCCTGGATATCGGCCACCGTCTGCGAGGCAGGATCCGCGCCAATAATCTGGACATCGCCCAGCATCGCCGGAGTTGTAATATCGGTGGAAGCGGAACTGATTTGATTGGCCGGCTCGGCTTTTTTACGAGGAGCGGCCTCTACCGAAGGAGTCAGCACTCCCATAAAAAGCATCAGGAAAGCCGTCACCACCACACAGGCGATCAAACGGCTTGGTTGCACACGCTGCTCTTTCATTGGCTGACTCATTTGAAACTGGTGAAACTGGGTTGGCATTGCAAAGCTTCCACAAGCGAACATAACGACCGACCTGTTATCAGCAAGCAAAAAACAGAGACCGGTTCTTTATTGTAGCAAAAATTGCCCCAGCGTGCCTCTATATGGCACTAGAAGCATCCATCACCCAATAAATTGAAGCAGGCTGGATTGCAGCACACGTCCCGTCACCGCCAACGATGCCTGAAAAACGTTTTCCTGATAATTCAAATCGGCAATCATCTTGGCCTGATCAATGTTCTGGATACTGGCATATTGCTGGGTAAGGATAGCACCACGCTGCTCGATCCTGTCCTGGGTCAGGCTCAAGCGGTTACTGATTGCGCCAATCACCGACTGGCGTGACGTGATCGTTTGCAGGTCACCGCTTAAATCATCCAGGCGGTTTCGGATTTCCGTCAATTGCGCCGGATCTCCGGCGGCCTGTAAGTCCAGCAGGGTTGTCGTTAAAGTTTGAAAAATACCCGAACCGGTGACGGTAACCGGCAAAGGCCCTGCCGTACCGTTGGAAGTTCCCAGCAAATCAGCTCCATTAATATTGATGGTAACGGTAACGCCTTTGGCAATTTCAACCTGACGTTGCCAGGGCTCGGCGGTGGGGGTGCCGGTAAAGTCCACTTGGTACTGACCCGTGCGGGTAAACGGCGGGCTATTGGTTTTAAAGCCGCCAAAAACATATCGTCCACCCACTTCCGTATTACCCAGTTGTACCATCTGGTCAATGATCTGGTTGATCTCCTGGGCAATAGCATCACGACCGGTCTGGTTGTTGGAAAAGTTTGATGCCTGGGTGACCAGTTCCTGGGCCTTCTGCACCAGACTGACCATGTTATCTACCGCCGTATCGGCAGCGTTGACCTCGGCAATGGCGTTATCCACATTTTTGGAATAGCGATTATCCGTGGTGAGGTTGTTGGAGATGTTGAGCATCCGTGTCAGGCCGATTGGATCATCAGAAGCACGGTTGATGTTTTTGCCTGAGGAAAGCTTTTCTTGAAGGGTGGATAAAATCCCAAGGTTATTGTTCAGGTAATTGACAGACTGGTTATTCAGGAATGCGTTAGTAATGCGCATACTCATCTGTTGGCATCTCCGTTGATAAGATAAAATGATTCAATAAAGATTCAATGGGGAATAACGCTGCTAAAGTAAGAATAGCCTAGCTTAGGTTAATGATCGTTTTATAAATGTCATCAAAGACGCTAATCATTTTTGAGGAGCTTTCAAACATGCGTTGAAAACGCAGCATATCGATCATTTCCTCATCCGTGTTAACGCCTGAGACGGATTGTCGCTGTTGATCCAGGTTATTCAAAAGGGTTTGCTGGCTGATGGCACGGCCACCATAAGTACTTGAGGCAATCCCTAGGTTGGAGGTTAAGGCGTTGTGATATTCCACAAACGAAGCCGAGCCCAAACCAGCGATTGCCTGGTTTCTTAATTGCGCAAGGGCCAAGGCGTTTCTGCCATCCCCCACACCCGCCCAGCCAGCCGGAGGGCCTGCGGCAGCGGGGTCGTCAATGGCTGCAGCCAAACGGCCGGGGCCATTGGCAACATCCTGAAACTGGCTGTTGACTTGCCAGCTCAATAGCTGAATCGGATCGCCAGGAGGATTGGCCGCACCCGTTTCATAGAAATCCAGTCCGTTCACGGCACCGCTTAAATCACGGCCCGTACTTTGAAGGGTGTTAACTTGACTTGCAATATTCGTAAAAAGCGTATTCAAATTGCTTAAGACGCTTCTGACATTTGTTTTGGTAGGATCGGCGGCATTATATTGACCCATGTCAATTAACGCCTTCATCTGACCACCCTGAATCTCATTTCCGGTAAAGTCGTTCAGCGTCTGCCCCGACGTGGTTTGAAGCAGACCCGGCACATTAAAGGGATCTGGGGCAGGGCCTGCGTTCATTGTATAGGTAAGACGCTCAAGCACATCAGCCGATCGAACAGCCAACACATTACCGTCTGCAATACTGACGTTAATCTGGCCATTATCAAAACGATCCACTTTGATATCAATTAATTTGGACAGCTCATCCAACAACTGATCGCGCTTATCATACAGGTCATTCGGCTCAGCGCCAGACGCTTTGATTGTGACAATCTGACGGTTCAGGGCCGCGATTTCATCAAACTTGTTGTTGATTTGATTGGTCATCAGGCCCATCTGGCTGGTGGCAAAAGTCCCCGAAGCACCAGGGGTTCCCGCAATATTGGAGCGCAAGTCATACAATTGAGCCGCCTGCTGCTGGAAAACGGTGAGCAAATCGGTGGCGGTTTGAATAAAATTTGCCCGAACCGGAATACTTTCCGGATTCACGCTAAGCTCTTGGGCGGAGTCGAAGAATTTTTGAAGAGCCGCGTTGACACCTTGATCGGAAGGTTCACCGATAATGCCTTCCAATTGCTTTAAAATGGTATTAGCGCCTGAGGCCAAACCAAGGCCGGAAGATTCGTTCTGGTATTGCGTATCGAGAAATACGTCACGCGCCCGGATAATTTTGTCTACAACAGAGCCCTGCCCCACCTGGCCACCCGTTAACTGGTAATTGTTGGGTGCCCAGTAGGGATCTGCCGCCGTGATTTCGACGCGTTGGCGACTATAGCCCTCAGTATTGGCGTTTGAAATGTTGTGGTTAATTGTACTCAACGCCGCCTGGGCAGTGAGCATCGAACGGTGAGCGTTATAAAATCCGAAAAATGCCGGGGTAATCATGAAAAACCCTCTTTAAGATCTTATTTCAGGTTGTTTTTTCTCTCTCTGGATAAAACTGGATAAAAAATGTTTTGGCCTAATACGACATTTAAAATTTATTTACGCATCAAGCACTTTATTTACGCATCAAGCACCACGGTTGATTGAACGGGCTTGCTTGCATTTGGCTTTATCCCTTTGGCCTGATAAGAGGCGGGCTCTGGCACATTGGCGGTGTTAACAACGCGAAGCGTTTCGGACACCCATTTAATAGATTGATTTAACAAGCGCCTATGATCCTGGTTCAGCAGGCGAATCTGCTCGACAACAGCCATAAGCTGAAAGCGAACCTCTTGAAGGCGCTTTCGCTCATCCCCCATCGGCAACTGCAAAATCAGTTGCTGAAGAGAGCTTTCGGAATTAGTCATCTGTTGCATCAGACCCATTCTGTCATGTTCAAGCGCAAGACTTTTTTGGCCAAGCACCACCAATTGCTGATCGATAAGCGGCAACTGGTGATAATCGCCGCTAACCAAAACATCGCGCTTGGCCTGCATCACGTCCACCACTTGCCGATACGTGGTGGTTTCCTGGTGTAACAGGGCTTCCAGACTTTCTATAGTCGGTTGCGCCTGTAAATTTTTTTCGTCTACAGTCATCATTTAATCCCAGCGTTAAAACTTATTTTAGAAACAGCGTTACGCGCGATAATCGGTTAATAAGCTTTCTCCAGTTGCATAGGCACGGGCGATGTCATTGTCATCAAGGCCAACATAGCCAGCTTGTAAAGCAATCTGCTTGATTTCACCAAGTCGCCTGGCGTTGAAAATGTGTGCGGGAAGTGATAGGTTGCTTGGTTGCTTAGAAACTTCGATAGGGGAGGCTTGTACAGGTGCTTCCTGCTCAGACGGTTTTGCTTTTTTGGTTTGAAATGCCTGTTGAGCCTGGACTCGTTGCAAGGGGCTTGTAAATACTTGTCCTTGTATATTAGTGCTGGGCATATTCGTACTTGGGATGTTCATAACGGGGTATTGCTCCTAGAAAATCTCACTGACACACCACACTCGTTCGGTTTTGATTAATCGGGATCTCCCATTTTGAGGGTTTCGCCGCTATTTATTTTCGTTGTCTCCTGAGCAACTGGCTGGCTCTTTGCCAGTTCTCGATAAATCGACTCGGCCAGACCGAAATTACTGCCCCCCGGTCTGCCTGACATTTGTTTGGCCATCTCGGCATGCATCATATCCCTGAAATACGATTCAGAATCGTTACTGCCGAAAAGACTGTCCTCTCGATCAACGGTCTGCTCCATGGCATCCAGCATTTGCTTGACGAAAACCGATTCAAAATCATTGGCGGTATCTCGCATTTTGCGCTCTTCGGCAGTTTTTGGATGACGGTAGCCTTCAATTCCCTGGCCTGTAGTGCTAAGCACCTGAGCGTTATTGTCTTTGTTATTGGCGCTATTGGCACGGAGCGATTGCGCCTGCTGGTTTAATTGCAGCATCCGGGCGTAATCAAGATTAAATTGTCCAGATTGAATATCCATTGTGATCATTCCGTTTTATTAAATAATCTCAAGGGTCGCTTCCAGGCTGCCAGCAGCTTTTAAAGCCTGAAGCACCGAAATAAGATCCGAGGGCTTAACACCAATCGCATTAAGCGCCGTCACCAAATCCTGTAGGGTTGAGTTTGCCCCTAATTGCACCAAATGACCATTAGCCTTGTCGATGGTGATATCGCTGTTACTAACACCTACTGTCTGTGCGCCAGGAGACGAAAACGCACCGGGCTGGGAAACGGCATTGGTGGTTTTTACAGTAACGGTAATACCGCCATGGGCGACGGCCGCCGGTAAAAGACGCACCATGTTGCCAATCACAATGGTTCCCGTACGTTCGTTGATGACGACTTTGGCGCTTTCACCCTTGGATTCAACTCCCAGCGCTTCCACTTTGGCCACCAGGCCCACGCGATTATCAACAAACTGATCCGGGGATAAAACCCGAACCGTACTGCCATCAATCGCACGCGCAGGGGCCACGTTATCGGTAATCACCGCAGCAACGCGGGCCGCCAGGTCAAAGTCGGTACGATCCAACACGAGATCAAAACCGGATTCATCACCGATATCCGTAATGATTTCGCGCTCGATAATGGCTCCTGAAGGAATCCGCCCTGAGGTTGTAATGGCGGTTCTTGCCGAAGAACCATTCTCGGAAACAGAAGTCCCCCCAGTCGAAACCGGCCCTTGTGCAAGTGCGATGACCTCACCGTTAGGGCCCATTAGTTGGGTGGTGGCCAAAATACCGCCCTCTAGGCTTGAGGCGTCTGCCATTGATGACACCATGACATCAAGCGGATCGCCAGGTTTTGCAAACGGAGGAACAATAGCGGTAACGATAACGGCAGCCGTGTTGGTGGTTCTCACATCGGTCTGGTTGACAATTCTTTGGCCAAAGTTACTGATTAAATTCCAGGATGCGTTCTGCGTTGAACGGCTTTTATCGCCCGTTTTCGGCAATCCCACCACTAAGCCATAGCCAATCAACTGGTTATTGCGAACGCCCTTGATGTGGGTAATATCCTTGACTCTTAACTGGGCGGCGTTGGCTAGTAAAAAAGACTGGCCAAGCGAGACGAAGAGCAGGAGTGCCGCATTGAGTTTAAATAACTTACTGAAAAAGCGTTGCATGATAGTGTCCTTTGATAATATCCCTTGGCCTACTGGAAGAACTGGTAAATCTTGTTTGCAATGCCGTCACTTTGGGTTCTGCTGATAACGCCTTTACCGCCCTGAAGCAGTTGGAAGTTACCAACACGCGTAGAGGCTATCTGGTTATTTTGATCCAGGTAGTAAGGGTTGACGATCCCTGAAACATAAATTTCCTGCTGATCCCGATTAATCGCATTCACTTTTTTACCCTGAACCAATAAAAAGCCGTTGGGCAAAACCTGAACCACCTGGCAGCTCACTATTTCACGAAGCCTTGTATTGCGTAAGCTTTGTGCCCTGCTACCAAAATCATTGGCGCTGTTTAACCCATTAAAGCTTGGTGCTTCCACCACTTTTTGAATCGTTGAACCAAAAGGCAGCTTGTCCGCAAAAAAGCGAACCATAGAATTGAACAGGCCAGACCCATTGCTGTTAATTTCCTGCGAGCGGTTAATGGTTAACTGAGCGTCTGAAAGCAATTGGGATTGCTCATCAACAATAATGGTCACCATGTCGCCCACGTTTTTTGGAATCGGCGTAGTAAACAAGGAAGGCGGCGTGTACGGTGCCGAGTCACGATAGTTAGCAGTCGCCCGAAATAAAGACTCTGCCTGGGCAGGAGCGTAAAAAACACCGAAGCTGATAATGGCAATTGCCAGTGCCGGTTTTAAACCGTATCTTGTCATGCGATTTTTCTCTCTCTTACAGTTGGGCCTTCAGGCTAAATATCCACCTGAACGCGATTTTTATCAATTACCCTGGCGTTATGGTAGCGGTTTTTATAAATACTTTGGCGAACCTTTATAACCTCTCCGATATTGCCGTCGTTTAGGGCAGTGCCGGTTACTGAAATAATCATGCCGTTATTGTTTGAAAACTGAATGCTTACTTCACTGTTGCGGTTAATATCCGGGGGTTTAACAATTTTTCGATTATCCAGAATGGTGCCAGGCATCAGGTTTACTCGGGCAATATACTCGCGTAAGGGGTATTCCCGCCCAACGACATAAGCGAACTGTCGACCCACGTCCTTGGACTCCAGGGTAAAGTCCTGGGGAGAAAGAGGGGTCTTTGCGCTAATGGCTGATTTTGCAACCCATACCAATTTGTGAACCTGAATCTGAACGGGAACCCCCAGCGTCTGGGATTGTCCGTCGTCCGTTGTAATGTCTATGCGTGTCACCAGACGCTCAGAATAATTACGATCAAGGTTGGAATCCACTTGAAGGTCAAATGTTGTCGCATTCGGAAACACCAGCTCGCGCCTGGGGAAATTGGTTATTTCCACATTGACCTGCGTATCCTCCTGACTGGTAATATAGTGCGAAAGCGCTTCTTCTACATGATGAATAACGGCTTGCTTGATTTGCTCTTCATTAATGGTGACACTGGCAAAAGCAGGAGAAAACAATAGCGCAGGCAAGACGCCAAGCGCCGTTGCCAGAAGCATTTTTTTTGCTTTGAACCTGCTGAGATGCATGCGTTTACGTTTTCCTTTAGGCGTTTATTTAAACGGTATTGTTGGTGATTTGAAGGACTTCATCGGAGGCTTTAATCACTTTCGAGTTGGCCTCAAAAGCCCTTTGAGCGGTAATCAGGTTAATGAGTTCTTCAACCATCTGAACGTTTGACCCTTCAAGAAATCCCTGGTTAATGGTGGTTCTACCAAATTCACCCTGGCCTGCAGTTCCCTGGATCGGATCTCCAGATCCGGGCGTATCCATATAGAGGTTACGTCCAATATCCTCTAAGCCCGCCGGGTTGGGGAAGCGCACCAACTGAATTTGACCCACCTGGCTCAACTGGGTTTGCCCGGTCTGGCGAACCGACACGACACCGTTTTTACCAATAACAATTTCACTCGTATCATTCGGTATGGTCATGGCAGGCTGAATCGGCAAACCGTCGGAAGTCACGATGGTACCGTTGGCATCCATTTTCCAGGAGCCATCTCGGGAATAAGCCACCTGGCCATTGTCCAGTTGCACCTGGAAGAAGCCATCTCCTTGTATGGCCATATCCAGAGGGTTTCCGGTTTGAAACGTTGAGCCGGGCAAAAAGATGCGCTGTGTGGCCGACACCTGAACACCGAGACCCACCTGAACACCGACAGGATCCGTAGTGCCCTGATCGCCAATGGTGCCTGGCAAGGCCAGCGTCTGGTTAATCAAGTCCTGAAATTCCGCCCGGCTTTTTTTAAAGCCTGTCGTATTCACGTTTGACACGTTGTTTGCAATAATGTCAATATTGAATTGCTGGGCGTTTGAGCCTGAAGCAGCCGTATAAAGCGAACGTAGCATACTGGGACAATGCCTCCGATTGGGGTTTCGGTTAAACCGGTTTTGTAAATCTCTCTGACTCTCTTTTGAAATTTAAAAAGCTTAGCGATAGCGGCCCACGTCATTCACCGCTTTTCCAACAGTTTCATTTTGCATATGGATATTCTTTTGAAGCGCTTCATATAAGCGCAGACCCGTGATCGAGTTAACCAGCTCGCTGACCACATTGGTGTTTGAATGTTCCAAAGCGCCTTGGTGAATCGAATAATCCAGCGGATCACCGGTCAGGGGGTCTGGCAGGGTCTTGGTAAACTGGGTGGGCGCAAACATGGTGTCTGAGGCTTTTTGCAAAAACGCATCGTTTTCAAAGCGGGTGATTTTAATGCGATCAATAATTTTGCCCTGTCCCCGGGTTTCGCCGCCCGGATGGCTGGTCAAGTCACCGGAAGAGGTGATATTAAATGGCGGGGATTCCTGCTTGGTGTTAATCTTGCCAAGCGAGCCGAGAACAAAATCACCATTAGCGGTGCTTAAGAAGCCGTCACCGTCAATGGTGAAATGGCCTGCTCTGGTATAGTAGGTTTTTCCGTCATCCTTGGATTGAATCGTGAAAAAGCCAGGCCCTTCAATTGCCATATCAAAGGTATTACCGGTTTGATACATGGAGCCTGCAGTAAAATCAATTCGGCTTTCGCGAACGCGGCTGCCGGTTGAAATATTGCCAACGGCTGCAGTCCCATCGGCAGACATCTTTTGAATCATCACTTCGGGAAACGCCTGAAAGCTGACGCGGTTTTTCTTGAAACCCACCGTATCGGCGTTTGCAAGGTTGCCTGAAAGCGTATCGTTTGCCAGCAGGCTATTCATCATGCCTGAGGCTGCCGTATAAAGGCCGCGAATCATCAGACAGACCCTCCGGTTTTGGAAGCTTCACTATAAGTTGATTTTTGGGAATACTGCTGGTAGAGCTTCAGGACTTTGTCCGTATAGTGTTGGGTTTCAGCATAGGGCGGAATACCGTTGTATTTATCTACAGCACCGGGCCCCGCATTATAAGCGGCCACCGCTTTGGGCAGGGATTGATATTTAGTCAGCAGACCCTTGAGATAGCGCACCCCCCCATCGACATTCTGGCCAGGGTCAAAGCTGTTGGTCACACCAAGCCCTTTGGCGGTACTTGGCATCAGTTGCATCAAGCCTTGTGCGCCCACTGGAGAAACGGCTGAGGGGTTGAAGTTTGATTCACTCTGGATAACCGCCTTGGCAAGGTTTGGGTCAAGCCCGTGGCGATTGGCTTTTTCTTGTATCAACGCCTCTAAGTAGGCTGATGGGGTGGCAGTTTTGAAATCTGCCGGGTCAGCACTGTTGTCATCAGACGCTTCCTCGGGGCCTTGCGCTCCCAGGAATCCATTGAGAAGACCTGCAAACTCTTGCGATTCGGCAGGCGATTGAGCAGGCGCGCCAAAGGCGGACACCCGCTGCTGAATTTCAGCAATTCTTGACAATGTGACGTCTAATTGACTCACGATGTCTATACACCTCTGTTCTGATGAGTTTTTAGGTCTACTGGAACCTGATACCCGAATACGATTGGATTTTTTGGACGTTGGCAGCGAAAGCCTTCGATTTAGGGCTTTGGGCAGGTTTTGACCGTTTATCTATGCCTGCATCTCTCTTCTATGAGCGTACAGCCAGAGCAGGTCATATTCATCCACCAAACAGCCGACATGACCCTTGATCCATAGGCTAGTGCGAAAGGAACTGGGAGGGCTTGCCCCAGAAATCAACTTAGAAAATATCCAAAATCCCCATCAATCTTGGGAGGCTTCGAGTTTTTAATCATGAAAGCAGCCCCAAAGCCGCACCGTCAATGCCTTATTGGCATTTTTATAAACTTACAGCACTTTGCCAGGATTGGGATAAACACCGCTTGTTCCCTAGAGGCGGTTAAACAAAAGCCGCTTGACAAAAACATTTAATGCAATATATTGCATTAACACCTCTCTCATGACATTTTAATGGATATCCCCAAACAGCTGACGTTGAATGAACCGATTAATCAACCGTTTTAACCATCGGATGACCCGATTAGAAGCCTTGGAAGCCTCTTCCAAGGCACCGTTTCGCCGAATTGTTGTCCCCGCAGGGGCAATCATTCTGGGCGGGTATGTCCTGGCCAGCGATTTAAAGCAAGCCCCCACCAGCAGCCAAAAAAGACAAGTCGCCATAAGGGATTTAAGCGTCGTTGGCGGGACACTGGCAGGCTTAATGGGGGGTATCGCCTTTGCAAAGTCCAGAGGCGGACTATACTTGGCGCTTTTACTTTCAAAATTATCCAGAAAGCCTTTTATTCCAAGTGAAATGCCCTTATCAAGGGCGACTATGCAGGCCATCCAGGATAAGCCATGGGCTACGGGAATTAAGGAAAAACTAAAGCAAGGTACGGGGCAGCATTCACACGGTCATTCTCACGAGGCACACGGTGGCCATTCCCACGGCGATCATGCTCATGGGCACGGGGATACCCCAAGCAAGCTCATTGAAAAACTTCCCATTGCAAAGCAAATCAACGAGCTTTTTAATATCAAGCACCATGACCACGGCATTCCGGCCATTGTCTGGCTTGAAACATTAGCGGCGGGAAGTATTTTGGGGGCAGTGGGGGCAGGGGGCATCGCGGACAAAATCAACGGTGAAGACCTCAGAAAAACAATGCCCGCAAAGCTTTACGAGAGCATTTTTCAATTTATGGGCAATATCACCGTCTGTACGGTCAGTATCCTCTTAGGAAGTTGGCTGGGCAGGGGGGCAGGAAGGCTTTTGCTTAAAAATACCTCATTTGACAAAACCCTTCAAAACAGGCTTTTAAAGCAACTCCAAGATTTGGCCAAAGATGCAAAAACCGATTTAAGACGTGTGCCCATCTCATTTACCGAACGCTTTGAACAGGCCACGCAGGGTGGACTGAAAACGGCAGAGCGCCGGAAAAATTTTATCCACCAGGTTGTAGATTGGCACGGGGACTTATACCCGGATGCCACAAGCGCCGAAAGAAGCGCCTTTAAGGATGCGTTAAAGGCGCAGTTGGACAAATCACCCGAAGATATCAGCGCGCTGCGTAAAATCAGCCAACAGCATATCAGCGGCAGTCTCTATCAACGGCTTCAGCACTTTAAATCACTTTCTTCACCCCAGGCGATTTCGGAACCTGCCATTCGAGAAGCCTTACATGAAATTAGCCACTACCGCTTTGAAAACCAATTCAAGCAACTGGGCATGCTCGGTGGCTTTATTATGGGCATTGTCGGGGGCGCTTATACTTCTAATCAGCTAAACGCCTTTTTGCAGAAACACTTTCACCTGGCCAAGCCTGAGTATCAGACCGCCCTGGTTAATCCCAGCCACCATCGAAAGGGGCTATTAAACGACAAGTTGGGAGATAGAGGCATTCATTGGTGGGACATGATTTTGCACTTAGATGACTTGCCCTCTGCCCTTTATTTGGCAGGCGTCGAGGTTTTAGAGCCTTTCATCCGTGTTTTGTATGGCATGTCGGGCTATTTATCGGGGATTGCGGGCACCAATTACAGCGAGATTCCTCATGAGCATCATACCAACCCCAGCAAAGAACAATTTAAGTATAATTTTCCAGGCTCTTATCCAGCGCCCGAAGCG
Source organism: Vampirovibrionales bacterium (assembly GCA_035285165.1). Classification (GTDB taxonomy): domain Bacteria; phylum Cyanobacteriota; class Vampirovibrionia; order Vampirovibrionales; family Vampirovibrionaceae; genus JAYKHP01. The sequence continues at coordinate 173,105 of JAYKHP010000006.1, read as the reverse complement.
CTTAACCCCCTAAAGCAAAACCCTTTTCAGACGATGCCCTTACCCACATACACGACAAGCCCTTCACCTTATGATGAATCCGGATGGAAGGTTCCCATAAAGGCTTCCTAAAGATTGACCAGCCTCCGTCAAAACCGCCTTTCACAGGAGTCAACACGACGCTAGCCAAGCAGGGGACAAATCAGGTAAGCTATAGGGAGAATTCCAGAGTGAAAAAGAGGGCAGAATGCATATGGCAGGGGTTAAGCAGACGGCATCCGCAAAAGTATCAGCGGTTGTAGAATTTGAAGGACACTTAATCGATTCATTAACGCTTGCGCGCGTGATGGATTTAATTGAAGAGCTCCACGGTGAATACCAGTTGAACTATCTGCATATTGCCAAAAGCAAGGCAAACGTCTCTAAAGCTATCCTAACTTTATTTAAATCCAGTCAAGGCGAGCTTGACGAGCTATTAGGGCAACTATTGCCCTATGGTATTCGGGTTTTAAGCCAAGAGAGCGCCGTTTTACAACCAACTGAACCACTTGCTTCGCAAGTACCCATTGCAACAGAAGCCGCTTTTAGGCTTCATCTGCCAAAGCAGATTCGCATCGAAGGCAAAAACCTGCCCATTACCCTCGACCCTTCGGCAAATAACGACTCTGAATGGGTCATTGCTGTTTCTTCCCAAAAAACCAGCGCACGTCTGACCTCACGGGATCGTTTAAACGAGGATGAGCTACTGGTGTGCGGCTATCAAGGGCTCTGCTGGAGTTAGCAAGATGACAAAATCAGCAACAAGCAAGTCGGCCATAAACCCTGTGGGCATAACCCCCCTCAGCCACGGAACACCAAAAATCCTGATGTGTCCGCCTGATTACTTTGCTCTTGAATATGCCATTAATCCCTGGATGGAAAACACTGCACCGCTTGATCGCGATTTGGCCAGACGGCAATGGGACACGCTTTATCAGGCGATTAGCCAGGAAGCTGGAGTATTGGTGATTGAGCCTGTTGAGGGCCTACCGGATCTGGTTTTTACCGCCAATGCCGCCTTTATCTATGGTCAAGAGGCCATTATCGCTCATTACAAACATCCCGAGCGCCGGGGAGAAGAGCCTCATTGCGCCCAATGGTTTAAAGCAAGCGGCTTTAACGTCACCTTGCCGCCTAACGATATTTTCTTTGAGGGCGCTGGGGATGCCCTAATCTGGCAAGATCGCATTTTTGCAGGTTATAAAACCCGAACCGATATTCGATCGCACACCTTGCTTTCTGAAGTTACAGGACTGCCGGTGCTTTCCCTTGAGCTTATCAACCCCAATTTTTACCATATCGATGTATGCCTCTGCCCACTTGAAGACGGCCATTTCATCTACAGTCCGGAGGCATTTAACGAATACGGCAATCTGGTGATCGAAGCCAATGTACCTGAAAGGAAACGAATCGCCGTTTCACCCGAAGAAGCCGCCCAATTTGCCTGTAACGCCATTAATATTGGCCGGCGCGTTATTTTTAATCAAGGGTCAAACCGGCTTAGCGAAGCGCTTTTCGAGAGAGGCTTTAACGTCACCCAAATTGACTTGAGCGAATTTTTGAAGTCGGGCGGTTCGGCCAAGTGCCTGAGCCTTCGGGTCGCCTGAAATTGCCCTTAACGCTTTTGGCCATACTAGTCAAAGCGCTTAAGTGAAGGTAAGATAAGGATAGGGTGTGATGTTTTTACGGTTTTAAATTCCCTATTTAAGTGGCATTGCCTGAAAATCATAATTTGGTATCGGCGGCTTTTGTCAACAGGAGTGAGAATCATATGAGCGCAGTTTCAATCGAGCAATTCGAGCAGGCCATTCAAAACGGTAAAAAAGTCGAGCTGAATGACGCGATGCCAGAAGCGTATCGCGAGGCCCTGATTAACTTGATGTTGCAACAGGCGGATTCGGAATTGTCCGGCGCCTATGGCTATATCCCCTGGATTGAAAAAGCGCCCAACATCCATGAAAAATTGCTCGTGGCTCAAATTGTCAAGGACGAGGTAAATCATGCCTATCGTATGTTCAAGCTACTGAGCGATCTGGGCATTGAAACCGATGAACGCATCCGAAAAATGGATGAAACGCTGAAAATGCGAATGGACAACGGAAGCCAAAACATTGGCACTGAACGACTTGCCGAGGACAAGCGGGTCAATATTTTTTATTACCCGATTGAAACCTGGACGGATTTTATCATGTTCAATTTCTGCATGGACAGGGGAGCTGGCCATCAGTTGGAAGACGCCATGGCTTGCAGTTACGCGCCCTGGAATCGAACCATTGAGGGCATTTTTAAAGAGGAAATGATGCATGTGAATCACGGCAACACATGGGTCAAAAAACTGGCCGACGACCCTGAAACGCGTGATGAAGTGCAAGAAGCGTTGAACAAGTGGTATCCGCGCACCATGAATATTTTCGGACGCCCCAATTCCAAAAAAAACCAGGTTTATAAGCGTTTTCATCTCAAAATGCGCGATAACGAGGATGTTCGCCAGGCTTTTAAGGCAGACATTGAAAAAGCGTTGGAAAATCTTCCGCTTACACTCCCTGCGTGGGTACCTGAGTATGACGAGTCGGTTTAAGCGTTTTGTTGTTTTCGGTTGCTTTGTATTATGACCCAGTCTCAGGTTATCAATAATACTTTCATCAATCATATCAGCGTTTTGGGGGCTGGCACGATGGGGGCTGGCATTGCGCAAAGCTGTCTGTCTGCAGGCTTTTCAGTCTGCATGTTCGATGTCTCACAGGCTGTATTGGAAAAAGCGAAAGCAACCATTGAAAAAGGACTTTCTAAATCGCTTGAGAAAAACAAAATCAGCGATGCGCAATACAGCAAAGCCTTGACACAGCTTACTTTGTCAAACGAGCTTGCAAGCGCTGTTCAGTCGGCTGATTTAATTATTGAGGCGGTTCCTGAGGATCTGGCACTGAAGCAGCAGTTGTTTGAGAGCGTTTATCAGGCCACGTCAAATTTGTCATCTCAAAATTCCCATGTGATTTACAGCAGCAACACGTCCTCTATTTCCATCACCGCCATTGGCCAAAAATGTCCGTTTCCCGAACGTTTTGCCGGGCTCCATTTTTTTAATCCGGTGGCCCTGATGCCTTTGGTTGAAATCATTCAGAGCAAGCAAACGTCAAGCGAAACCCTGAATACGCTGACCCAATTCGTATCGTTACTGGGTAAAAAGCCGGTGTTGGCTAAAGACAGTCCTGGCTTTATCGTCAATCGCGTTGCCAGGCCGTTTTATGGCGAAGCCCTGAAAATTCTTGGGGAATACGGCGAAACGCCTGAAACCCTTGATGCCATTGATTTGATTATGAAAACCTGCGGCCATTTTAAAATGGGGCCTTTTGAGCTGATGGATCTCATTGGGATTGATGTCAATTTTTCAGTGACGCAATCGGTATACAATGCTTATTTTCAAGAACCCCGCTACCAGCCGCATCCCATTCAGCAGGCCAAGGTCAACGCCGGACATCTGGGGCGAAAAAGCGGGAAAGGGTTCTACGACTATGCCCGCTAATATGGACAGTATCCGCTCCATTGTGGTTATCGGCGATTACGAAGATCCGCTATACCATTGGTTTTTGAGTCGTCTTACCCATGGGGCAAACCAAAACCATTACGCGGTTTCCAGTTGGTGTCTGGATGACCCGGCGTTTTTAGATACCGACTTAAGCGCGCCTGCCGCTGATTTAATCATTAATACAACGCTTGAAAAGTCGGCCTTTACACTCAGCGCCTATCTGGCTTCGGCTAAAATGGAAGGGCACCAACAGCCGTCGATTATTTTTCAAAACGTTTTATGCCAAACGCTTTTTGAAGTTCAAGCCAGCAGCCTTAAAGATTGCGAGCAGAGTAATTACGATTGGCTAGGATTTAGCGCCTTTAGCCTCTATGGCCACCTCGATAAAACGCCGCCGCCTGCGCTTGAATTATGCCAGATTGAAGCAAACTCAATGGCAGAACATCAGGCGTTTTTAGAATCGTTCAATATCCCAAGCACGCAAAGCCCTGCCTGTCCAGGCCTGGTACTGGGACGAATCGTTTCAATGCTGGTGAATGAGGCATGCTTTGCCTTGATGGAAAATGTCGCCACCGCGGATGCGATTGATACGGCGATGACGCTTGGCACCAATTACCCGATGGGCCCTCTTGCCTGGGCGGATAAAGCAGGGCTTGACGTTATCCTGGCGATCTTAAATCATCTTTTCGCCGTTTATAAAGAACCGCGTTATCGGCCTGCCAGACTATTACAGGAGCGCGTCAGCCTGGGACTTTTAGGACAAAAAACAGGCCAGGGCTTTTATGCTTATCCAGAGCCTGCGGTTATTTAGCTTTTTAATTACAGGAAACTTTTCTTATGCCCTCGGCTGTTATTATCGATGCCATTCGCACCCCCATTGGCCGCTATGGCGGTGCGTTAAAAGATGTCCGGCCCGATGATCTGGCAGCCTTGGTTTTAAAGGAGCTACTGAGGCGAAACGCAAGTTTAGCTTCAGAGAGTGTTGAAGATGTGATTTTAGGCTGCGCCAATCAAGCAGGTGAAGACAATCGCAATATTGCAAGAATGTCGCTGTTACTGGCAGGCTTTTCAGAAACCGTGGCGGGAGCGACAGTCAATCGACTTTGTGGATCGGGACTGATGGCCATTAACCAGGCAGCCCATGCGATTAGGGCAGGGGAGGCCGAGATTTATATCGCAGGCGGCGTTGAAAGCATGACGCGGGCCCCGTTTGTCTTACCAAAAGCAGGCAGCGCCTTTTCAAGGGCGGCTGAAATTTACGATACCACTATCGGTTGGCGCTTCACGAATCCCGCTTTATCAGAACTTTATCACCCTTACAGCATGGGAGAAACCGCTGAGAACGTGGCCGAACGCTATAACATCAGCCGCCAAGCCCAGGATTTATTTGCGCTTGAAAGCCAGCAAAAAACGGCTGCCGCAAAAGCAAGAGGCTTTTTTGGTCGCGAGATTGTCGCAGTGCCTGTTGTTGATAAAATTTCAGATCAAAAAACGCCCCGGCTTGTGAATGAGGATGAGCACCCTCGGCCTGAAACCACCCTTGAGCAATTGGCTAAATTAAAGCCTGCCTTTAAAGAAGGCGGTTCGGTGACTGCGGGAAATTCTTCAGGCGTTAACGACGGGGCTTGCGCACTTTTGATTATGAGCGAAGCAAAGGCCAAAGCGCTTGGCCTAAAGCCTAAAGCCAGAATCGTTTCAACAGCGGTTGCTGGTGTTGACCCAGCCTGTATGGGCATTGGCCCGGTGCCTGCCACTCAAAAGGCTTTGAAGCGGGCAGGGCTTGGTGTTGACGCACTTGATCTCATAGAACTTAATGAAGCATTTTCAGCCCAAAGCCTGGCCTGTCTTCAGGAACTGAATTTTGATCCGGCTAAAGTCAATCGCAACGGCGGGGCTATCGCCCTTGGCCACCCGCTTGGAATGAGCGGGGCACGGCTGGTGACCACATTGCTCAACCAGTTTGAAGAAACGCCCACCGCCCGCTATGCGCTTGCCACCATGTGCATTGGAGTTGGCCAGGGCATTGCAACCGTGTTAGAGCGTTATTAGCAGTATAATAAGAAGCCTTATCTTCAAGTTGTTACGTGAATCAGAAAAAGAGGGCAGTTGCGATGAGCCAACGCTATGAACTTTACATCAACGGTCAATGGCAAGCGCCCAAAAGCGGCCAGTATTTTGAAAGCCTGAATCCCGCCAGTGGTGAGGTGGTGGCTGAAATCGCCCGTGGACAAAAGGAAGATATTGACGCTGCGGTAAAGGCCGCTAGAAAAGCGTTTGATGAAGGCCCCTGGGCAAAAATGAGCCAGCAGGAGCGCTCTGAAATTCTGCAAAAAGTAGCAAGCGAATTGGAAACACAGTCCAGATTATTTGTGGGCTTACTGATTAACGAGTCCGGCGCGACGCTTCGAAAAGCCAAAACCGAAGCGTTTTTATGCGGGAAGTATTTGAATTATTTTGCCAAAGCGGCGCTTAAAATTAACCCGGAAGAAAGTATTGAAAACCTGAGCAAGCCAGGCGTGAGCGAGAATCTGCTTGTCAGGGAGCCCATTGGGGTTTGCGGACAAATCACCCCGTGGAATTTCCCCTTGCAAATGCCGATTTGGAAAATCGGTCCCGCCTTGGTTATGGGCAACACCGTGGTGTTAAAGCCCGCTGAAGAAACCAGCGCCATTGTTCTCGAACTGGTGAAACTGTTTGAAGCGGCCGGTTTACCCAAGGGCGTGTTGAATGTCGTTACAGGTTACGGCAAAGAGGCCGGGGCTGCGCTTAGCCAGCACCCGCTGGTGGACAAGATTGCCTTTACAGGCTCTACAGAAGTGGGCAAACTGATGATGCAGGATGCCAGCCATAACCTGAAAAAAATCACGCTGGAACTTGGCGGTAAGTCGGCCAATATCGTGCTTGAAGATGCCGATTTGGATCAGGCGGTCGATGCGGCGCTTTACGCTATTTATTATCATTCAGGTCAGGCCTGTACGGCAGGCACTAGACTTTTGCTTCAAGAATCCATTCATGACCGCTTCGTGGAAAAGTTTCTAGAAAAAGCCAAAGCGATTCAAATTGGACTGCCCGAGGATAAGGCCACCGATATGGGGCCTTTGGTTTCCAAAAAGCAGCAGGAGCGGGTTTTAAACTATATTGAAATTGGCAAAAAAGAAGGCGCCACCTGCGTTCTAGGCGGTAATGCGCCGGAAGATCCCAAGCTTACCAAGGGGCATTATGTTTCACCAACGGTCTTTATCAACGTCGATAATAAAATGCGTATCGCCCAGGAAGAAATTTTTGGCCCCGTCATTTCGATTCTCTCTTTCAAAACGCCCGAAGAAGCCATTGAGATTGCCAATGATTCGATTTATGGTCTTGCTGGCGCTGTCTGGAGCAAGAACGATGAAAAAGCCCTGTCTGTTGCACGCCAACTGCGCACCGGAACGGTCTGGATAAATGATTATCATTTGATTAGCGAAAAGGCGCCGTTTGGGGGTTACAAACAGTCAGGCATCGGGCGCGAGTTGGGTGAAGAAGGGCTTTTGGAATATACTGAAACCAAGCACATCCACATTGATCAGTTAAAAGCCCGCGACAAGAAGTTCTGGTACGATTCGGTACTCGCACCCAAGCAGCCCGTGGGCTAAAATTAACGCTATTTGGCCAAAGGGAAATAACCGTCCATGCCCATGAAACGTATCTTTATTGCGCTGTTTATCCTGCTTCTGGGCGCAGTGTTTGTCGCGATGATCGCAGCCAACCTGCAAACCCATAAAAGCGAGAAAAAGCAGACCGTCACCCAAAAAGAAAATGTGACTGGTGAAACCGTGACATTTACCGTCACGGAGGGGGCTCATAAAAAATGGACGATTAACGCCAAAAAGGCCGTTTATTATACCGATAACAGCGGTGCGACCCTCAAAGATATAGAAGGTACTTTCTTCAGCGATGAGGGCAAGCCGGTGATGGCTTTTCTGGCGCCGGATGGCAAATACGTCACCAAAGATCATCAGGTAACCCTAACCGGTGGCGTTCAGGCCCATACCCTGAAAGACGCACCCCAATCCTTGCCCGATCAGGGAGGGGAGACCAATGCAGATGCCGTCTCGCTCAAGGCGCCTAAAATGTCCTGGTCATCGCGCTCCAATATCGTCACTGCAGAAGGTGGGGTTGATATGAGCCATGGGGCTTCAGGCAAATCCCAGGCGGATCGTTGCCGTTTCACGCTGGATCTCTCCAGTATTTCCCTTGACGGACACGTTAAAACAGCCATGTCACTTTAAGTCTGGCGGCTTTCCCCTCCTCTGGATAACGCATTCCCAAGCGCTTAAAGGTTTGCTGGCCCTGATTTGATACTACAATAGAAACACGCCCCCCGTTCTTGCACACAGTTGGGCGTGTTTTTTATCTGCCCCTAACCCTTAAGTTTATAATGCTTGATTTGTCGGCATACGAGCCATGGTCTATTGTGCTGGCCCTTACCGGCGGGCTTTTAGTCCTTACCATCGTGGTTGGGATTGGCGTTAGCCTGCTAAGCCGAGACGCCTATTGGTTTTATAACCGGGGAATTGACGCGGTTCATCACAGGGCCCTTGAAAGTGCCCTTGAGTTGTTTTCAAAAACATTGAAAAAAAACAGCCGCTATTGGCCTGCTTATTATAACCTGGGGCTTATTTACCAGCAGCAAGGCCGCATACAAGACGCCAAGGCCGCCTATCAAAACGTGCTTCAACTGGTTGGAGAAGAATTCGCCACCTTGTTCAATTTGGGTTTAATCGCCATTGACGAGCAGAATTACCCCCAGGCCAAGGATTGCTTTGAAAAGGCCCGCTCACTGAACACCGAAGATGCAGACACGCATTATAACCTGGGACGTGTTTTTGAGGCGCTTGGCAATATCGAAGAAGCCATTTCAGCCTATCAGCAGGCCACGATGCTTGATGAAAACAGTAGTAGTGCCTTTTTGATGCTCGGTAAGCTGCGGGATAAAACCCAGGCTTATGAAAGCGCGATTTCCGCTTATCAGAAATGCCTGGACATAGACCCCAACAACATTGAAGCCAATTATGAAATGGCCATTACAATGGCTAAAAAGGGCGATTGGGACGAATCCATTATCTATAGCCAAAAAGCAGTCGATCTTGACCCGACTTTTGCCAAGGGGCAAAATCAACTGGGTCTTGCGCTTTACTGTAAAAACCGCCCGGATGAGGCGGTTCCCCATTACCAAAAAGCCATTCAGATCGACCCCAACTACGCCAATGCCTACAACAACCTGGGCTATGCTTTTGAAAAGCTGGAGCGTTACCAGGACGCCATTGATACCTTTGAACTCTACAAACTAAAGTCGCTCAATAGCAGCGATCATCAGGAGGTGGACGAGCATATTCAGTTCTTGTTTGAAAAACTCAATGGGCCTATCGACACACCAACCCCTGCGCCTTAAAGTTTTCTGAAAAAAGCTATCGGCTTGCGGCGGTCAAATCGCTTTGCAGCGCCACACCGGTAACTTCAATATCCAGAAAAGCCACTTTCTTAAGCGGCCCCATCCCAGCCTTTTCAATCAGTTTGGGTGCCTTGGGATCTGCCTGGCGTATAATCCCCTTGACCTCATCAAATACCTGGGTAGGGTTTTCAGCGTACAGCACCACCGGCGTTGCAAGCCCTCTTAAAAATACCAGGACGGAAAACTGTTGCGCTTGGGGAAGGGCTCCAGAAACCCCGGTATATGAGCCTGCCTGATAGGTATTGGGTGGAAACTGTTGCGCCATAATTGTTTTGATACCACTCCAAGGATTTTAGTTAATCGCTTGCCAAGCAAAAATGGCATAGGCGGGATTCGAACCTGCGACACCGCGGGTATGAACCGCGTGCTCTAACCAACTGAGCTACTATGCCATCCTGATCTGTCAGACAAGGTGACTGTTTATATTTTAAACCGGGTTAATACCCTTGTGGGCACCGGTTGTTCTCAAGCAGACACCTAATATAAACATACGCACTTCCCGTGGACTTTACTGCTTACTAAAGCTTTGCCGCTTTTGTTCAGAACTCTTCAGTTTCTTGCTGTTCAATGCTGCAATAAATTCCACTGACGCATATAGATGTGCCTCATTATGGGTCTAATGGAGGGTGCTTGTCAATCCAGGGCCACGTATACTAGGGGTGGTTCCAGAGAAACGCTAGGCAATACCGGTTTTGCGTCATCAATTTTGCGTCATCAATAGAAACGCTATCCACAGATGGTTCGTTGTGTTTTTTGAGTTCTAAACGTGAGATCTTTTGAGATCTAAAGAGGTCTAATACGATTTTCCCATGACATCATTTCCCGCCTTCCCCAATGATTCCCAAAGCTCTAATAATCGCTGGTATGACCAGGATCCCGCGCTCAAAAGTGCTTTAAAACAATTGCGTCAGGCCCCGGATCGCTATCAGGCCCAAATCGCGCTGAACATCATTAAAATTATCGTTGAGCATCAAATTGAGGCTGACGCCCAGGCGCCCTTGCAGTTTGACCGTCCGAAAACCCCCACAGGCCACGCCACCTGGAAACAGTTTTTCAAGGATGTTTTTACCCAACAGAGCCAGGAAGAGGCCGTTAAAAGCCTGCAAAGCTGGATGATTGAAGCCGGAGATGAGCGCTATGGAAGCCATCCTGATAGGCGCAGACGCTGGTATGACGTTCATGAAAGCCTTTCATCGGCCATGCAGCTTTTAAACGACAGCCCGGATGAGCTTCAGCGGCAATTAATTCCCACCATCGCAACGATGATAGAAGACACGCTTTCCCAGACGGTTCCCCTAACCGATGAACCTGTCTAAGCGTTGCTCTTATGTTTCAGACTTTACCCTTGGACTTTCACGCTCAGCCCATGGAGTTGAATTTCGGTCTGAGCGCTATAGTGATTCAACTGGGTTAACAGCGCCTCTTTGTAAAAATTCAACTCGCTTGCAATCAGACCATTTCTAACGGCTATCACCAGCGTTTTTTGATTGCGCTTTTGTACAATATGACTGGCTTTTGCAGCAACCGAAAAGCGTCCGTCAAAGTCTGTTTTTAAAAAATGATTGGCAAGGGCAATCACGCTGACTTCTTTGGCCTTATCATCCAGGCGCAGTTGCCGGGATAACTCGGGCAAGACATCAACAAGCTTGGAAACGTTCTGTGTGTATTCTTTTTGCGATTTAAGACGAGGAGAGGCCCCGACATTAAAGCGATAGGGCTCTTGTGGCATACGGCAGCACCTTTCCAGAGACTACTTCAAACACCTCTTCCTCCTGGCTTTTAAACAAGCGGTGCCAGCTTTGATCCATATGGGTTGTGGTCATCAATACTTGTGTATCGGCATTCAGATGCTGAATAAGAAACTGTTGCCTGGACAGATCCAATTCGGCCATCACGTCATCCAAAAGCAAAATCGGTTGAAGCTGCCGGGTTTGACGAAGCAAGCAAAGTTCGCTTAATTTCAGGGCAAGCACAATGGTGCGCTGTTGTCCCTGACTGCCAAAGCGCTGGGCTTCAAGGCCGCCCAGATAAAATGCGATATCATCCCGATGAGGCCCCACCAGGCAAGTTCCCCGGCGCAACTCATCCATCTTTCGCCTTTCGAGCAGATTTAAATAAGCGTCCTCCAGTGTTTTTTCATCAAAAACTAGAGTATTAAGGGCTTTGGCCTCCTGTATTCCTTCAAGAACCGCTGCCTGATATGAAAAACTTAAGGCGGCATCCCCTCCAGAAAGTTCGGCATAGTGCGCACTGGTTAGGGTTTCTATTTTTGAAAGATACAAAAGCCTTGCAGCACACAGCTTTGCTGCAGCGGTGGCAAGTTGCAAGTTCCATACCTCTAAGTGCGCTTCTGAAACACTCCCGTAAGGTTCTTTTAAAAGCCTGCTTTTTTGCGTTTTTATTTTTTGATAATGACTAACAATGGCCAAATGCCCTTTGTCAATTTGCGTAATGGCCGCATCCAGCCAGCGCCTGCGCTCTTCAGGGGCTCCTCGGAGCAGGAGCAGGTCGGATAAGAAAAAGGAAACGCTTGGCAAATACCCCAGGAACTGGGAACGGCTCTTCAATAAGACGCCGTTCTGCTTAAAGCGTGTTTTCAGACGCCCTGCCGAAAGAGCAGATAGAGGCGACGCTTCCATAATCCCTTGAGCGAGAATCTGGCGATAATACTGCACTTCCAGGGTTCTTTTGTCACCATCTGTTTCAATGATGTCACCCAAAATCGTCGTGCAAAGGGCTTCTTCTCTTCCACTCCCAAGTTTTTCTTCTTTCAGACGCATCAGCTCTTTTTCCTGGTGTGTCCGATTCGATTGGGTATGCGAGAGAATATATATCGCTTCCAGCAGGTTGGTCTTACCCTGACCGTTCTGCCCGATAAACAGATTTTTTTCCGGCGACAGGATAAGCGTCTGCTCTTCGTAGTTACGAAACGCCTGTAAGTAAAGCCTCTCAAGCTTCATATGCTATTTCCTACAATGACATCAAGTCATTTTGGAGAGATTGCCATAACAAAAATAAACTGGATGAACTTTTTACTTCACCTGAACCGGCATCACAAGACACAGATAATCATTTTCTTCCTTGCTGCGAAACAGCGTGGGAGATAAAGAGCCGTTTGTTTCCAGGCGAACGTCATCAGATTCAATAACCTTCAGGGCGTCAAGGACAAACTTGTAGTTAAAAGCAATACTCAGAGGCTCCCCATCATAGGTCACGCTCAGATTATCACTGGCATCCCCCACATCGGGCGTCTGGGCCGCCAAGCTGGCATTGCCGTCAGCAAACTGCATTTTAACAATGTTGGTTCGCTCGTTTGCCATTACCGCCGCCCGTTCAATCGAGCTGATAAATTCCTGCTTCTTGGCATAAATGACGTACTTGTTCTCGGCAGGAATCAACTGGTGGTACTTGGGATACTGGCCATCAAGAAGCCGGGAAAGCAAGTAGAAACGCTCGCTTCTAAAAGCAATCTGTCCGTCCTGAATCGCCAAGCGAACAGGGGCTTCCGAGTCCCCGGAGCCCGCCAGTTTCAAAAACTCCTGAAGCGCTTTGGCTGGAATAATGGCGGTAATATCCTGGTTAATAACCGCTTCAGCGTTATTAGCACCATTAAGAGCCTCAACCGCGACAGGTTCCAGACGTCTGGCAAGGCGTGAACCGTCGGTTGCGGCCATTTCAAGTCCATTGCCATTAAGCTGGAAGTAAACCCCACCCAACACGTTGTTGGCGTCATAGCTGGCGGCAGCAAAAACAGTTTGATTAACCGCTTTAACAAGCGCCTTTTGAGAAACATCCAAGTATTGGGCTTGATCAATCTGCTTAATCAGCGGAAACTCTTCAGCAGGCAATGTGCGCATATCAAAAACGCTTTTACCACATTCAATTCTTGCACTTTGAAGCTGTTCGTCAATCTCAAAAGTGATCTGACTGCCATTGGGCAGCCTGTTAATAATTTCGGAAAGCTTTTTAGCTGAAAGGGTTGTCTTTCCCTGCGCCACAACTGTTGCCGAAATGCTGGTTTCAATGGCCAGATCCAGATCGGTTGCGGCCAACTTTAAACGGTCAGCGCCGGTGCTTTCAATGAGGATGTTGGAGAGGATCGGCTGAATAACTCTTGTTGCCGTTGCGCGCTGTACGGTGTTAACTGCAGCGTGGATATCATCGCGAAGTACACTGAATTTCATAGCCCACACAACCTCATTCTATTTGTCGTTATTTTCAATTCGTAATTATCTGGTCATAATCAGTGGGGCAGAGATCACTGAGGAAATTGGCGACCATACCTGCTCTAACCCCTTGCTAACAGCATACACAAAACCCTTGCCATGCTTCAAGCAAAACCCCCCTTATATTGTCATATGTATCGTTTTCTAAAGGCCACAGGCAACGCCACCGACCCTAATAAAGAAAAGCTTTTAATAAAAATAGTCTTTAATAATAGTACCGTTGTTTTTCTGTAGAAAAGTCTCTGAAATGCTCATAGTGACTAGAGTTTGACTTGTAGAAAACCTGTCAAGAGACTGTGATCGGCTTTGTTGGTTTTAAACAATTCCGCCAGTTTTCAACAGCTAAGAAAAGCCATTTCAAAATCGCTTCTGAAAAAATCAAAGCAAAACTGACAGGGGGTTGTAGAAAAAATTGCCAAAACCTTCACAAACCAACAGAAATCAACACATTGTTTACAAAGAAAAATAACGTTGATTGCAAACACTTCATATTTTAATGGCTTAAGGTAGGCGTAAAACTGTTTTCAAGTCTTTGATGAAGCGGATCTTGGGCGATCACGGCTCGAATTGCAAGGCAACTTTTCAGGAGATCTTCCACCCAATCCAGCGGAATCTGGTTGGGGCCGTCACTGAGTGCCTCGTTGGGGTTGGGATGGGTTTCAAAAAACAGGCCGTCACAACCGGCGGCAACGGCAGCGCGGGCTAGAACCGGTGCAAAATCACGCTTTCCACCAGAAGAAGTCCCTTGCCCGCCTGGAATTTGTACACTGTGGGTGGCGTCAAAAATCAAGGGGAACCCCATGCTGTGCGTGATAGGAATACTGCGCATATCCACTACCAGGTTGTTATAGCCAAAAGTGGATCCCCGCTCGGTAATATAAACATGTTTATTGCCCGCATGTAAAATCTTGTCAGCCGCATGGATCATATCCTGGGGGGCCATAAACTGCCCTTTTTTGATGTTGACGGCCTTGCCGCTTTTCCCGGCTTCCAGCAACAGGTCGGTTTGTCGACATAAAAACGCCGGGATTTGCAACATATCCACCACCTCGGCCACCGGGCCGACTTGCTGGATTTCATGTATATCGCTTAAAAGCTTTACGCCAAGCTCATCTTTTATTTCTTTTAGGATTGCCAGACCCTCTTCAAGTCCAGGGCCACGATAGCCATCGACAGAGGTGCGATTCGCCTTGTCAAAGGAGCTTTTGAAGTAAAAATCCACTTCTGGAAACGACGCCATTAAAGCTTTCAGCTTTCGGGCGGCTTGTCGGTTGTTTTCTCCCCGCTGATGCTCCAGCACACAGGGCCCCGCAATGACAGTAAAACGCTTTTGCATGGCGCGATTTTTCCTTGCCTATAGAAGCAAACCAAATTTGTATTGTAAACAACAGTAACAATAGCACGAAGGCAGTTTCATTGCATGGAGCAGGGTTTCCTTGGCTTTTTGGTAGACTGGCGTATAAGCAAACGCCGAAAGAGGCAGGCCAAAATGGCAAGACAAGCCGAGGTAATCTGAAGTCATCCCATACGAGAGGCTTATGGTGAGTTTAGTATCCGAATTAAATGGACATGCTGAAGCGACTGTTTTTGAAGCGCCTTCGCCAGCCCCCCAACAGCTTGCCTGCTTGATGGCTTTAAGCGGGTTTAAGGGTATTGGGGCAAGAACCTTGCTGCGCTTGTTGAGTGCTGTTAATCACAATATTGACAGGCTTTGGCAGGCTGATGAAGCGTTTTTAAAAACCCAGTTGAACCGCAGCGAAAAACAGCAGTTTATCGAACAGCGCCATGCATTGGCCGGGCTTGATTTGCAATCGTTGCTAAACCCCTATGCTGCCCAGGGTGTTCAAATCATTAGTTTCTATGATGCTGCTTATCCCCAGGTGCTTCGAGAAATTTACGATCCGCCACTGATTCTTTATCTGCGGGGCAATGCGGCCTGTTTATCCTTGCCCCAGCTTGCGGTTGTGGGCAATCGCAAAATTACCGATTACGGCAGGCGGGCCGTTCAAAGCCTGATTTCTCAGATCGCTTCAGTTAACCCGCGACTTGAAGGTAAACCCCTGTGTATTACCAGCGGGTTGGCTGAGGGTATTGACGGTCAGGCGCATCAAAGCGCGATAGATTATGGCCTGCCCACCCTGGCTGTGTTTGGCTGTGGCATTGATAAAATTTTCCCCGCCTTTCACCAGGCGTTAGCGGCGCAGATTCTTCAAAGCGGTGGTGCGCTTGTGAGTGAATACCCTTTGGGAACGCCAGGGTCAAAATATACGTTTCCCCAGAGAAACCGGATTGTGGCAGGGCTTTCAAAAGGCATTCTGGTGGTGGAGGGAAGCGCCAAAAGCGGTTCTTTGATCACCGCAAGACAAGGGCTTGAAGAAGGTCGGCAGATTTTTGCCGTACCGGGCGAAATTTTTTCAGCTGGTGCTGAAGGCCCCAATGAATTGATTCGGCAAGGTGCAACCCCTGTCACTTGTGGCCAGCATATTCTAGAGGCGCTTGCCCTTGAAAAGCATGATTCTCAGGATTGTGATGAAATCACATTAAACACGCAAGGGTCTTTAGAAGTCTCCGTGGAAGCCCTTATGAATCCAACCCAGAGTATTTCGGCTTTAAACGAGGCTCAGCGGCAGTTGTTTCTGGCGTTGCCAGAAAGTACTCAAAAGCCGGAGGGTTTGTTATTGGAAACCCTGGCGCTTGAACTTGGCTGGCCGCTACCATACCTGAGCGAGCAGGTTATGATGTTGGAACTGGAGGGCTATGCCCAGACATTGCCAGGCTCTCGGGTGGTGAAGACCTGCTCAATATAATTTTAGGGAGTGTATGGAATTGACGATGGTTTTACCGCAGCAAAGCAAGACGAATTTATCCCCTGAAGCGAAAGCGCCTTCAGAAAAACACAAGACGCTGGTCTTAATTGATGGTCACGCGCTTGCCTATCGGATGTATTTCGCGCTTGAAACCACCAATATGAAAACCAAGGATAATAAGCCCACATGGGCAATTTACGGTTTTTTCAACGCGCTTTTTTTATTGCTTCAAAGCATCAAGCCCGATGCGATGGCCGTTTCGTTCGATCTGGATTCTGATACCTTCAGAAAGCAACTGTATGCCGATTACAAGGCGCACCGCCAGGCGATGCCCGACGCGTTACGCCAGCAGATGGACGGCATCAAGGAAGGCGTTCGTTTATTAGGGATGCCGATTTATGAACGCCAAGGCTTTGAAGCCGATGATGTCATTGGTACCCTGGCAAGCAAAGCAAGGGAAGAAGGCTGGTGGGTGAAAATTCTCACAGGCGATCAGGACTCGTTTCAGTTGGTGAAAGACGCCGATGAAACGCATCTGCCGATACAGGTCTTAATTCCGCCCAGAACACCCCGCGATGGGTTGAAAACCTATGATCGGGCCGCGGTTTTTGAGAAACTGGGCGTTTATCCAGAACAGGTCATTGATTACAAAGGCTTTCGAGGCGACACTTCCGATAATATTCCGGGTATTCCAGGGGTTGGGGAAAAAACCGCCGTTAAGCTTTTAAGCGAATACGAGACAATGGAAAACGTCTATGCGCACTTGGCCCAGATGCCCAAAAACAAGCTGCTTGAAAAATTAAGCACTTACCAGGAACAGGCCGAACTGAGTAAAAGGCTTGCGACGATTGATGAAGCGGTGCCGATTGATGTTAAATTCGACGACTGTCATCTGGAAATTCCGGACTGGGAAGCATTGACTGCCTTTTTTGAGCAGTGTGAGTTCAAGGCTTTTTTAAGGCAGGCCCCTACGCTTTTGGCGCCTTTTGCCAGCGCAAAAGAGCGGCTCTCGGTAGCATCCAGCATGACGAGCAATGCTGAAAACGCTGTGGGTCAAGAGTTGGTGTTAAAAGCACATGTTACAGAAGAGACGGCGCCTACTGCTCTGATTGAATTAAAAGACGTACTTCAGGTTGAGCATACCATCGTTACTGAAGAGTCTGCCCTAAAAGCGTTTCTGGCTCGCGTGGAAACGACCGGGATTTTTGCAATCGATATTGAAACAACTGGTCTCGATATCTTCCAGTCGGACTTGGTTGGAATCGCCTTGAGTGTTGCCGATGGCCTTGCGCTTGAAATTGTTGAAAGTCTTAACCCGCTTCATTTATCCCAATATCCCAAGCAGTCGTTTCGTTTGAATGCCAGTGGCAAGGCCCTTGAAAAAATTGAAACGGTCTATGTACCGCTGGCTCATTCGGGAGAAGACAATATCGGCATTGCGCAGCTTTCAGAAGCAACCGTATTGGAATTGCTTAGACCGTTACTGCTTAGCGACACGGTTTGCAAAATTGCCCATAATGCCAAGTTTGAAGTGAACTTCTTTAAAAAGCTCGGCATTTTGTGGCAGGGGCCTATTCTAGACACGATGCTTGCAAGCTATATTGAAAACCCTGAAGGTCGTCACGGACTTAAAAATCTGGGCTTTCAACATTGTAATTTTCTGATGCGCGAAATCAAAGAGCTTATAGGCTCTGGCAAAAAGGAAATCCCGTTTTCAGAAGTCGAACTCATTCAGGCTGCCGCTTACGCCAGTTGCGACACGTTTGTCACGCTAACGCTGATGCATCTTTTTACGCAACGGTTTAACCAGAGCCAGAACCCTCAAAAAAAATGGGCGCTGTTATCCGAGCTTGAAATGCCAGTGGCGCTGGTATTAGCCGAGCTTGAACGAAACGGGGTTTCGTTGGATTTGGCTTATTTGAAATCCTTGAGTGAGATGCTGGAAAAAAAGCTGAGCGAAGTCGAACAAAAAATCTACCAAGCGGCTGGCGGTGAATTTAACATCAATTCACCCAAGCAGGTGGGTGAGGTGTTATTTGATCGCCTGAATATCCAGCCGCTTAAAAAAACCAAGGGAAAAACCGGCTTCAGTACGGATGTGAAAGTGCTTGAAATGCTTTCAGGAGAGCACCCGGTCATCGATCTAATCCTTGAATATCGGCAATTGTTCAAATTAAAATCCACCTATATTGATGCGTTGCCCCAATTGGTTAACCCGGTAACCGGTAGGCTTCATACGAGCTTTAACCAGGCGGTTGCCGCAACCGGTAGGCTATCAAGCAGCAACCCCAACTTGCAGAATATCCCGATTCGAACCGAGCTTGGCCGAGAGATCAGGCGGGCTTTTATCCCTAAGGATCCCAAAAACTGGAAGCTGCTTTCTGCCGATTACTCCCAAATCGAACTTCGGCTTCTGGCGCATTTTTCAGAAGATCCCAACCTGATTGCGGCGTTTAACGCGGGGGAGGATATTCACCAGGCGACGGCGGCGCTAGTGTTCGGACTGGATTCAAAAGCGGTGACCAAGGAAATGCGCTATAAGGCCAAGGCAGTGAACTTTGGTGTGGTATACGGCCAATCTGCCCATGGGCTGTCGCAGCAATTGAAAATCCCAAGGGCGGAAGCAGCCGAATTTATCGAGCGTTATTTCTTTAAATATAAAAACGTGAAGAATTTTATTGAGTCCGTTAAGGCCCAGGCGCATCGAACCGGCGAAGTGGAAACGATTTCCGGCCGAACCCGGAACCTCTCGGAAGGCTTGAAAAATGCCAACCGTTCCATTCGGGAATTTTCCGAACGGGCGGCGTTTAACACGCCGCTGCAAGGCTCGGCTGCTGATTTAATCAAAGTGGCAATGGTCAGGCTATCCAAGCGTCTTAAGAAAGAAGGGTTAAAAAGCCAGTTGATTCTCCAGGTACACGATGAACTGGTGCTGGAGGTGCCTGATGGAGAAATTCAAACGGTAACGGCGCTGGTGAAATGGGCGATGGAGCTGGATCAGCCGCTTCGTGTTCCGCTGGTGGTGGATATTTCGGTTGGGGATTCCTGGCTGGAATCTTAGTGCTTTATATTTTTTTCGCTTCTCAACAATATGAAAATATCAGAATCAAATGAAAAGGCCTTAAACGCTATGGCGAAGTTATCGTCCATTACCCTGGTGCATAACATCACAACGGATGCTGAAAATATTTACCGCGATCATGTATTGTCCTTTTTCAAGGAACAGGGCATTCAGGTGCATTGTGTACCGGTGGCGCGTAAAGATTCGCCCGTGATTCCAAAAGAAGCAGCCCTTCCCGATATGGTGATGGTTCTGGGAGGAGATGGCACGTTTTTGCGTGCCGCAGGACATTTCGTTGAAGAGTCGGTTCCTATTGTGGGGGTCAATACCGGCACACTCGGTTTTTTAACCTCCATTGAAGCCAAGCAGATGCTACCCTACCTTCAGAAGCTGGCAGCGGGCCAGTATAGCGTGGATAATCGGCTGATGCTGACGCTTCGTCAACTGGGGCCGAATGCCGTTCAGGATGAAACGCCCAAGTATGCTTTAAACGATGTGGTGATTAAAAACCAGAACCCAAGCCAGCTTTGCACGCTGAGGCTTTTTATCAACGACACGCTTGTGGCGGTTTACGATGCGGATGGTATTATTTTATCAACGCCTACGGGGACCACGGCGTACACACTGGCGGCGGGCGGGCCGGTTATTTCGCCCGAAGTGGAGGCGATTAGCATTACGCCGATTTGCCCTCACAGCTTTACGGCCAAGGCTGTCGTGGTGCCTGCGGATAAGATGATTCGCGTGGAATCGCACCCTAGAAACCAGTCGGTGATATACGCCTATGATGGTCATGAAAGCGGCGTTCTTAGCGCGGAAGACGCCATTGAAGTCTATGCGGCCCCAAAGCCCCTTAAAATGGTTGATTTCGATGAGGATAATTTCTACATGCTTCTGCATCGAAAGTTAGACTGGTCCAGTAATCCCCGTTGGAAAGTTCGGGGCCTGTAACCACCTTAGAAAGAGAATTGCTGGACGGCTATATAAACAACACAGCAATCCTCGCTATACTAAATAAAGATCATAAGCCTTTATGCTCAAAAGCCTGACACTGGAAAATATCGCCATTATTGATCGCGCCGCGGTTGATTTTGAGTCGGGCATGACGGTGATTACAGGTGAAACCGGCTCGGGTAAAAGCCTTTTACTGGATGGTATTGCCCTGGCTTTTGGAAACAAGGTTTCGCCTAAGGATATTTTACGTCAGGGTGCTTGTCGCGCACAGATTGAGCTGGGCTTTAGCCTTTCGCAAAAGCTGTTTGAAAAGCCAGCGCTAATAGGCTTACTGGAAGAGGCGGGAATTGAGTATGATGCGAAAGAGGAGAGCGAGTTTCTGATTTCGCGGGAGTTTTCAGCCAAGGGCAGCCGTTCCAGAATTAACGGCATTCCAGTAGCGCGAGAGGTGGTTGAAAAGCTGAGGCCTTTTTGCCTGGATCTGCACGGCCAGCATGAGCTGACCAATCTTTTTGAGTGCGATAACCAGCGCGAGTATCTCGATAGTTTGGGCAATACTGCTTTTCAAGCGCTTAAAAAAGAAGTTTCAGAGCTTTATCAACACTATTCCAAAATCTTATCTCAGCTTGAAAAGCTTCGCTCAAAAGAGGATCAGTGGCTCAGACAACGAGATTTTTTAAAATTCCAGTGTGATGAACTTGATGAGCTGAACGTGGTGGATACTGAGGAAGATGTCCGTCTTCAGGCGGAACGCGAGCGGTTGACTTTTTATGATCAAATCAAAAACGCTAGTGAGGAGGCGGCCTATCTTCTAAGTTCCGATTCGCTCATTTTGGAAAATCTCCAAACGGTGCAAAAACGTTTGGGCGCTATTGCAGCCCATGACGAAAAACTAGCCGGGTTTTCTGAAAACGCTACCGGTTTGTATGAGGAAATCCGCCAACTGGGAAACCTGCTTTCTGATTACGCAAGCCGCCTGGATGAAAAACCAGCGAATATCGAGGACGTTCTACTTCGCCTTGAAGCCCTCGAGCGGGCAAAGCGAAAATATGGCCCCACGCTTGAAGCTTTGATGCAAACCCACCAAAACCTGAGTGAAGAATTGCGTCAAATGCAAGCGTTGGAATCGGATCAGGAAAGCCTGCTTGCCAGCTTGGATCACGTTCAAAACAGCCTTTCTGATAAAGCGGACTTGTTGAGTTTGGAGCGGAAAAAGCTTGCCCAAAGACTTGAAACAGCGCTTTTATCCGAACTGAAGCAGCTTTCCCTGCCTTCGGTGGGATTTGCGGTCATGATTGAAAAGACGGCGTTTTCAGCTTCAGGACAAGATCATCTTTCGTTTTTATTTTCAGCCAATCCGGGCGAGCCTTTGCGCCCTTTAGCCAAGGTAGCTAGCGGGGGAGAGCTATCGCGGGTGCTATTGGCGCTGAAAGTCATTACGGCAGCGTCAGAGGGCGCTGAAACGCTGGTCTTTGATGAAATCGATACGGGCATTAGCGGGGCAACCGCCAAACGGGTATCTGAAAAGCTCTCCGCGCTTTCAAAAACCGCCCAGGTCATTGTGATTACCCATCAGCCGGTGATTGCAGCCGTTGGCGATCAGCACTGGCAGGTTGAAAAGCGTCTGTTTCGCGATTCGGTTGAAGTCAAGATTAAACGGCTTTCCCATGAAACGGATCGCTTGGCGGCACTGAGTCATATGATTGATGGGACGGCCTCGGCACTGGAGCTTGCGGCGCAACTTCGGCAAGGCTATTTACATGCCCCACGTTAAGACTTATGGGTGGATATTAATGCGCTTGTGGTTGATCAGGTAATGGCGCGTTTTGAGGCCCGGCGGGTTGGCCTGCGGCAGGGCCCTGCCCTTGCCCTTGCGGTGGAACGCTTGCAAGTGCGCTGTTATAAATACCGCTTGCCCTATTTAAAACCGGGGCTATCATAGAGTTCCAGTAACCCAAGTTCGGGTCATACCCAGGCGGTTGACCATTGTTGATGGCGGCAACTTGCTGGATATTTTGCGTGGTGGTTTCCACTTGTGCCAATAGCGTGTTGAGATAAGGACTGGTGGTGGTTTGATAAGCCCCTCTTCCATTACTGTAGGGGGCAAAGCCTGGCCCGATAAAGTTTCCGCTATAAGAAGGCGCCGGTGGGGCAATCGGTGGTATAACTCCCGGAAAACCGCCATAAGCACCGCCGTATCCGCCATAGGCACCCCCGCCGAAAGGGCCGGTGTAAACTTCGCCTGGGCGTGGCAATCTTGCTGGTATATCGTTTGACATAAAACTGGTATCCCTTAAATCTCTTTTTAAAGCCTGTTCCCCTCAATATGGCCCATTCCGTGATGGCCATAAGTCAACCCATGAGCATAAAAACAAATCATGGGCTTTTTGTGCTACTGGGCTTTGAAATAGGGTTTGGCTATTCAAGAAGAGGGTAAGACTTGCCGATAGGGAAGAGAGCAGGCCCACATGTAACAGGGTGGCCTGAAATACTGATAATAGGCATAGGAAGGGGTCATGCAGGATGCGTATCCTGGTGACGATTATCAAACGTGTAAACTGGCCTGTAAAAGGGGTGCTCTCCCTGGTCTTGTTTGGATTGCTGATGGCGTGTTCGACGTTGGCGTTGAAGCTCCCTGCAGGTTTTTCTAATCACGTTTCAGGGTATTTTCCTGCTATTCATGACGATGTGTCCTATACGCAAATGGCGCTCTCTGCCTGGGAAGATTTATATCTTAAAGGGGTTAGAGAATACCGGCGTGGGGAATACGCCAAGAGCGCGGACTTGATGCAACAGGTTCTGGCAAGTCGCCCAGGCACTGCCAATGCCCATTATTACCTGGCTGTTTGTCTTGATTTACTGAATAAGAAAGCGGAAGCGCTTGGGCATTACCAGGCGGTGGTCATCTCCAATGCCCAAAGCGATATTCGAACCTATGCCCAGTCCAGGCTTTTGGTCATTCGCCACAGTCTGAACAAGAATAACGGCGATAATAAAATCATGCTTTCCAGCACGTCCCCGCTGGTGGAGGACGCGCTTTTAAGCAACGCCACCCGCAAAATACAGAACCGTATCGTTCGGCTTAAAAGCAACCGTAATGCCCTGATGGTGGAAGCCGTCTTGGTGAATGCGGCTAACGGCAAGCAGGTTCGGGGAACCTTCATTCTGGATACGGGGGCCACTTATACTTCCATATCGCGTGAATTGGCCCAGGGCCTGGGGTTGGATACAACAAATGGGGAAAAAGTTCATATCACCACGGCCAATGGCAGAATTGATGTGCCCAAGGTGGTAATTGACCATCTGAGAATTGACGGGGTGGAAGCGGAGCAGGTACAGGCCACGGTTATTGACGTTCGACCTGATTCCACGTTTTCGGGGTTGTTGGGCCTGAGCTTTATCCGACAGTTTAAAATGACGATTGATCCAACGCAAAATCAGTTGGTGTTTGAACCGCGCTAACAAAGAGCGGGTCAATCGGGGTGATAAGGGGAGCTGGCTCGCAAAAGCGGGCGGTTCGGCCTATAATAGAGACGGCCAAAGAGCGCTAGGGCTTTCTAAAGTGTTCTAAGCCTGTGCATTGTTCTCTAATGGAGACCCCTCCCGTGACCCCCCCGCCTGATGCCTCAACGACAAAAGAAGCAAAAAAAGGCCAAAGCAAGGGTGTTTTGCCCAGCTTGTCCGCCCGCTTGGATAAGCTGCCCACCTATGTTTTTGCTGAACTTGACGAACTAAAGGCCAGGGCGCGAGCGCGTGGAGCGGATTTAATCGATCTGGGCATGGGCAATCCTGACATGGCAACCCCATCGCTGGTAGTGGAAGCGATTCAAAAAGGGGTTCAAAACCCTGAAAATCATCGCTACCCTAATCTGAAAGGGAAGCCCGAATATCGCCAGGCGGTTGCCCGCTGGATGGAGCGTCGATTTGGCGTTAAAGATATCGATCCTGAAACCGAAGTCCAGGCGCTGATAGGCTCAAAAGAGGGCCTGGCGCACTTGTCCTTTGCCTATATCAATAATGGCGATGTCACCATTACGCCCTCCTTATATTACCCCGTGCATTCAAGGGCCACATGGCTTTCAGGTGGTGATGTCCACCATCTTCCCATGAGTGCCGAGCGAGGCTTTATTCCCGATCTTAAAAACATTCCAGACGAGATTGCCAGACGGGCCAAGCTCTTTATTGTCAGCTATCCCAATAATCCCACCACGGCACTGGCTAATGAAGCTTTTTACAGCGAACTAGTGGCCTATTGCAAAAAATACGGGATTATCCTGGTGAGTGACCTGGCGTATAGTGAAATTGCTTTTGATGGATATAAGCCGCTCAGCATTTTCAATATCCCGGGCGCTAAAGAGATTGCCGTTGAGTTCCACTCGTTTTCAAAAACGTTTAATATGGCGGGCTGGCGGGTTGGCTTTGCCGTTGGCAATGCGCAAATCATTAAATCCCTTTATTCGATTAAGACGAATCTGGATTACGGAATTTCATCGGCCATTCAGGATGGCGCTATTGCGGCGCTTGATCACTCGCAAACGCTTGTGCCGCCTATCGTAAAAGAATATCAGGAGCGTCGCGATATCTTGGTGGAGGGTTTTCGCGCGTTGGGCTGGCCCATCGAAACACCATCGCCTGCCACGATTTATATGTGGCTTCCGATTCCAAAAAACAACCCAGCCGTTACCGATTCTAAAAGCTGGGTGAAATACCTTTTGGATACGGCCGACGTGGTAGTGACCCCGGGGATTGCCTTTGGCAGTGACGGGGATCAGTATTTCAGGGTGTCGCTGGTATCCCCAAAAGCGGTGCTTCATCAGGCGCTTGATCGCTTAAAAGAAAAAGGCATCCGCTATTCGTAAAATTTATAAGAGTAAGCATTTATGACAGCAACTTATTTAGTCACCGGCGGCGCGGGCTTTATTGGCTCCCATCTGACCAGGCATCTGCTTTTACGTGGGGCGCGGGTGATTGTGATTGACGACTTCAATGATTTTTATGATCCGGCAATTAAAGAAGCCAATCACGCTCCATTCAGCGCGTCGCCAAACTACACGCTTTATCGCTTGGATATTCGAGATCAAAAAGCCCTGGCCGAAATTTTCCAAATTCATGCAAATGATTTGAAAACCGGCGGCATCGTTCATCTGGCTGCCCGAGCGGGTGTGCGCCCATCATTAAGCGAGCCGCAGCTGTATCTTGAAACCAACGTGATGGGAACGTTGCATCTGGCCGAGCTAGCCAAAGCCCATGGGATCCGTAAATTTATTTTCGCCTCGTCAAGCTCGGTCTATGGCGATAGTCCCTCGGGTAATTTAAGCCAAGAGCCGACACTGCAGCAGGCGTTGCCTTTTTATGAGGGGCAGGACATCAGCAAGCCCATCTCTCCCTATGCGTCAACCAAGGCGATGGGCGAAAGCTTACTGCATACCTACAGTCATCTCCACGGGCTTGAAGTTGTGGCGCTTCGCTTTTTCACCGTTTATGGCGCTTCCCAGCGCCCTGATCTTGCCATTCATAAATTTACCCGCTTAATTGATGAAGGCAAGCCCATTCCAATGTTTGGCGATGGCAGCACCCGGCGCGATTATACATACATTGACGATATTATGCAGGGCGTATTGGCGGCCATTGATTATCAACATCCTGACCATACAACCCCGTTTGAAATATTTAACCTGGGCGAATCACAAACCACCACGCTCAGCGAGTTGATTACGCTGGTTGAATCTGCTGTGGGTAAAAAGGCTGTTATTGACCCGCAGCCGATGCAGCCTGGCGATGTGTCCATCACTTATGCCAATATTGATAAGGCCAAAAAGCTGCTGTCCTATCAGCCCACCACCAAAGTGTCAGAAGGTATCCCCAAATTTGTCGAATGGTATCGGCAGTATAAAACCGGGCGCTTGCAGCAGGCAGTGGTGGTGTAGGCTTTAATAACACGTAACCTATTCAAGAAACAAAACTAAAGGCGAGATTTGATTTATGAAAGTTTGTATTATCGGAACCGGTTATGTAGGGCTTGTGGCAGGCACAGGACTTGCCGAAATGGGCAACGATGTGGTGTGTGTGGATAATGACGCACGCAAGATTGAAACCCTAAAACAAGGCCAGGTACCGATATATGAACCGGGCCTTGAAGAATTGATGAAGGCCAACACCCAGGAAGGCAGGCTTGCTTTTACAACGGATCTAAAAACAGCCGTTCAAAAATCCCAAATCTGTATCATTGCCGTGGGAACACCCCAGGGGGATGACGGTTCAGCCGACTTGAGCTACGTGCTTGCGGTGGCTAAGCAGATTGCAGAGGCAATGAATGGCTATAAAGTCATCGTTACCAAAAGTACGGTGCCTGTGGGAACCTCTGAAAAAATCAGGCAAGTGGTTCAGGCTCACAGCGATCATGAGTTTTCTGTCGTTTCAAACCCAGAGTTCTTAAAACAGGGAGCTGCGGTGGATGACTTCTTAAAACCCGATCGTGTGGTGATTGGCGCTGACAGCCAGCGGGCGTTTGATATTATGCGCGAACTCTACAGCCCGTTTTTAAGAACGGGAAATCCGATTATTAATATGGATATTCCATCAGCCGAGATGACCAAGTATGCTGCAAACGCTTTTTTGGCCACGAAAATCTCTTTTATTAATGAAATCAGCCGACTGTGTGAAAAAGTGGGCGCCGATGTTTCCCAGGTGAGAACCGGCATTTCAAGTGATCGAAGAATCGGAAGCCAGTTTCTTTTTCCGGGACTTGGTTATGGCGGGTCTTGTTTTCCCAAGGATGTTAAGGCGCTGATTAAGACCGGGCGAGATTATAACACCACCCTCAATATCCTCGAATCCGTCGATGCAGTGAATCAAAGCCAGCGAAACCGTTTTGTGGATAAAATTCTGGCTTATTTTGAAGGTGATATCAAAGGCAAAACTTTTGCCGTTTGGGGTTTGGCGTTTAAGCCCAGAACCGACGATATGCGAGAAGCGCCCAGCATTACGATTATTAACGCCCTGCTTGAAAAAGGGGCGACGATTCAGGCGTTTGACCCCAAGGCCATGCCGCTTGCCAAAACCATTTTTAAGGACAGGCTTCAGTATACGGAAAACGCCTATGACGCGTTGAAAAATACTGATGCGCTTTTATTGCTGACCGAGTGGAACGAATTCAGACGGCCTGATTTTGATCGCATTAAAACCCTGATGAACCGTCCGGTCATCTTTGACGGCAGAAACCAGTATGAAATGGATCGGATGCAGCAGCGGGGCTTTGAATATTTTTGCATCGGACGCTTAAGTGAGTATGAAACCCATGCTCCCCAGATTAAGCCGTCCTTGGCAACGCCGGTGCATTCATAAGGCATCAGAAAAGAAAGAGGGCAAGGGCTTTGCAGTTATCCGACGTCTCAGGTCGAAAACGCATCTTGGTCACCGGTGGTGCGGGGTTTATCGGTTCGCACTTGATTGAACGGCTATTGGACGCCCGGCATGACGTGATTTGTCTCGATAATTTCTTTACCGGCTCCAA
This sequence comes from Vampirovibrionales bacterium, assembly GCA_035285165.1. Lineage (GTDB taxonomy): Bacteria > Cyanobacteriota > Vampirovibrionia > Vampirovibrionales > Vampirovibrionaceae > JAYKHP01. The sequence goes on along the minus strand of JAYKHP010000006.1, from coordinate 145,512 downwards.
AGATAATATTGTCCATTTACTCGATCATCCCTATTTTGAATTATTACGCCACGACGTCATTCAGCCCATTCTAGTAGAGGTAGACGAGGTTTATAACCTTGCATGCCCCGCCTCGCCGGTGCATTATCAGTTTAATCCCGTAAAGACGGTTAAGACCAATGTGATGGGTACGATCAATATGCTGGGGCTTGCCAAGCGAACGGGCGCTAAATTGCTTCAAGCCTCAACATCGGAAGTCTATGGCGATCCGCAAGTTCACCCGCAGCCTGAACATTACTGGGGGCACGTCAATCCCGTGGGAATCAGAAGCTGCTACGATGAAGGAAAACGGGTGGCTGAAACCTTGTGTATGGATTATTCCCGCCAGAACCGCGTGAAAGTGAAAATAGTCCGTATCTTTAACACGTATGGCCCCAGAATGGCTGAACTGGATGGGCGTGTGGTGAGCAACTTCATTATGCAGGCGCTTCAAAACAAGCCGATTACCATTTATGGGGACGGCTTGCAAACCCGCTCGTTTTGCTATATCGACGATCTGATCGATGGCATGATCAAAATGATGGATGTTACCGAAGACGCGTTTAGCGGCCCAATGAACTTGGGAAACCCGGGTGAGTTTACCATTATGCAATTGGCAGAGCTGATTATTAAAATGACGGGCTCTCGTTCTAAAATTGAGCGCTTGCCTCTACCTGATGATGATCCGGTTCAGCGCCAGCCGGATATCACACTTGCCAAAAACAAGATTGGCTGGGAGCCTGGCATCCAATTGGAAACCGGCCTCAAAAGCACGATTGCATACTTTGAAGGCCGGCTTAAGGGGTCAAAAACGAAAGTGAAAAAGTAAAGAAAGTAGAATAAATGCGTTAATGTTGAAATATTTGCCAGGCGGCATCCAGGTGTATTAGGCTAATGTCGGTACTTTGCCGATTGGCGTCAAGAACGTTCTGTTCTTTATCCGGGCAAAGTGCTTTGGGGGGATGTTCCCAGACGTTATCACAGACCAAGAGAACCTGGGGTTTGGATAAGGCCTGGGATTGCCAGAATGGCGCCTTTTGAAATTGTGGCATCCATCGTCTCCTGTTTTTTATTATAAAATACCAATTCACGCCGGACTTAAGTGGCTATTCTGATCAAGAGCTTACGCACTTTTATCCATCCGTATCTGCGGCAATTGATATTAGCGGTTCAGTAATTGCAGGAGCAGGCTGCTTTGCATATTGGCTTGGCTCAGTGCCAGAACACCCGATTGCTGAAGAATCTGAAGCCTGGTCATATTGGCGGTTTCAGTTGCAATATCGGTGTTTCGGATGCTTGATTCAGCCGCCGAATAGTTTTCAATGGCAATGGATAAATTGCTCGACTGGCTTTCAAGCTGGTTGGTTTTACTGCCAATGACGGCGGTAATCGAATTCAGATTGCCCATTGCGGTATCCACTTGGCCAATCAAAGTGGCGCTATCGCCAATCGAGCCAATGGCGGTTAAGGCAATGCCCAGGGTTGATGCCTGCGCGTTCCCAAAGGCTGAGGCGATGTTAATCGTATCCCCGGCGTTTGGCCCTACCTGCAGGTTAATGGTGGCGCCAAGGGAACCGTTAAGTAAGACTTGATCGTTATATTCGGTACCGTTTGCAATCTGATTGATTTCAGTCACACGCTGGGTAAATTCTGCGCTCAGGGCGCTGAAATCAGCCCCGCTGTTTCCGGCGGCAACGGCAAGTTCCCTAATCCGCTGAAGACTTTCGTAAATGCCCTGCGATGCGCCATCGGCGGTTTGTAACATGCTGATACCCTGTTGGATATTGGTCTGGGCGGCCTGGCTGCCCCTGATTTGTGAGCGTAAGCCTTCGGAAATGGCCAGGGAAGCTGCCCCATCGCTTGCCCGATTGATTTTGTAGCCACTGGCCAGTCGTTCCAGGCTTTTATTAAGGTCAAACCCGACACTGGTTAAATTCCTAAGAACATTGAGAGACGCCTGGTTGCTGCGAATGTACATGCCCATATACGGTTTCCTTTCTCTCTAGTGGCTTCCCTTGCCAATACAGGAGCCAACAGCCTCGTCTGAAGAAGGATGAAGCGCTGATATTTCCCCTATCACCCCCAACCAGTGTCGGCATCCTTGCAATACGCGCCTTCTACAGTGCGTACAGTGTGAGATGCCCAACATCCGTGTTGGGAGAAACAGGCGATGAAGATAAACGAGTATGAAATAATGACCTGATGAGAACCACACGGGTGACCATTGAACAGGTATTAGCGCTTGATTGGATTCAAATGAACCAATCAAGTATTTATTCAATCAATCGATGAACCCATAAACATAACAAATGAACCCGTTTTAGTTTTGTCGGTAACAGGAGTGTTTCCTAAAGAGTAATTTGCTGCAATGTTACAATTTTATACAGAAGACAAAAAGCCCTTCCTCCCTTGATGGCATAAGAGAGAAAAGGGCTTTTTATATATTGAGCTGGGGCTTTAGGGCATTACAGCCTAGAAGCTCATATAACGGTTGTCTTTGCGGTTTGCAAAAGGCTTTGCCTCAGGGGCCCTTGTGGTAGGTAATGTGATGCCTTGTTGGCGCAGGCTTTGATTGACGATTCCTAAAAGCCAGGCTGGCGTCTGGGCTGCCGCGTGGTTTTCCAGGGTGACGCCGAGGCTATCAACGGTATGGTTTGTTGACAGTGCGGGGCCTCCCAGGCTGTTGATCAGGGCAATGGCTTGGGGTGAAATGCTTGCTGAGGGGATTTTATTTAAAGTGGCGTGGCTCATATCTTTTTAAACTCCTTGTGGCTTTTAAATCTTGGTAAATCAAGTCTCTTGAAGGTTGGCGCAGTCGTTAGCCCCTGTTTTGTAGAAGTCCTAGGATCATCTGGGGCAAATTGTTGGTTTGACCCAATATGCTGACGGAGGCGTTCTGTAGGACTTGGTACTGGGCAAGTGTGGAGGTTTCAGAAGCAACGTCAACATCTCGAATTCGGGAATTGGCGCTTGAAAGGTTTTCAACTGATTGCATAATGTTCTGGCTGACATTTTCAAACTGGTTGTGAAAAGCGCCGATTCGACCTCGTTGATCGTTGACTGCTCTAAGGGCGTTATCAATGTCTGTGAGAAAGGTTGAGGCAGTGGTGGGGTTTAAGCCGGTGACGCCAATATCGGCGATATCGGCAAAGGTAGCCGTGCCGCCTACTATTGCAAGGCCGCCTGGGCCTGCTGCATCGCCTGTTCCTGCCGCACTAAGGGCAGTATTGATATTAAGATAGCTATTAACGTCTGAGCCGATGCCGAATTGGATAACCGCGTTGGTGGCGGTGCCATCAAGCAGGTTAATGCCGTTAAACTGGCTAGAATTGGCGACCCGGTCAATGTCTCTCATCAACGACATGATTTCCCCTTCGATTGAATCGCGCAAGGCGGTGCTGTAGCTGTCGTTGGCAGCCTGAATGGTCAGTTCGCGCACACGCTGAAGGGAGTCATTGATGGTTTGCAGAGAGCCATCGGCCACCTGCAAGACGCTGATGCCATCCTGGGTGTTTCTCAGCGCCTGGTTCAGGCGTCCCACCTGGCTTGTCAGGTTATGGGAAATGGCAAGTCCTGCCGCGTCATCAGCCGCATGATTGATGCGATAACCTGAAGAGAGTCGCTCCATTGATTTTTCAACCTGCTTGCTGTTAAAGCCAAGCTGGTATTGTGCAATCAGGGAGGCAATATTGGTATTGAGTATCGAAGGCATAATCTGAAATCCTTTTTTGCTAAGCCCCTTCGCCATTATCCGTTGGCGCTGGTCTCTCGTTGGCTTTGCCGTACCTAGACCTGTGTCGGCCCAGTTATTCCGGCTGGATATTCTGGCTTTCGGTTTAAAGTGCCGCCGCTAAAGACGAAGCCTTTGATTTTTCCTATAAGGGCATTAGAAATGGCAGGCTCTTAGCAAGTTTTCTCCCCCATTTGATGTAGAAACACTGTTTTAAGCGGAAAACGGGCTGTTTCTCCAAGTTCTTTTTCCAAGCGTTTCTCTCTGGCCGTAGGTGAAGGGTCTGTGTTAGAGTGACAGGCAAGTTGTAAATCCTGTTGTAATTTTTATCGCCTGAACTGAATAACCGGACGAATTGATCGATAGATAGAGTAAGACGGGTTCTCAAATGAAGTTTGGAATCCGGTTTTTGCCATTTTTTTGAAAATCACATGAAAGTTGAACGAAAGGTAAATGCTCGTGAATATTGCTGTGATAGGCTCGGGATATGTGGGAACCGTAACGGGAACATGTCTTGCCGAAATGGGACACATGGTTCATTGCGCCGATGTTAACCAGGCCAGAATGGACAAGCTGCAGCAGGGAAAAGTCCATTTCTATGAAGATGGGCTTGAACCGATGATTCAGAGCAACCAGGAGGCGGGACGCCTGAAGTTTTCAACTGACCTGGTGGGCGCTGTCAAGGAAGCCGAGGTGGTGTTTCTTTGTATCGGAACCCCCTTAATGCCCAACGGTAAACCCGATATGAACGCTCTTAAGGCGGCCGTTAAATCGATTGCTGCAGGTATGGATGGCTTTCGCCTGATTATTGAAAAGTCCACCATGCCTATTAAGACCGGTGAGTGGCTGCACGATATCCTTAAACAGGAGCTCTCAGGTGATGTGCCCTTTGAAATTGCGGCAGTTCCCCAGTTCTTACGAGAAGGACAGGCCGTTAATGATTTTATGCACCCCGATAGAATCGTCATTGGGGCCGATTCTCAAAAGGCAATCGATATCATTGTGCAAATTTACGGCCCGCTAAACGCGCCCATCCTCATTACCGATATCAACAGCGCAGAGTTGATTAAGCATGCGACCAACGCGTTTCTGGCAACCAAAATTTCTTTCGTGAACTCCATTGCCCAGATTTGTGAGAAAACCGGCGCTGATATTACCAAGGTGGCAATGGGGCTTGGTCTGGATAAGCGCATTTCCCCAGACTATCTGCAGGCAGGCATTGGCTATGGCGGCGTGTTCTTTCCTAAAGACATCAATTCCCTCTTAAACATTGCCGACGAGTACCATATCAACCTCGATCTTTTAAAAGCCGTTGAAACCATTAACCGGTATCAGCGCATCAGCTTTATTGAAAAAATCGATGAGGCGCTTGATCAGAAGCTTGCTGGCAAAACGGTGGCCATCTGGGGTCTTGCATATCGGCCTCATACGGATGATATGCGCGATGCGCCAAGCATTTCCATTATCAGAGGGCTTGAAAACCGTGGCGCTATTGTCAGAGCTTATGACCCCTTAGCAATGGAAGCTTCGCGTGACCTGCTGCCGGATATTACCTTCTGTGGCGATCCTTACCAGGCTGCCAGAGGTGCTGATGTGATTGCCATTTTGACCAGTTGGAAGCAGTTTGCCAACATCAACTTCCTGAAACTAAAAGAAGAAAGCGATTGCCGCCTGATTGTCGATGGCAGGAATCTATATAGCCCCGAACGTATGGCAACCTTGGGCTATCGCTACCTCAGCATTGGTAGAAAAGCCCCTAAAAAGGTAAAAGTTCCAGTTACGCCCAAGGCTTAAAGCGCTTATAGCATTAGTTTTGACATGATGAAGGGTTAGTATGTTTGTACTGACCCTTCTTTTTTGGAACCACTTATTTTTAAATTTTGTAAAAAAACGTATAATAGAATTGGATTGTGGTGTCATACAGTAAAGTATCGCGCCCCGTTTGGCATTCAGGATAAAAGAAAGCTAGAGAGAAAGAGAGATAAGCCAGACCTATGGCAGAGCTTACGCAACAGCCTTGGCCGGATGATTGGCCGTCTAACAATAAGCGTGCCAAAGACGCCCAGCTAGCCAGGCAAGAGTCCGAAAGGGCGTTTGAACAGCGCCGCTATGGAGACTTGCGGCGACAAATCCTGCGTGAGTCCAGTTCCAGTCATGAAGCGGTGCCGAGAGAATCTATTCATTCATCTGGTAATAGCCTTAGTCCTGCAAGACCTGTTGAAAGCCGCTTGCAGCCTAAGAAATTAGAACCTTCCCCCGTTAAAACCCGCTCAGATTCCCCGCAGGCACCTTCTTATAACCTGATGGCTGAAATGCAAAAGCGCGAGGCCCAGCAGGAGCGCTCAGCTTTGGCGCAAATGCACCAGCAACTGTCTGCCATTGCCGATCAGTGGCGTGACAAATGGCAGGAGCATAGCCAGGCCCAGGACAATAGTAAGCTGCTGTTTGCCCGTCTCCTCAATGAGCTGCCCAAATTTTGTCAGAGTTTTAATGCTTTGCTTGATGCCGAAAATCCTCTAAACCCCCAGAACAAGCAGGAAGTGCGCCCGGAGTCCTTGCCGCCATTACTTCAATGCCGAATAGACGGGGATCGCTCGGTTGGCATTTTAGATTTTATGGGGCTTTCCATCAGTTTTATTCTCTCAGATCATCGCCAGCCCTTGGTACTGCCAAGGCTGGGGCGCTCCCCGCTTATGTGTGGGCGAATAGTGGCTTTGCAGGGTGATTTACTCGATATCCACAGCCCCTTGTACGATGCGGATCCCTCGCAACGCCCGTCTGAAGCGGCATGTGATCTGATGGCCTTTGAACTGGCCTCCCTCTATATTGGGGCGGATGCGAATGCGCCAGTGGTCATGCGGGTTATTGCGGCAACTCTTCCGGTTAGTGGTGGGGTAAGCAGCCAGCCACAGGCTGAAGAGGTGTTTTTATATCCTCGCCAGGCGCCACGCGCGTTTTTGATGCGCTTGATTGAGCGGCTTGGTCAGTGTGGTCAGTCTCACGAGACGTTGCTCTAATGCCTTTGGGTGGGATGCGTTTTCAACCCTTTAGCTTTGGGCATTGTCGGTCGAGATCTTACTACCTGTTCATAAACGTTCTTCGATGAAGGATTTTGGGATGGACTGCATGCGTTTTTCTCCCTGTCAATTATTAAAAAAAACGTTTCTTAAAATTTTAAGAGCACTATCTCCTGCCAGCCAGAAGCAGAGTGGTGTAACGTTGGTAGAGACGTTGATAGCGATAAGCCTGATGGGCATCGTGTTGATCCCGATGTTATTTTTATCGTCGTCATATTTTTTATCGCAGTTGACGCGAATGCGGGATAGGATGGACGCGACGCATAGCGCGTCGGTATTTTTGAATCGATTTTTGGAAGAGTCGTCGTTAACGCAGCGGATATTGTATGGAACGAACCTGTCGGATGCCAACGCAATATATTATGCTTATTACGAGCCTGTAACGCAGCAGGTGTATCGCGTGGGATATAAGCTAAGGTCTGTGACGGGTGGCAAGGTGATGGATCGCTTTGAGTACAACCCGGTGACGCAGAGCTGGGTGGGAGGGAGTCCGTATAATCATGTGAGGCCAGCGGATGTAATATTGCCTGCGACAGCGGAGTTTCAGTATTGTGTGGAGAGCAGTTGCGCAAGCCCGCTTACGGGCACAAATGTTCAGAATGCGGTGGTGGTAAGGCTTCATGATACGGCGGGGCCGAATGGGTGGCGATTTACGAAGGGTAGACAGACGTTTACGTTACCTCAGAATATGACGGTTATTCTTTCAACGGGATTGCCGTCAGGTCAGGTGATGCTGAGCGATGAGGTGAGGCAGCTTTATGCGATCGATTTAACGGCGAGTGCGGCGACGAGTCCAGTGGAGAGCCGGTTGAACCTGAACCCAGTGGGAGAGATGTTTAATTATGTGAGTGACGGGAGTGATGGTGCGATTGGGGGAGGTGGTGGAGGCGCCAGCGGCCCTGGGGTCTTATCTACGCTTCTTCCAAGCGGTGTAAAGTGGCCGGGGACTTATGATACGCTTGCAACAGGCCCTGATGGCCGAGTTTTTTTTGGGACTCATGGGGGTAATAATGTTTTTACCTGGAAGGATAATGTTCTTAGTACCATTCCTGTTGCTTCTAGTAATGATGTTGAAACAGTCATTACCAGCCCTGATGGCCGTGCTTTTTTTGCGCCGTGGCAAAGTAGCGGTACCCGTCGGATATATAGCTGGCTTAATGGTGTGCTAACCACCATTACCCCTACCGATGTTAGTCGTATCGGTATGTTTGCCATTGCGGCAGCTCCTGATAACCGGGTCTATATTGGGCAAGATAGCAATGGTGGCAGTATTTCTGCTCATCCGATGCTGACCTGGCACGCCGATACTGGCCTATCTACAATTAGTAGCTCTACTTATAAAGGAAATGGAGAAGAATGGGGACTTGCTGTTAACTCTGCTACCAACGGTATTTATTATGGCGGGTGCAATAATAGCCCTAACAGACTCTTTTATTGGGATCCGGCAACACAGGTTAACACCCAATTAATCACAAGCTCTAACTGTTTTATAGAAGGAGTTAAAACAACAAGCTCAGGCCGCGCTTATTTTACCAACAGAAGTCGAGTTTATACCTGGGATCCCTCTTCAGCCAGGCTCAGCACCATAAACAGTAGTAATATTTACGGTATTGCCTGGGCTGCGATGGCGGTTGTTCCAGGATCTGATCAAGTTTTTATTGGCTCGCGAAGCAACAGACTGTTAGTGTATACTCCGCCCTCAACCCTGACTGACTTAACATTCCCAAACCCCTATAGCTGGATAGGGGTTTACAACAGTATCAAAGCCATGAGTGATGGCCGGGTTATTTTTAGTATGAAGGACGACTCGTCTCCATTTACAGGCCATATGATGACATGGAAAGATGGTATTTTAAGTACGATTACCCCTACTGAAATCGATAATGCTGCAGATAAAAACGCATTGGAAATTGATAATGGCAGCGGAAAGGTTTATTTTGGCCAAGGGTGGCAAGACGTTAGCAGCCCCAAGTTATTTTGGGTTTGGGATAGTGTCACCAATGTCCTTTCAACCATCTTACCAACGCCTGTTTCAACGGCGGGGGTCGGTGCTTGGGGTAATGGATCTATTCGTGTTGCGCCGGATGGCCGTGTGTTTTTTGGTGGCGCTAAAACAGGGAATTTGTGGACATGGAAAAATAACGTTCTTTCCACCCTGTTGGGCTCTAACCGAAATGAAGTTGGTCGAGGCTCTGTGGCCGTTGCGCCGGATGGCCGTGTATTTTTTGGAGAAGTTCAAGATCCGGGGTTTGTTTATACCTGGAAGGGGGCGGATCCGACTTACAGCATGGTGCGTTATACCAAAGAAGGTGTTTCGACCTATCAGCCGTATAATATAACGATTAACGGGAGCCCGAATGTTCAGGGGATTTGGCAGGATAATGCGGGAGACTTGTACCTGTTTGACAGAACAGGTGGAAAGCTGGATCGTTATACGTATAGCGCGAGTAACCAGAAGTATAATTTTTCTTCATCGTTCACATTGGGGGTCTGGTCAAGTGGCGCAACTGCGATGTCGATAGACCAGGCCAGTGCGGGTGTAGCGTTTTTGGATGCGGTGAATAAGCGGATTTATACGTATGCGGACAGGCAAGCGACAGGGACGCCGACACCGACGCAGAATAACATGAGCGGTTTAAGTACGGTGCCGACAACGCCGACAGGAATGGCGGTGAGCGGGAGAACGGGAGATTATTTGGTGTTGGATTCAGCGATACAATCCAGTGGGTCTAATGCTTACGTGCGCTTGTTTGTTATTGATGATGTAGGATTTACGCTGAAGAGAGTGATTCCAATAAAGATCAATGACAGCGCGTATATTTCAACCAGCCCGTCGTTGATGAGCGAAACGAGCTTTGGGATCCAGTATGATGATAAGCGGAATCTTTTATATCTAACGGCCCCTTCGACAAACAAGACATATGTAATGTCCCTGCCGGATTATTTGTAAGATGTTTATTGAGCTGCTACTGGAAAACTGGCTGCTGTATTTAACGATTATCGTTGTGGTAATAGTCTCGGTTTGTTTGCATGAGTTTGCCCATGCGCTTGCCGCCCAAAGCCAGGGAGATACTACGGCCAAAAACGCCGGTTATCTCACCCTTAATCCCTGGGTACAAATGGGGCCTTACTCACTATTGTTCTTATTTTTTGCAGGGATTGCTTGGGGGGTAACGCCAACCAACCCCAGCTATTTCAGGTTTGGCAAGCTGAGTGAAACGCTGGTGGCCTTTTCAGGCCCCTTGATGAACATCCTTTTGATGTTTCTTTGTATTGCGGGTCTTGTGCTTATGCCGGATGAAAGCATTTTGCGCCAGGACTGGCTTGCCATTGTGCTAAAGGTCGGCGCACAGCTAAACGCCGTTCTGTTTTTGCTCAATATCCTGCCGATCCCTCCTTTGGATGGCTTTGCGATGCTTTCTCCCTGGCTGCCGTTTCTTAAAAACAACGAAGCCAAGCTTTCGCAATACGGTTTTTTTATTCTTATTCTTCTCTTTTTTGTCCTGAGGTTGGGGGAGTGGCTGTTTGACGCCGCAAGCGATATTAATCGCTGGGCTTACGGGTTGCTTTCAAACGGCCTGGCTATTTAGGGAGAATGATATAGGCCGTTCGGTTGCAAGTGCGTTATAATAGCGATAGTGTCCAAGGCATTTGTATTGACCTGGGCCTTAATTTGGGGCTTGAAAGAGGAATCGTTTGCATGTCAGTCGTTCGACACCTGTTTTCCCGCAATTTGCTGAGTAGTGTTCTAATAGCGCTCTTCCTGTTTTCGGGTAGCGCCTTTGCGTATTCTCCCCAGGCGCTCTACGATGAGGTCTGGAAGCTAGTCAACGCTCGCTTTGTGGATGAAAGCAAAAACGGTCAGGACTGGCGTATCTGGCGCCATCGCTATGATAAGACGATGGAAGATGACGCTGATGCCCAGGTGGCCATTGAAACTATGTTGGCAAGCCTTAATGATCGCTACACGCGCTACCTTGACCCTGAAGAGTTCGCTGAGGAAGGCCGCTCCATCAAGGCAAGGCTTTATGGCATCGGGATTCAAATCGGCGTTCGCGACAACAAGATTGTGGTCATTTCTCCAATCGATGATACCCCGGCCGATAAGGCGGGCGTTTTGGCCAACGATGAAATTCTTGAAATTGATGGCAAATCAACCCAGGGGATGTCCGTTAAGGACGCCGCCAACATGATTCGCGGCGAAAAGGGTACGGCCGTTAAGCTTCTGATTAAACGTGGCGATAAGGCCGCCAAGCCGTATGATATTGTTCGCGATGAAATCAAATTGAAATCCGTTGAACTGGATAATCCTTTCAAGCTTCCGGTACCTAATTCGATTGGTTACATCAAGCTTTCCACTTTCTTGAGCAGTACGGCTTCGGCTGAACTGAGAAACGCGATGAAGGAAATGGGCAAGAAGGACGGCTATATTATCGATCTTCGCTCCAATCCCGGTGGTCTTCTGACCAACGCGATTCAAATAGCCGACTTCTTTTTGGATGGCGGCAGCATCGTCAGTACGGTTGATCGTGATGGCTATAAGGACATTAAGCTGGCCAGTAAAAGTACGATCACCGAAAAGCCGCTGGTTATTCTTATTGACGGAGGCAGCGCCAGTGCCAGTGAAATTTTAAGCGGGGCGTTGAAAGACACGCATCGGGCCTTACTGGTGGGTGAAAAAAGCTTCGGTAAGGGATTGGTTCAGGAAATCAACCAGTTGCCTGGCGGATCTGGAATGAACATTACCACCCAGCGCTATTTAACGCCCAATGACATTGATATCAACAAGCTGGGCATTCAGCCGGACATTGCCGTCACCAGAACGGAAGAGGATTTCAAAAACAAAAAAGATCCCCAATTAGTCAAAGCGCTTAGTGTGCTTGAACAAATGATCAAGGGTAAATCGATGAAAACCTTGATCAGTGAAAATATGGTGGCTGAAATCAATTCGGAAACCAAAACGGAAGACAGTAAATCGGACGCCAAAACACCTGCGCAGAAACTGGATGAAAAACCCTCAGGTGTGGATAAGGAGCTCCCGCCTGCAAAGACCGGCCCAGGTACGAAGCTTCCCAAAAAATAGAGATACGATAAATAAATCGAAACAAAAAGAGAGCCTTACATTAAAAAGGCTCTCTTTTAATTAAAAAAGCTTTAATTGCCACCAACGCTTTAAGTGAGCAGGCAGGCCGGTTGTTTCCTTCGTGTCCTCTCGTTGCCTGGCGGGAGGCAATTCCTGAAACACTTTGGGAAGGGCAGGCTGCTTGGAAGCGGCGGGTTCGGGTAAAGTCGCAAGGGTTTGTACCATTTGTACCAGGCGATTAGGAATGTCGGGAACGCTTTGCAAATCAACGCAACGCTTATGAAAGGCTTTAATGATATCGGATTGCTGCTTATAATCGGGCACAAACTGGGCAACCAGACGCCAGAAGCGCTTGCTGTGATTGGCTTCAATAAGATGGGCTAGCTCGTGGACAATGAGATAACGAAGGGCAGGCTCCGGTACGCCTTTTAAACAATATTTGGAAACGCTCATCGTGCGCGTTTCGATATTCATTTGCGCAAGCCGTGAAAACTTGGCCTGGCCAATTCTGACTTTGGCAAGCGGAACGCGCAAAGTTTCCAGGTTTAATTGCCGCACGTAGCTGTTTAGCGCTTGTTCCGTATCAATGGTAATCAATTGCGCCTGGCCTTCAGGTGTACTCATCCATTGATCCAGTTTTGCCAGTAGCTTGGCTTCTTTTTGCGCCTTTTGAAACAAGATCCGCTTGAGATAGTCTATGGCGTCGTGTTTTTCGCGCTTGGGCCAGCGCTTGGGCACGCTGATATGAATCGCCCCATGGCGAAGGACGCCCGAGGCGCGTTTAATGTCGTTAACCTCTTCTATAATGGTTTCAAGCATAGCGATTTAAATGGAGTATCCGGCCTCTTGGGCAATATGTGTCATTTTTCCATCCAGAACCGCGTTTTGCCGAACGTGGGCAACGTCGCTGTGAATCTGGGCAATTAAAGCCTCTAGGGAAGGAAACGCCATTTCATCGCGCAGCCGTTCATAGAAGTTGAAGCTGAGGGTTTCTCCGTAAAATTCGGGCCCCGAATAATCCAGCAGATAAACTTCCAGGCGGCAAAGAGGCTTGCTCTCATCGCTTTGTGGCTCTTTATCAGGTTGATCTTGATTATTAAATGTAGGGCAAATGCCGATATTACAGAGAGCAGTATATTTTTTTTCAATACCGCTTGTTGGACTCTTCAGGCTGGCGATGCCGCTATAAGTGCCAATGGCAGGCACAATACGCTGCTGGCTGATATTGAGGTTGGCGGTGGGAAAGCCCAGTTTTCGTCCCCGTTGATACCCCTCAACGACGGTTCCGCTGAGCTGGTAAGGTCTTCCCAAAAGCTGGTTGGCAGCCGTAATATCACCATAGGTCAGCAGTTTTCGGATTAAGGTGCTGCTTGCGATTTGGGCGTTCTCGATTCGCTTGACGGGTTCAATCACGGTAACGCCAAAACCTTTTTCAGCTCCAAGGGTGCTTAAAGTATCGCCTGTCCCCGTCTTGTCTTTTCCAAATCGATAGTCATAACCTACACTGACGTGTTTTGCGCCAAGCGTATTCAACAAAACCTTATCCACAAAGGCTTTCGGGCTTAAATTACGAAGCCAGGGGTCAAAATCAAGAATCAGCGCGTGATCAAACCCCAATTGCTCAAACATCGCAAGCCGCTCATCAAGGCTTGAAAGCAAAGCTGTAGGCGTTTTGGCCAGCAATTGCTGGGGATGATCCGAAAAGCTGAAGACCACGCTTGGAATAGTGGAATGGTGGGTTTCACTCAGAATGCGGGCCTCTCGAATGGCGTTTTCAAGCACCATGCGGTGTCCGACGTGAACGCCGTCAAACATCCCAAGGGCGCAGGCGCTTTGGGCAAGCTGGAGATCTTCGTGGTGACGGGTGATTTTCATAAAGGCTTAAAAAAATCGAAGGCTGAAAAAATGCGCTACTACCGTCATCTTACCCTGAATAACCCTGAAATACGATACATCTTACAGGACACCAGCCGCGATTGAATTCTGCTAATCCATTAAATACCGGATGCTATGCCCACCAAAGCCCTATAGCCTGAATAAAGAGATTTGTGGGTATACAGAAACAGAATTTATGCGCTCTAAAATGATAAAGGGTTTCCAATGAGAGCCAAGCAAGCCCGTGCGGGTAAACCTGGTCAAAAAACGCTGAAACCAAAGCCGCAAAAACCCTCAGCCAAGATGGAAATGGGCGTCGCCAGCCAGGCTTCCGGCGGTCTTTTAGCCAATGCCCAAAAAGACGCCAGGCCCTTGGCGTATAGTGATCTTGATGTCAGCAAATGGCGGGATTACCAGGATATTGAGATCGGAAGTTTGTGGCAATTTGACGCACGCGAGCGTAAAAATGGCCACCAGTTGGACTATCACGGTAACTGTGTGCCTCAAATCCTAACCCAGCTTCTAACGCGCTTTACCAAGAGCGAGGATGTGGTTTTAGACCTGTTTTTAGGCTCTGGCACTTCGGCTATCGAGGCCGCCAATCTGGGAAGAAAAGCCATCGGGGTGGAATTAAAAGAAGAAATGGCAGATTATGTCAGGCAAAAGCTGGCTGAGCAGGGAAAATCAAGTATTGCGGAAATTATTCAGGGTGATAGCTCTCAGCAGGTCAAAACCAAAAAAGCCATTGAAAAAGCGCTTCTGAAACTTAATAGTAAAAATAAACAATCAAATAATGTCGATAAAGCCCAGTTTTTGTTTTTGCATCCTCCCTATGCTGATATTATTCGGTTTTCAGAGCTTCCTAACGATCTTTCCAATGCCGCTGATACCGAGGCGTTTTTAGATCAATTTGAAGCTGTTTGCAGATTGGGATATGAATGTCTTGAGCCCGGTCGGTTTGCCGCAGTGGTGATTGGGGATAAATATAGCGCCGGGGAATTAATCCCTCTGGGCTTTTACTGTATGGATCGCATGAATCGTGTGGGGTTTAAAACCAAATCGATTATCGTTAAAAATATTACGGGCAATGAAAAAGCGAAGGGCCGCATGAATAACCTTTGGCGCTACCGTGCCCTGGTGGGGGGCTTTTACCTGTTTAAGCACGAGTACGTGCTTGTCTTTCAAAAGCCTGTCAAAGAAAGCAAGCTCAGAAAATAAAAATCCCTGACGATGCCCGTAATAACTACAGGGGGATCAATCAGGGATAGGGAGTTAGGGTTTTCTTGGTCGTGTATTTGTTTGTAGAGAGAAGAGAGAAGTAGAGAGAGAGAGGGGAGGCACGAGGGGTAGGTGCTTCAATAATCTGATAAGACGCAAGCTGGGTTAATTTGTTTCCGAAATTATCTTTTCGGTTTTCATATTTAATGGGGACGGGAGGTTTAGAAGTTTGTTCCGCAGTTTTAGTTTGATTTTTTTAATGTCGTTATGGCACTACTATAAGCTGCTTTGCAAACGAAACCATAAACCGTTGGATTGTCTTAAACAGTGTTAAAACAATCTTAAATTTGCCAGGAAATGTCGTCCCTGAGTAAGAACCTATTGACGTTAATACTGAGGTGTTTCAGGCGTAAAATACTCACGACATCGCTTTAGAACAAGTGTAATGAAATGTAAATAAGGCTTGGGATAAGCAACAGGGGGCGTTTAACTTGCCGATATGGACTAATAAAGAGGTTTATTGGCAGCGATCTTTATTACATCATTTGAGGACGTTTGATATGAGCTTTGGGTATCGTGCTCTGGGCGGGCAGAGCTTGACAGAATATGGCATTATCACGGCATTGGTAGCGGTTGTTTCCATTGGCGTATGGGTAGGCTTGAGCGGTGGTCTTCGAGCGGCTGTTTCCGGTATGGCCTCTGACAATCAAGGGGCTAACAAGACGCCTTTGACTGCTGTGATCGCCTCGCCTCAAGGTCAAACCTCATTAACGTCAGGCTCCCCTCCCTCCGCTAATGATTTATCGGCAGGCTTTGATTTAACCTCTCCTTCGGCGAGCGCAGGTGTCAATAGTATTGCCTCGCTTGTGGAAACGGTCGGTGCCAATGGTACCACCTCTATTTTGGCGAGCCAAATTGAAATACTTGCCAAGCAGCTTCTGGAATCGGGGAAAATTGACCAGGAACAAGCCAATATCCTACAAAACCTTTCTAACAAAGGCCATGAGATAGCGATGGCTCAAAAAGGCTTGGAGGAGTCGGCTCAGAAAGCGGGCGGTGATTCCCAAAAATTTCAAAATACGCCAATCGTACTCAATGACGGTCAAGAATATTCAAGGCCCTGGGCAGTGGCAGCTTTAATGGGTAAAGATCAATACGGTGAACAAGGGAAGCTCATAAAAGAGTTTGATGCCCTATTGGCAAAAGCTCAGTCTTCTGGCAGCCTGTCTGATTCCGTGGCACGAGAGATCGTCATGACAGTGACCACAAATATTAGAGCAATCTCCCAGGAGATGTTAGATACAACGGGTACAATTATGAACGGTGAATCGCCAGCGGCGCTACATCAGGCAATTGTAGAAGAAGCGGCTGGCTTAAAGTCAACGGTTACTCACTCAAATTCAGGGGTCATTTGTACTGCTGGTAATGGCCAGGATCAAGGTACAGCTTGTCAATAAACTGCATATTTAGGCAGTGGGTCATTTTCAAAAATGCTTGTTTTGCCCACAGAGCAGAAAAACATAATGCCTAGTGATGACGCCTATCCACATTTGGGGGCATTGCAAGCATTTTTGAAAATGACCCACTGCCCATATTTATAGGTGTTTTATTGAGCCTCTTTTTTCATATAGGTGGTGTCAATAAAAGAAATGGGCTTTTTGACAGTGATGGGACGAAATCCCTCTTTTTCGCTTTCCATCTTCATGCACATCACAACGGCTACCCCACAGACGCTTAAAAAGGTGAGCATGACCAAACCATACATCAGGCGCGCGGATAACGTCGATTTTTTATGGTCTTCTTCGGACAGTTTACTGATGATGGCCATTGGGCTTGATGAACTCCAAAAACTGATTAACTCCCAAAATTATGAGAGCAGCGCTAAAGTAGGCTTATTGTAATACGAAGCGCATTTGCAGCCAAGCAAAGCGCCAGTGGAAGCCGCTTTAATCGGGCACCAGCGCCAATTGATAATCAAGCCCGTCTTTTTCCAGGCTGAATGCTCCAATGGGAAGCGTTTCAATAGGTGCAGCCGCTTTGAGCGAAACGTCTGTAAGTGCATGAGCAATGCCTGTTTTTTGCGCAAACGGGGCGTAACTGTAAAACACCAGGCCGCTGAGAAGCTTGGGATAAAAATAAGTCGATTTCTGGGGCATTCTGTGTCCCGCTTCGCAGACTTCCTTGATGAGAGACACGGGTGGCGTTGCCATGTAAAATACCGCAACGGCGTCGCCGTGTTTTAAAAGCTTTTCCACTTGTTTAGGGTTTCGATAAAAGCCAAGTGTATGACTGGCTTTGAGCTGTTCGCCCGCTGCTTTGAAAATGCCCTTGAAAACGGCTTCTTCCAAAATCGCCGTATCCAACTGGTGCAAATCAGGATGTAAATCTCCCAGGGATGCTTTGTCTTTAAGTTTCAGTTTGCACGGGGCTTTTCCATTGGCCTGATAAGTAAAATCTTCGCCTGAAGTCACTTGATTAAAACTTGAAAACAGGGCTTTTTCAAAGCTGTCCTGAGAAAAACCCTCTGGCCAGTGATGAAGCACCCGATCGGTTGGATAAACTTTTAAGCCTGGATCGTGGAGGTTGGAGACAAAGACCATTAAATAATCGCTTAAAAGGCTGCCTTCAGGCGCTTCTTTTCCATGGAGCTGCCTGTAGCGCGCGCGCGCCTCCGCTTTAAAGGCCAATGCTGTTTCATAGCGATGATGCCCGTCGGCAATCAATAAGCGCTGCTCTTTTAAAACGGCCTGAATTTTTTCAAGCAACGCGTTATCAGTGATGGGAGCAATCTTGTGCGTGACCTGATCCTGATCGATGGCTTGCTGCCACTTTAAACTCGCCTCGACGCCCTTTAGCGATGTTTCCAATTCCTGCTTGGGGTCTGCGTAGATCATAAAAATTGGACTGAAATTCCCCAGCGTAGTCTTCATCAGGTTCATCCGGTCAAGCTTGGGGCCTTTAAGGGTATGCTCATGAGGCAGCACGCGGCGGGTTTCATAAGGCTCAAGCGCCAAGAGCGTCCAGATGCCCTTGCGTTCAATAATTTGGCCAACCGGCTTGTCATTTTCACCTTTTTCCCGCCAGCTTTGTGTGTAGGCGTACATGGCGGGTGCTTCTTCAGGCTGCAAGATGCCTTCATCCTGCCAATGGCGAAAATGCGCGCTGGCCCTTGTATAGGCGTTATCGCCAATGGAGTCATCAGGGGTGACGGCGTTTAATTCAAGGCGCACCACGTTATGTGGATGCTGCGCATACAGCCAGTCCTGCATCGACTGGTCAATCACATCGTAAGGAGGGGCTGTAACCGATTCAAGCGCGACATCTTTATAGCGAAGGCCATGGAAGGGAAAAACCAGGGTTTCATTCTCAGGCATCTTGTTACATCCTCCAGATTCAATCTCTTCATTAAAATAGAGACAGGGCATTTAGTCAAAAAAGGACAACGGATGAGCATTGTGGTTTTGGCGGTTGGCAAACTCAAAGGGAGCAACCGATATCTTCAAAGCGGTATTGACGAGTACGTCAAACGAATGAGTGCTTTTTGCCCTTGTCAGATTGTGGAGATTCCTGAGGAAACCATCACGCCAACGCGCAGTGAGGAGCAAATCAAGGTGGCAGAGGGTACTCGGATATTGGCGCAAGTCAATAAGTACGCCCGTCAGGGCAATGCGTGGGTTGTCGCATTGAGTGAGGCTGGTGACGCCTTTTCCTCCGTGGAGTTGGCAGAACGCATGTTTGGCAGGCTGGTCTTTGCTTCATTAAAATCCACAAATCAACCATATGGAGGTACTCCCTGGATGGCCTCAAACCCTATCATATTCTTAATCGGAGGGCCGTTGGGATTATCCGATGAGGTGCTATCCCAAAGTCACACACGCTTATCCCTTTCGCGGATGACGTTTCCCCACCCGATGGCGAGATTGTTTCTCTTGGAGCAGGTGTACCGGGCGTTCAAGTTGTCCAGAAACGAACCCTATCACAAGGCCTAACCGAAAAACCACTAAAGAAAAGCCAAAAACGGACGACATAACGAATAGAGAATTGAGCGAACCGGTCTGAACCTTAGGGTGCAAGGCCCGTAATTTACAATGCTGTGCAAGTTGGGTGTGTCTATTTCATATACAAAACCAGGGTGTTCTTACAGTAGCGTGTTGGGAGTTTAGCGGACGTGAGCGAACTAAAAAAGGTCAAGAAAACAGTGATGGTGGATGTGTGCCAAACGCAGTCCATCAATGGGTATGATCCGCTTGAGGTTGAAGAAGAGGCGCTTGGCTCGCTTTATCAAGTCGACCGCGACACCTATATCTTGGCTTTTGACACGATGCTCAATGAGAAGAAGGTGACCACGACGGTTAAAGTCGCCAATAATATTCTCTCAATTGTCAAAATCGGCGACGTCCATAGCCGTCAGACGTTTTCTGTCAATGAGTGGTACGCAAGCCAGTATTTCTATGGTGGCAATTCGCTGGTGTGCCGCAATTTCACCAAAAAGCTCGATTACGCCTTAACGCCTGAGGGCGGCATTATTGAAGTGTTATACGAACTCTGGAGCGGCGACACGCACCTGGGCTACTTCAACCTGGAGCTGTTTATCCGTTAGGATATTAAGGTTTTTTGCTACTCGGCGCGACGGCAATAGCGGTCTGTTATAAAATACGAGAAATTGTATTTAGTAGCATTTAGGGGAGGAGCTTCGCCATGCCGGAATTGCGCCGTGGAAAATCGTTTCAGGACTTGTGCAGAGATGCCAAGGCCCGGATTAATGAAATCAGCGTGGATGATTTAAAAGACTGGCTGGCTGCCCAGAAAGGCCCCGACGGCTCGCCGCTCAATGTGATTGACGTTCGCGAAACCGAAGAGTTTAGTCGCGGGGCGGTGCCCACGGCCAGACATATTTCGCGAGGCGTTCTGGAACTTCATATTGATGAAGTGGTGCCGGATCAAAGCCAGACCGTCGTACTCTATTGTGGCGGCGGCAACCGCTCTGCCCTGGCTGCCGACACGCTTCAGCAGATGGGCTACGATAAGGTCTATTCAGTTATCGGGGGCTATCGCGCCTGGCATGAGTCATAGAGTAACGAGGCGGGATTAATGCTCAAGATCTACCAAAAGAAAACATGCGTGACCTGTAAAAAGGCGCTGGCATACTTGGATGCTCAGGGGATTGATTATGAGGCGATTGACATTGAAAAACAGCCGCCCTCGGCTATGGTTTTAAAAAAGCTTGTGGATCCCAAAAATATCAAGGCCAGCCTGAATACCAGAAGCGCCATTTACAAGGCCAAAAATCTGGGCGCGGACAAAGTGTCTACCGAGCAAATTTTTGCCTTGATGCAGGAAGACCCTAACCTGATTAAACGACCTGTTTTAATCAAAGACGGCAAGGCCATCCTGGGCTTTGATGAAGCTGAATACAAAGCCTTTTTGAACTAACGCCAGACGACAAATAAAAAAGCAGGCTTTTCTTTAAGAGAAAGGCCTGCTTTTTAGATTTTTCCAAAAGATAGACATTACGGGGTTAGCGTGGGGCTTGGCTTTTGAATATAGCGAAGGCTGCTGACAATCAGCGCGAGGCCAATTCCCAGGCTAATGCAGCCACGGATAAGATCGGGGGCATTAAAAACATTCAAGCCAACCGCAATTAAAACCATCAGGCTGATGATAATCCAGCTTCTGACACTGTAAACCGCTAGCGGGCGCTGGGGCTCAGTTAAGGCGTCCAAACGCTCCACGTTTTTAGCTGACGTCTTGCCTAAAACGAATTTACCTTTAGCGATGCCAATAACAGCGCTTAGCACAATGGCCACAATCAGCCAGAGGGTATCAAGATTCGCGTTTTCAAGGCGGACAAGGCCGTTATATGACATGGCAATACCGCCTGCTACCCAGATCAGGAACGCCAGTCGTTTGAGCCTGTCGGAATCCAACTTAATCGGCAGGAGCAATAGGATGAGAAAAATGCCAATAATGACAACACCGGGTGGAAGGGGGCCTTGCATCACGCAACGTCCTTTCTGGATTTAAAAAAATGAAATCAAGGAGAACAGCTTGAAAAACGGGCGTTCTCTCTAACGATTGCTAGCGGGCAACGGCCTCATTATACGCAAAACACACCAAGTCTTTGCGCTTGGCCAGGGTCTAATCACCCAAAAATGCTTGATGAATGCCTTAATAAGTTATGAGGGGACACGCTCAAGAAGTTGCGAGCGGGGTTTTCCCAGCGTGTCGAGCAGTTGCTCAACAGAAAGTTTCATTTTGCATTCATACGGTTTGTCTGCAAAAAAGCGCTCATAATAGCATCCTTCACAACGCCCTTCGCGTAAGTAGCATTCAACTGCCGAAGCGCTCCAACGCTTATAGGTTCCTATGACAAAGGCGTCAAAATCATCGGTTATTTCATGCGTTTCTGGACATGGCTCAGCATAAATAGTAGCGGCTTTTGGCATCTCAACTCTCTCTTTCCCTTAAACACCTGGTTTAATTTGGTTTTTGCGGTTAGGCGCCCTGAAAGGACTTACCCAATCTTGAATTTACTCTTCCGAACAACCCATTGCCACAAGTGCCCCCTATTATAAGCACTTTTGTAAACAATGTCTTCATAAAAGTTTGTGTTTAGATACAAAAATACTGAAAAGTGAATTGTAAAAGCATTCCAGCAGATATGTAACAATTTATTACTTTATTCTATTCTGTTTTTAAATCTATATAAAAAAAGAAAAAAGAGAGTTGAATTTGTAGAACCTGACCCTTGAATGAGTATGTGAATAGGGGGATTTTGAGAGGGGTTTCCGTTTAAACACCTGTTTTTTTGTTACAATCTAAGCCGTTTTACAGAGTGGCCTTGGTTATTTCCTGGGAATGGGAATGCACCGCCCTCGCTTTAGACGTCTGGATATTCACCGGACTGCTAAGCACTATCGTGTTGGGAGCGAGCAAACCGTTTGAGGATTCTGTCTAACACCGAGCGGTGGGCTATAGCGCATTATGCAGTGGCCTGAAAAGTTAGGGATTTTGCTTTAAACAGACGTATTAGTGATAATGGGGCAATGGGACAGGATCCTTCATGTCGCAAGAGTTCTCCAAAAACGAGCTATTAAAGCAACTGGATGCGATGTTGTCGCTGATTCAGAAAGCTGCTCAGGATGGGAATAGCGATCCGTTGGAAGCAATTAAGGCGATTGGAAAACTTCCGTCGCTGCTAGAGGATATTTATGATCCAGCTGATCATATGCGCGCCTCTCTTACTTTGATGGACGCGCTTCGCCACGGCTGCGAAGTCTCCATTATGGTGCATTGCCTGAACGCGCTTGCCAAAATGAAAGTGCCGCAATCCGTCTCGGTGATGATTGATGTTCTTTTGGCGACCCACGTGGATATTTTTGAAGGGGCGAATAGAAAAGAGTTTATCGAATCGGATAACGCCCTCAGGCTTCGCTCGGCGGCGGCGCAGGCCCTTGGCAAGTTAAACGAGCAGCAGGCAATTCTGGCTTTGATGAGTGTCCTGAATGACAAGTCCCAAAATTACCGTCTTAGGCTTGCCGCCGCTGAGAGCCTGGGGAAAATGGGGCATGAAAATGCCATTACCCCGTTGCTTGAAATTGTGGCCGATGATCGCGAGAAGTCGGTTTACCTTAAAGAGTCTGCCGTTAAAGCCCTGGGGATGCTGGGCGATATTCGCGCCATTGAGCCGCTGATTGATATTTTGGAATCCAAGCGGGGCATTCGCGATAAATTCAGCTTCTTAAAAGAGCAGATCATTGAAGCTATTGGTAAAATTGGCAGGCCCCATCGAAAAGCCACGGATAGCTTGCTGTACGCGTTAAAAGACGAAGCACCTTCAATTCGACTTGCGGCGGTTGAGTCGCTGGCTGAAATCGGCGACGTATCTTGCTTGCCGGTATTACAAGCGTTGATTTACGATGGTAACGAGGATGTGGCCTGTGCGACGGTTCATGCGATTTATCATCTTGGAGGTGAAGAGGCGATTCGTTTACTGTTAACCCTTGATGACGTGCCCGCACTGATTCGAGATGAAATGGAAATGTATATTCCCTAAAACAGGAGTGTGCCGCATTGTCCGATACTGAAATGCCCGATACTGAAAGCGTCTTAATATCCTCTCCCGGTAGTTATGAGAGTGGGGCTGAAAAGGCCGTTGTCTTGCTCTCCAGTGGTCTGGATTCCACCGTTTCCCTTGCGCTTGCAATCAAGGCCTATCGCGTGGTGATGGCCATTAGTGTTGCTTACGGGCAACGGGCGGCCAAGAAAGAATTGGCGGCCAGTGCGAAAATCGCGGCCCACTACCAATTGCCCCACCGGATCATCCACCTGCCCTGGATGGAGGAGTTATTGCCAATCGCCCTTAAAACATCAGCCGACACCGAGGACGTCAGTGGGGATCCAATGGCGGTTCAGACCGTCTGGGTACCCAATCGCAATGGGGTTTTGCTCAATATCGCGGCAAGTCTTGCCGAAGCGGCTCAGGCGGGGGTGGTGGTGTTTGGCGCAAATGCCGAAGAGGGTGCCGACTTTCCAGACAACACGGATGAATACCGGGCTGCTGTTAACCAGAGCCTGCATTATTCCACGCTGACTCATGTACGGGTGGAAACGCCGGTGGGTCAATGGGATAAGGCAAAAATTATCGCAGAAGGCATACGCTTAAAAGCCCCGCTGGAAATGATTTGGAGCTGCTATGAAGCAGGCGAGCAGCATTGCGGAAAATGCGCTTCTTGCCTTCGCTTAAAACGGGCCATTTCCCAAAGCCCTGTGATCATCCCATTTGAAAATCGCTAGCCCCATTTGAGAATCGCTCATTAGGATGCAAGCTGTTCCTGGCTAAATCCATTACTAGCGCGATGACCTGTAGGTTGGTTGTTTGCGCTTGGCTCTTGGGTGTTCTGGCGGGTAAAATTCTGCTGGTTTTGATAGCTCAGCTCGCCATTAACCCACGTGGCGCTGATGCTTAAATCGTCTTCTTTCCAAAGGACGAGATCGGCCAGGTAGCCCCGCTGGAGTTTTCCTAGCTGGTGGCCTTCGCCTAGGTATTCTGCCGGGTGGGTGCTGGCCATAACAACGGCATCTGAAAAAGAAGCCAAATCCCAGGCCACTAAGTTGCGCACGCATTGATCGAGAAAACTGCAGCTACCGGCCAAATTTCCCTCGGCATTAACCGCACAGCCATTTCTGGCGCTGACGCTCTGGCCGGTGAAGGTGACCGAGGATTTTTCAGGCATCCCTGCCAGTTGCATCATATCGCTTGCCAGGATGAGCTTTTCCAGGGGCTTTGATCGTATGGCCATTTCAAGCGCGTAGGGATGCGCGTGAAAACCATCGGCGATCAGTTGCACGTAAAGATTGGGATCGGCAAGGGCAATGCCGGTAATGCCCGGATCGCGATGATGAAAAGGCCTCATGGCGTTATACAAATGAGTAACGCCTGCAACCCCTTTTGAGACACCCTTTAAAAAATGTTCTGTGTCTGCGTTGCTATGGCCCGCCGAAACGCGAACGCCACGACGAACCAGTTGCTCAATAAGCTCAAGCGCGCGATTGCGTTCCGGGGCTAGCGTCACCTGGCGTATATGTGGGGATAAGAGACTGAGAATATCCTCAACCCGGCATGCGTCAATGGCGGATAAAGGATGAGTGCCTCGGTACTTGGTGCTTAAGAAGGGCCCTTCCAAATGAATGCCCAGGGGGCGGGTTTTGGCTGGATGTTTGTGATGAATCACTTCTTCAAGGGTATTGACGGTTTTAAGCATGTCCGCCTGTTGGGCGCTTACCGCCGTGAGCAAAACACCGGTAATGCCGCGCTCGGGTAATTTGCCCAGAACCTGGTTGATAGCTTTAATGCCGGCGCTGTTAAAGTCAACGCCATAGGCGCCGTTAACCTGAAGATCAATCAGGCCGGGACTTAAATAATGACCTTCGCCTGAAATTACCTGGACGTTGTCCTGGTTTAAAAGTAGGGAGCCCGGCACCGTGTCCACAATATCACCGATACGACTGCCTTCGACAATCACGGTGCCACGACGAATCACGCCATTGGGCAGGATGAGCTGGGCGTTGGTAATCAAGGTTAAATTTGGAATGGGCATTGAATATCCTTGCTGAATTTATTGAACGTGCGCAAAAGCGTTTTCAGACGCTTTGGGCGGATGATTGCATTATGCCAAGACTCGTTTGCTTAATCGATTTTCCCTAACGGATTATTGCTATTCATTATTATTTCAGAATGTTCCTGGGGCTGTCATCGTACAAATATACGCATTTTTACACGCAGTAGGGCTTTAAGGGTTTTGCTGACGCTGCGCTAATGCCCTTATTGTAACAGGCGGCGTCAGTTTTTGGGGCCTTTGCAGGCGTGTATCAATACAACCTGCGATGATGTCCCGCGGTTTGTGCCGGTTAAAATCAATGAAATTGAAGGCAATCGATGATAAAATGAATGAATTCTCGGCGCTATCGTTATTGTTGAAGTGAGGCAATATGGCATTGAGCGGGCTTGAACCCAAGCAGCAAGCAGGCGGCCAAAAATCCGCCAGTGGCTCACAGGAAATGTGGGTTTCTAAGGCTGTTTCAAGTGCCCTGTTTTCTGAAACGATTAAACAAAAAATGATGACGGCGCTGGATCAAAATATTAATCAAAATCTTTATAAAACAAGCAATATGGGTGAATCCTCTTCGCCTTCGCTTCAAAAGGCCAGCCAGGCATTTAATAATGCCTACCATATGTTGTACCCGCCTAAAGAACAGTCGCTTCAGCCTGAAACTGTTGTCGATAGCAGGCAGGCTGAGCCGCCAAGTGAGCACTCGGCAGTGGGCTCATTTCCTGATGGGGTTGAGCTTAAAAGCGAGCTTGAGCAAGCTGAGGCTTATGATCTCCCATACGACGAACCGCCGTTAACGGGGGAGCTTGCGGAAAGCGCCAAGCGCCTTCAGTTGCAAATGGATGAAGTGTCCAAACAGTATGGCGTGCAGGATGGGGACGAGGGCGGCCGCCTTTTGGATGCCCCAGAAGATGCGTCAAGTGAAGGATTTCAAAGCGGAATCAACGCAAATCCGTCTATTTGTGGTACAAATGAAAGACAAATCGGTAGTCAAAAAGAGAATCAAGCGCAAAAAAAGAATCGAACTGTTTCGGGAGGAACTATGGCAGATTTATCCGGTTATAAAGATTTATCGAAAGCCCCATTGTCGTTGGGCGCTGATGACGACTTGACCAGCCCGTCCCTGGAAAGGGCCCCCACGGGTTTTGCGGAGCGCCCCGAGCGTGAAGTCCCGCAGTTTGATCGTTTTACGATGCATGCCTCGCCGGTTGCGGCCCAAGGGTTTGCCGATCTTGACCAGGATATCGACACGGAATTCAGCGGCAACGTCAAAACGTTGATTCGTCTGGTGAACGAGCTTCCCCAAGATGTCACCAAGCAGACGGGCGCGCAGATTATTCGTCTGACGATGGAAGCAATGGGCATTTCAATGGAAGATGTCCTTTCTGAAGCCCAGTCGGCCCAGTCTGAAATGCTGGATGCGGTTCGCGCCAACATCAAGAAAATCGAAGAGTACAAGACCGTTATTCGTAAACTGGAAACGGATATCAAGTATTTCCAAGGCAAGGCTAACGAGTTGTCTGAAATCATTGATCTCTTTATCCTTTCCAATACGGCAAGCTCTTCATCCAGCATGGAATCCTCAGGCTACTAAGCGTCAATGGTTTGAAGTCCTTAAGCCCTCTGGCTCTATGCTTCAGGCGTTGAACGCTTCCCGTCGTATGTCTTTGCTGATATTTTCTCGGGCTGTCGTCTAGTAACAGTCGTTTTGGTATCCTGGCTTGCATAACTGGATGCGAGTTTTGCTGAACTGCTTATGCATTTAATCCATACTATTTTCAGTGCCATAAAATGCCGGTCGGTTAATAGCCTCACTATTCGCCGCCCGGTGTTTTTGCTTTTTTTGCTTGCTGCTGCAGGGTTCGCTTGTCTTTCCTTATCTGCTTGCAGCCTGTTCTTTAATCAACCGGCCGGTCGCTCGATTGAGAGTGCTGCCGATAAAAAAGCGCTACAAGCCGAACGGGTCTATCACGATGCCTGGCAGATGCTGCTTGAAGAGTATGTGGATGGCTCGTTTAACGGTCAGGACTGGTATCGCTGGAAAGATCATTACAAGGGCCGTTTAAAAGACGAAGAAGATGCCTATGTCGCGATTCAGACGATGACGGCAAGTCTTAACGACATTTACACCCGCTTTCTCAAGCCCCGGGATATGCAGGAGCAGACCATCAGTATTGACTCCAAGCTTTCGGGCATCGGGATTCAGATTTCGATGAAAGACAGCAAGCTGGTGGTGGTCAGTATTTTTGAAGATACGCCAGCCTACAAGGCGGGCTTGATGCCAAAAGACATCATTACCAAAATTGATGAACATGAAACCTCCGGTATGGATGTTGAAGATGCGGCGGATCAAATCCGTGGCCCCAAAGGAAGCCTGGTAAAGCTTACCCTGCTTCGTGGCGATCAAACGCTGGTTAAAAATATTGCCCGGGCTGAAATTAAAATCCATTCCGTTTTTACAATGCCGCTGGATGAAGCGGATATCGGCTATATTCGCTTAAGCTCGTTTATCAGCGAGAGTGAAATGGCTGAAATGCTTGATGTGGTTCAAAAAATTAAGAATAAAAAGGCCCTGATACTTGATTTGCGTGGGAATTACGGGGGCCTGTTAAGCAACGCCATTGAAGTGGCCGATATGTTTTTGGAAAAAGGCGCCATTGTCCAGATTGTGGATAGGGCCAGTAAAACGCAGTCGTTTGACGCAGCCTCAGGTGTCTTGCTGCCTCAGCCCCTGGTGGTGCTGGTGGATGGCGGCAGCGCCAGTGCCAGTGAAATTGTCAGTGGTGCGCTTAAAGATCACAAGCGCGCTACGTTAATTGGCACGCAAACCTTTGGTAAAGGGCTGGTACAGAAAATCGTACCGCTCTATGACGGGTCGGGGTTGAATATCACCATTTCAAAATACCTGACGCCCAATGGAACGGATATCAATAAAAAAGGCATTGAGCCAAATATCAAGGTTGCCTATACGCAAAAAGATTTTTTCAGCGGTAAAGATCCACAACTGGAAAAGGCGATTTCCTTTTTGAAAGAGCGCTATCGGATTTAGCTTTTTAACAGAAAGTGTCAGCGCCAATGATAAACAAGGCTAACTTAAAGCAGGAATTGGACTTAAGCCAGTATGATGCCTTAATGGCGGCGGCCAAGGCGGCGGCTCAACGGGCCTATGCGCCCTATAGTAAATTTTATGTGGGGGCGGCCCTCTTATGTGCCGATGGCGCTATTATCACGGGCGGCAATGTTGAAAATGCAAGCTATGGACTAACGCTTTGCGCTGAGCGAGCTGCGGTTGTTCGTGCTATTGCAGAGGGAAAGCGGAAGGTGGGGTTTGAGGCGCTGGCGCTTTATGCGCAAAGCGATCGTGCCAAGGGCGAGCATCCTCAGGACGGTCAGGATAATTTTACAGGAACCCTATCGCCCGTCGGCGGGGTTACCCCCTGCGGCGCCTGTCGCCAGGTGCTTTGCGAGTTCTTGACGCCAGACACCCCAATTCTTTACAATTCGTCAGATAATAGCGTTCAGGCCGTATCCATAAAAGACCTCTTGCCATTGGGCTTTACCCTGCCTTAGAATAATATATGACATGGGTAATATGAGTAATTTATCCCAGCTTCATTCTAATGAACAGGCACTTTTTTGTCTTGAGCGACATTGAACAGTAAGCCATTAACCACTAATGGGGTTGATTTATGCTGGATTTGGGTTTATTTAGCAGTCACTACTACAAAAAAGGGCAAAATAAATTGGGGGGCTTAGATACCAGGCCGCAGATAAAAAATGCGCTTGCTGGGGTTAATGCTTTGGTTAAAAGTGACCCGACAGATTCTTTTAGTGAGCAAGCGCCTAGGCAATTGCCGAAATTTGGCGCACAACTAACCCATGTTATTGTTCGATATGCAGGCCGCGAAATCACTGAAATCAATACATTGACCCGGATGGTTGGCAATCTGTTTAAAAAAGTTCAAAACCACGGCTTTCAAGGGGTACGCTTTAACAATGGTGTTTTTGAATTCCCAGGTAGCCAGTTGACATTTTCACTAGAGCCGGGAAAACATTTTGGGCTTAAAGAGCGGACGGCGGGTGTGCAATTGGCAAAAGGATTTGCCCATCGTGAGCCTCGTTTTAGAACCGATGGTTATTTTTATCCTAAATTCCTTGATGACCCAGACCAGGGATTTAATTTTGTTCTGGCTTCAGGTGGAGACGTTATACCCCACGATGAGATTGTGAAATTAGTGAATCAGCAGCGTGTACCGGTAAGGCAAGTGTTTTCGTTTCTGGAGGATCCCTTCCGGCATAATAATCAGGCACTTGAGCCGCTTCGCCCGTATTCAAAAGATTGGCTGCTTGGTAAAACCCTGATTGATCCTGATCCCTTACCGGTTATGCTCCAGCCGGCACGCTCCGTTTTTGACCATCATTACTTTCCTTCAGGTCGGCGTGGGGTATAAATAACAGCGAACATCATGGGGGCTTGCGGGATTTTTGCCCTCAATGAGACTGTGGGGCGGAAAGGCGCTGGTGCAGATCTCCATCCGGCTGGGGCAGCGGGGTTCGAATGCGCAGCCTTTAGGAATTTCCGTTAAGGCTGGCGGCTGGCCTTCAATTGGCTCTAACGGCGTCTTGCTTTGAATTTTCTCAAGGGTGGGCAAGGAGTGCAAAAGCCCCTTTGTATAGGGATGCTTCGGGTTTTGAAACAGGTCAAAGACACTGGCTTCTTCCACGATGCGCCCTGCGTACATCACCGCCACGTTATCGCAGGTTTCAGCCACGACGCCCAAGTCATGGGTAATCAGTAAAATGGCCGTGTTGTGCGTTTCCTGTAACTCTTTCAGCAAATCCAGAATCTGGGCCTGAACGGTTACATCCAAGGCGGTGGTGGGCTCATCGGCAATTAACAGGCTGGGTTTACAACTCAAAGCCATTGCAATCATCGCCCGCTGGCGCATGCCGCCTGAAAACTGATGGGGATAATCATTGACCCGGGATTCGGCGTTTGGAATTCTGACTTGGCGCAAGAGGTCGATGGTTTTTTCAAGCGCCTCTTTTTTGCTGATGCTTTGGTGGCGCATCAACACTTCCATAATCTGATCGCCAATCGTATAAACCGGGTTCAGCGAGGTCAACGGATCTTGGGGAATCAATGCGATTTTAGCGCCTCGAATATCCTGAATGCCCTTTTGAGAAAGCTTGATTAAATCCTGCCCGTCAAACATCACACTGCCCGAAACAATTTCTCCAGGTGTGGGCACCAGCCTTAAAATGGCAAGGCTGGTCATACTTTTACCACAGCCTGACTCCCCAACGATTCCAAGCATTTTGCCGCGCTCCAGGCGAAGCGACAGGTGGTTAACGGCATAAGCAGGGCCGTAAGCGGTTGGAAAACGCACGGTCAGGTTATCGACGGATAAAAGGGTGTCAGTTACAGTTGGGCTCATTTCTTTATTATAGTCCGGCTGTGAAAGATTTGCCGGGCGGATTTTGGTGTTGGGTTTGAGGAGGCAAAAAATTTCTTTTTATTCCAATTGAGGGAACGCATAGCGTTTGAAGTCGCTTGTTCGGTATACTAATTCCTGTGTAAGCGGCCGATATCCGCCCTTTTCATATCCTGAGCCTTTATCTGCGGTTTATGAAAACGCTTGGCACGGATGCAAGGATTTTGGATTGCACTGTCTTGGCATTTTGGATATGCTTAACTATGAATCCTCAGTATAGAGACGTGCTTTAATTGTTATTACATTGTTCGCTGTGGATTTTTGAAGCTGACATAGGCTTTTTGCTGACGTTAAAGCGATTTGTCTAAATCTGTACCACTTTTCACTGCGATGTATCGAGGTTGTGTAGTCACTCTGCTTTGATGGCCGTGTTTCTCAAGGCCGAACTTGCCTCAGTACAGCAATCATCTT
Organism: Vampirovibrionales bacterium; assembly: GCA_035285165.1. Taxonomy (GTDB): domain Bacteria; phylum Cyanobacteriota; class Vampirovibrionia; order Vampirovibrionales; family Vampirovibrionaceae; genus JAYKHP01. The sequence continues at coordinate 114,493 of JAYKHP010000006.1, read as the reverse complement.
CTATAGGCAGTATATGAACAGCCCGTGCGTGACCCTGTTTTAAGTCCGCTTCGATAATCGGGCCTCAGGCATTCCGGAATCGCCATTTGAACTGTAGGAAAATCATCCCCCATGTTGAATAAAATCATTAGTGATGAGCCCTTTAGCGCGTGTCGCAATATGTTCATTACCGCCATTTTCTGGCTTGTTTTCGGCACGTCGATAGGGCTTTTGGCAGGCGCTTTGATGAGTTGGCCCGATCTGATTCACGATGCGCCGATGCTGGCTTTTGGTCGTTTGCGTCCGCTTCATATTCATGGGGTGCTCTTCGGGTGGCTGTCCTCGGCGTATATTGCCTGCATGTTTTATATCGTTCCGGTGCTTTCCGGGCATAAGAAAAACGGGCAGAACTGTCTTTGGAGCGAAAAACTTGCCAATATTACCGTGGTGGTCTGGAACCTTCTGGTGCTTGCTGGTGCTGTATCCCTGATGGTGGGCTATACCGAAGCGCGTGAGTATGCCGAGTTAAACGGGCCCTTTGACTGGGTGGTGCTGGCGGGTCTTTTGCTGACCGGTTTGAATGTTTATATGACGGTCTTTAAAGGTACCGAGCGCAAGTGGTATGTCAGTATCTGGTATTTTATGGGCGCCCTGTTCTGGTTTCCTATTGTCTACGTTATCGGCAACCGGGGGTTTATCCAGTTTGAAGGCTTGAACGACGCGATTGCCGGCTGGTTCTATGGCCACAACATTTTGGGCATGTGGTTTACGGTGGGTGGCGTTGGTATTCTTTATTACCTGTTGCCCAAGTTTTCGGGCAATCCGCTTTATAGTCACACGCTGTCCATGCTTGGTTTTTGGACGATTGGCATGTTTTATGCCCCGACGGGGACGCACCACGTCCTTCAGGCGCCCGTTCCCGAGTGGCTCAAGGCCATTGCGGTTATCTCAAGCGTCTTTTTGCTGGTGCCGGTCTTAACGGTACTGACCAACTTCTTTATGACGATGAAAGGCAAGTGGCACTTGGCGGCCGATCATATCGGCATGCGTTTTGCGGTCGCCGGTGGGATTGCCTACCTGTTAACCTGTATTCAGGGGCCTTTTCAGGCAACACGCGCCATTAACTGGTACCTGCACTTTAGTAACTGGGTTGTGGGCCATGCTCACCTGGCCTTGTTGGCGACCTTCTCCTTTATTGTCTTTGCGGCCGCTTACTTCATTATTCCCAAAGTCACGGGCCGAAAAATGTACAGCAGGCCTCTGGCCGTCTGGCATTTCTGGCTGTCGCTGATTGGTTGGATCGTGATGATGATCTCGCTTACGATTGCCGGCTTGATTCAGGCTGCAGGTTGGCACTTCTCGATTCCCATCGATCAGTGGATTATTGAGCTTCAGCCTTATATGTTCGTCCGCTTCCTTTCGGGTGTTTTGATTGTGGCGGGCCAGGTGCTCTTTATGCTTAACGTCTACAAGACGGTCTTCGGTAAGTCCACTGAATCTATTCCTGTGTCCCCCACGGGTATTGCTTACGTATAATCCTCTCGTTTGTTATATTCTCACTGTATTTTTCGCTCTTTTAAGTAAGAGCGATCTGATAAAAAGGAACCCACGTTCTCATGGATCAGCAGCGGTTTAACTATGTAATTGCAGGCTCGTTTGTTGCCCTGATCTTTTTGACCATTATTTTTGTAACGGCCATTCTTCCTGCAACGACCTTTCAGCCCGAGCCGTCACTGGCTGCCGTGAAATACACGCCCGCTGAACAACATGGGCGCGATGTCTATCGGCGGGAAGGCTGCTTTTATTGCCATAGCCAGTTCAACCGCTACCAGGACAGAGAAGGTGGCGAAATGGTGTCCGCGGGCGATTATGTTTATGAGACCCCGCACGTGTTGGGAACCGAGAGAACCGGCCCCGACCTTTCAAATGTCGGCGGTAAATATTCCAGTGAGTGGCATTGGGCGCATCATGTCAATCCACGTAAGGTAAAACCTGGCTCGATTATGCCCTCTTATAGCTATCTTTCGCGTCAGGATATGGATGATCTGATTGCTTATCTTCAAACGCTTGGCCGTGAGCGCGAAATTCTTGCAAGACAAGGCTTGCGCAACCCCAAGGCTGAGCCTGGCAGTCCCGAAGAGTGGGAGAAAAAACCCATTACCTGGTTGTCTCCACCGCAGGAATTGCGGGATGAGTGGGAGCGTATTGCCAAAAGTAAGGATGTTAACAACTCCGCCTTTGCAAACGCCGGTCGCGGTATCTTTATGCAAAACTGCGCCCAGTGCCATGGGGTAAGCGGTCGCGGGAATGGCCCGGTCAGCGCTTCGATGATTAAAAAGCCCGCTAACTTCACGCGTCCCTTCTATTCTGGCTACAGCGACGATATGTGGTATTACCGTGTCAAGGAAGGCGTTGCGGGAACCCGGATGCCGCGCTGGGGTAAAACCCTGAGCGAAGAGCAGATGGCGTATCTGGTCGCTTTCCTGAAAACACTTCCCGCTGCCCCTTCAACGGCTGCTGGCACCGTGGAAGTGACCAACTACAGTCAGTTGGATGACCCGTTTGGCAAGGATAAGACCTATCACACGAAGATCACCGAAAACTACGAGGAAATCGAGTCCCTGAATAAGGCCGCTCATCACGATCCTTATGTTTACGGTGGTGGAAGGAGTGAATAATTATGTGCCCCTCGTGTCTTTCAGGCGGTTTAGGGCCTGGTTATATCGCGGCATTTGCCATTTGCCTTCTGTTTTTTTTAGTGGCGGCGGTTGCCATGTTGTGGGCCTCTAAGAACGGGCATCTTGAAAACCTGGAAGATTCCAAGTTCAAAATGCTGGATATGGACTAGTCAACGCGTCTTCTTCTGAACCATTCCCTGTTAATGATATTTAGGAAACTGTTTTATGTCAGAGCCATCCGCTGAAGCGAAAACCCATGCCGCCCAACAGGCTGGCGAGGTCCCGGCCGGTGAGGCTGCACCTGCTCAAAATAATAAAGACTATGAAGAATTTGAAGTCGGAGAGCATCAGGTGCCTTGGTTTCTTTGGGTCTTTTTCCTGCTGATCGTCTCCTGGGCGTCTGTTTCCTGGATAAAATTCTTCAACTACTAAGTTTTTAATCATAATGACTAATGCAGAGGCAATGCACGTTAATGCAAATCGCAGATAAATTTTCCAAGCTCTCTAAGCAAACGCTAGGCCTGATGGCTCTTATCTTGCCGCTGCTGTTTCTGGCAAGCGCCTGCTCAGTGGCGACGCAGAGCAAGGATACCAACCTGTTGGCCACCCCTGTTGTTGACCAGCGCCTTTCAAAAGACGACTTTGGATTTCCTTCCAGGGCGCCGTCGTTGAAACAAGGGCGAGAGGTATTTGGCAATCAATGTATCAGTTGCCATAGCAAGGCTTTTTTCCAAACGGATAAGGTCAAGCGGAATCTAAACGTAACAACCCCGATTGATTTGTACCTGATGCTCTCTTCCGGTGAGGCTCATGCGGTTGTTAACCCCTCTCCTGAACGGGTTCAGGTTTTGCCTAAGCAGCATCCGGCTTTCCGGGATAAATTGAGTCGCGATGAGCGCTGGGCGGTTCTTTTTTATGCCCGATACCTGGCCGGCGCTGGCGATATGCCGGGCCCTGCAACAGCCCCCGGCGAGACTGTCGCTTCTATATTTGGTGGCAACTGTGCGGTTTGTCACGGAACACGTGGATTGGCGGATGGCCCGTTGCATCTGGGTAAAACGGGGAGCCATGAAATTAAGAACGCGGATATTAAGGAAAACCTTTTACCGCCTCCTGCCCGCTTCCATGATGATTACGCCAGGATGTACAACCGAAGTGACGCACAGCTCTTTAAATACGTTTGTGAAGGCATTTATCCTTCGGCGATGCCCTCCTGGTATGGCAATGTTCATCGCGATCCTGCAACCAATAAGATTGTCTATGTCTTTGACAGCCCGCTTATCTCACGCTTGATTCGCCACGTCAGAGGCTTTGCTTATGAAAACGATTTACCGCTGAGCGATCCTGAGGTGGTGAATGTCCCCAAGGGATTAGGCGCAATGGGCGCTTGTAAGGATGTCCCAACCAATCGCCCCTGGACTCAGATGATGCAGCAGCAAGCCGTTAAACGACCTGCCAACATTCCTTCTGGAAAAACGGCAAAAGCTGATTCAACACCCTCAGATCATAAGGTCGGGCATTATCGTTCCGCCAAGGAAGAACCCGTTCAGCAAGGAGGTCACCAGTAAAATGGAACGTCGTGACTTTTTAAAAGTGCTGATCAGCATCCCGGTTCTCGGTGGCCTGCTTTTGTTTGTTTCTCCCTTGTTTCGGTATTTGCGGCCGACTACCGGGCCATTGAGCGATATTCGCTTTAACGTTAAGGGCAACCCGACTGAATGGACGGGGGAAAAGGGCTTGGTTGGCCCGCCAGATTTGCCTGAAAAAGAACGTGACATCGTCTTTAATCTCAGTGATTTTAAAAAGCAATGGGATTTTCAGACGTTTACCTTTGCCCAGCGCAGTAAGGAATACACGTTCAGGCATTTTCAATCTACCAGCATTCCGGCCTACGCGGTGCGTTTAAGCAAAGAGGGGGAAGCGCCTGACTTTATCGTCATCAGCCGCATTTGCCCTCACATGGGTTGTGTTTTCAACTTCCTGCCGGATCCCGCCGAAGCGGCTGCTTACAACTATCCTGGTGCCACACATCCGCTGTTTGCTTGTCCTTGCCATCTAAGCGTGTATGATCCGCTACAGCGCCAGAGTATTGGCACGAAAGATTTTACCGGCCAGGATCCTCGCGGAAAAGTCGTTAGCGGCCCTGCGCCCCGTCCGCCTAGAGGCTTTGAATGGAAAGTGGATGGCGATAAACTGGTGATTGTTTCTGCCGAACTGGGAGGTATTTCATAAGTTATGGCTTGCCCGATGACGCTGATTAAGGATTATTCGGATAAAGCGTTTCAATACGTTAAAGAACAGGTGTCGCGTATTGACGTTTTTGATGAAACCAAAGCTGACCTGCAAAAGGAATCCCCCTGGTATCAACTGGGGTCGATGTATTACCTGGCCTGGATGGTAGTTCTGATTACCGGCGTAATTCTCGTTGCGGTTTATCTGCCCACAACCTCTCAAGCCTATGATTCAATTCATGCGATGTCTCACGGAAAAATTCTGGGCTCTATTCTTCGTGGGATGCACAAGTACAGTGGTGATGCGATGATTATCGCCGCCACGCTTCGCGTTTACCGGATGTGGTTTAACGCCGAGTATAAAAACAAGGGCGAATTAACCTTTGTGGTGGGGATCCTGATTCTGGTAATCGCTATGTACTCAGGCCTGACGGGTTATCTGCTAATCTGGAACCAGCGTGCCTTTTGGGCCACAAAAGTTTTTGCCACCTTTCCCACTTACTTGGACATTGCCCCAAAGTATTGGAACTGGCCCTGGGATATTGCCAACTATAACCGCACCTGGCTGATTCCAAACCTGATTGGTATGGGTACGATGCTGGTTGGAAATTTGACTCACCAGGGCGCCAGTACCTCTCAGATCCTTATGGGTGGCAGTTCTATTGGTCAGGCGACGATGACGCGTTTCTACTCGCTTCACTTTGCCTTGTCCTTGATTCTGTTGACCACCACTGAAATTTATTTCTACACGAACCGTAAAAGACGAATTAACTTGAATCGTGGAACAGTGCTTGCCATTATCGGCATGTTGCTTTTTACGGCGATTATCTTCCCGGCCGAATCCGGTACGCGTTCAAATCCTGAAGTGACGCCGCTTCCGATTCTCTCTGACTGGTACTTTCTGGCTCTTTACCAGTTGCTCAAGTATATGGATCCCTACTGGGCTACCATTTGGACGCTGGGCATTCCGTTTGTCACCATTGGCCTGACCTTTCTTGATTGGGGCCCTGAACGTGACCCATGGAAGCGCCCGATTTTCACGGTTATTGGCATTATGGCGGCTATTGAGTTTATCGCCTTCTCCTTATTGATTATCGCAAACGTCGCCAACATCGAGACGGATCCGCCCTACTGGTTTGCCCATTTAATAAGCTCAATAACCGTTGGGATGTTTTGGCATTGGGGTATCTACAGGCAACGCCTGCCCATGACAGTTTGGGTGCTGTTCAATTTGGCCACCAGTACGTTTTACCTGCTCTTCTGGCACGTTTTTGCAGATGCTTCCAATTGGCACATCACCGCAAACGGCCTGTCATATTCCGGCTCGGCGTATCTTCTTGAGTGGCTGCAGGCTGTTGGTAAAGTTGATTTCAATGTGAGTAACCTTGCCTGGAACCTGATCTGGTTTGGCTATTCGGTTATTCAGCTCATTGCAGCCGGTGTGCTTTTCTGGCGGGATCGTTCCAAAAAAGAAGCCCTCCGTTTGGAAGGCAAGCTGGAAGGAGCGCCAGCCTAGGTATGAATCATCCTGTTCAAAACAGAGCCGCTAAAGCCAAGGGTGTTTTCTCAACGCCCTTCTGGTGGTTTCTGTTTGCGCTGGATACGGTTATCTTGTCGTGGTGTTTTCAGGCATTTAAGCACTTCACGCTTTATCCCACGCTGGTGCCTGGCTTGGGTTTTATGGGAACCCTCCTTCTATTTCTGCTTTGTACGCTCTGCCTGGTGTTTGACAGCTATGTCAAGGAGCGTGCGCAAGGCAAGGTGAAGCACCCTATTGCGATCTTTGAACGCCTGGCGACCCGTTAGTACTTTTTGTTTAGTTAGTAAAATTTATCTTTCGTAATAAATTATCCATGAGTGATGCCAACATGAGTGATGCCAAAAAGAACAACGCAAGAAACATTCGCGAAATCTTTGCCTTACTGCTGGCGATCGTCGCCCTCAGCCAGTTGGTGCCGATGGTGACGAATGAAACCTTCGTCAATCCTCTGGTCTATGATCCGGCCAAGCAGTTTGACGTGATTCGTAACGGTTTTCAGCATTACTGCTATGCGTTTGGCTTGATTCTCGCCCTGGTCGGTGCGGGTGTTCTTTTGCTCAATTACAATGACAAGGTTGAAACCAATCCCAGCCGCCTGACCCCAGAGGATGAAGACTAGGCTAAAACTTATTTCACACGCCAGATTTCTTTTAAGGAGACGCCTTCGGTGTATACGGAACCGCTACAACGTTTTACCATCCAGCTTGAAAGTGGGCTCAACGCCCTTTTTTCCCAGCGTTATAACCCGTTTTACTATCACGGGGCGCTGCCGAACTTCTTTATCTGGGTGCTGTATCTAACTGGCCTCTTACTCTTTGCCTATTACGTCCCGACACTTGCCCAGGCTTATGATTCGGTGAGTTATATTACCCAGGAGCTTGCGTTTGGTAACGTCTTTAGGACGCTTCATCGTTATGCCGCCGATGGCATGATGCTGTTTGTTATGCTCCACTTGTTTCGGGTCTGGTTTACTGATCGCTATCGCGAGTATCGCATCCTGCCCTGGATTACCGGCGTAATTCTTCTATCGGTGACTTTTCTTGTCGGGCTTACCGGTTACTTTATGATCTGGGATCAGGAAGCGGTTAACCTGACCTATATGACCATCAACTTTCTCAACGCGTTGCCGGTTGTTGGAGCGCCTATTGTCGAGTTTATGCTGGCAGGTAAGGTCGTAAGCGATTACACTCTGACCCGCTTTCTCTTTCTTCATCTAGGCATTCCCCTCCTTTTGATGTTTCTTTTGTGGATGCACTACATTCGCATTACCCGTCCGGTTAATGTGCCCCCCTTGGCGCTTAACCTGATTCTTTTGGGAGCGCTGTTCTTGTTTTCCGGTGCGGTTCCTGTGACGCTTGGCATTCAGCCCGAGTTAAACGAGACGACCCAATCGGCTCGCGATCTGGTGATGAACTTTGACCTGTTTTTCGCATGGCCTCAGTACCTGCTGTCTCAGGGTTGGGCCACAACGCCTGTCTGGCTCCTGTTTCTGGCTGTACCGGTTGGCCTATTGCTCTTGCCTTATATCCAGAAAAAATCCTTGCGGGGCCAGTACGCCCAGGTGATTAAGGATAATTGCACCGGCTGTCAGCTTTGCTATCATGATTGTCCCTATGAAGCCATTACGATGGTGGATAGAGGCAATGACGGATCGCGCTTTAAGCGTCTTGCCGTTGTGGATGCAGGTCGCTGCGCCAACTGCGGCCTTTGTGTCGGGGCCTGCGCGTTTAAAGCGATTGAGATTCCCCGCCGCGGGACGGCTGGCGTGCTTGAAGAAATCGAGCTAGCCTTAGCGTAGGCAATTTTTTAGTAGTTTAAGACTTTAAATTCCCCTGATGAAAGGCAAAGACTTTTATGTCATCGCAAAAAGCAGAAATTATTGGTATCGTTTGCGAGCGCAGCGTTGATTTTAAAGGCAAGCTGGATGAAAATGGCTGTCTTTTGGACGATCCCAAGGTCAAGATTGTCCAGGTGCCTTGCAGCGGTCAGATTCAGCCCATTATGATTGAGACGGCGCTGAAAAAAGGTGCCAAGGGTGTTTTTACGACAGGTTGTCGTATTGGTGATTGTCATTACCGTGAAGGCAACAAGTTCTTGAAAGAGCGCCTGATGGGTAAGCGGATGCCCAAGCTTAAACCCACGGTGGATAAGACCAAGCTGGATGCCTATTGGTTATCGGCAGTAGAGTATGACAAGCTCCGTGATATGCTTTCGGAGTTTTCCACGCGTTGCTGCTCTGGGGCTTGTCCGACGGAAGCACTGAGCGTTAAGTAAAATCAGCATCAAAAGCACAAGAAGAGGAAAGAGCAAGGTTATGGGTGCAGCCACACAGGATGTAAAAGGCAAAGTCAGCGATACCAAAGGAACGGCCTCTGATCAGTTACGCCCCGATATTTCGATGTTTCTGAAGAACATCTGGTTTCTTTTGCTGTTTTTTGCCCTCTTACTGATGATTGCAAGTTTTGGTTTAATTGCCGAAACTTAAAACAGGCGCTTTTTTCTTAAAATACGATTGAAATCCGATATGGAGCTTTGCATCTTATGATGATGGCCAAACAGCCTCCCCAACAGTCTTCCCACCAGAACCACCCTGAACCTAACACGGTGGGCTGGTATTTCTTCGAGTTTTGGCCGGTGATGGTCTTTGGCTCCTGCTTTGTTCTGATGATGGCCATTCCGCTTTGTCTTTCAGGCGCTTTTGCCGCTGGAGATTATTATTCTCAGGCCAGTGTGTGGGCCCCTTATGGGCTGTTAATTATCGGCGCCTTCCTGATGGCCTGGCTGGTGACCTTTATTGCTCCTTGGGCCATGGGGGCTTATGTTTTCCTCTTGGGCGTCTACGCGCTTATTATGGTGGAAAACGTCACTGCGATGAACTGGGGTTGGATGTTAGCCGTTTTATTCCTTGCCTTTATGGTTCTTGGCAATCTCATCTTTGGCAACATCTATATTGACGCTACTCAGAGCGATGATGCGAATAAGCCGCCTCGATAGAGGTGTTTTTATAGTAAAAAGGCTTTATCGCCGATAGCAGTGGTTGCGCGATTATTTTTGTGCTACTTTCTTAGTCCGTTCTGGTATTTTAAGTGTTCAGGGTTTATTCCACCCGGCCCTTCATGCCGAATCCTCTCACTCCGGTACGATGGGGCTTATGCCAGGACGCGTTAATGAAGCAATGCTTGGGCTAGTCATGGGCCAAAGCCGCTTGTTTCACCAATCGTGGAGATTCAGACAGACTATGGTCAAAATTCGCTTAAAGCGTGTTGGTCGCAAGAAGCGTCCATTTTACAGAATTGTCGCAACCGATATCCGCTCCCGTCGTGATGGCGCGCCACTGGCGGAATTGGGTTACTATAATCCGATTTCCCGTGAGCTGAAACTGGATAAGCCTGCGGCACTGGCCTGGGTGGCCAAAGGCGCCATTCCTTCCCCAACGGCCCAGCGCTTGATGGATAAAGCCAGTGAAACCGGTGAGTTGGTGAAGCTTGAGAGCAAGCAAGGCCAGAAGCTGAGCAAAAAAGCTAAGGCCAAAGCCGAGGCGGACGCAGAGGCTGCTAAACAAGCCAAAGAGGCGGAAGTTGAAGCCGCTAAGCAAGCTAAAGAAGCCGAAACTGCTAAAGCTGAAGCCGAAGAACCTGCTGAAGAAGCCGCTGCTGCGGCCGAATAATTCTCTATAGCTAAGCACTATCTGCATAAAGCCCGCCATTGTGATGATAGCGGGCTTTATTGCTTCGAAACGTTTTGCTGCTTATTACTTACTCAGTTGTCGTCGGTCGTCCCGGCCGAGGCTTCCTCGGCTTCTTGCTTGTGGGCGGCATCAAGCGCCTTGATGGCGTCGGGCCCCACTACAAAGCTTAACTCATTTCGGGAGCGAACATAGGCTTGTTGTGCCTGGGACTCATCCTGTTTTGCGCTCTCGTACAACGAACTGACAATGGTTTCCAACGCCGGATCAGGAGTTTTCTGCTCAAAGGCGTCATAGTATTTGCCCAGATTCTGGCTGGCCTCGTGGGCAAGCTTTAAGCGCTCCTGACCTTGCTGATAATGATAATAAAGCTCAATGACGCGGGATTGAAGATTTTCAACCTCTTTAGCTAAAATCACCATGTCCGCATCGGTGACGCGCTGAAATGCTGAACTGGTTGGGTCTTCCAGTAGGATTTGCTCAATCATGCTGCCCCCAATCAGACCGGCAGGGCTTGCGGTGACCATCGAGCCTGCAACACCAGCCACGCGGGCGGCACTTTGGGCAACACGTCTGCCCAGACCGTTATTCTTAACCGGTTTGCCAGTACCGTCATCTTTTGAGAGCTTTTCCAAGGCAAAGCGAATTGAGTTGCTCCGCTCAACGGCTGCTTGCCAAAGCATGGCCACATCCTTCACCATCAGCTCCTGGTCATCCTGAAGCTCCTGGGAAATCGCCTGTGTTTCAAACTGAAGGGCAATCCGAATCTTTTCAAGATCTTTAATCGTTTTTGGATTCATCTGCGCTGCCTGTTCAGGACTGATAGTCAATGCATTCAGAACGCCTTGATTTTCAGTGCTGCTGGCTTTCAGCGCTTCTTCAGTTGCTGAGAGACTTTCGCCCGCAGGTTTAAGATTAGTGTTCACAGCTTTTTTGTTTTCGTTTAAAGCAACAGGCTGCTCTGGCGGTTGGTTTTTGCTGCTCATTGCGTCAGTTGTCGATGAGGCGGCCCCTGCTGGGATTGAGGGGAGGCTTAGCGCTAGCAGGATTGTGAGGCAAGGGACTAGGGCTTTAAAATGGCCAGTTGTTGGAGCAAGTTTCATATTGGGAAATCTCATGGGTAGCGGAAAATCTAAACGGAAGATGTACTATCGCCGTTTTATGGGTGAAAGCTTTTTGGGGAAATGCTGGCACTGGGTTCAAGCGGAACAGCGGGGTTTTTCTTCAGAAAAGCCGTATTCTGAAGGGGGGCTACCGGTGCCTGGACACTTTGGGAAAAGGTTTGTTCAAGCGGTAACGGCCCAATCAGGCTGCCGTCTTCCGGCACTGTTTTTGCTTGTTCAGTACCCGAAATCTTGGCACTGACGGCTGTTTTGCTGTTGTCGGAAGCCTTGACCTCCTCAATGGCTGCTTCTGTTGGAACCGCCAGACTGAGCTGCAGTTTATCAATTGCGGGCCTTCCTGCAAGCCGCTCAAGCTTTAAGCGATACATCATCGCCTGCTGGCGCAGCTCGGTTTCGTTTAAGACGGCTTTGTAATAAGCGCTTCCTGCGGCCATTTTTGAAAGGGGGTTATTGATTCTCAGTGCCGAGGCGTAGAGATTGTTGTTTCTTAACGTGACGGCTCTTGCCTGTGTTAATTGTTCAAGGACTTTTTTATAGCCCTGGTAATTCTGGATCAGTTCGGCTTTGAGATCATCGATAAGGCCAGCCAGTTGAATTTGCTCAGTTGCCGTCAAAGTGGAGGTTTGAGGCTTATTATTGCCCATAACGACATTCTGGGCAGCCTGGCTGACGGTGGCAATGCCCATATTTTGATAGGCGCCAGCCCCGGGAGCCATCATCATAGCGCCCATTGCAGCTCCGTTAATCATCACCGCGAGGGTTTTATTGAGGAAATTGCTGGAATGCCTGGGTTGAAGGTCAATCGGCATCGCCAGCTTCTCAAGTGAGAAGCGAATCACCGGGTTTTGCTCAACGGTTGCCTCCCAGAGGTGCTTTAAATCCTTCTCGTCCAGCTTTTTTTGAAGATCCACCAGAGTTTCAAACTCCTGGTTGCCTTCATGAAGATTAATGCTCCCTTGCAGAGAGGCGGGCCTGGAGGAAAGCTTTACGGTGGCTGGGCTAACGGCTGAGAAAACGATGGGTCCTAACTCGCTTTCTACTGCGCTATCCGCTTTTTCCCGTTTTTTAAGCTGTTCGATACTGATGGCGTCATTAATCAGCGCCACAGGGGGCAAAAAATCCCGGATACTCTGTTCCTGCTTCTTTTTGCCCCAGGCAAGGGCTTGAGGCGTTGATACTTGCGGAAAGAATAGTCCCAATGCTCCCACTAAAAGGGATGCGCTTAGGCCAAGACCCAGTGGCCGCTTCCATAAACGCGATGCTTGCAAGCTTTTTTGTGAAAAATATAAAATCATATAAAATACGAGGCGCTCTTTTTTTAAAAAAGGGATTTCCGACTCTTTTCTATTATGAAATGCCCATATGGGAAATGAAAACCTCTCAAGAAACAGAATGTTTCAATTCTATAACAGAAAAAAACATTACTTTTAGCATGTCTTAAGTTTTTAGAGAAGGCGGGCCCGAAGTAAGTGGACGCAATCGGCTTCAAAAAGTTCTGACAAGCACGCTCAAAAAAGCGATGTTACTTGCTCTCAAAGTGTTCCGGGCCGTGTAATGGGCGAAAAGCCTGCAAATCAAAGGCATAATAATCACCAGCGGCAATGGCCCCGTCCTCGGGATATCCTTTTAATTTGTGACGGCTCGGGCGTTCGGGGGCGGTTTCTTCAAAGCAAAGTTCACTAATCTGCCCCAGGCCCTTGTAATTGTATCGATCAAAGACCATCAGGGCGACAGGCCCCCCGTAGAGCCAAGGCAAAGGTTGTCCATTTACCTTATGGCAAAGCAAAGCCTTGCCCTCAATCAAGTCTTTTAAAAGCATATGTTCTTTTTCACCTTGGGCGTTTTCTTGATTGATCCAAATATTGCCCAGATCTGAAAACTCTGGCTTTAAAAACTCGGGCCTTAAAAACTCGGGATGGATTCGTTTTACTAACTCTTCAAGCAAGACCCCTTGCCAGGATGCCTTAATGCTCCAGCCGTCCGGGCTTATCCAACGCCTTTCCTGGGTGCTTTGGGGTAAAGCCAGGATGTTTCGATAAACAAAGCGGGTGGGCTTCTCGATCATTCCCGTGGTATTAAGCGACCACTCCTCAGGCTTGAGGTTTTGCAAACCGCCAAAACGATAGGTGGCGGGCCAGGAAAAGGCAGGCGCGTCAGGCAGCGCGGGGGCGTCATTATCAAGAGGCTGTGTGCCAGAAGAAGGGTTTACAAGGCTTTTAAAGCGGGTCATCACAAATCCTATAGGGTGGTAAATTATTTGATGTTACAAGCAGGGTATTGGGCACTCTGGGCCTGGGATTAGTGACCAGGCTGCTCGGCGCGCTTGGCTTGGGCGTTTAATTTAGAGCGCCTAAAATATCTGCTCAAAAGCTGATGGAAAGAGGCTTATCATAGCATAGCCAGAAATCATCGCCAAAGGCATAGCGCCAAAGCGTTCAGTGGCACTTGTGGTGAATTTTTTGAACATCCTCAAGCCTTTGGCGTCGGTTTTATTAAGGATTTAAGGGCATTTTTCTGCTAATCTTTTGAAGATTAAGTGAAGATAAAGGCCGCAGTCGCCCCTGCCTTTTATGTATGATCGAATCGTTTTCCAGATTCCCCAAGTTTTAGATTTCCCAAGTCAAAGCCTAACCCGAGTCAACGTCTGAGTAGAAAACGCGTGAGTAAACCGTTTATGATGCCCTCTTCTTTTTATGCCCATTCCCCCAAGCTATCGCAGATCTTTTTTGCAATGGCAATAGCGTTTTCCCTTTCAGGCGGTGTTTCAGGTGCTCTGATGGCTCAGGTGTCCGCACAGGCAGCTCCCAGTGCGCCAACCTCCAACACGGTCAGTATTAAGGCTGATCGCCAACAATATGACCCGGCTAAAAAACTATATCGCCTGGATGGCCGGGTGACGGTGAAATACAAGGATATCGTCATTACCGGCACCAAGGCCCATGTGGACATTGATGAAGCGGGCAACCCAAAGCTGGCGAATTTCTTTAACCGGCCCACCGTCAAGCACTTTAAGGCCAAAACGGCCACCACGCCCGCAGGAGAAGATATCGTCCTTGGCGATGTCGTTAAACTGTATTTGAAAGACAACCAGTTTGGTGCTGAAGGCAACGTTATTTCCCATATCAATACAGTGGCCGCCGATCCTTTTGTTGTTCGCTCCGATACGCAGTTAATCGACAACAACAGGAAAATCGTGACCGCTTCAGGCCAGGTCAAGGTGGATTATCAAGGCAGCGTGGTATACAGCAACAACGCCTTGATGAGAATGAATCCGGCAGGCAAGGCGGATCGCGTCATTTTTACTGGCGATGCCCGCCTGTTAAAAGACAGCAGCGAAATGACGGGCGAGCGGATTACCGTGGAAGTGGCTTCCGGTAATTTATATGCGGAAAACAACGTCAGAACCCGCGTGGATTTAAAAGAAAAGCAACAGGGGCCGGATAAGGTTCTGGTGTATTCGGATTATCAGAACTATGACAAAGCCTCCAGTAAAATGCTTGCCAGCGGGCACGTTAAAATTCTTTACGGCGACTATGTGGCCACTGGCCCTAAGGCCACCTTCAACATCGTCAACGGCTCGGTGGATAAAATCTTTTTAACGGGTCGATCGACGATTATTGAGCAAGCCCGAAAAGTAACGGCGGATAAAATTACCATTACCACCAATCCTAAAAACTTTGACGCCGTCGGTAATGTGCAAACCCAATTCCAGACCCAGGCAAAACCTTCTCCGACTGCTGCGGCTAAACCTGCAGCCAAAGGGCAGGCTCCTAAAAAATCGGTCTTGCCGGTCAAACCTTCTCAAGAGGCCAGTCCTACTGTCATTCCGGATAATCCCCTCGATTATCAATAGAGTTGATCTTTCAATAATTCAAGCGATTTGTTGGTAAAGCGCTGATGTGCTGTTTGGTGTTTAGGTTTTAAGTTCCCGCTATGAGCCTTGTTGTTGAAAAACTGTTTAAATCCTATAGTGGCCGTCCGGTGGTCAATCGCATTTCTTTTGATGTGAATCCCGGTGAGATTGTAGGCTTGCTTGGCCCTAACGGTGCGGGTAAAACCACGACGTTTTATTCGGTGGTTGGTATCATCAAGCCTGATGAAGGGCGTATTTCCCTTAATGGCAAGGATATCTCGACACTTCCCATTCATCAGCGCGCCCTGGCGGGCATTGGCTATCTTCCGCAGGAAACGTCCGTGTTTCGCCGTCTGAGTGTGGAGGATAATTTAAGACTGGTGCTGGAATTTCAGCCGCTTAGCAAAAAGGAGCAGGCCCAACGTGTGGATGAACTGCTTGAAGAGTTTGGGGTGGGCCGTGTGAGAAAATCGCCCGCCATTCAGCTTTCAGGGGGTGAGCGCAGACGGGTTGAGATTGCGCGCGCCATTGCTTCCAATCCCCAGTTTTTACTTCTGGATGAGCCGTTTACCGGCATTGATCCCATTGCCATTCAGGATATTCAGCACTTGATTGGACAATTGCGGCAAAAAGGCCTTGGGATTTTATTAACCGACCACAACCCCAAAGCCACGCTTTCCATTGTGGACAGGGCCAACATCATTGTGGACGGCACCGTTTTCTTTGCCGGCACTAACCGCGAGGTGGCCGCCAATGCCATGGTGCGCCAAAATTATCTTGGCGATGATTTTGTGCTTTAAGCTATAAGGTATTTTGGTAAATTCTTTCATGATGGCAATTAAAGTCCTTGATCGTTATTTGTTCGGCCAACTGTTTTGGGGCAGTGTCTTTGCCTTGGTGCTTTTCAGCATTGTCTGGCTGGCGCCTGAGACGCTGTTTAAGCTGACGCAATATTTTTTTGGCGGCAATATTACCCTGGCGCAAGCCTTTCAAATGTTTGCCATGCACCTGCCCGGGGCGCTCCAGCAATCGATTCCGGTGGCGGCGCTTTTAGGCTCGCTCTTTGTTTTTCAGAGACTGTCGGGCCAGTTTGAAACCATTTCAATGTTTGTTGCTGGCGTTTCGATGAGGCGTATGCTGGTGCCTGTGGTGCTGGTGGGTGTTACCTTCGGATTGCTCTTTGTGGTTTTAAACGAGGCGGTCGTACCGGTTTCAGGCCCGGCGCTTGATAGTGCCTACACCAAGTTTTCGCTCAGCGATAGACCCGACAGGAATTTTATTTTTGTTGAAAAACATGACGACGGGACGCTTGATAGGCTGTTTTTGATTGGCCAGGCCCAGGAAGATAAACTTTCCGATTTTGTTGTTCTTGATTATGTAAAGAGCGCCAGCGGTTTAAGCGCTTCTTCTGCCGCGCCTGGGGTTCGCATCGGCAGGATTATTCGCGCCAATACCGGCTACTGGATGAGTAAGGACAATCGCTGGTCATTAAGGGATGGGATTGAATATCACCTTAACGATGAAGGGGTGTATCAAAGCATTCAAACCTTTGACACCCAGACGATTAAAACGAGTAAATATGCCGCCAAGCTTTTAAAATACAGTACCTCAAACCCAAAATACCTGAACTTTTATCGGCTGAATCAGTATATTCGCCTTTTAAGGGAGGGAAACCAGTGGCAGGACGTGCCTTACTTTGAGGTTAGGATGTATCAGAAGTTGGTGGGGCCTGTTTCAGCCATCTTTTTTGCCGTTGTAGGAGCCCTGTTAGGGTTGGAACGGATTCGTGCCCGTCGATCCTTTAGCCTGATGTTTGGCGCCATTCTGGTGTTTGTTTACAGCATTCTGATGCCGTTTTCCAGTAATATTGCAGCGCTCACCACGCTTCCGGTCTGGATTGTGGCCTGGTTCCCGCTGGCGGCCTGCGCCATTGTGTCCTGGGGGTTACTGGCCTTAAAGCGTGAAATGGCCTAGGTTTTTTAGGGCGGCTCAAGAAGTGGGCAAAATAAGCGAAATCCTATGGAAGGGGCTTGCCAGTTCCTTAAAACGCTCTGTATTTTGAAAACAGACGCGTCGCTGCTTTATGATTTTGCCGATAGGGCGCTAATGGGTTTTTAATGCCAGACTCCCCGCCAAAAAACTATTACCAGGCTCTAGAGCTAGCCAACTTTGCCGATCTTGAACAGGTCAAATCGGCCTTCAGGCGTTTGGCCAGGGAATATCATCCTGACTTAAACGCAGGCAGCAAAGACAAAGAAGAACGCTTCAAGCAGATTAACGAGGCCTATGAAACACTTGGCGTGGCTGACAAAAAGGCCCATTATGACCAGACGCTGAAAATTCGCCTGAAGATTGTGACAGGCTCTTCCAAGCCAGAGCCTGCTGCTTCTCCTAGAGCCACTGAATCTTCAAAGCCTGCGCCAGAAAAGAA
This sequence comes from Vampirovibrionales bacterium, assembly GCA_035285165.1. GTDB lineage: Bacteria > Cyanobacteriota > Vampirovibrionia > Vampirovibrionales > Vampirovibrionaceae > JAYKHP01. The sequence continues at coordinate 96,972 of JAYKHP010000006.1, read as the reverse complement.
TCGTCCAAACCCAAAAGAAGCAGGGGTCAGTTCCGGCAGTGATTTTTTTGACAAGGTGCGAAAGGCGTTTGCGAATCAGGAAAAAGTGAACGAAAAGGTGGGGGCAAGCTTTTTTAAATCCACCGGCACGAAGTTTTCAGGGCATCAGAAAACGAACCGCAGCCCAGCGCCCAAGCGTGGGCAGGATGTTTCTGTTGAAGCGATGATTACCTACCAGGAAGCGCAGGAGGGCGTTATTAAGACGGTGAATGTTCAGCAGCAGGATATCTGCAGGCGCTGCTCAGGAACCGGTAAGGTCACAGGCAAGGGCTGTCCGCTTTGTCACGGGGAAAAATATTTAATTCGCCATAAAAAAATCGACGTTAAAATTCCCGCAGGCGTTAAAAGTGGCTCGAAAGTGCGTGTGGCCGCAGAAGGTGCAAAAGGCGAAAACGGCGCTGACGCGGGAGATTTGTTCTTGCTGATTAAAGTTGAAGCAGCTCCGAAATCGGCAAGTGGCAGCAATAGCCATAACACCTACAAAGGTTCTGATCCGGCAAGATCGCCCGATGAGTTTCGGCAATCCCTTCGTGTGGAAGGCTTGGATGTATATGGTGAATTGCCCGTTTCAATACCTCAGGCAGTGTTGGGCGCCACGCTCAGCGTCCCCACGCTGTATGCCCAAGTGGAACTCACTATTCCGCCGCTGACCTCTTCAGGCCGTGTGCTTCGATTAAAAGAGCAAGGCGTTTCTTCAGGCAACGAAAAAGGCGATTATTACATCACCTTGCGCATCGTTTCACCCGATGGGCTGACGGATCGCGAAAAGGAACTTTACCAGGAATTATTGAGACTCAATAACACCCGAAATCAGTGAGTTTATGAACGATAAGCAGTAGAAGTCCATTGCTTAGGGGATGTTGGGGATGGATGGAATTGGCATAATGATTGCCAGGAGAATTGTGCCTGTGGCGAGCCATTGCGCTTTTTTGCGTCGTCGCTTTTCGAGCAGGCAGATTCTCCGAAGTTGCTCTTTTGCAACAAACGAGTGTGTGGTTTGAATTGAGTTAAAGTTGGTTGAGTATGCCTGCCTTGCGCATGCAACGTCCATTATTACGACATACTGTCCGCTCCCACTATCCAAAAGGGCTTAGCGGCCTTTTTGCCAAACATAAAAAAACTTTGTGGCTTGGCGCGCTGCTTACGGGCGTTGTATTTTTGCTGCTGGTTGTTTCCGGCTTCTTGACTCCTGCAATGGCCCAGCAGGTCGGTCTTCCCACGCTTGATATCAAGGTGGGCCAGGCCACTTCTCCCCAGGAAGTGAGCAAGGGGCTTCAAATTCTAATCTTGCTGACAGTGCTAACGCTTGCGCCAGCCATTTTGATTATGACCACGGCCTTTACCCGAATCGTAATTGTTCTCTCTTTGGTCAGGCAAGCGATTGGCACGCCCCAATTACCCCCAGGTCAAGTCTTAATCGGCCTTGCGATGATTCTGACGTTTTTTGTCATGGCGCCCACGTTTACCAAAATCAATGACGAGGCGCTTCAGCCGTACCTTAAAAGTAAAATCTCCCAGGATGTCGCCCTGGATAAAGCCATTCAGCCGATGCGCACGTTTATGTTCAAGCAGGCCAACCAGAAAGACCTGGAACTGTTTGTCAAACTGGCCAAAATGAAGCGCCCCAAAACCAGGAAGGACGTGCCCACGCATGTGTTGCTTCCGGCTTTTGTCATCAGTGAGCTTAAAATGGCCTTCCAGCTTGGCTTTATCATCTTCCTGCCTTTTTTGATTATCGATGTGGTCGTCTCCAGCATTCTGGTGTCGATGGGGATGATGTTTATGCCGCCGATGAGTATTTCCCTGCCGTTTAAAATCGTGCTGTTTGTCCTGGTGGATGGCTGGCATCTGTTAGCCAGCGCCTTAGTGAGCGGGTTTGGCTGATGGAGCAACTGTATGTTGTTGATATGATCCAACGCCTGATTTGGCTGATGTTCCAGCTCTCGATGCCGGTTCTCATCGTCACGTTGGTGGTGGGTGTCGTTATCTCAATTATGCAGGCGGTCACGCAAATCCAGGAAGCCTCGCTGACCTTTGTTCCTAAAATCATCGTGGCGTTTGTGGTGATCGTTCTGACGGCCCCCTGGATGATTGGAACGATGGTGGATTACACTACGCTGATTTTTGAAGAACTGCATAAAGTCAGCCGGATGAGAAATTAATGAAGATGAAAAATTAGTGAAAATACCAAATGAGTGCCAAAAAACTCCGCTATTTGAAGGAGATGCGGCGTAAAAACCCAAAAATACGTTATAAAAAAGCCAATAAAGGGCATTCTATAGTGATATCGTGCCTCTTTTGACGCATCGGATCGAGAGAGATCATTCGTGGATCTATCCCTACTCAGTGTTTCAACCGTGATTACCTTCCTGCTGATTATGTTTCGGGTCAGCGGGATGCTTTTGACAGCGCCATTTTTTAATGGCCGTGCGATGCCGGTTCAGGTTAAGGTGGGCCTGGCCTTTGCCATTTCCATTCTGCTTTTTCCCTTGCATGCTGAAAAATTCCTGCTGCCCCGTGATTTGATTGAGTTTACGATTATCGCCGCCCAGGAGATCATGCTGGGTTTGATGCTCGGTTTTGTGGCCGACCTGATTTTTTTGGCCTTGCATATGGCCGGAGAGTTTATCAGTATCCAGATGGGGCTATCCATGAGCAGTATTCTGGATCCGATGACTGGTGTTCAGGTTCAGGCGATGGGGCAAATTTATTTTTATCTGGGTCTTTTGATTTTCCTTTCCCTTAATGCACACCATTTGCTGATTCTGGCCGTGAATCACAGCTTTGACGTTTTGCCCCTGGGGCACTTTTTCGATTTGTCTAAAATAGGCGTTCTCAGTGAGCGCATTTTGCTTTTAACCGGCGAAATGCTCACACTATCCCTTTTAGTGGCAGCTCCTGTGATGGGGGTTTTGCTGGTGACGGAGGTGGGCCTTGCCTTTATGTCCAAGGTGATGCCCCAGATGAATGTCTTTATGGTGGCCATGCCGTTAAAAATAGGCATTGGTCTAACGACTCTGGCCATTTGTGTTCCCTATATCAGTGATTTATTGATCGCGCGTTTTGATGGGATGGACAGCCACCTCAAAATGCTCTTTCATCAATAAGGGGGCATTCTTATGGGCGGATCTGATAAAACCGAAAAACCGACACCAAGAAAAGTCCAGAAGGCCAGGGAACAAGGTCAGGTGGCCAAAAGTACGGACTTTAACGCGGCGCTTGTTTTGGGTTCGGTTTCTGCGGTCATCCTGATGATGGGCAGTTATCTTTACGGCAATTTTTACTCAATGCTGGTAGGAACCTTTGCCGATCTGGATCAGTACGCCAAGGCCCCAATGACGGTAAATAGCCTGAGTTATATTATTTACGGCACGATTAACAGCATTTTCTGGATGCTCCTGCCGGTTTTAGCCGTGGTGACGGTGGTTGCCATTTTCAGTAATTTAATTCAGGTCAAGCCGTTGTTTTCCCCCCAGGCGGTACAGCCAAAATTCGAGAAACTGAATCCCATCAATGGCTTTAAGCGACTCTTTTCCAAGCGTTCCGTGGTGGAGGTACTCAAAGGCAGCGCTAAAATCGCAGTCATTGCCTGGCTTGCCTATAGCATCATCAACAATCACTTTCAGGCGCTTCTGGCGTCTCAGTCGATGGATATTCAGGTGGTTTGGTTTCACGTGCTTGGCATTATCGGTGAAATTGCTGCCTGGAGCTGTGTCGCGTTTTTTATCATTGGTGTGATTGACTGGCGCTATCAGGCCTGGCAGCTTGAAGAGCAATTGAAAATGACCAAGCAGGAAGTTAAAGACGAGCGCAAGAGCCAGGAAGGCGACCCGATGGTCAAGGGCAGGATGCGCCAGATGGGGATGCAGTTTATCAAAAAACGCCAATTGGCTGCCGTTGCAACGGCGGACGTGGTGATTACCAACCCCACCCACTTTGCCATTGCCATTAAATATGACCCCGATGTTGCCCCGGCACCGATGGTCGTTGCCAAGGGCGTGGATCACTTTGCGCTTAAAATCAGGGAGGCGGCCAAAGAAAACAAAGTTCCGATGGTGGAAAATAAGCCTTTGGCGCGTTCACTGTACAAAGCCGTTGATGTTGATCAGATGATTACCCCCGAACTGTTTGTGGCCGTTGCCGAGGTGATGGCCTTTATCTTCAGTAAAAACAAGGGCCGAAAATTAAAACGCAAAAGCAAGTAATAGCAGGATACCGTGAGCAGCAGCACCTTACCCAAACTGAACTGGAAACAACTGGCAAAACAAACTGACGTTTTGCTCGCCATTGCCGTGGTGATGGTGTTATGCATGATGCTCATTCCCCTGCCTGCGATTTTGCTTGATATTCTTCTGACCATCAACATTGCCCTTGCCGTTACCATTTTGATGGTGACGCTCTATACGCAAGAGCCGCTGCAATACTCGACGTTTCCGGTTATTCTCCTTTTTGCAACATTGTTCAGGCTGGGCTTGAATGTCAGCGCCACGCGCCTGATTCTATTACACGGCGAGGCGGGACAGGTCATTCATGCGTTCGGCAGTTTCGTTATTGGCGGCAATTACGTCGTGGGTTTATTGCTGTTTATCATCCTGATTGTCATTAACTTTATCGTTATTACCAACGGTGCTGGTAGGGTGTCAGAAGTCGCCGCGCGTTTTACGTTGGATTCGATGCCAGGCAAACAGCTCAGTATTGATGCTGATTTAAACGCCGGAATGATCGATGAGAAAGAAGCCAAGCACAGGCGGCAGAAGATTCAGCGAGAAGCCGATTTTTACGGGACGATGGATGGTGCCAGTAAATTCGTCAAAGGCGATGCGATTGCAGCGATTATCATTACGGTCATTAACATCGTTGCGGGCTTGATTATTGGCGTAGCGCAACTAGGGATGCCTATTGATCAGGCGGCAGCCACGTACACGGTGTTAACCGTCGGTGATGGTCTGGTATCGCAAATGCCTGCCCTGATTATTTCAGCCGCCACCGGTATTCTGGTGACCCGGGTTTCCTCCGACGATAACACGCTAGGCGAAGAAATCGGGCTTCAGATGTTTAACAACCCCAAGGTTCTGTCCTTGGTGGGTGGCCTTTTGCTATTGATGGGCCTGATTCCCGGTATGCCCAATATCCCGTTTTTGGTTATCGGGGGCTTGGGGGTGTTTAGCGCCATTCGTTTAAGCCAAGGCATTCGGGACAAGGAAAAACTGGTACAGGACGCCGAAACCAGGGAAAAGCTGACGCACAAGAAAAAAGCCACAACGGAAAATGTCCTGGATCTTTTGCAAGTAGAGCCAATGGAACTTGAAATTGGTTATCGTCTGGTGCCGCTGATTGAACCGGATGCGGGCGGGGACTTGCTGGAGCGAATTTCTCAAATCAGGCGACAAGTTGCCCTGGAGTTGGGTTTTGTGCTGCCTTCGGTGCGAGTGAGGGACAATTTGCAATTGCCGCCTAATCAGTATCAAATCAAGCTTCGCGGTGTGATGATCGATAGCGGCGAGGTGATGTCTGATTTGTGGCTTGCGATGAGTACCGATCCGGATGTGAGCGAAGATATTAAGGGAATTGCAACCAAAGAGCCCGCTTTTGGCTTACCCGCCACCTGGATAGGCGAAGACCAAAAAGAGGAAGCCGAGCTGGCGGGTTACACGGTTGTTAGCCCCTCTGCGGTCGTCTCAACCCATTTGACGGAAGTTATCAAACGCTTTGCCTCAGAGATTTTCAGCCGTTTGGAAGTGCAGAATATCCTGGTCAACGTTAAAAAGACCAACGATTCGTTGGTCAGCGACCTGATACCGGATGCGATTACAGAGGCGGAGCTGCATATTATCCTGCAAAATCTGTTGCGCGAAAAAGTTTGTATCCGCGATATGGTCAGTATTCTGGAAGCCATTGGCTATCACAACCGCGTCAGTAAAGATCCCGACTATCTGACCGAGCAGTGCAGAATGGCGCTCTCTCGAACGATTTGCAAACAGCACCAGAACCCGGATACGGGAGAATTGCCAGTTCTGACGCTTGATCCTGCAATCGAAGAGCAGATGGCACAGGGGCTTTCGCAAGACGGTACCCAGCTTTCGCTTGGGCCGGTTATGACACAGAACCTCTTTGGCGCCTTTAACAAGGAAATTGAGCGCTCTATCTCAAGCTCAGGCGTTCAGCCCGTCATTTTATGCAACGCCAAACTGAGGCTCCCTCTACGTCGTTTGATTGAGCGGGTCTTGCCACAAATTGCAGTCCTTTCCTACAATGAGATAGGCCCCTCGATTAAGGCCGTCTCAGTTGGCAATGTCCGACTCGAAGCCGTTCAGGGCGCCCAGTTTTAAATGTACCCCTTAAGAATTTCAGGTTGGGTTTATCGATATGGCAAGCAGTAAAAAATCAAAAAAAACCATGCCGCTGGCGCAAAAGTCGGCAGGTATGAGCGCTTCTGCGGTCACAAGCCTTGCGGTGGTCATTTCAATGCTGAAAAGCCATGACCCCTTCCAGATTATGATTCTTGCCATTGTGGCGGGAACCGTTGCGGGTGTTTTAGGTTTCTGGATAGGGATGATTCTTGAAAAGCCTAAAAGCAAGCCAGCGGCCCAGCGATCGTTAAAACAGGCCAGCGGCGCAAGCGCAAGGCGTAAAGGCGGGGTTCGCACCGCACCTGAAGTCTCAGACGATTACGGCAGTATCAAGCCCGTCACCGGGGAAGAGTCTTTCCTAAATGATCTTGATCTGGGCAGCCATGCGCCAGATGCCCCGGAGCCCTCATAAACCGCCGGAACCCTAGGCGGTTGCCAAAATTTCACGCAAATGGCGGAGCTTTCGTCAACTGTAAAGAACAGCGCTTGTGATCTGCTATAATGTCAAGGGGTGAGTCTTTTGTGTAAGTTTTTGTACAAACCCTCTAGTTTTAACGTTTTGCATTTGGAAGCGTCCTGAAGCAAGCCAATGGCAGCAATTCCCAAGCACTCAGGGCGGTATTGGAAAACAACGGGTAAGCCCGCACCTTATGGCATCTAACGAACCTTCTGGCAGTAGTCACGCAAGCGAAAGTAATTTTTCACTGTCTGTTCCCCACCAGGCAGCAGTGGTGGATGATCGTGGGTTTACTTATCAGCATGCGACCACTTCGATTATCGTTGCGATGGTGGTTAATTTTTTAATTGCCACTATCAAGCTTTTGGCTTGGGGGCTGACGCACAGTTCGGCGATGCTCTCAGAAGCCCTTCACTCTTTTGGCGACGGGGTTAATAGTGTTGCCCTTTTTATTGGCATTCGCCTGAGCAGTCGTTCGCCTGATAAGACCCATCCGTTTGGTTATGGACTTGAGGCAAGCGTATGGGCGATTCTGGCTTGCGCGTTCTTGTTGGTTTCTGCGGTATATTCCATTTATGAGGGTGTCCGCCGTTTTTATGACCAGGAGCAGCTATTCTATCAGGGTGATGGCTTTTTGACGCCTTTTCACCTGGCCGTTGGGATTTTAATCATCAGTTTAATCCTGGAATGCTACGCGGTTCTAAGAGCTTCCCATGCTGTTCTGGAAGAAGTGGGTGTGGAGGCTCAAGGGTGGTTTGGCACGATTGGTGCTGCGTTTCGCCATATCAAACAGGTGGTGGGGCCAACCACGCGCTTTGTGTTTTATGAGGATTGCATCGCCTTTCTTGGTGCTATTGTCGCGTTACTGGCTATCGTTCTTTCTCATACGGCCGTCGATTTGGGTTTTTTAGATCCCGCGTATGCACATTGGCCGGATAACATCGCTTCGATCATCATCGGCTTGATGCTGATGGGGATGTCCATTTACCTATTTATTCATAACCGCACGCTGTTAACGGGAACCTCGGCGGCGGCCAAAATCGAGCAGCGCATCAACGAACTGGTGATTGGTATTCACGGCGTTTCGGAAGTTCATGATTTAAAAACTGTCGACCGTGGCCCTGCCGGTTTAACCATCCATATGAAGGTCGAAGTTGAGCCTGAAACGATGGTGAAGGACGTTGATGATTTAACGGAGCGCATTAAGGAAAAGCTTCAAAGCCGAATTTCCAATGTCAGCTCTGTTTTTATCGAAGTGCTGGCCGATGAGTCCGACATTGAATGGGGCGAGAAATTTAATACCCTGATCCAGGAAGGGTTTGAAGAAGGGGTATTAAAACCAAGAGAGGTTGCCATTCTTCAGAATTTTCCCGACTTTATCGAGGCGACCGCTGAAGATGTGATGGTGCCCAGAACCGATGTGGAAGCGCTTGAAATCAACGAGTCTCTTACCGAGGCTGCTAATCTCATTGTTGAAACGGGCCATTCGAGATTTCCGGTTTACGAGGAGTCGATGGACGAGATTCGGGGCGTGGTCTTTGCCCGCGACATCTTCCAAAAACTTCGCGATAACCAGTTGCAAGCACCTCTATCTGAGCTGGTGCATCCGGTGGATATTTTCCCTGAGAATAAGCCTGCCAGTGATTTATTGGAAGAGTTCAGGCAGCGAAAGATTCAGTTGGCCGTTGTGGCTGATGAACACGGCGGATTTGCCGGTATCGTGACGCTTGAAAATCTTCTTGAAGAGATTGTGGGCGATCTTTGGGATGAGCATGATACCGAAGAGGTTCGCTTTGAATTGATTTCCCCCAGTGAATTAATTGTCAGTGGTAAGTTCAATATTGAAGAGTTGAACGAAAAAATCAACACCGGTATTCCCACCGACGAGTTCTTGACGGTGGGTGGTTATGTTTTTGGGACGCTTGGCAGGGAGCCTAAGCCTGAGGATACGGTACAGGTGGAAGATCTCACCATGACCGTCCTTGAGATGGATGGCCATCGCGTCGAGCTGATTAAAATCGAATCGCCGGTGCCGTTTGAGTTGCCGGACGAGTCTAACGGCACTTCGGCATAAAGAACCTAACTCGAGAAGAGGGTTACTGCTGGCTAATCTTTGTCTTTTTTGTCTGCGGTTTTGCCGGTGTTACAGCTATTGCCATTGCCCCCCGTCAAACAAATCGCGGTTGATTTGTTGTGTGTCACCACAGCAACGCCTGACTCTAGAAGAGTTTTCTTGTCACCCACCCATTCGGCTTTCATTTGAACCGCAACCGTATCGGTATAATTTTCACTGTTTCGACTACCGCCTTTAACGGCATCGGTGGCGTCACTCAAGCCGTTAGCGAGGCTCATAATTTGGTTGCTTAGGGTGGTTACGACCGTATTGATGGTCGGGTCGTTCAGTGCGCCTTGGGCACCAGCTTGTTGAAGGAGAGAGTTCATCTGGGCCAGCTCAGGCGCCAGGACGCCATTCATTCTGACATTGATTTCATGAACCAGGGCAAGGGCGTCATGATATTGCTTGCCTTCAAACGTAAGCGGCTTAGTGAGTGCGGATGGATTATTTTTGATAATATCCTCAATGACCGCTTCGATCCTGCCGATGCGATGACCTTGTTCAGCCAGGGCTTTTAACGCATTGGACTGTTCTTCCGTAACCTGCCCATTAACAAGGGCCTGGGCAATTGTGCTGTCTAAGACGGCTAATAATTTGCTGGTAGTGCCGTTGGCCCCTGAGACATCAATTTCCTGGTCAAGATTGGCTGGGTATTGCCCTAAATCAAGATATTCAGGCGAGTCTATATTGACAGGGGCAAGTCCTGCATCCGTTGACGTACTTCCGGCATTGCCTGTGCTGTTAGGAGAGGTTAGTGCAACGGTTTGTCCCGCTGGGATGTTGGCCGTCAAAGGCGTGAATGAGCTTTTTGGTGCCGGAAGAAGACTGCTGAAGGCATCTCTGAGATCTTCTTGCAAAACGATAATGCCGCCTACAGAGACAACGGCGATTAATGAAACGGCAATGCCGTATTCGCTGAGGCTTTGTCCTTGAAAGCTTCTATGACCAAAGTTTCCCGTAAAACGATTGTTTGGCATTGGCTTTATCCTCAATTACCTCATTGCCTAGGGTATCGGCAAAAGGCAGAAAGGGTTTAAACCTCATGCGCTTTAACTTTTACATTTCTTATTGGAAAACATTAAAAGCTACACCAGCTCAAATTGTTTTTCCAGGGCTGCATACAGCGTTTCTAATAGGCTTTCTTTGGTCTCTAAAGCATCCAGAACGATAAAGCGCTGGGGTTCCGCTTTGGCAATCGAAAGATAACCGGCTCTTACACGTTGGTAAAACCCCAAGCTCTCGCCTTCTAGCCTATCCGCTTCCCCTCGATTATTGACACGCTGGGCCAGTAGGGCAGGATCACCATCAAAAAGAAAAGTTAGGTGGGGCTTTTGGCCTGATATGGCCAGTGCGTTCAAATGACTGATCTCATCAATCTCAAGCCCACGACCATAGCCTTGATAGGCAATAGAAGAGTCAATATGGCGATCGCACAAAACGATTTTCCCTTCGGCCAATGCTGGGAGAACCAATTCCTGCATATGCTGGGCCCTGTCGGCCATAAACAACAACAGCTCACTGGTCGGGCAGACATGGCCTTTGGAGTGCAGCAAAATTTCCCGTAATTGCTGACCAAAGGGAATACCGCCGGGATTTCGGGTTTCAATCACCGTTTTGTCTGCCTGCCTCAGCTTTTCAGCCAAAAGCGCCAATTGCGTCGATTTACCGCTGCCATCAATGCCTTCAAAGGTGATGAACAAACCCGCCGGATGCTTTCCCGTTGTTTCCATAACCCAAGTGCCTGTCTTTCACTATGACAGGGCTATTGTAATGCAAAGGCCCGGGCAAATAAGCGCTTTATTTTTTAGGGGGCAGCACGCGAAGCCTTCGATTGGGTTCATCCCCAACACTTTCGCTGCTCAATTGGTGTTGTTCAACCAACTCGTGCTGAAGCCTTCGGATATAGGAGCGCCTGGGGGCAAGCTCAAGGCTCTGATGACTTTGTAAAACCCCCTCAATGGCCTCCTGGGCCTCTTGCAGGGCAAGTTCGGTTTCATCCTCATAATCGGACACCCCGCCCGGATGGTGAAAGGCTTCTGCCGAAGGCTCGTTGACGGCATCCAGCGCTTCTCTTAAAGCTCGCTGAATCTGGGGCATCGTGTTGGTCTTGGCAAAATAGACCGGCACTTCATAGTCTTTGGCCAAATCAAGGATTTTAGAGCCTGGCCTTGCGCTGCCTTTTAGGGCAATAACGGCATTGGCGTCATAAATGCTCTTGCTGACCCGGATATGGTTAAGGTTCAGGCGTTCCAGAATCCGATCCACATAGGATTTGCTGATTGAAAATAAATAGACGCGAAACTCGTGTTGCTCGGGATGAAGCGCCAACTCGTCGCGCGTATGGGGCGTTGCCGTATCAGGGCTTGTCTCAAGCAAATTGGTCTGAAGCACCGACACGTCGCTTTTAAGCACTTTGGTCGTGCCGCTTGCCAGGTCGACCTTTCTGATTTCAGGAAAAATCGTCCAGCCCCGAAGCGTGTGATCCACCGCCTCGGCCACATCGGGATAAATGGCAAGGGTATTTCTATCGCGAAGCTCCACGCAGATATCAAACGTGGGCTTCTTGGCGCGCTCCAGAACGGTTTTCTGAGACGCCCGGCGCTTGGCTTCATCATCGCCTAAGGTCACCGTTTCAATGCCCCCGATTAAATCGGAGAGCACGGGGTTTTTAATCAGACTTTCAAGCGTACTGCCGTGAGCGGTCGCAACCAGAAGTACGCCACGTTCAGCAATGGTTCTTGAGGCCATCGCTTCTTCTTCTGAGCCGATTTCATCCACCACGATCACTTCAGGCGTATGGTTCTGCACCGCCTCGATCATGATTTCCTTCTGGTGATCGGGATCCATCACCTGCATCCGGCGGGCGCGGCCAACAGCAGGATGCGGGATATCTCCGTCGCCTGCGATTTCGTTTGACGTATCGACAATCACCACCCGTTTTCTCAGCTCATCGGCCATCATCTTGGCGACTTCACGCAGCTTGGTGGTTTTGCCGATGCCAGGGCGGCCCAGAATCAAAATGCTTTTGCCCGATTGCACCAAATCCTTGATGCAATCGATAGTACCGGTGACGACTTTGCCCACGCGGCAGGTCAGGCCAATGATTTCGTTCTGACGGTTTCTGATGGCACTGATACGATGAAGGGTTCTGGGAATCCCACCCCGGTTTTCGCTTGAAAAATAGCCGATACGACTGACCACGTGGTGAATTTCATCGGAAGTCACCTGATCGCTGCCCAACTCCTCAATCATATGCTCATGTTGGGTATTGCCCCCAAAGCGGGCTTCGGCAGGACGCCCCAAGTCCATCACAATTTCAATCAGATCATTCAGGTCAAACTGCGACAAGGCGTGCTGAATGCGCCCGGGCAGAATATCGAGTAAAAGCTTCAAATCGGTTTCGATGGTCTGGTTTTCCTGAAAGCCAATCGATACTTGGGAATTGGAAAAGGCAGGCGTTTGGCGTTGTTCTGCTAATGCATTTGCCGAGGCGGCCTTCAAGCTTGTAGCAGATATCGGGCTTAAGAGCTTTCCACTTGAATCGTTTGGCCCTAAATCGCTTTGGCCTTGACCTTGAATCAGATGCCTTGGTGTTAGCGACGATGCCGATTTAACCGTGCTGGCGGGCTGCGCTTTGCTTTTTTCAGGGTGCAATCCGAAACGGGACGCTTTGCTCACACGCTTTACCCTCTTCCATTGTAGACGATAACGTGTTGTCTTTCCCTTTTTGAGACTTTCTTTATAGTTTCTTCTATAGCTTCCTTATAGGCCGCTGTTCTCGGATGCCCCTCAAACATCCTTCGGTAATCTGGCTTCCCCAAATATGGCAATCATGAGTTAACAATATCACTATTCATAGTATAGTATATTGGACCTGTCTCGAAAAGTCTTGATTTTTTCAAAAAATATGGCATTAGCGAAACGCAGCGACGATTGCCTTGGCTTGTTCAATGGCTTTTACCTCATCGCTTATTTGCCAGACGGCCTTTCGGGCGACTGTTCCCATCCCTGCCCCTGCAATGAAAGCATGGATGGGTTCTTTTAAAAATACAGCGGTATGCTGGTTAATGCCCCCTGAAATGGTGATGGGGATTGCGTGAAAAATGCCCTCTTTATATGCAAGAAGGCATTCTTTGGCGCTTCGGGCATTGCTCAGGGCAGGCAGGCAAGCGTCGATGGCGTCACTGCCAGACATGGGTGCCCCGTCAATTTGGAGTAAAAGACGACCCGGCGCAAACGCGTGTAACATTTCCAGGCTTTCAAGCCAAAACGCTTCTTTGGTTTCATTGGGCCTAAAGCAATAAGCGATAAGCTTGTTCTGGAGCAAATCGCCGTAGTCTTTGAGAAAACCCGAGAGCATATAAGGGTCTGCAAATTGGGTGTGCAGCTCAACGGCTTCCACTTCAGGATGGGAAAGGACGCGCACCAGAGTTTCTCGGATTTGAAACGGTTGCAGGGTCAGTGCATCAGTTGGACAAATGGGGACACAACGACCACAGCCATAGCAAAGCGGTTCGTTAACCGCCACAACCTCCATTTCAAAAGGCTCTAGCGTAAACGTATCACTTGGGCAAATGGGTACACAGAGCCCGCAGGCAATGCAGCCAGAGGCTTCCAGCTCGATTTTGCGAAAATGAGGATCGGGATCAAGCGGAACACTAACCATTAATAGGGGCTTTGGCCCTGAAACGTTTTTTAAAACCTCGCTTACGGCCTCTACCACTTCTGGAAGCGCTGCCATATCGATACAATCAACACCCGCCAGCGTATAGGAACGGGTGAGCCTTTTGAGCTTGTCCAAGTCCGTCAGGCTACCGCCCGCAATCAGCTTGAAAAACTGTTTTGCTCTAAGCGCTTCAAGAGCTGCCCGCTGCCTTTTTGAAAGAGGGCAAAGGCCGCTTGGGCTATCGTATGGTGGGGGTGTCGATGATATGATCATATTCTCTGGGGCGTGAGGGCACGCGAGCAATCGGCAGGTATTAGCAACGTCTGTGACCGGGATATTATGTGACAAAGAAGACGCGTTTGGGATGGCTTTGGGACAAGCTTCTAAAAAGCTCGCTTTGGCGAATTGACTGGCTGCCGCTTGGCGTTTTAATGATGCTGTCGGCTTTTTGCTACACGCAAGGCTTGTTTGATCATAGCCTGAATTGGGATGAAGCCAATACGCTTGCGATGGCCAAGCTGGCCATTCCTGAAATGTTTTATGTCAGTGCGATTCGCGATATCAATCTGGCCGGTGGCAGTCTTATTCAGCATCTCTGGGGCTTGGTTTTCGGTACCTCAAACGAATCGATTCGTTTTCTCAGCGCTTTAGCGGGGATTCTCGCCATTGCCGGGGCTTATGCCATAGCCCACGTGCTTACCCGCTCTCGTAGCTTGGCTTTTTTAACAGGCTTGATGGTGATGGGCTCTCCGTTATTGGCAAGATTTGCCAGGCTGTCTACTAAGCATGTCTTTTATTGTGCCGAGGTCTTCTGGTCTTACGCCTTGTTTTTCCGTCTGCTTGATGGGCTTAATGAACCTGGATGCGCCTGGACGAAATGCTTTAGAATGCCCAGCTTCTGGTTATACGCTCTGGTGTCAGAAATTGCCGTTGTTACCGAGCCGGTTGGCCCCGTATTTCTTTTGGGTCAGGCGCTTTATGGTGCACTTGTCTGGAAAAGCCTTGAAAAACCCGCGCGCTTGGTGATGTGTGGGCTGCTACTTCTTTTAGGGATTAGCTTTCTGCCGCAAGTCTGGCTGTTTCTCCAGCCCTGGCATGCGGGCCACATGAAGGAAATGGCAGATATTCATGGATTGGTGCAATGGCAAACGCTTCTGTTTATGCCCGTTAATCTCCTGCTGTGGGGGCGCGATAGGCTGTCTTTGCCACCGCTGCCAATCCTGGTGGTGTATGGCTTAAGCGCTTTGGGGCTTCTTGTGCCCTCTTTTTACCGTCTTTATCGAAAAGACAGGCGCTTACTATGCATAGCCTTTGTTATTGGCGTGGCACCGCTTATGGTGGCTTTTCTGCTGGCTGTTTTAAGCGGCAAGGCGCTTTTTCAATACCGGGCGCTGATGTTTGGCATGATAGGCCTGATGCTGCCGGTTGCCTGGTGGGTGAATAGTTTAAAAAGTGACGGTTGGCGCTTATGGTGGCTTCCTGTATGTGTCGTGCTTCTTCTGCAATGGGTGTCATGGCGTCAGCTTGCCCCCACCACATTTTTGGGAACCGACTATGCGGTTATGGCGGCGGATATTCGATCCAAGTTTCAGCCGGGGGATGGTATCGTTCTGGCCCCTGGTTATCTTCATTTGGGGTTTTATCGCTATTTTGAACCTTCGCGTTTTGGCCTGACGGACGAGGAGCGGCGTGCGAATCCGCGGCGGGAGAATATTCATCATATGGTGCAGGGCATTGATCAAGACGCTTTCCTGGTCAGTGGCGAGGATTACTTGACGGCCCCTGCCGTGATAGAGGCCTTCAAACGGTTTCAGGCGGCACATAAGCGGGTATGGCTGTTGGTGGCCGAAGAATATCTGCCCTACGTGGAGCCCCATATGGCGTGCGGGACAATCAATATGCTTCAGGGCCCTGGGGGGAGGTTCTGGCAGGTGCGCTGCCCGTTTCGCCACCCGGCACATTGCCAGCGCCCTCTGCCGGTGGCTGCTGTATCGTCTGGCTGGACGTGCCCTAATCGAAAAACGCCCTAGGAACGGTTGCTTCTTGCTTGCCGTTTACGGTATAAAAGCGTGTAGGGTATAGGTGCCGATGTAGCTCAGTTGGTAGAGCAGCTGTTTCGTAAACAGCAGGTCGCAGGTTCGAGTCCCGTCATCGGCTCCAGTTAATCAAGACACAACGCGAGCGTTTGTTCTTCTTAATCAATTACTCCAACGACGGTAGTGACCCTTCTGGAAGGTGCTTTTGATGTTGAAACGACTGCCGATAGCGCTTGCCTGTCTGGTGCTAGTTTTTATGTCCTGTAAGGGCTATACCGATTCAGTTTCTCTTGAATCGCTCCCGCAAAATCCAAAAGCCGGCTTGCGCCTGGTACTCGATGAAACGTTTGACGCTAAGGCTCTGAATAAGAAGCTTTTTACGTCTGGCATGCCATGGGATGCCCCCAATAATCCCGATAACGGTAATCTGAATATTTACCAAGAAGATGCCCTGGAAGTGGATACGGGCACCTTAAAGCTTTGGGCCAGAAAGCCTGTCACGCCGATTCTGCACTATAGCGGCCAGCGGTTTTTATATAGCAGCGCGATGCTACAGACCTCCAAGCATTTTTCGCTACAGTATGGTTATCTTGAAGCGCGGGCCAAAATGCCTTCAGGAAAAGGCTTGTGGGGTGGATTCTGGTTGCTTCCCTCTAACCCCATCGGCAAGTGGCCTCCAGAAATCGATGTGGTGGAACATCACGGGGATAAGCCTAACAAGGCGTTTTTCTCCCTGCACTTCCAGGATGCCAGCGGGCAAGTCCAACATGATATCCACGAGGTTGAGGTGCCCGAGATTTTGGATGAGTACCATACCTATGGTCTTCTCTGGCAGCCGAATCGAATCGTCTGGTACGTGGATGGCCGCCCAGTGGCTCAAAGTACAGAGGGAATTCCGCAAGAGCCGATGTATGTTTTACTAAATCTTGCTGTTGGCGGGCATTGGCCGGGGAGTCCCGATAGCGCCACACATTTTCCGGCCAGTATGGATATTGACTATCTTCGTATCTGGCAGCCATAACGGCCTGCTTGGAGTCCATGCCAGCGGCTAATTTCTTATCAGGTTGCCTATGCTATGCTAAAACCTTTGTAGGCCATAAATTATAAGCCCCAACAGGCGCTCATATGCTGAATCCCCTTGATACCACCGTTGATTTAACCGAATTAAGCGTTGACTATTTCAAATCTCACGGCTTTAAAGCCGTGTTGATGGATTTGGACGACACCCTGATTGCCGAACATCAGGGGGAGTTTGCCGAGCAGTTGATTCCATGGCTGAAAACGCTATTGGATAATGGCTTAAAAGTCGGCATTGTGTCGAATAATACCCATCGTTCCTATTGCCATCGCGTTCTCAGGCACTTGCAAAAAGCGGATCTGGATATTCCCATTATTGGGGATGCCCTAAAGCCGATGCCGGTTAGTTTCAAACGCATGCTAACCATCTTGGGCGTTTTGCCAAACGAGGCCGTGATGATTGGGGATGGTATTCTAACGGATCAATTGGGTGGAAAACTGGCAGGACTTAAAACCATTCGCGCCAAGTGCTTTCCCCGGGCGCTTTATTATACGGGGCCCCTCTTTTTGATTCGTGAAATCGCCGTCTGTGTCTTTGATCTCTTTCGCCGTTTGATTCTAAATCATCGCCCCAAACTCTATTTGGTTTCCGATTCCCATTACCGACAACGCCAGCGCATCCTGGTGGTGATGAATCCAAAATCCAGCCAGACTGATGAAAAAGGGCTTCGGGAAAATATCGATGAACAGGCCAAGGCCTTAAATGTTCAGGTGGACTATCTTCTAAGCGATAATCCACCCAAGGCGCTTAAGAAGTATCGTCACCGTCTTCGCTCAGGAAAATACGATTGCGTGGCCGCTGCCGGGGGTGATGGTACGGTTCGTGCGGTGATTGAGCGGATTTTCCATGAAGATCCGTCCATTCCCATTGCCATTTTGCCAACCGGCACCGGTAATTTAATGGCCAAGGGTCTTGGCATTCCCCAGGTCGTTGAGGAGGCCGTCTCGATGATGTTTTATGGAGAGGCGCAATCTCAAAGCATCACGCTGGTGAACGAGAAGTACGTGGCGCTTTTGGTGGTGGGCATTGGCCTGGATGCTGAAATTATGCATGAAACCACCTCGGATCTTAAAAAAATGACAGGCCCTCTGGCGTATCTTTTTTCAGGCATCAAAGTGGCGCTCTTAAAAGGCAAGGCCAGGTTTAAGCTGGTGCTTCGGCACCAGGGCCAGGTGCAGCGCGCGGAGCATCATGCTGAAGGCGTGTTGATGGTGCATCGCAATCATTTTCTCAAGGCATTTTTCCCAATGGACTTGCAGACAGAAAAAAATGAAAAAGTGCTGGATGTTTGTGTGATTGAAACCCATAGCACTGCGGATGGATTTGGGGTTCTTCAGGGTTTGTTCCTGGGGGATTATGATAATGAGACGAATGCATTGAAGCATTACCAGGCCTCTGAAGTGACGCTGAAAGTCTTTCCACAGGAAAAAGTGCAGATTGATGGGGATATCGTTTCGGTTTCTTCCGTTCATGCCAAATTGGTGCCAGACGGGGTTTCGATTATCAGCCCGGCCCTTAATCCGCTTGATGTTGCTCTTGATGAAAAAAGCGCCACACAGGACGCGCAAGCTGACCTGCATCGAACCGCACCCTAGATTTGATTTGCTGCCATCAATAAGCCAGATTATTTAAAATGCTGTTTGTCCAAGTAGTCTTGCAGAATTCTCTTGGCGGCGGCCTGATCCACCAGCCCCTTGTTTCGTGAGGCCTTAATCCCCTGGGCGCGCAAGGTTTGATGCGCCATAACCGAGGTCAGGCGTTCATCAAGAAAAATAATTTCCAAGTCAGGTTTTAACAGGAGAAGACTGTCCGCCAGCTTGCGAACGCGTTCGGCCTCAGGCCCCTCGCGTCCGTCCATATGCTTGGGCAGGCCAAAGACGATGCGGTGGCAGTCATGTTGAACACAAAGGGCCGCCATTTTTTCAAGCAGTTGCGCTCGGGAATAATCTTCCAGGGTTTCAAGCCCCACTGCAAAGTTGCCCAGCGGGTCGCTAATGGCAATGCCCACGCGCTTGGTTCCGATATCCACTCCCAGAATACGGCCAGCCAGAATACGGTCAGCATGATTAAAAGATTCGCTCATGTCCTGATTTTAGCCAAAACATGGCGATTTGCTCAGATTTAGACCTGCCAGGCGGACAGTACATGATCGATATAAGGCAAGAGGTGCGCCGGGCACTGCGTGTCATGCTTAAAGCGAAGCAGGGCCTCTTCCACGCAACGCCTGCCATAGTAAAGCATAAAGCCTGATTTTAAGGCGATGGTGCTGTTTAAATCCAGGGAATCAAGCTGGATGACTTCGGTAGCCGCCAGACTTGCAAACGTATGGGCGTCTTGTTGCTTTAAGAGATAAGCGGCCTGGGCCAGGCGATTTTTCAGGATTAACCGCCATTCTCCGGATAAAAGTCCCCGCATCAGTAATTCGGATAAAACTTCCATTTGAAGCTGGAAATCATCTTTGCTTAAGTCGTGGTTTAGGGCGTCCTGGCTCATTGCGCCAACCACCTGTTGCAATATTTCGGTGACGACTGGATGATCGCCTTCCTCAAGAAACCATGTGGCAAAATCGGGGTGGTGGTACAAATTGGCGCTCTCGCTGTGCCATTCAAGATTAGCCCATTGAATGCACAGCGCTTCCGGGTTTAATTCGGCGTCGGCTTCAACGTCTCCCAACATCACTTCCCAGCAGCGATACTCATAAGGAATACGGAATTGCTGTTTGTCATTCAGAATCTCGTTTTCCGAAAGCCGCTGTCGGCAATAGGCGGCAGGGACAGGAATTTTGCTGCAATCCTCATGGAATTTGCGCACCAGTTTATGAAAATCGGTTTCGGTTAACTGGTAAAATCCAAAGCAGTCCATAATGCCGTGGATGTCATTGACGGCAACGCACATCATGGTAATGTCACCATTTTTCTGCTGACGGCTGATAATCAGGCCTTGGTTTCCGATACCGTCAGGCAGTGTGGCGTAACACTCATGCAGAGTACTTTCAGTGGTGAGAGGATGCCCCGCATTGGCCATCTGGCTTCGATTGGCTTCAAGCTCATTTGCTTTGTAAATGCCTGACAGTTTCAGCTCGTTCAATGATTTCTGGGCAGCTTTTTGAAGCTTTTGATGCCCGTTAACGTAAACGCTGTTTCGGGCTTTCAAGTCATGAAGGTAAAGCGCTGCGCGAGGGGATTTTGTTTGTCCGAGGCTGGATAAAATTAGCTCGGCCAATTCAAAGGGCGGCTGCGCGTCTAAGGTGGGTAAATAAATATTGACCAGGCTTTCGGCTGGATGATCCTGCTGGAGGGAGCGAATCAGGTTGCATTGCTCATCAACGGGGAGGGAAAAAATAAAGTCGATAAAATCAATCAGAGCTTCCGGGTTTTTGCTTGCCACATCCAACATGCGCTCGGTTTCGCGGTTAATCAACCCTTCAGGATCTTCAAGGTAATCAAGATACAGGCTCGGATCGCTTTGATCGCCCAATTGCCGAAGTACGAGATGGGCCGTGTCCTTAATGTCATCCTCAACGTCGTTGGCTTCAATCATTTTCCAAAGCGGGTCTTTGAGATTCTCAATATCGCCAAGCTCCATCAGCAATTCGCCGATGCTTTGCAGAACACTCTGCCCGCTGGCGCGTGGAAGTTCTTTTACAAGCACTTGCAGCACTGTTTGGCGATCTTCCAACTGGCTCAGGCGTTTAAGCTGCTTGAGCTTGTCCTGCTTGGTAGGGCTTTCAAACGTACTTAAAAACTCGATGACAGCAAGAACTTCGCTTCTAATAAACAACTTGGAGACGGGAAGAGGTTGATTCATAAGATTAAAAAAACCTTTAAGGCATTTTGAATAAAAACAGAGAAAACGGGCTTCAGAAGGGGATAAGTAAGCGCAATACTTGCCTTGGCTTTGTCTTCATCCCATTATGGTTGTCGTGGACATTGGAAGCGTCTTTATGGCTTTAGCGTCCTTCATTGGTTTTTCGGAGCCCGGGCAGCCAATCTGAAACAAAGTCCCCTGTCTGTAGGAGTTCCAGAACTCATCAGACGAGCGAACAGGCCCGGCCGGTCTATTGGACGTCTACAGTAACAAGCATTAGGCATAGCATGATTAGCAAGAGCAATGTGACAGAAGAAGCCAGGGCCACGCGCCCAATGCGGGCTGTCGTTCATGCGGTGGTGCCAGGCAGTATTGCTGAAGCGCTGGGACTTGAGCCTGGTGATCTCGTCGTTGCGGTCAATGGACGAAGCGACCTTGAGGATATGCTGGATTTTCAATTCGAGCTTGCTGACTCAGTGTATCTTGAATTAACAGTCGTTCACAAGGGCTCCTCCGCTAAGATCGAAGAAACAACTGAAATAGGCGAAATTTATGAAATTGAAAAAGAGCCGGATGAGGATTTGGGCCTTGTCTTTGAATCCCCCATCTTTATGCCGATTAAAACCTGCAATAACGCCTGTCCCTTCTGCTTTATCGATCAGCAACCCGAAGGGCTAAGGCCCAGCCTCTATATTAAAGACGATGATTATCGCCTTTCGTATTTTCATAACACCTATATTACCTTGACCAATCTGACGCCCCATGACAAGGAAAGAATGGCAAGGTTAAGACCAGGCCCCTTATATGTTTCTGTTCATGCGACTACTCCTGAAGTCAGGCAGCGACTGCTCTTAAACCCTAAAGCCGGGGATATTCTCGAGAAATTGAATTGGCTAAAAAGCCTTGAAATCCCTTTCCATGCCCAAATCGTCCTGTGCCCGGGCATTAATGATGGGCCAGTGCTTGCACAAACCCTGAAAGACTTATCCACGCTCAGCCCGGAATTACTGTCCATTGCCGTGGTGCCGGTGGGCCTGACGCAATACCGGGGAGATTTGCCTGATTTACTGCCGGTCGATGCCGAATGCGCCCAATCCGTCATTGAGTTGGTGGAGCGCTTTAATGGCAATAGAGCACAAATTGGCCAAGAACCTTTGGCTCATCTCTCTGATGAATTCTATCTTAAGGCGGGGCTCCCTTTTCCCGCCTATGAAACCTACCAGGATTTTCCGCAGTTGGATGACGGGGTGGGAACGGCCCGCCTGCTTTTAAGCGAGTTTTTTGGACTTGAAAAGCAGTTGCCAGAGAAGCTTGTAACCCCCCAAAAGCTGCTGCTGTTAACGGGAAAGCTTGGCATGATGGTGCTTCAGCCTATTATCAATCGGCTTAACACGGTTGAAAACCTCTTTATCGATATGGTGGCGGTTGAAAACTATTTTTGGGGTAAGGCTGTTGATGTGGCAGGCTTGATTACGGGCCAGGATATCATCAAGACCCTTGAAAAATATGACATACGCCAATACCAGGCCGTGGTGATGCCCGCCATTATGCTGCGCCATGGCACCCAGGACTTTCTGGACGGGATGACCGTATCGCAAGTGGCCAAGGCCGCCGCTCTTCCCATTCGCGTGGTTCAGGATCCCTATAGCGCTCAGGAGCTCATGGATACTGTCTTAAGGGGCGCGGAAAGCTCATCTGAAAGCTTGTCTAAGCGCTGGGAACGCTGAGGCGTTTTGGGCTTTTCTGCCTGTGCCAGGGCCTCCTGGCCATGATATAGGCTTAAGCCGCCGTCAATGAGGAGGGTGCTGCCTTGAATGTATCGCGCGTCCTTGGATGCGAGAAAAACCGCTGCTTGTGCGATTTCCCAGGGCTCACCAGCCCGTTTCATCGGGATGGGGCTGATTTGTTTTGCCATAATGCTTTCATCATCCAACGCTGCCTGATTCATCGGCGTTAAAACCATGCCAGGGGCGATATTATTGACGTTGATGTTTTTATCGGCGTATTCAAGCGCCAGGGTCATGCTCAGGTTGCGTAAGCCGCCTTTGGTGGCATCGTAGTCACTGCCGCCCAGGTGGGGGATTTCCTGGTGGACGCTGGTGATGTTGATAATACTGCCGTGGTGCTTGTAGCCGGTTTGTTTCAGACCTTCGATAAAAGCCTTGCAGCAATAAAAAGGGCCATATAAATTGGTCTGGATGCGGAGATCCCATTCCTCGAGCGAAAGCTCGTCAAACACCTTGCCGCTCATATTAATTGCGGCATTGTTCACTAAAATGCTCGGTAATCCAAGCGTGCGGCTCACATAATCGAACAAGTCCGCCACGTTCTTTGGGTCTTTTTGATCAAGCTGATAAACCACCGCTTTTTGTCCGGCAGTTTCAATCAGTTGCCGGGTATCTTCAATGCCTTCTTCATCGCGATAATAGGTTACGGCCACCTGGGCGCCTTCTCTTGCAAAGGCAGCGGCAATGGCTTGTCCAATGCCTGAGTCCGCCCCGGTGACAATGGCCACCTCACCCATCAGGCGTTGGGTTTTAGAAAACGCTTGCTGGCTCATCAGGTTTCTTCCTTTCAAGCTTTTGATTTGTTTATTTTAAAAGCTTGAGTGCTTTGCCTGAATGGGGCAATGGAGCCATTTCCTCAGTTTACTGGCTAAGGCTTAAAGGTGTGAGACTGGATAAGCGCGCCATTGCTTTTTCATATTGAAGCGGCTGATGGCTGCTGTCATACAGGTTTGCCAACTGCCCGAGCGTGGCGCGGTAGCTATCGAGATGCCCACCTTTTTTGGCGTACTTTAGCGCCAGACGATAGGCCTGCTCTGCTTTGCTCATATTGCCCTGGCGTTGATAGGTGCTTGCCAGGTTGCTTAAGATATCGGGTAGGTCGTTTTCACCACCCGCTGAGCGTTGAGCGGATTGATAGGCGCCTAAAAACTGTTCCACGGCCAAGTTGTATTGTCCGCTTTGAAGATAAATGCCGCCTAGTCCGTTTTGAGCGGCGCTTTGCAGGGAGGCTTCATTGTTGTTCCCTTCGGCAATGGCCATGGTGTTTTGATAATGCTTAATGGCTTCTTCCATCTGCCCTAGGGGTTCTAAGGCCTCGGCCAGTCCCAAATGGCTCTGGGCAAGCTTGCTCTTCAGCGAGATGGCTTGAAATTGCCCAATGGCCGCTTGAAAATGCGGGATGGCTTTTGTGAACTGGTGATCTTCATTGTAAAGTCTGGCCAGTTGCAAGGACACCCTGCCTGAGAGATTGCCTGGAACCTGACGGTCGTTTGTTTGCAAGTGTCTGCTTGCAGCTTCGAGAATCTGTCTGGCGTTTTCGGTATTGCCTGCCTGATAAGCCGCTTTGCTGTCTTTTAATGCTTGTTTTAGCGCTAGGCGAAGTTCGTGGTTCGTGTCGTTAGGCGCGTCAGCGGCCTTGCTTTCCGTTTGCGTTAAAAAAGCTGCCTGCTCTTCTGGTGTGGATTTTGCCGACGACTTGTCCCATTTAAATTCAATGGGTTGTAATAGCAGGGCGTCCACCCAGTCCCTAACCACTTTTGAGGGCTGTTTTAAGGTATCGGTAATAAACCCATCCATCACGCCTGCTGCTGTTTTCAGGCTATGCTTGATATAGCTTGTGTCGGGCCTGTCTTTTTCCGCCTGAAGCTTTACGATGCCAAGATAAGCGCTGACCTCCGCCTGTGTGTTCTGATCGGCTCCCAGAGCGTTTAAGGTGCTTTGAAAGTCATCTAAAATTGTGTTGACCGAGATCCTGCCCGTGGCTTCAATACTGGAAAGCTTTGTGCGGCCTGAAATGTCATCGTTTTGCGTATTTTCTTTTTGTGTACTGTCTGCGCTGCTGGGAGCCTGCTTCTGCGTGATATGTCCTGCCAGTCGCCCATGGGCGACAAGCGCTTGCCCGCTTTCCTGTTCATCAGCGGTGGCTTGCTCAGGGTTAGCCTTTTCAGACGCCTGGCTATCACTATCGTTGGCCTGTAGTTGCTGTGCCCGATAGTAGGACATGACTGGTGGGGTGTAAATCCGGGTGACCATTCGATGACCCTTCACGTTAAAGATCTTACTCGCTTGGGATAGGTTTCGGCTGTCAGTCGCGCCAAAAGACACGAATCCACCGTTTGAACGAGTGCCCTCTCAAGGCTTGGAGAAACAACCCACGCGAAAAAAGGCCTAACGGCATCAGGTGCAGTGGCGCTTTAACAAACGATAATCCCCTTTGGCAATTTTGCAAGCCCATCAATTAGGCAAGTTTAAGACTGGCTGCGCTGGCTTGCCGAGGCGTGAAAAAATTCCTTCATCTGCTTTGGCAGCTTCTGGTAATAAGCGCCCAATGCATGGTGATAGGTATGGAAGCGATAATAATTCAGCAGGATATAGCCCACGAAAAGCCCGAACTCACAGGAAAGAATCAGGGGGAGATTGGTTTTAAGACGCAGGAAGTCGTAAATGTCCACAAAGTAGATTAACGCGCCAAACAGACCAAGGGCGATCAGAATAAATACGCAATAAGTGGCATAAAAGGCATAAACTTGTGGCGAGCTGTAGGCGATGCGATTGGAGCGGTCAAAAATCTTTTTTGGGGTCAGCTTGGGCTCGGTTACGGCAATCACATCGCCAAACAAGGTGGTGAGAATATGCCACAGGCTGCTGAGTACCGTAAAAAGACATAACATGCCAAGCATCAGCATAATGAAAATGCTAATTGTTACTTGGATGGAAATGCTTAAAAAGGGCAGTTCTCCAAGAATATTGAAAAGATAAAGCTCTACGGCACCGACAATGGCTGAAAGCACGATCATGCCAAGCGGTGGCAAAATAATCATCGCAACCCGATACAACTTCCATATCATCAGCGTGTTAATCGACGTATGTCGGCTGGGCTGATACTCCGTATGCAATGGATGAGGACATTCAAACTGCTTTGACCAGACGGAATAGTAAATGGCGTTGATGCGTAATAAGAGTTGAAATGCGCCCAAAAACGAAAGCAGCAGAAATGCGCCAAGCTTCAGGTAGAAATGAAGCGGCAGCATATCGAAACTGGACTCGTTCCCCAGCATCATCCGTCCCTTGAGCCATTCGATCAGGGGGATGAATAGGCTTTCACCGGTTAAAAGAATCATCGGCAGAATGACAAAAAGAAGGGCCAGCAGTGGGAACGCCTGGGGAGGCAGGATCAAGTCGAATACCGTCCAATCCTTGGATTGCGACACATTCGGCTGAAACTGCGGGGACGGGGAAGAGTAGTCCATAGCGTGGCTGATGGTCATCTTTTTAACGTCACTTCATTGGCAAATGGGATGGTTAGGCCGTGATTTCAGAAGACGACGAAGCCGCAGGCGACGGACTTGCGCTTGATGATTTACTTTTGCCGCTTTTTTCGTCCTTGTCGCTTTTGTCTTTTTTAGGGGACTTTTCAGTGCTCTTTTCAAAAACGACTTTCTTGTCTTCAAGTCTGGCAATGACGGTATCGCCTTCCTTGAATTTGCCCATCAGGAACTCTTCGGACAGCTCATCTTCCAGTTGCCGCTGAATCACGCGACGAAGTGGACGAGCACCGTATGAGGGGCTATAACCGTCTTTGGCCAGGTGATCTTTGACATCTTCAGGAACGATAAGCGTCATTTGCTGCGCTTCCATTCGATCAATGAGGTCTTTCAACATAACCTCAACAATTTCACGAATTTCCACCTGTGTGAGCTGGTGGAAGATAATCGTGTCATCAAGACGGTTAAGGAACTCGGGACGGAAGGTCTTTTTCATTTCGTCCATCACGGTGTCCTTCATTTTCTGATAGCGCGCTTCTTCCTCGTTTTCATCAACGGCGAAACCGAATGGCGACGGGTTTTCAATGCTTCTGGCACCGACGTTGCTGGTCATAATGACAATCGTGTTCTTAAAGTCAATGTTACGACCCTTAGAGTCAGTCAAGCGGCCATCATCGAGAATTTGAAGCAGAATGTTGAAGACATCCGGGTGCGCTTTTTCAATTTCATCAAAAAGAACAACAGAGTATGGCTTTCTGCGAACCGACTCGGTTAACTGGCCGCCTTCGTTGAAACCGACATATCCTGGGGGAGAGCCGATCAGTTTGCTGACGGTATGGCGCTCCATATACTCGGACATATCGACGCGGATCATGTTGTCTTCCGAGCCAAAGAAGTAATCGGCAAGCGATTTTGCCAACTCCGTTTTACCCACACCAGTGGGGCCTGAGAAAATAAACGAGCCAATAGGACGGTTCGGATTCTTAAAGCCGGTTCTGGCCCTGCGAATCGATTTTGAAATGGCGGTAACGGCATCATGTTGGCCAATGACCCTTTCATGAAGCGTATCTTCCATTTTAAGCAGCTTTTCGGATTCGCTTTCGGTGAGCTTGGAAACCGGAATACCCGTCCAGCCACCCACGATTTGCGCCACATGCTCGGCCGTGACTTTGGGCTTCTTACCTTCCTGCGATTTTTTCCAATCTTCCGCCATTTCACGGATTTTATCGCGCAACTCGGCCTCCTGATCGCGAAGGTCGCTGGCTTTTTCAAATTCCTGATTGCGAATCGCCTGCTCTTTTTCGCGCACCAGTTGCTTCAGGTCTTTTTCAAGCACCTTGCCTTCAGGCGGCAGGGCGCTAAACGACAGGCGAACCCGCGAGCTTGCCTCGTCAATTAAGTCGATGGCTTTATCTGGCAGGAAGCGATCGGCGATGTATCGTGATGAGAGCTTGGCGGCTGCTTCAAGCGCCTCATCGGTAATTTCCAGATGATGGTGCTCTTCGTACTTGGAGCGAAGACCCTTCATAATTTCAATACTTTCATCGACGCTCGGCTCATCGACCGTCACGGGCTGGAAGCGTCGCTCAAGGGCCGCGTCTTTTTCGATGTGTTTTCTGTATTCGCTGATGGTGGTAGCACCAATACATTGCAACTCGCCTCTGGAAAGAGCGGGTTTTAAGATGTTGGCCGCGTCAATAGCGCCTTCGGCAGCCCCAGCGCCAATCAACGTGTGTAATTCGTCGATAACCAGAATGATGTTACCCGCCTGGCGGATTTCATCCATCACTTTTTTAAGGCGCTCTTCAAACTCGCCCCGGTATTTCGTACCCGCCACCAGTAAGCCGATATCGAGCTGGACAATTTTCTTTTCGTTTAACGTCTCGGGCACATCGCCATTGACGATACGTGTGGCCAAGCCTTCTGCGATGGCGGTTTTACCAACGCCAGGCTCGCCAATCAGGACGGGATTGTTTTTTGTTCTCCGTCCCAGGATCTGAATGACGCGCTCAATTTCTTTTTCACGGCCCACCACTGGGTCAAGCCGCAGTTCCTGGGCGGACTGGGTGAGGTTGACTGAAAACTCGTCAAGCGTTGGCGTTTTGCTTCTGCCAGGAGAGCTGGTGGTCGAGCTTCCACGGGTTTCGCCCAGCATGCGAATCACGTTGCTTCTGACTTTGGAAGTGTCCACGCCAAGGTTTTCAAGCACGCGGGCGGCAACGCCTTCGCCTTCTCGAATCAGCCCCAGCAATAAATGTTCGGTGCCAATGTAGTTATGGCCCAACTGCCTGGCTTCATCCCAGGACAGTTCAAGCACCCGTTTGGCCCTGGGGGTAAACGGAATTTCAACGGCGACAAAGCCTGAGCCTCTGCCGATAATCTTTTCCACCTCGGCGCGTGCTTCTTTTAAGTTAACCCCCATCCCTTTGAGGGTTTTTGCAGCGATACCCGTGCCTTCCCCGATCAGTCCCAGTAGAATCTGTTCGGTGCCAACAAAGTTGTGGCCAAGGCGCCGTGCCTCTTCCTGGGCCAGCATAATCACTTTAATGGCTTTTTCGGTAAAACGTTCGAACATCGATCTGCCTCTTTTTACAAAAATCTCTGGTTTATCTGAATATAGTCCAGTTACTTTATATAAGTCTGATTACGGACAGTGACCGTAATCTGAATCTTTTTTTAAGCTTTCATTCTAAGCTTTTCAGTTTCAGGCGATTGAATACAGGGAAACAGTTCTCTCTCCTGAGCGTCGCTTCAGGCGCTTATCCTGAAGTTTTAAAACCTGAGCCTGAAACACCTCGTTAAACAATACTCGTCTGACTGGTTTTAAATGTACGGTCTAAGCATACACCTTGTTATAAACAGGGCCATAAACTGACCCTAAACAGGGGACACATTTACCGCTAGGTTACCCTATTATGATACCGCATCCGGCCCTTCGGGTTCAACTGTGAAATGGCGTTTGAATGCCTTGCCAGACAATGTGTTTTGGCTTTTAAAAGCCTTTAAATAGTCTTATATAAGGGCTTTTTGTCTTTCATTGTCCTTGAAAGGTTTTTGGATGAACGTTTTTCCTGCCTGTTCTCACTGCGCTCACTCTCCTCTGCCTGAAGGAGCCCGCTACTGTCCAAGCTGTGGAAGCCGCTTGGCAACGGCAAGGCCAATACCCTTAAGGGAAACGCAGATTGAACCCACCACCCATAAGGCAAATGAGGTCACTAGCCTGAATTGGGCCTGGTTTTTCGTTTCGGTTTTGGCAACCCTTGGCCTGAGCGTTTTACTGAATGTGGTTTTTCATTGGCCAATTTTGATTTTCGGGGCGTTTTTACCGCTGGCCTGGCACTTTTCAAAGCGTCGTGACTAGATGGCTTTAGAAGCTGTTGGATTTCAAAGGGTTTTAAAGGCCGTAAATCCCCCGCTTTTAACTGACCCAGCTTGACGTTGCCAAAGGCGACACGTTTCAGTTTTAGCACGGGGAAGCCCACCGCTTCAAACGAGCGCCTGATCTGACGGTTATAGCCGGTTTGAAGCGTTAGCTCATAAGGCCATTCCTTGGGGGCATTGGTTTCTACCGGCAGGGCCTTGAGGTTTTCAATCTTGGCAAGCTTGTTTTCCGGTTGGAGTAGAACGCCGTTGATTAAATGCTGGGCAGCCGCTTCGTTCAAGGGTTTTTCGGTGGTGATGCGGTAGCGCTTGTTGCATTGATAGCGCGGGTGGGTGATGCGATTGATGAAATCCCCGTCGTTAGAAAGAATCAAAATTCCGCTGCTATCTTTATCCAGCCTGCCTGCCGGATCAACGCTATGCCATTTTTCAGGCAGAAGCGCGTAAATTGTTTTTCGATCCAGTTCATCATGCCTTGTGGTGATATAGCCCCTGGGTTTGTGAAACGCCAGGTACAAGGGCTTGATAACAGGAAGCGGCTTGCCGTTGACCAGAATTTCATCATGCGCCGGATTGGCGCTTGCACCTAAGGTGTTGACCCGCTTGCCATTGACGATGACCTTGCCGTCGCTAATCAGCTCGTCCGCCTTTCGCCTGGAGCATAAGCCACTGTCAGCAATCAGCTTGTTGAGCCTTAACGATTTTGAGGCAACCGTATGTTTTGGCGCAGGCTTATTCGGGGAGGGCTTGGAAAAATATTGGGAAGAATTTTTGGAAACTTCTCCAGATGAAGTTTTACGGCCCTTGGTTTTACCGTTCTTACCAGGGCTGGAAGGGCGGGCTGCTTTTTTATTGTCTTCTTTTTTAGATTTAGATTCATCTTTTTTTGAAGCGGGTGTTGATTTTTTGCTTTTCAAAGAAGTTTTGCTATGTCGGGGGCGACTAATCATCAGTTTAATGCTTCGCGTTAAGGGTTATGTTAAAAACAGGACATGTGGGGCGTGCGTGTGTGAGACCCCAGTCGTTTAATCAAGCTTTCAAGCCAAA
Source organism: Vampirovibrionales bacterium (assembly GCA_035285165.1). GTDB lineage: Bacteria > Cyanobacteriota > Vampirovibrionia > Vampirovibrionales > Vampirovibrionaceae > JAYKHP01. The sequence continues at coordinate 66,723 of JAYKHP010000006.1, read as the reverse complement.
GCTAAGTAAGTTACCAGGAAGCTAAGTTGCCAGGAAAAGAGAGCCTACCTATGGCAGATGCCCCCATTATACTGTGGTTCAGACAGGATTTTCGGCTTTCAGATCATCCGGCCTTAACGGCGGCCTGTCAAACGGCTTGCGCCGTTATTCCCGTATACATCTGGGATGAAGAGGCCGAAGGCGGCTGGCCCCTGGGTGCTGCCAGTAAGGTCTGGCTGAAATCTTTGTTAGAAGCGCTTCAAAAACGGCTTCTTAAGGACAAGGGAAATCGTCTTTATGTGTTTTCAGGAGATACCCAGATAATTCTTGAGCAATTGCTTAAGACAACTGGGGCGCAGGCGGTTTATGCGCAGCGACGCTATGAGCCTGCCGCCAGAAAACAGGATGAGGCCCTGCAGAAGAGCCTTCAAAAACCGTTCAAGCTTTTTGAAGGCGGCTTGCTGCACCAGCCGGAAGCCTACTTGAATAAGCAAGGCGGGCCTTATCAAGTTTATACGCCGTTTTCCAAGATGTTGTTTGACCGCCTGCCCCAGATTAGCCCTTTGCCTGAACCGGCAACGATTCCAGCCCTGAAAAATTTGGATGTCCTGAAAAGTCTGGAGGCAATGAATGCAAAAGGGATGTCAGTAATAGACATAGACAGCTTGCCTTTATTGCCAGCAAATGAGCCGGACTGGCATAGCCCCATGATGAATTACTGGGATTACGGGCGGGCAGGCCATTCAGTGGGCGAAGGGGCTGCCCAGGAGCGGTTGCAAAAATTTATTAAACAGGCGATCGGCGATTATGAAACGGCCCGCAATATCCCAAGTATTGAGGGCACATCAGCCTTATCGCCCTATCTGCATTTTGGGGAAATTTCCCCGGCCCAGGTTTGGCAGGCGATTCACGAGGCGATGCCAAGAGAAAAAGTCGCCGCCGCTTCGGCCCACGTCTTTTTAAAAGAACTGTTATGGCGCGAGTTTACGCATCATATGCTTTATCATTTCCCCAAAACCCAGAAAGAATCCTTAAGAGCCGAGTTTCGACAATTTCCCTGGCAGTCCAACCCGGGTAACTTCAAAGCCTGGCAACAGGGGCAGACGGGTTATCCGCTCGTCGATGCCGGGATGCGCCAGCTTTGGGCGACGGGCTGGATGCATAATCGCGTGCGGATGGTGGTGGGTTCGTTCCTGGTTAAAAATCTCCTGATTTCCTGGCAGGAGGGTGCCGCCTGGTTCTGGGATACGCTGGTGGATGCGGACTTGGCGCAAAACAGTTTCAACTGGCAATGGGTTGGGGGCTGCGGGGCGGATGCAGCACCTTATTTTCGGGTGTTTAACCCGGTGCTTCAAGGGGAAAAATTTGACCCTGACGGTGCTTACATCAGGCGCTGGGTGCCAGAATTGGCGGCGCTCCCCGCCAAGTGGATCCATCGTCCTTGGGATGCTCCACAAGAGGTGTTGGAAAAGGCAAAGCTACCGTCTCATAGTGTTTATCGAAATCCCATTGTGGATCATATTTCAACACGGGATAAAGCTCTGGCGGCGTATAAATCGATTCGTAAAACGGCAGCGTCTGGTTAACAGGAATTTTGAATTAAGGGAGCTTTACTATGGCCGAACAGCAGACTTTAATTTGGAAAAATCCGCCTTTTCATCTGTTTTTGATCTGGCTTGCCATTTGCCTGGGTATTGGGGTGATTGAGGGGATGGCCACCTCAACCTCCGTGGCCACTTGGTATGTGGGACTTGAGAAGCCTTGGTTCAACCCGCCTGATTGGATTTTTGCACCCGTGTGGACAACGTTGTATGTCTTGATGGCGACTGCCGTCTGGAGAATCCATGGGGTGGTGGATAATCGCCTTAGACAAAAAGCGATTGCTTTATTTTGTTTACAACTATTTTTTAACGCGGCTTGGTCGGTGCTGTTTTTCACGTGGCATTTAATTGCAATTGCCCTGGTGGACATCGTTTTGCTTTGGGGCAGCCTGCTGTGGACGATGGGTGTTTTTTACCGCAGGGACAAATGGGCGGGAATATTGCTACTGCCTTATTGGCTTTGGGTGAGTTTTGCTGTCGTTTTGAACTGGCAGCTCTGGATTTTGAATCCGGCTGGCTGAAACGCCTTATTTGAGAAATTTGTGTGCGTTATACAATATGGAAACCCTTGCCAGCAGGCAGTTCCAGATTGTTTACAAGTGTAACAAGATGTCTGTAAACACATGCAAAGTTGACATATCAGAGGTATTTTAGACTTTGTTCATTCGGAAATCATGATTCAACTCTTACTCTTTCCCTGATCCCTTTTTCTTTTCGCCTTAATTACAACTGACATTACCTCCCATTATTTAATATAAGGGTTTACCACTATTATGGTATCTCTGAGTACGGCTATTGCAAGCTTTCCGCCTGCGTTGCATGCATCTAAAATCCGCTTCGGCTTAAAAGGCTTTCCTGATGGTGTCAATATTGTTGCAATGACGCCACCTTTTGACTTAAAGCCTGACGAATCCGGTAGCTGGTTCCCAAAACCAGGCGATGGCGGCTTGGTGACCGGTTTGTCTCCGTTATCTGATCCTGATGACGTATGGCTTTCTCTTAGACGTCAAAAACTTGAGCCGGGACAGAAGGAAGTTGAAAAGAAACTGAATCAGAATCGTGCCGAAAACGTGACTAAGGCCTATGTTGATCGTCTGGAATTTTCTGACGATGTGTTGAAAGGGTTTTATCATGGCGTTTCCAATGGGAGACTATGGCCTTTGTTCCATAATTACCCCAAGGGCTGCGTTGCGGTAGAAAATCGGACGATGCAGAATTACTGGCAGAACTATGTTGAAGTGAACCGGGCCTTTGCAGAGGAGGCGTTTAATAACAAAAATTCTTGGGAATTTTTTAATGATTATCATTTTATGTTAGCCCCGGAGATGCTTCGCCAACAGGCGCTTAGGGGACATAAAGATGAAAAAATCGCATATTATCATCATATCCCATTCCCTGACATGAGTATTTTAGGTTTGTTTCCTCACGCTGAAGAGTTAGTTAAAGGCCTTTTGGGGGCTGATTTAGTAGGTTTTCAAGTCCCTGCATATACAACTAATTTCTTGAAAGCGGTTACAGAAATATTCGGACATCAGGCTAAGGTCGTTAACCAGCAGCCAGCACTTAACCAAAAGGGTAGCCCGGTCAAGCAAAACGGAGTACCTCTCATTGAGTCTGCTGATGTTATTTATCAAGGCCGTAGAATTCATGTTGGTAGCTACCCATTTGGGCTGAGCCGACAAGCCATGCAGACAAAGCTGAAAACAATTGAGAAATTGCGAGAGCAGCTCCCTACTCGGGACGAATTTGTTGACCATCTTCTTAGGAATTTCTTATCTCGGGAGCATACGCCTGAAGCTTTGGCGTCATTACCAAACTCCCCAAGGCAAATTGGCCGTTTAGGGGTGTCTGTTGAGCGGATGGATTATTCCAAGGGCATTTTGATGCATTTGAAAACCATTGAAAACCTTCTGGATAGGGATTTGCAAAATAAAAGACAAAATCCTGACTACGAGTTTCAATATATCGGTAAGTCAACATTTTTACAGGTGGCAGTGATTGGTAATCGATCCGAATTGCAAAGTTACACGGATCTACAAAATGAGGTCAAACAGAAAGCAAGGCAAATTAATGAAAAATTCAGTCGGTATAGTCCTAGAGATGGCCATGGGAAACTTTTATGGCAACCTGTAGCGTTGATTACACAGGCTGTTCCTAATGCAATGGTTCTAAGGTTATACCAGGACGCCGATTTTGCTTTGGTAACCCCTCATATGGACGGTATGAATGTTGTCGCAAAGGAAGTTGCATGGGTGCAGGATCCTGCATTGCGGTTAAACCCTTGCTTGCTGATTGTCAGTAATAATCCGGGAGTAACTCAGCAATGGGAGCAAAATGGCGCTTTGGACAGTGACTCGCCTTTTAAAATTGACTACAATCCTGTTCAACTGTATCCTCAATCTTTGAGAAAAGATGGTGTATCCCCATCGACAATTAAACAAGCCGAGATAGCTGAGGATGATCGTGCCGCAAAAGATGCCGCTGATGCCATTGAAGCCGCATTTGGTTTGCCCCCTGATGAACAGTGGGCCTATATGAACCGTTTGAAACAAGATGTTGAAGCACATCCTGTTGAAGAGTGGGCTGCCCAATTGTCGAACGATTTTAAGCAGGCGGCAAAAAACCGAAATGGGCTGGATGCTCTCAAATTTTCAGCAAATCCGTTTGCTGCTTCCAAACGGTTAGTTGCCTAAATTCTAAATTCGTTGCCTGAATTGCTCGGCATAGCCGGTCATTTCCACGTAGCCCACCCCGCGCACCACTTTTCCGCCCATCGTTCCGGTGACACTGTTGGCCCCTTCCCAGTAAGCCACGCGAGTGGATTGGTGCGTGACCAACTCCTGTGCCTCCATAACCGGACGCAACATGACATCCAGCTTGTAGGCAGGCACTTCCACCTGCCAGCCCATCGGGTAGGCGGCTTTGGTCGTTGGGCTTGTCCAATGCCCCAGCGCCTTGATTCTGAAATCCGATTTTTTCAAATGCCTGGCCTTGCCATTGGAAAACACCAACGTGCCTGAAGAGTTGGGATCCAGATACTGGACAACCTTGCCGTTGACGATTTTCTCGTTTCGCAGAACATACAGCATCAGTTCGCTCTTATTATTCAATTGAACGCTGAACCAGTCCCAGCCGGTCTGGGCTTTGGTTAGCTGGTTTGAACCAAATTCCCTGTCCATCCAGGAAATGCCCGTGACTTTTTTGGGCTTGCCATTGACCCACAGCGTGCCGGTGGTGGCAAGATTCGTGTACGAATAGTAATGTGACGCGCAGCCCTTGCAGTCGGCTTTCTGGCTAACCCCGTTTTTTCCGTGGATAATGGCGGGCTTACTGGGTGTTAAACGCAGGGAAAGCTTATAACGCCTGCTGGCTTTTTGATGGTCATTTTCGTTCATCCCCGCATGGAGCCAGAAACTGGGAGGTGATTTAACAAGCGGTTTTTGAGCCATTGCCTTTTTTGGGGCAATTTGCCAGGTTTCCCAAGTGTCGTTGTTTACGTAAAAACGGTCACTTTCAGCCAGCGCATGGCCTGTGCCTGGAAACGGGCTGTTTCGATTTAACCGCTCGGCAATGACAAACTGCCGCTTTGTCGGATCGGTAATGGCAAAATGGGCGGCATATAAATCCTTGACCTGCCAGCGCGAACGGGTTGGCGGGTTTTTAAGGGGCAGGCCGCTTCTGAAAAATGTCACTTCATAGCCATAGCGCTTGTTGTCATCGGTGTATAAATGTCCCGTGTAATACCACCACTCCGTTTTATAGCGCGGATGGCTCGCCCAATCACGCGGGAATTGATAGCGATAGCCGGGTACGGCCAGGGCAAAGCCTTCTTTGGTGATGGGGATGGTGATTTTCTTCAGTACTTTTTTAGCGGGCGTGTCACTTTTAGTTTTAGTGGAGGTTTGCAGCCTGTCGGACTGAAGTTGAATGGCGGGTGCTGCTTGAGAAGGATTTCCTCTGAGGCCAGGCTCAAAGTCTGGTGGGCTGTTTTCATTTCCTTCGCCTGGGCTTAGCGCGTTTTTGATCGAACGAAACACCCGCTTTACCCGCGAGGGCTTTTGAGCCTCGGTGGCGGAAGGCTCATTGCTTTGCCCCGGGGCCTGGGGAACTGGGGGAGATTCTTGCGCAAAAAGAACCCCGTTTGCCAACAGGAACAGGCAGCCTAATAACCCAAGAATGCAGAGCGTTAAGGCGAATGGCCGCGCCGGTTTTTTTTGAACGGACACGGAATTATTCTTATTCTTCATGTTTTTACTCTTCATGCTCTTATTCTTCATGCCTTATTCTTCATGGAGCACTTCGGGGGCTGGGGTTTTGGCGGCCAGTCGGGCTGGGATCAGTCCTGAAAAAACGGCTGTGATCATCACCAGGAGGAAAGACTGAATGAGGAAGGCGAAGGGAATATGCCATTGTATTGTCCAGCCAAACGACTGCTTGTTGATGACAAACACCAGCAGAAACGAAAGGATGAGACCGACGCCAAAACCGCTTAAGTTGCCGAGCAGCCCAAAAATGCCCGCCTGGATGAGTATGGTTTTCTTGATTTGTGCGGTGCTTGCCCCCAGATATTTCAGGATCCCAAAATCGCGTCGAGCCGCCAAAACCATTGCCAAAAGCGAATTCATCACGCCCAGAAGCGCTACGAGAATGGCCACGATATGAAGCGCGTAGGTAATGGCAAAGGTATTATCAAAAATCCGAAGAACCTCTTCTTTTAGTTCCTTGTTGCTTCTGATATTCAGTAAGTACCGTCCGCCAAACTTTCTTTGCAGTCGTCCCTTGACCTCATCGGCGGAAGCGTCCTTATCCAGGTAAACGGCCATGCCGCTTGTAGAATCGTCTTCATAATATAAATTGTAAAGCTCCCTGGGCATGGCAATATAGCCAAGATCGCTTGAGTAATCCGTGTAAATTCCCGCCACGCGAAGATCCATAGGCCCCGCGTGCGTATCCAGCGTAATCATCTGTCCGGTTCTAATATTGTTTCGATTGGCGAAACTTTCAGTCACAATGACGCTGGGATCACTCATCAAGTGATCCAGCACACTGCCAAGCACTTCCCTGGAGCTTCTGCCATCAAGAAAGCGAAGCTCACCCCCATAGTCTTTTGCGATATGCCATTGGCCCACGCCGATGCGCGCCGGCTCGACGCTTCCCTTTGAATTCTTGAACTGGATGGGAAGCTCGTAAAAAGCGTCCACGGCTTCTACTTCAGGAGCGTAACGAATGGCGTCTACGACCTGCGGGGACAATTTGGCATTAAACTGGCCACTGCCTTTGGCGACAGGCTCAATCCACAAATCTGCTTTTAAGGTCTGCTGTACCCATGTTTTGACGGTTTCCCTGAAGCTGCCAATCATAATGCCCAGGCTCACCATCATGGCAATACCCACCATCAGGCTTGCAACCGCTACCGACGTTCTTCCCAAAGAGCCTCGAAGCTGTTTTATCGCAAGCTTGCCTTCCTGTTTGCCGTAGCGAAATGCCAGGGGTTCTATTCGTTGAAGAAGCCAGTTTAAAAACGTGGGCATTAAAAACGCGGCGCTTAATAGAATGCAAAACGCGCTGATAAAGCCAAACAGCGGAAGCCGGTCAATCGGTGGTTGCTGCCAGCTCCAGGCGGCTATGACGGCCAGCCCCAAGCCCACCCACATCAGTTTTTTATGGCCTTGCCTGATTTTGCTTTCATAAGACGCGCGCCGGATGGATTCGGCAGGAGAGACCGATGCTGCTTCAATAATGGGAACCAGGGCACCCAGTAAAGTCGTTAATAAGCCAAACCCGAAGCTTTTAACCAATTCAAGCGGGGAATACGAAAAGCCGTTAACGCCAATGCCCATATACAGATTTTGAACGGTGCTTGAAACAGCTTTTACTGCGCCCAGTTCAAATAACAATCCAAGTCCGATGCCCAGAATGCTTCCCAGGACGCCCAAAAATAAGGCTTCAGTCCCAAAGAGTAACCCCACCATTTTTCTGCTAACGCCAAGTGCGCGCAATGTTCCAATTTCAGTCCGCCTTCGGATAACCGTAATCGACATCGTGTTGTAGATGAGAAACATCCCGGCAAGTAGGGCGATAAAACTCAGGACGGTCAGGTTATAGCGATAGGCCCGGAGCATTTTATCCACCTGCCCGCTACGCCGTTCGGGCCTGCTGACCTCAAAACCCACGGGGAGTGAAGCTTCAAGTTGGCTGGTGATATGAACAAAAGGATCTTCAATCGTGCCCTTGGATTTTAAGGAATCAGGAATAATCGCATCGATTCGGCTCAGCCTGCCATCGCCCCATTGATCCCTGGCCGTCATTGAAAACGCCTGCTGGGCAGTGGCAATGTCCATGACAATTAAATCGCCGCCATAGGCCCCGCCTAATCCTTTGTCTGAGAGTATGCCCGCGACTTGAAACCGTTTTTCCTGATCGTTGATTAAAAGTGAAAATGTACGACCAATGTTCAGGTGATAATATCGGGCCAATTGAGGGCCGATAAATGCGCCATCGCTTTCAAAGATATTGAAAAACGTTTCAGGACGGTTTTTTGAATGAGCTGAATTTTCATCGAGTTGCCAGTCGTAGCTTCGGAACGCTTGATCCGCAAGCATATCCAGGCCAAGAACACGCACAACGAACCTATCAGCAGTGGGCGCCTTAAAAATGGCCGACTGCTCAATGACAGGGGTTAGCTTAACACCGGCTTTAGTAAGCCAGCCAAAATTCGCCAGAATCGATTCGGGTACCCAGCCTGTCGCGTTGCTGCTGCCGCTTGCCGTGATTTCAAGATTGGTCTTGCCGCCGATACGATCAATGCTTTGTTTGAAATGATCCACCGCTGTCAGGTTGGCAAGGTTAATGGCCAGAAGAATCGCAACACCAAGGGCGATTCCAAAAACGGTCAGGCTGGTGCGCAGTTTGTTTTTGAGTAAATCCCGGACAATCAGCGAGCGGAACAAGCGAATAAAAGAAGCGAACTGATCATAAAAACCCTGGCCTTTTTTTTCCTTGAAAAGCCATATGAGCAGAAAGCGCAGAATTTTTTTCAGCAAAACCAGCACCGCTTTTTTAAAACGCTGCCATGCCCCCGAGAGTTCCGGTTGTGTTTTTTGCTCTGCCATATCGTTCAGTTTATTTTATTCTCTCAGCTTACTTTGTTCTCTTAATAATCTGTCCGTCGCGAATATAAATGACCCGGTGTGCAAACAGCCTGGCGGCCTCTTCACTATGGGTTGCCATTACCACGGTTTGCCCGTTTTCCTGGCACAGAGTCCGTAACAGGCTTAAGATTTGTTGCCCGTTTTCAGAATCAAGATTCCCGGTGGGCTCATCGGCCAATAACAGCTTCGGCTTATGAATAAGCGCCCTGGCAATGGCGGTTCGCTGCATCTCGCCTCCTGAAAGCTCTGATGGAAAGGCCCCGGCCCGGTGGCGAAGGTGAACCGCATCCAGCCATTTGTTCTGCTCTTCCTGAATCTGATGGGGAAGCGCTTCGCCTATCAATTCAAGTGGCAGCACGATATTTTCACGAACACTTAAAGTGGACATCAAATTGAAAAACTGAAAGACAAAGCCGATGGTGCCGCGCCTGAAACGGGTGAGGCTTTCATCAGTCTGTGCGGGCAGGTTGAGGTTATTGACGATGACCTCTCCGCTGCTGGCTTTATCCATTGCGCCGATGATATTGAGTAGCGTGCTTTTCCCGCAGCCGCTTGGCCCCATTAAGGCCACAAACTCCCCGTCAGCGACCTCAAGTGAAATATTTCTGAGCGTGGCGCTTTCCTGATTTGGATAGAGCTTGGAAACGTTTTCCAGGTGGATCATAAAAAAGTTCCGTCTTTTAGACCAGTGATATAGACCAGTGATAACCTGCTATGCTGCCCCAAAGTAAGAATAAAATAGCGTTGCATTACAGTATCTTAGCGTAAATATCCGGGCTTTCCGGGGATATATCTTCTTTCTTATGGATTGAAGGGCTTGGCTGGCAGACTTCTGTAACAACTTGATGACAAAATGAAGGCGATGACACCAAGGCGGACAGAAAATGTCTCACAATTGACACAAATCGGTCATCAAGTTGTCATCGAACCTGGCATAGAATCATGGCATCAGCCTTAATGACCGAGCGACCTGTTTTGTTGGTCGGACTTCTTACTCAAATTACGGGATGCGTACAGGTTTTGTTGACTAATCTACCGCTTCAATGGGCAATTGGGGCGCTGGCAACCAAAAGCGTCGGTAGCCTGTATCGTATCCATGATGTAAGAGAGGCCCCGCTAGCGGTACAAGAAGCCGCCAAGCGTCGAGAATCGGTCATTATGACTTCAGCCGCCCTCTTCAGCCTTGGGGTGACCTGGATTGTAACTCGCCCCTGGCTGAAAGCCCTCTACCAACGTCACCCGGTTGGCAAGTATGAAAGCCTCGTGCAAAGCGGCTTAACGGTTTTAGCCCTTTTAGGCGGCGAATCCCTCGGACGCTATGTAATGCCCCCCCTTGACTGGCATGGGGTGACAACCAAAACCGTTAATAATAAAGCAATTGAAAAGGAACCCCTGGCAATGGCAGGTGTCCCGATGGCCCGCTTCAATATCCCCACCGTGACGGTCAACCCGTCATTCAATCACATGGATAAAAGACATCCATTTGGTGCTTCTTCGAGCGCTCAACCCAAATTTTCAGGGATTAAGCAGCCGACCGTCATGCTTTATGGACAGGTTAGCTACGGTGAAAGCCCGCTGAAGCAGGCAACCGGTCTTAATTTTCTGGCCTAAGTTGGTGCCGGATAGCAATTGGGCAGTAGGGTTGGTTTTTTTAAGTTTGTAACGGTTTTTATACTGGTTTTATGCTGGCTGAAGTCTGAAGCGCTCTGGATTCAGGTGTTTTAATAGCCGGCACTTTCGTCGGTGCTTTTTAAGGAAGTTAAAAATATCCTTCCGGGTCAATTTATAATATATGGATTGGTTGGACTTGAATCACAATCAGAACAGGCATTTTCCCAAAAGGCTTTTAAAGCCCTATTGAAATGGATTCGACACGCAATGAGCAAGCCCACGATTCTGGTGGTAGATGACGAGAAAGATCTCGTCAACCTGGTTCGCTATAACCTTCAAAAGGAAGACTATACCGTTATTTGCGCTTATGACGGGTTGTCGGTTCTGGATTTGGTGTGGGCTAAGCGACCTGATCTGATTATTTTGGATCTGATGCTGCCGGATCGATCAGGTTTTGATATTTGCCAGGAAATCAAGCAACATCCCCAACTCAGGCAAACCCCGGTCATTATGCTGACAGCGCGATCCTCTGAATATGACCGAATCAAGGGTTTTGAGTCCGGGGCGGAGGATTATGTCGTTAAGCCCTTCAGCCCTAAGGAGCTTGTTTTGCGGGTGAAGGCGATGCTGGGCAGAACCCGTCAGGCCCCGCCTGAAAAGCTGGAAGTGGGTAGGCTCATTATATACCCTGATCAATACAAAGTTTTGGTGGCAAACGAGGAAGTATACCTGACGCACACCGAGTTTCGGATTCTCTTAACCCTTGCAAAACAGCCTAATATTGTAAAAACACGTGAGCAGCTTTTGCAGGATGTCTGGCAGGATAGTGCGGATGAAATTCTGGATAGGGCAGTGGATGCCCAGGTAAAGCGTCTTCGAGCCAAACTGGGGCCGGAGCGCGATTCTATTGAAACGGTTCGAGGCATTGGCTACCGTCTGATTAGTAACGCCCCCATTGCCCAGATCCGATAGATTTTAAATCCGCTTTTGGAGAGCCCCAAACGATGAATGAAACGATATTTGAGGATGTTCCCCAGGCCAATCCCAAAGAGGACTTGCCCAAAGAAGATTTAGAAGATGCCCTTGCCAAGGCATCTTTGGCACTTTCTCAAGAGAGAATGCAGCAGTTTGTACCACCGCTGAACCCACCGCTTCAGGCCATACTGTCCCCAAGCGAAACGCTTCATCGGCTGCAATTATTGCAACCCTCCCTCTGGCGAGTGATTCAGGAAATGCATGATAGCGTGCTTTTATGCGAACCTGGCCCGGAGGGGCTTCGGGTTTTGACGGTGAATCAGGTTCTAAGCCAATTGCTGCCCCATACCGTCTTGCTTCAGTTGTATTACTATCCTTCGCTGCGTGAGGTGATTGATTCTGAAGCGCTTTATCAACTGGTTTCAAGTGTTATTGAGCATCGTAACTCTCAAGGGGCTGAACTGCACTTGCCCTTGGGACGAAGCCATCCTTTTGTGGCTGGCCCCAAGCCGATTGGTCAATATTTTCAGGTTCTGGCATTGCCCATTCATTACCAGACCGATATTCCGCCTGCAGAGCTTGCCAATATTACGCCAGATGCCGTGATGGTGATGTTAAATGATACGACCGCCATACGCCGTACGGAAAAGATGCGCCGGGATTTTGTGGCTAACGTCTCCCACGAGCTGAGAACCCCTTTAAGCGCTATTAAAGGCTATGCTGAAACCCTCTATGAGGGGGCCATTGAAGATGAAGCGGTGGCGAGGGACTTTACTAAGGTGATTCTCCGTCATGCGCAACGCTTAACCCAGTTGGTGGAAGACCTGCTTGATCTTTCCAAGCTCGAGTCGCCTGATTTTAGGCCGGATTTAGAACCCTTGGCCCTTCCTGGACTGCTCAAGCGCGTTTTTTCCTTGATTGTGGATAAGGCCGAGGACAAGGGCATCGAGATGGAGTTGGAAGTGCCTGATGAGTTGCCCCTGGTGGTGGGGGATAGCAGCGGTTTAGAGCAGGTGCTGACCAATCTTCTGGATAACGCCATTAAATATACGCCCGTGAATGGCAATGTGAGGCTTTCAGCCGAAGTACAGGATCGGGTGATTCGCGTGGATGTTAAGGATACCGGCATTGGCATTGATCATAAATACATCCACCGCGTGTTTGAGCGTTTTTATCGGGTGGATAAGGCCCGCTCGCGCGATATGGGCGGTACCGGGCTTGGGCTGTCAATTGTCAAACACATTGTCCAACTTCACGGTGGCGATATCTGGGTAGAAAGCGTCTTAAACGAAGGCTCAACGTTCAGTTTTACCTTGCCGATTCAAGTTGCTCCCATCCAGCCCAAAATTTCAGGCGAAGATTAGTGGTGTGCTATTAGCCGCCTAATTTTTTATTTCTGATAACGCTTAAGTTTTCAAGCGTTTGTTAAAGTGTGCTTATCGGGATCTTGCAAAACCTTATCCAGCGTTGCAAGCCCAAGAGGCTTCCAGGTGAGGTAGGCACATAAAAGTAAAAGACCAATATCACGCAATAAAAGTTCGGCGCTAACAGGGCTTGATTCACCGCCGATGTAACAGCCGCAGTTAATGGCGTCGCCTCGCCCCAGGGCAATGCTGATGGCAATGACGAAGGATAGGGTGAGAAGACCTGCAAGGCTTGCGGCAAAGCGTAGGAACAAACCCAGCAAGATATAGCCACCCGCCAGAAGTTCAAGCCATGGCAGGCAAACCGCATAAAAATAAGTCAGCATATCGGGCAGAATTTTATAATTCAGGGCGTCCTGGTAAAACGCTTCAAGATGTTGCAGTTTGGCCCAACCGCTTTGCAGAAAGACCCAGGCGATAACGAGTCTGCAAAACATATGCAGGTAGGGGTGAAGTTGCTGCATCAAGCCTTGGGGCTTTACCATCATTTAGAGACTCTCCATCATCTGATCTGACCTGTTTATAATTAGATTTTACCTTGTTTTGACTATTGCGGGTTTTGACTTTTCTGGGTTTTTGCGGATTGGGTTTTTACGCTTTCTAAAACAGAATGCCTGATTGCTGGCAAACTGTGTACAATAATTTAAGGCAATTATCCTTACTAAAAAGAGAGTTGATTTTTGATTATGGCCAACCTGCGCTATGCCCTGCTTTCGTTCACCGTGCTATTGCTGGTGGGAATATTGGTTTACGGTGGTTCCCGGGCGATTTGGCATGGGCCAAAAGCCATTGAGAACATCAAGGCGGAGAAGGCAACGGATACGGCGTTATTGCCTTTGGGAAGCGAGGCGCCAAACTTTATTCTGCCTGGCACTGATGGAAAAGACTATCACTTGCGCGACTATCGAGGCCAAAAATTGGTGCTGGTTGAAATTTTTGCAAGCTGGTGCCCCCATTGCCAGGCCAGCGTGAGCGCTTTAAAAACGCTCTACAAACAATATGGCGATACCCTTGAAATTCTTTCCATTAACGCAGGCGACAAGCCGCCGATGAAATCCACCTCGCAAGAGTTTAAGGCAGCCTTCGGCGTGCCTTACCCTATTCTTGAAGAGCCCTCTGACAGCTTGATGGCGGCCTATAAACTGAGTTCTTATCCCACTATGTATCTCGTGGATAAGCAGGGCAAAATCATATACGCCCATAACGGGGAATTGCACCCGTCACAAAGCGCTGAAATAGGGCAGTTACTTTTGAAAGCAAAACAATAAAGCGTTGGGTACTTTAGGATTGCTTGGCCAGTAAATCGCGAATCTCAATCAGAAGCTTAATATCTTCTGGCGTTTCAGGAGCGGAAGGTTCCGGTTCGGGTTTTGGCTGTTTTCGCATGGTTTGGATGCCTTTAATGATGAAAAACACGCAAAGGCTAACCAGCAAAAAGTCGATGATGGTTTGAATAAACTGCCCATAAAGAATGGTCACCGCAGGCAGCAGCGTGCCGTCGGCAAGTTTTTCCTCGGGTTTTAAAATCAAGGCGAGATCCTTGAAATCAACCTGTCCAACGACAAAGCCAATGGGAGGCATTACCATATCGTTGACCAGAGAGGTGACAATCTTACCGAATGCGCCCCCTAGAATAACCCCAACCGCCATGTCAATGGCGTTTCCGCGTTCAATAAAGGCCCGAAATTCCTGTAACATAGACATTGCTGAACCCTCTGTATCACTTCTTGCATAACGTCTGTATGGCAACATTTGAGTGACAGTATATACAGAGATAGAAATAAATGCGAGGCCGTGTTAAGTGAATTTATGGATGGGATTTGACCTGATCCTGCAAGACATACTCCAGTGTCTGTACAATGCGGCTCTGGTGGGTTTCAGAAAGAGAAAGAAGCTGTTCAACCGTGAAATTAAGCTCTTTGGGAAGAATATGCTTCAACGCCCAGCTCAGGACAATCAAGCGCTCTTCGGCGTCGGTCAAAATGTCTTCATAGTAATAGAGGCGCAGGGCCTTATAGTCTATCTGATAGTATTGGGCCAGCTTTTTAAGGTTGTTGATGGACGGCGTGTTCTCATCGCGCTCGTAACGGCTGATGGTGATACGGGGCAGACCGGTTTCCTGCTGAACTTGGTAGAGCGTCCGATTGCCGCGCAGTTTCCTTAATTGATCAGCCAATTGGCTCATGGAGGTTCCCTTAAGTATGGTTTTGACGTAATAAAAGGGGAAAGATTAGGCATAAATAACCAGTGGACTATATCTTTTGGCTATTGTGGCCATGTCCAAGATGGTAAATAATGGAAAATAAGGACTAATCAAGACTCCAGACACGTTTTTAATTGCAAGGATGTCATAGCGCATTGCAAATTCAGCTTTATCCATGCCGCTTCAACATATAAAAACGGTCGGATGTTTGTAAAGCGCTTCGCCAAGGGGTAACGGTTATTCGTTTAAAAATAGCTTTTTGGGCGTTCTCCGTAGCAGATGACCCTGTCGTATCCTCACCCTTGATGCAGTGGCACCCTAAAAGTGGATGAATATAATGAATTTAGCACTATTTTAACAAAAATCCCCCCTTTTTCCAGAGATTTTTATTCTAAACATAATTTGAACAATCGCATAAATTCGTCGTTTTCGATAGAATGGATCCGTAACTCGACTCGTTACGTTTCGGGCAGAGGTAATATGGCGACAATCGATATTCGGCAAGAGGCAACTGGTCTTCGCATCATTCTTCATGGAAACCTGAGTTTCCAGACGGTGGAAGCATTACGAGGAAAGTTTCAGGGTGTTCTTTCCGCAATGGACGAAGCAATGCCGCTGATTTTGGACTTCGGGGACGTGGAAATGGTCGATTCAATGGGACTGAAATTGGTGCTGGGGCTTTATCAATCGTGTGAAATCCAAAGCAGGCCATTGTTTTTAGAAAACGTATCCTATCAGAATGGACAGGTTTTCAAGCTTTGCAATTTGGAAGAACGTTTGAATATCCGTTATCGGGACAACGCCCCGGACACTCCTTCTTAATACTGCGAATAAGAAGAGAAAAAAATAGTCAGAAATGGCCATTTTTGGGGCTGTAATTTAAGCGGCGACGAGGTTTACGTTTTTATCCGATATGATAAGAGAAATTGTTTTTATATGATGCCTATCAGACAGACAGCCGCAGGCTGTCCTCCTGCTGTTTAATCGGAATTGGAAAAAGTTAAAATATGTTAAGCAATCAGACGCTTTGGCAAGAATTTGCCGGCGAATCTTTGGAGCATTTATCATCCCTTCAAAAACGCATTCTATCGGAACATTCCGAAACATTATCGCCCCTTAAGGACAATAGTTTTGCCCAAACTCCCGTTAAGCCGAATCTTTTGGAGAGGCATGCGCTTTTAGTCCATAAGCAGCCGCTGCTCCGTTTTCTACAAAGCGTAAAGACGGGTGCCGAATTCTACGGTTTTCGTGATCTGATGAAATGGAGCGTTTTTCTTAAGCGCTTTATTCTGTTGTGGGAGTCTACTGAGGAAGGCCAGGATGCTCCATGTCCAGATTCAATTCAAGGAAGGGGCGACATTCTGATGAGTGCGTTGTCCCAAATCGCCCAGCAGCTATTGGATATTCAAGAGCAGCGGATCAGCCGGGTTTCTATACAGGAGCGAGAGGAAGAAGCGCTGGCCTTATTTGAGCCAACTCATCCGTCTGCTTTCTCGTTTGCTGAAGCGTATCGGCAGATGAGTGTCCTTGAAAAGCAGTTGCTGGAAGAAGAAGGGTGCGATTTTTACGAATTACTAGTATACGCTGATGACGACCTTGTTGAGCAAGGGCGGGACTCTTTGGAATTTTTGCAGCAAATGGAAGGGGTGTGCGACATTTTAAACATCCGTTTAGATTTGGAGCATTTTCCTGGCTTGGGACAATGTCTTCAGTCCCAGTTACCCATCCGCTTTCGGGTGGCGTCAAGCCTTTCTGTAGAGGCGCTGGCTTCGCGTCTTTCATTGTCAGAGCGGGCAATTACTTACGGATAAGCTATGAAAAGTCTTTTAAGGGGGGGCTTTGTTTTTATTTTGTAATTTTTAATTGAGAATAATTCTCACAAAATCTGCTTTTTATGTTAAAGTATTCAAGACACGAAAATATTAATATGCAGTTGAATGCTTGCCAGAAATCAATCTTTGACTAGTTCCCTCCTGCTTTTTAACGCCTTTTTTCGAGATATCGATGCCCCCGTCACTTCCAAACATTTTTCCGCTCCGTTTTACCTTGTTTCTTTCAGTATGAATCAGATTCTTTTTTACTGCCACTTAATTTCTAAAAACAAATAGTTGCCTTATCAAATTAGTGTAGGAATGGCTTGCCTAAGGCTTGCAGGTAAAGACGTTTCTAAAACGTCATTGAAAACGTTGCCCCAACCGTTACCAGGAGTCATCTTTTTATATGTCGGCAACCACCCTCAAACGAACGGAACGGGCCATCAGAGGCGAAAGCGCCCCACTTTTTACCCAGCCGTTTGTTATGCTCTGCCTGGCATCCCTTCTGTTTTTTGGGGCTACCAATCTCCTGTCACCAGTTTTGCCGCTGTACTTTCAGTACCTTCATTTTGATGGGGCCATAGCGGGGCTTTTGATGGCCATTTTCCTGTTGGCTTCAATGTGTGTTCGTCCCTGGATAGGCAAACTCACCGATCGTGGAAATAAGAAACACCTCATCTTATTAGGTCTGTTGATTTTTATCGTCAGTTCCACTCTGTTCGTATTTTTTTCGGATCAATACATCCTAATAGCGCTTCGGGTTATGCAAGGCATTGGTTTTGCCCTTGTTTATACGGCCGCCACCAGTGCGGTTATTGATATTATCCCGACGGAGAGACGTGTTGAGGGAATTAGCCACTTTAGCAACTCAATGAAAATCGCAATGGCCATTAGTCCTGTCTTGGGCCTTTGGCTTGCCCAAAAGCAGATGCATTTAGCCGCTTTTGAGATTTCGATTTTTCTTTCGCTGTTAACCATTGTTTGTGTGGCGGTTCTTCCTGCTCAGTTTTTCAAATACAAACAAGCCCAGAAGAACCTGTTGAAACGACTGGGCGCTGACGATAAGCCGGTTGTGGGACAAAGCCTCTCCCAGCCGCCTGGGCGCTTGATATGCCCGCAGGCGGTGCTTCCCGGTTTGGTGATGCTGACCAATGGTCTTGGCTTTGGCGCGTTGATTCCGTATATTCCGCTTTTGGCCAGTGAAAAAGCGATTGCCAATGCCGGTTTATTTTATACGGTGTATGCCGTTTGCTTAATTCTTTCCCGGGGCATGACGGGAAAAATAGTGGATAAGCTGGGTCGTTCAACCATTGTGCTTCCGGCGCTGGCCCTGGTTATTTTATCCTTGATGCTCCTGGCCTGGACGTCCAACGACGTGATTTTTCTTCTGGCCGCTGCCGTGTATGGCTTGGCCAATGGAACGCTACAGCCCACGCTGCTTGCAGTTGCCGTTGATCGCTCGCCGAAAAACGAGTCAGGCTCAGCCATGGCTACTTTTACGGTGTTAAACGATATGGGAACGGCTGCTGGCCAGTTCTTGATGGGTTATATGGGCGTAACGCTCGGGTACGCCAACAGCCTGCTTGGCATTGCCGCTTGCTCCATTGTGGGCTGCCTGATTTACATGTGGCAACATCAGCAGGAAGAAAAACCAAAGCCCTGTATGGGTGCCGCTTAAACGACTGAAGTACCTTCAGTCTTAAAAACTTGAAAAATGCTATTTAGGTAAACACGCTGGATACCGTTGTTAGCAGGTTTGAGGCTTTTGCCTTTTCGATGGCCGCTTGGCGGTTGGGGGCATTGAGCTTCAAAAGGATGTTGCTGATATGCGCATCCACCCACTGAACACCCAGTTGGAAGTGCTTGGCAATTTCCTCGTCGCTCTTGCCTGCAATGACCAACTGAAGAATTTCCACTTCGCGCGGCGTCATTTTCTCCAGATTCGGATCGGATTGCTGATTCAGCGAGGTGGTCAGGTGCTTGATGCTTTCAAGTGCCGCCATCAAATCCTGCTCCATTCTTAAAATGCGCTCGCCCACATTCAGCCTGACTCTTAATTCCTGTGGGTTACAGGGCTTGGTCAAGTAATCGTCCGCGCCTGCGGCAAGTCCTTCCACAACGTCCACTTTGTCGCTTTTCCCGGTGAGGAGAATGGTGTAGATATAACTGCCGGATTTTCGCTCGCGTAACTGCTGGCAGATTTCCACCCCGGTTTTTCCAGGCATCATCCAGTCAAGAATCGCAAGTTTCGGTGCATCCTTGCTCTCCAGCAGCTTCCAGGCATCCAGCCCATTGTTGGTGCTGATGACGTCATAGCCCCATTTTTTCAGGGTCTCACTGACAATTTGATTGGTTAACGGTTCATCATCTGCAACAAGTACTTTCATCATCCTTATTCTCCTGTTTGATTCATCTGTTGAAAGAATAGCCAACATTCCCAGCCAACAGCCAGTCTTTAAGAGGGATGTTGTTGCATGCTTTCTTCCGCCATTACTTTTAATTCCCGTCTTAGCGCGGCCACTTGCAATGAAAGCGTCTCAAAGTGATGCTCCGCTTCATCAAATGATTTTTCCTTGCCGTTTAATTCAAGGGATTTGGCCGCAAGATAAGGTTCTGCTTCCGTAAAGTTGCCGATGGCTCCCTTAAGCGTGTGGGCTTGATTTTCCAGGGCTTCTCCATCCGCCTGATCGATCGCTTTTTTGATGTCAGCTAGCTGGGTGTCGATTGCCCCATTGAACATGGTAATCAACTGGTTTAAAAGCGAGAGGTCATTGCCGACACGGTTTAGCAGAGCGTCTTTGTCAATTAAATTGCCTTCAGACCTCTTCAGCGGAGTGGGTTCTTTACCGTACAAAACGTTTTCCAGAATGTCCAGTAATTCCTGCTTGCGGAAAGGCTTGGAGAGATAGCCGTCCATGCCGGCCTCCAAACAGGTTTCCCTATCGCCTTTAATGGCGTTTGCCGTCAGCGCGATAATGGGGATATGCTCTTTGGTTGACATTTCCTGGTTTCGGATGCTGGCGGTTGCTTCAAAACCGTCCATCTCTGGCATGTGAATATCCATCAAGATCAGGTTATAGGAATTTTTTGACAGGTAATCCAACGCTTTTTTGCCGTTGCTGGCCACATCCACCCAGTGTCCGGCTTCTTGCAGAATATGAACCGCTACCGCCTGGTTAATTTCATTGTCCTCGGCAAGTAAAATCCTTAAAGGATGACGATTCTGACGGAGATAGGTTTCGGTCAGCACCAGCCGGTTTTCTGTTTCCACACGATCAGTGGCAGGGCCAATGGAAACGTAATCAGCAGTTGAAGCGGCATCGGATAGCGGCGCAGGCGACAGAGGCTTCTGCAGGCTGGGACTGAAAATGGAGCGAATACAATACAGCAGGGATTGTTGCCCTACAGGCTTTGTCAGGTAACCGTCAATGTTTAGCTCCTGGCAGCGCGCCGCATCACCTGGCTGACCGTAGGATGTTAGCAGGATAATTTTGGTTTGCGATAGCCTGGCGTCTTTTTTAATTTCCTCGGTCAGCTGGAACCCATCCATATCGGGCATTCCCACATCTAGAAGGGCAAGCGGATAAGCATTCCCCATATGAGAAGCGTGGCGAAGGATTTCAAGCGCCATTTTGGCGTTTTCAACCAGCATTGGCGTCATCTGCCATTCTCTAAGAAATTCCTTGAAAATCTCCCGGCTGGTGGCGTTATCATCCACCACCAATACCGGCAAGCCTTTGAGCAGGGCGATATCGGCAGGAATAATTGGCTGATTCGGCTTATCGACGATTTCCAGTTCGACGATGAAATGAAACGTGCTGCCTTTTCCTTCCTCGCTGTCAATCCACATATGGCCGTTCATCATATGCACCAATTGCCGACTGATGCTTAAGCCAAGACCGGTGCCGCCAAAGCGACGGGTGGTGGAGCCATCGGCCTGCGTGAAAGGTTCAAACACCAGCGCCATTTTTTCCTTTGAAAGACCGATACCGGTATCGGATACCCACCCATGGAGGCGAAGCGATGTTTCGCCCATGGTATCCACTTCAAGTCCGACGTAAATTTCCCCATGAGAGGTAAACTTAACGGCGTTGCCAATCAGGTTGTTTAAAATCTGCCGCAACCGGTGGGGATCGCCCACGACGTAATTGGGGACATCCGACTTAACGTGGAAGAGCAGTTCTAAGTTTTTATCGGCAGCTTGCCTGCTAAAAGGATAGAGCACTTCGCCGATGGTTTCTCTTAGCTTGAAGCGAATCGGATCAAGCGTCAGTTTGCCGGCTTCGATTTTGGAAAAATCCAGAATATCGTTGATGATGGTTAAAAGCGCCCGCCCCGAGGCGTCGATCATTTGAAGATAGCGGCGCTGCTCATTGGTAATATCGGTGTTGGAGATGATTTCCGCCATCCCCAGTATGCCGTTCATCGGGGTTCTGATTTCATGGCTCATGTTGGCCAGGAACTCGGATTTCATTTTCGAGCCCATTTGCGCTTCATTTCTTGCTTCCATTAAGTCCTGGGCGGTTTTTTGTCGCTGCTCGATTTCCCGGTTAATCAGAAAATAAACCACCATCAGGATAATCAGCATCAGGCTTGCGCCTGCAATGGTTAAAATCTGGCTGGTGTTGCTGCGGTTTTTACTGGCTTTTAAGCGTTCATCCAACAGGCGTTTTTCATGACTTTCGATTTTATTGATAACCGCTTTAATGCGCCGCATCAACGCTTCGCCACGTCCGCTGGTCACGCTTTTTTTGCTGGCATCGTATCCGTGGCTTTGCTCAATGCTGATGACGTTGCTGAACACCGCCAGTTCGTCTTCAACCAAAGGCTTAAGCTCGCCCAGATGGCGTTGCTGTGTGGCGTTATCGCTGGTCAATTCGATAAGTTGGTCTAAGTCTTGTAAGATGGTATTCTTGACCGCTTCATAGGGTTTTAAAAATTCTTTGTTTCCCGTAATGACATAGCCTCGCTGGCTTCTGTGGGCGTCAAGCAGTTGTGCGTAGAGGTCGTCGATGCGATTTAACACCTGATAGCTGTGAAGCGACCACTCATTGGCGCTGTTGGCCATTGTCAGGCTGCTGAAGAGCCCGTAAAGAAGAATCCCAAAGACAAGAAGGGTCATAAAAAAGCCAATGACCACTTTGTCTTGAAGTGTCAGCATTTTCTGCCCGCTTGCATCGTGCTTACCCAAAATCAAGGTACCTGCCCTCACGTGTAAATCATTGAAATAAAAAGACTTTAAACCCTGCCCTATTTTGATTTTTTCTTTTATTTTACCTGTTCTTTCGCCAATAGCTAGAGTAAAGTGGCTAATATGGAAAAAATAGCCAGATAGAACTATGGACAGCCTTTGATGAAAGGCAAAACTTGTCAGGATTTCGTTTTTATGGTCTTTAGAAACTGGTTACATCAAGTTACTTTCGAGTTTGTATTTCCCGAGTTGATATTTCCCATGAAGAAAACTGTCCAGAAAGCTGCTTTTCGCTGGTGGGCCCCCATTTGGTGGCTCCAATCATCCTGTGGACAGCTTAAGGTTCTGCCTGCCTAGAGCAAGCGCGCATCCCCAAAACTGATAAAACCGCAGGCTAATGGATTCCCAGGCACTGCGGTTTTTTGTTTGTTCTTTTGTACCCCCCTGATTTTATCCCCCCTTGATTTTGAAAGTATTCCCTGATGAGTACAGCCCACACCCAGTCTAATCACCAAAGCAAGACTAATCGTATGATGACCTCCTGGCTTGCCGACACGCAAACGCCTGCGATGCTCTTTGAAGCGCTGGGGGAGCAATCCCCGATGGGATTCTTGCTTGAGAGTGCAGATGGAGATAAAAGGCTGGCAAGGTTTTCCATTCTGGGCGTGTTGCCCAGGCTTGTTGCCAGGCTGGAACTTGATGGCTGGCATATTGAAGATGCCCAAAGCCAGGAGGTTTGGAAAGAAGAGATTTGGGAAAACGGTGTCAAAAAAGATCCGATGAAAGTGCTTCAGGATTTGCAGGAGCGCTACTTGCCCAATAGCCCGGATTTGCTTGCAAAAGACGGACATTTGCCCGATCTGCCTTTTTATGGTGGCTGGGTTGGCTATTGGGGCTATGGTCTTCCGGCGCATTACGAGCAGATTCCCCAGCAGACAAAAGATCCGCTGGGACTAAGCGATGCCTATCTCGCTCTGTATGATACGGTACTGGTTTTTGATCATCTTTATCGCCAGTTACACCTGATTGGCGATCCCAAAGCGACCTCATACCAGGCCTGC
The DNA here is from genome assembly GCA_035285165.1 of Vampirovibrionales bacterium. Classification (GTDB taxonomy): domain Bacteria; phylum Cyanobacteriota; class Vampirovibrionia; order Vampirovibrionales; family Vampirovibrionaceae; genus JAYKHP01. The sequence goes on along the minus strand of JAYKHP010000006.1, from coordinate 43,713 downwards.
CACTCGATTTTACAGGCCTCTGCGAAAGCGCATGTGGCGAGCGGGCAGGGCTTACTGCCTATCCCCTCGCCAGTTTCTTCCAATATGTCGCTTGAAAACGCGTTTGATGGCGTTGAGCCTTCCATGTCCAAAGACGCGTATTGCCAAAAAGTAAAACAAATCAAGGCTTGGATTGAAGAAGGCCAGGCGTTTCAGGTTGTGCTGGCCCAGCGCTTCTCGCTTGCTTATCAGCAGCCACCGTTTAATGCCTATCGCCTGCTGCTTTCGCTTAATCCTTCTCCTTATGCCTACTATCTGAAATTTCCCGACTTTGTCTATTTTGGCGCTTCGCCTGAAACCTGTGTGAGTTATGAGCCGAAAACCAACACGGTTACCCTGCGTGCCCTGGCGGGCACCCGCCATCGGGGGGCGACTCCCCAGGAGGATGTGGCCCTTGCCGAGGAGTTGAAGGCCAACGCCAAGGAGATGGCCGAACATCGGATGCTGGTGGATCTGGCCAGGAACGATCTGGGTAAAGTGTCTGTTCCTGGTAGTGTTTGCGTGGGAGAGATTGCCCAGGTGGTTCATTATACTCATGTCATGCACCTTTCAACCGAAGTAAAAGGTCAGTTGCGAGAAGGTTTGAGTGCTTATGACGTTCTGCCCTGCTGTTTTCCACGGGGCACCGTTAGTGGCGCGCCAAAAATTCGCGCTATGCAGCTTTTGAGTGAGCTTGAGCCTGAGCGGCGGGGGATTTACGCTGGCATGGTGGGGTATCTTGGTATTTCAGGAGAACTCGATGGCGCCATTGCAATTCGCTCGGCGCTGGTTAAAAACCAGGTGGCCCATGTGCAGGCAGGAGCAGGCGTTGTTTTTGACTCCTCTCCAGAAGGAGAGTATGAGGAAACCCGAAACAAGGCCAGAAGCGTTTTAACGGCATTGCAACTGGCCAAAATACTAGGAGAAGCTCGCTAAATGTCATCTATGAAGCTTGAAACGACAGTTGATAGACACGGCGGCCCGATTGTCCTGATTGATAATTATGATTCGTTTACCTATAACCTTTTTCAGATGATTCAGGCCCAGACCAGTCTGCCTGTTAAAGTCTATCGTAACGACGCCATTTCCTGGGAGGACTTACTGACCTTAAAGCCCTCGCGTGTCATTTTATCGCCAGGCCCTGGTCATCCGGGCGTTGAAAAAGACTTTGGTATCTGCAAGCGGATTATTGAAGATGCCGAGCAATTGGGTGTTCCTATTCTAGGGGTCTGCCTTGGTCATCAGGGTATGGCGCTGCATCTGGGAGGTGACGTTATCAGCGCGCCAGAGATTATTCACGGCAAAACCAGCCCGGTGGCCATTGAAAAACCAAGCCCGCTTTTAGAAGGACTGGGGAGTCCTTTTGAGGCCATGCGCTATCATTCCTTGTTGATTGATGAAAAAAAACTGCCCGACTGTTTTGAAATAACCGCCCGCGAAACCGGGCTGGGGCTGCCGATGGCGATTCAGCATAAAACCCAGCCGCTGTATGGGGTACAGTTTCATCCCGAATCCATCGGAACGCCTGAAGGCGCTTTGTTGCTGAAAAATTTTCTGGAGCGCTGCCAATGAATCCTGGTGCCGATATCGATTCGTATCTTCAGCCCGAGGTGTTTTTCAGCGCGCTTGAAGCGAAAAGCCTGAGTGATGAGGCCATCGCTTTTGTTTTGCAAAAATTAACGCCTGATGCGTTAAACGAAGTCATCATTGCTCAATGGGTTTCGGCTTTGCTGGAAAAAGCCGAAGCTGTTCCCCAAATACCTGCTTTGGTGATGGATTGCTGTGGAACGGGAGGGAGCGGCTTGCCGCATTTTAATACCTCTACCATTGTCGCTTTCGTTCTTGCTGCTGCCGGTGTGCCGGTGGTGAAGTTTGGCAATCGCGGTATTCAGCAACCTCGGGGCAGCTTTGATTTCTTAAGCGCCATTGGCTTGGGAAGCCCTGTTTCCTTAAATAATATTCCCCGCCTGCTTGAGCAAAGCAGCCTTGCCTTTGTTTTTGCACCCCAATGCTATCCGTTTCTGGCACCGGTTCATCGGGTACGAAAAACGTTGGAAGTGTCAACGCTCTTTCATTTTATTGGCCCGTTGCTGAATCCGTTTAAGCCCTCTTATCGCTTGCTAGGTGTTTCTTCAGGCCGTTTGCTGCCGATGATTGCAGCGGTTCTCTCAGACGACGCGGACAATCAAAATGCGTGGGTGTGCCAAACGGCTTTATCCTCTTCATTCTCTCTATCCCCTTTATTCTTCGACCCTCAAATACCGGCACTGGATGAACTGGCCCCCTTGGGAATCCCGGTGGTGTATGCGGTGAGGCCGCAACAGGCCAGATACTTGTCAGTTGAGGAGCTGGACTTTCCTTCTTATGCTGATTCATCGGACGCTTTTTCAAGTTCAGAAGCGCTTAGCCCTGAACAACAGCTTCGCCAGTTGCTTGGAACTTTAAGCGTTGAAGAAACGGTGTCTGTTTTTTACGATTTGCTGGATGGCTGTTTACTGAATGGACGCTTACTTGAGGAGGGATTGCTTGTCCAGGGCAAAACGATTTCTCAAAACGCACCGCAAGCGTTTTGCGCCGAGTTGGTTTTGCTTAACGCAGCCGCTGGCCTGGTGGTGTCTAATAAAGTCACCTCTTTAGGCGAAGGTAAACAACTGGTTGAAGAACTTTTTGCCAACGGTAGCGTGAAGCAAACGTTTAAAAAATACCGGGAGGCCTATGATGCCTGCGCCGTTTGAATCCTCTAATAAGGCAAAATTATCGCAAGAACGATCCGTTCTCCAGCAGATTGCTGAGGCCAAGCGCCTGGAGGTGGCAACTCGCATTCAAAACGCGCCGCTTGCCTCGTGGAAAAATCAGGTGCAAGTCTTAGAAGAGGGTTTATCGCTTGAGGCGGCCCTCAGACAATCGACGCAATTGCCGAAGCTGATTCTTGAAATCAAGCCCGCGTCTCCCTCGCAAGGACTGATGCGCGAGCAATTAAACGAGGAGCTGGGGGATATCCTGAAGGATTACCAACGCTTTGGGGTTGGCATTTCCGTTCTTTGTGACGCGCCGTTTTTCGGTGGCAGTCTGGCGTTACTTGAAAACGTTCAGCGGCAAGTCAATATTCCCGTCTTATGCAAGGAATTTATCCTGGATGAGTACCAGGTTTACGAGGCTCGAAAAGCCGGGGCTGCGGCGGTGCTTTTGATTGTGAAAATGCTGCCTGAACAAGCACAATTGCAAGTGCTGTATCATTGCATCTTATCGCTTGGGATGACGCCGGTGGTTGAAATTCAAAACGAAGCGGAATTAGAACGCGCATTGGCGCTTTCAGCAGGGGTGCTTCTGATTAATCATCGTGATTTAGACACCCTGGTGCTTGATATGACCACCGTTGAAAGGCTGTCTCCAAAATTGCCCAGTGATGTTCTGTGTATTGCCGCAAGCGGTATTTCAACGGCAGAAACGATTCAGAAACTGTTGCCTGTTTGTGACGCTTTCCTGATTGGGTCGGCGCTGATGAAGCTGCCGCTTGAGCAGTGGGAAAGGGTTTTATCCCAATGGCATTCGGCTGCAGAAACAACGAAAGAGAGGCGCTTATGAGCGCGTTAAAACAGCATGGATTGTCCTCTCAGCATCTTCCCTGGGTTAAATTCTGCGGGATAAGTTCTGTTGATGATGCCCTGCTTGCAATGAAGTTGGGTGTTGCTTATTTGGGATTGATTTTTGTGCCGGGCACCAGCCGTTTTGTTGAAACGCAGACAGCCGCTTCGATTATCAACGCAACGCGACAGCATGCCGCTGGCTCGTCTCCTGAATTTGTCGGGGTTTTTCAAGGAAGCCCCGAACAGCCTGAAGGGCTTCAGCGAATGCTGGAAATTCAGGATTTCTTAAAGCTGGATGTTGTTCAGTGTCACGGGCAGGAGCCGCCAGAATGGCTTTTGGCTTTGCCAACACCGGTCTTTAAGGTGCTGAGTGTTTCATCCGATATGACGCTTGCTCAATTGCGGGAAGCGGCAGCGCCGTACTTGAAATTACCTGAAGAGAAAATGCCCTGTTTTTTACTGGATTTGCCGAAGCGGGAAAATGCGCCGGAATCCTTGAATGAACGCTTGCTGAAAATGGCAGGAAATCATCAGCGCTTACAAGAGGCGTTGGGGAATCGGCCCTATGCCCTTGCAGGTAAACTGGCCGCTGAACAGCTAGCGCCTTTGCTTGCAAGCTGGCGTCCGCTTGGGCTCGATGTCGCTTCAGGGATTGAAAAGCAGCTTGGCGTAAAAGATCCTGATAAAATGAAAGCTTTTCTGGCCGCTCTATCAGTATAAGAAAACCGAACTCAATTTAAGGAATTTCACTGTGCTTGGATTTCAACATCTGGAAAATGCTCATTATGGCCAATATGGCGGTATCTATGTTTCAGAACCGCTGATTCCACCCCTGCAGGATTTGGAGCGCGCGTTTCTAAAACTGCAAACCGACCAGGCGTTTTTGGCCCAATACAACGATCTCCTTAAAAATTACGCGGGCAGGCCGACACCCTTATATGAAGCCAAAAATTTATCCCGGCAATGGGGCCATGCTCGTATTTTTTTAAAGCGTGAAGATCTTCTTCACGGTGGAGCCCATAAAACCAACAACGCGCTTGGTCAAGCGCTTCTGGCAAAGGCGATGGGGAAAACCCGCTTGATAGCTGAAACCGGTGCAGGCCAACACGGCGTTGCCACCGCGATGGCGGGGGCGCTTCTGGGGATGCCCACCGAAATTTATATGGGAGCGGTCGATATCGAACGCCAGGCCCCCAACGTTTACCGGATGAAACTGCTGGGTGCTACGGTGCATTCGGTGCAAAGCGGGTCGAAAACCTTAAAAGACGCTATTAACGAAGCGCTTCGCGACTGGGTAAGCAACGCGCGCCAAACCTATTATGTGATGGGAACGGTCGCGGGGCCTTATCCTTATCCGGCGCTTGTGAAATTTTTCCAGAAAATTATCGGCGAAGAATCCAGACGGCAGATTCAGCAGGCGGCAGGAAGTTTGCCTGCCTATGTCCTGGCTTGCGTGGGTGGCGGATCAAACGCCATTGGTATGTTTAATGCTTTTCTAGGCGATGCCCAGGCGGGTCAAGTGACGCTCATCGGTGTTGAGCCTGCCGGAAAAGGTATTGATACGAGCGAGCATGGGGCGGTTCTCGCCAAGGGTACGCTTGGGTGTCTTCACGGGATGAAAAGCCTTTGTCTTCAGGATAAAGATGGCCAAATCCATGAAACCTACAGCATTTCAGCAGGGCTGGATTACCCGTTGGTGGGCCCGGAGCATTGCTATTTGCGCGATGAAGGGTTGGCCAAGTACGAATACGCCACGGATGCCGAGGCGCTTGAGGTGTTTTCTGATCTCGCGCGTTTTGAAGGGATTTTACCGGCCCTTGAGTCCTGCCATGCGTTGGCCCATGCGAAAAAACTGTCCAGGACAACACCGCCTGAAACACTTATCCTGGTGAATTTATCTGGCCGTGGTGATAAGGATTTGCACACGGTGATGCAGGAATTGAAACTGTAAGGTCGAGGCTGAAAATATGTTGAGGCTGAAAATATCATGACAACCCCCACCCCAAAAATGCAAATTAACGGTGTTCAGCGCTATCAGGCAATGTTTGACGGGTTAAAAAACACCGGAAAACAAACCGCCCTGATTCCTTTTACGCTCTTGGGCTATCCCAATAAAACCTTGTCGCTTGATATTATCAAAACGATGATCGATTCGGGCGCTTCGGCTCTTGAACTGGGCCTTGCCTTCAGTGATCCGATGGCCGATGGCCCGGTGCTTCAGAAAGCCTCAAGCGATGTGTTGGCAACCGGCTTTGGGGTTGGCGATGCGATAGAGCAGTTGAAAGCGGTACGGGCGTATGACGCTCACATTCCGATCGGCTTGCTGGTTTATTACAATATCGTGCTGGCTTATGGCTTGCAGGCATGGTTTGAAACACTTTGCGCCATTGGTGTTGACGCGGTGATGATAGTGGATTTACCGTTGGAATCTTTGGATGAAGTGCAAACCCTTGCTGAAAAATATAATGTGCAGTTGGTGTTGATGGTTTCCCCCCTAAGCAATGAAGCGCGAATCCGTGACATTGCAGCCAGGAAGCCCGCGTTCTTTTATGTCGTTTCACGCCTGGGGATTACGGGTGCTCATGCAACTTACGACCAGCAGCTTCAGGCAATGCTGGATCAGATTCATTCTGTCAGCGATATTCCCGCCTGTGTGGGGTTTGGGATATCCAAGCCGTCGGATGTTACGGGGATGAAAGCATTGGGGGCTGACGGCGTGATTGTCGGCTCCGCCATTATTCAGACTGTATCTCAAGCCGTCGCCACGCAGTCAGATCCGCTGAAGGCCCTGCAGGACTATTTGAAAACGCTCAGTCTGGCTTGCCGTGATGAATGATTTTAGAAGCCGAACATGGGAATATAAACGGGAATCAAATCTCTTGGCTTTGCTTTTTTTCGACATACCAGGCGTTTTTGTTGGCCTGCATAACCGCCTGGGATATTGAAATTAAGCGTAATCACCGGGGCGTCCATACAATCGAGATCCGCCATCTGTTTTTTTCGGAATTTTTCAAATTCGGAGAGATAAACCCCTTGCGGGTTGCTCACACTGGGGGGTAACTGGTAAAGGGCCCGCATGGTTTCAATATCTCGGGGGCTCAGGGTTGCAATTTTACTTTCGTCAATATGGACGCTTTTAAACATGATGTCGTCCGGGTTGGGGCTGTGGGTGTGAATCCCCAGCATATGGCCAATCTCGTGCAGGCAGGTGTTATAGAATTTCTGTTCGCTGAGCGCCTCTCCGCTATGATCTTGCAGATAAAAATAAATATCGGAGCGTGCGATATATTCTCCCCAGGTGGAGGTCAGGCTGTAACCCAGCTTGTTTTCCTCCGGGGAGATTTTAGAATTGTCTTCGCTTTTATTGCCCCAGATGATGCGTACATCGTATTTTTTAGGGTCAGTGGTGTAGGCAAAGCTCAGACGGTTTCCCAAAACGTTTGACCACTCGCTGAAGGCTTTTTTTAACGCGATATCCAGTTCAGGTGTCCATAAACTGCTGCCTGCCTTTGCCTCTTCGGCATCCGGCAGGTAAATCGTCAGGGTTTTCATGTCATCATTCCAGCGCGTGATGTTCTGCCCCAGCAGTTGGATGTAGCTTTGACCGTTATCAATGCTGGCAAGGTCGCTTAGAAGCTGTTGGATTTTAAATTTTTCCTGCGCATTCAGAACCAGCTTAGTTTTGTTAAGGACCAGCAGTTCCTGATACGCTTGTTGCGCCGTAGAATAGTCGCCCGTAATATAGGCCGATTGTCCCAAGTATTCAAGGAGCAGGGGCCAGTTTGGCGTTGAGAAGTCATTCAGTTTGTGGGCGATGTCATAACCTTTTCGGTAGCTGTTTAAGGCCTGGGCATAATGCTTTTCATTGTAGTGTAAGCTGCCCTGGTGAGCGTAAAGTTCAATCATGCCTGCCGCAAGCGGCGTATTGGGTGCGTTCAGGTAAGGATTGAGGCTGTCGAAAAGTGAAAGGGCTTCCTGGATTTTATTTTGGGTTCGATACTGGTAGAGGATATTGGATAAGTTGAATAAAAGTGCGTTGTAATTCTGGGCGGCATGGGCAATGGTGGTATGTGTTTCGGTGGTGGTTTGGGGGGTGATTTTAGTCGTCAATATTTTAAGAATCAGATCCAGAGCGCTTATGAAATTGCTACTGGCGGCTTCCAGTTGCTTTTGGGACATTTGAGCAAAAGCTTTTATCAGGTAAAGTTGTCCGAGGGCTTGATTGTCATCAGCGGATTTTGGGGCTTTATAAAGCGGAAGCGCTTTTTCAATCACTGTTTCTAGGGGTGCCCATTTCTTTTGCTGCTTCAAGCTGTCAATGAGCAATTGATAGACCTGTTTTTGAACCGCAACGGGCATGTCTTGTGGCCGCAGCAGTGCCTGGGTGAGCTTACTTTCAGCAAGCGGATAGTTTTTAGCACGGTACGCGTCAAGCCCTGCCTGAGCAGTTTGAAGCGTCAGGCGTTCCTCTGGCGAAAGCGGCTTTTGGGCGGGGGCAGGTGCAGCCGCATGGCTTTCAATGCCGATGCGCTGAAACCCCATTGGGCAATGTAACAAAAAGGCCAGAAGGCTCAGGCTGACATAAAATTTAAGCCCATTGCGAATCCAGTTATGAATTAAGGGGAGGCATAAAGAAGTCAAGAACACGCAAAACCCTACTATGACTTGAAAGAAGACGGCCTCTTCATTATAACATCAAGAAGCAAGTGCTTTTGGCTTTTTTAAACAAGCGGTCTTATTGCCAATCGGGCATCGTCACGCGCGCCGTGTGAGTGTCTTTGACCTGAACGTTGCTTTTGGGAATCATCTTGGCATAGTCTGACAACGAAAAGGAAAACGGGTCGTTGGGATCGGCATCGGTCAGTAAAATATTGCTCGGGCTCATCTGGAAATTTCCAAAACGCGCCGAGCCTCCTTTTACGTAGACATAATTTCGGGCATCCGATTCGGGTGCTTTAATGGGCTGGCCTGCAAAGCTGAGACGTATCATGCGCTCTCCCACCAGAATGTCGCTCATCACACCGTTAATGCGCGGCGGTGGAAAAAGACCAAAAGGCTTGACCATCATTTTATTGTTTTCAACAGTCAGGTACTTGTTGGGCGGTAAGGTCATCAGCTTTTGCAGCGTGAAGGGTTTAAATTCAATCAACTTATTGGCTGGAATAAGGCCGAAAATTTTTAGATCCTCCACGTCAATCACCAGCGTGTTGCTTTTCTTATCCACGCTAAGCTGAGTCAGCATTTCAAAAGGAATCCATAAAATATAATCCAGACTGCCGCTCAGTTTGACATAATTCTGTGTACTCTTGTTTTCTTCATTCCCCTTTAAAATCGTGACTTTTAAATCCCGAAGCTTGGAGCCCTGATAATTGAACACGCTTTCATTAAACATACCTTCAAGCACCGAGGGGCGAATCAGGACATCGGACTTTTGAACGTTGAGCAAAAATGAATCAAGATTATCGAAATTGACAGTCTTGCCAGAAATCGGAACGGCTTTGGTGGCCATCAAACCGGTGTTGATAAACACCTTGTTCGACCAGTGGAATTTAACGTTTTGCAAGCGAATAGGTACACCCACCGCTTTATCTTCGGGAGTGGCCTTGTTGCTGAGGAATTTGTCCAGCATCCTGGCCGACTGGGCTTCCACCTCCTGGACAATGCGATGCTGCTGGTACAGAAAGAACGTCTCAATGGCAATGATGATGAACAGTAGCAAGAGAAACCAGGTCATCACCAGTTGCTTGCTTTTAAAAAACGGGCTGGGTTGAGCGCTCATAATCAGCTTCCTTAAAAATATAGCAGGGAAAGAGTCCTAGTTTATCTCAGCAACGCCTACAAAAGGATGAGTCTAAGGTGTAAGGTTTTAATGCCTTCATTCTATAAACTCGCGCTTAGCCTGAAGGCTTATAGCCCTTTGAGGAATTACCGGCCGTAGGCGGGCTTGTTATACTACAGCTCACGATTCGCTCATCAGCTAAAACTAATTTAAAAAAAGGATTTAAATATGATGGTATTGCACAACAGATTATCCACAGTCGCTTTAATTTCGATTATTGCCTTATCAGGCGTTTTGACACTTAGCGCATGCTCACAGTCGCCATCAGGCAACGCAACAGGTGTTGACCCGGCTCCGGGCTCTATGGCCGGAAATCAGGCCACTGGTGAATATGCGGACAGCGCGGGCGTGGTTCACCAGGGAGAGCCAAACTCGCAAGTGGATCCGTATACGGGCAGCACTGTTAACGAGAATTATGCAGGCCGTCATGAGATTGCCCCTGAACAAACCGTGGGCGACAGGCTACAAATGGCCAAAGAAGATCTGAAGGAAGCGGGCCGTGCGGTAAAAGAAAATGTGAAAGACGCATCCCACGCGGCGGGTGAAAATCTGAAACAGGCCGGTGAAGAAACAAAAGCCGCGGGCCGCCGGATGAAAAACGAAATGAATGAGGAATTTAATAATAACTAAGTTTTAAGTTTGATGAAGGTAAGGAGGTTTGACATGTTAGTATGGGACGATCCAAACCGTAAGGTTGTTTCCGGTGTATTTGATCACGCCGATAAAGTCAGCAAGCTTTTAAGGGATCTTGAAGAGCGCGGTTTTCAGGAAAGCGATGTCAGTATCTTGATGTCGGATAGAACACGTGCCCGGTATCCCGAGCTTGAAAAACACACCAAAATGCCAGAAGGCGCTGCCGCAGGCGGTCTTACCGGTGGATTGCTCGGAGCCTTAGTCGGTGGCCTGACGATGGCAGGCAGTGTGTTGATTCCCGGCGCTGGCTTACTCGTGGCTGGCCCTGTTGTGGGGATTCTTACCGGCGCTGCCGTCGGTACAACCGCGGGTGGTCTGATTGGCGCTTTAATCGGTCTTGGGATTCCTGAGCATGAAGCCAAGTACTATGAAGAAGTCCTCAGACAGGAGGGCATGGTGCTGGTGATGGTTTCCGTCTCGGATGCCAAGTCAGAGGATACCAGGCGCCTCTTTAAATCTCATGGGGCAAGAGATGTCGCCATTGAGCATGACACCACCACCCAATCCGAACTCTACTCAACACCGATTGCCTAACCTGCAATTGGAATAATTCTACTTCTATTGCGTAGGACCCATTGCTAATGCCTGTTGCAAGTCTTTAGACTTGCGGCGGGCATTGGTTTTTATAACGGCTGTTGAGTGAACGGTGTAAAATAAGAAGAAGCAAATTTTGTTCTGTCTGATTTTTTGAGAAGGGCTAGGCGATAGATTCCCTAGAAAGAAATATCAATGTTGATATCTTTGGAACAGCCGCAATCAACTCGTTTATCGCAGGCAGAGCTTTACCAGCGCGTCAAGCAGCTTTTGCCGCCGCGGGCAGCAAGTAATGCCAGCAGTGCTGCGAGAAGCAAGAAGCAGACATCTCTTCAGGCGGATTTATCTCAGCAGCAGGCGGCAAGCACGCAATTGCTTCTGGAAGACATTCGTCTGATGGGGGCTTTATTGGGGCTGGTGCTTTGCGAGCAGGAGGGTGTTGAATTTTACCGCTTCATCGAGTCTCTCAGGCAGGCAGCCCGCGATGCGCGTGAACAATCGGGACATATCGGTATTGACACGATTCACCGGGTCATTCAGGAAAAACTGGCCGCCTGTGAACAAAACAACGCTTTTCCCCAGGCTAAGACGCTTCCTAAGGAAACCCCTCAAGAAGCGCAGCGCGGGATTCTTCATCGCTCTGTGGCGGCATTTCGCTTGTTTTTGCTGCTAGCGGGCATTGCCGAAGAATTTCACCAGAGTTTGAAATTTAACGCCAACGCCAACCAGCAGGAACAGACGGGGATTGTTCAAACAGTTGCCGGCGCTCAGGCGGCAGGGCTTGAAAAAGCACAATATAAGGCGCTTCTCGATGATATTTCGCTGCGGCTGGTGTTTACCGCGCACCCGACCAAAATTCTTCGGCAAACCATTCTCCATCACCAGCATGACATTTTTTATATTTTAAAAGCCATGCATGCAAGCGATCTCACAGTGCTGGATCAGGAAACGCTGCTTCAGAATCTGGCTGAAAAAATCGAGGTGCTTTGGGCCACCCAGTTTAGCCGTTGGAGCAAGCCTGCCCCGCAAGAGGAAATCAGCCGTATTCTAAGCTATATGACCAGCACGCTTTATCAGACCTTACCCAAGGTGCAGCAGAAGCTAGAGCATGCGATTGCGCATTTTTATGACGCGCAGGCGATATTGAAGCCCCGGGAACATCAACAGGAAGCTCTGCCCCTATCGCCTTTGATTCAAATGGGAAGCTGGGTCGGCGGGGACATGGACGGAAACCCCAATATCACCCCTGATGTTTTTTCCGATGCCCTTATCCGGCAACACGAGGCGATTCTGGAATGCTATATCCAGGATTTTCAAAAATTATTCAACAAGCTCAGCCACTCCATTCACCGCGTGTCGATTACAGATAGCTTGCGCCAGTCGCTTGAAGCCGATCTCAACGCGATGCGCCAGTTTGGACAGAATACGCTGCATTATGCCGAATGGTTGGAGCGGGAGCCTTATCGCCTAAAGCTTCGCTTAATTGTGCTTAAGCTGGAGGCGACCCTTGCCCAGTCTTTAAAGCAACGAATCCTGCTTTCCGATCCGCAGGCAGGTGCGCCGTTTACCTATTCCTCATCCAAGGCGCTCCTGGCGGATATGGATTGCGTTATTGAAAGCCTGCAAGCCAACGGGTATTACCGCTCGATTAGCAGTTGGCTGGATAGGATCCGAAAAAGTGTCCAAGTCTTTGGTTTTCATTTTGCATCGCTGGATATCCGCGAAGAGTCCGAGCATATTCAGTTGGCAGCCAAGGCGATTTTAAAGGCATCCGGCCAGTCGCCAGAGCGAGAGAAGTTACAGGCGCTATTAAGCGATGAAATTTTATCGCCTAAAGTCTACAGTACGGCCAATTGGCATGAAAAGGCTGCTGAGGCGCTTTGCACATCCTATGGGTATTCCGATCAGGAGTGCTGGTTTATCGAGCGTATGCTGAACATGCTCTCAATTGCCCGAAAAGCCAAACGTTCCATTGACGTTGAGGCTTGTCGCTACTGGGTGCTGACGATGGCTGCTTCCCCTGAAGATATCTTATCCGCCTTGTTTTTGCTGAAAACGCAGGGGTTGTTTTACGCTAAGAATATCACCAGCGCCGAGTATAAAAGCGACATTGATTTGGTGCCCTTGTTTGAAACGATTCCCGATCTCAAGCGAGCCCCTGCCATTATGAAAACCCTGTTTGAAAACCCCGCGTATCAGGCGCAGTTAAAAAGCCGGGGCAATCGCCAGATGATTATGGTGGGATATTCGGATAGTAACAAGGACGGCGGCTACTTTACCAGCAATTGGCATATTTATCAGGCACAGCAGGCACTTTGGGCACTGGCCAAGGCGTATGGCATTACCTTGCGGTTTTTCCATGGGCGAGGCGGTAATCTTGGACGGGGTGGTTCTCCCGCGCAGCGGGCCATTAAGGCATTGCCGGATGAAACGGTTCGTTATGGCCAGGATCTGACTGAGCAGGGAGAGGTTATCTCGCGTTATTATAATGTGCCTGAAACGGCCCAAGCGCGCTGTGAAACTTTGTTGGGCGCCATTATCCAAAAAAACCTGGACGGGGCTTGGCGTTCTGATAATAAAAATGGCAAAAACGATTCATCGCAAACGCTTGTTCTGTGGGAGCAAACGGCTGAGGCGCTTTCAGATATCGCTCGTAAAAAATACGGTGCGCTGGTTCATAAGAATCCTGATTTTCTGGATTATTTTGAACAAGTCACTCCCCGGGAGGTGGAGCTGGTTAAAATCGGATCAAGGCCAGCCAGACGGCACCAGATAAAAACGACCAGCGATCTTCGGGCAATTCCGTGGGTATTTCGCTGGTTTCAGTCCAGGCAGATTCTACCTGGATGGTACGGCCTGGGAAGCGCCTTAAGCGAATTCGTCTCCCGGGAAAAAGACGCGCTTGACCAACTTCAGGCGATGTATCGAGCCTGGCCCTTTTTTGAAAGTGTCTTGGAAAACAGCGAGATTATTTTGAGGCAAACGGATTTAAGCATTGCGCAATACTATGTCAGCCTGGCTGAAAACCGCAAGGCGGCAGAAGCGATTCTTGAGGATATTCGATCCGAGTATGCCTTGACTTGCCAGATGCTTGAGAAAATTACGGGAGAGCCCTTGCTGAATGAACCTGAAATGCAGACGTTGAAATACACCATTGAAATCAAGGAGCCTTATTTGGATCCGCTTAATTACATTCAGGTGCAGTTGCTAAAAACCTATCGAGAGCTGGAAAAAGACGCCTCACAGGCAAGTAACGAACAACTGCTGGACTCTTATCACCGGGTGATTATCTCAAGCATTGAGGGAATCGCCACAGGCCTTGGCACCAGTGGTTAGAGGCAGTCTTGAGATATTTTGAAACAAACGAATACACCCAGTGTATTCCACTGCTTGCCTTGGGTTAAGATAATGGCTGGTGTAAAGTGGTTTCAAATTGAAGCTTGTTTACGCTCGACAATGTGGTTGTGTGAAGGGCGCTTGTTTTTAAAACGCCTGCGCTTTAAGGGAATTTAAAAAAATCATTCATTACATAAGGTTGACAATGGGATGCAGTTATCCAACGCGTCGATTAACACGGGCGATCTGGCTTGGGTATTAATCGCCTCATCGCTGATTATGCTGATGACGCCCGCCGTGGGACTTTTCTACGGCGGTATGGTCAGACGGAAAAATGTTTTATCTACCATTATGCTGAGCTTCAGCGTTTTAATCCTGGTCACCATCCAGTGGGTGCTGTTTGGATATAGTCTCACTTTTGGCCCCGATGTCGCTCACTTGATTGGGGATTTTTCGTGGTTTGGCCTTGAAGGTGTGGGGGCGCTTCCCTATGCGGAGTATGCCCAGACGATTCCTCACCTGGCGTTTATGCTCTTTCAGATGAAATTTGCCATTATTACACCGGCTTTGATTACCGGCGCGTTTGTCGAACGAATCCGATTCAGTTCATTTATTATTTTCACGCTGCTTTGGACAACCCTCGTCTATGATCCTTTCGCCCACTGGGTCTGGGGTGTTGGCGGCTGGCTTAGGAATTTGGGCGCATTGGATTTTGCCGGAGGAACAGTCATTCACATCACGGCTGGGGTGGCAGCCCTTGCTATGGCGCTGGTAATTCGAAAGCGAAAGGGCTACGGCCGAATCGAGATGGAGCCTAACAGCGTATTGCTAACGCTGCTGGGGACGATTTTACTGTGGTTTGGCTGGTTCGGCTTTAACGGGGGTAGTGCTCTTGCCGCCAATGGTCTTGCCGTTCACGCGTTGGTGACGACCAATATTGCGGCGGCAGCCGGTGCCCTTGCCTGGATGGTGTTGAGTTGGAAGCGCAGCAGGCCGAGCGTCATTGAAGTTGCAACCGGTGCGGTTGTGGGTCTCGTGGCGATTACTCCTGCCTGTGGCTTTGTGGGTGTTCCGGCGGCTATTATTATCGGCACCGTCGCATCGGTGGTGTCGTATTATTGTATTCAGCTTCGCAACCGTTTACAGATTGATGAATCGCTGGATGTTTGGGCCTGCCATGGCATGGCGGGGACTTGGGGTGCGATTGCAACTGGTATTTTCGCAAGCCGTGCCGTTAATCCGGCGGGCGCTGATGGCTTACTGTATGGCAACAGCAGGCTTTTTATCGCTCAGGTGATATCAGTGGTGGTGGCATGGGTATTCTCCTTTGTGGCCACCTATGCCATTGCCTGGACGATTGATAAGACCCGGGGCCTTGGGGTGGGAATGGCGGAAGAGGAAGTGGGCCTGGATATTTCTCAACACGGAGAGGAAACCTATGCGGGCCTGTAAATCAAAAAACCACTAAGGAGATACGATGAAACGGATTGAGGCGATTATTAAGGAAGAAAATCTCGATGCGGTCAAATCTGCGTTGGATGAGGCCGGTTTTGTCGGGATGACCGTTTTTAATTGTCGGGGACGCGGAAACAGTGGTGGTATTGATTTAGAATGGCGGGCAGGAACCTATCGTGTCGATTTCCTGCATAAAATTATGCTGATGTTAGTGGTGGGAGAGAACGACGTTCAAAAAGTCGTTGATATTATCATTCAGGTTTGCCAGGCCGATGAGACGGGCGGGGCGGGTAAAATTTTCATTTCGCCGGTTGATGAGGTCATTCGTATTCGCACGGGTGAACGAAATGAGCAAGCGCTTTAATCACATGCCTGGAAAATTAAAAAGGCGTGATGGCGGGTCGGCACAAAAAATGTGCGGTGACCCCGGAGTGTCTTGAGGTCAATCTTTTTTATCCCGACACCACCAACACCATTCCATATGCTTCCTCTCCTTTATTTGTCTGCTCTCTAATGAAGTGTCTTTATCAAGGCACTAAGGCTTAAAAAACACTCATTAGGAATAAAAAAAAGTTAACGTAAAGAATTGCTTCATGTCGTTGTTGTCGCACGTTTGTATATATGCCATGGCGCTGTGATGCCTATCAGGCTTATGTAAACTACGCCAGTCAAATGCCGACTCTGCTCTATTTCAATCATTTCAGGCAGAGCGCTTTCATTGACAACTGCCTGTTTTTGAGGTCTTTAGAATAAGGCTTTTTTAATTCGAAAACTAACTTCTCATAAAATTTTGGAGCTTTTCCTCCCTGTGCAGTGTGATGTTTATAACCTCAACCGACGCCGTATCGCGCGCAAGACTCCCGGTCTTGGGATATCGATCTGCTATCTTTTCTACAAGCGCTAGCATTTAATGCTTGTTATCAGAATTAGCAAATCCCCCGAGGCCAACCCGTTGGACTCGGGGGATATTTTAAAAAACACCCGACTGCACCTAAACAAAGGAACCTCTTCAGGTATGACGCTGACCCTGCAAACTGACTCCCATCCTGTATCCGAAGTTGCAAGCGCCTGTTTCGACAACGCCGGTGGCGTCTCTCTTGGGCAAGCGCAAACACAAACGGGCTATCTCCTGCTTGAAGATGGCAGCATCTTCAAAGGCGCGGCTTTCGGTCATTACGATAAGCCCGTTGTTGCCGAACTGGTGTTTAATACGGGAATGACAGGCTACCAGGATATCCTCACCGATCCATCCTATGCGGGCCAGGCGGTGATTCTAACTTACCCGCTGATTGGCAATTATGGCATTAACGCTGAAGATGTCCAGTCAGAGCGAGTGCAAGCGTCTGCCTTAATCGTTTCTGAGGCCGAGGCGCCCTCACACTGGAAAAGTTCGCAAACACTGTGCGCGTATTTAAAAGCGCAGAAAATCTTTGGCCTTGCCAATCTTGATACGCGAAAACTGACCCGAATTATTCGAAGCAAAGGCACACAGACCTGTCTCTTAAGCAGTCAGCCCATCACCCAGGAGCATCGCGATACGCTCAGGCTATGGCAGATGCCTTCTGATATTGCGCATCAGGCATCGGTTAAAGCTCCCGTAATCCATTCACCAGAGGGGCAAGCCCACCAGGCCCGTATTGGGGTTCTGGATTTGGGCGCCAAGCGGGGGATTCTAAACGAACTGTTAAAGCGTGGCATTGCGCTGCACGTTTTTCCAAGCAACACTTCTGCCGAAACGCTTTTGGCGGCTAATCTCGATGCGGTTTTGCTTAGCAATGGGCCGGGGAATCCAGAAGACTTGCCGGAGGTGGTCGCGCTTGTACAGGGCTTAACGGGTAAAATTCCCCTATTTGGGATTTGCCTTGGACATCAGGTTATGGCGCTTTCCTTGGGGGCCAAAACCTATAAGCTGCCCTTTGGGCATCGTGGCAGCAACCATCCTGTTCTAAACGTCCAAAGTAACCGCGTGCTGATTACGGCTCAGAATCACAGTTATGCGGTTCAGGCCGAATCCCTGCCGGATACGATTCAGATGACCTACCTGCATTTGCATGACAAGACTGCGGCCGGGATCAGTGACCCTGTTCGCCATTTGTATAGTGTGCAGTTTCATCCCGAGGCAGGCCCTGGGCCCACTGAGGGCAGCATGATTTTTGATGAGTGGCTTGAAATCATAAAAGGAGTTAAGGCGTATGCCTAAGGATAACGGGTTAAAAAAGGTTTTGATGATCGGTTCTGGCCCTATTGTCATCGGGCAGGGTGCGGAATTTGATTATGCCGGTGCCCAGGCATGTAAGGCCCTTCGTGAAGAGGGGCTTTTTGTTGTCCTGGTCAACAGTAACCCCGCAACAATTATGACCGATGAGGAAATCGCTGATCGCGTCTATCTTGAACCGTTAACCGTTGAGGCTTTGGAGGCTATTATCGCCCAGGAAAAACCCGACGGTGTGCTTGCAACCCTTGGTGGGCAGACGGGCTTGAATTTAGCGCTTGCGCTTGATGGTGCCGGCATATTGCAAAAGTACGGCGTGCGTTTGCTGGGAACATCCTTAAAGGCTATCAAGCAGGCGGAAGACCGTGAAGCGTTTCGTCAACTGATGCATGACTTGAAAGAACCTGTTGCGAAAAGCCAGACGGTGAACACTTTAAAAGAGGCAAGCGAGTTTTCCCAGACGCTTGGTTTTCCCTTGATCGTTCGTCCAGCCTATACGCTTGGCGGTACTGGCGGCGGCATTGCCCATACGCATGAAGAACTTTTAACCATTGTGCAGCAAGGGTTTTTGCATAGCCCGATTCACCAGGTGCTGCTGGAAGAAAACCTCACCGGCTGGAAGGAAGTCGAGTACGAGGTGATGCGCGACAGCAACGGGACGGGGATTGTTGTCTGCAATATGGAAAATTTTGACCCGGTGGGGATTCACACGGGTGATAGTATTGTCGTTGCCCCCTCTCAAACGCTTCGCGATGAAGAATACCATATGTTGCGGACCTCGGCGCTTAAAATTATCGAGGCGTTAAAAATCGAAGGCGGCTGTAACGTTCAGTTCGCACTTTCAGCCAATAATCTTGATTATCGAATCATCGAAGTGAATCCACGGGTTAGCCGCTCTTCGGCTTTGGCATCCAAGGCGGCGGGTTATCCCATTGCAAAAGTCGCTGCCAAAATCGCCATCGGCCTTCATCTTCATGAAATCCCAAACGCGGTGACCGGCAAAACCTGTGCGGCCTTTGAGCCTGCGCTGGATTATATCGTCACCAAAATTCCCAAGTGGCCTTTTGACAAATTCCCGACAGCTAATCGCAAACTGGGAACGCAGATGAAAGCGACCGGTGAGGTGATGGCCATCGAGCGGACGTTTGAGCGTTCATTGCTAAAAGCGATTGCAGGGCTTGATAATCGCTATAACGCGCTTTTGCAACCGGCGCTTCAATTACTGGACATTCAGGAGTTGATGGGGGGCATTGAAAAGGCCGATGATCAACGACTGTTTATGCTTGCCGAGGCGTTTCGCAGGGGCGTGACGGTTGAAACGTTGGCAAGCCTGACCCAAATTGATCGCTGGTTTCTTTCAAGGCTTCAAGCCATGGCGATTACCGCAGACGCGCTTGAAAAAGCCGAGACCGGTAATGCCCCCGATACGCTTTTCCCGGCCCAGCTTTCGGAGGAGCTGCTGCATCGGGCGAAACATCTTGGACTGCTTCAACCTGAAGCGGGCCAGGTGGCTTACAAAATGGTGGATTCCTGTGCCGGTGAGTTTGAAGCCGAGACGCCTTACTATTACGCAACGATGGCGGGCAATCTGGAAGCGATTGAAAACGAAAATATCCCGAGTGATGCGCGAAAAATCTTGGTGCTGGGCTCGGGGCCGATTCGCATTGGACAGGGCATCGAGTTTGACTATTGCGCCGTTCATGCGGCTTTGAGTATTCGTGATGCTGGCTATGAAGCGCTGATGTTGAATAACAACCCTGAAACCGTCAGTACGGATTTTGACACGGCAGACAAGCTCTTTTTCGAGCCGGTGACAATGGCTGCGATTAACGAGATTATCGCCCAGGAAAAACCCGAGGGTGTAGTGGTTCAATTTGGCGGGCAAACGGCGATGAACCTGGTGCATGAGCTTCAAGCTGGTGGCATTCGGATTTTTGGGACATCGCCTGAATCGATTGATATTGCAGAAGATCGAAAGCGTTTCATTAAATTGCTTGATGAGCTTGAAATCCCCTATCCCAAAGGTTATGCGGTGTCTTCGCTAGATGAACTGCTTTTAAAGGCCCGCGATATTGGCTACCCGGTTCTGGTTCGGCCATCCTATGTCATTGGCGGGCGGGATATGCGGGTCATTCAGTCTGAAACGGAACTGGTGGCCTATGGTAAACTGGCCTCGTTCTCCTTTGAGAAGCCGTTGCTGGTCGATCAATATATTTGTGGCATGGAAGTGGAAGTGGATGCGATTTCTGATGGTGAGGATATCCTGATTCCAGGGTTAATGGAGCATATTGAGCGTGCCGGTGTTCATTCGGGCGATAGTTTCAGTGTTTATCCCACGCAAAACGTGTCGGAAAAAACCCGGCAAACGTTGGTGACGTATACCGCTAAAATTGCCAAGGCGCTTAAAATCATTGGCCTGATGAACATTCAGTTTGTTGTTTCCGGTGATAAAGCCATGGTGCTAGAGTTAAACCCAAGGGCCTCAAGAACGGTGCCCATCCTGAGCAAAGTCACAGGAATTCCGATGGTGCCACTTGCCATTTCGGTGATGCTGGGCAAGCCGCTTCAATCCTTGGGCTATGGCACGGGTCTTGCTCCGCTGGCATCCTTAGTGGCGGTAAAAGCGCCGGTTTTCTCGTTTCAGAAATTCAAAGAGCTGGATGTAGCGATGTCGCCCGAGATGAAATCAACCGGCGAAGTGCTGGGGGTTGATGCCACTTATGAGAAGGCGCTTGCCAAAGCTTTCTTGGGAGCGGGTTACAAGTTCCCCAAAGCACCCGGTAATATCCTGGTGTCTTTAAACGCCAATGATTACCAGGAATCTCTCCCCCTGGTAAAAGCGTTTTCAGAAGCAGGTTATCAGATTACGGCAACCCCGAATACGGCAACTTTTCTGACTGATAACGGGTTGTCGGTGCAAACGCTTTCCAAAAAGAATCCCGAACAGTTGCAGCAGCGCTTTGGTCAACGTGAATTTTCGGTGGTTATTAACACGCCAAGTAAAGGGCACCTGCATACAAGAGCCGGTTTCCAGATGCGGATGCTTGCTGAACTGTATCGCGTCCCGTGCTTTACCTGTCTCGATACAGCCAAGGCTTATATTCAAGCTTGGCAGCTTTTAAGCCAATGCCAGACGCTTTCGTATCAACCTATTCAGGATTACGAAAAATGCCTGTCCTCGCCACTTGAAGCGCTTGCGCTTTAAGCCAGCGTGAAGAAAAATGTGGCGCCTTCGTTGACCTTGGCCTCCGTCCAGATACTGCCGCCGTGCCGCGTGATAATTCGCTGAACGGTTGCAAGGCCAATGCCTGTTCCAGGGTACTCTGCCATGCCGTGTAAGCGCTGGAAAGGGCCAAAGAGCTTGTTGACGTGAGCCATGTCGAATCCCGCGCCATTGTCCTTAATGAAATAGACTGTTTTTCCCTCTTGTTCCAGATGGCCAAATTCAATTTCAGCCTCCGGTTTTTTGGAGGTGAATTTCCAGGCGTTGCTTAAAAGATTTTCCAGTGCGGGTTCAATCAGGCGTGGATCCGCCTGGGCCATTAGGTCGTTTTCAATCGTCACTTTTATCTGTCGCTCGGGGGTTTCTTTTTCGAGCGTCTTGACGATTTTTTGACTCAACTCACTGAGGTTCACCTCGCTTTTGTGGATTTCTCCGCGTGTCAGTCTTGAAAGACTCAAAATACCGTCGATCAACATGCCCATTCGCTGGCTTTCATAGCGCACCCGCTCCAGGTAGCTTTTGCCAACCTCATCCACCTTATCCCCATAATCTTCCAGCAAGGCCAGGCTAAAGCCGTCAATGCCCCTTAGCGGGGCGCGCAAGTCGTGGGAAACTGAATAAGCGAAGCTTTCCAGTTCATGGTTGACGGTATTTAAAGTGTGGTTGGTTTCATTCAACAGTTGAACCTGATCGTTCAACTCCTGATTGAGAAGGTTCACTTTCCTTTCCGCGCTGGTTCTGTCGCTGATTTCTTTTGCCAGTTCGATAATGTGATTTTCCAGGTTGCGATTGAGCAGCTTGACTTTCTCTTCTGCCTCGCGCCGTTGCATCACTTCCTGAAGAATAGTGTAAAACGCGACGCCCTGCATCAGTAAAATTAAAACAAAGGCACCGTTATAGAGGATGCGGGTGAATTTCGAGGCCGATTGCGCTAGTTCTTCTGCCTGTTTTGTGAGGAAAGCCTCATGACGAATCATCGCCAGTGTTTTCTGACGAAGCTCATCCATAATGGCTTTGCCGCGGCTTTCTTTGACGGCCTGAATCGCTTTGTCTCCTCCTTCATGCATTTGAATCTGGACAATGTTTTTTGAGATGCCGACGCGTTTTTTTACAAGAGCCTCTATATTTTGGAGATTCTTTTTACTGCCTGGTTCATGGATCAATCCCGCCAAGTTTTTCAGGTGCTTATCTATTGTTGGCATCGAGCTGTAATAAGGCGCCAGGTAAGCGCGGTCATTGGTTAAGACAAACCCCCTGACACCGGTTTCAACGTCTTTGACATCTGAAAGCAAATTGGCGAGGCTGTCGCTGATCCGGTTTGAATGACCCTGCTGTTCTCTTGCCGAATCGGCTTTGCCCATACTCCAGAAGGATACCGCCTGCATTAACAAGAGCAGGATGAAAGAGCCAATAAACATGGCCAGCACTTCTTTGCGGACTGCGTGTAAAACTTTAAACATTCGATTGTTCCCCCCTCTTCTAGAGGCTTCCCTATAGATAACACAGGGCTAGGTTTAAATTACAGAGCCATCATCAAAGTGGGTGGGCCTGCTTTGGTTGAAACAGACGCGTTGGGCTCATAGGGCAATTTGACTGTAAACGTCGAGCCGCTTTGTTCCTGGCTAATGACGGAGATTTCACCATCGTGTAATTCCACCAGCTTTTTGCATAAGGCAAGCCCAAGGCCAAGCCCTTCACGTTGAGCTGAAAGTGTGTTCCTGACACGGTAATAATCCTGAAACAATTTATCCAGCTCTGCTTGGGGAATCCCAATGCCGTGATCAACGATATGAAACTCAAGCCATTGTTTGTCGGAAGATTTTTCAGACATCTCAGGGTTATCGCTTAAGCAGACATTGAGATAAACGGTATCGTTTTCAGAGGTGTACTTAATGGCGTTGCTGAGCAGGTTGATTAAAATCTGGCGCAAGCGCTTGGGGTCTACCTGGCAGGTTTGAATCGGCCCGTTGATATTGAAAATGACATCGATTTTTTTCCGCCTGGCGGGCTCTTCAATGATGATCCTGACCTCATCAAGCAGGGTGGGTAAATCCACGCTTTGAATATCCAGTTGAATAGTCCCCGCTTCAATCGGGGCAATATCAAGAATATCGTTGAGTAAATCGCGAAGGTGCTGGCAGGCCGTGCTGATGTGATCGGCAAATTCTTTTTGCTTGTCATTCAGGGGGCCTGCCGAACCACTGTAGAGCAAATCACTAAAAGTAGAGATGGCAGTGAGCGGGTTTTTGAACTCATGGGCCACAAAGGCGAGAACCTTGCTTTTGCGCTGATTGGCAAGCTCGGCCTGATCTTTTGCCTGACGAAGTTCTTCCTGAAGCTTCAGGCGCTCTTCCTCCATCTCGCGAAGCTGATGGCGCTGCCTCGCTTTTTTTAATTCCCGCTCAATGGCGGGCACCAGCCGTGTCAGCTTGTCTTTGAGCAAGTAGTCATGGGCGCCTGCTTTCATCGCCTCAACGGCAATTTCTTCGCCAATCAGCCCTGAGATAATAATAAACGGTATATCGTGGCCGCTTTGCTTGAGGATGTCCAAAGCACCAAAACTGTTAAAGCCTGGCATATTATGATCCGAGAGGACGATATCCCAGGGTTTTCTATCCAGGGCGGCTTGCATTCCATCAGCCGTGTCCACGCGCTCATAAGTCGGTGCGTAGCCCCCCTTGCTGATATGGCGAACCAGAAGCAGGGTATCGGTTTCGGAATCTTCGATAATCAAAACGTTTAGAGGTTTTTGCATTTCTTAGTCAACATCAGAAGCCGCAAGAAGCCGCAGCGCTTATACGGGGACTTTACAGTAGGGACATGGCTTGTTGAGCAAAAGCCAGAACATGCCCAGGTGCTTGACGGCGCTTGCAAAATCCATAAAATCAACGGGTTTTTGCACGTAGGCGTTGGTGCCCAGATCGTAGGCCGAAATGATGTCACGCTCTTCGCTGGAAGAGGTCAGAATGACCACGGGAAGCTTTGCGGTAATCTCATTGGCGCGAAGCTCTTTTAAAACCTCCAGGCCATCCACCTTGGGCAGTTTCAAATCGAGAATCACGATTTGTGGCACGTCATTGATATCGCGCTCGGCGTAGGCGTTTCTGGCAAAAAGATAATCCAGCGCTTCAACGCCGTCTCTTGCCACCACCACGTCGTTGGTAATGTTGTTTTGCTTGAAGGCGCGTAAGGTCAGCGCTTCATCGGAGGGATTGTCTTCGACAAGTAAAATCACGTTTGACACGATTATCAAATCCTAATCTTATTATCAACTTGTTTAAGGGTTTCCAATACCACTGAAATCACGCGGGCACTTATCAAGGGAAAAGTAGCCAAACGAGATTAAAACAAAACCGGATTAAACTCAAAATAAGGATAGAATAGCAATAGCCAAATAGAGACAGTGCCATTATCTTATATCAACCACAAGTCCGATGCTCATGTAGATAGTTGCAGGCTATTATTTTAAACAAATGTAAAGCTTTTTTGTTAAAAAAAGGATTAGCGTGGAGTTAATCACGCCCTGTATCGAGTAGATGCCGCCATTAAAATTTTTTATTATTTAAATACAAACAAATCAATGGTGTTTTACGAGCTGACATTGGGGCAAATTTTCGCAGAGCAAAAAATACGAAAATTGTTTAATCAAAAGTTGAAATCAGGAAACATCAAAGCAAAGAAGAAGGCAAGTATGACAACCCCGCAACCTGAAAAGCAAACTAAACCCTACGATTTTATTCTCATTGGCGGGGGAACGGCTTCGCTTGCGGCCTTGAGCGAACTTTTGGAGAGGCTGCAAAGCAATTCGCAAATTCGGATTGCCCTGGTGGATAAACAGGAAGAGCTGGGCGGCGAGTGTGCCCTAAATGCCTGTGTGCCAACCAAAACGCTCTTAAGTGCCGCACGTTATATCCAGCTTTTAAAGGGTAAGATGGCCCCCTATGGGATTCAAAACATTCGCTATGACTTTGACTTTAAAGCCCTGGGCGAAAAAGTCGATCAGGTCATTCATGACGGTGGTTATGATTTTCTCAATGACAAGCGCGTGGAATGGATTCAAGGTGAGGCCCGCTTTATATCGGCCAACACGCTTTCGGTAAAAACGAAAAACGGCCTTCTGCAATTATCATCGGAGAGAATCTTACTTGCCACAGGGGCCGTGCCGGTTATTCCTCCCATTGAAGGGCTTGAAGAAGTGGGTTATTTAACCTATCGCGAGGCCACCCATCTAAGCGTATTGCCAAAATCCTTGATGGTTTTGGGGGCAGGGCCTGTTGGCGTTGAGTTTTCGCAGATGTTTCAAACGCTGGGGGTTCAAGTTACGCTGCTTCAAAAAGGGGAGAGGCTGCTTGAGAACGAAGAGCCTGAGATTAGTGCCGCCATTCAACAGATACTTGAAAAGCAGGGGGTTGTGGTGGTGACAGGCTGTGATATCGACAAGGCCACTTGTGCTCTGCTTCAAAAAGATAAGAGCCAATCTTCCTGCGATTTAAAATCCATTCAGGCAAATGTTCAAACAGGAAACTCGCAAGCCAGTAAACGTTTTGAAGCCGAAGAGATTTTACTGGCCGTCGGCATGCGTCCTAATCTTGACTCCCTGAACCTTCATGAGGCGGGAATCGATTTCTCGAAGGAGGGAATTGCAGTGAATGGGGAAATGAAATCCGCTAACCCAAACGTTTGGGCCGTGGGTGATGTCGTGGGGCAATACCAGTTTACCCATGTGGCGGATTACCAGGCGGTGATTGCGGCCCATAACATGCTGGAAAAAGATAAACGAACCGTTGATTATACCGGCCTGGGCTGGGCGGTTTTTACCGAGCCGACAATAGCGCACGTGGGCCTGACACAGGCCGAGGCCGAAGAGCAGGGCATAATGGTTGACACCATTATGGTGAGTACTGAACTGGTCAGCCGGTATCGAATAGAATCTGAAAAAAAGGGCTTTCTCAAATTGATTGTGGCGCGTCAAAGCAAGTTGGTTCTTGGCGGACACTTTTTCTGTACCCACGCCGACGATATTGCCCATATGCTGATGCTGGCAGTCAGAAACCGGATGCGTGTTGAGCAGTTGCTTGACGTTCTCTATATTTATCCTGCCAAGGCACAGCTCGTTCAAAAAGCCCTGGAAAAATTTGTCAGTAAGCAACGGTTAAAACCCTCAGCTTGTTCTGGTGTGGGGTAAGCTTTTTCTGCTGTGGGGTGGCGAAGATCCTGGTTTGAGACATCAGGTACGCTATAATGAAAGCCCGACCTGGATAAAAATGCAAAGGCGTTCAAAAGGCGATATTTTTTAAGGAGTGTGGCTTGTGAGTCCCGTTACGACCAAAAACAGTCAGGAAAATAAGAGTCAATCAGAAGCCTCCAGCAGCAAGGGATGCAAGGATTTTTGCTGGATGATTGGGGGCCCTCAGGGAACCGGCGTTGATTCTTCAGCCACCCTTTTTGCAAGAGCCGCCGCAACGGCGGGTTATTGGATTTACGGCAGGCGTGAATACCATTCCAACATCAAGGGCAAGCATAGTTATTTTCAGGTGCGCGTAAAACCGGATCCGGTGCTTTCCCATATCGACCCGGTGCATTTGCTGGCAGCCTTTGAGCATACAACAGCCGATTACCATGCCTTTGAAGTGGTGCCCGATGGCGCGTTGATATACGACCCACAGGCAACGGATCCCGCAACCTTGCAAAATCTTGCGCCAGGCGTTTTGAAATTCCCCATTGAGTTTGACGCGATTCTGGAAGCGGTTGGGAAAGAATTTGACAAGACGGCAACACAATTAAGCATCCTGAAAAACGCCATTGCCGTTGCCGCCTCCTGCGCCTTGTGTGGCATCGAATTTTCGGCCATTGAAGAAGCGCTTGGCATGTTGTTTACCGGCAAAAAAGCCAAGTTAGTTCCGCTTAACGTGGCCGCTTGCAAGAAAAGCTATGATGCCATCCAGAAACTGCCGGGCTTTTCGGATTATCGCTACAAGCTGGTGCCGGTTGAAAAGCAAAAAGCCAACAGCCGGGTTTTAATTAACGGCAACCAGTCAACGGCTCTGGCCAAGCTGAAAGCGGGCTGCCGGATGCAGACATATTACTCGATTACCCCTGCGGTGGATGAGTGTATCTTTCTTGAGGAGCACCCCGAATACAGCACGGTGGTAGTTCAATGCGAAGACGAGCTGGCGGCGGTCAATATGGCCATCGGGGCTGCCACAACCGGTATTCGCGCTTCGACCTCAACTTCAGGGCCTGGCTTTTGCCTGATGGCCGAAGGTTTGGGATTTGCGGGCATTAATGAAATTCCCGTCGTGGTGTTTAACTACATGCGCGGTGGCCCCTCCACGGGCCTGCCCACCCGGCAGGAGCAAGGCGATTTGCTCTTCAGTATCCACACAGGCCACGGGGATTTCCCAAAAATTCTTATGACGCCAGGCGATGTTACGGAAGAGTTTGAAGATAGCTTCAATGCGTTTAACGACGCGGAGCGTTATCAGACGCCGGTGATTATTTTAAGTGATCGATCGATTGCCAATAACACGATGTGCGTTCCGCGCTTTAGCGAAGACGGTTTGAAAATTGACCGTGGCGATATCGTGGGGGCACCTGAAAATTACAATGAGGCGGATCCGCAAAGCGGCCTTCAGATTTTTCCGCGGTTTCGCATCAAAGAGAATACGCCTATTTCAACGCGCGCCGTGGCGGGAACGCCTGGGCGCATTCACTGGCTGACAGGGGATGAAAGCACAGAGATTGGCCATATTACCGAAGATCCTAAAATCAGAATCCCGATGCATGAAAAGCGGATGAAAAAACTAGAGCTTGCAAGCCGGGAAATTCCACAAGCGCGTCAATATAGTTTCCATGGGCCAAAAGACGCGACTGTCACCATGGTCAGTTGGGGTTCTACGAAGGGCGCTATTCTTGAAGCGATGGGAATTTTAAAGACGGAGCATCAGTTGGATGTGAACTTCCTTCAAATCAGAATGCCGCATCCATTTCCCACTGCTTACGTTCAGCCTATCCTTGAAAAAGCCAAGCTGCTCATTAATGTGGAAAATAACTACAGCGCCCAAATGGCGCAGTTAATCCAAATGAGAACCGGTATCGCCATTCCCCATCACATTCTTAAATGGAGTGGTCGGCCGATGTCGCAAACCGAAATGGTGAGCGCGATTCTTGATATTGTGAATCATAAAACGGAAAAGGTGGTATTAAGCTATGGTCTCTAGTGCGCCTGTTTTCAAAAGCAGCCAAATCAAATCCGATGTCCACCCTGACTGGTGCGCCGGTTGCGGGGACTTCGGCATTACCAACGCGCTTCAGGCATCGGTTGCTGAGCTGGGCTTAAACCCCTGGGAGGTTTATTTCTTTACGGGGGTTGGCTGTTCGGGAAAAACATCGCATTATCTCAATGTATACGGGGCCCATACCCTTCATGGCAGGGTTCTGGCATTTGCCGCAGGCGCCAAGTTATCAAACCCCAAGCTGACCGTCATTGCCGCTGGTGGTGATGGCGATGGTTACGGCATTGGCGCGGGGCACTTTGTCCATGCGGGCAGGCGAAATCTGGATATGACCTACGTGGTCTTTAACAACGAAGTCTACGGTCTGACAAAAGGCCAGGCGTCACCAACGCTTGCCAAGGGCGCACAACCCAAGTCATTGGCTGTACCTAATCCCCAGCACGGGATTAACCCGCTGGCGATGGCCCTGGCCTGTGGGTATACATTTATTGCCAGAACCTACGCTTTTGATCAAAAGCATATGAAAGAAACGATTAAAAAAGCCATCGAGCATCCCGGCATGGCGCTGGTGGATGTCTTACAGCCTTGCCCTACGTATAACGATCTGCATACGAAGGATTATTTTTCAGAAACGGTTGAAGCCGAAGGTAAAACCCTTCCCCGGATTGCCTACCTGGAAGATTTAGGCTATGACGGGGTTGTACAAGATGCCAATAATCAAGGCGAAGTGACTCAAAAGCGCGCCCAGTGCTTTGAACGTGTTAATCGCATGGATGTTCAGACACCAATCGGGGTGTTTTATCAAATTCATCTGCCAACCTATTATGACGCCATGCGTGAAAACTTGCCGGGCTTAAAAGACACTACCCCTGTCAATTTACCTTATCATGACGCCAACTTGATCCCCACCACGGACTTGGGTTCGGCAATCGAAGAATTTTTGGTGTGATAACAAGCCGGATTTAATTTGACGCGAACCGTCTATCCCAGCGTATCCCACCAGTGATAACCTTGTTGGGTATAGCTCATCACGTCATCTGGAATACCCATGGCAATGCCCACCGGAACGGCGATGGCAACCCCCATAATGCCTGCTGGAATCAGCAGCGGATCTTCATCGGCCTTGGCAAACGTCTGCTTGACCACTTGCCTTTCGGCTTCAATAACCCCGTTAATCCCCCCATTCACAGCGCCCACAACGGCGCTGACGGCACAAGTGACGATGCGGCAGGGGAATTTGACGGTTTCTAAAATCAAGGTCTGATGCTGCATGTAGGTAAAGAGTGAAAGTAGCGAGATAGTGACCGTTGCCATAAACAGCATTACCAGGCGAGCGCCAAACTTATTGCGGCGTCTGGGGCTTCTGGCAGGCTTTACAAGCCGAACTTGAGCGCCTTGGGATGCGGCGTATTTTCTACTGACGTGGGGACGCTCACGCCGGATTGCTGCCTGTGCCATAACGATTCGGGCTCCACCGTTTTCTAATGTATAAAAATAACGTGGCGTTTCAACACCACTTTTTGAAAGAGTCCCGCCCAAGGCGTGGCTCTGGCGTAATCGCCGAAACTACTCTCTCTTCTTAAACTTCCTTGCGCCTATTAGTGTAAAGGATTTGACATAAAAGTGGAAGCTTTTTATTTGGCGGTTTTTTAACGCCAGCCGTCACTAAAAAACCGCCGCTGCCAGATGGGCTGTCAGGGCGGTTTTAAGGGGCTTAAATTGGTTGGGGGTTATATTCTAATGGCGTCCACCACTTCAATATCGGTGCTTTTGATCACTTTTTGAAGCACTTCAAATGTGCTTGTCAGTGAAACAGTTTTACCGTTCCTGCTGATTTCCTTGACGCCAAGCTCGACGAATTGATGTTGAAGCTGTTCAGCGGCCGTTTCTGAAATGGCTTGTAACGAGAAGCGCATGGGCGCATGCTGCATGGCGGGGATATCGCTTCGCATATCCAGAATCAGGTTCCAGGCTTTTCGGGTAAAGCGCCTGGTGGATTGCATAATGGCGTCAATGTTAAACGGAGGTTCTTTGGCTTCTTCTTTTAAAGGGGCTGGTGTGGGTTTTTCAGCCACGGCCTGGCCGGTTGCCGAAGGGGCCGTGTGGGGCGGCTGGTTTGATTCGGGGGTTTTGACGTCGTCGCTCACGTAAAGCGCTCCTTATTGGTTTTGAACTGGTTTTAAACGCTTGGGGGTTTTGAAAAACTTAAGCCGATTGTAACAACAGGGGGGATTGGGCGCAAGTTAGAGGTTTATAGCAATAGCGCGCTTAAGGGCTTTGTGCCGGCATTTGGCTGTTATGGCTTGTTATCCCCTGACTGCTGAAGAACTGGTAAAGAAACAAGAGCGCTTCGCCCCGCGTCAAGGCTTTTTGAGGTTGTAAGCCCTGGCCATTGACCAGTGCGGTGGGGCGAAGGCCAAAGGCGGTTTTGGGCAAATTGTCCTTATAGGCGGTGGCCACGTATTTTTTGGCCCATGGCGAAATCTGATCGGCATCGCTAAAGGCAGAAAGCCTGTACACGTCGCTTTTGCCAGGATTGGCCGCATCGACCGCTTCTACTGGAAGATTCTGGGCCTTGTCCTGCTGAGCGCTCAACTGGGTATAGAAAAGACACAGCGTTTCTCGGCTGATGAGACTTTCTGCCGATAGCGTAGGCCCGCCGCCAGCCGGTGGGGTATAGGGTAGGGTAATGCCTGAGGCGGCCAGTGGATCGCCTGCCAATAGAGCGCCCTCTTCTGTCTCTTCGCTCGGTTCTGAAAGGGCGCTGCCCGTATCTCGCTGCTTGAGATTTAAATCCAGGGGATGATTTTCTCCTGCGCCTGCGAATCCAAGCGCCCAAGTGTAAAAATCCTTATAAAGAACGGGTTTATCCGCCTCAAAGTAGGAAGGGCGATGGGCTCTATAAGGGGGCGGGGTTAAGATTTGCCTGCGAATGCCCTCCTGAACGGCGTGAACAAGCGCCAGTTGTTGCCTGTCTTTTAGTTTGCGCTGTTCTGTCTGGGCGGTTTCATCTTCATCGCGCTGGGCTTTTAATAAGGTTGTCTCCAGATCGATAATATCCTGATATGCCAGACGGGCTTGCGGGCTGTCCGGATCGCCCGCGTTCTGAGTATTTGGCGGGGAGGGTATATTCGGCGGACTTGCAATTGTCGTAATATCGGACTGCTTGTTTGCGTCTGTTGGAAACATTGCACAAGCACTGAGCGTCATACTGAAAAGACAGGTCAGAAGGCAGGCGGATAGAATCCGTCTGGTGTTTTTTCTTCTGGTGTTTTTCCTTCTCAGGTCTTCGGCGTTATCCACGCCAGAGGAAGATCCGGAAAATAGTTGAGATCGCATCCTCAATCGATTGTCCAACGCGTCATTATTGTATAGTGTAATAGGCATAGGGATATCTGTGTGGTGTTGAACAATAACGTTTTACCCTGTGGCAATTGATCTTTTGCCAGCAAGCCGATTCAGTCATGGACATATTCATTCCTTTGAAAATGATGCAAATGCCAACTCGGCTTATGCCTATTGTACTATTTCCCCTCGTCGCACGCTTATCGCATTATATGGTCTTGTTTTTTAATCGCCCTTGAACCATGCCATTGAACCATAAGGATCCCGGCTCATGTTGAACACGTCTTCCACGCAACAGGCCCCCTCAACGGATGGACATAACGTGCAGGATATTCCATCGAATATCTACAAGCCCACCAGCCCGTTTGCCGCAAGCGTCGTTGAGCATCGCCGCTTGACTGCCGAAGACTCCCCCAACGAAGTGAGCCATATTGTTTTAGATATTGGCAAAAGCGATCTTCGCTATCTGGATGGGCAAAGTATCGGCGTTCTGCCGCCCGGTGTGGATGCCAACGGCAAGCCACACAAACTAAGGCTATACTCGATTGCCTCTCCTCATTATGGGGATGATGGCCAAGGTAAAACAGTGACGGTTTGTGTGAAGCGTGCCCTTTCGGAAGGGTTTCCGCCAGGGGTTTGCTCCAGCTTTTTGTGTGATGCAAAGCCCGGTGACACGGTCAATATTACGGGCCCGGTTGGAAAATCCTTCCTGCTGCCTTCGTTGCCTGATGCCAACGTTATTATGGTGGCCACGGGAACGGGGATTGCGCCTTTTCGCGCCTTTCTTAAAACCCGATTCGAAAAACGTCCGACTGAAAAAGGCCAGTTCTGGCTGTTTTTTGGTGCACAGACGCAGAAAGATTACCTTTATGAAGATGAACTGGATGTGCTTGAAAAGGCCGAACCGGAAAACTTTAGGCTGGTGACGGCCTTTAGCCGTGAGCAGAAGAACGCCGAGGGCGGACGGATGTATGTTCAGCATCGCATCCACGAGCAGGCGGATACGCTCTTTACGCTGTTACAAGACCCCAAGACCTACCTATTTATCTGCGGTCTTCGCGGCATGGAATCCGGCATCATGGACGCTTTTGCCCAGGCGGCCCAGGCCCGGGGCATTGAATGGGACAGCTTCCTGAGTAACCTCAAAACCCAGCACCGCTGGCACGTGGAAGTCTATTAACCTCAGTTGTGAATGGTTTTTCGCTCGAAATATATGGTCATTCCCGCGAAAGCCTGGAATGACGGGCTTTATTTTATTCGCAGCGGAGGTTATTTTAAGCTTTCGCCTGTTTCGGGGGCTTTAACCGTTTCGGGCAGCTTTCTTTTCGGCAGCCGCAGTTGCCTTGGGAGGGGTATGCCCGCTTCTGAAAATGCTTTGGATTTTGCTTTGCAGCTCGCCCACGCCAAAAAAGCCTGAAATTTTTCGCCCCAGCTCGTCGCTCGGCTTTTTGGCCTCGCTCAGGCTGACACGGTAAATACGCTCAAACGTGGTTTTTAACTCTTCGATGCTTTCAAGCTTGGTCAGTTTGCCAGCCTCAACCAGCGATATGTAGCCTGTTTCCTCTGAAACCACCAGGCAGCGGCTGTCTGAAACTTCCGTCAGCCCAATGGCTGCCCGGTGACGGGTGCCATATTGCCAGGACAGTTCAGGATTTTCCGTCAGGGGCAATAAAACCCCGGCCGCCTTAATCCTATTTTCAGGGCTGATAATTACCGCGCCATCATGAAGCGGGGTGTTGGGATGAAAGATGGTTAAGAGAAGCTCGGTGCTTAATTGGGCGTCAAGTGCCGTTCCAACCTCCAGATAATCATGGTTGGGATGCCGATTGGCCTCAAGAACGATTAAGGCCCCGCGCTTGGATTTACTTAAAAAATGCACCGCCTCGCAGAGTTCCTGAATCAGGTACTCAGGTTTTTTAAGCTCGGGGTTTTGTCCGTGATGATGCTCGTGAGACTGGAAAATATCCCCCTGTCCCAAAACCAGCAATGTGCGTCGAAGCTCTGGTTGGAAAATGACAATCATCCCAATCAGCAGGATAAAAATGCTTGCCATAAAGACAAACTGCAAGACCGGTAGGTTGAAAAGCCAGGCGATGCTTGAAAGCGTGACCAGTCCTACCAGAAGGACGAAGACGCCTCGTAGGATGGGCTCGGCCTGGCTGCCTTTGACAAAGCGTTGGAATGCCCATCCAAGCGCTAAAAACAGCAGGAAGAGTTGTCCCAGATCCTTAAAGTTAAGCTGGGGAAGCCATAAGAGCAAATCAGGCCAGTTGTAGATAATTTGCAGGGGCAATTCCCAGATACCTCTTTTGATGTAAGCGTAACGAACTCTTTAACTGATTAAAGGCCTCAAAATACTATAAAACCGCTGTAATCCCACAAGGACTTGCTATTTGATTAAAAATAGCCGCCTTGGGGTGGTTGCAATATAAAAATCACGCCCTGTTCGCACACTGGTGAGTGATACGCAGAATAATGGAGGGTCAGGGGGGTGGCTCACACGGAATAAAAAGATGCGTATAGCAACAGTTTAACACGCTTTTGGCGCTTGAAAAGCATCGTGTAAGCGATACATCAGACGGTGGAGCCGGTCTGAAATATCAGAAAAGCCAACCCTTGAGGTGCTGGGGAGTTGCCTTGAGGTGCTTAGGTGCTTGGACGTTTCAAACGTTAGATGTCTAACAAAAGAAAAAGTGCCCAGAAAAAAGTGCTATAAGGACAAAGCCGTATAGCACTTTTTTACTATGCTGTTCTTTGCCTGAGCGAAGAACGCTACTTATTGGCACCGACACCCTCGTCGGAAGGGCGAAACTCGGCGTCGATGATGTCTTCATCGGCTTTGGCTTGCGTCTCATGCCCGTCGGCAGGCATGCCGTCAGCCGTAGGCCCTGCGGCTTCGTAAGCCTTGGCGGAGACTTCGTAGACCACTTTCTGAAGTTCATCATAGCCGGTCTTGATTCGGGCGCTGTCATTGGCGTGAATAGCGTCTCTAAGCTCATCGACCAGATGCTTGATACGGCTTTTCTCGTCTTCGCTCATCTTGTCGCCCAGGTCAGTCAACTGCTTTTCGGCACTGTGGCAGAGGTTGTCGGCATTGTTGCGCAATTCGACTTCCTGGCGCTGCTTTTCATCATCCGCCTTGTGAGACTCGGCTTCGTTGACCATCCGCTTGATTTCATCCTCATTCAGGTTGGAACTGTTGCTGATGGTGATTTTCTGCTCTTTCCCGGTGGCCTGATCGCGGGCACTGACATTTACAATGCCGTTGGCGTCAATATCAAAGGTCACTTCCACTTTGGGAATACCGCGAGGCGCTGGGGAAATGCCTTCCAGCCGGAATTGCCCAAGGGATTTGTTGTCACGGGACATCGGACGCTCGCCTTGAAGCACGTGGACATCCACACTGGTCTGATTATCAGCAGCCGTTGAGAAGACCTCGCTCCTACGAACCGGGATGGTGGTATTTCGCTCGACCAGCTTGGTCATGACACCGCCCAGCGTTTCAATTCCCAGCGAAAGCGGGGTGACATCAAGAAGAACAATGTCTTTGACCTCACCTGCTAGAACGCCGCCCTGGATGGCAGCGCCAATGGCGACGACTTCGTCCGGGTTGACGCCCTGGTGCGGGTCTTTGCCGGTCAGGCTTTTAACCAGTTCCTGAACCGCTGGAATCCGAGTGGAACCACCGACCAGAACCACTTCATCAATTTGAGATGGGCTTAAGTCGGCGTCTTTAAGCGCTTGCTCAACCGGCTGTCTGCATCGTTGAACCAGGGCAGCCGTCAGGCCGTTGAAGTTGGCCCGTGTCAGCGTCAATTCAAGGTGTTTTGGCCCGTTGCTGTCGGCCGTAATGAACGGCAGGCTGATGTGGGTTTCCATAACGGTTGAAAGCTCGCACTTGGCCTTCTCGGCGGCTTCTTTTAAGCGCTGAAGCGCCTGTTTGTCGTTACGAAGGTCAATGCCTTCCTGTTTCTTGAATTCCTCGACCATCCAGCTCATGACGGTTTCGTCAAAGTCGTCACCGCCCAGATGGGTATCGCCGCAGGTGGATTTAACCTCAAAGACGCCATCGCCCACTTCCAGGACGGAGACGTCAAACGTACCGCCGCCCAAGTCGAAAACGAGGATCTTCTCATCGGATTTCTTATCCAGGCCATAGGCCAGGGCAGCCGCGGTTGGTTCGTTGATGATGCGAAGCACTTCAAGGCCCGCAATACGTCCTGCGTCCTTGGTGGCCTGACGCTGGCTGTCGTTAAAGTAAGCCGGAACCGTAATGACCGCCTGGGTAACTTTTTCACCGAGATATTTGGAGGCGTCATCGGCCAGTTTTCTTAAAATCTTGGCTGAGATCTCCTGCGAGGAGTACTCTTTGCCATCCAGCGTCCACCGGTGGCTGGTGCCCATATAACGCTTGTTGGAGGCGATGGTTCTATCCGTGTTGAGAACCGCCTGACGCTTGGCCAGTTGTCCCACCAGCCATTCCCCGGTTTTGGCCAGCGCCACCACGGATGGGGTGGTTCTGCTGCCTTCAGCGTTTGCGATAACACTGGGTTTGCCGCCTTCCATAACGGCGACTACCGAGTTTGTGGTTCCCAAGTCAATTCCGACTACTTTTGCCATTGTTTTTAAATCCTCATTAGATATTGCTATTTAAAAAAGCTGTTCCCGCCTTCAGCGCTTGAACGAGAGACGGGAGCGGTTAAAAATGCGCTAAGGAAGCATCAGCATCGCGCGGCGCTTATCAACACAATAGCCACAAAGACGTGCAGGCGTTTCCTATCGCTTTTAGGCGTGTTTAAACGTTTTAGGTACATTTAACAGTTTTTTGGCCACATTGAACACTTTAGCCCAAAAACACCGCTGCCCGGCGCTTCTTTAGAATGTTTTAAGGATCAATTAAAGATCAATCCCACCCAATCCCCACGCGTTAATCCCTCATTTAACGTGCCGCGAAAAAAACTCTTGAAATCCCTGAGAAATCAGGATAAACCTCAATTCTTGAAAAATCTTCCTTGGCGAATAAATCCCGTACGGAACTCTCAAGCCCAAAGCCTAATTCCAGGAAGATGGCCCCGTTTGCGCCAAGCCATTCCTTCCCTTGCTGAGCGGTTTTTCGATAAAACCGCTCGCGGTCATTATCCGGTGCAAAAAGGGCTTGATGGGGTTCGTGAACAAGCACTTCAGGTTGCATATCCCTTTTTTCGGCCTCTCCGATATAGGGTGGGTTGGAGACGATAAGATCAAAGCACTCGCCTTTTGGCAGGGCGCTAAACCAGTCCCCTTCCCTAAAGGCAATGGAAACACCGTAACGATGAGCATTCTTCTGCGCAATCGCAAGGGCCTTTGGTGAGATGTCCGTTGCAGTGACGATGGCTTGATGGGCCAGCTTCTGGGCAAGGGCAATGGCAATTGCGCCCGAGCCGGTGCCCAGATCCAGAATCTTAAGCGGGGTGTTTGATGTGCCAGTCTCCAAGAGCGTTTGGGCATGTTCAAGCGCATACCCTACCAGAAGCTCGGTTTCTGGCCTGGGAATCAAAACATCCGCTGTAACGGCGAGTTTTAAACCGTAAAAATCCGCCTGGCCCAGGAGGTACTGGAGGGGCACGCGCTCTTGCAGCCGCTTTTCCACGATATCGTTGATTTTGACCTGATGTTCAGTAGAAATTGGTGTCTCAGGGGCAATCAGTCTCAGGCTGGTGTGGATAGCCGTAATGTCTTCAAGCACCAGACGGCACTCGGCTTCCAGTTCGGCTTGGGAAAGGCCGAGCGGCAGGAGGCGCTTTTTAATCTGCGCATATAGAGAGGATAGGGTGCATGGTGTATGGGTCATATGGCTCATAAGGGATTAATTACAGGGTGATGCCGCGATTACCAGCGTTGCAAAAGCAGGAAAGGACGCTTCTCTAACTGCTTCTGCTTCAGGCTGTATAAAACTTCAAAGGAAGGGGCTTGACTGAACAGGCTTCCCTATTCAAGTCTGCTGGCAGATTGCCGATACGAGATATTGAGGCGTTAGTAACTGATTACAAACGTTGAGCGCCCGATACAGGTTGAGGGATATACTCACTACCATTCCCACCTTTATTCAGGACGAGCGATTGCTTCTAAACAGTTCAAACGCTTATCGCTTATTAAAGCATTGATGGGCATCATGCAGCATCGCCCACAAGGATGTCACCCGCCATATATTCCCATTAAGCCGGGTAGACCCTGACATAAGTAGTCTTCAAACGTTAGCAAGTCTGATGAAATTTACCTGATGAGCATTTTTAAAACATCAACTGAAGCTTCCGCCCCTCAAGCCTCGGATCTTTCACCAGAAATCAAGCCTGAGGCCAATCCTGACGCTAAGGTTCAGGCAGCTTCTCCACAGGCAATTCCGGCTGCAGGCCACCCTGCCGCACAGCCTCTGCCTTCTGGCAATTTTGCCCCGCCTTCCAGTCGGGCTCCACGGCGTCTGGGAGATGTGTTGATTGAAATGGGCATGATTAAGCCTGTACAGTTGGAGCAGGCACTCTCGGAAGGTCGTGCCACTGGGGCGCCGCTGGGAACCGTCTTGCTGAAGCTTGGCTTTGTGGATGAAACCCACCTTGGCAAGGCGCTTGCAAGACTTCACGGGCTTCAATATATCGATACGCATGACCTTGAGCTTAAGCCCGAGGTGATGAATCTTATTCCCAATGATTTTGTACGCCAGCATCTGGTGGTGCCCCTTTCGCTTGATCCAATCAACAAGCGCATGGAAGTGATTATGGCAAGGCCGGATAACCTGCATGCGCTTGATGAAATTGCGCTGTTAACCGGTTATCGCCCGATTCCTCGTGTTTCAACGCACAAGGAAATCTTAAACCTCCTGGATCGCTTCTACCTGCAACGCGCCACGACGGATGAAGCCATCAAGAAAATCGAGGAAAATTTTTCAAAAGACGACAGCGTTTATTCCGAAGG
Source organism: Vampirovibrionales bacterium (assembly GCA_035285165.1). Lineage (GTDB taxonomy): Bacteria > Cyanobacteriota > Vampirovibrionia > Vampirovibrionales > Vampirovibrionaceae > JAYKHP01. The sequence goes on along the minus strand of JAYKHP010000006.1, from coordinate 5,288 downwards.
CATTACCTCTGAGCTTGAAGCCGAAATGGCTGCCGATGACGCGCCGGTGGTTCAGTTGGTCAATTCCCTTTTGATTGAAGCGATTGAAAGCGACGCGTCAGACTTGCATATTGAGCCTCAAAAAGAGCGCTTGTTGGTTCGATTCAGAATTCACGGGATTCTGCATGAGACCAAGAGTATCCCCAAAAAAATGGCCGCCGCCGTCACGTCCCGTATTAAAGTGGCAAGCGGTATGGATATTGCCGAAAGACGCCGTCCTCAGGATGGCCGTATGAAAATCAAACATGGCAGCCAGGAAGTGGATATGCGGGTTAACACCCTGGCGATTCAGTTCGGCGAAAAAATCGTTATCCGTCTTTTAAAGCCAACAGCCACCACCGGTGGTCTTGAAAAACTGGGTTTACCAGAAGATGAAGCCAAGCGGATCCATAAGATGATCCACGCCCCCAACGGCGTTGTTCTGGTAACAGGCCCTACCGGATCGGGTAAAACCACCACCCTTTATGCCTGCCTTCGCGAATTAAACTCTCCCGAGCGAAACATCACCACGATTGAAGATCCAGTGGAGTATCCCCTTTCAGGCGTGAACCAGACCCAGGTGTCCCACAAATCGGGCCTGACTTTCGCGCTTTGCCTTCGCGCCATTCTCCGTCAGGATCCCGATATTGTTATGGTGGGTGAGATTCGAGATGAAGAGACGTTGGAATCGGCTATCCATGCGGCACTAACCGGCCACCTGGTGTTCAGTACGCTTCACACCAACAGTACGGCAAAGACCGTGACACGCTTGCTTGAGATGGGTGCAAAGCCCTATCTGGTCAGTTCGGCCATCGTGGGAATTATTGCCCAGCGCTTGGTCAGACGTGTCTGCTCTCGTTGCAAGATGAGCTATGAAGCGACTCCTGAAGAACTTCAGATTCTCGGGCTTGAATCCCCGGTTCCCATTACGCTCTATAAAGGCGCGGGCTGTGATCGTTGCAATCAAACCGGCTATGAGGGGCGAATCGGCTTGTATGAAATTATGAACTTTGATCGTGATATTCAGGAATTGATTGACAACGGTGGTTCGGCCTACGCCCTTCAAGATGCCGCCGTTAAGAACGGCATGTTTACCCTGGCAATGGATGGGAAGCGAAAAGTGCTTTCGGGTATGACCACGGTGGATGAAGTCACCCGTGTCCTTGGTCTTGACCTGGCATCCTGACGCCCCATAAAAAATAAGAATCCAAGCAACCAGTTGAACATCTTTTTAAGCAGAGTGAGTTTTTGATTATGGCGGTTTTTGTTTTTGAAGCCATCGACCCCAGCAATAGCAAAACCATTGAAAGTAAGCTGGAGGCCCCAACCCTGCGTGAAGCCAAAGAAGCGCTTCGCCTGCAAGGTTTGATTCCAACCAAAATCGAGCAGGACAGCCAATCGGCCACGGTTGAGGATGCCCTGCAAAAAATTCCGGTTTTGGGCAGTTTGCTCACGCCTGGGGTTGGTCTCAAAGAGATCAATATTATGACAGAACAGCTTTATACGCTGCTGAATGCCGGTATTCCGCTGATTGAAGCGATCTTTTTGCTGGAGCAGCAGACGGAGAATAAAACCTTTAAGCAGGTGCTTCGAAAAGTCAGGACGGACGTGATTGCAGGCGACGCCTTTAGCTCCTCGCTTGCAAGATACCCTAAAAGTTTTTCCAGGCTGTATGTCAGTATGATCCGATCCGGTGAGGTCAGCGGTGAACTGGATTTGATTTGCAAGCGACTATCGATGTTGCTTGAAAAAATGATCAAGCTTCAGGGACAGATTCAGGGTGCGCTGGTGTACCCCGCCTTTACGGTTCTTGTCGTTATTGCGGTGGTGGTGGTCATTATGACCTTTGTTGTGCCGCAGTTTAAAAACGTTTTTGCAAATTTTGGCGGCGAGCTGCCCCTGCCCACAACCCTCCTGATTAGCACCAGCGACTTTTTCGTGGCCTACTGGTGGGCAATTTCAATTATCGTCATCTCCGCCGTGGTCTGGTTTAATTATTTCAGAACCAACAGCGGCAAGCCCCTGGTGGATCAGTGGGTGCTGACGTTTCCTTTAATCGGGAACCTGTTGAAAAAAGTCTACGTTAGCCGTTTCATCCGAACACTGGCAACCGTCATCGGCTCGGGGGTTTCGTTAACCGAAGCCTTGATTACCTCTGCCGGCACCTGTGATAATTACGTGCTTCGCCTGGCGTTTGACAAGGCCAAGGAAAGCCTGTTGCAGGGTGGATCGTTATCCAAGCCGTTGGAGCAGACCCAGGCGTTTCCGATTATGGTGGTCAAGATGATCGCTATTGGCGAGGAAACCGGCCAGCTTGAAAGCATGCTCAACAAAGCCGCCGATTTTCTAGATGAAGAGGTTGATCGAGCAGTTGACGCCTTAACAACGATGATTGAACCGATTATGATCATCGTTCTGGGGGGCATTATTCTGGGCGTGGCCCTGGCCCTGTATGTGCCGATGTTCCAGATGGGCGATCTGATGTCCGGCTAAAAATTATTAGCCCCTACAAAGTATTAGCGCTGTTGCTGCATTTGATAATCGAGCGCGTCAAGGTAAGCGTCCGGGTCAATCTGATCCAACTGTGAAAGCGGGATTGGTGCAATATTGGGGGGAAGTGCGGGTGCTTCTGAAATTTTGGCGCTTGATTTTTCAGTTGTCTTGTTCTTGGCCGGTTTTTCTTTGGGCGCTTCAGCCTCCCATTCGGCTGCCTGCAAGGCGTCGATTTCATCAAGTGTTTGCGGCTCAGCGGTTTTTAAAGCGGAAGTATCAATATCAGCTTCTTTTTGTCTGCGATCAAATGAGGAGCGTCTGTCCTTTTTGTTACGGCGCTCCTCTTCAACCGGTAATGCTTCGGCAGTCGTTTCAGAGGAATCGGGCCCTATCGGCGCTGGTAAAGCAGTATCGTCGAGGGCAGGAAGAACCTGCCTGCTGTTATTGGTATCTTTTGTGTTCTTTTCGGGCGAATTTTTTTCTAAACTCTCTTTTTCACTGGCTTCTTTTTTAGCCGTCGCCAAGGCCAGTTCTTTTTCTTCCGCTTCAAGAAGGGCCGCTTTGCTTTCCATCAGGTAAGCAGGGATAAGATCCTGCTGGATGACCGTTTCATAAGTCTCGCGTTTAACGATTAAGTGGGCTTTGCCGTTTTCCACCAGCACGACAGGCGGTCTGGGAATACGGTTGTAGTTTGAGGCCATCGAATAGTTGTAGGCACCGGTGCCAAAAACCATCAGCGTGTCACCGGATTCTACCTTGGGAAGAACGATCTGGGGAATCAGAACATCGCCGGATTCGCAGTACTTGCCCACCACCGTCACCGTCTCATCGGGGGGCATGTTGAGTTTGTTTGCCAAAACCGCCGAATATTTGGCCTGATAAAGCGAGGGACGAATGTTGTCACCCATACCGCCATTGATGGCGACGAATTTTTTGACTCTGGGAATTACCTTCATGCTGCCAACGCTGTAAAGCGTGACGCCCGAGGTGGCCACCATGCTCCTGCCCGGTTCGATATACAGTTTGGGCAGGGGGTAGCGAATCTGCTCGGCGTAAAATTTCACCCGGTTGATAATCCGGCTGACAGCGTTCTGGATTCTTGGCGGGTCATCTTCCTTGGTGTATTGAATGCCCAAGCCGCCGCCTAGATTAAGCTCGCTAAAGGTGAGGCCATCATACGCCTGGCGAACGTTGAAACAGATATTCAACATAATCTGAACCAGGTCTTCATAGGGCTGAATTTCAAAAATCTGAGAGCCAATATGGGCATGAAGTCCTTTTAAATCAATCGTTTCGCCGTATTGCGTCACCACCGTGTCAATGGCGCGTGAAAGCTGGCTTAAGTCAAAACCGAATTTCGTGTCGGTCTGGCCGGTCTTGATGTAATCGTGCGTATGGCATTCAATACCGGGGGTAATGCGCAACAGGATGGATACCTTGCGCTTTTTCTTGCTGGCGATTTCGTTAATCAGCTCAAGCTCGTAAAAATTGTCCACGCTGATTCGCCCCACATTATAGTGAATGACCATTTCCAGCTCTTCGGAGGTTTTATTATTCCCGTTGAAGAGGATGTTTTCGACCGGAAACCCAGCCTGAATAGCCGTGTAAAGCTCTCCCCCGGACACCACATCAAGACCGAGCCCTTCCTGCTCCATCAGCTTGCAAAGGCCCATGGAAAGGTTGGCCTTGCTGGCGTATAAAATCAGGAACTCGCCCCCGTATTCCTGGGCGATGGTTTCGCGGTATGCGCCTGCGATCGAGCGAATGGTGGCCGCATCCATAATATATAGAGGAGTGCCATAGGTTCTGGCCAGGTCAAGGACATCAAGCCCGCCGATTTTGGGGCGGTGGTCAGCCCCCACATCATAGGTGATGGGGGTTCTGATCTGGTTGGGGGATTGTCTGCGAGCGGCAACATGACGAGAGCGCATAAATAAAACCCTTTATTTAGACTTAATTTTGTCTAAAGGCCTGCTTCAAGTGTGTCTTGACCCTTGCAACAAAATAATGAGAGAACGACGACAGCGTTAGTCATTGGATGGAAAGGATAGAAAGATGAAACCTCAGTCTATAAAAAATGCAGCGAAACGGCAATCTTCTGGCCGCCAGCGGCTTATAACTTGATACAAAGCAGTGTGGATTTGGGTGCCCTTTGAGAAGGCTTACTAAAACAGAACCACCTGCCCTTAAGAGACAGATGGTTCTGATAGCAAAGAAGACTATACCGGCCTCTTCAACTAAGGGGTGTAGTACTTCATCGGGCGAGGGCCTGCACCCGCGCGTTCCGTGACAGGAACGGCCTTGAAGTGGCTGTTCATGTGCTTGAGAACCGAGGTGATGACCGATTGTTTGTTCACCGAACTGCTGACTTTGGAGAGCGTATCGTAGATATCGTTCGCCGTGAAGCCGCGCTTGTCGTTGACGAATTGCTGGATGGTTTCCTTGATTTTAGTTGCCAGGGAAGAACCGCTTGGCTTCCTGCCTGCACGCTTGGGGGTTGCTTTTTTAGCCGCAGTGGCTTTCTTGGCAGGCTTTTTGGCGGTTGATTTCTTGACTGCTTTTTTAGCCGCAGCTTTCTTGGCAGGCTTTTTGGCAGTCGCTTTTTTAGCCGTGGACTTCTTAACGGCCGATTTCTTGGCCGCTGTTTTCTTGACGGCCGATTTTTTCACGGCGGATTTCTTGGCGGCTGGCTTGGCTTTTTTAGCCGTGGATTTTTTAACGGCTGACTTTTTGGCGGTGGTTTTCTTGGCGGCCGATTTTTTCACGGCGGATTTCTT
>JAYKHP010000005.1:0-92476 GCA_035285165.1 Vampirovibrionales bacterium | reverse complement strand
TAGTAGCGGTTCAGGTAGCGATCCAGTTCCCACTGGGAAACATCGGTGCGATACCCATCCCACTCAGCCGTCTTGGCCTTGATGAACTCGCCGAAGATATGCTCGCCAAGGGCCTCTTTAGCCACTTCGCTTTTCTTCATCTCTTCAAGCGCTTCATACAAGCTGCCGGGCAGTGACGGGATGCTGTGCGTGACGCGATCTTCCTCGGACAATTTGTAGATGTTGAGGTTGACCGAGGACGGCGGCTCAATTTTGTTCTTGATGCCATCCAAACCGGCAAGCAGTAGGGCTGCAAACGCCAGATAGGGGTTTGCGCCCGGGTCAGGGGAGCGAACCTCAACGCGGGTGGATTTGCCGCGCTTGGCTGGAACACGCAAGAGGGCGCTTCTGTTCATCGCAGACCAGGCCACGTAGACCGGCGCTTCATAGCCAGGCACCAGGCGCTTGTAGCTATTGACAAGCGGGTTTGTGATGGCGGTAATGCCCCGGATGTTTTTGAGAATACCGCCGATAAACCAGAGCGCTTCCTGCGACAACTGGTAATCGCCCTTGCTGTCGTCAAAGGCGTTGTCTCCGCTAAGCCTACCAAGCGACATGTTGCAGTGCATGCCGGAGCCATTGACGCCGAAAACTGGCTTTGGCATAAAGCTTGCGTGTAACCCGTGTTGGGCTGCGATTCTACGGGTGATGGCCTTGACGGTCGTCACGCGGTCGGCTTGAGTTAAGGCATCGGAGTATTTAAAGTCGATTTCGTGCTGGCCTTCGGCCACTTCGTGGTGATCGGCTTCCATTTCAAAATCAAGCTGCTCAAGCGTATCGACGATTTGTCCGCGAACCTGTTCACCCATATCATCCGGGCCAAGATCGTAGTAGCCTGCAACGTCATGGGTTTCAGTGGTCACCAGCCCGTCAGCGGTTTTTTTGAAGAAGAAGAATTCAAGCTCGGGGCCCACGTTAAAAACGTAGCCGAGTTTTTCAGCTTCTTTCAACACGCGCTTGAGGTTATTTCTGGGGCAGCCTGCAAACGGCGTACCGTCCGGTTCGTGGATATCGCAGATGACCCGGGCGATTTTCTGGCCGTCCTCTTCCCAGGGCATAACCTGAAACGTATCCCGGTCGGGAACGAACATCATGTCGGAGGTTTCAATCGTCCGAAAACCGGAAATCGATGAACCGTCGAGCAGGATATCGTTATTGAGGGCTTTTTCAAGATGATCCACGTGAATGGACATGTTCTTGGGAAGGCCGTGCATATCGACAAACTGCAGGCGAACCCGCTTAACTTTTTGCTCTTTTGCTTCTTTTAAAATTGATTCCACACTGCGCTTCGGCTTGTCTTTAGAAGCCGTGGCAGGACTTTCCACTTGCGCCATAAGGATAGACACCTTTCCGTTGTGTTAACGGAGGTTCATTGTATCCAAAAGGACAATGCATGGCGACAAGTAAGCACGCAAAGTGCCGAGCTTGTAAAGGATTATAACGTTTTTAACGGCTCTCTCAGCCAAAAAGGGGGAAGAATGCTCAAAATGAGTTTAAAAAAATCAAGCGTTGTGCGGCCATCAGGGCAAGTGTAGCGAGGGTGGCCAGAAGGGCAAGCATACTGGCTGGCATTGGTTTTTCCTTGCACGCCGCAATGGCGATAACCCTAGGCTCTGGCGGATGAGGGCGGCGCTGCTTCATAAGGATGATGCTCCTGAAGTGAGGGCTGAAAGGCTTTTAAAGCCTGATAATGGAAAAATCGACGATTTTAGCCGAAACTTTAATGCCAACCTAAGCCCGAGGAGCTGCGTGTATCAGGTATTGATGCGCTTTTTGAACAAGCCCTGCCAAGTCTTTTAGCGATTCTGTCGGCCCAGGCTGTCCGGCTGAAAGAGCGTCAGGCTTGTAGGTGGCCAGCAACAAAAATTCAATATTGCCCTTCGGGCCTGTAACAGGCGAAAAAGACAAGTCCAGGAGCTTTAAGTCTGGATACCGGGCGTCAATATCCTTTAAAAGCCCACTTAAGACAGCAAGATGATGGTCTGGCTCCCTCACCACGCCGTCAAATCCTGGGGCGCTGCAATAATCCTTGTATTCAAACTGCGGCTTAATCAGGCTGATGAGGGTAGGTGGCTGTTGAAGGCGGGAGAGGCTCGCCTCAAAAATTTCCAGAATAACGGGGAGGGCTTTTTTAATGGAGATAAAAGAAATGTCCATCACGCAAAGGCTGATAGGGTCTTGATATAGTTCAGGGCATCGCTCGGGGCTTAGCGTCTTGATATTGGTTTTTTCAAGCGAAATGACCCGTTCATCCTGCCTTAACTTCCAATCCAATTGACCGTGGCCGACATCAATGGCGTAGACCTTGCTAGCGCCCCGCTGAAGCAGGCAATCGGTAAAGCCTCCTGTTGAGGCGCCCACATCCAGGCAGATGCGTCCTTGAGGGTTGACGTTAAAGGTGTCAAGGGCCTTTTCAAGCTTTAAACCGCCCCGGCTAACATAGGCAAGAGGCTGTTCGATTTCAATTCCCCCCTTTTCCTTGGCGTCTTCCAGCCGTTGCAGGGCATACTGGCTGCCCGGTTTGTCCTGTACTTTTCCCTCAAGCCGAACCTGTCTGGCGATAATCATTCCCTGTGCCTGCGCCTTGCTCTGGCATAGTCCAGATTCCACCAGGTATTGATCCAGGCGGATTTTGCCCTTTTGGCGTGCTAAATGCTGCAGGGACATTGAGGGTTCAGGAGGGTTGGGGTCTGACATGGCCTAAATTGCTTTTTGGCGCGCTAAAAAAGAGATGATTTTAATTGGCAAATGCGCGGCATTCCCTGATGCTTCTGAAGAATGCCTATATTAAGATACTTAGTGTAGGAATTATGAATTTACTTAGGATTTAGCGTAGCAGAAAAGAGAAACGCGTAGCGATGTCTGATCGTTGGTTGATTGTGGGGCTTGGAAACCCGGGAAAACAATACGAGGAAACCCGACATAACGTCGGGTTTATGGCCATTCACAAGCTGTCTGAAGAATACGGCATTGGTGCTAAGGGAGAAACCCGCTTTAACGCCATTGTGGGAACCGGTCACCTGGCAGGAGCACCGGTGGTGCTGGCACAGCCCACCACGTTTATGAATCTTTCAGGCGAAGCCGTCAGCAAGCTGCTGCATTTTTATAAAATTCCAACCGAGCGGTGTATTGTCATTTACGATGAGGCGGCCCTGCCGTTTGGCAAAATCCGTATCCGTCCTTCTGGAAGCGCTGCCGGACACAATGGCATCAAGTCGCTGATTCAGTGCTTGGGAGGAAACGATCAGTTTGTCAGGATTCGAATCGGTATTGGCCAGCCTGACCCAGAGAGCGAAAAACCGATGCACGCCCATGTGCTTTCAAAATTTACCAAAGATGAACAGACGCATTTGCCTGCCATCCTGGAAGCCTCCGCCAAGGCCGCCGCACATATTATGACAGACGGCGTGAGTGGCGCGATGGGAAGCTTCAATGGCTTAATTGTGGTTGAAGAGATCCAGGCGAAATAAAATTAAACTCAAGCGATTCTGGCTGTAGAAGCGGGCGCGTCGGTGCCGAAAATCAGGTGGACGATTCGATTCACGGCGTCCGTAATCTGGCTTTGGGAAGCCGCATTATGAAGGATGATATCCGCGTTTTGCCGGGTGGGTAAAATATGCTGATTCAGGCAGTCCACGGTGGTTTGCCACATATTATCCGTTGTCCCGCGATTCTCCCTAAGGTTTCTGGAAACCCAGCGTGACTTTCGGGTGCTTTCCTCCACTTCGACAAACACTTTTAAATCGTAATGGGTTAGAACATCCGGGTGATAAAACGCGTGAATGCCTTCGCTGATGATCACTCGAGCCACTTGAACCGGTGTACGCTTGTCTGACACCACGCTCGGTTTTTGATGGGGTGTTCCGAACCGAAATTCCGGAATGTGGAAAGTTTCTCCGTAAGGCTTTTGTTTTAAATGGCTTAAATCTTCGGCCATCTTATCAAAACGAATATAGGCAGGGTCATCCAGGTTAATCTCATGATAAAAGCGATCCAAGGGAATATGGGGATAAAGCCCCTCGAAATCCACGTAATAATGATCCTGGCTAATATCGGCCACCGAACAATAGGACGATAGGCATTGCACCAGCGTGTCGCGCAAAAAAGACTTTCCCGATCCTGAGGCGCCGCCAATGCCAATAATGTAGGGGGTCTGTTCGCAGTGGGTAATGAGCGCGCCTTCGGCAAGGTTTTCTAAAAAATGCGACGCCACTGACTGAATCACCTGCTTGCCATCATTTGCAATCGCCTGCATCTGCCAGAGGGATTGCAGAAGCTGGTAAGTTTTGGCCGTATAGGTATGGGAGGTATGGGCGCTTGGGGGTTGCGTCGGCATCGGAAAATGACACTCACTCTCTTTTATTGGAAACCATCGAGCGCAGATGCTCTTTACTATAGTGTAGCGTTCTTGGGCCCGGCATCCCATCGGGAGAAGGCAATATTGAATGTAAATTTTAATTACGGTTGTAAAACCGAAGATTTGTTGGTTTACATGGGGCAGGGATCTACGCTTGAATGCCATGGAGTAAGTTATAAGACACTCACCAATAAGTAGAAAAATTAATCAGGAAAATTAGTCAGAACTAGAGACGAAGCGATACCCTGAATGACCCAAGCTGCCAGCAAAAATATAGCAGTCGCTCAGGCGGCTGAAATGACCGCTTCTGGTGCTTTGCCCGCCAGTGTCAACTCAACGGCGTACCGCATTTTTAAAATGCTCGTCTGGCTCAGTGAAAAGCCGTTATCCGTTCAAGCTCTAAACGAGTGTTTTCTGGCTGATCCGGCGATTGGCAAAAAACTTTCCAGCGATTCAATTTGGCTCTATATCAACACGTTAAAGGCCCTTGGCTGCGATATCATTCGGCCCATGCGCTCAAACGGCTTTCGCTATGAATTAGCGTATCATCCTTTTGGCACGGTTTTTGAGCCAGGTCAACTGGATTTGCTGGTGTCGTTAAAAAAATTGCTGGAAACCCATGCGCCTCATCAAACGGCGGTTCACTTTGATCGCTTTATTCGAGCCATTATCAAGCACTCCGCCCAGCAAGAGCAGGAAGCCTTCCTGGCGCTTTTCTTCAAGCAGAGCAGAAGCCTTGATTATGAGAACAACCAGGCTCACATCAACGCGCTTCAGCAAGCGATCCAAGCCAACAAGCTCTTATCGCTGAGTTACCTTTCTCCTTTAAAAGGCAAGGAGCGCTTTTTCTTTTTGCCTGATGGTCTTCTTTATCAAAATGGCGTACTGTACGTGCTGGGACAGCAGCAACATCGCGCTGAACCTGCCATGCTCAGGGTTGATCGCGTGGAGCGTTTCGAGTCGGTAGAGCGGCCCGAGATTGCCAGGCGACTGATGGCCCAGCAGGAGCAGGAGCAAACGGTACGCATCCGTTTTTATGGCGTAAACGCCGATGAGATGCCATCGTTTGATTTTGGGGAAACGATTGAAGTTTATACGATGGCCGATCCTTTGTTGCCTTCAGAGCGGGTGAAGGTTTTAGAGATGTCTCTTCGTACACGGCACTTGTTTTTGCTGCGGCAAAAAATACTGGCTTCTGGCCATGCGTTTAAAATTCTTTCGCCAGCCAGTTTTGCGGATAGTATGGAGCAGGGCCTGAGCCAGCTTGCCCGTTTATATGAGTTTGACGGCGAGTCCTAATACACAGGAGAAAAATAATGCGGGAAAAGAGCGCTTTGACAAAAGCACATCAGGGATTAGGCAGGGAGGATACCAATGTCAGCGAAAAGTCTTTTGCCTCTAAGCCCGGATTGCAGGAGCCCTCGCCCCGTAAATCCCTGAAGCCAGATCCCTTGATGCTTGATGGCGAGCGTCAGAATATTAATATTTCAGCGTATCGGGTGCTGTATATTATGCTGTTGCTGGTTCAGAAAAAAGCCCTGAGCCTTGTGGAGCTCAACCAGTTTCTTTATGAAAACCCTTTAATTGAGCGAACTTATAACAATGAAACGATTACCAAGTACATCAATACCCTTCGGCGCGTGGGTTGCGTGATTCCCAAAAGCACCAGCAAAACGGAATACCGCTACTGCTTAACCCAATATCCTTTTCCCATTCGCCTGGAGCTTGAAACACTCAGCGCAGTTTATTTCCTGCTGGATTCGCTTTCAAAATCGATTGACGAATCCTTGCAGCGGCGGGCGTTGCTGTTTTTTCAACATGTGGCCTGGATGCTGGTGGAGGATCAGAAACAGGCGCTTCTGGATAAAATTGTTCTCTTTGAGCCCCAGCTATCCAGTGCTGCCAGGAAGCGGCTTATCCAAACCTATCAAGCCTACTGTAAGGATGCGTTGGCGCTTGAAATCGAATATCAAAGCGAGCGGCAGGCGGGAATGAAAAAAGAGAGGGATTGGCGCGATGGGAATGGCAAACAGGTGATTGAGCCGCTTCGGGTTTTACAGGAAGGGCAAGGCGCTTATCTACTTGCTAAGGACAGGGCTCGTAACAAGTCGGTTCAGCTAAAACTTGAAAAAATCTTATCGGCTCGGCAATTGCCGGATAAGGTGACAATAAGTGGCAGGCAAACGAGCGTTGTCTTTCAGCTTTATGATCGCCTGGCCAGAACCTACCGACCTTATGCGGGCGAAGAGGTCATCTTTAGCAAGGGGGATATGATTCAGGTCAGAACTATGACGGATAATATCGATGCGCTGTTGGCACGGCTGTTAAAGTACAACACGCTCTGTCAGGTCATTTCACCGCTGACGGTTCGCCAGGCGATGAAAGAGCGAATTCAGCGCCTGATTAAAATTTCTAAAACCCCTGAATAGAGCAAGATTATGGCGTGTCGGCTCATAATTCGCCCATTCCCCACAGGCCTTTCAGGGCAAGCTTGGCCTTATTTTCCACGGTTTGAAAATCGCCCTCATGTTTGAAATTAGGCGGGATAAACAACGTTTTGGCATAGCCTTTTTCAAGCAGCAGCTTGCACAAAGCGCCTTCCTCTTTAGGCTCTGGGCTTAGGGAGACATAGGTAAGCGTTCGGCCATACTTGTCATAGCGCTCCTCATCAAAAACAAGGTAGGCGGCTTTGTTTAAGGCAAGCCGTGTTACCAAAGCGCTGGCCTCTTTTGCAAATGGTTCGTCAATGGCCTCTTGCAGGCGGTGGGTTTTATTCTTTTTTGAGTAATGCATCTCCGGCGTGTCGATTCCCAAAAGGCGGATTTCTTCAGAGGGTTTTTCAATATGTCCGTTACGATTCAGGTCACACCCGATCGTATCCCCGTCATACACGGTTAAAACACGGCAGCTCGTATGAGATAACCCCCTGCTTGAGGAGGAAGCGTTTGATAAAGAGGCTTGATAGCCTTGAGACAAGATAATCTGGTTTGGAGTCCGCTTTGTCTGATTCAAGTTGAGGTTAGACGCAAAAAGTCCGGCAATCCCCAGCAGCACCAGGATGATGCCAGCAATGCTCAGGCTTTTGGGATGCTTTCGATAAGATAGGGGGCGCTTCATAGTGATGGGGCAATGGGTCTATTTTTCGTGTATAAAAAATCCCCGTCCCGACTTCTTGCCGTAATAACCAGCATCCACGTATTGCTTTAACAGCGGGCAGGGGCGAAAACGAGGGTCTTTAAAGCCGTCATAAAGCACGTTCATAATGGAAAGACACGTATCCAGGCCGATAAAATCAGCCAGGGTAAGTGGCCCCATCGGGTGATTCATTCCCAGTTTCATAACGGTGTCGATATCTTCAGCGCTTGCAACGCCCTCATAAAGTGCGAACATCGCTTCGTTTAACAGGGGCATCAGTACGCGATTTGAAATAAAGCCCGGAAAATCCCGACTGACCACCGGCGTTTTGCCAAGCGATTTACTGAGTTGGGCAATCGTATCATAGGTTTCATCGCTGGTCTGGGCGCCCCGAATCAGCTCTACCAGCTGCATCAAGGGCACCGGGTTCATAAAGTGCATCCCGATGACCTGTTCGGCACGCTTGGTGGCTGAGGCCAGCCGCGTAATCGAAATGCTTGAAGTGTTCGATGCGATGATGGCGGTGGGTTTTAGCAGGCTGTCCAGTTGGCTGAACAATGATTTTTTGATGGCTTCATCTTCTACAATAGCCTCCACCACCAAGTCGGCTGAGGCAATAGCGGATAAGTCAGGCGTAAAGCTCAGGCGGGCTAGCGCTTCCTTAGGCGTTTCGGCTGAAATAATCTGTTTACTGGCGAGCTTTTCCAGGCTTTTTTCAATGCCGTTTCTGGCTTTTTCCAGTGCGCCTTCATTGACATCCTGAACAATCACCTCAAGCTTGCCTGCTTGCGCCATCACTTGCGCAATGCCTGCCCCCATCTGCCCCGAGCCGATAACGGCAACGGTCTGGATGTTTCGGATTTCCTGGGCGACCGCATTGGTGATGGATAAAACGCCAGGTTTGCTCATAAGTCCAAACGCCTTTCTTAAATTCAATATCGATGACGTATTAAACAAGCTCGACGGCAAGGGCAACGGCTTCTCCGCCCCCAATGCATAAGCTGGCCACGCCTCGTTTCTTGCCTGTATCTTTTAACGCGTGGAGTAATGTAATTAAAACTCTGGCGCCGCTTGCGCCAATGGGATGCCCGAGCGCCACCGCCCCGCCCCGGATGTTGATTTTTTCGCGCGGGATTTTCAAGTCGCTTTCAGCCGCCATGACCACTGCGGCAAAGGCCTCGTTGATTTCAAACAAGTCCACATCAGCCACTTGCCAGTCCAGTTTTTGAAGCAGTTTTTCAATGGCCCCGACCGGTGCCGTGGTAAACCAGAGTGGATCCTGGCTATGGGTGGTGTAGCCCATAATTTTTGCCACAGGCGTTAGCCCATTGTTTTTGACGCCCTGCTCTGAGGCGATTAACAGCGCGGCTGCGCCATCGTTAATGCTTGAGGCGTTTCCAGCCGTAACGCTGCCGTTTTTATCAAACGCGGGTTTTAAGCTTGGAAGTTTGGCGACATTGCCTCGTCCAGGTTCTTCATCGCTATCCACGATAAGCGGATCGCCTTTTCGTTGGGGAACAGAAACCGGCGCGATTTCAGCTTTAAAAGCGCCATCGGCAATGGCTTTTTGCGCTCGCTCATAACTCAGCGCCGCATAGGCATCCTGATCCTCTCTTGAGAACTTATATTTGTTCACGCACTGTTCGGCGCAATTGCCCATATGAACATCGTTGTAAGGATCCCAAAGCCCGTCATAAATCATGCCGTCAATGGCCTGTTGATTGCCCATCCGAAAGCCGTTTCGGGCGGTTTTTAGATAATAGGGCGCCTGGCTCATCGATTCCATGCCGCCTGCAATGATAACATCGGCCTCATCGGCTTTAATTGACGTCGAGGCCATCATCACCGCCTTTAGACCAGAGCCGCATACCTTGTTGATCGTGAGGGCACCCACTGAATCTGGAATGCCGGCTTTTTTGGCGGCCTGCCTTGCCGGGGCCTGCCCGATGCCTGCCGGTAACACGCAGCCCATAATCACTTCGTTAATATTAGCGGCTGCTATTTTAGTGTCGGCTAGAATGGCGCTAATGGCTGTTGCGCCAAGCTCAGGAGCGGACACGTCCGAGAGGGCTCCCTGGAAACTGCCAATAGGGGTTCGCTTACCACCCACGATATACACGGTTTTATTACTCATCGTCTTAAAATCCCCATAAGCCCAAAAATAAGATTATCCGCGCTTGTCATACGCGAATTCCCGATAATAATTCCGCATAATAGCACGAGGCGTTAACGGATTCGACCCGCCGGGTTAGGTAAGCTGAGGGCTTATTCAAGCGATTTAAAGGCGGGACAGGCAAAATCATCAAAGCGTATCGGCTTTTGATGAAAAGTACAAAACTGTTCTAAGGGATTAAAAAGCTGGCAGTGTCCGCAACGGTTGCGCCTGCGGTCATACTTGCCCTGTCGATCGGATGAGCGCCGCTCCAATTTCCGCCTGTCTGGAATCGAACCATCAGCGGGCGTATGAGTGCTTGGAATATCATCGGCTGAGAACATAGGGCAAACAAACAGGAGCGTTTTTGATCATCAAAAATAACGTGAATTTAAAATAAAAAATTTAAAATAAAACATGAGGGATTCAGTCAGAAAAAAACAGGATGCTGAATGTCAAGCATCATAGCAGATGATGGGCAATCTTGAATCGGCCATTGGATAGTGTCCCCTCTGTCATTCCCCTTGAAAACCGTTATTTCAAGCGGCCAATTCTGGCCTGATGTGTCTGGTAAAACTCCTCGAAGCGATTTTCAAGAATTGCGGTGCGGGCGTTTTGGGCTAGTTGAACCAAAGTATATATGTTGTGAATGCTGAGCAGTGCGCCTGCGGCCATTTCGCCCGCTCGAAACAGATGCCGGACGTAGGCGCGCGTATGATGCTGACAGGTATAGCACGCGCAGCCCTCAACCAAGGGGCCGAAGTCTTCGGTGAACTCGGCGTTCTTGATAATCTTCCTTCCCGTCGGGGTGAAGAATGTCCCGTGGCGCGCAATTCTAGTGGGCATCACGCAGTCAAACATATCAATGCCGTTATGAATGCCATCGAGCAAGTCTTCGGGTGTCCCCACTCCCATCAGATAGCGGGGCTTGTTATCTGGAAGCTGCGGGGCCGTAAAGCGAACCACTTCATTGACCATCGTCTTGGTTTCCCCCACGCTGACCCCGCCAATGGCGTAGCCTATGGCGTCGAATTGTTTGACGAAGGCGGCACTTTTGCTTCTTAAATCCTCAAAAACGGAGCCTTGGACAATGGGAAAAAGAGCCTGGGGCGGCAGTCCATCACGGGCGTTGGCCCGCGCGTGATGCGTAAAACAAGCTTCCAGCCATTGGTTGGTTTTCTCAAGCGACGCTTTGGCGTATTCATAACTACAGGGGTAAGGCGGGCACTCGTCAAAGGCCATGATAATATCCGCGCCCAAGGCGTTCTGGATTTCCATCGATTCCTTGGGGCCCATAAAATGCTTCTGGCCGGAAATGGTGTCCTTGAAATGAACGCCTGAGTCGGTGATATCTCGAAACTTTGCCAGGCTGAAGACCTGAAAGCCACCCGAATCGGTCAAAATGGGCTTGCGCCAGTTCATCCACTGGTGCAGGCCACCGGCTTTTTCAATCAGGCGATGTCCGGGACGCAGATATAAATGATAGGCATTGGATAGTACGATTTGCGCGCCGGTTTCGGCCACCTGCGGCCAGGTGAGGGTGCGAACGGCCGAGTGGGTGCCAACCGGCATAAACACGGGGGTCTGAATTGGGCCGTGAGGCGTGTCAAAAAGGCCAGCCCGGGAAAGGCCTTCCGTTTTTTGAAGCTGGAAAGCAAAGTCTGCTGGGCGAGATTCTGTAGAATTCGCGTTGGCGCGCTCAGGGGGGATTTCAGATGTTTCAGGGGGGTTGGTGGCGGGCATAGGGGACATCATGAGATATTACGGTAATCTGGGGAGTCAGAGGGTTATGCTGGTATGAACCTCAAAAAGCGGCCTTGACAGGAAGCCAGTCTATCGTAAAAACTGCCTCTTTTCTTTTTGCGTTTCCTCATAAATGAGATATAATAAGAATCCCGTATTTTTAACCTCTGCTGAAACATAGCAAAGGATTTGAGCGCGCACAAAAATACGGCAAATGGGTTTAATGCTTTTATGTAAGGGCGTAATTCTTGTAAAAACGCCATTCGATAAATCCGGCAGCTAGTGGGAACGGTTTTAGCAAGGTATTCACAGCATCTTCAAAGCGCCCAGGGTATCCAAACAATGGCTGACGCGCGCTGATTGCGTCGCCAGGGAGATTGAGTTTATGGCAAAGGCTTCCGACAAAACTGCTTCTGAAAACAGTGATAATAAAGCCGCTGGAGGAGGAAAACTCTCCAATGAGGCCCACTTGTCCAATGACGTCTACCAGCCGTGCGAACGGCGCTTTCGCAATTCAAACTATTTTTTACAAGACCAGCTCCGTTGCTCAGAGGCGGTTGAGGATTTTAGAAGCGTCCGCAACCTGATTAACAAGCTCTCTGACTTCAAGCACGATCTGGCCTTCCAGTTTCAATCGGTTACTGTGCCAAGAGACTAAATGCTTCTATGCTCATTGTGAGGCGCGAAGTGACGTGGCAATCCCAGAAAACACAGAATTTTAACGCAGTTCAACAGGGAGCTTTTCGCTTAGCTTGGCTTTGATGGCGTTGACGGCCGCTTCAATCTGCTGATCGCTCAACGTGCCTTCGTTGGATTGAAACGTCATGCGATAGGCCAGGCTTCTTGCGCCTTCAGGCAGCTTGTCGCCCTTATATTCATCAAACAGCGTGACGGATTGAAGCAATGGATTTTGTAGTCCCCTGACCGTCTCTAGAATCTGCTGATGGGTGACACCCGCTTTGGCAAGCAGCGCCATATCCCTATCCACCGCTGGATAAGGTGAAAGCTGAACGGGCTCTGGCGCTTGCAAGGCTTGTTTATAGCGTTTGAAAATCAGTTCAAGATTCAATTCGGCCACATACACCGGTTGTCTCAGTTTTAAGGCCGATTGCTTTAACGGGTGCAGCTCGCCAAAGACGCCGACGGGCTTGCCTTCCAGCAGAATCTGGGCGGCTTTTCCGGGGTGTAGATGATTGAGTTCCGTTTCTGGCGAAAAGCTAAGCACTGGCAAAAATTTACCAAACAGGCGATGAAGCAGGTTTTCCACGGTGCCTTTTAAGAGGTAAAAATCCGTTTTATCTGTTTTTACAGAGGGGTTCCATTGGCCCTGCTGCGGTTGGCCGCAAAGTAAAATGCCCAGATTCAGCTTTTCGCTAACGCCGGTTTGCTTAAAGCCGGGCTTTGCCACTTTAAAATACGTTTTGCCTAGTTCATAAATCCAGACATCCGAAATCCCTTGCGCCTGATTGTGCCTGGCCACTTCTAAAAGGCTTGGGGCAAGGCTCTGGCGCATCAGGGTGTGATCGGCCGAATGCGAATTGAGAACGGTAATGAGTTGCTTCTGATCTAAACTGAACCCCGTTTTTTCAAGCAACTGATGGCCAATCAGCGAGGAGGTCATCACTTGCAGGCAACCACTTGCGTGCAGACATTCCTGAACGCGGTCGATAAAATCCTGGCGAAGCGAAAACGGCACCGGCTGCGCTTTTTTAGGAAGCGTGTACGGCACCTCGTCATACCCGTAAATGCGGATGACTTCCTCAATCAAGTCAATCTCGCGCGTCACATCGTCCAGTCGCCATGAAGGAACAGTCACTTGCCACGTATCCGCTTGGGCGTTAACCAAAAAACCCAGTTTTTCCAGAATCGATTGCACGCGCTCTTTGGGAATGGAAAGGCCGATCACCTGCTCGATTCTTGCCAGGCGAAGCGCAAGAGTAGGCAGTTCCGGTTTCAGCGGTTCTGATTGGGTTAAGCCCGTTGGTGTTGCGCCGGTCAGTTCTTCCATGAGCTGTGCTGCTCGAAATAGCGCTTGCTGGGTGTTATAGCGATCAACGCCGCGCTCAAAACGTGCGGAGGATTCTGTTCGGATACCGACACTTTTGGCGTTTTTGCGGTTGCTTGCGGGCGGAAAGTAAGCCGCTTCTAACAACAGGTTTTTGGAATCATCGCTGATTTGCGTATTTTGTCCGCCCATTACTCCAGCCAGCGCCACCGGCTTATCGTTCAGCGTGATCAGCACACTGTCTGCCGTGAGTTTATGTTCCGTATCATCAAGCGTTGTAAAGCGCTCGTCTGCAACCGCGCGCCGAACACTGATCAGTATCTCGCCAGCTTCAAATTTATCTCTGTCAAACGCATGAAGCGGTTGACCCATTTCCAGCATCACATAGTTGGTAACATCAACAATCACGTTAATCGAGCGCGTGCCAGCGGCTTCCACGCGCCGCTTCAGCCACTCGGGAGAGGCGACAGCCTTGCTGTTATCGAGCATTAGGCCCCCATAGTACGCACAGACATCAGGGTCTTTTAACTCGATTTTAATGCTTGGCTGCTTGGCTTTTGCCTCATATTTTGGAATTTCAGGCAGTGTCAATTTGCGATCAAATAATGCGGCCACTTCTCGTGCAACGCCAATCATCGACATCTGATCGCCACGGTTGGCCGTGGGCGCTGTGTGTAAAACACGATCAGAATCCAATCCTAAAACAACGGCTAAATCCTCTCCCAGTTGGCTTTCGTTGGCATAGTCCTGAATCGGCCAGATCCCACTATGCGCCTCTTGCTCTTTGGGATATAGATCCTGTAATCCCAATTCATCGAGCGAGCATACCATGCCGACTGAATCCACTCCCCGGATGTTGGCTTTGCCAAGCGTAAACGGCGTGCCGTCTTTTCGATTTATCACCTGTGCGCCGTCTTTGGCAAATGCAATCAACATGCCTTCTGCCAGATTCTTCGCGCCGCAAACGACTCTAATTTGTTCAGTGCCGATATCCACGGTTGCCAGCCGCAATTTGTCGGCATTGGGATGCGCTTCCAGTTTGATACATTTTGCAACCACGACGTTATTGAAGGCGGCCCCCACTTTGTCGATGGCTTCCACTTCAAGCCCTGAGCGCGTCAGCGCATCAGCAATCGCTTCTGGCGACAAGCCTTTGATATCGACATACTGGGAGAGCCATTCAAGAGAAATTTTCATAAAATTTTCCTAGCTTAGGTTGTATACAAAGGCACAGGTGGGTTGAGTCACCCTCATCCGGCCTTCGGCCACCCTCTCGAGGGTCTTAAGGTCATTTCTGGAATTGTTTGAGGACGCGGACATCGCCGTTAAAGAAAAGGCGGATGTCCTGGATGGAGTATTTCAGCATCGTCAAACGCTCAATACCCATCCCAAAGGCAAAACCTGTGTATTCTTCAGGGTCAATGTTGACGGCTTTCAGGACGTTGGGATCGACCATGCCGCAGCCTAGAATCTCAAGCCAGCCGGTTTGTCCGCAAACGCTGCAGCCTTTGCCGGAACAGAAAATACACTCGACATCCACTTCGGCGCTTGGCTCGGTAAACGGGAAGAAGCTTGCGCGAAAGCGGGTCTTCCGTTCGTTTGAACCAGGAATATCCGAAAAGAAATGCTTGGTAAATTCGTGCAGGATACCCTTGAGATCGCTAAAGGTCACGTTGCGGTCAACCAGTAAGCCTTCCAGCTGGTGAAACAATACGTACTTTCGGCTGTTCACCTCTTCGTTTCGGTAAACGCGACCGGGAGCGATGACGCGGATGGGTTCCTTGGGAAATTTTTTAGCGTTTTCCATAAAGCGCACCTGAGCATTCGACGTCTGGCTTCTGAGCAAGACGTTAGGCCCGGCGTCGGTGTAATATGTGTCCTGCATATCACGGGCGGGATGGTTTTCGGGAAAATTCAGCGCCTCAAAGTTATAATATTCGGTTTCCACTTCAGGGCAGGCGGTATCATCGAGAACCGAAAACCCCATGCCATGGAAAATCTGGCAGATTTGTCGCGTGACGACACTGACTGGATGCTCTTTGCCCATCGGCAGGTAAACACCGGGCATCGTCACGTCAATGGTTTCTGACTTTAAGCGCTCTGCAATCTTTTCGGCTTCAAAGCCTTCTTTTTTGGCCTCAATTAACGCCGAGAGTTTTTCCTGAAGTTCATTCGCAAGTGCGCCAACCGCAGGGCGTTCTTCTGCGGGAACATCTTTCAGGCCCCGCATTAAGGCCGTAATGGCGCCTTTTCTGCCCACATATTCAACCCGAATCGCTTCAAGGGAGTCAATCGCCTTGGCGGTTGAGATGCCTTCTTCCGCGTTGCTTGCCAGTTCTTTAAGCTGCTCGGCAAGCGGTTTAATGCTTTGATCAGTACTCATGAAAAATCTTTCGGTTGTTTAAAGTGAGGGGGTATATGGACGCTTATGAAAGCAAATGTCTTGCAATGACGATGTGCTGGACTTCGCTGGTGCCTTCAAAGAGCGACATCACGCGGGCGTCCCTGAAATAGCGCTCAACGGGGAAATCCTTGGTGTAGCCATAGCCTCCGAAAATCTGGACGGCTTCTGCGGCCACGCGATTGACCATTTCAGAGGCATAGAGTTTTGCCATGGAGGCTTCCTTGCTAAAAGGTAAGCCCGCCTCCTTAAGCCTTGCCGCATGATAAACCAAGCCCCGGCTGGCTTCAATTTGGGTGGCCATACCGGCAAGCTTGAATTGAATGGCCTGAAACTCGCCAAGCGTCTTTCCAAATTGCTTGCGCTGATTGGCATAGGCAATGCTCGCTTCAAGACAGGCTTCGGCAAGGCCCAATGAAATCGCGCCGATACTGATTCGGCCCACATCCAGGCTTTTCATAAACAGTTTAAAGCCCATGCCTTCATCCGATAGGCGCGCCGATTCATGGATTTTACAGTTGTCGAAATGAAGCTCGCCCCAGTCTGAGCCTAAAAGTCCCATTTTGTCATCGCCTTTGGTGACGGTCATGCCCGGCGCGTTGCTGTCAATTAAAAAAGCGCTTAAGCCCTTGGCTCCCGAAACGGCCTGATCGGTTCTTGCGGTGGCCACAAAAACGCCCGCTGTCAGCGCGTTGGTAATAAAAATCTTGCTGCCATTGAGAATGTAATATTCGCCATCGCGCTTGGCGGTGGTGATGCCAGCTCCCGCGTCACTGCCTGCGTTTGGCTCGGTCAGGGCAAAGGCGCCGATTTTGGTGCCTGCAATCAAATCCGGTAAATACTGGGCTTTTTGAGCCTCTGTGCCGAAGTTCATAATCGGAACCCCGCAAAGCGTGGTATGAACCGAAAACGAGGTGGCCAACCCTGGAGAAGCTTTGGCAAGCTCTTCTAAGGCAAGGGCATAAGCCAGGCTATCAACGGCAGCACCGCCATAGGCTTCTGGATAAGGCAGACCGGTCAGGCCAGCGTCTGCGATTTTGGCCCAAAGCGCTTTGATGGTTTCGAGATCGCCTGTTTCAAGCTTTTTGGATACGGGCAGGATTTCCCGCTCGGCAAATTCCTGGATAAGCTGCCGGATGCTTTCCTGCTCTTCGCTTAAAAAATAAGGATGTGCCATGCTCATAGGATAAGAAGAGTCTCTTTTTGGTTGTTTTTGAATCACTTTGACCTGTTGGGCAATGCCTCTGCTTTGGCTTACGCTTGTGCTATTCTGGCACACAGGCTTACGTTCGCTTGGCCTGTGTGTGCCAATACCGGACTTTATGCCCTCAAGTCTCTTGGTATCGAATCGTGTGACTATTTTAGGCCAAAGACTTCTGAAAGGCGATGGCTTCTTTCCTTATGTTTGACCTTGGCAAATATCCCCTGATTGGCATTTCGGGCAAGCAATACGCCGGAAAAGATCTTTTGGCGGGCTTGATCCAAAAGCATTGGCCGCAGTATCAAAAGATTCCTTTGGCTTACGCTATTAAAAAAGCTTACGCGGATGAGCAGGGACTTACGTTGGATCAGGTCGAAGCAAATAAGGCCCAGCACCGGCCTGGATTAATCGAAAAAGGCAACTGGGGGCGGTCGCAGGATCCCGACTATTGGCTAAAGCTGGTTTTAAACAGCCAGACGCCGACCATTATTTCAGATGTTCGTTTGTTGCGCGAACATACGCTTTTGCGGCAAGCCGGGGCGCTTTTGATTCGCCTCAATGCTGATCGCGATACTCGTTCCGCGCGTGGACAACTGGTCAGTGAAAAAGATCCCACCGAATGCGAGCTGGATGAGGTGAGCGACTGGGACTTGGTGCTGGAAAATAATCAAAGCGCGGGCGAATTGGAAGCGCTCCTGCTGCAGTCCCTGAAATAGCCCAATACAATCGCGCAAGAATTGATTGAGACAGGATAAACCATGAAAATTTTAATCGTCGGAAGCGGTGGCAGGGAACATGCGATCGCCACTCAGTTGACCAAAAGCGCCCACCCGGTTGAATTGTATTTCGCGCCCGGTAATCCTGGCATGGAGCCCTTGGGCCAGCGCCTTGATATTGATGTGAGCGATATTGAAGGCCTTTGCCTTTTTGCCAAAAAAGAAGCCATCGTTCTGACGGTGGTTGGCCCTGAAGTTCCGCTGGCCTTGGGGATTTCCGATCGCTTTGCCAAGGAGAGCTTGGCGATTTTTGGCCCTAAAAAAGATGCCGCCCGGCTTGAGGCAAGCAAGGCTTTTGCCAAAGACCTGATGGCGAAATACGATATCCCCACGGCAGGCTATCGCCATTGCATCGATGAAAAAACGGCTATCGATACGCTCAGTGAATTTACGGCACCCTATGTCATTAAAGAGGACGGTCTTGCGGCAGGAAAAGGCGTGACGATTGCCGAGAGTCTTGAACAGGCAAAAGCCGCAATATCCAGCGCGTTTGCCAAAAATATGCCCGTGGTCATCGAAGAGTTTATGGCGGGTGTTGAATTGTCCATTTTGGCCATTTGCGATGGCAAGCGCGCGCTGCCCCTGATCAGCGCCCAAGATTTCAAAAAAGCCTATGATAACAACCAGGGGCCAAACACGGGCGGGATGGGGGCTTATGCACCAGTGCCGTTGGCAACGCCTGAGTTGATGAAGCAGGTTCAACAGCGTATTCTTGATCCGATGATGCAGGCGATGCGCTCGGAGGGTTTTGATTATCGCGGCATTTTATACGCTGGCCTGATGATTGATGAGGCTGCCAATGCCCGCGTGGTGGAATTTAACGTTCGATTTGGCGATCCGGAAACCCAGGTGGTTTTGCCGCTTTTAAAAGACGATTTTGCCGATTTGCTGATGGCTGCCGCCAATGGCGATTTATCAGCCTATGAAAGCAACGGCGTTCAGTTTCTTGATGAATGCGCCGTAACGGTGGTTGCTGCCTCTAAAGGATATCCGGGCGATTTTGAGAAAGGGCTGCCCATTCTGTTTCCCGAAATACTCACCACCTCAGAAAGCCTTTCTGATCGGCAGTATTTATTTCATGCGGGCACCAAAAAAATGCCCGATCAAAGCATCGTCACCAACGGGGGCCGCGTGCTGAACTGCACCGGTCTTGGCAAAACGCATGAAGAGGCCAGAAAAGCGGCCTATGCCTTAGTGCAAAGCGTGGTCTTTGAAAACAAAACCTACCGCAACGACATCGCGGCAACGCCAAGCCAACCGGTAGTTCCCGTTACCTGATCATTGGAGGGGTTCGACAAATTCAATCAGGCCTAGTGTAAGGGAGTCAACGGCTTTTTTCTGAAATGTCGGGTCGATCAGGCGTTCGTATTCTTTCGGGTTGGTGAAAAAGCCAAGCTCGATGAGAACCGACATCGCCTGCGGAATGCGTGTCATATAAAAACTTTCATGAAAAACCCCGAAATTTTTTGTTCTGGCGTTTTCCACCAGGCTCTGCTGCAAGGCTTCCGCCAATGGCTTTGAAAACGCATGATAATAAAAGCAGCAAGACCCTTCATATTTTCTCGGGTCGCGTCCATCCGGCAATGCATTGTGATGAAGGCTCAGCACGATATGCGGTTGATATTGCCGGACAAACTCACCGCGCGCCGGAAGTGATAAATCCACGTCGTTGTTTCTTGTAAGCAAGACTTCTCCAAAACCTGCCTCAAGCAAACTGCTTTGAAGTTGCTTTGCAACCCTCAGGTTCAGGTCTTTTTCAGGTAGGCCCGAAAGTCCCGTACTGCCTAGTTCACCACCTCCATGGCCTGGATCCAGCACGATGCGGATCTCCGATTTTTGTTTCGGCAGTGGCTTCAGTAAAATGTCCGTTCGTTGATTTGAGTAGCGATAATCAAATCCTGAAAGCCTTTGTGTGGATGATAATGTGGCCTCCAGTTCAACCACGTTTTCACGCGTCTGTTTCAAGGTGACGTGAGACACCGTGTCATTGTTTTCAAGAGGGATTGAACTGTCCATCACTGTCATCGTTGCGCCATAGAGCGTAATCCCTAAACTCTCCGGCTTTGCCGCAATATCAAGCGGCAGGGGTAGCGCGCTTGAAAGGGAAAGCACATGAAACGGTTCACTTGCCTGATAATTCACTTGCCCCAGCAAGACATAGGGCGGTTCCGCATGGGTTTTATCCGCTTGCCAGATCATGTCTTTAATCGCAACCCAGGCTGTATCCTGAGGGGATAGACGGATTCTTGCCCAGTCATCCAAAATGGCGTCAATCCAGAGTTCGGCGCCCGCATAAAGCGGCGTGGTGCGCTCGCCCTCAGGTGGGTTTTGCCGGATGACACTGCCGTCGCCTGCGTTTTCACCGGGGCGTGCATGGCTATGGATAGTGGCGCGTCTGGGATTGTCCCAGACCGCAAATTTGATGGGAAGCTGTATCATGACATCCAGTAGCAGTGACTTAAGATGCAAGCGTATCGGGGCGTTAGCAATCGGCGTGGCATCAAGCGGGATTTGCACTATGCCACTATGCCAGCCAGCCTTAGGAATGGGCTGCTTAAGTTGCTGCAGTTCTTGAAAAAGCGGTTCCCGATTATCGATGATGCCATCCTGAATGGTTTTGGCATTGGGGAATATTGCAGGGATTTGAACCGGAGCAGCTAAAACACCTTCGATTTCAAGCCATGCCTCAACCCCAGGCGTTGCGCAGAAAGATAAGTAAAAGCTGCCGCCTGGACAAACCGCAATTGCTTTTTGCGGCGTGACGCTTGTGGGGTGAATGGCCAGCGGCGTTTTGGGGAGGATGGATAATGGCGCCTGGCGATGCAGTGTCAGATTTTTGAGGTGGGTTTCTCCATTGTGGGTAAGGGCGAGCCGAATGGCGTTGTTTCCTACCTCCAAGGAGACGGGGTGACTGAAAAACCCTTCCACTGACAAGGGCGCCAGTTGCCCCTGGATGCTTAAACGGCTTTCGGGAGTGACTTTTAGGATTTGACCCATCACAAACGTTCCGGCTTCATAGGTTTTATGATAATTGCCGGGATAAACGACTTGGATAGGATCAGCTTTTTGGGGGTTCATATGAAAAATTCTATATTTTAGAGGCCGAGGGTTTGCAGAATTTGCCGTGTCGCTTCAGCGGGGTCATTTGCCTGGGTAATCGGACGGCCAATCACCAGATGTGTCGCCCCGGCCTCAAAAGCGGCTTTTGGCGTCAGTATGCGGGACTGATCGCCGCTGTCATGATCCGGCATCCGAATGCCCGGCGTCACTTTTAAAAAGGTGTTTCCGCAGGTTTCTTTTATGACGGCGGCTTCCTGGGCCGAGCATACCACGCCGTGCAGGCCGGAGTGTTTTGCCAATCGTGCCAGATGTTGCACGTAGCGGGTTAGATCGCTTTCCACTTGCAAATCGGTTTGTAGGGAGGTTTGGTCATGGCTGGTGAGAACCGTCACGCCAATCAAGGTGGGGAGGGGAAGATTCAGGCGGTTCGCGGTTTTTTCAACGGCGTCTTTGGCTGCGCGCATCATGGCAGCACCGCCCAGCGTATGCAGGTTGAAAAACGTTACCCCTTGCGCTACCAGCGCTTCTGAGGCTTTGGCAACGGTGCTGGGAATATCGTGAAGTTTCAGATCAATGAACAATTGTGATTGTGGCGATTGCTCTAACCGTTTTTGGATCGTTTTAACCAGTGGCATCCCTTCGGCGTAAAACAACTGCATGCCAATCTTGAAAGAAACGCCAAGCGGGGAGAGCGTCTCGACAAGCTGAACGGCTGAGGCTTTATCCGGCAGGTCTAAGGCCACAAAAATCTTGTCTGCGCTGATGGTTTTTGCCTTATTGTCTGGGGTCATCACTTCGCTCATTCGCTGGAATATTCAAATGACTTGACACTCTATTTCAACATCAAAATCACGCCTTGTCTTCCATCGTCTTTACGCCGAAACGAGAAGAAGCGATCGGGTTGGCACCGCGTGCAATGGGAGAGGACATCGATTTGCATCACGCCAAGCGCTAAAAGCTGTTGCTCATTGACGCGTTTTAAATCGACAATCGATTTTTGTTCAGGCGATTTTTCGCACCCGTTGCTTACGGCTGTTTTCCAATCGCTTGGCGCGCCGGGGGCAAGTGTGTTTGCAAGCGCTTCGGTAACATCAGGCGTGACTTCATAACAACAACCGCCAATGCTTGGGCCGATTGCCGCAATCATATTTTCGTAAGAACAGGCGAATTCTTCCACTAGCCGGGTTGCCGTTTTAGGGGTAATGCCCTGCGCAGTTCCCCGCCAGCCCGCATGAATCACAGCCCCCTTATGGGCAATAGGGTCATAGAGAATCACAGGCACGCAATCGGCCACCAAAATAAGGGCCGCCTTGCCTGGCTCGCTCAGGATAATGGCGTCACAGGCGCTCAGGTCGCTTTGGGTATGCACTTTGCTTGTGGCCGAGTGGATCTGATCCGCCGTTGCCAGCCCTTCAAAAGGAACGCCGATGGCCTGGCAAAGCGCTTGGCGCTGAAGCTGTCGTTGGTTGGCAGAAAGGGCAGGCCCTCCCAGCGAAAGCGGTTTGCCGCTAAAGCCGTGAATCAACTGTTTGGCGCATGTTGAAAGCCTGGGGGACTGGTAAAATTCAGGTAGGCCTGAGGAGCAAGCGGGATTGGGTGTCGTTGGTATCGGCATTGGATCAGTCCGGTTTTTTGTAACGCAGTTGCTCAAATTCTAGTCGATTATCGAGGGCTTGTCATGAATGTCTCCCTTCAGTGGCGGATTCACGCCATTATCCAATATCAAATCCAGCCAGCAGTAGCCAACCATTAATAGAGAATAGTATTCCAAATGGCGCAGTCATTTTTCTCCATTAACGCTTTTGCAAAAGCCGGGGTCTCAAAGGCCACGCAAACCCTAAAGTTTTTCTTTGCCATTGCGATTGCCGTTGTTGTGCTGCTCCTGAATTTATGTCTTTTACTTTTCGCAGAAGAATACAGCGGCGCCAAGCCTGTTAAAATCGACACATCTGCGCCCCCTGCAAAAACAGACCCGCTGGAGTTGACGCTGGAAACCACCCAGAATATCTACTCATCGCGCCAAGGGCTGATGATGAAGCTTGAGATTGTCGCCAAGGAGCGGGTGAAGGTTTGTCTTGCCAAGGACATTATGAGCCAGCTTCAGGTCAAAGTGTATAAGTCAGGCGTCAGTAAGCCCCTAAAACCATTAGTGATTAACGATAACAGTGAAATCTTCAATCAGCCGACCAACAATCGCTGGTTCGATCCGGGCGAGAAAATGACGTACCGCATTAACCTCAAGCGCTTGGGTTTTGCCGATGGCAGCGCATGGCTTCCGGGCGAATATTCGGCGACGGCGACCTATATGCTTTGTCCCCAAACGGTGGACAAACCCAAATTTGAAGATCGCTACGAGTCTTTTGATGCGTTTGACAAGAATGAGGCAGAAAGCGAAGGGGAAGACATTCCCATCAAAGCCAAAAAAATGGCCTGGTTTATGATAATGAGCTAGAGTTTATGAGCCAAATAATAAGGACGGGCTTAGATGTTAGGGCTGACCAATTTTAAAACGAGCGCTCAAAGTGGTGATACCGTTGTTGTTTGCGCAAAAAACCAAGAAGCGGCCAATGCCATAAAAGCACAGTTGTCGCTTCGCAATGAGCCGGTTTTCGCCGTGAGTCACCAAGCGCTTGCCGATCTGGAAAAGCCGCCTCTGCTTTTGATTCTCGATGTTCGGGAGTTAGCCGCCGCCTTGGCGGATTGTCCGTGGATTCATAAGGTTCCGACGCTCGTTTTAGCCGAACGCTTTGATGAAGAGCAGTTTTTAAGTGCCCGAGATTTAGGGGTTCTGGATTACCTGTTGCATCCCGTTTCTCCCGCTTACCTGCTTGCTAAGGTCATTGACGCCTTGAAACAAATCCAGGAAAAGCACCAGAGCGAAAGCTACCGTAAGCTACTGGGCCAGTTGGGGGCCATTCGGGAGCGCTCAGGCGTCTTCAGTACAGCCCAGACCCTGAATCGCTTGGATCAGGCAATCGCCGATTATTGCGCCGACCCCGAATCGCCCTATAGTCTTTTGCTCCTCAGTTGGCGGAATATGCCATCGCCTTGCCCAAAGCCTATGGAAACGGTTATTTATCAGACCATTGCGCGTAAGATTCGATCCGTGGCCCGGGCCAATGACTGGGTGGGCGAGTATATGGAAGAAAAATTCCTCATTGTCCTGCCCAATACCACGGTTGAGGGAGCGAACGCTTTTGGCGCCAGGCTACTGCAAAAATTAAAGGCCCCGATCCATGTTTTAACCCACGGGGATGTGTTGCTGACCTTTTCGATTCAGGTGGCGGAATACCAGCAAGGTCAGCATTATGAGGCCTGGCTGAAACGCGCTTTGGTTGAAACTCTTTAAAATAAAAGCTTTTGACCTTATTTCACCCATATGATTCAAATCTGACGCCAGATCAGCGGGGGGTGAACGAAAAACGCTATACTGGAAGTGCTGAGACTGCAAATGCTGAGGATGCAAGTCTGAAGCCTCGGCGTTGATATCGAATTCGTGAGGGATACCATGTTGGAAAACACGTCGCAAACAACGCTTCCCATTTACCCGCAATTGCTTACCCCCTTGCCGGGGCCAAAAACCAAGGCCCTGATTGAACGCGATACTGCTTATATTTCCCCATCCTACACGCGGGGTTACCCCCTGGCCATTGCATCGGGCTATGGGGCCATGGTAACTGATCCTGACGGAAACCGTTTCCTGGATTTCTGTGCCGGAATTGCCGTTTGTGCTACCGGGCATTCTCATCCAGAGGTAGTGCGCGTCATTAAAGAGCAGGCCGACAAGTTTCTGCATATGTCCGGCACCGATTTTTACTATGACGTGATGGCCGACCTGGCCGAACGGCTGGCTAAAAGTGCGCCCCGAACAGAAGCTGAGGGGGGTGAGCCTAAGAAGGTTTTTTTCGCAAACTCCGGCACCGAGAGTCTTGAAGGGGCGATGAAGCTTGCCCGCTACCATACCAAGCGGAAAAAGCTCATCTCGTTTTACCGCTCGTTTCATGGCAGAACCTATGGCACGATGAGCCTGACGGCCAGCAAATCCATTCAGAAAAGCCGCTTCTCCCCATTGGTTCCCGATGTGCTGCATGCGCATTACCCATATTTTTATCGGGATATTTTTAAGAGCGCAACCCCCGATGACTGCGCCGAGGCCTGCCTGGATTACATTGAGAACTATCTCTTTAAGATGGTTACCCCGCCTGAAGAGGTGGCGGCTTTTGTTTTGGAAAGTATCCAGGGAGAGGGTGGCTATGTGGTTCCACCCGCCAAGTTTTTGGTGGGTTTACAGGCTTTGGCCAAAAAATATGGCATCCTGATTGTGGCCGATGAAGTCCAGTCCGGTATGGGCAGAACCGGTAAGATGTGGGCGGCGGAGCACTTTGGTAGCTATGAGCCCGATATTATTTGCAGCGCCAAGGGGCTTGCCTCCGGTTTACCACTAGGGGCGATTATTGCCAGATCAAACGTTATGGACTGGCCACCTGGAACGCATGCCACGACCTTTGGCGGAAACCCCCTAAGCTGCGCTGCTGCGCTGAAAACGATGGATCTGCTTGAAGGTGGGCTGATGAAAAATGCCACCGTTCAGGGGGATTACCTGAAATCCAGGCTGATGCCACTGAAAGATCAGTTTGATATGATTGGGGATGTTCGAGGCATTGGCTTGATGCTGGGTGTTGAAATCATCAAGGATAAAGCCTCCAAGGAAAAAGCGTCGGCGCTTCGCAACCAGATTGTGGACGAGTGTTTCGAGCAAGGCCTGGTGATTCTTGGCTGTGGCGAGAACACCATTCGCTTTAGCCCGCCGCTGGTCATTTGTCAGGAGCAGGTCGATTGTGCCATTGATATTTTTACCAGGGTCTTAAAAAAACATGCGTCTTAAAAAAGCAGAGTTGATACAGTTGTCAGTATGGGCATAACGTAAAGAAAGAAACAAAATTGGCAACAGAGCATCCCGTTATCCGCCGTTTTGAAGCCATTGCACCGATTGATAACCCCTCGAAAGGGGAAGCGGCGATACGATCCCATATCGCCCAAACCCTCACTGGCTATGGCCTTGAACAACAGCATATCGATGGGGCGGGAAATTTATTCGTCAAAGTGCCAGGCAAGCTTGCACTCTCTCCGCTGATGCTCTCGGCGCATATGGACAGTGTCCCGCCTTGCTACGGGATTGAGCCTGTTCGAGATTGTGACCAACGTACCGGTAGGCCGATTATTCGCTCTGCGGGAAAAACGATTCTAGGGGCGGATGATAAATCTGGCATTGCCGTTATGCTGGAACTGGCTCGCGAGTTGTCAGAAGAAGGGTTTGAAAATAACCGGCCGCTGGAGTTTTTCTTCTCCACCGAAGAGGAGATTGGGCTAAACGGCGCCAAGGGCTTTGACATTACCCAGAGCGAGGCGGCTTGCTGTTACGTGCTGGATGGCGAAGGTCGGGTGGGGATGATTTTTAATGCAGGCCCTTCCCAGGATAATCTTCAGATCAACGTCACCGGAAAAGCCTCTCATGCGGGCATTGAACCTGAGGTGGGCTTAAGCGCGATTCAGTTGGCCGCAGAGTATGTCGGCAGATTAAGCATTTCTCCTGGCATTGGAAGGCTGGCGAGCGATTTAACCTGTAATCTTGGGGTTATTGAAGGCGGCAAGGCCAATAACGTGATTGCCCCTGATGTCTTGATTAAAGGTGAAGCCAGAAGCCACAGCGAGGAAAAACTCCAGGCGCTGATAACCTCTTTTGAGGAGACGGCGCAAGCGGTTGTGGCCGCTTGCACGCATCCAGGGGTGACGCCCGGCATTGAGCTTAAAACGCTCAGGCGTTATAACCACTTTTTCGTACCAGAGGCGCATCCAGCAATTCTTGAAGTCTGGAAGGCTTGCCAGATTCATGGGGTCAGCCCCCTGATTGCTCCGATGAATATTGGTTCGGATGCCCATATTTTGAATCAGAATGGTTTACCCACCGTTGTTTTGGGTATGGGGTTTCATTATTCGCACAGTTTGGGTGAGTTTATTTATTGTGAGGAACTCGCCCAAGTCTATCAAATCGTCTATTACCTGGTGACCCATTAGGAGTTAGGGCTTATGCGACCGGCCTTTCGGTATAAGAACGATGCGAGCAAGCCTTTGATTTAGGGCTTTGATTTGGCAAAGTGTCTTAAACCCTTTACAATAAAGCAGATGGCCTGACTTTAGCCCCTGGCCTGTTCGTTTATGCGCAGGATAAGGAGGCAGCAAGATTAACGCCATCCGATTTATTTGCCAGTACCTGCGAACACGATGCTCTTGCTTCAAATCATATGGCGCCAGGCCGTGATGGGTCTGATCAGATTATCCCCTGAACGCTCAATGCGGGGGGGTGTGCTGGTGGGCTTTGCCGTTTTTGGCTTGCTGCTTTTTGGCTTTTATGCGATTGCAGAGGAAATGACCGTTATCAAGCCGCTTGAAACCGATTTAATCGTTCAGGCAAAGCGCAAAACCTACCGTTTTGAAGTGGCGCAGAACGAGGCCCAGGCACAGCAGGGGTTAATGTATCGGCGGTCGTTGCCAGTTAGAACCGGTATGGCCTTTCCTTTTGAGAAGCCCCAACTGGCGGTTTTCTGGATGAAAAATACGTTTGTGCCGCTGGACATGCTGTTTGTCCGGAACCGGCAGATTGTGAGGATTCTGCAAGATGTTCCGCCTTGCCCTGCTGCTAAAGGCGATAACTGCCCGCTTTATAGCTCGATTGTGCCGGTGGATTGGGTTTTGGAATTGCCAGCGGGAACCGCGAGAATGGATCACCTGGAAAAAGATCAACGCCTGAAGTTTAAACATTCGTTGTAATGTTTATGAATGTAGCCCTATTTTTGATGACTTTTACGATTTCATGATTGCCACGAAAACAAACGCCAGCCATTATCTCCTTTACCTCCTGCGGCAGACGCCATGGGTGAGACACCTGTTGCAGTCCTCTCAGGACAGTCACGTGGAGAACCTGGCCAATCCTTCCGTCAAAGCTTTGCTGCTGGCCGCCTTGTTTGAGGAAACCCAGAAGCCCCTGGTGGTGATTTGCCCAGAACCCCAGGCGGCGTTGAAGTACCAGATTGAATTAAGCCAGTATCTTGATGAAAACGATATCCAGCTTTATCCCACCGAGGAATTCTCGCCATACGACCTTTCCGTTTTTCCGGTGCTGTCTCTTAAGCAGCAATATCAGATTCTCAATTGTCTTAAAGACAGAACGCCTGCCATTTACCTGGTATCTCCCAAAAGCCTTCTGGTAAAACACCTGGCCATTGAAACCCTGGAAGCCTATGCCATTGAGTTAAAAGTGGGGCAGGATCTCGGGCCTGAAGCCCTTACCGAGCAGTGCCTGGCGATTGGTTACCTTCGCGCCAGCCTGATTATGGATCCCGGTGAGTTTAGTAGCCGAGGCGATATTTTCGATCTCTACCCGATTAGCGGCAAGCCGGTTCGCATTGAGTTTTTTGGCGACACCATCGAAACAATCCGTGTGATTGACGTGGAGAACCAACGCTCGGTGGAGCAAGCCGATACGGTACGGGCCATTCCAAGAGCGGGCATTATCCTTAGCCCTGAAAATCGGGAAAAATTGCCCTTGCTGCTTCAAAAGCGTTTGGATCGGCAGAAAAAAGTGCTGGATTCGGGTGCTAAGACCAGTAGCATTGAATACGAGGGCTTGCAAAGCACGATTGAGAATCAAATTCAGGCGCTGGAGCAGGCTTTTTTGCCCGATGGGATTGATTATTATGGCCCGTTGCTTCACGCCGACGAGTTTGATGGTTATAAAACCATCGTCGACTACCTGCCGCCAGAAGCGCTTCTGGTGATGGATGACTGGCAGGTGCTGGCCAACAACCTGGCGGGACTGTCCGACAGGCTTCATCGAGAGTGTGAGGAAGGGATTCAAAAAGGCCGCTTGCTCGACTTGGGTTTTGAATACCATACGTCGGATGTACAGGCGTTTGGGAAGTTGCGAGAAACGTTTCCAAAACAGGTTTTTCTCGACACCTTGCCCTTAAATGCGGATGGCCAGTTGCCGGGGACTTCCGGCCTATCAGTGCTTAACCTTGATTTAAGCGCTCCGGATCAGTTCAAGGCCAATATGCGCTTAGCCGTGGAGCAGTTTCAAAAATTCAGGCGCGAAGGTTTCAAAGTCTTTATCACCACCGATTATCCCCAGCGGGTGCTGGATGCTTGCCAGGAAGGCGATACGCCAGCCACTTACTGGCCCGATGAAGGGCTGGATGAATCATCGTTTTCTCAGGCGACAAGCGATGTAGTGATTTCAAAATCCGGCCCGCTTCATGGTTTTGTGCTGTCCCCCTCAAGCGATACAACGAGCGCGCTTCGCCTGGTGCATTATACCGATGGCGAACTTTATGGCCGCAAGCAGAAAAAGCATATTACCAAGTCCGAACGCACCCATCGCGAGGACTTGGATGTTATCAACGCGGTTCAGGAACTTCGTCCCGGCGATTATGTCGTTCACCGTAAACACGGTATCGGACGATACCTGGAACTGACCAAAATCGTTATTGATCGAGAAACCCGCGAATACTTAACGATTGAGTACGCCAGTAACGACAGACTCCATGTGCCCGTTGAGCAGGTGAACCTGCTTTCGCGCTATCGTGGAGCCGGTGAAGGCGCGCCCAAGCTGAACAAGATGGGCGGTATTGAGTGGAATAAAGTAAAATCCAAAGTCAAAAAATCCATTCAGGTTATCGCCAAGGATCTTCAAAAGCTCTATGCGGCGCGCGCAAAGTCCCGGGGGCATATGTTTGATGCCGACACGCCCTGGCAAGTGGAAATGGAAGAAGCGTTTCCATACAATGAAACGCCTGATCAGTGGCAGGCCATTTTGGATACCAAGAGCGATATGGAATCCGACAGGCCCATGGACCGCCTGATTTGCGGCGATGTGGGTTTTGGTAAAACGGAAGTGGCGCTTCGCGCACTTTTTAAGTCGGTGTTGTCTGGGAAGCAGGCTGCATTGCTTGCGCCTACCACCATTCTGGTGCAGCAGCATTTCAATACGCTGGTGGAGCGCTTCAAGCCTTACCCGGTTCGCTTGGGTCTGCTTTCAAGATTCAGAAGCCCCAAGGAGCAAAAAGAAGTGGTGCAGCGCCTGAATATGGGCGAATGCGATATCGTGGTGGGTACGCATCGCTTGCTTCAAAAAGACGTGCGTTTTAAAAACCTTGGCCTGGTGGTCATCGATGAGGAGCAGCGATTTGGGGTTGCTCACAAGGAAAAGCTGAAGCAGTTAAGAACCGAAGTGGATGTGCTGACGCTTTCAGCTACACCGATTCCAAGAACCCTGTATATGGCGCTTTCAGGCATTCGCGAAATGAGCCTGATTAATACGCCGCCAACCAACCGCGCCCCCATTCGCACGTTTGTGGGCCCGTATAACCCGGCGCAGATTCGGATGGCGATTTTACAGGAAGTGGACAGGGGTGGCCAGGTGTATTTTCTGCATAACCGCGTGCAGACGATCTACGAAAAAGTCGCCGAGCTTCAGTCGTTGGTGCCCGAGGTGCGCTTTATCGTAGGGCACGGTCAGATGAACGAGCATGAGCTTGAAAACGTGATGCTTGATTTTGCCCAGCATCAATTTGACGTGTTGGTGTGTACCACGATTATTGAAAGCGGGCTGGATATTCCCAATACGAATACGATCATCATTGACCGTGCCGATCGTTTCGGTCTGTCTCAGTTGTATCAGATTCGCGGGCGTGTTGGACGAAGCAACGTGCAAGC
The DNA here is from genome assembly GCA_035285165.1 of Vampirovibrionales bacterium. GTDB lineage: Bacteria > Cyanobacteriota > Vampirovibrionia > Vampirovibrionales > Vampirovibrionaceae > JAYKHP01. The sequence goes on along the minus strand of JAYKHP010000005.1, from coordinate 61,836 downwards.
CTATGCGTATTGCTATTACGACCCTGAACGGCAATTGACCCAGGATGCAAAAGAGCGCCTGCGCGCCATTCGCGAGTTCACCACCCTTGGCAGCGGGTATCAGATCGCGCTTCGGGATTTGGAAATTCGGGGCGTGGGCAATATCCTGGGATCGGAACAACACGGCCATATGATTGCCGTTGGTTTTGACCTTTACTGCCAGATGCTGGAAGAAGCCCTTCATGAGGCGCAAGGGGAGATTGTCGAGGAAAAAGAAGATTCGATTATCGATCTCAACGTCACGGCCTTTATCCCCGATGCATGGGTGGGTGATCGAAACGTTAAGATGTCTGAATACAAGCGCCTGGCCGATATTGATAGCGAGCTGTCCATTGAAATTATTTCCGCTGAATGGAAAGATCGTTTCGGCGATATCCCGCCTGAAACATTGCAGTTGCTGGTTCTGGTCAGGCTTCGGATTATGGCAACCGAGCTGAGTATTCCCCTGGTGCGAGCCGATGAAGAATACCTGAGAATCAGTGTGCCGTACACCCTTCAGGAGTGGATGTATTTACAGAAGCAACTGCCTGCCGATTTAGGCAGAAAAGCACGTTGGGTGCCAGGGGTGACATCAAAGCAAGGCAGTACGCCCACGCTGTTAATCAAACACCTGGGCATGGATGCCGATGAGCAGGTTGCTTTCATTATGGAATTTTTCAAGCACCTGAAAAAAATCGTCGATAAAGCCAGAGACGGCATTAACGCCTGATTATAAAATGCTGCCGATTTTTTCCTCGGAAACAGTTTCGCGATGTTTTTGTTGATGCAGATAAACCTGCAAGACGGAAATATCAGCAGGCGTGATGCCTGGAAGGCGGGAGGCCTGGCCTAGATCGACCGGACGCATTTTAGACAGCTTGTCCTTGGCTTCGTTTGAAAGCTGTTTAATCAAACTGTATTGCAAATCAGGGGGCAGTTTAACGTGCTGTGAGCCCGCCGCTTTTTCAATCGCTCGATTCTGCCGCTCGATATACCCTGCGTACTTGATTTCGGTTTCCACAAACTCGGCAATTTCCTGAGGCACAGTTGCCGTTTCGGGATGGACTTGCGCCAGATGTTCAAAAGCAATGGCCGGGCGCTGAAGCAATTGCGCCAGACTGGTTTTTTCGTTGAAACTCTCTCCTGAAAGCGCCTTAAGTTTCTCACCCACTGAAACGCCCTCAAGCAGCTCGCCAGGTGAAAGCTTCGTGCTGTGAAGGCGGCTCAACTCTTTTTCAACATCGGCTTGTTTTTGGCTAAACACCTGCCAACGATCCGCATCGACTAGGCCAATGTCACGTCCCAATGGCGTTAAACGGGCATCGGCGTTGTCCTGCCTGAGCAGCAGGCGGTACTCGCTTCTGGAGGTCAGCATCCGGTAGGGCTCGTTGATTTCCTTGCTCACCAGATCATCAATCAGCGTGCCAATATAAGAGGAAGCGCGCGGCAGGATGAACGGCGATTGATCGCCAGCAAAGCGTGCCGCGTTAATGCCAGCGATTAAACCCTGGGCTGCGGCCTCTTCATAACCGCTGGTGCCATTGGTTTGACCCGCCAGAAAAATGCCTGGCGCGGTTTTGACCATCAGGCTGGGGGTGAGCTGATAGGCTGGGAAATAATCGTATTCCACCGCACAAGCCGGTCGCATAATTTCAGCCCGTTCTAAGCCTGGCAGTGTGTGAACCATCTGAAGCTGAATTTCATAGGGTAGGCAGGTGGAGAAGCCCTGAAGATAGATCTCGTAAGTATCGCGTCCTTCAGGCTCAATAAATAAATGATGACTGTCCTTATCGCGAAAGCGAACCACTTTATCTTCAATGGAAGGGCAATAGCGAGGGCCGCAAGCATCCAGCTTGCCGGAAACCATCGGCGATCTGTGCAGGTTTTCATCAATGAGACGGTGTGTTTCCTCATTGGTGCGCGTCAAGTGACAGGGCAATTGTTCAAGTACGGGCCGGTTTGGCAAAAACGAGAAAAAGCGTGGATTGGCGTCGCCCGGATGTACTTCAAGCGACGAAAAATCGATGGTTCGCCCATCGAGTCTGGGTGGCGTGCCCGTCTTGAGGCGTCCGGTTTTTAAACCCAGCGCCACCAAGCTTTCGGTAATGCCAACGGACTTGTTTTCACCTGGCCTGCCGCCGCCAAAGGATTTTTCCCCCACCCAGAGCTTTCCATTCATAAAGGTGCCGGTGGTAATAACAAGCGCCCTTGCAAAATAGCAAATTCCCAAATTGTCTTCAACGCCAATCAAGGCGTTGGTTTTAGGGTCTGTGATGAGACGGCTTGCCATGCTCTGGCGCAGCTTTAAATGGGGTTGGGATTCTACCAGTTTTCTGGCAAAAGCGCGATACTCGGCCTTATCGGATTGCGCCCTTAATGCGCGAACGGCAGGGCCTTTACTGGCATTGAGCGTTTTTAGCTGAAGATAGGTCGCATCGGCACAGATGCCCATCACCCCGCCAAGCGCGTCAATCTCTTTAACCAACTGGCTTTTGGCGGGCCCGCCAATGGCAGGATTACAGCTCATCTGGCCAATCATATCCAGGTTCATCGTCATCAGGATGGTTTTGGCGCCGAGCTTGGCTGCGGCCACGGCGGCCTCAATGCCCGCGTGGCCTGCGCCAATGACAATGACATCGGCCTGGTGGCTTTGCGGCAAATGATTCAGACTGCTGGAATGATTGCTCATATAATCAAATGTTTAAAATGAAGTAAGGACAGAGAGGAGGCAGCTTCTATTGTAGATCGAAGGCAGACGGGTATAAAAAGCCCCAATTTTCAGGTGATTTTCCAATCGAATCAAACCGGCCCACGCACTTGGATTGATGAGGCACTATCCGACCGGAATGCTAACCTGCTTTGGTGTTGAATGTGCTAAGCGTTTGGCCCGTGCTATAACCGGCTGAAACAGGAGCTCCAGGGAAGCTTGTGGCACTGTGAGGCAGGCGGCTGAGGGGTGCTTTAGTCCCATTGCAGTGTTCCGCTTGCTGAGAGGCCTGTTGCTGAATGCTGCGATAGAGCTTGTCGATTGCCCGAAACTGGAGGGCTTCTGCCAGGTGGGCGCTTTGAATCGACTCGCTGTCAGCGAGATCGGCAATGGTTCTTGACAGGCGCAAGACCCGATCAAAAGCCCGGGCGCTTAAATGCAGCCTTTGCATCGCAACACCCATCATATGCTGGCTGGCCGCATCCAGCACGCAATATTTACGAATCAATGCGGGCGGCATTTCCGCGTTTGCAAAAATGCCCTCGTCTTTAAAGCGGGCCACCTGCTTTTCCCGTGCGGCGATTACGCGCTTTCGAATAACCTGCGAGGATTCGGTGACTGCCTGATTGCTGTTGAGAAGTTCTTCAGGAGATAGTCTGGGCACTTCCAGATGCATATCGATACGATCGGCAATTGGCCCTGAAAGCCTGCTGAGATAGCGTTGAACAGCACCGTCATGATCGCTGCAAGCCTTTACGCTATCGCCCAGGTAACCGCAAGGGCAGGGATTCATAGCGGCCACCACCATACATTGGGCGGGGTAGGTAATGCTTTGCTGTACCCTGCTGATGCTGATAACGCCATCCTCAAGCGGCTGCCTCAACACTTCCATTAACGAGCGCGGATACTCCATTAATTCATCCAGGAATAAAACACCGCGATGCGCCAGCGTGATTTCACCCGGTTTTGGATGGCTTCCACCCCCGGCCAAGCCCGCTTTTGAGGCCGAATGATGAGGGGAACGAAAAGGACGATGGGGCATAATGGCCTGACCTTTGGGCAGTAGGCCCGCCACGCTGTATATGCGGCTGACATCAAGCATCTCTTCAAACGTCATCGGCGGCAGAATACCCGCAAGCGCTTTGGCAAGCATCGACTTGCCACTGCCGGGCGGGCCCACCATTAAAACGTTATGCGCCCCAGCGGCCGCAATTTCAAGCGAGCGCTTGGCGATCGCCTGTCCCTTGATGTCTGCAAAATCAACGCTATAAGGAGGTGGCTTGATACTTTCGTTGGCAAACACCTGGGGTTTGGGCTTTGCAAAATGATGGGGATTGAGGAAGAAAACCGGTAATTCATTGAGATGCTTTAAGCCGAAGACTTCAATGCCTTCTACCAGTGAGGCTTCCGCCCAGTTTTCTTCAGGCACCACCAGGTAGCGTATCCCCTGGGCTTTTGCCATAAGGGCAATCGAGAGGATTCCGTGAATGCCTCTTAAGCTGCCTTCCAGCGACACTTCCCCCACAAAGCAGGTTTGATCTAAAAAGACTGTTGGCGTCAGGATTTCCGACGCCAACAGAATCCCGACACACAACGGGAGATCAAAACCGGTGCCTTCTTTTGGAAGATGCGCCGGTGCAAGGTTCATCAGGATTTTTTTCAACGGAAAGGCGAACGGGCTGTTTTTAATGGCAGACTTGATGCGCTCGCGTGATTCGTTAATGGCTTTATCCGGTAAGCCCACAATGGTCAGCGCCGGTAACCCAGCGCTAATGTCAATTTCTGCGGTGACCCCATAGGCTTCAAGCCCCAAGAGGGCTGCTGTGTTTATGCGGGGAATCATAATCGTGTTCTCTTTCTTGAAGTTATAAGCAATTGGTCATAGAAAATTTATTCTAGGGCGGGATGATAGGTTTGAAAAGGTATAAATCTTCGGTTTTACAGACATTAAGTAAGTTTATTAAAGCAATTGATGAATGTGCCAACGCGAGTCAGCTATAAAAATTTCGCTTACAAAATTCTGAAAAACTTGCTTCGGACTATTTCAGCAATATCCGTTACAATTGAGACTGTAATGGCTTGCTAAACGCAATGGTATACAACACAATTTGATAGCTTTAAATTTAATAGCTTAGAGAGAAAAAAGGCAGGCGAGGCAATGACGCATCCGGCTTCCGGTGAACCAACAGAATCAAACGCAACCGTCAGACAGGCCAAAAGCAATGGCTTAATGGCCCTCTTGTTGGTGGGGCTCTGTCTTTTGGCCCTTATCCTCGGGCTGTTCAACGGCTTTCAAAAATCCACTGCTTCAAGCGATCAAACCGTCGCCGCTTCTTCCAAAAGTAGCCGGATTCCCGGTTTTTTGTCTAAGAACAAGCTTGCCCTGATTAATCTTTCAGGCCCCATTTATATGGATGCGCCACAGGATGGCGGGCTTTTCAGCAGCGAAACCAACGCCGTAACCGTTCGAAAAGCGCTGGATCAGGCGGCGAATGATGACAATATCAGGGGCGTTCTTTTGCATATTAATTCTCCTGGCGGCACGGTTGCCATGAGTCAGGAGCTTAATGCCGCCGTTACCCGTACGAGCAAGAAAAAGCCGGTGGTCGTTTCCCTTGGGGACATGGCCGCAAGCGGCGGGTATTACACGGCTTGTGCCGCCGATAAGATTGTCACCAACGCAGGCACTTTAACCGCGTCCATCGGGGTGATTATCTCAACGCTAAATTTCAAACATCTGATGGAAGAAAAGCTCGGTGTCCACGCCGTGACGTTTAAAAGTGGCAAGTTCAAGGATTTGCTTTCTCCTTACCGCGACACCAATCCTGAAGAAGCAAAATTGATGCAGGATTTGATTGACGACAGTTACCAAGATTTTCTCGGCGCCGTTCTCCAAGGGCGTACACGTCATTTCTCAAAACAGCAGGCGGCAGAAAAAGCGCGTCGCGTTGAGATTATTACAGCTATTGCGGATGGTCGCGTGGTGCAAGGAAAAGAAGCGGTTAAAGTCGGGCTTGCCGATGAGGTGGGTGACTTGCATCGCGCCTATGAGCTGTTGGATCAGATGGCCAAGGAGCGTTTTAATCTTAAAGAGGGTGACAAGCTGCCGCTGCAGGATGTGGATCGCTTCCCCAGCGTGATGGACTGGCTTGGGATATCAAGCTCCGAATCGGGATCGTTAAAAGCGCCAAAAATAAATACCGGTGCTGCTCAACCCTACGCGCAGATGCTTCCTCTGTCCCTGCGCTATCCCAATCAACCCTTGTGGGTGCTTGAATAAGCGCTTCGCTCTAATAACATTCAAACTTGAAAGACGTTCTAGATGCCCACCAGTTTCTGGCAAGCCGATAATCCGCTTTATCGTCCCTATGGCGATGATGCCTGGCTTGAGAGAATTTATGATATCTGGCTGACGCCTTTTTCAGCATTTAAACGGCTGGCCATGACCATTGAAGCCTATCCACAGTCAAACGTGCTTTTAATTGAAGCGTTTGTCATTGTTTTTTTGATATCCGTCTTAGGCCCGCTGTTGACGTTTTCCAGCCAGGGTGGCACGCCTTCTTTTCTGCTATTTAACATGTTGTTAAGTACCCTGCTTGGAATAATCGTTTGGGGATTATCCGGTCTGTTTCTAGGCATGCTTGCCTTTGCGCTTTCAGGTCAGGCCTGCTGGAAGCGGCTGTATATTTTAATGGCCTACGCGCTTTTGCCGTGGCTTTTTTTAGCACCCGCCACCATGATGAAAATCAGCGCAGCGTCTTTTTCAGCAATGGGCGTTCTGGGAAGTGCCGTCTCGGTGCTGGTCTGGCTATGGAGCAGTGCGCTTTTTTGTCTTGCGATTCAAACCGCGCTTCGCCTGAAAGGCCCACAATTAATCATTTTACTTTTATTGCCCCTCGGGTTTTCACTCATCTGGTTTTGCTGGCTGCTTGGCTTTGCCAACAACCTGATTCGTTTTTTAAGCATGTAAGCTCGCTTGTTCTCGGAATAGGGACTGAATTCACCACTAATCCGTAGACCAGCGAAACAGGCAGTTTGAGCATTCCACTTTTAAGGTGAGCAGCAGATTATCTTCCAAGTCACGGCGTTGGAACTGCCGGATAATCAGGCTTGCTTCACAGTCGGGGCAGTGATAATCGCCCGTGGGATTAAGCGCGACGGCTTCAAGCAGCTGTTTGGTCTTTCTGGTTTTTTGCCATTCTGCGGATTCAGAAAGTTCTGCGGCGTTGGGCAGCTTGGGGCGTCGTTCCACATCCTGCAAAATCGAAGGCCTTACCCTTAAAGCGCGGGCAAGTTTCAACCTGACTGCCGGGGCTAAAAACATTTCAAGCCCGGCTTCAATGTCCTGAATAAAGGCTTCTGCAACGGACGCCTTGCTGGCCAGTTGCCTGGGTGTCATATCGAGATGTTCGCGCAAGAACTGCACCCGGTTGGCCAGGTTGTCGGGCAACTGATGTAAGGGCAATGTCAAACGGGACATTATGATTTGAGGCTCCTGAAAAATCGTTCAGCGGGCGTTAAACGGCAATCTCTGCCTGAAGCTGGATTTGATCGGCGTCCACGGCGACAACGCCTTGCCAGGTTCCTAATTTCACCACAAACATTTCTTTTTTGGGCGTTTGACCTTCTTTAATGGCAATGAACTCGTTGTCATGCTGAAGCGGGTTTTCGTTAAAGATTTTCAGAACGGCGATATTGGCGTCTTCTTCCGGCCCAACTTGTCCCATCAGCGCGTAATGTTGCTGGTGGCTGATAAACAGCAGGCGATGAAATCGAGTCATATCCAGGCTTTGTAAAATATTTAACGCCTCATCATTTTGATGTTGAGATTGCTGCTGAGAATCCGCCATTGCAGATGCTTGCGGTTGCTCTTGGGGGGATATCGGATCAGGTGCGTAACCAAAAGTGTCGTTTGGTGAAAGGGGCTCAAAGTTTAATGGCGGTGGCGCAAAGTCTTCCAGATTGACGGTGACTTGGGTGGAATCATCTTCTAAAAAACGGCTTAATTGGCTTTGGGAGAGTGGAGGCTCTTGAATGGAATCGGCATCTGCTTCAGGTTCAAGTGTGTCCTCAAAGCCGGATTGCCAGTCGTTTTCATCTTTTTCATCAGGCTCATCTGCATCGAAGGCAGGCTGCTCATTGAAGCTGGCGTGTGGCTCAGAGCCTGGCTCAAACGTTTGTGATAAAGGAGGATTTTGCAAAAAGTTATCGTCATCAAAGGACACTTCGGCTTCAACGGCCATCGCCGGATCATGCCAGGAACCGCCTTGCAGATATGACGCGTCAAACCCTTCAAGCTCAGGGCTTGTTAAAGGCTGCTGGGGCTGATGACGCTGAACGGTTTCTGGAAACAGCATAGCGGCTGCATCGTCAAAACTGTCTCCCGCAGCGTTAAAGGCGATATCAGGATATATGGCGTCATGAACCGTGTCGAGAAACTGTGCGGATCCTTCGCGGCTTGCGGAAACCTGCTGACCACCCAGAGGGGTTGTATCGGTATTTTGATACTGCTCTTGCGATTGCGCCACTTGCTGCCAGTAATCGATTGCAGGCGTGTTTGGCGTTTCTTGAGGCGGCGGCAGGAAAACTTCATCCGGCGTTCGCCCGGCGTTTTCCCAGGTATTGAGGAAAGCGTCCTGAGGGGCTGACGCATGCTCTTGTATAAGAGGCTGGCTGATATCGGCTTTGGGCAAAGGTTCTTGGCCAGGCTCAAGGTTAATGCCTTCTTGGAGGAAATTAATATGGGCTATTGAACGAGGTGGCGCACTGGATTCAAGATTGCTTTGTCCCGCGTCCCAGATGGTATCCAATTGAGCGGAATCATTTTCGTCAAACGCGCTATCTGTTGGTATGTGGGGAATTTGCGGCAGATCAGCTCCAGAATGCGCTATATTCAGTGACTGAGGTTCGGAATAGAAATCCGGTTGATCAAAAGGATGCTCATCGGCAAAGGAAATCTCTGGCTGGGCAATATCATCAAAGCCGACATCGGGCTCAACGTTGGCTTCAGGATCGGGCGACCAGGCGGGGAGTTCCATGCCGTAGACGCTTTGAGCAGACATGTCCGAAGTGACGGATGGATACTGTAAAACTTCTGTTGCTGGCGCTTGCCACGGCTCTGATTCAGGCGGATAAATGCCTAGCGGCAAGTGTGAAACATACGGCGATGTTTGCGGGCTGGAAGTTTCTGAAAAGCCTGTTTCTGAAAACATGACATCCGGTGTTGGCCCAGAGCTAGCGGGGCTCTCATCAATGAAACGTGTCCAGTCGTCAAATTGTTTTTCAGGCTGCTTTTCGGGCGTTTGACTTAGCGTTTCTTCAGCGCTTACAAAATCTTCAAAGCTGGCAGAAGCCTCGCTATCATTCGGGCTGTCCCATACGGATGAAAAATCATCTGGCCCGAGCGAACTGCTTTGCAAAGGCGGTTCAGGGGCAAATGGATCTTCCCGTAAACTATCGGCCTTCATTGAGTCAAAGGGCTTGCTAGCGTCTTCTAACCATTGGGTGGTGGATTCAGCCGGCAGGTCGGTGCCCAGCGAGTCAAGCCCTATAGGCGATACAATGCTTGGGTCTGTAATAACATCATCCCAGCCTGGCCCGACAAGGGGAGGTGGCGTCAAATTGGAAGCATATAAATCCCGCGCTTCGGGTAAATCGGCCAGGACATTTTGGGCAATGCTGGGCGTGGGTGCGGCTTCTTCCTCAAAAGCGCTGTCAAGCTCTTCAAAGCTGGCGTCGGTTTCTAAAGGAAGCGCGTCATAGGTCAGTTCGCTTGGCGGTGGCAGATAAGGGACAGGATCGGGGAATGGTTCTTCTAATGGCGTAAAAGCTGCTTCTGTTGAATTAAAGACGGCATCAGGCGGAGAGGTTTCTAGATGTTCAGGCACGTAATCCAATTCCGGACTAATGGCTTGCACTGCCTCGGCTGTCTGCCAGGCCGCTTGTCCCATCTCAGAGGAGGGTGACTCCTGAGCAAGACCAAAATCAAAATTCACCTTTGCCAGGTTTAAATTGCCTGAAAACTTGCTTTGCCCAAAAGAAGGCGAGTTTGAAGAAGGGGGGTTCGCCGCTTGAAATTGTGAAGGGGTCTGCTTTTTTTTGAACATGGAAAATCAGCCGCCGTAATGATAATACCCGCCTCAGCGCTTCTTGTGTTCTGGAAAGTCTACTGTTTTTGATCAATTTTGATCAATCAGCAGCCCTGTGTAAAAAGCGCCCCAGTTCCTATTATTATAAACGAGCCAAGGCGTTTCAGGGTAAAATGCCGGTTTTTCCTCTTTTTTAAGGAGCTTTTGAGCGTATACCACGTCTGGAAACGCTCAGGCTGCTAGAAGTCAGGCGCTTATTTTTTCGTGTCATTATGCCGCCGGTATCTTCTTGTCGGTATCATGATGGTGCCCTCGTCTCTTTTTGGTTCCTACCCAAGCGGGCGTTTTATTTTGGCTGACTCAGGCGTAGAATAGTCCTAGCCTGTTGGCTAAAATGCCGTTATAGCGCTTCTTATTCAATCGATTCAGTTGAGACCTCCATCAAAATGACCACTCCCTCTTCTTTACCTGTAGCCGATGCCTCTTTGCGTCTTGACCCCATGCATCTGCCCGCTTTTGCCCTCTATGGCCAAAGGCAGGAGGAAAATTCCGATGCTGCCCAAGCCCAGGGGCCGGGTTGGGAACTTTCACCCACGCCTTTTTATCTCAGCGAGGGGCAATTTGTCTTTTTAAACGAGCTGGGGCCTTTGCTTCTCTCTTTTTTAGAGACGCTGGATACCTTGTATAAGCATAGTGTCAGCCAAACGCCGGTTAAAGGGGTGCTGATTCCAAAGTGGGTCAGCGATTATTGCCATTTTGGAAAACCCGAGGCGCTGATTCAATTTTCACAGATGAAACGTTTTAGAAGCCAATTGCCGATGGTGCTTCGTCCCGATCTTCTTGTTACTCCCGAAGGCTTTGCCTTAACGGAAATCGATTCGGTTCCCGGCGGCCTGGGTTTTGTTTCGGCCCTGAACCAGGCGTATCGTAACAGTGGTTTTGAAGTGCTGGATGGCCATCTTGAGCTGGGAAAAACATTGCCTGAAGCGTTTTTGACGGCATTAAAAGCGCAAGTCCCCGAGCTGGAGTCGCCTGTGATTGCCATTGTGGTTTCCGATGAAGCCAAGGACTACCTTGCCGAATGGCAGTGGCTGATTGACGGCCTGCAAAAGCTTTATCCCAATATCCACTGTGTTCATCCCCGCCAACTGGACTTGGTAAAAGACAAGCTGGTGGCCGAGCTTAATAGTGGGCAAGACATTCAAATCGATCTTCTCTATCGCTTCTTTGAGTTGTTTGATTTGCCTAATATTCCAAAAGTCGATCTTGTTGAATATGCCCTTAAAAAGCGAATTTTACAGGGGACACCCCCGTTTAAACCTTATTTAGAAGAGAAAATGATGATGGCCTTCCTGCATCATCCTGCCTTGGCTGATTTTTGGGAGGCGCATCTGGGCGGTGCCTCCTTTATCAAGCTAAAGAGCCTGATGCCCCCCTCCTGGCTCGTTGATCCCTCCCCATTACCTCCCTCGGCTGTTATTGCGGGCCTTGAGCCCATGGGGCGGCCTGTTCAATCGTTTGCCTCGATGGGAGAACTCTCTCAAAAAGGCCGTCAACTGGTGTTAAAGCCGTCCGGTTTTTCCCCTCTGGCCTGGGGCAGTAGAGGGGTAACGGTGGGACATGATGTCCCATCTGAGGTTTGGCGAGAAAAAATTGCCGAAGCCCTTTCTGAGTTTGAAAAAACCCCGTATGTGCTTCAGTCTTACCAGAACCCTGCCACACAAGAGCTTCGTCGGATGGAATTGAAAACCGGTGAGGATGTTGTCTTTAAGGCAAAAACCAGGCTTTGTCCCTATTATTTTGTAAAAAGCGATGCCTCCGGTAAGCTAAAAACCTATCTTTCAGGGGTTTTGGCCACTGCCTGTCCTGCGGATAAGAAGATTATTCACGGAATGCGGGATGCCGTTCTTGCTCCCTGTAGTGTCCGCTCCTGACTTTGAGGCGATTTCTCCCCAAAATTCCCCTCTATCTAAAGGATTTTCTCTGCAATTGGGTAAAAAAGTTCAATGATGCTTGCAAAACGTCGATAGAAGAGTATCCTCATCAAACAGGACGCCTTTTCAAATAGACAGTTGTGTTTCAGTGCTTAAAGCCAGTGTCAGTCTATGAGGAAAGCTAAAGAAAGGCCCAAATGGCAGCTTTTCAATACAGACTCAGACAAGTTTTCAAGCTGCGCGAACGAAAGAAAAAAGAGCAGGAGCAACGGGTTATCGAAGCTCAGCAGGCCGTTCGCCAGGTTGAGTTGAAGATTGAAGAGAAAAAACAGGAAATCCGAAGTGTCCGCCAAAGCATGATGCAGGTTCACCATACGTTAATGCCTGCCACCGATAAGTTTCTTGAAAAACTGGATATTGACCTTGAAACGCTTTATGACGAGCTTGCCCGTGCAAAACAACAACTGGCCCACGAACAGAAACTCCTGATTCAGGCTCAATCCGAACTGGAGGCCTTGGTGAAACACCGAGACAAGATGTATCTGGAATGGCAAGAAGAAGAAAAACGCCAGGAGATGAAAAAGTTGGATGAAGTGGCTGGACAGCGATACTATCGCGCCCAACTGGCCGAAGAACAGGAACGCCAGGAATGGGAGGCCAGAATGCTTGAAGAAGAACAAGAAGAAGAGGCCTTCAATTGAGGCCATCCTGACTAAAATATTGACAATCAACTGACCGTATTTTCCACCCCCCGAAAGTTATTGGGAGCAAGCTGTTTCTTTATGAAAATTCCTAACGTGCATTTGATCGGTTATGCCCACCATGCGGTGAATGAAACAAGTAACCCGTTTATCAATAACTTGCGGGATGAAGACGCCTTGAGCGATATTCCTAATTTTATCGACTGGCTTTCTGAAATGCCCGCTATTTCAAAACTCGCCTCTGAAGCAACACGGGTGGATTCCCTGACAGAAGCGGATCAGGCAAAAACCGAAGCCGCTAGCAGCAGTGCTTTTTACACGGAAAAGACAGAAGCTTCAAAACCCTCTGAAACTGATGAGCGAAGCAGTCTGGATGATATTTCCCCCAAGGAATTGACGCATCTGCTTAAAGAGGCCTTAAGCACTAGCGATATTCAATATCTCAAGCAATGGGTCATTCCCAATGTGCCAATTATTATGGGCAATATTCCCATACAGCAGCTTTTCCCGGTCGATGAGACAGGTGACATCAGCTACCGTGGGTTTGAGGTGTCGGATAACCTAAAATCAATGGTTGCAAAAGGGATCAAGTCTGGCCAGCCTATCCGAATCGAACTGGACGCCAATGCGTCAATTGTTCTTAAATTCAAAAATGGCCGTGTTTCGGCTGAATTTCTCTCCAATGAGCATATCGCCGCATGGGCCATGAAACAGCAGCTTGAGACGTTGAAGCAACAGTTGTTGAGCAAGAACCTGCCGGTGGATGATCTGACCTATCGCTCGTTCTCTCAAAAACAGGAGCAGCGCGAAAAACGTGAGGAAAAACCCAGGCAATGGCTTGAAGAGCAAGGTGATATTTCCTTAATCTAGCCATTTTTTGAGCCGAAGACAGGTATACAACACAGAGGAAACGGCCAATGCAAGATCCGTTTATAATGGCGCTGAACACCCAGAAGGCTTCCCTGGGGTGGTTTCAGGCCATCAGCCAAAACCTTGGCAATATTTACACGCCAGGCTATCGAGAAGCCCGAATGACTTTTGCCGATTTTATGAACGGCGTTCAGGCCAGCAATTTACCTTATAGTGACTGGCAGGGTAAATCCATTCCCGGTCGTGAGGCCAGTAACCTGTATATTGAGGGTAAGGGCTTTTTCGTAATGAGAAAACCCGACGGGCAATTGCGCTTTACCCGTCTCGGCGACTTTAAATTCAACGGCGATGGCACGTTTGTAAACGAGTTGGGCTTTAAAGTCCAGGGCTATCTTTTGGGCGAAGACGGCAAGGTGCTGAATACGGGGGATAGCGAAACCTCGGGCGGGACGACTTCCGCTAATAATCCCCAGCACAGCGCGGGAGGCCCAGGCCATGTCCCCACAACCGATGTGACCCTGTGGGTTGACCCCAGTAACGGCAAGTATTTCGGTAAGTACGACGAATACAAGGTGCGCTCGGATGGCACCGTTGTGGGGCTGGCCAATGAAGGAAGCCAGGCAACGCCGCTTTATAAAATCGCCCTGGTCAATTTCATTAACCAGGGGGGCTTGGCGCAGCCGGAAGACCAGATGTTTACGCCGACCGAATATTCGGGCGAGCCGGTGGAGGGTACGGGTGAAATTCGAAGCGGGATCCTGGAAAAGTCGAACGTAAACACGCGCGATCAGGTCAACTTCCTGCAATTGGCGAAATTCCAGTTGGACGTGACGGCAAAACTGATCAGCACCAACAAGAACCTTCTGGAAGAAGCGCTCAGGCTGATTCAGTAGTCTATTGTATTGAAATATAACCGATTTCTCCTTCTCCCCCTTGAGGGAAGCCGCCAGCCTTTTGCGACGTATGGGCATTGCGGGGTGCTTCACCTTTGCTTTAAGGTGGCGAAGGGCCGGGTGAGGGGTGAGGCTTATTTATGAGCGGGAAGATAGTAAATTTTCTTTTCCTCTCGTTATTGATAGAATACCCCTCACGCTCTCTCCTTAGGGGGAGAGGGGTATGTGGGTGACTTGTGAAAGAGATCATATGGCGCTCAAAAAAAACGAAAAGCATTCAGTCCAAAAGCAACCGGTTGTTTATCTGCAAACGCACTGGGACAGGGAGTGGTACCAGTCCTTTCGGGCGTATCAAGTCCGTCTGGCAGAAGTGACGGACGCGATTCTCGATAGCCTGGAGGCGGGCGTTTTTCCGTGCTTTATGCTGGATGGGCAAACGGTGTTGCTTGACGATTACCTGGCACTTCGTCCCAAGCGAAAAGCGCAGCTTGAAAAGTTGATTAAAAGCGGCAAGTTGAAAATCGGTCCCTGGTACGTTATGCCCGATGAGTTTCTGGTGGGGGGCGAAAGCCTGATTAGAAACCTCGCTTACGGGATTGTCGCTTCTCGCACTTATGGGCAAAGCGATCATTTTTGCGGTTACTTGCCCGACACGTTTGGCCATTCGGCGGATATGCCGACCATTTTGTCCCAGTTCGGTATTGACACGGCTATTCTCTGGCGCGGGGTGTCGCCCAATAACAGCGAATTCTGGTGGCAAAGCCCTTCGGGAGAAAAAGTGTTGGGGTACTTTCTGGCCGATGGTTATTTACAGATGATGCTGCATATGGCGGATGATGATCCTGATTTGGGAACGGCGGGCAAACAAGGATTGTTAAAAGCTTTAAGTGATAAATTGTCGAAACGGACAGATTTATCAAAATACTTGTTGCCCATTGGCGGAGATCATTTAGGCCCGTTGGATAAGGCCGCCATCGAACTGATGAAAAAAACCCTGCCCGATCTGGCCATTGAAACGCCAGATACGTTTTTAGCAGCCATTCGCCCTGATTTTGAACAACTGGGTAATAAGGCGGAGATGATTTCAGGCGAGCTGGTGAATAACGACGAGGCGTTTCTATTGCCGGGGGTTTATTCCGGCAGGTTGTATCTCAAGCAGCAAAACCGCATGTTGGAACATGCGCTGGTGTATCACTGGGAGCCTCTTCAGGTTTTAATAAAGCTAATGGTCAATAGCGCCTACGGCTTGCCTGAACTGGCACTCGCATGGCAAACGCTGTTGTTAAATCACCCCCATGACAGTATTTGCGGCTGTAGCGTGGATGAGGTTCACTTGCATAACGAAGTGCGCTTTTCAGAGGTTGAGGCGCTATATGCTGCGGTTATGCCGCGCTTGAAAAAATTATGGCTAAACGTTTTAGGTGTCCAGAAAGCGGAGGCGGCTCATCAATTAGTAGTTGTTCATTCTTCTTCTTCTTCTTCTCATCCTTCTTCTTCTCATAAATGGCTTGTGCTGAATACTTTGGGGCAAAACTTTAGCGGCGTGGTGCAAGTTCAATATGATGGGGATGCTCGGGATCTAATGCAGTTGGAAAAAACGGAAGAGGTGCTGAACGATGCTTACCTGAGCGACTTTAAGCAGGTGCCTCTGGCGCATAAGACCAAGGCGCGCCATTGGGGCTGGATGTGGATAGAAGACATTCCCGCGCTTGGTTATCGTCTGATTTCAACTGAAAAAGACGCTGAAAAAAATACGCCATCGCTTGCAAAATCCCGTTATGCAAGATGCTCTTCAAAAAATTGCATTGAAAACGAATTTTATCAGCTCAGCGTGGAAACCGATGGATCTTTAAGCGTTTTACAAAAAGGCAAAGACGGGGTAACCATATCGAATCTTCATTGTCTGCGTGACAGCTTGCAGCAGGGGGATTCCTACAATGCGGCGCCGGTGCCGGGTGCTAAGCCTGAATTTGCCAAGTTGCTTAAAATTTCTTCCTGGCAAAACGGGCCTTTGGTTGCGGGCATTATTGCCCATTACGAACTTTGCGGTATGGCCATCGAAAGCCGGATATGGCTTGAGGCGGGCAGTCCCCTGCTGTTATTTGAAACACGCTTTACCAACACAAACTCGGATCATCTCCTGCAGGTGGGATTTGAGACGCCTGCGCCCATTTTTCAGGTGAAAGCCGAAGGGCATTTTTCAACGCTTACGCGTGCGTATGATCCTGCTTATGACCTGATGGCGCAAATGCCCGCGGCGCACTGGAAAGAACTGAAAACCAACACGGGGCCGATTCAGCGCTACCTAAGCGCCAATGGCCAGGTGTTTTTCACGCAAGGCCTTAGCGAGTACGAGGTATCCGGCAGTACGCTTCTCCTGACGCTTTTAAGGTCATTTGGCAAGCTGTCCAAAGCGGATACGGGCGTTCGAGGCGCACAGGCCGGGCCACCTCTGCCTACCCCGCAAGGCCAGTGTATTGGCCGGACAATAACCGCCCGCTACGCATGGGCTCTAGAGCAGACGATTACTGCGGCTAATAAGGCTGAGTCTGGGGATGCGCATCTTTGTAATTTTGCCCAGCGCTATTATGGCAGTGTGGAGGCAATTGCGGTTTCTGGAGCGCCGGAAAAAGCCGAAGCGCAAATGATTGGCTGGGATAATGGTCAGGTTGCTTATACGGCATGCACTTTGAATGCGAGTGGACAGGTTATCCTGAGGCTTTTAAACCGAAGCTGCAAGAGCGAAACGCTTCATCTCAGCAGCTCGCTTGGTCTGAGTCAGTACCAAGAGGCTAGCGCTCTTGGCGAAGCCCTTCCTCGAAGCGCTGAAACTTCCTTTAGTAAGCCCCTTTGCTTTAGCCCCAATGAATTGAAAACCCTGCTTCTCTCATAAAATCGCGCTTGTCTTTGCGTTACAATAGTAGGGTATGCATTATCCGGTGAAGTTTGGATTTATGAAATCAAATTCCATATTGTGTCGTTGCTGTGCTTTTCTTGTCTTATTGACGGTGGCATTGGGGGGTGTTCAGCCTGCAAACGCCTGGTGGTTTAAAAAAGACAAGGAAAAACCGCCTGAAATTGAGAATTTTGAGCCGCCAAGCGAAGATGCGTTTATAACGCAATGTGATCCGATTCGACAACAAGTGGTCAATTTGAATGACAAGACGCCAAAGTACCTGCGCATTTTTATTGTGCCCAGGCGCGAGTACTTGCAGCATAAGCATAGACGCTGTAAGGCTAGGGTGATGAACCAGGAGTTTCAATACCTGAAACACGTGGACATCAAAAACCCCACTCTGCCCAAAATTCCTTCAGAATCCGAATTGCAGGCGGCACCTGAAAAACCGTCCACAACGCCTGAGCAAGTGCCTGAAACGTCTGAGCCAGAACAGGCTATGCCGGTAACCGCGCCGCCTTTAGCAGACCCACAACCAGATACCAGTCCAGGCGCAGAGTAAGGGCCTATAACCTGCTTGAAAACGCTAAAGCCCAGAGGTGTGAAGAATTGAAATGTGAAAGTGGGAGATGATGTCAGACTCAGCCTGGATTTTACTTTTGAATATCGTTATCACGCTTGAAATCGCGGTGACGGCCGCGCTACTATGGCTGTTTTTTTATCTGTGCGAATATCACGACCAACTTCGCGGGCGTCTTTCTACTGCCTTAAAGCGTCTTCATGGCTATAAGGAAAGCCTGAAGCAGGTCGAAGAGTCGCTTTTAATGGCCTGTAGGCTGTATGGGCAAATGACAATGAAGTGGCATGTGATTCTTAAAGTGGGCGCCACGGTGCTTGAGAAAATTTCGGCTAAAATCTATTGCTAACGCTCGGGTTTAATATGAACTCTGACCTGTATTGAGCTGTTTTTTTGAAGAATACCCACTGTCAATAGCCCTTTTGTTGCTTGACGGCCCTTTCAATCACTCTTACACTAGGAATACGGTGGTCATTTGTGGGGCCTGAACCCCAACCCTTCTCACGATAGGCGGTTATTTTAGAACAGCCGGCAGTTGAGAGCCCGTTTAAGCTTTGATAATGCTCAGTATGAATTTCTTTTCACTAATAACAACTTTCAAAAAATAAAACCAGAAGCAAAAAAGGATGAAACGAGATGGCTAGACAGCAAGATGACGGTATTTTCGCTTTTATTTTGGGATTATTCACCGGTGTTTTAGCGGGCGGCGTATTGGGCCTTCTTTTTGCTCCAAAATCGGGGGAAGAAACCCGCGAGGACTTAGAAGACTTGGCCAAGCGCCTTCCTGATGAAATCAAGGATCCCAATAGCAAGTCGCGGCATTTTATCGAAAAAACCAAAGCCAATATCGAGCATCAGGTCAGCGAAGCCAAGCACCGTCGCGATGCCGATCGCATGGCCAAGGCCAAGCGTGCTGAGGAATTGGCCTCCGGTAATTACGAATTGAACTAGTATTTTATGGCGCTGGCGTTGTCGCCTGCAAGGCGAGTAAGAATGCCAAAAAGTCTTTCAGAGAGGAATTTAACCACTGATGAACGAATACTCGGACGCGCTGCAGCAGCAATTGGCCAATCTTGTCCAAGTCAGTTGGGTGGTGTTAATTCCCCTGGGTGTTCTTCTGAGCCTGGTGATTTATAAAATCCTGATGCTGTTGCAATCTGTCTATGAGTTCTGGACAGTGGCTCGCCACGAGCTTTCCCCCGCGATGCAGGACTTGCGTAAAACGGCAAGCCATGTGGAGATTTTAACGGGCAAGGCGGTGGATAGCATCGAATCCGTCGAGCGTGGCGTTCAGTCGGCAACGCCGATGTTTCAGGATGGGCTTGGCCGAATCCAGCAGGCTGGCGCATCGCTTCGCTCGGGCGTTTTTGCTGTACTCAGCGGCTTTGCCAGCAGTTTTCGCCGCAGTTAGATTGGAAATGTGCTGAGCTGTAATTTACAAAAAAAGCCCTGTTGACGGCTGATGATAAAGCACAATAGCCGTCTTAGCGCTAAACAAAGGAGATTTCTGATGTCTAAAGGAAAATATGTCGCAGGCGCCTTAATTGGCGGAGCCCTTGGTGCCCTTATTGGTTTGCTGCTTGCGCCCCGAAGCGGGATCGAAACCCGGGAGATGATCAAGGAATCGCTGGGGAATGTGAATGACTGCTGCCAGGAAACCAAGTCTAAAGTGCAGCACGAACTTCATGACAAGTCCGAATTGCTCAAAGCCAAAGCCTCTTCGATTAGCGATCGCGTCAAAAGTCTTTCGGAAGAAATTGAATCAAGAGGCCGGGAAGCTTTTCAAAAGCTGGCTGGTGAAAAAGTCGCGGTTCATAAAAACGGCGGCCAGCCCGGTGAAACTTCCGAAACAGAAGAATAATTGCATTTAAAAAAGAGTTGAAAAGGATTCCCGTCATTGCCCAAGCTCTATATCTCAGCGGATCTGGAAGGCATCTGCTGGGTCACTTCGCCCTTACAATGCAGCCGACAGCCTGATGAGACCGCTTATCGAAAAGCCGTCGAGCAGTTGGGAGTAGAGCTTCAAACGGTGATCAACGCGGCTTTTGAAGCTGGGGCAAGTGAGATTGTCGTTAATGACAGTCATTGCACGATGGCCAATTTGGACTTGTCCCATGTGGGAGAGCGCGTTTCGCTTTTATCGGGCAAGCCCAAGCTTTGTGCGATGTCAGCAGGGCTTGATGAAAGTTTTGATGCGGCGTTTTACATTGGTTATCATGCCAAGTCAGGAACTGAAAACGGGATTTTAAACCATACGTTTCACAGCCGCATTTTCAACGTGTCTATTAACGGCCAGTCGCTTGGGGAAACCGGTATCAATGCCTATTATGCCAGTTTGAAATACCAGGTGCCGGTGCTTTTGGTCAGTGGTGATCAAGCCCTCTGTGCCGAAGCCCGAAGTCTATTGCCCAAAATTCAAACTGTTCAGACCAAAACGTCCATATCTTCAACGGCGGCGCTTAGCAGGCCTTTAAAAGACGTTTTGATGGATTATCAAACAGCGGTGCATCATGTCTTTCAGCGGCGCGAATCCTGGAAAAGTGCTCTGCTGAAATTGAAGAAGCCCTATCAGCTTGAGGTGACGTTTTTAAGTAGCCTGGATGCTGATTGCGCCAGTATGCTTGCGCCTTTAACACGAATGGATGGCCGGACCCTGCGCTTTGAAACCGATGATTTTCAGGTGCTTTATCAAACGCTTCAGGCGGCTTATGCATTGACGGGGTATATAAACTATATGGGGAATCTGTAAATTTATGTAAAGAAACAGATTGTAACGAAGTTCTGCCTAGCATTATTTCCAAGGGATATGGGTTTTATGCATGCAGGAAAAGCTTCTATTGAAAAAGCTTTTACCTGAGGCACATTTTGAGAATGCAATTCAAGCATAATCTTCACCGATTTATAAAGGTGAGGGAGGCAATCCTTATGATGAACTTTAATATCAACACCATGTTTCAAAGCCAGATTGCCCGCGCCGCCACTTTTTTTAAAGGCCAGGAACGTCTGGCAAGCGACAGCGATGAAGCCAAAGACAAGCGCCGAATGGTTGCCGATCGCTTTATTGCCAGTAAGCAGGCCATGATGGCTGATCAGGCAACGACCAACACCCAAATGAAATAAATTAGGGATCCCCCAGGGATATCTTTACTGGCCGAGGCGATAGAGAAATTTTAAATCCATCGCCTCGTCTTTTGAAAGGCCGAGTCGCTGGGCAAAATATTGCCGCAGCAGAAAATCGAGTTGTATCTGGCTGTTTTGGGATAAGTCCCGCATACGGCCTTTAAACGCATCCAACAAGGCTTTTTCCTCAAAACTGATGCCGCTGCTGGTGGTTTGAGAAAGCGCTTGAGCTGGCGCGTTGTTTAAAGACTGCCTGAGCCAGTCGTGCTGTTGAGTTGGTGCGTCGTTAATAACCACCGAGCCTGAGAGGTAATCGCCCAGCCGTTTTTGAGAAGGGGAAAAAAGCATCACGATGACCCCAGCGCCACTGACCATCACATCAATCAAACGAAACACGTTTCGCCCGAACGCTTCCCAAAATCCCACAGGTTGTCCGTTGTTTCTCACCACCCGGATTTTCATCAGGGATTTGCCCAGGGTTTTGCCCTTCCAGAGCCATTCCTGCAAGAAGAAATAGAGGAGGAAAAACGTAAGGGTCATCAGCGAAATACTAACCCCTATTATCTCGGCGCTGATGCTTTGCCAGTCATACTGCTGAAAGAACTGGCCCAATACTTTTTCAAAAGAGGACAAACCAAGCGCCAATCCCACGCAAAGAAACAGCAATAAACCCGCTGAAGCCCACAGGTCGATTAAGAATGCTACAAGGCGAGCAGGAACGCCTGAAAGCTCGATGTTCAGGGAGATGCCTTCAGCGGTTTCAAGTTTTTGAACAGAACGTAAGATCATGCTTGTTTTCAAGTTACATTCAACACAACCGTATGCAATATCTTTATTATAATGGCATAGGCTGCGGCTTACGCAAGGAACTGCGTCATATACGATAAGACAGGGGTAAGATGAGCAAGATTTCAAAATATTGGCTGAATAACCGAAAAGGCGACTGGGCTCGTCTGGAGGAGTTGCTTGCTTATGGAGAAAAGCGGGTCAGCGGGCTTCAAATTGAAGACGTGCGGGAACTGGGCTTTTTGTACCGCGCGGTGATGAATGATTTGTCGCGTATTCGATCGGCCAGGGATCACCAGCACTTGGAGCCCTATCTGAATGAACTCTTAACTCGAGGCCACGGCTATGTATATCAAACTTCCGGGGCAAAATGGCGCCATATTTGGGATTTCTTCCTCGTGCAGTTTCCCTGCGCGTTTAGAGCCCATAGTCTTTTAATCGCTTTTTCATTCTTAATGTTTGTTTTCGGGGCGACGATTTCCATGTGGGCGGTGGCCCATAACCCGTCGCTAGAAACGGCGTTTTTGCCGCCCCAGGCGATTACAATGTTGGATAAAGGCGTTTTGTGGATGGATGATGACAGCGCTCGCGCTTCTGCCGCCACGTTTCTGATGCAAAATAATATCCGCGTAGCCTTTAATGCCTATGTTAGCGGTATTTTTTTTGGGATCGGCACCTTGTACGTGATGCTTGTCAACGGCATGCAAGCATTTGGGGGCCCGCTTCAGGTCTGCTTTAATCATGGAATGGGAGAAAGGCTGTTGCGGTTTTGTTCCGCCCATGGGGTCATTGAACTGACCACGGTGTTTATCGCGGGCGGTGCGGGCTTGCTGATTGGCAAAAGCCTGATCTTTCCCGGCGCGTATCGGCGTCTTCAGGCGCTTCAGCATAACGCAAAAGAATCGCTGGTATTGATTCTTGGGTGTGTGCCGCTGTTGGTGATCGCCGGGCTAATTGAAGGACTGGTATCCCTCAATCAGAATGTTGCCCCGTGGATACGCTATGGCATTGCTGGCTTAAGCGCCATTGGGCTGGTGTTATATTTAGGGTTTTCTGGCCGAACGTCTTTTCGCAAAACCAAGCGCAAGCGCCCCTAGCGGATAAGGGCTATGAATCTGGCATAAGCCCTGGCATCAGGCGATGCAGGGCAATTTCAGGATGCGTGTTATAACGGAAGCGGGGAAACCCCATTTGAATGGGACGTTTGAGGTAAAAAGCGGCAGAGCCGACCCCGCTGCTGACGTAAAGCTGGGTGTGATGTGGCGTTGTTGCGCCTTTAGAATCGGGATGGCTTTTCTCAAAATGATGGTAGCGATATTTCATTTTAAAGACATGGCGATAAATTAAGGCCAGGGGCGGTAGATATACGTGTCCCGCATGGGTGTGACCCGAAAGCAGAAGATCAATAGGCTTGTTTTGATAATGCGAAACGGGGTCAAAGAGCAGGGGGTTGTGACCCAGCATCAAGATAAATTCGTTTTTTGGAACCTCTTGCAGGGTTTTCTCCAGATCAGGCGCGCCGCACCAGAGGTCATCTACGCCAGCCACCCAGAGTCTCTGGGAGAGTTGCGGCGAATATTGCCCTGTATCAGGCGTTTTTTCAAGGGCTACGGCCTGATTCACCAGAACATTGAGGCCAGAGGCGCTCATTGTTTCGCGTAAGATCCGGCCCTTGGCAAAATCGTAATAATCATGGTTTCCCATAATGGCGTACTTGCCCAGGCGCGCTTCAAGCAGGGATAAAAACCATTGGGCCTTATCGACGTGTTTGGTGCCGTAATGGACAACATCACCGGTAACGGCAATCAAATCAGGCTCAAGCGCGTTTACCGTATCGGCTACGCGCTGGTAGTAACCAAGGTCGGAATATTCGTAAAAATGCAGATCGGAAAGCTGCACCACCTTGGTGTTTGCCCAAGCCTGGGGAAGCCTGGGCAGATAAAAAACATGTTCGTTGAGCTTGAGGTCGTTGTGGGTAAGCATGGGGCTATTCTAAACCAAAGACGTTTTTTCTATTTCCTAGAGACGTTTCCTCTGGCCGGATGCCCCTGGCATACGCCGCTCAGTTAAACATTTTTTAATGGCCTGCGCCGAAGACTCCGCCGCCGCCGAAGGTTTTCATGGCCTGAATCACGGTGGGGCCTAATAGAATAATAAATAGCGGCGGGAAAATAAAAAGCACCAGCGGAAAAGTAATCTTGATACTGGCCTTAGCGGCAAGCTCCTCTGCTTTTTGGCGCCTGCGAACGCGCATGTCATCGGCATAGACGCGTAACACGTCGGAAATGCTTGTCCCCAGCTTATCGCTTTGGGTAATCAAGGCGCAAAGGGACTTTAACTCTTCCACCCCGCTTCGGGTGCCCAGGTTATGAAACGCTTCAAGCCTCGATACCCCGGCGTTTAGCTCGCGCGTCACCCGTTTGAGTTCAAGGGCGATATCAGGCGCCATTGCTTCCAAATCTTCTGCAACCCGATGAATCGTCGCATCCAGCCCTAGACCCGCTTCCACGCAAACCACCATTAAATCAAGCGCGTCGGGCAGGTTATAGCGAATTTCGGTTTTTCTTCGCTTTGCGCGCATCCGCAAATTCAGTTGCGCGATGTTTCTTCCCAAAAGCAGGCCAAAAATACCTGCGCCAATGTTAATGGCCAGGTTCTGGGCAAAGAAAAAGGAGCCGATAAAACCTGCTATCCCCATTACCAGACCGGTTGCCACCTGTGCCGTGAGGGATTGCCAGACGGCGGTATCCGAATCCGACATCCCGGCCTCGGTTAGCATTTGCTTGGTCTTTTTCTGAAACCCATCATTTTGCCCATACAGTTTTTTGGCAAGAGGGGCTGAAAACGCCATCATCGTTTCCCACAACTCATCAAAAGGCCCCGCCTTTTGTGTGGAAATAGGCGTGCTGTTTAGTTTCAGCGCAATCAAACGGTCTTTGACAACGTTTTGTTCATAGGTAACGGTTACCAGGAAAATGATGACAAAGACAAACACTGATAACATGACCGCAATCACCACGCCGATAATAATAATGACCTGGCTTGGCTGTACAAGGCTCGCCAGTGGCAAGGCCAGGGCGTTAGGCATGAGTAAGGCTGGGGCTGAAAGTAGCATGGGAAAATTCTTTTTAAGTGGGGGAATCCAAATATCTCAAACGCGAATATCGACAATGCGCTTGATGACGAAAAAACCTATTAACTGCATGATAAAAGCCACCAAAAGTGCAATCCGGCCCAAGGTGTCATCAAACATCGGCTGGATATATTGTGGGGCGATTAGCACCAGAATGGTGGTTACCACAAAAGGCGCAGCGCCAAGACAGTAGCCTGTCAGACGGGATTGGGCCGTCATGGAGGAAATCTGTCCTTTTAGCTTGAAGCGCTCTCGAATGGTGTAGCTTAACTGGTCAAGAATTTCGGCCAGGTTGCCGCCGGATTCTCGCTGGATTAAAACGGCAGTGGCAAACATTCGAATATCCGGCAGGTTATCCAGGCTGATAGTGAGACGCCCAAGAGCATCTCGAACGGGAACCCCCAGGTTGAAATCCTTGACGACTTGTGAGAACTCACTGCCAATGGGGTCTTGAAGTTCGGAAGCCACCACGGCCAGGGCGGATTGAAACGAATGCCCCGCGCGAAGGGAGCTGGTCATTAAATTGAGCGCGTCGGGAAACTGGGTGGTAAATTTATGCAGTCGTTTCTTTTTTCTGAAATTTACGCTGAAGTGGGCAAAGGCGATGATGACAACCCCTAGAAAAAAAATGGGGAAAAACTTGGTGACCATCGCCAGAAAGACGCTTGCCAGAAAAGGGATAATGTACCATTTGAGGAAGTACTGATCGACCGGCGTCTTGATGTTGGCCTGGCCCAGGCTGCGCTTTAATTTCTGGATATAGGCGTACTTTTCAAGATAACGCCCCAGCTTGATGTTTTTGTAATCCGATCCTTTTACCAGCGATGCCAGTTTCCGGGCAGTCTCGTTTTCAATGTAATCGTCGTTTTCCCGCTTGGCTTTTTTGATTTTCCCCAGGCGCGTCCGTGTCGGGCTGGGGTCTGGATTGAGCAGGCGCTGGGCCATGAAAATGGCAATGCCCGCAGCCGCCGCAAACAGGATGAGGCTGCCCAGAATAAGGATGACATACGTGCTACCGTTCATTTTGGGAAAAGATCCTCTGTGGCAGGGAAATCTTTATGTCCCTATTGACCTTGGGAAATGCTTTTATCAGCCGGAACAAACATGCTTTCAGGCAAAGCGATGCCTTTAGCTTTGCATAGCTCAGAAAAGCGGGGACGAATGCCTGTGGCGGTATGGTGGCCAATCACCCGGCCTTCGGCATCCAGACCGTTTTGTTGGAACTTGAAAATCTCCTGCATCGTGATTTTCTCACCTTCCATGCCGACCACTTCCATAATGCTGGTGGTTTTTCGCTGGCCATCCATCAGTCGGCTAACCTGGATAATCAGGTTGACCGCGGAAGAGACTTGCTGGTTGATGGTTTTTTCAGGAAGCGGGTTATCGTTCATCATACACATGGTGACGATCCTGGAGAGCGCGTCCCTGGGGGTGTTGGCGTGAAGCGTCGTTAATGAGCCGTCATGCCCCGTGTTCATTGCCTGAAGCATTTCAAGGGTTTCAGGCCCCCGACACTCGCCGACGACAATCCTGTCTGGGCGCATCCTCAGGGAGTTTATCAGCAATTGTCGTGCGGAAATCTGGCCTTCTCCCTCAATATTGGGTGGTCTGGTTTCCAGCCGGACGATGTGATCCTGCTGAAGCTGCAATTCGGCTGAATCCTCAATGGTGACAATCCGCTCATCGGGATGAATAAGAGAAGACAAACTGTTGAGAAGCGTTGTTTTACCGGAACCCGTACCGCCAGAAATAATAATGTTGAGATGGCACTTGACGGCCGCTTCCAGTAATTTTGCCATTTCAGGCGTCATCGAACCCCATCCCAGCAATTTTTCCAGGGTTCCTGCGTCCTGTTTGAATTTTCGAATCGTAAGCGTTGGGCCATCTAGCGCCAGCGGCGGAATAATCGCGTTGACCCTTGAACCGTCCTTTAAGCGGGCGTCCACCATCGGCGTTTTTTCATCCACACGTCTGCCCACGGCAGAGACAATCCGCTCAATGACATGCATTAAGTGCGAATCGTTACGAAACGCGACCGGCGTTTTGTATAACCTGCCGTTTCTTTCGATGTAGACCTTTTGAGCGCCATTGACCATGATCTCTGAAATGGTGGCGTCGCGAAGCAAAGGCTCAAGCGGGCCAAGACCCACGACTTCCTCGACCAGCTCCTGCACAAGCGAATGCCGCTCGGCAGTTCCCATCGGAATTTTTTGCTCGCTTAAATACTGCTGTAAGAAGCTTTGCGCTGCAAGGGTAACATCTTCCTTGGCAATCACTTCGGTGGGCGAAAGGTTCAGGTTTTCCACCAAAAGATTGTGAACTTTGGCTTTAACCGTTTCAAAATGCTCGCCTTTTTTAATGGCAGGCGTGACGGAAACGGTGCTGGGTTGAACTGTCTGAGCTATTGCTGCGGGTAAAGGCGTTACAGTTGCTTGCTGAGGTGTTGCGTTGGCTGTGGCAGGTTTATTTTCGGCAGGTAATGGCAAGGGCTCTGGACTGCCTGCCGCTTCAATTTTGGGTACAGGAGGTGATGCTGCCGCTGGCGGTTGAGCAGGCGCCGGTGCCGCCCCACCGTTGTGGGTGGGCGTTGTCGGTGCGCCTGAGATGCCTTTGAGTCGATCGCGTAAGGACATAAGAGAGGGTGCCGGATTTCTATGGGTTTTTTTGGTTGTAATTTAGGGGGAGAGGCTCAGGGTTTGTTTTTGCCAAAAATACTCTTGAAGGGTAACGTTGGCAAAACAGATGTTTTTTCGGATTTTTTAGGCGCTTCGGAGTGGCTGTTATGGCCTTGTAACGGTGCGGGTGTCCGCATCACCTTGCCGCTGAGCTTGTAGGCAAAATCAAGCAAGTTTTTCTGAATATTTTTGCCGCCCTCCACCTCGGCAATCGGAATCCCCCGGTTAATGGCGGTCATCACGACTTGATAAGCGTTGGGGATTTTCCAGAAAACAGGATGCTCCAGCGTATCCTCGACATCCTCAATACTGATTTCTTCGCCTGCGACAAAACGGTTCACCACCAGCTTAATCTTGTTGGCCTCATAACCCAGCCGGTTGAATAAATTTAGCAGGCGCTGGCTGCTTCTGATACAAGGTAAATTCACAATCGACACCAGCAGGATGTCATCCGCTAAGTCAAGGGCAGTCAAAGTTTTAGAGTCAAACGAGGTGTTCGTGTCCACAATGACATACGGAAAGCTTGCCCGAAGAACGGTGAGGACGGCATTGATCTGTTCGGCGCTGACCTCTTCGGCCTCTTCCATATTCAGCGGATCCGCCAGGATGTAGACCTTGGCTTCGCCACCGCTAGGATCCACCAACGTATATTCTGCGAGCGAGTTTTCAAGGTATGTGGCATCCACACGGCCAATATTTTTGGCAATATCGACAATGGTCTGCTTGGGCTCGATATCCAAAAATGTGGTAATATCGCCAAGCTGAAGGTTAAGATCCACCAGAACCACCGGTTGCTTGATGACTTGAGAGAGGGCAACGGCCAGGTTAACGGCAACCGTGGTTTTACCCAGACCGCCCTTGTTGCTGAAAATCGTGATCATCCGGCCCGTGGCATCCCCAACGTCGGGCTCAACGGTAAGCGCGTTATAATGCTTGGCCAGGGTATCGAGAATTTGCTGGGAATTTAAGGGACGTTGGATAAATTCTCTTGCGCCTGCCTGCATACAGGCCATCAGGGTTTCCATCGTCAGCTCGGTGCCTGACACGATAATCAGGATATCCTTGAAATAGGTTGAAATTCGGTGAATGACTTCAAGGGTTTTTTGCGGATCGTCTTTTAAATCGACAAAGACCACCTGGGGGTGGTTTTGGCGGATAATTTCATAACCATAGACCAGGCTGTCGGTTTCGGCGATAACGGAAAGCTGCTGCTGGGTGCTGAGCGTGTCGCGAAGCAGCCAGCGCGAATCGGCGTCCTGATCAATGATAAGTACGGTAACCGGGCCTGACATAGTCACAATGTTTCCTTCGGTTTTTTCGCCGATGTTACGATTGGGGCGTAGCGGCGGTATTATCTTATTGGCTTGCCGAGCTTAAAATTTCACCGTAATCCCCTTTTCTGACGATATGCGGTGTGATCACCACAATCAGCTCGCGATCGGCTCGGCTGGTCGTGGAATTGGTGAAGAGGGCGCCAAGAATGGGAATATCCCCAATAAAGGGGACTTTGGCAAGCGTTTTTTGGTCTTCTCGCGTTAGAATGCCTGATACCATCAGGCTTTCGCCATCTTTCAGTTCAACGGTCGTGGTGGTTGAACGCTTGGCAAGGCCACAAACCTGTAAGCCGCCTGCGCCCACCTGGCAACTGGATCGATCGATATTGCTGACCTCTGGGGAAACGTTCAGTTCGATTCTGCCAGAGCGCATCGCTATCCACGGCGTAAAGTTCAACTTGACGCCAAATTCGCGGAAAGAAATAATCGGACTGCCGTTTTGATCAATTGAAGAAACGTAAGGGAATTCGCCGCCAGCCAGAAAGCTTGCGGTTCTGCCGTGGGTGCAAACCAGTTTGGGTTCTGCAAGTGTGATAATTTTTCCCTTGGTTTCAAGCAGGTCGTACCAAATATTGAAATCCGAACCGGCGGAAAAAAGAGTGCCGGTGATGCCGCCGACGTTATTGGCTGAGATATTACCGACGACAGGTCGTGCTGGGAGGATGCCTGGAATGTTAGGGGTTTGGCCGTTGGCGCCATTAGTGGGCCTAAACGTGTTGCTTAAGCGCGTCATGGTTACGCCGGTATTGCCGGTCGAAAAGCCGGTTCTTAAATCGCGCGAGGTGCTACGGTTGGCTTCAGCCACCTTGACTTCCAGAATAACCTGGGGAACGGGTGATTCGGTCACATCCACGAATTTATCGCCGCTATAGCCAAAGCCTGCTGCTGTTTTTCGGATTTCATCCAGAATCACCGAATTTGAAACCTGGCCGGATAAAATCAACGAGTCATTGGTGATTTTGACGTCGATTTTTTCGTTTGGGGCAATCGATTCAATGGCTTTTAGGATTTCAGAGGTATCGTTGTCGATAAAGAGATCAAAAATGCCTTCCTGGCCAGCTTCATCCCAGACGATGAAACTGGTGACACCTCTCTCCTTACCGTTGATCATCACCTGATCGGGCGCGAGCGGAATAATATCGGCTTTTGCAGGGTCGGCAATCGAGAGCCTGGCGATGGGCTGGGCGAATTTAACAATCTGGCTTCTGCCTGCCGTTACTTTTAAGGCGTTGACATTGCCTTGCAGCGTTTGCACCTCGCTGTCGGTGACGGTCATACTGGTATCGGTCTGCTGAAAAGCGATTGGAGAATCGCTCTTGAGGGCGGATAAATCGTCTTTTGGAAACGTCATTGTTGGATTTTCGGCAAATGCCTGTTGGGAAACGCTTACAACGATACCTGCCTCAATCCCGACGGACATTGCCAGAATCATCAGGCCAGCCGTCAAGCGTTGTGAAAAACGCCTGGGGAAAGCCATCGCCTTGGAAGAAATTACAAAATGGATCTGCTGGGTGATGAATGGAAAATAATTCTGCATGATGACGGGCGTCTCTCTTGGTTGTTTCCCTGATTCAGCATGAACCGGGGTTTTGTAAGCCATTTCCTGGCGTGCTTTTTCTTCCAAATTATTCAAGAACAACGGTTTGTGACCCTGAGCCGGTGTACATTTTGATACTGTGCTGCTGCCTAGCGGGTTGTACGGGTGCCGAAGGTTCTGGCAGGGCCTGTGGGGTATAGGTGACGGGAACGTTCTGGTTGTTGAATGCATTTTGCCCCTTGGGTGCGCGCGGGGCTTTTACTGAACCTGATGAGACGTTGCCTGAGGAAACATTGAACGTGTTGCCGGTAATCAGGCGATCCAGATCAGCGCCAGCAAGGCGGCTTCTTGATTTATCCTTGAAGTTTCTAAGCGCCAAAGTCAGCTTGGTTTTTTGACCAGCTAGAACAAGAATTTCCGCCTGGTGAGGGCTAACCAGGAACGTGACCCCACCGGACACGCCTGGCGTACTGCCGCCAAAAGATCCGTTACCAACCGAGATTACCTGAACGTTTTGTAAGAGGGTTTTTAGCAAGGTGCTGCCGCCAGAGACGACAGTGCCGTCTACGGTGGTTGCCGCCGGGCCATCGACCGTCATCAGGATATCGACAAAAGAGCCGGGCATCAGTGCCCCATTAAGACTGGCCATGTTGTCGATGCCGATTGTAACCGCCCGCATGCCTTCTTTGACTTGCAGTACGCTGCTACCGTCAATGACTTTGCTTGTGGTCAGAACTTCTCCCGAGACAATCGGGGCTTTGGCCACTTTTCCCAGTACATCTGAAATTCGGGTATACGTCCCCTGGGAAATCCCGCCTTGAACATCCACTAAAGTGACAAGCCCCTGGGTAACCGGTTCACCTGCGGCAATATCCGTTAACGCCTGAACCTGCTTCGGATTTTGAATCGGCGCATTGGGGCTTTGCCTCTGGGCCTGTTCCGCCTTAAGACGATTTAATTCGGCTTCTTTTTCCTCAAGTTCTTTTTTGGCTGCTAACTGGGCCTGTTGCGAACTTGCCGAAATGCTGCCAAGAACGCTCATAACCAGGGCAATGGCGCCAATACCGATGATAATGGCGACAAATGCTGCCACAATGACTTGAATCACCAGCTTTTTGGGTTTGCGTGGGTTATTCTGCATAGGGGTCAATTCATAGGTTGTCAGGCTAGGGAGAAAAAGAGGGGAACGATCACTCTTTGGGAATCAATGAAAGTAAGGAAAAGCGTTTGAAGTCTGCACCGATTAAAGCCATCACTGCAAGTGGCGTATTCGTTCACAAGCGTTACCCGTACGACTGTAAAATGCCCATCACCAGATGTATCGGCTCAAAAACTTTTCGCCTATTAATGCGTATCCTTATTCAGCAGTATAGCCGCGCTTTTCTTTCCGCCTGATCCCCCAGACAGTTGAATTCCAATTAAATTATGGACGGAGGCGCTCCATTAAACGGGGGAAGGGAATGGTTTCGCGCACGTGGTGAAGCCCACAGATCCAGGCCACGGTTCGCTCAATACCAAGGCCAAAGCCCGCATGGGGAAAACTGCCGTATTTTCTTAAATCCAGATACCAGTCAAAGGCTTCTTCGGGCAGATGATGCGCCTTAATCCCCGCCAATAATACGTCCAGATCATCCTCGCGCTGGCTGCCGCCGATAATTTCCCCATAGCCTTCAGGGGCAATCATATCCATATTGAGTACCGTCTCGGGCTTATCGGCATCAGGCTTCATATAGAAGGGCTTGATACTCTTGGGGTAGTGGTGAATCAGAACCGGTCTGTCAAACTGCTCTGAAATAGTCGTTTCTTCATCGGCCCCAAAATCCTCGCCCCACTGAGTACTAGGCGTTGTTTCATTATTTCCGGCCTTTTTCAACAGGTCAATGGCCTCATCATAAGAGATTCTGGGAAACGGTTTTTGAATCGCTTCCAGTTTTGTAATATCGCGTTCCAGAATTTCCAGTTCAGGCCGCCGGTTTTGCAATACTTGCTGAACGATATGGAAAACCAAATCTTCGGCCAGCTGCATATCACCTTCTAAATCAAGAAACGCCACTTCGGGCTCCACCATCCAGAACTCGGTGAGATGCCGCCTGGTTTTTGATTTTTCAGCTCTGAAAGTAGGGCCGAAACAATAGGCTTTTCCGACTGCCGCCGCTGCGGCTTCCATATAAAGCTGACCGCTTTGGGTCAGATACGCTTTTTCGTCAAAGTATTCGGTTTCAAATAAATTCGTGGTGCCCTCGCAGGCGTTGGGGGTAAAGATGGGGGCATCGACCAGCGTAAAGCCTTCGCCATCAAAAAAGTTTCTAATGGCGCGGATAATTTCTGCGCGGATTCTAAGGATGGCGTTTTGACGGGACGAGCGAAGCCACAGGTGGCGATGATCCATCAGGAACGCGACGCCATGATCTTTGGGCGTTATCGGATAATCCCTCGCCAGCCCGATAACACTCACATCCTGGACATCCAATTCAAAGCCGATTTTGCTTCGGGTGTCGGCCTTGACGGTGCCAGTGACGCTAAAAGCGGATTCCTGCGTTAGTTTGCCAGCGGCTTCAAAAACATCAGGAGAGACGTTTCCAGAAAAAACAACGCATTGGATGATGCCGGTGCCGTCGCGCAGTTGCAGAAAGTGCAGCTTGCCGCTGGAGCGCTTGTTATAAAGCCAGCCTTTCAGCGTTACCGTTTGGCCTTCGTGCTGGGCAATTCTCTCTATCATCACGTGCGTCATGGCAATTGTCCATTTTAAAAACTGAATAATAGTATTTTACACGTAAAAAATTGGAAATTAATGGTTGGAAATTGCCATTTGATTGGTGTCAAGCAAGAGTCGGTCATTACGCTCACCCATATTCCGGGCGGCTTTTCTCATATATAGGCTACCGGCTAAATTATTCTCTACTCTGGCGTCACTATAGATGTCGAGATCAGGACTATAAAATAGATCAATAAAGTTTTGTGATAGCTCGTAAGAGTCATCTTCTAGAGAGTTAGGGTCATACATCTTGGCCATTCTGACCATGAAAACTTTATCGAATATATCTCTCTTTCGTGGTGAAAGCTTATTTTCGATAAAATGCGCATAGTCTTTTAAATCTTTTTCAAAATATGTTGACCCGTATCGGTTCATAAACGTTTTTACGCCTTCAAGGGTGGGTCCGTAGACAAAAACGGTGTTGCATCCGCTTGCCACGTGATCCTGTGCTAATTCTGATAGTACATAAATATACCTGCCGATGACATCAGCGGCAGCTTTTTCCCAGGCGGGTTTGTTCCAAAGTTCTTGAGCGTCTTTCCAAGGAATTTTAAATGTCAAATTCCTGAAAGCATTTTCGTGATGCCAAAGCTGCCTTGATATAAAAAGTTTTTTTGCGTATTGCCAGTCGGTGATGAAACGCAGGTTGTTTGAGTGTGATACAGGAAGGTGCGTCATTAAAGGATTTAAAATATCTTCAAATTCCTCATCTGGAGGCGCATTCAGGAGTTCAATATTCAGTTTTATATCAAACGCTTTATTGCTTGAACGATCACTGGAGGGAAGCGCCAAAAGATGCTCAAAGTGCTGGCTGAATATCTCTAACATCGAGCGAACAGACCCACCGGTTTGCTCTCGCATTCTTGATTTTATTTTATACCTTGGATCTGATTCATGAGCGGCTGCTGATCCCCCTTCTTGCAAGGAAAGATGGTTCCCGTCATTTTTATAGGCAAGTGTTCCGCTTCCCAATCCGCCACCGCTCATCATATAGACGACCTCTAGGCCTGACTTGAATCTTTCAGGATACTGCCTGGCATATTGTATTAAGGCCTGAATGGCACTCCCTGAGAGATCGTTATAGACGCCTAACTGAAAATCGTCCCTTTTTTTAAAGCCTGCTGGTAAATTAATCTTCCGTTCCACATCTGCAAGGTTCAAGTATTCAATTTGGTCACCGTTTCCATCTTGTAGGTTGTTGTATTTTCGGACAATGCCATCTTTGTTGGGCTGGCCTGGTGTAAAAATAGTCAAAGATTCTAATTGGAGATCCTTTTTCTTTTTCAGTTGATCCGCCGATATTGCAAGCAAACTGCTGATTTCAGCCGCAATTCCACCAATGATTGCCTGATTACTCGTGCTGGGAATTACAACTTGAGATTCTCTGACAGATGCGAATGAAGGACGCCATTGATCATTGGCATTTCTGCTAGCTGTTGGGTAAAGCGCAAAGCGGCAGTTGGCGGCTCCTGGAGTAGACGTACCGATATCCACCGCCGCATGAAAGCCAAAGCGAACGGGAGGGACAGGCTTAACAGCCGTTTGTGGCGTTATCATCATTACAATTCAAGCCGGTTCAATTCAATAACTACTAGTCAGCGTCGACACTTAGCCTATTTAAAACCGCCCCGCCCAAGCAATTGTCTTAACAAAAAACAAGCTTAAATATAAAAACAGGCACCCTAGTGCAGAATGCCTGTTTTTTCATTAAGAGTTCAATCAACGAGCAAGCCGTTAATTATCAATCTGGGCGCGCTGGAGCTTGTCGCTGTAATCGACATACAGCGTTTTCCACTCGCTGAAGATATCCAGGCCCGTCTCACCGGCTTCTCTGTGCCCATTGCCCGTGTTCTTCGTGCCGCCAAACGGCAGGTGGACTTCAGCCCCAATGGTGGGCGCGTTGACGTAGGTAATGCCCGAATCCAAATCGCGCATCGCTTCAAACGCCTGGTTGACGTTCTTGGTATAAATGGCGGTCGATAATCCAAACTCAATGCCATTGGCAACGTCAATCGCTTCCTTTAAATCTTTCACCGGAATCAACGCCGTTACCGGCCCAAAGATTTCCTCCTGGGCAATGCGCATATTATGTTTAACGTTATCAAAAATCGTTGGGCGAACAAACCAGCCCGGGCCAGCCGAAAGATCCCGCTCGCCACCGGCAATCAACTCAGCACCTTCGTTTTTGCCGATTTCAATATATTCCAGGATTTTTTTCATCGCCGCTTCGTTAATCACAGGGCCAACATCGACCCCACTTTCAACACCATAGCCCAGTTTCATTTTATTTACTTTTTCAACCAGGCGTTTTTTCAGTTCCTGATGCACGCCTTTTTGAACGATAATCCGGCTGGCAGCCGTACAGCGCTGACCAGAGGTTCCAAAGGCGGCCCATAAACAACCATCGGCAGCGAGATCAAGATTGGCGTCATCCATTACGATAATCGCGTTCTTACCACCCATCTCCAATGACACGCGCTTAAACGTGGGGGCACATTTTTCGTTGACATGGCGACCGATATCGCATGAGCCGGTAAAAGAAATTAAGCGGATATCGGGATGATCCATCATGGGTTCGCCCACCGCACTTCCTGAGCCGTGAACGAGGTTGACAACCCCTTTGGGAAGCCCCGCCTCTTCAAGGATTTCAACCAGGCGATGAGACATCAGGGGCGTATCGCTGGCGGGCTTAAAGACAACGGTGTTGCCGCAGATCAGGGCATGCATCATCTTCCAGCTTGGAATGGCAATCGGGAAGTTCCAGGGGGTGATTAAACCAACCACGCCCAGAGGAACCCGGGTGGACATGGCAAACTTGTTCTGAAGCTCAGAAGGGGTCGTGTGGCCAAACAACCGGCGGCCTTCGCCTGCTGCGTAAAACGTAAAATCGATGGCTTCCTGCACATCCCCGCGTGCCTCAGCGAGAACCTTGCCCATTTCACGGGTCATTTCCTTTGCGATTTCTTCTTTTCGCTCGACTAAAATCTGTCCTGCGCGATAAAGGATTTCGCCGCGCCTGGGAGCAGGATATAAGCGCCAGGTTTCATAGGCTTTTTTGGCCGCCTCAACGGCTTTTAAAACATCGTCTTTGGCCGAGGAGGGAAAATTGCCGACAACATCATCGGGCCTTGCCGGATTTCGATTCTCAAAGGTTTTTCCGGTGGAAGCCGCCACCCATTGCCCGCCAATGTAGTTCAAGAACTCCTTCTGCTTGGAAAATTTGGATGGTGCTGCCTGCGGCGCTGCTTGAATGGTAGCCATTAAGAAATCCCTCTCTAAAAAACTGAATTTAAAACGATAAAATCGCTGTGTCTGCCCAGTGTATTATATCATTTGAGGCGATTGTTTCAAATCGCAGTCCAGGTAAGCCAAAGGTTTGAAAAATACCCTAAAATGCACGTGAGAGTGGAGTTTAACAATGGCCAGCGGTAAAACCCATGATTGGGTGACGCATTTGATGGTGATTCCGACCCTGATTGTCGCCTACAGCGTTTTTGAATGCAGTTTTGATCAAAGCGTTTTGATTGCTAGCGGGATGTGGTTGGGCGGTATCTTTTTAAGCCCGGATCTCGATACGCGCAGTACCCCGTTTTATCGCTGGGGCCCCTTTCGCTTTATTTGGTGGCCTTACCAGTGGGCGGTTAAACACCGATCCAGTCTTTCCCACGGCCTGTTTGTCGCCCCCTTTTTCAGGCTGCTCTACCTGACCTCCGCCTGCATCGTAATTTATTACGCTATTCTCTGGGGCATTCAGAAACATGGTTTGTTCCTGGACATTAATGCCAGGGCATCGATTATCCACTTTTTCAAATGGCATCCCGAGCGTTTTATCTATTTGGGCATCGGCATCTGGCTAGGGTCGCTGTTTCACGTCATTCTAGACGTTATCAGCTCTAACCTGCCTTTCAAGCGCTTCAAACCTTTTAGATAAGATAACTAAGCACCGGCTTTTGCCACAATGGATGATGCCTGATGGGATTCGCCCAGCCAGAGATGCTCGATTTCTTCAAGCGTCTTACCTTTGGTTTCAGGGACGTTTGTCCAGACATAGAACACCGTAAAGACGGCAAAGGCGAAATAGATGCCAAAGGTGCCCGCAGGGCCGATGGCGCTTAAGAGCATCGGAAACGTTTGGGACACGCCGAATGTGCCAAGCCAGATGACCATCGTTGCAATGGAAACGGCCCGTCCCCGGATGCGGGTGGGAAAGATTTCAGAGATGACCACCCAAACCACCGCCCCGTAAGAAGCTGCAAACGAGGCAATAAACAGCAGAATGAACAGCAGGATGCCTGGTCCCTGGGTCAAACCAAGATAAAATAGCGTGCCCACCCCACCCAGAGCGGTGGCCATGCCCACAGCGCCCCAAAACAGCAAGGGTTTTCGCCCAGCCTTATCAATCAGCCAGAGGGCGACAAAGGTAAAGAGCAGGTTGACAGCGCCTACCAGAACAGTGCTAAGCAAAGCGCTACCCGTGCCATTACCGGTTTTTTGAAAAATAATCGGCGCGTAATACATAATGGCGTTGATGCCAGTTACTTGCGAGAGAATCCCCAACATCATCGCAATTCCCATCGCCCGCCTGAATCCGGGCTGAAGCAGTTGCCCAAGCGAGCCGGATTCTTCCTCAACCGTATGGACAATCTCACTTAGTGCATTATCCGCATAGGCTTTGCCGCCGATTTTATGCAATACGTCAAAGGCTGCTTCTGTTTTGCCCTGTTTGGACAGCCAGCGGGGCGTTTCGGGCACGAAAAACAGCATCAGCAAAAACAGGGCGGAAGGAATAAAAGAAGAGCCAAACATCCAGCGCCAGCCGTACTCCAGCTTCCAAGCCTCATCGCCAAAACCTGCAATGCAAAGGTTGGAAAAATAGACGACCAGAAAACCGGTCACAATAGCCAACTGATTGAGCGATACGAGCCTGCCACGTATGGCTGCAGGGGCCACCTCCGAGATATATAGCGGGCAAAGCACCGATGAGATGCCGATGGCAAAGCCCCCCAGAATCCGCATCAGGACAAACAGATTGATGTCATTTGGAACCGCCGTTGCGATGGCGGAAATTGAAAACAGAACGGCTGAGAAAATCAGGATGTTTTTACGGCCCAGCCAGTCGCTTAAAACGCCCGCCGTACTGGCTCCGAGGATACTGCCTAAAATGGCGCAAGAAACGACCCAACCCATCATATCGGCCTGCAAGGTAAAGCGCTTTTCCATAAAGACAAGGGCGCCTGCGATAACGCCCGTGTCATAGCCAAATAACAGCCCGCCGATGGCGACGACTGCCGAGATGAAATAGACGAAATTCAAATTGAGCTTGGCAGGCACTGTCTGCTGTGGCTGGTCGGAATCGGACGTAATCCCAGTCGTGATCATCGGACATCCTTTGGTCTTTTGTATATGAAAAAAATGAAAACCCGCTGTTGTTTATATTTGATTCAGTGTGTTCAATCAGCTTATTTTAAAGGAAAAACCGCTTCAAGCCAGTAAATGCCCTGTTACTTCTTAAATAACGGAAACACGGTTGCTTGAAATGCTTGATTTATATGGTTTTTAAATCATAAAAACAGTTAAAATCCTTCTCTCGGCGCAATCTTGATTTTTCAGGGGTATTCATATTATTAAAGTGATAATGATCCCCACTTGTTGGCGGTATCCACTCGCCTTTTTTACCTCTCGATTATTTAGTCCGATATTACCCAAATAGAAGACGACATGTTCCCCCATACGCTCCTGATGGCTTCGCCTGAGATGGCGAAGCATTATAGTGATGAGCGGTTGCGCCCTCCTGCGACAACTCTGGGGATGAAGGCAACCCGGCAACAGGTGTTTTCGGGCCAGCTTCAGCAAACACAGTTTTCAGGCGCGCCGCCGCATTTGAAGCCAGCCGCTATTCAATGGGACGGATTCTCAAAATGGGCCCCCAATATTTTTAAGATTTGGCCCTTAAATAAGCTCGTTTCCAAAGAGCCGACCTTCTGGAACCTGTCGATTAACGACTGGATGATTCGCTTCTATCAGATTTTCGGCCTGTATCTCCCGCAGGCTTATAACGCCAGCAAAAAAGACCGCCATAAAATCGAAACCAATGGCCGAAATGCGGTGATCTGGACGGGCACCCTTTTGCTGACCTTGCTGACCAAGCATGACAAGTTCAGTATCAACGCGCTCTTGAACCAGTTTATGAAGCCCCAGGGGACACCGTATCAACTGGCCAAGAATGAGCTGGCCATCGCCCGCGAGCACCTGCAGGAGATTGCGGAAAAGATGCAGGCAAACCCGCCAGTGAAGCCTTGGCGGCTCTATCGACTGGACAGCGAGGGAAATATTGTAACGCGTTGGCTGAAGTGGCGAAAAGTGAATAAGGAGGCGAGAAAAACCGAGAAGCTTCAAGCCTCGCTGACAAGAAAGCAAGGCAGGCTGGAAAAGACGCTTGAAACGCTGCTTAAACAGCACGGAAATGAGACAAAAGCAGCCGCTTTTAAAGGCAGTCGTTTCCACCAGTGGGTTAATAAAATCAGGCTGGAGTATGACTATTATGAAATTCTTCAGCGAAAGGAAGTGGGCATTCACGTGGCCAAGTCCGACTACCGAAAAGCCTACTGGTCTTCCCTGAACAAGCTGGATGTCGATAAATTGCTGGATCGCCTGCATATGCTTCAGCAAGCCCAAGCCAAGAAAACCTTGAACGCCATCGGGGAAACGGAACTCAAGGCGCTTGGTAAATTCCTCAATCGGATGAATACATTTAAAAATATCAGTACTGCAACTTTGACTGCTTTGACGGTGTACGTTGTAGGCACCTTACTGATGAAATTTATTTTCCGCTATATTGCCCCGCTGGATCACGATTTTGATCCCGATCGCGTTCCAGCAAACTTAAGAAAACGGATTAAAACCCACAGCGAAACCGAGCTCCATGCGCCTCAATCCTTAATGCCTCTAACGGCAAGGGCGCAACCCTTCATCTTGCCCTCTCACGCTAATCAAACCATGGGAGGAAATCGCTGATGGGAACCATTCTCTATAGTAACCTCTCTCAACATCTGCTGAACCAGGCCAGCAATATCAGCTACCTGGTGCGCAATACGACTCGGATGGGAACGGTTCCCGATGATCGTCAGGCGGATTATTCTTTTCGTGACATTTACGTCACGCTGTCGATGATCCCCCTTCAGGAAGCGAGTATGCGCGTAATGGACGCGATGTATGCGGCCCCAAGTTTTGTCAGGCATCTGGGGTTGCATAATTTAGGTAATGAGTATTATGGGGTGAACGGCGCCAAGAATTACAAATTCCTGCCCCGCCCCCTGGAAACCAAAATGCTGGGCCCCCTGGTCAGCGATAAGAGCTTTTATAACATAGGCGATTTGCTCAAAGGCTATGATATTCGACGTTTTCAAGGCCAGGCAATTCAGTCGTCTGGCGTTGGGGCGTTTCTCCAGAAAATCAGGAATGGGCTTGGTTTGGCCCACAAGCCGCTTACGCCGGATAAAATTGCGGAACTTGAGGTATTGGCCGAACAGTGTGAGCGCCGCTTGGATCCCAAAGGGTACGCTGAGTATTATTACCGCCTGAGCCAAAGCCAGGCCTCAATCCTTGACGACATATTAAAATCCGCTAGCAAAGAGGATTTATCCCATTTTGCAACCACTGCCGAAGGCACAACACCACCTGTAAGCGCCAACACCAAAAAAGTGCTGGATGCTGCGCTTGAAAAAAATGACGGTAAGCTTCGTGAAGCCTTTGGCGAGAAGTGGCGGCAAAAAACCTTTGCCCATCTCAGTCGGGGCGAAACATGGCAGA
Source organism: Vampirovibrionales bacterium (assembly GCA_035285165.1). Taxonomy (GTDB): domain Bacteria; phylum Cyanobacteriota; class Vampirovibrionia; order Vampirovibrionales; family Vampirovibrionaceae; genus JAYKHP01. The sequence goes on along the minus strand of JAYKHP010000005.1, from coordinate 21,003 downwards.
AAGGAATTGCCGACCTCCTTCATGACGGCCTGACAAGTCGCTATGTTCAGGAAGCGGTGAAAACCACCCGCAAATCCGGTGGGTGGATGAAGCTGTTTGGAACTATCCTGCTTAATACAGTGCTTTCGGGGATTATCGGGAGTTGGGTCGATGTCAACGTGGTTCAGCCCTGGCAGGATAAGTTGGTTGAAAAGCGGGGCACCAGTAAAGAGGTGGTTACCCCTCAGATTTGGTCGCTCATTCCGGCTATGGCGGTTGGGCTATTGGTTGCAAAACTGGTTAAGCCGTTAAACGGCTATGGTCTTCGCTTTTCGCTTGCAATTCTCTCAGGGGTTATCACATACGGTGTTTCAACCGGGCTGATGCTCAAAAACCGCTTATCGAAGCCGCCAAAAGGAAAATATGCTCACTATGCTGCTGAAGGTTTCCATATCCAAACGGAGCGAAAAGCAAAGGAGGCCGAGAAACGCCGTTTGGGGATTCCAGTGCCGGGGGATAAAGAGAGGCTGGAGAAATTAAGGCTTGATCGATTGAAGCAGGAGAAAGCAGCGCATTCGAATCATCATTTAGCCCACGTCAAAAACCCGTTTGATGCCTTGGACATTATGCCGGTACGCAATCCTAAAACTGGCGCCATCGCAAATTTATAAAGGCTATTCTATTTTGATTTGACCGCCTGGCTGACGGCCTGGGCTTCGCTGCTCCAGATATCCAGCACCCGATCCATGTGGGTCATTTCAATCAGCCGCGTCACTTGCTCATTTAAGCCATATAGCGTCAGGGTTCCTTTTTGTTCCCTGCAAAGCTTCAAGATGGAGATAATGGCCGCAATGCCAAAACTATCTAGCATTTTGACGTTTGAGAGGTTCAGAACGATGTGGGCATGTCTTGTGTCCTGCTTATCGTCAAGAAGCTTACTCACATGGGCCTTAAAAAGAACGGTTTTAGGATAGCCAAAATAATCTTCCGCCACATCCAGAATAACGCAATCTTCCAGATAGCGATTGGTGATTTCCATAAGCGTCAGTCGCCTCTTAAGCTCGTGTGGCCTTTTAAATGTTGAAGGTAAGCCATTCTTATCATACAAAAATCTGCGCCTCCAATGCGGAGGGTTAGTTTAAAAGTCCCCTAAACAATGGACGTTTCCCAGCTTCAGGCCAGTAATGCCAACAAAAGTTCTACAATAATCAATAATCCCCAAACGCTTTTGCCTCGCTTAATCCTGTGTGAAAAGCATCTCCGTCTAAAAATCTCATGCTTTAAAATCTCATGATCGAATATGTCTATCTTGCACCCCAGCAGTTGATGCCCACCGAGGCGTTGATTTTGACGCAGGATTTTTTCGACTATCCCGGTGCCCATCAACAGCCCGACGCGATTCGCCAACAGCTTGCCATTGAGCTGACGCTTCAGAGCCGATCGCCGGGCCTTGATAAACGCTTGCAAAGCCTTTCTCACCCCGTGTCGTTCTATTTTGACACCCAGGATTTAAGCTTGAATCCGGTCAGTAAAGACGCTGAAATTGCAGCCTGTTCAAAAGCCAGATATCTTGATGCGATTCAGTGGGCGCTGCAATGCAATGCTCGATATTTGCTCCTGCCTAGCTTGGAGCTGCCGATTTATCGCATCAACGGGCAATACCGGAACTGGTTTGGCAAAATGGTCGAATTCTGGGAAAGCGTGCTTGCCGTTATTCCAGAACATAGCCGCCTGACCTGTGTTTTGCTTAATTATCAGGATGCGACCCCGGATACGCTTTCAACGTTGGTGCAGCGTATCGGACACCCGAAGTTGAAAGCGGGCCTTGATGTGGGCATGGTGAAGTTGTTCTCGCAGCTATCGCCCTTAGATTGGCTGGAAAGCCTTGGCGATTTGGCCATGTATGTGCGGATGACCAACAACAACGGACAAACGATGGAAGCGCTGCCTGTGATGCAGGATGAAGTGGATTTTCCCGCGCTTGCCAATCATCTGGCGCTTCTAAACCGTAAACTCTCCGTATCTTTTGTGGGAAGTACCCTAAGCGATACGCGGTATTCGCTCGATTGGCTGCATCCTTACCTGACATTGCAGGAAAGACAATATGCGGCAAAGCGTTTTCTCGTTTAAATTAAACAGGGGAAGCGCGCAATTATAAAACGCCGAAAATCATCGGGGCAAGGCAGTTTGACAACAGACCCATCAAAAATCCGAAAATCATTGGGAAAAGGGAGATTTTAACCAGCAGTGGTCTTAGCATGGCAAGGCAGATTTGCTGGCGTTTGCGCTGATCGATATAGGGGATGGAAACTGCTTGCGTGAGTTGTTGCCAGTTCGTTTTGAGAAACAAGGCCATCAGCATTCGGCTGGCACTCGTTAATACGGATGAAACCAACATGGCAAGCGTATTGGGGTCATCTTGCAGCCATTCATCCACAAACTGGTTGAGCCAGTCACAGATGGCTGCCCGTTCGTTCTTATCGAGCCGCTGCCAGTCAAGCTTGCTCATCCCTTCGGCAAGCTTTTCTCGAACTTCCATCTGGTCAATCGCCTTGATGATGAGGTCTGTGCCTAGTTCGGGCTTATTAATTAAATCCAGTTTCATTTGTTCAATAACGGGTTTTAGATCCACAAAGCGTCCGATAAGGCCGCTCCAGCCGGAAAGAGATTGCTTGATGGCGGTTTCAATTCTTTCGGCAGGTAGCGACATCAAGCCTTCTATCGCCATTGCCCGAATCGTTTTCGGGGTGAGGAAGGTGCTGAAAACCACATCCATCATCACTTCGCTCTGATGATACTCAAGTCGCAGCAGGGGGAAAACACGATCATAAATTGTGGACATGCTTTCCACAATTTGTTTCCGCCCTTTAGCATCCAGGTTTTTGAAATAGGCATGCGACCATTGTTCAATCGTTTTGGGTAATTGCTCCTCGCAAAAGGTGAGGAGTTTTTCTTGAAAAAGCTTGCGGGTTTTTGTATCGCCCGTGAAAAAACGGTTGAGGATAAAGCGCTCAACACGTGGATAGCCGGTGCTGAAAAGCCACCATAAAAGCCCGTAAGAAAGGCAAAAGCCAAGCCCTGCAAATAACAGGGGCTGAAGCCAGAACAACGGATTTAACAGTGATACAGGCATAAAGAATGTTTCGGCTAGTGTACGTGGTTGCTAGTGAGAAAGAGGAATCGGGTGAAGCGTGAGGCAGATAAAGAGGATGCCGCCCACAACCCAACAATAGATGGCAAAGCCTTTCAGGCTATGCTTGGCCACATAGGTAACAAAGAGTTTGACGCAATAATATCCCACAACGCTTGCCACGATCATGGCAGCGATTAGCGATAGCCAGTTGAAATTTTCTATCTGACCATGTTTTGCCAGTTTCAGAACTTCAACAATCGTTGCAAGAATAAACGTAGGGATGCTTAAGAGAAACGAATAACGGGTGGCAGTGGTGCGATCAAGCCCACTGAAAAGGCCCGCTGAAATGGTCGTGCCGGAGCGGGAGAATCCATGAAAAATGGCGGAAATGCCCTGTGATAAACCGATCCAACCTGCGTGCCAGATACTCACCACCGGGAAGGCTTCAATTTTTTCACGCTGCCCACGTTTTTCAAGGGCATTCTGGCTCACCCAGAGCAGAACGCCTGTTAGCATCAAATCAACCGCCACCCACTGCGGGGTTTGAAAAATCCAGTCGGACAAGTCTTCGACTTTTCCCGCTTGATAAAGCCCAAGAGCTTGTAAAACAGGTTCAGAGCCTTTGTTAATCAGAATCACGAAGATGCCGGTACAGAAAACCGAAAATGCCAGCAGTAAGGGGAGCGGCCCAAGGGGAATCCCATCCAACACTGGCCCTGAAGTGACATCTAGCGGCTTTTTATCAATGAGTCTGGAGCGTAGCATTTGAACACTGGTATTCCAGACGATAAGCAGCTCTTGTCTGAAGTAAAACAAAACGGCGCCCAGCGTTCCCAATTGAACCACGACGTTGAAAAATTCCTTTTCAAGCCTGCTCGGTTGGACACTTTGCAGGTGAAACCAGGAATCAAGCACATCCATAAAAACCAGGTGGGCAGTGCTGCTGATGGGTAAAAATTCCGTCAATCCCTGAACGATGCCTTTAACAATGGCATATCCCAATTCCACAAGCATTTTCCTTCTTTAGCCAATAGGTTTTTCGCCAAGTGGCAGCCTTGCAATGAAAGCTGATGGCAATTCCCTTGCTATTGTAAAGCATTCATTGCCTAAATCAAAAAAGCCGTTTGCAGCCGTTTAATATAGAAGGATCAGTCTCCGCAATAAATCTCCGTGCCCGCTTTTCCCATAAGCGCTTCCTGCACTTTTTCCAAACTGGTAATAAAGGCGCGCCTGGCTTTACCTGAGCCTGCCTCAACATAATCCATCAGTGCGGCCACCTTGGGGCCCATGCTGCCCGCGCTGAAATGTCCTTCGTTTTGATACTGTCTGGCTTCGGCAAGCGTCAGGCGATAAAGCGGTTGTTGATCAGGGCCTCCAAAATTCAGGTACACGTTTTCCACTTCGGTAGAGATAATCACGTTTTCAATGCCCAGCGTCTTTGCAATCAGGCAGGACGTATAGTCTTTGTCGATCACTGCCTCAAGGCCCTGCCAAGCGTCGGTTTCTGGATTCCTTCCAACAGGAATGCCCCCGCCGCCGCAACAAAGCACGATCACGCCCTGGCCAATCATTGCAGCAATGGCGTCCGCCTCAAGAATCCGCTTGGGCCTGGGCGAAGGCACCAGGCGCCGATAGCCTCGATTGGCGTCGGGCCCCACTACCCAGCCGCGCTTTTCATAAAGCAGTTGGGCTTCTTCCATTGTGATAAAACGTCCCACCGGTTTACTGGGTTTCTCAAAGGCCGGATCACAGGGATCAACTTCAACGGTGGTGTTAACCGCCACGACCGGTACATTAATGTCAGAAGCCCTCAGTTGTCGGCTTAGCGCCATTGAGATGGCGTAGCCGATTTCCCCTTGTGTCCAGGCAACACATGTATCCAACGGGATGGGGGTTTCAAACAGTTTGGCCGAGGTTTCGGCCATGTCCAGCAAATTTCCCACCTGCGGGCCGTTGCCGAAGGTTATCACGGGCAGGTAGCCTTGCCGATAAGTCGCCACGATATGCTTACAGACCTCTTCTACCATCGCCTCTGAGACATTATCACCGCTTTTTTTATCGTAGAGCGCGTTTCCGCCAATGGCAATAAGAACGCTCTGGCGTTGATGGCTCCGTTGATAACTCATAATAAAAGACGACATGTCCTGCTTGCTGAAAACTCTAAACCCGATTATGGCAAAGGCTGTAATTAGCTTGAGGGGTGCTTTTTCTTTATAATACAGGCAAGCTGCCCATGCTGTCATTAGTTCGCTTGCCCCTTCACCATACCCGATAGGTTCATTACTCAGGATGTCTTCTTCGATTTATCTCGATCATGCCGCTACCACACCGCTTGCGCCGGAGGTGGTGCAAGCAATGGCCCCCTATCTTGAAAGCGCCTACGGTAACCCCTCCAGCATCCACCGGTATGGAAAAAAAGCCAGGCGAGCCCTTGAAGAGGCCAGAACGACCGTTGCCCAATGCCTAGGGGCGAATGCGGATGAGCTTGTATTTACCTCGGGTGGAACCGAAGCGGATAACCTGGCGGTGTTGGGGGTTACCCGAGCGCTCCTGGAAAAACCGGAAACAAGCGCCAAGCGCCATCTGATTACTACCGCCATTGAGCATTCAGCGGTCGCCAAGCCGTTTGCGTATCTTGAAAAAACCCAGGGCTACCGTGTCACTTATCTTGGCGTGGATGCTGAAGGTATTGTGTCGCTTGAGGACGTTCGCTCGGCCTTAAGCGAGGAAACGGTGCTTGTCAGCGTGATGCATGCCAATAACGAAATCGGCAGCATTCAGCCTATTGAGGCTATTGGCGAATTACTCAGGCAGCACGGCATTCTTTTTCATAGCGACGCGGTTCAGACAGCGGGCAAGCTGCCCCTTGATGTAAACAAACTGAATGTCGATTACCTTTCCTTATCTGCCCATAAGCTTTATGGCCCTAAAGGGGTCGGCGCGCTTTATGTCAGGCGGCGTTCGCTTGCCCCAGTCCCTCTGATTTTTGGCGGTGGGCAGGAAAGCGGCTTTCGCTCCGGGACGGAAAATGTCGCTGGCTGCGTGGGGTTTGCCGAGGCGTTGAAATTGGCCTGTGCTTCTATGGCAGAAGAAAGTGATCGCCTGCGGGCGCTCCAGCGTTATTTTATTGACGGGGTTTTAGAGAAGGTTCCGAGCGCGGTTTTAAACGGGCCGTCCGATCTTTCAAAACGAGTGCCCGGGAATGTGAATTTTTCCTTTCCCCCTGGTGAAGGGGAAGCTTTGGTTTTACAGCTTGATTTGAAAGGCGTTGCCGCCTCTACCGGGTCTGCCTGTAAAAGCACCAGCATTGCCCCATCGCCTATCGTGCTCGCAACCGGAAAGCCTGAGCCGATTGCCCAGGCTTCCGTTCGCTTTTCAATGGGTCATCACACCACACGGGAAATGTTGGATGAGGTTGTAGAGACCCTATACTCCCTGATGGTTCGCTACCGGGAAAAGATGCCGCTTGTTTAGTGGCTATCCTTAGGGCAGAAGCTCCGCTTTATTTAGCCCGGGTTTAAGCCTTTTCTAAAGCTTTTGGCCGCCTGGCTTCTGCCGTCCTTGTCCATCAGTTCGGCGACATCGCGTAGGAAATTTAAAACCTCGGGGTTACCAGAGAGCGGGGCGTTCGGGTTTGCGCCAGCCGCTGGCGCATTGCCTGCCTGACGCTGTTTCAATGCCTGTTTGTGGACGGGGGATTGCGCCAGGTGACTGCCACCTTTGAGCTGACCGTTGGTTACCGCATCGGCATGCTCTTTTCTAAGCTGTTGCTTGGTTTCGTAGCGGGCGCGGGTGGCCTGCTGCAATTCCTGACGGAGCTGCTCGTCGTTGAATTGGCTTTTTCTGGCTGCAGGCGCTTGATTTTGGGGCCGACCTGAGGGAATGGAACGCTGGGCCTGGGCGTACTGGTTAACCGCCTGTCGGGCGGGCGGTGGTGCTTTGCGGTTTTTGCCCGCCTGGGCTTGGGGTTGAGGGGCTGCCGTTTTGAGGGTTTCTCTGCTGATAGCCTGATCATATTGGTGATCATACTGAGCATAGTCCTCGGGGGCGATATGAAGCTGGCTAAGTCCGCCAAGACCAATCAAGCCGCCGCTTCTGGCACCGGGATTCTGCTGCGCTTGGGAGGGAAGGCCAGGGCGAAGCCTACTGGGAATATAGTCCGCTTCACTTTGGGGCCTTTCAGCATATGGAGAATCAGAAAGCCTGTAAGCATCGGCCAATTGCTGAAAGCCAATAGATCGCCCTTGCGCGTGCTGTTGCATGAGCGTTTCGTATTGAACATTTGTCTGTGGCTGTTTGATTATGCCACTCAGCCTGCGCTTAAGGAACATAACAAGTCCCAAGAGGAGGATGCCAAGCCCAATATAGGGTGTCCAGGCAAGATAAGGGCTTGTTTCAATTTTTTTTAGGATAGAAAGTCCAGCGGCTACCGGGTCTTCGCTTAGTTTCGGCTCGGGCGGCTTAACATCGCTCTGCGCCATAGGCGTTAGGGGCGCCTCTTCCATGTCGCTGGCAATCCCGTTCTGGTTAATGTTGGCCTTGGCCGGTGCCTGATGAACGACGGGTGCGGCAGTGTTGTCAGAAGCCGTTGCATTGAGCGGAGGCTCCGTACTTTCGGCGATGCCATCGGCTGTTTTGGGCCTGATCGGTATAAAGCTGATTTTGGGGGAGGCCAAATGTTCTCCTCGAATAATCAGGCGGAGGCTGTCTTTGCTGGTGGGCTGAATGACAACGTTACTAATTGCACTGACTTCAGAGGCCCCAAGAAATTCAGTGTCAATGGTATCTTCACTTGCCACGTTGTCGATATCGATCATCAGCTTCGTATCGCTGTTATAGGCGATATGGTAAGGTAAAACCGTTTCGCTGCGGAACTGAATGTTGGTTGCAGCCCCGGTAGGGTTGAATTCAATGCTTGCAAGCCTGCTTGCAGCAAGCGCTGGGGGGGCAAAAATAGCAAGGCTCAGCGGAAGCGCAGCCATAATTGGCACGGCGCGGGAAAGGCGAAAATTCATCATCATCTTCTGCACACCACTTCGTTACTAGGGGGAAACACACACTTCTCTCGTCTTTACCCACTTTAGCCTTATTAACACAACTGCGACATCAATCACATAGACGAGTTAAAAGTCCTTTAAGTCCATCTTATGGTGGACAATTTCTCCCAGCTTTTATTGACCCATAAGCCTAAACGTCATCAGTCAAACGCCTTAAGGGCCTGGAGCTGAAATTTCTTCAGCGCTGAAACACTAAACCCTAAAGGTTTTATGACCCTACCAATCCCTGATTCTTATTAATGGAGGCGCTTCAAGCTGTTCTGCCGGAAAAACGGCAAAGTACCAAGGGTTTCCCATAACAGAGGTGACGGCCTGCGTTGCGCTGGGTTTGTTTTTGCTAAACAGATCAAATTCATCAAATTCGATGAGCAACTGTCTTTTTTTGGGATTGAATTCGATTTGTCGAAGCGATGGGGGATTTCCTCCACCACGGCTTTCATAGGGCAGAATAAAGACGGCTCCTTGCGTTTTAAAATCAAGCTTCGGCTTGGCCATCGGGGCAGAGGCTAAAATCGAACTGCTGAAAATTTTCCAAAGCCGGTTAAATGTTTGCTCATCGCGGGCTACCACTGTCAAAGGACGTTTTTCAATGCTTACGCTTTTGCCTTCGTTGGATTGCGCCACCATATTAGCCGCCTCAAAAGTGTTTGCACTGCTCATATTGCCATGCAGGGACAAGAGCGGGGTGACCACGGCCTTTTTACCGCCAAACGCCATTGCATGGGGCAAGAGAATGAAAAGCCCTGTCATCAACAGGGTAGATGTGAGTAAAAGTCGCCTAGTGTGAAAGGGAAACGCTTGGAGTGCCATGGGGAATTTTCGCCTGTCTTGTTGCTTGTCGTTTAGCTTAATATTCAATGCCTTTTCGGGCCTTAACGCCAATATCCCAGTAATGCTTGATGGGTCTGATTTCAGATACCAGATGCGCAAGCTCGATAATATCGGGATGCGCCCGCCTTCCGGTCAGGACGATTTCAAGCTCAGGCGGCTTGTTCTTCAGCAATGCCTTCATCTCTTCAAGGGGGATTAAGCCAAGGTCAATGGCGATATTGGCCTCATCCATCACAATCATCTGGTATTTTCCCGAAGCGGCGGCCCGCTTGGCGATTTCCCAGCCGTTCTGGATCTCAATGGCGTCTTCTTCCTTCATATTATGGGTAAAGACGATGCGATTCAGGCCAGCTTGCACAATGGTTAACTGCTTGGCAATCTGGGGGCTCATTTGCCTTGCGGAAAACAGTTCGCCATAGTCATCACCGCCCTTGGTAAAGAGAATCACCAGAACGTTCCAGCCGCGTCCCAGGGCGCGAAACGTTAAGCCAAGAGAGGCAGTGGTTTTGCCTTTTCCGTCCCCCGTATAGACCTGGATATAGCCAATTTCTGAAAACTTTGGATTGACCAGCTCACTTTTGCTTTGTCTGGAAGGGGTTTCTTCGTCTAATGGCGTGGAAGAAGGCGTCGGTATATCCGATGCGTCAGGCGTTTGGGCGGTACTCATACGTCAAGCCATTCCTTCTCACGGGCCATACGCTGTGGGCTTACTCTATGGTTTTTGCCATCAATGCGTATCGCTAGTATCAGTTGCTTACTCTCTTGAATAATATTATTGAAGCAAAACGGCGCTGCTTTTTCCACCGCATGTTAAGGCCAGCTGCTTTTTTTAAAGCGCACCGGCATTATAGCGTCCGGTTCTTTTTGGCAATTAAGGCAAGGCCAAACGCGGCAACCACAATCAACGGGCTCCATGCGGCCAGAAATAACACGGCCCCCTTGCTGATAAGCCCGGTGGATTCAAACCAGTCCGAGCGACCCATGGCAATACTAATCGAGCGAAGCACGTAGTAGAGGAAAAGAACGATAAGGGCGGTTAAAAAGCCCCGCTGGCTGCCTTGTCTGGGATGGTGAATGGCAAGTGCCACGGCGCTGAAGATAATTGCAAGGGAGGTGAGGGGCAGAGTGATTTTTTCCCACAGGGCAAGGTAAGACTTGCGTGAGGGTGGATGAATGCCCGGGTTTGTTTGGGCAAGTGCTTCTTTTCGCTGGATGTTGCCTGCAAGTTCAAAGAAGTTCTGGGTGTTGGCATCGGTTAAAACGCCAGCTTCGCGATCCTCTTCGCGCTCTTTTTGCTCTTTGCGGTCTTCCTTGTTTGAAATCAACTGTTCCACGTGAAACGTATCCGAATGCCCCGCCGAAGAATTATTGGCATTGGTGGACACCAGGTAGATATTGGCATGTTCAAACAGCCAGCCCTCTTGTGGGTTATAGGTGCCTGATTTGGCCTGGACAATTTTCATTGTTTTAAGCTTGTCCGCCTTGCGGTGGGTCATATCCAGAATGGTGCTGTCCCCAAGTTTGCTACCTTTAAAACCGCCCACATATATCAACTGGTTCAGGTTGTGGTTGTCATCATAGGCTTTGAACAGGAAGCTTTGTTGCCCAAAAGGCAGATTCCCGCTGTCAATGGCGGCCTGCTTCAATTGCTCGGTCTGGTAGTTACAATAGGGCACGACATAGTCGTTAATGAGATACGTGCCAATGGTGGAGAGAACGCCCAGGAGAATGGCAGGGCGCATCAGCCGTGTCAGGCTGATGCCGTTCATTCGAACGGCAATCAACTCAAAGTTGTTATTTAAAACGTTATAAACAATCAGGACGGCCAGGAAACAGCTTGCCGGAATAACCAGTGAAACGGAGCGGGGCAGTTGAAGGCCGATAATGGTTAAAAGGGTTGCCGGTGAAATACCGTATTTTTGAACATCATTAATAAAGTCAAAAAGCGTGTCTGAGAAAAAGGCCACCAGACTGAAGACCACGACGCCCAACATGAAATAATCCAGCAGTTGCTTAAAGATATAGCGATCCAGCAAGTTGGGCAGAAACCACTGCGAAGGAGAAACACCTTGGCGAAAAGCGGCTGAGGGCATAGTCGCTTGAGAGGAAGTCATGGACAAAAGGCCTTTGCTTATTCTTAGGAAACTGGCTGGCTTAGGTGGCGGAGGACAGGATTCGGTAAAGGGCTTGCAGGGGGCGTGCATCAGAATAGACGGGGTGTCGTTTGCGGTGGGGGATTTGGAATTAAATCTTAAGACTAGTCTGACGACCAGCTTCTCTATGATAGAATAAGCCAAATTCAGATACAAACATCTATACCTGCTATCGATTGGCTAGATTTGAGCCATTATCTTGATGAAGATTGGCGAAACTGTCTGAAATGCTTGTTGTTTGATGAGAATCCTCCCCTCATCCCAAGTGGCTGGATGTTTTTCTGCCCGGTACTTTTGAGAAATAAAAAAGGAGCAAATGGAAATGGGAACAGTGCTTGAAGTGACCGATGCCCAATTTGATCAGGAAGTGAAACAGGCGTCCACCCCTGTTTTGGTTGATTTTTGGGCGCCCTGGTGCGGCCCCTGTAAAGCGTTGGCCCCCATTATCGAGGAGCTTGCGGGCGAATACGACGGCAAGGTGAAAGTCGTTAAGGTCAACACTGATGATAATTTGGAAACCGCCCAAAATTATCGCATCAGCGGTATTCCGACTCTGATCGTTTTCAAGAACGGCGAGCCGGTTGATCAGTTGGTGGGTAATCATAAGAAATCGACCTTGACCGAGGTGCTGAACAAGCATTTGAACTAGGTCAAAACCAAAGCATTTTTTTTCTGAAAATAAAAACCGACACGCTTTCTTAAATAAGGGTGTCGGTTTTTTGATGGGGTTTAGAGAGTGTAGGAGTAATCTACACGTAGTTCTTCAGCTCTTCTTGCATGCTTTCAAATTCGGCCGGGGGAATCTGCGCCAGCTTGAGATTGTCCTGCACATGGCTTGGCTGTTTATGGCCCACCAGGGGAGCCAGAACACCCGGAATCGATCGGACAAATTGTAGGCATGCCTGGGCCGGGGTGCTGGTTCCCTCAAATTCCGGTAAGCGCTGGGAAAGAAGCTGGCCCTGCAATAGGGGAACGCTTGAGAAAACACCAATGCCGAAAGCGGCGGCGGCTTCCAGAATGCTGACGTTACCCTCAAGAACCGGTTGTGAGTTTAGGGTGAGCGCTTCGTTCATCCCTAAATTAAAAGGAAGCTGAATAAAGCGAAACCCATGGTTTTTTCCGCCCGCCTGCTCTGCAATCGCGATGACCTCAGCCAGGCTCAGGTAACTTTCTGCGGTTTTTTCGCACCGGAAACAATCCCACGTGGCAAGCCCGTAATAGCGAATCTTGTTTTTCCTGCGCGCGGTTTCATAAAAATCAAACGCTTTTTCCAGGCGGCTTAAGAAAACTTCTTTTCCCACCTCGGGAATTTGTGATTCGGCCGCATTGTGCAGATAGATTAAATCCAGGCATTCAAGTTCCAAATTCTGCAAGCTGCGATCAAGCTGGTGGGATAGATAATCTGGACTCATACAGTGCATGCCGCCTGCAATATCCGTTCGATTGACAAGACCCGTATCCAAAAATTCACGTTTGAAATACGCACGAAAACCCTCGCCGGAGAAACTGTCTGGGGAATCACCGTCAGGGGTGATAAAGCCGTTTTTACTTGCGATAAAAAGCTCGTCGCGCAAGACGCCATATTCAGAGAAGAGGCTTCTAAGCGCCCTGCCGATGCTGCGTTCGGATTTTTGCGCCCGATAATTAATGGCCGTATCAATAACGTTAATGGTTCCACTGGTGATGGAGGCAATCACGGCATCGTGCATGAGCTGATCGTCCTTGCTGCTCATATCGCCCAGGTAGCTGCCCATTCCCAAACTGGAAAGAGTTAAATCAGGAGGCGCTTGTCTGAAGTGGCTTTCAGATACTTGGCGCTCTTCTGTTGCTCTTTTCGCAAAACGGGCGGTGCCGTCCGGGGTTGCAAAAACCTGTTTGCCGGAATTTTGGGCGGAATTTCCGATCGTATCGCCCTGTTTTGATGCCGAGGTGCCTGATGACATAAAATTCCCCTGTCGCTGCTTAATCTGAATAAGCGCGTATTCCAATTAAGCACCTATTCTTAAGTAATCAATAGTAATCATTACTACGTGATCATAGTCTATGTGATCAAGACGCTTCAGGCAAGGCCTCTTAAGAGGCCAGGTGATGCTGTGGAGTTTTTTGCTCGGATTGCTGGTAGCGGTAAAATTCGGCATAGCGGCCATTGTGCCGAATCAACTCAAAGTGAGAGCCTGCTTCCATCAGTTGCCCCTGTTCGATAAACAGGATTTGATCGGCCCGCTCAATGGTACTGAGCCGGTGGGCAATGACAATGACGGTTCTCCCTCTGGTGATGCGCTCCAGCGCTTCCTGCACCAATCCTTCAGTTCTAGGGTCAACGGCGGATGTGGCCTCGTCCAGAATTAAAATGCTGGGATTATGATAAATTGCCCGGGCAAAAAGAATTAACTGGCGCTCTCCCACCGAAAGATTTTTGCCACGCTCCAGTAAAAGTTCGTCAAATTCACCAGGCAGACGGTTTACCATCGATAAGGCGTTGACTTCCCTGACCGCATCGATAATGCGCTTTTGCTCCTCGGTGCTTCTTTGGGAAAACGTACCGGGTGTCAATGTGATATTTTCAGCCACCGAGCGGGAAAACAAAATATCATCTTGCTGGATGCTGACCAGGTTTTGTCGTAATTGCGTTAAGTCAAGCGTTCGAATATCAACCCCATCCAAGCGAATGCTGCCCTGGTTGATATCGTAAAAACGCATTAAAAGCTTAATCAGCGTGGTTTTCCCGGCGCCAGAGGGCCCAACTAGCGCCAGTGTCTTTCCGGGATTGGCGGTAAAGTCCATCTGGCGAATAACGGGTGCGTCCGCATGATAACCAAACGTGACCTCGTCAAAGACAATTTCACCTTTTAAGGGTGAAGGTAGCGGTCTTGGCTTTGCCGGGCTAACGATCTCGGGCTCTTGCTGGAAAAGCCCGATGACTTTATCAATTGAGGCAAGCCCCGATTGCAGAATGGTCATTTTCTCACTGACATTTTCAATGGGTTCAAACGCCATTGTCACCAACAGGAAAAACGCCGCCAAAAGGCCGAAGCTCATTTGATCCTGTAAAATCCAGTGTCCCGCAAACCATAGCACTAATACCTGGGTAATAATCGTCAGGAGTTCAACCACTGAATTGAAAGAAAGGCTGTATATGACTGATGCCAGGCGGCTTTGGTAGTAGCTTTTGTTTAGGGCTTCAAATTCGGCCATGTTTTTTTCTTCGCGCTGATAAAGCTGAATCAGTTCCATGCCCACGATGTTTTCATTCAAAAACGCGTTAATCGCGGGCAGCTTCATCCGAATATCATCATAGGCTTTTCGGGTTTTTATTCTGAAAAATTCCATGACCACGATATTTACGGCCAACATACCCATCGCCACCAGTGCCAATTGCCAGCTCATAATCAACATGCCGATAATGCCGCCGATGATAATCGCCACATCTTGCAGGATGGCCAAGCCCCCAGAAGAGAGCATTTCGCTCAGGTTTTCAACATCGGAGGTGACCCGGCTCATGATTTTTCCAACCGGATTGCGATGGAAAAACCGCATGGATAGGCCTTGAAGATGTTTGTACAAGGCGATTCGGATATCCTGGATAATCAACTGACCAGTGTTTTGCGCTATCTGCATTTGTTGGTAACGGACAATATAATGAACAGTCAGGACACCCAGAAAAATGGCGCATGAGATCATGAGTCCGTCAAGATTGCCGCTTTTACCGGCGTGGGGCAGATGCTGATCAATCGCCTGGCGAACAATAAAAGGTTGAACCATCTGGCTCAGCGTTACCAGAGGCAGTAACAAAAACGAAACGACAAGCCCCACCCAATGAGGCCTCATAAATGGCCAGAGCTTTTTAAGCAGAACCCAGTCGCCAAGTCCTGAGTGGTCTTTATGGCCATGGGTTTCCTGCAGATGCGTCGTTAAGGGTTCTCTAACGGCTTCTGCTGAAGGTTGATCAGGCGTTGCAGCCTCCGCGGAATGCTCTTGAGACTCATCTGCTGAAGGTTGTAATGGGTTTTTTTCATGCTCAGTCATAAGTTTATTTTGGGATATCCATTTTGGGCTTAGGGGCGATTGCTCGTTACTGGATTCGCCATAAACGCTCGGCACCCGCTCGCCTTTTTTTGAAAGCGGATGGCCAGGGTTGGTCGGGGAATTTGGGGCTTCCGTTTCTGGTGGCTTTTCCGGGTTCTGGCTTGAGGAAAATTCGGTGGCGTCAGACATGATTGATTGCCTCATCATCGCTTGGCAAGATAACGTCGGTTTGCTTTCGCAATTCATCCTGTCGATGAAGCTGCTGATACAACGGTTGGCTTGCCAGCAAATCCTGATGACTTCCGGTTGCCACAATTTCGCCATGGTTCATCAAAATGACCCAATCGGCTTTTTGCACCATTGACATTCGATGAGTGGCAAAGAGGGTGGTTTTATTTTCAAAAAGCTTCCGGCTTTCCAGCGCGTCGATGATACGCTCTTCAGTTCCGGCATCCACCTGGGAGAAAGGGTCATCTAGAATCAGAACGGGTGCTTCAAGCAGTTGGGATTGCAAAATCGTTCGCGCCAGGCTTACGCGCTGGCGTTGTCCGCCTGAGAGCATCACGCCTCGCTCGCCAACCGTCGTTTCGTATTGGTGCATCATCGCCTGAATTTCAGGATGAACGCTCGCGGCTTTGGTTGCGGGAATCACGTGGCTTTCCCGAAGGTTGACAAATTCCTCGGGCTTTGCCAGAACGATATTATTGGCAATGGTGTTGGAAAATAAATAACTTTGCTGGGGCATTAAGGCGATGGTTTTTCGCAAAGCTTCAAGCGAAAGACGGGTAATGTCTACACTATCAATAAAAACAGTATTGTCCGGAGTTTCCAGCAGCCTTGGCAGGAGACGCAACAAGGTTGATTTCCCCGCGCCGATAGGCCCGACAATGGCCACCGTTTGGCCGGCGGGAAGATGCAGCGTGATGTTTTTCAGCGCGTAAAGGACATCCTCTTCTTCTTGATTCTCATCGCCATTATTTACCGGTGTCTTTTTAGCATATGGGTTGAGGTATGTGAAGGATAAATCCCGGATGTTTAAATCTCCTTTGACAGGCTGGGGCAAAGGCTCTGGATTATCCGGCGATGTGATGGTGGATTCTTGGGAGAGAATGTCATCCACGCGTTTTAATGCGGCAGCCCCTTGCTGAACGGTGGAAATAGTCCAACCCATTGAAGCGGTGGGCCAGGCGATACGCTCTAGAAAGAGGGTAAAGGCGATAAAACCGCCGAGCGTTATTTTTTGGTCAATGACCTGCCAGCCGCCGAAACTGAGAACGGCCAGGTAACTGAGGCCGCCTAACATAACGAAGATCATCATCAGGATGACCCGTTTGTGGATAAGTTGCTGGTACACTTTTAAATAGCGCCTGGACTCGTTTTGCATGCGGGTGTTTTCAACGGTTTCCTTGGCATAGGCTTGGATAACGGCAATGCCCGTGAAGTTTTCTTGCACAACCGTACTGATTTGTCCTAAAACGTCCTGTACCTGATAATAAAGCGCTTTTACCCGGCTGCTGATTTTACTGAGCGCCCAGATGCCAAAGGGGTAGAGTATGAAGGTGAGCAGGGTGAGCATAGGGCTGATGCGGATCATCATTGGCAGGGTGGTGCAATAGACAAAAAACGTGTTGAAACCAAGCATCAGGCCGCCGCCTATCATCATGCGCAGGGATTCAACGTCGTTGGTCATCCGGCTCATCAGCTCGCCTGAGGGGTTCGCGGAGAAAAAGCTGTTGGGCATTTTCAAGATATGCTGGTAGACCCGGTTCCTGAGGTCATATTCCAGGCGTTGGCCAGCGCCGATAATCCAGTAACGGGACAGGAGCCTTGCGGCAAAAACCAGAACCGAAAGTCCGAGCATCTGAAACAAAAGCGCTTCAAAAGCTTGTTGGGTTTGAGAGTCGCTGAGGGCTTCAATCCCTTGGCGCTTGGTGATATCCAGCAAATCAATCGCCTGCTGAATCAGGTCTGGAATCATGGCGCCAGCGGCATTAGTGGCCAAGAGAGCCAAAATGCCAAGCGTAAACGGGACTTTGTACTTAAGAAAAAGTCCACGGTATTTGATGAACATGGAAACCTGAGCGGTTTTGGAGTCAGGTGCTGTTGTTGGCGTATCGGGCATAAAGGTAACGAACCATCTTTAGATTAGGGGCTTTAATAAGACGTTGCGCAGAGTGGATAAGGCTGTCATTCAAGCGATGTGATGTTCACCTGATGATCAGTAGGAGATGGGAGGGTATGGGCCGCATAGGGCAAATTGGGTATAAGCACTCTCGTTTACTAAAGGGAAAACGCACGGAAAGCTGTTTGTTTTGGCACATCTTGTCAATCGAAAAGCCTACTGGGAGAAAATCCCTGCATAAGATTGTACCGGGGACATAACCGTTTGGGATCACCCCAACAAGGGACATCCCCTTGCCGAGGGGGGGGGGGAAATACCACATTTTGTGTGTTTATATAATTTAATAATTCAAAAATCATTTTTGCGCGGTTGATCTTTAGAATTCAGCACATACACTGGAGGGACACAAGGTAAGTTCCACATGTGGGCAGTTGGCGCAGTTGGTAGCGCATCACATTGACATTGTGGAGGTCACTGGTTCGAATCCAGTACTGCCCACCACTTACTGAGCGGGTTTCGGGGAAAGTGACGGTTATGACAGACGAGGCGTGGGCCACTTGTGGGCCAATAGGCAATAACCGATGGCACCACACGCCCTATGAGCGTGGATTCGATGAATAGAACGCCACCGGCAAGCGTTAGACATGAACTTCGTGCTGAGGTTGGCTTCGGGTGTCCTGTTGAGGGATGCGGCTGCCCCTTACTCGAATTTCATCACTTTGACCCGCCCTGGCGAGAACTGGAGCATCATAATCCGAGTGGGATGATTGCTTTATGTGCCACCCACCACGGTGAAGCCGACGCTTATACCCGGCAGCAATGCCGTGAAATGAAGGCCAACGGGCGACAGAACGCCGAGAATACGCGCTGGAAGTTCAAATGGAGGCGTAATGAAATTCTATTGCTGGTGGGTAGCAACTGGTTCTACCGAAACCAAATTGCAATCCAAAGCGGTAACCAGCCTGTTGTCTGGTTTACGCGAGATGACGACGGGTACCTGCTTTTGAATGTCCACATGCTCACGACTTCCGGAGAGGCTCGTGCGGAAATTTTAGACAACGAATGGGTTAGTACCGGTAATGAAGCCGATATTGAAGCTCCGCCTTTGGCTCGAAAAGTAAAGATTTCATATCCAAACGGTGATATGTTGAAGGTTGAGTTCAATCCTTTGGACAGTTTCGAAGAGGCCCAGGCAGCGTATCCCCCGATATCAGAATCTTGGAATTTACAGTTCCCATTAGTGGTTGTCGAGGTTGAGATGAACGTGGCGAATTCACCTGTAAGGCTAAACTCAAGAGAAACCGCCTTTGCTACCAACCGCATGATGGGTTGCTTCGTTGCAAGTTCTGGAGGGCCTGCGGTACAAATACCACCGCCACATGCTTTCGGACAAAATGCATTACGGATAGGGTAATTTAAAGGTCCAGCGACCAAGAGTTTGAGTACCCATCCGTTGTAATCAGCTTTTTAAAGCCAACGGCCTTTAATCCCGCAATGCCATCCTGATTATTCCAAATGCTGTAAACCAGAGGGCGGTTCATAAGCACATACTTCACGGTTATGGTAGTCCTATCTCTGCCGCTAGTCGTGACGGCGGCATCGATGCCCTTTTCAAGAAGCATTGATTCAAACTTGGATGCGTATTGCTGCCGGATTACTGCTGCGGCAATCCTCTCGGCGGCGCTGGGATGCGCTTTTTTATAGGCAGTTTCGGCACTGCCTATACTGTTTTCCAACGCAGCCGCCCTATTCTGAATCGACTGACTTTCGGTATATGCCCTCAAGTCCGCTGGAACTTTGTCGGATTCTGCCCTGGCCTCGGCAAGCAATTTTCGCTGGAATGCAAAGTTCTTGCTGTTAATATTGACCTTTTTCAGCAAAGCATTTGCTTTCTTAATATGCGCTTCGATCGCCGGGTTTGCTTTTACGGCAGCTATTTTTTCGTTCTTTTCATTTTGTTCTTTTTCATGTTGAGCTTTTTGCATCAGCTGGGTAACAAAAGCGGTGCCGATAACAGCCAGGACTAACATGGCCAGCGAC
Organism: Vampirovibrionales bacterium; assembly: GCA_035285165.1. Lineage (GTDB taxonomy): Bacteria > Cyanobacteriota > Vampirovibrionia > Vampirovibrionales > Vampirovibrionaceae > JAYKHP01. The sequence goes on along the minus strand of JAYKHP010000005.1, from coordinate 1,662 downwards.
GATCCGACTATTACCTTTTTAGAAGTCCCTAAAACTCGCAGGGCAATTGCCAGCATACCAACGAACAATATCGGAATCCAGAAAGTGTAAATGAATTGAAAAATTAAGTTAAAAACATTGGCGATGATAGGTAAGGCAATTAGGCCGAGAATTAAAAACAAGCATCCTTTTGATTTTTCATTAGCTTTTGCTGTCTTTTTCCTTGCCTGCTGGTCTTTTTCTTCTTGTTCAAGTTTTTGTTGGGCTTCACGCCTCGCTTTTTCTTCCAAATATATTTTTTCCTTTTCTTCTGGCGTTAATTCAGTCATGATTTTTTCCTTCGATTTCCTTCTTATCTTTCTCAAGCATCATCTGTCCACCGGTCTTTTCATGGATCCCTTTTAGCAATTCTGTTAGGAATTTGTTGTATAAAAGCCCACCTGTAAAATCGATATGTTTTCCGTCAAAGTCCTGATACATTTTTATGACCAACTTTGTATTCTGAGCGTCCTCATGCAAGTTAAAATATAGGGCCTTAAATGGGTAAAAGCAGAATCCGCAAGGTTTTTGTGTATAGCGAACAAAGCTGATGCCTACACCGCTTGAGCAGTTATCTAAAGTGCAAACCTCTTGCACAAGTTCAAAATCCTGATCCTTCATGACGTTATGAATGGCTGGCACGATTTTATGTTGATTTTCTTTAGGCACAATCAGTTCATAAGGCCGGATTCTAGCTTCGGCAATAGATACGGCACTCAAGCTGAGCATTAAAATTAGCCCGATTAAAAGGCGATGCATGATACGTTTTCCTTATTCATTGATGCACTTTTGCAAATCGGTGGGAACGGCGTTGTCTTTTGAAGTTTTAGGGGCGATGGGTTTGTCCGCTATTCCTGGCTCTATTTTTACCGCTTGTTTGAGTTGGTACCTGTGATTCTAGTTCGGGCGATTTTTCATCGCCATCATAAGCTAGCGTAAATGAACCTGTCGTCACGCCAGGAATAACCGAGCCAGCTGGTATGCTTGCTTCTCTACCGTTTCTAAAGGCAAACAGCGCTAATGGCCATAAAACGAAGAGGGAAATAACAGGCAGAACAACTGCTGACCCGTCATTAGCCCCCTTGCTGTGTTGGGTGAATTGGATCGGGTGTTCTGTCCCTTTGACATCTCGCACCATGCCGGAGCGAATATCTAAGGCGCCACCGCGTCCAAACGCTTTGGTATGGGTACTTCGATCAACCAGCAGATAACCTGGATCGCCCTTTTTAAAAATCTGAACGCCATCAATTTGGATGTTCTCGCCAACGGCTACCGGAATCCGGTCGCCAGCCTGGAGGCTGTTCCCGTATACGGGCTGTTTAAGCATGATCGGAACACTGGTCATGCCCGGCACGTTTATCTGCTTCTCAGCGGCCCAGGAGCGGGCAGGGAAATAAAGAATCAAACTACTTAGTAAGGCAAAGGTTATTAACTGTCGCATTGGCGGCATGTCTCCACGGTTTTGCTGACCCAATAAAAAAGCCACCCCTTGCGGGGCAGCCGGGAGTTTACAAACCGCCGTTAGACAGTGATCTGAGCCCAGTGTAGGGGACCATTTAAAAGTAGAGGATTTTGTTATTTCATGCAGATGAAAGGAATCCTTGAAGATGAAAACAAGCCGATTTACAGAAGAGCAGGTAATCA
>JAYKHP010000004.1:0-42499 GCA_035285165.1 Vampirovibrionales bacterium | reverse complement strand
ATGTCTGAGATATTCCAGCTTTTTTTGCTGCCTGAAACCTATATCAGCCTCTTAAGCCTGACGTTGCTTGAGATCGTGCTGGGCATCGACAATATTATTTTCATTTCAATCCTGGCGGGCAAGCTGCCTGCAAACCAACGCCCCAAGGCCCGCTCGCTAGGCCTGACGGTTGCCCTGGTCACGCGGATTATTCTCTTATGCGGTATCGCCTGGCTGACCCAACTGACCAAGCCGCTGTTCAGTTTGAATCTGCTTAATTTGGTTGATCTTCACCCCTCCGGCAAAGACCTGGTGCTTTTGGCGGGCGGATTGTTTTTAATTGCCAAAAGCGCCCATGAGATTTACGAAAAAGTCGAAGCGCCGCAACATGCGGAAAACGCGGTGGCGCAGGCCGCCAATTCGCTTGGAAGCGTCATTTTTCAAATCGTTCTAATCGATATGGTTTTCTCGCTGGATTCAATCATCACCGCCGTCGGCCTGGTGGATGAAATCGCCATCATGATGGTGGCCGTCGTCATCAGTATGGTGATTATGTTGCTTGCCGCCGGTAAAATCGGTGAATTCATCGATCGCCATCCTTCCATTAAAATCCTCGCCCTGGGCTTTTTGCTGATGATCGGGACGATGCTGGTGGCCGAAGCCTTCCACTACACGATTCCCAAGGGGTATATCTACTTCTCGCTCACGTTTGCGTTGTTTGTGGAGTTCGTCAATATCAAGGCGCGCACCCGTAAGGCTTAAGCTTTTGTGATTGCCGCTTTTGCGGAAATGACCTCATTGGCTGTGTTATTATCAATCCACTTTTCAAGCAGCAAAATTTTCTATCAATATGAAAGGATATTCCCCATGACCCAAGCGACCGTGAATGAAGTGCGCGCCAGCCACTTACTGGTGGATACCAAGGAAGAAGCCGACAAGTGTCGCCAGGAAATTCTGGATGGAAAAACATTTGGCGATGTCGCAAAATCTGTCAGCAAATGTCCGTCCAAAGCTCAAGGCGGTGATCTTGGCTTCTTTGGCCGTGGCCAGATGGTGGCTCCTTTTGAGCAGGCGGCCTTCAACCTGCCGGTGGGCGATGTGTCCGAACCTGTCCAGACACAATTCGGCTGGCACCTGATTCAGGTTCAGGAACAAAGATGACAGGGCGGCGCTAAAGCCGAAATTTTGAAAATGCCTGCGCCAGATCCGCAACAACGTCGCCTGTGGCGCCAGAATTTTTTCGTCGCCCTGATTTTATATTCGGCCGCCGACTTTGTGGCGCAACTGATTGTGGGTGAATTTTACCCATGGCGTCTTGTTGTGCTTTCTCTGGTGGGCATTAGCGTTTACCGGGTGGAAATCCCGCGATGGTTTTCCTGGATTGAAAATTTCAGACTGGATGAAGCAGCTTTAAGCAAAAGACCCTGGCTTGGTGGGGTGATGGCCCACTGCCCAAACAGTGATGAGCGCTTGCCACACTCTGGCTCGTATCGGCTGAAGCCAATTTTCAAGGGTATCTGCAGCACGCTTTACTTTAACCCGCTCTGGATAGCGCGGCATATGCTGGTGCTGGAACTGGCCACCCATCCGGCAAAAATAAAGCTGGGCCTTGCGGCGCTAATGGCCTACTGCCTGCTCCTGGGCGCAAAGGCCTTTGTGATCAACGCCCCGCTTTCGGTCTGCCTGAATTACATCCTCCAGAATAAAATCGCCCTGCGTTATCGCTTCATCGGCAGCGTTTTCGTTTCGGGCTTTTTTGGCATTCTGTATTCGCTGATGCATCGCTATTGGTAAAAACATGCGAAACGACTTTGAATAAAAGCCCTTATAATAAAGCCATGCGCCACTTTCATTTGATATTGCCCCAATTTTTCAGAGTTTGTCCCCACCTGCTTCTTTTAATGCTGTGGCTCTTGCCACCTATGGCCTTTGGGCCAATCGCTTTTTGTGATGGGTTTTACGAGGCGCCACCGCAAATAAACGAGGTGCATGACCCGGCGCATCCAATGCCGACGGATGAATCGGACAATAATAGAAACCTGAAACTGGACGCGGGGGTCACAAAATCAGGCGCGGTGACGCTTGAGCATGTGACGTTTTACTACAAAACCGACGAAGAAGTTCGTTTCGTGGAGAAAAAATCGGCTTACCAGGCCAAAACGCGGGGGCAACTTCCGCCGGATGTGGCCGAAGCGTTCGCCGACGAGGCCTACGCCGAATCCAGCGTTGAAAAGGAACTGGACAAATGGCGCTATCACGGGGGCCCTGCGCCTAACGTCATTACGGCCAAGGCGCATTTGTTCAACGAGTCCTCGCAGGCCAAGCTTGATATGAAACTGAATGTAACCGTTCGGGCCAAAGTGTCGAATTTACTGGTCGACCCCAAAACCCTGCTGGTGGATTACGGGTACTTAAAGAAAAGCGCCCGCTGGCGAACGCTGAGTAAGAAAACCATTACGATTGACGCCCTGGCGGCAGGGGAAGACTATCTGGAAGACGTGATGCGCTTTGAATTGTTGAAGTTCACAAATACCCACAAGGGGCAGTGGCCAAGCGAGCTTGAGGTGAGCGTCAGCAGCCCGGACGCCGATAAAAGCGTCAGCGCCAGCATCACGCTAACCCCGGATCATTTCGTCGTCCCGGTTTTGTATTGATTCAATAAAGCGTATATTTATCAGATTTACTTGAACTGAACTCTCGGTAGCACCAAAGTCACACTGAGATACGTTTATACCTTTAGTAGATAGTAGAAACTCAGCTAAGGGGATATTTCGGCAAGATGGCAAGTGGAATTACTGAGGCTATGGCACCGTCGTTTGCTGGCAGCATTGGCAAGGCGGCTGATAATACCCCAGACGCTTTAACGGTCGGTCTTAGACAGGCCCAAGCGGAAATTGTCCAAGGTCACACGGATACCTTTTTTGCTGGCAATAAAGCGCATGTTGCTTCAGAAACACCAACAAGTGTGATGCATTTGGGAGACGGCAACAAGAGCATTCAGGTCAGTATTGATCCTGCAATTGATGATCCTGGTATTACGCGTATCATTCAGGAGTGGTGGGATGGATTAAGCGACGGCTATCAACAAGGCTTACTATCGTCTGGTATTAAATATGACGTAACGCATCATATCGATGCCCTACACCCCGGATCAAACACAGGCATCTCATACCCCGGTCACTATAACCCTGAAACCAATGTTGCAACAATAGCAACCCATGAAAAATATTGGAGCTTTTTGACGGATCAGCATGAAATGCAACCCCATTCTTACGACGTGATCCAGCAATACCTGACCCATGAGAGCGGTCACGGACTTCATAGAAGAATTGCCGGATCGGGCCTGCCGGTTCCAAAAGAAATTCAAGAAGCGCATGCCCGCGATGTTGCAAAGTTAACGGATGAAAAAAGAAAAGCTTACGCCTATTATATTCAAGGCGCTGATTCCGGCAACGACTACACACAAGGTGTGACGACACGCAGCGGGCAACTGGAAGTTATCGCCGAATCGCTGGCTTCATCACAAGAAAAATTCAGGCAACACCCGGATTTCCTGAGCGACTTCCCTGAAACGACGGCACTTGCCCTTAAAAATTACCTGCCCTGATAGCCTATTAGTAATCCAGGCTTTCTTTTCCAGGCTTTCTTTTCCAGGCTTTCTTTAATGATTCGCTCCACAGGCTTTATCCTAAAGTGACTTCCTGCTTTAATGGACTGGTTGCGGCCAGCGCATCAAACCACATACAAGAGTAAGAGAGAGCCCCCGCCATGCCAGACTTAGAGCAAACCGATTTCACCCGTCCGGACAATCGCGCGCCGCACGAATTGCGCCCGATCGAGATTATCCGAAACTACACCAAGCACGCGCCGGGCTCGGTTCTGGTCGCTTTCGGCGATACTCGCGTCCTGGTCACCGCCTCCATCGAGGAGCGCGTCCCGCGCCATATTCATCAACTGGGCCTTGAAACCCACGGCTGGGTCACGGCGGAATATTCCATGTTGCCTGCCGCCACCCAGCAGCGCACGCAGCGCGAGCGGCAAAAAATCGGCGGACGCACCAACGAAATCCAGCGCCTGATCGGGCGTTGCCTCAGAGCCAGCGTGGCAATGGAGAAACTGGGCAACCGCACCTTCACCATTGACGCCGATGTCTTGCAGGCCGATGGCGGCACGCGTGTTGCGGCCATTACCGGCGGCTTTGTCGCCCTGGTCGATGCCATGAAGCATCTTCAAAACGAAGGCCTGATGGGCGAAGACCTCCCCATCCTCTCCCCCATCGCAGCCGTCAGCGTAGGCATTGTCCAAGGGAACGAATTGCTGGATTTAAACTACGAGGAAGATTCCACGGCGGATGTGGACGCCAATGTCATTATGAACGCCAAGGGCGAGATCATCGAACTGCAAGCTTCCAGCGAACGCATGCCCTTTACGCGGCAATCGCTGGATAAACTGGTGGACTTGGCCCACGGCGGCATTTCGCAATTGATCAACCTGCAGTTGGAAGCCCTGAACCTGGCGCAACCGGTTTAATATGTCCCGTCATTAATATATCCCGTCATTCCGGCGAAAGCGGGAGTGACGTAATTATCAAGGGAATATTCTATGGAAAAGATACAACGTCCCAAAGGCACCCAGGATATTTTTGGCAAAGACGCCAGTCGCTGGCAAGCCGTGGAAAGTTGCTTCCGCAAAATCATGCGACAAGCCCACTACCAGGAAATCCGAACCCCTGCCTTTGAATACACCGAGCTTTTCAAGCGTGGCGTGGGTGAAACAACCGACATCGTCAACAAGGAAATGTACACGTTTGAAAAAGGCGAGCGCAGCCTGACGCTTCGCCCCGAGGGCACTGCAGGCGTGGTCAGGAGTTACGTCGAACAGGGCATGAGCCGCTGGCCAAAGCCGGTGAAACTTTATTATATGGGGCCGATGTTTCGCTACGAACGCCCCCAGGCGGGCAGACAGCGGCAGTTTCACCAGATGGGCCTGGAGCTTTTCGGGTTGGATACGCCTGAAGCCGACGCCGAGGCAATCAGCCTGGCCATGGATTTTTTTGGAAGCCTTGAACTGCCCAATTTAGCGCTTGAAGTGAATAATATCGGCACCGCCCAGTGCCGAGAGGTTTTCAAGCAGGGCTTTCAGACGCTTGTCACGCCTTATTTAGCGAAACTTTGCCAGGATTGCCAGAACCGTTTTCACAGCAACCCGCTTCGGATGCTGGATTGTAAGATACCCGCCGATAAAGAAATTTATGATTTGCCGGAAATCAAATCGTTTCTGGAAAAAGACTTTACCTCCGACGAGTGCCAGGCTCATTTTGCGAAATTAAGCGATATTCTAAGCGCCCTTGAAATTCCGTTCAAACGGAATTACCGCCTGGTGCGCGGATTGGATTATTACACCAAAACGGTGTTTGAAATCACTTCAACGCATTTGGGCGCGCAAAACGCCGTTTGTGGCGGCGGGCGCTATAACAACCTGGTGGAACAGCTTGGCGGCCCGGCCACGCCTGCCGTGGGATGGGCGCTCGGCATGGAGCGCCTGGTCAGTCTTCTTGGCGACCTTGAAAATGCCGGGCTTGATTATTATATCGTCAGTGATCAGCCCGAGTATGCGTTTAAAGTCGCCAAATTATTGCGCGCTAAGAATTTGGCGGTTGAAGTTAATTTAAGCGGCAAGAATTTCGGCAAGCAGTTTGAAACCGCCGCAAAATCCGGAGCGCCCAAAATTCTGGTGCTGGGCGAAGCAGAGGCAAAAAATCAGCAGGTCACCGTTAAAATTATGGCCGATGCCAGCCAAAACTCTCTGTCGCTAAGAGAGCTATTAGGGAGCCTCTGAGGCTTCAGGTGTTTAAAGGATGTTGGCAGCCTGATGGGGCATTAAAATAGGGGTTGCAGCCCTTATAACCCCCAATGGCAGGCTGTTCTGGTTCTTACTTAAGACAGGTGTGGGACATTGAGCGATTTTTTTGAGCGCAATTGCCAGGCGATGGCGTTGAACGCGGCGAATGCGCCGTTGCTTTCGCGTATCCAAAATACCGTGGCACTGAGCGAGCCGGAAGTATATGAAACCGCCGATGGCGGCCTGACCCTCATTTTCAGGGAAACCTCCCTCCACGATGCAAACGGGGCGATTCAGGAAGCCCAGCAACTGGTCAAAGAGCATTGCCGCCCCGCAGCCAAAGGGATGCACTTATTGCTGGGCCTTGGACTTGGTTATCCTTTGGCTGAAATTACCCATAAAACCCAGGACTTCCCGGAAAGTCTTATTCTTGTCTACGAGCCTTTTTTGCCGCTTTTGCGCTTCGTGATGGAAAACGTCGATTTAACGCCCTATTTTTCAAAGCGCAACATTATCATTACCGACAACCGCTTTGAACTGGAGCAATTGATTGCCGCCCACTACGTGTGGCAGAAAACGGAAATCGATTTCACCACGCTGCCCAGCTATGCGCACCTGGCGCATGAAGATATCACGGGCATCCTGGCGAAAATCACTGAAATTATCAAGCTCCAGCAGGACTCCCTCAAAATCGGCTTGCTTCTTTCTCCCGCCTGGCTTCGCCATTTCGTTGGCAACCTGCCCTATTGGCCAGCCTGCCTTCCTTTTGAAAATCTTGAAGGACGCTTCCAGGGAAAACACGCCATCGTCGTCGGTGGTGGCCCATCGCTTGACGCGGCCATTGAGACACTTGCCGATAACCAGGACAGGCTGGTGGTTATCGCCACCACTCGGGCCGTTCGAAGCTTGCTGGCCAAAGGCGTTCAACCCGACTTCATCCTGGCCATCGACTATGAGGGCCCCGATGAGCAACTGAGCGGGCTTGAAACCGACTTGAAAAACACCCGTTTCATCCTAGGGCCCTATGCCGCCGCCTGCACGTTTTTAATCCCCAGCGCCGGACGTTTCAGCGTTAATTTATCAAAGTTTCCGGTGGTGCCCTGGGTGGATAAACTGCTCAAGCGGGAAACAGCGCCAGTCGATGTTCTGGGGACGGTATCCTATCTGGGCGTCCAAACCGCCATTACCCTTGGCTGCGCCAGCATGACGCTTATCGGCATGGATCTGGCCTTCTCAGGCGATCGCCAGTATGCCGAGAACGCCACCACTAGCGAACAGCGAATCGAGGAAGGGCACCTGATCGTTCAGGATTCCAAGGACTATACCGACAGCAAAGTGCCGATGGTGGATACCGTTGGGCAAAACGGCGAAACACTGCGAACCCCAATAGATTATGAGATGTATCGCAAGCATTTTGAAACCTTCGCTGAACTTTGCCAGCACGAAAATCATGCGTGCAAACTGTTTAACGCCTCTATCGGCGGTGTGGCCATCAAGGGGTTTGAAACGCTGGCGCTTCAAGAGGTTCTCTTTCGACTCTCGCCCGAGCCTTTTGACAAGAGCGCTCCATTGCAAAACCTTGTTATGCCTTCAGAAGAAACTCTTCAGGCACAGTCACGCGCGATTCTTTCAGGCGTGGAAGATTTAGTTGAACGAACCGAAGCGGCCCGACAGGTGATGGACGGCATACTGGAAACCCTGGACGGTATTGATAATTTTTTCCAGTGGGAAGGCCATATTGATCAATACTATCAGTTGCAAAAACAGCTTCGCGATATTCTCAGCGGAGACAGCCTGCTTTCGATGATCCTCTCCACCACCTCTTACCATTACAATAAAGCCATGATCAAAAATCCCGCCGAATGGGACGCGGTATCCAAAAACATCGGCACAACGATGGCGTTTATTGACCACTGCCGAAAAACCCTTTGCGAAGAACTTTACCCGGTACTGCTTGAAAGCCGTGAAAAGCTTAGCGACCAGGCGGCGCTATCCCGCCGCTGGCAACCCCTGCCTGAAAACGTCTAGTTTTTCTTTTGAATTTTCCGGAGCCTTCCTCCCCTTGCCCGCCTCTTACCAACGCTCAAAAGAAGATGAAACCCCAAAGGTCTGGGGGTTGGTGTTATCGCGAAAAGGCTCCAAAAGACTCCCTGGCAAAGCGCTGCTGCCGCTTCTTGAAAAGCCGCTCGCACAATATACGTTTGAGGCCGCAAAAGAAAGCCGTCTTCTTGAAAAAACCTGGATCTTCAGCGACGACGAAGCACTTCTAGCGCTTGCAAAAACACAGGGGATTTCAATTCCCGAGTTTGAGCGGCCCGAGCATATTAGCCAGGACGAAACCAGCACCGAGGAAAGCATCCGGTATTTTCTATCGCGCTTTGAAAACCAACAACGGCCTGATCTCATCATGCTCCTGCAACCCACCTCGCCACTGAGAACGTCAGGAGACGTGGACGCGGCCATTCAGCGAATGATCAACGCCCCTTCGGCTGACGGATTAATTTCAGTAACGCCCCCGCCCAAACCACTGTCATGGGTCTACCGTATGGATAAAGCCGGAAGCCTGAAGCAGGCGGGCATCGCTTGCGAAACACCCGGAGAAAAATTGCTGCTTCCCAATGGCGCCATTTACATCATACGGCCCAAGCATGTTCTGGCAGGAAAAAACATTGGAGAGGGCCATTATATCGGCTTTGAAATGCCTGCGAATCGCTCGGTGGATATCGATACGGCTGAAGATTTTGGCTACGCCGAATATTTGCTAAAAACCCGACATAACAGCATTCAACAAAATCCTATGGTGTCCTGACGATGTATTTCAAACAGAACGCATTGGCGCTTTCCCAAGAAAGAAGAAGCCAGGCAGCTTATGAGGCAGTCAATGACGCAACCGCCAGCACAGAGGTGGCGTTTTATGAAACGGAGGCCAGCCGCCCCGAAGCGCCGGACTATACGCTGGGCTTTCGGGATATTCTGCTACATTCAAGACAGGGCGCATTAGCCGAAGCCCGTTCGCTCTGCGATAACGACACCATGTTTCATCCCGGCCTTCGATCCAACCACATCGTATTGGGCATCGGGCTTGGATACGTGCTGGATGAAGCGTTCAAACGCTCCACGGGCCGCATCTTCATTTACGAACCCAATGTCGATCTATTGCGTTTCGTGCTTGAGAATGTCGATTTAAGTCATCATTTCGCCTCACAACGGGTTTATCTGGCAAGCACACTTATGGAATTGTTTGCCCAACTTAAAAGCCGCTATCTTGTGGGCGATGCAATCGATATTCTGGTTACTCAGGGCTATGCGGCCCTGATGGCTGCTAAAATTCCCACCTTGATGGAAAAGCTGGTCGATTTCGTCAAAGAAAAAAAGGAAAATATGAGTGTCGGCCTATCCTTTCATCTCGACTGGGTAGAGCATCTGATTCACAATATCCGCTATTTTTCCCAAACCCCCATGCTTTCCCATGAGTTTCACCATTATTTTGAAGAAAAACCGGCCCTCGTCATCTCATCGGGCCCATCCCTCGATGAAGCCATTCCAGCCATCCTGGCCCATCGTGACGCCTGCATCCTGTATGCCGTTGGCGGCGCGCTCAGGCCACTTCTGAACGCCGGTATCACGCCCGATTTTACCGTTTTCCTCGATTTTTTAGGCCCCAAGGAACAATTACACGGCCTGGGAGAGGCGACGAAAGACATCACCTTCCTTTGCTCCGCTTTTGCCGACCCGGCTTGTTTTGAAGCCCCCGCCAAGGCGCGTTATATTTTGCCGTTTGCCAACTACACCGGCTTTTCAAACTGGCTTGATAAGGTTTATGAAAGCTCTGCCCCACGTTTTGGCTCAGGCGCCACCGTTTCCATTACCGCCTTTGAGTGCGCCCGGCTGATGGGCTGTAACCCCCTGATTCTGGTCGGACAGGATCTGGCGCTTCGCGGTAGGCAATACTACGCAGGCGGCGTTGAAGCGAGCATTGATGAAGAAGGCTTCGCCACACTGGAAGCTTCGGAGCAAATGGCTGGACGGCGCATCAAGCTGTCCGAAGTACCGGGACAAAACGGTGAAACGCTTCTCTCCCCGCCAGATTATATCGCCTATCGCCAACACCTGATGGAACTGGCAGAAGGCATTCATGCCAAAAGCGGCCAAAAAAGCGATACGCCTGCAACCAGGCTATTTAATGCCTCAGCGGGCGGTGCGCTCATTCCAGGTTTTGAGCATGACGCGCTGGGCAATATCCTCTGGCAACTTTCCCCCTCCCCCCTGGATAAAACATTGCCACCTAAAGAAGCGTCGCAATGGTGTGAACCCTCCCGTTTAGTTGCGGAAGCCCAAAAACTCAGGAACGCTTTTATGGCAGCGGCAAGCCAGGCGGATAGCGTGTTAAAAGCCCTCGGCCCCATTCTGGAGAAAACAGCCAGTCTGGAAAAGACAAAACCCAATATCCGCTCAAGCGATGCCAGCGCTTATCACCAGGAGCGACAAAAGTTCTCGGAACTGCTCAATGAAAACGGGATTTTGGATTATTGCCTGACCAGCGAGGTTTGGGCCTTACAGGAAAAATTCAATTTCGATCCGAAAAACTCTGAGGACGTGTGGCAGAATATGCAGGCTGACTGGCAATATTTCAGCAACAGCAAACGCCTGATTGAAGAAAAGCTTTTGCCGTGGATCGATACAACACTTGAGGCCATTTCAATCAAAAATTGAAGATGAAAGTTTGAAGGAAGATGAAAATTTGAAGATGGACGTTTAACCTTAAAAGCAAGCCTCGGAGGTAATGCCCCCCGGAGGTATTGTCCCCCGGAGGTATTGTCCAAAGCATGGCGATGAAGGAAAATGAACGAAGTCTTCGCCCTTCCATTTCAAGCAGGCTTGATAGGATTTTCAGGATTTCTGATATGGCATTCGATTCCAAAGCAGTTCCCCAAACAGCAGAAACAGACGTTCTACATTCTTCCCACAAGCTGACCGGGGAACTTCTGCATGACGGTGCCGAAAGCGGGGAGGAAATTCATAACCGGCGTTCAGACAAGCGCGGCATGTTACCCGGCACCCCCGTGTATGTCGGACGTTCGGCCCCCCATATGCCGCACCTTCGGGCCATTCTGTTTGACAAGGATACTTTTTGCGAAAAAACGCTTGATACGCTTGCAATGCTGGATAGCGACGGCGATCTTAAACGCTGGCGAAGAAGCGGGGACGGCCATGACGATCATCCAGACGCCAGTAAAATCCTCTGGCTGCATATCGATGGCCTTGCCGACACGGATTTGCTGATGGAAATCGGCAGGCGTTTTTGCATTAACCCGCTTGCCGTTGAGGATATACTCAATACGGAACAGCGAACCAAAATAGACGATTACGACGAGCTGCTTTTTATCGTCATGAAAATGCTTGAGGCCAGGGGCAACGGCAGGCAGCCCAGTGTCCAAAAGCCCTTGGAAATAGCGCGTGAACAAGTCAGCTTTGTTTTGGGGCGAAATTTTTTGCTGACCTTCATCGAAGACCCCGGCGACGCTTTTGACGCCGTTCGCTTCCAGCTTCGCGAGAACAAGGGCAAGGTTCGGCGTCTTGGGACGGACTTCCTGCTTTATTCGTTGATGGACTGCATTGTCGATCAGTATTTCACGGTTATCGAAACACTGGGCGAGCATCTGGAGCATCTGAGCGAGGTGCTGATCCGAAAACCCACCCCGCAAACCCTTCGCGCCATTCACCGGATGCGCCAGCAGACCATTCAGCTTCGGCGCTGTCTCTGGCCCTTGAGAGAAGTCCTTGGGCATATGCAGCGCGACGAGTCCGATCTGATTCACAACGGCACGAAACTTTACCTGCGGGATATTTACGATCACACGGTTGAAGTGATCGACTCGATTGAAACCAACCGCGACATCCTATCGAGTATGGCGGACATGTACCTCTCGGCCAGCAGCTACCAGCTCAATATGGTGATGAAAGTCCTGACGATTATCAGCACGATTTTCATCCCCCTCACTTTTATTTGCAGCATCTACGGCATGAACTTCAAGTTTATGCCGGAACTGGAGCAACCCTGGGGCTACCCCGCCGTGCTTGCCCTGATGCTGCTCCTGGCCATCGGCATGCTGGTTTATTTCAAGCAAAAAAAGTGGCTCGGCTAACAAAAAAGAGTCGCCCTTCAATAAAGCGACTCTTTGTTAATTAAAATGCAGAAACTAAGCGTTGAGCAGTTCCTGGCTTTGGCCGTAGGCGGCAATGGCCGCTTTTAAGCCCTTGCTGGTGATGGTCTTCAAGACGCGGGCCGAAACTTTCAGGCGCACGAAACGCTTTTCCTCGGGAAGCCAGAAGCGCTTGGTTTGCAGGTTAACCATTTGCCTGTGCGGGTGCTTTTTGTTTGAAAAGCAGATTTTGTTGGCTTTGTTATAGCTCTTTTTAGAGACTTGGCACTGCTTGGACACCGGGAAACTCCTTAAAAATCTTTTTCGCTAGCGTTGGAAATTGAGATAACTGCTTCAGAACCCCTATTAAACCGGCCTGAAAAACTTTTTGCAAGTGCCCCACCCCCAGCCGTCCAGATAGCCTCTTGCAATGCGGGTATGTTTGCGGGACACTGGCACCCAAAGTTTTCCCAGTACTTCCCTTAAGGAGCCACTTATACAATGGAACGCCCAAGAAAACAGTGTTATTTTCGTAAAAACAAAATTACATTTATCGACTACAAAGACACCAACCTGCTCAGGCGCTTCCTGACTGATCGTGGCAAGATTTTGCCCCGTCGCATCACTGGCACAAGCTCCTTTTACCAGCGCATGTTGACAGTAGCCATTAAACGGGCGCGTCAAAGCGGCCTGCTTGCCTCCATTACCGAGTAATTACGGGCATTAGACAGCATTGAACGCCGTATCCCTCGTCAGGTACGGCGTTTTTGTTTTGCCCTTAAGATCGATGTCTTATACAATAGAGGCTAAGTATCCTATCGAGCATGAGTATTTCGTTATGAACAGCGCACCGCTTAAAAAAATTGCTGCCCCCGCCAGAAAGCTTGGCAAGGCACCGGTTAAGATTTATCAGATGTTCAACAGCTTCGCCCAGCTTGAATCATCGGGTGGGATTATCCTGATCATCTGTGCCGTTGCAGCCCTGGTTTGGGCCAATGCCGGATATTTGCTTGGGAATCCAACAATTGAGGCCGGCTATCAAACGCTGTGGCACCAAAGCCTGGCGCTTACCTTTGGGGAATACACTTTCGGGCTTACCCTGCATGAGTGGATTAATGACGGACTTATGGCGGTTTTCTTCCTGGTGGTGGGCCTTGAAATCAAGCGTGAGCTTTTAATCGGAGAGCTTTCTAATCCGAAACAAGCCATACTGCCGATTCTTGCAGCCATCGGCGGGATGATCTGCCCCTTGCTGATTTATATGGCCCTCAATCCGGCAGGAAGCCCCGCGCATAATGGCTGGGGTATTCCCACCGTGACCGATATCGCCTTTTCGCTGGGGGTGCTGGCGCTTTTGGGAAGCCGTGTCCCTTTTGGGCTTAAGGTCTTTCTCGTGGCGCTTGCCATTGCCGATGACGTAGGGGCGGTCATTCTGATTGCGGTGTTCTACTCTAAAAGCATTGACTGGAACCAACTGCTTGGGGTTCTGGGGATGTTCATCGCCGCCCTTGCCATGAACCGGGCGGGTGTTAAGCAAGCAATGGCCTATATTATCCCGGGCATTATCATGTGGGCCTTTATGCTGCAATCGGGCATTCACGCCACGCTGGCGGGCATTCTTCTGGCCATTGCCATTCCGGCCAGAAGTAAAATCGCACCGCAACGATTTTACAACCAGGCGCAGACGATCCTGACCGATTTTCGCCGCGCAAGCCCCATAGAAGCTGGTGTGAAGGAAGCAGGAGTGAGAGAGGCAGGAGTGAAAGAAGCAGGCGTTCTGCTGAACGGAGAGGAAATTGAGGAAACCCACCTGCCTTCCAGCAACGAGCATCTTGCCTCGGTCAAGTCCTTGGAAGTGCTTTGCGAAAAAGCCGTTTCCCCCCTGCAAGCTTTTGAGCGGGCAATCCATCCCTGGACGACGTTTCTGGTTTTGCCGCTTTTTGCCCTGGCCAACGCCGGGGTGTCGCTCTCTGGTATTTCGCTTTTTGGCCACAACGCCACGTTCTTCCAGGATCCTGTTCCACTGGGAATTATCGCGGGCCTTGTGCTGGGCAAGCAACTAGGGGTGACGGGCTTTTCCTGGCTCTGCGTTAAACTGAAGATAGGCTATTTACCCGTGGGGGTTGGCTGGAAGCAGCTTTATGCCGTTAGCTGGCTTTCAGGCATCGGTTTTACGATGTCCATTTTTATGGCCAACCTGGCCTTTACCAATCCACAAACGCTTGCCAGCGCTAAAATCGCCATCTTTATCGCGTCGTTGCTCGCATCGGTTTTTGGGCTTCTTGCCGTCTGGCTCAGCATCCGCCATATCCGCCCACATGATGAGACTGAAAATACTGATACTGAGGAACAAGCAAGCCCCACAACTCTAGCGGTCTAAAAAATCAATTTGCCTTTATTCAATCAGGCCGCAAAATACAGTAAAATAAATAGAGAGAGAGTTGTCTCTAAGTAAGAGACAGACCCGTATCTTTTTACCGAAGGCCTTTTTGTGTTTAGCGCGCCCAAAACCCCTGTCGTCATTCTGACCGATGGTCATTTCGGAACATCAGTTGCAAAGTTGGCAACCGGCGTTTTACGCTACGGGCAATGGCCGGTGGTGGCGATTGTCGATAGTACGCAGGCTGGGAAAACGGCCGCTGAGGTTGTGTCGCATCTGGCCGATACGCCTGTGGCCAACACGCCCATTATCGCAGGCTTAGCCGATCTGGCCGCTCTTGAAAAGAGCCCGGGCTATCAGCCTCCAAAAGCGCTGATTCTGGGCACCGCGCCCATTGGCGGGAAATTTCCGGAACATTGGTACGGTATTCTTAAAACGGCCATTGAAACCCACCAACTCCACCTGATTAACGGCATGCACCAGTTTCTTAATGACGACCCTGAACTGGCGCGTCTGGCCATGGCATCGGGAACGAAAATCTGGGATGTGCGCAATCCCGACGGCTATTACGAAAATAATCACGCGTACTGGAATATTTCCCAGCACAAGGCGCGGCCTGATTTTGTCAAAGTCATCACGATGGTGGGAAGCGATTGCTCGGTGGGCAAGATGTTCACCGCGCTTGAATTAAGCAGCCAAGGCAAAGCGCGTGGCATGCATACAAGCTTTGTCGCCACCGGGCAAACCGGCATTATCATCCATGGGCGGGGCGTGCCTTTGGATCGCGTGGTGGCCGATTATATGGCGGGCCTGATGGAAAGCGCGGTCTTTGAGGCCGTTAATGAAAAAACGACTATTGAAACAGAATCTAACACGGTCGCTCGCGCAAAAGCGGAAAGCTCCCCAGTCACCGCCGACAACCCGCTTTTTGTTTTCGTAGAGGGGCAAGGCTCGCTACTACACCCGGCCTATTCCGGCGTCACAATGGGGCTTCTCCACGGCTCAAGGCCCGATGCGATGATTCTTTGCCACAACCCAAGCATTGGCACTATTAAAGGCGGCTATCAAACCCCTCTGCCCGATTTGAAAACGCTCATCAGAATCTATGAAGAGGCGGCAAGCTGGACAAACGGCGTCGGCAATACCTCACCCATCTACCCGCACCCTAAAGTCGTGGGGATTTCGCTGAATACTTCGGCCATGTCTCAAACGGAAGCCAAAGCGGCCGTTGAGCGCGCGAAGGCCGAAACCGGCCTGCCCGCAACCGATCCGGTTCGCTTCGGGTTGGATGGTATCTTAAAACAGTTAAGCCGTCATTCCCGCCCATGACTTAAAGGGTTGCATCATGCTGATTCGATACCATAATCTGAGCTTACCCCTGGAATTTACGTTCACGATTTCGCGCGGGTCTTCGGTTGAGGCTAAAACCGTTTACGTTGAAATTGTGGCGGAATACAAAAAGAAAACATACGTGGGCCTTGGCGAAGCGGTGCCCGCGATTTTTTACGGCGAAGACCAGCAATCGGTGGGGAGATTCTATGATCAACTGACGCTGGATCACGCCCTGAGCGACCTCGATCCGTTTAACCACCAGGCTTTTGAGGCCAGGCTGGCCCGCTACCCGGGCAATATGGCGGCCAAGTCGGCGCTGGATATGGCGCTCTACGACTTGCGCGGCAAAATCCTGAAACAGCCCACCTGGAAGCTTTTAGGACTAGACGCCACATCGGCCCCCAAGACCTCTTACACCATCGGCATTGCGGATCTTGACACCGTGATCCATAAAACCAGAACCGCCCTCAGACGTGGCTATGACATTCTCAAAGTCAAAGTCGGCAGTCCTGATGATCTGGAAACCTTAAACGCCATTCGCAACCTGGCGCCAGAGGCCACCATTCGCGCGGACGCCAACGCGGCCTGGACACTGGCAGAAGCGCTTGAACTGCTGCCTGAACTGGCGGCGCTCGGCGTTGAGTTTGTGGAAGAGCCGCTTAAGCTGGATAGCAGCGAAGACGATTACGATACGCTGTTTGAAAAGACCCCCCTGCCCTTGATGGCCGATGAAAGCTGTAAGACGCTTGGTGATATTCCCAGGTGCGCGGAGTTTTTCCATGCGATTAATTTAAAGCACACCAAAACCGGCGGCTTAAGTGAAGCGTTGCGAATGATCCACGCGGCGCGCGCGCACGAACTCAAAATCATGTTGGGTTGCTTCTGCGAAAGCTCGATTTCCATCAGCGCCTTTGCGCAGCTCTCCCCCCTGGCCGACTACGCCGATCTTGACGGCGCGTTGCTGCTCGCACAGGATCCATACCAGGGCGTAACGTTCAAGGGCAGCCAAATCATTTTGAATAACAAGGCCGGGCTGGGCGTCAGTCCGCTCAACATCAATAAAACGCTAGCGACGCCTGGATAAATTCAACTTCATTCCCGAATCGTCGTCATCCAGGTTGGTCATCCGGTTCGATTGACTCTCAGGGTTAGCGACAACCGCTTTAGGCGGCGCTGCAGGCTGTTTAATCCTGCTGGCGAAACGCTCACCCAAAAACAGCTCCCGGATTTGCAACAGTTTTTGCCTTGCGCCTTTTAAGCCCGCCTCGACGTAACTGTCGCGAATCGTGGTCACATGAAGGGCCACCGGGGGCTCACTGGCTTCCTTGCACACGTGAAGATAGTCACGCACCACCCCAACCAACTCAATCACCTTGGTGGACATCACCAATCGGTTTTCTTCCGAGATAAGCAGAAAATAATTGACCGCCTTGTGCATCATCGCGTTCTTGTCATAACTGCGCAGCTTGTTCTTGGATTTATAGAGAGAAATAATCTTTTCCTGCCCCAGCGATTTATAGGTCTTCATCAGCTCGGCAGCTCGAAATTCCTGCTCGGCCACTTTGTTCACGCCCTCTGCGACAATCGTCAGAATTTCATCGGGAAACGTTTCCAGAAGCTCAATGGACTGCTTGACCATCGGCTCGCGCTCATACCAGCGCCGATATTTTTTACCGGACGCCTGCTGAGAGACTGAAGCCTGCTGAGATGACCCGGACAGGTTATCTTTTGGCGAATCTGCTTGGCCCATAAGGAACTACGCTCTCTTACTTAGCGACACTCCTCTCACGGCTGTCGTCTGCTTGCATGATGTGCCTGTCAATTTAGTGAGAGAAAGGAAAAACGGCCTAAAGAGATAATCAGGCGTTACTGATACAGTATCGACCGTTACCGCAATGGGTTTAATGCATAAACCAAAAACAGCCAATCTGTATCGAAAAGAAGAAGCACTATTTTGATCTTAGACCAAAGCAGTAACAACTTGAGCGGCATCCTGAGATTTCCCAATCGGGCAATTTACAATCATTAACATTTAATTCAGCCTCAAGACCTGCTGGCATTGAGGTAGCGGCGCGGCGGATTTCCATTTTCAAAGCGGCTATGGTAGCCTGTTGAGAATTTCGCGCGTTTAGTAAGGAGAAAGCAATGACCGCCAGCCCAACCACGGACAGTATTACCGACAACATGGTCGTTTCCATGCGTTACACCCTCAAGGATAGCCAGGGCGAATTGATTGACGCTTCCGGCGACGCGCCGCTTGAGTATCTTCAGGGCTGTCAAAACATCATCCCCGGCCTTGAAAAAGAGCTTTCAGGACTGAAGGTGGGCGATAAGAAAAGCGTGGTCGTCTCGGCTGAAGAAGGCTATGGCCCCTATAATGAAGGACTCAAAGTCGAAATTCCCAAGGCCCAGTTTGCCCAGGACGAAACGCCGGATATCGGCATGCTGGTGCAGCTTGATTCTCCCCAAGGGCCTTTGATGGCTCAAATTGTGGGCATTGACGAGAACTCGGTCCAATTGGATATGAACCATCCGCTTGCGGGCAAGGCGCTTCATTTTGAGGTTGAAATCACCGGCATCCGCGCCGCCAGCGAAGAAGAAATCGCCCACGGCCACCCACACGGCCCGGATGGCCACCACCACTAAGTCTTTACGGCTTTGCACGTCATTCCCGCGAAAGCAGGAATGACAATAATAATTAAGGGTGATTGAGGTTGAGACGCATCCCGGCCTCATCGCCCTTTATTTCTAATGTTCCGGCCCCGGCAGGCGGACTCGCCTGCGCCTTGCGGCCAGAGACGATGATTTGCATCATCTCGCGCCGCACGTCTTCCAACATGTCCCTGGCTTCGACGTTGCCCTTGGCCACAAAGGCCTCTCCAATACGGGCAATATGTTCAATCGTGGGGGTCAGCCCCGTTTCCTTGCAGATTTGCAGATAGTCATGAACGGTGCCCACCAGCTCTAACACCCGAACGGCGATGGCCTTTCGATTCTCCTCGGCCACGACGAACAGGTAGTTAACCGTTTTGTGCATGGAGGGGTTCTGATCCAAGGTGCGCAGCTTGTTTTTGGATTTGTACAGCGCCAGCACCTTGTCTTGGCCAAGCGAACGAAAAGAACGCATCAGTTCATTGACGTTATAATCCCGCTCAATCACCGAATTGACCCCTTCCGACATCACGGAAAGAATTTCTTCGGGAAAGGCGCCTAAAAGTTCAATGGACTGCTTGACCTCTTGCTGCTTGTCATACCAGCGGTTGTTGCGCAGCGGCGGCTTGTTGGCTTCCACTTCCTTGTTGTCAAAGCTGTCAGGGTTGTCAGACATGCAAAAATCCTTTGCTGAGCTTAAAGCCAATATCATAAATCCAAGATGAGGTATCGGATGATTATGTAAGAGACTGAAATTTCGCCGTAAAGAGCGGGCCCTGTAATAAAAATGACGTAATAAAAATCACGTGCTAAAAACCAGGGCAATTACGAGCAGGGAGAAAAAGAAAGCGGATACCATAAAATATCGCGCGAGGGCTTATATTCATTTTAAATGATATTGCTGAATCCGGCTTAAGTTCTTGTGGCGTTTTCCATTTCAATCTGAATCAGAGTGCTGATTCAAAACGGACTGGACGAATTGCGCTTAAGCTTATTCTTACGCGCTGGGGCTGCTTTCGGCGGCAGCCTCCGGATCATCCACCAGGGTTTCCAGCGTCTGGTTACGCTCATTTCTCAGCTTGTCAACGACTTTACCCAAGGTGTCTCTTTTCAGGTAAGTGCTCCAACCACTTACGACATCCTCTCCGACCGACTGCGCTAGCGCAATCCTATTGTCATCCCCAGACCAAACATCGCCATTGAAGACATCCAGGCGGCTGGCTAATTCAGTGGCCACACCGGATTCAGGCACCCAAATCTGTGCCGCCACTTCCTTGATGCGGGTAAAATCACTGGCGCTGTAGTCTTCATCATTCAGATCGCTGCCATCAACGCCGATTGCGTTTGCAAAACCATTGGTCACCGCTGATGAAAAGCCAAGAAAAAACCGATCCCGTTCATTCTGGTTTAATTCGCTCAAATCCATGTTGGCAAGAATTTGTCTCGCTTTTTGCGGATAACGCCCCATAATTTCCCTAAAATCAATATGCTCCAAATCTTCCGGTTTTAGGGTACGGACACCATGATCTTCAATATAATCGGCGAATCGTTTGCTTTTTTCCTCAGGACTTCCGGTTCCCACAACGTCTCGCGTCTCGGCATTGGGATCTTCAGGGGCTTCTTCAGAAGCTTCCGGATTTTCTGAAGTGCCGGTTGCACCGCCCGACTCATCAGAGGAAGAAGAAGAAGAAGAAGAATCGGACGCGCCCAAATTGCTGCCAATACCACCGCCATCATTATTTTCTGTCTCCTGGCCCGTTTGTGGTGAGTCCTGCGCCTGTTGTCCTTGCGCAATGGATTGTTCCGCCTGCTGGGTAATTGCCGTTGCTTGCGCCAGACCATTGTTGGTCATGGCAAGCACATTCTGCGTACTGGAAGGCAGCGCGCCATAGCCAGGGTAATTATCCCCAAACGAAAGGCCGCCTGAACTGCTGAAACCGTCGCCACTGGTCTGGTAAGGGCCCGCAAAGTTCACCTGTCCGCTTTGATAAGTGCCTGTTGATGAGGCGCCAAATCCGGACGGGCCAATGCTTGAAGCAAATTCACCCCTTGGAGTACTCATGGGCGCGCTCATCGGCAATACCGACGGTGCAGGGCCGGCCACGCCGAAAGGGTTTGCAGCGCCCTGATTGAACTGCGTCGAGTTCAGGCTTGACGAAGGCCAGCTTGAGGGCAAGCCGTTTTGTTCTCGTAATACCCCATCCATTTCCCCTGGCATAAGCTATTCCTCTCAAGTCTCTTCATCGTCTCAAATTTTTTTTAAATCTCTTCATCATGCCCTGGCGAGCAGGTGATCGATGACTATCCGGCGCGTCGCTGTTCCAATTCTTCGCGGGCGCTATTGCCCAAGTCTTCAATCGCCCGTTGAACTTCCTCGCTGGTATCCCCCACTTCAACTGAATAATCGGATTCATCCACATCCGAATCGTTTCGTTGAACGTGTTCAAAAATACCCTGGCCCCGCTCGGCAATCTCACCGATTGTCCAACCGTTTTCCAGGTAAGATTCAACGCCTGTCAAATCATCTTCGCTCAACCACTGAAAAACATAATCCTCTCGGAAATCCAACGCACCGCTTTCTTTATTATCCTCAATGCCGTTAATCCCGGAAATATTCTGGGCCACACTGTGGATGTACTCGATTTTACCAATAATCGCGTCGGCTTCCTCAGGATCCGTCACTTCCTTCCTGACTTTTTCCTTGGCCGCTTCCAGTTCACCGGAGCCGAAGTGCTTCATAAAATCACCGTCCGCGTTTCTGGAGGTTGCGCGACTATCGCTCAGAGAGGCCCGGATATATTTCAACGCCTCCTTTTCCAGACGCAGGTGCTCGGCATGCTCGCCATTGTCAACCGCGCCCTGATTATCACCAATAAAATCGGCAAACGACTGCTGTTCGTCATGGATTCCCCGCGTCACCGAGTCGATATCCTCAACCGTCAGTTGGCCTCGCGCATCGACGGAAGCCAGGTTTTCCACCACATCCAAGCTGTTTTGAATTTGATCAATGACGGCGCCAGCGTTCTGGTAATTGGGGCGGCCTCTTAAGTCTTCCAGAATCTCAGTCACTTCATCCATGCTCTTGCCCGAGCCGATTTCTCTTCTAAGATCCGCCAATACCAAAAGGTATAATTCCTGCTCCTCATCAAGCGAGCCATCGGAATCGCCGACCACCGCCTGGATATCGGACACGACACCGACAAGATCCTTATCGTTCAGACCTTCGGCAAGGGCTGAAACATCGCGTCTGGAAATTCCCAGCCCGCTCGTGTCACCAAGCTCCGTTTGCTCGGAGCCAGGCTGCCTGCCGATAGTATCGGCGGCGTTCCTGAACGTGTCCACGTTTTTGGCGAGCATACCGAGAAACTCGATGCGATCGTTTTTATTGCGGATTTTATCCTTGAGGGCATCGACCAGGCGACTCGCCTTGTCAAAAGCCTCTGGCGATAGGCCCGCTTCTTCCGCATTCTTTCCTTCGGCCACTTGTTTGACCTGTCTGATTTCGTCCTGGCTGGCAACGCCATCGCCATCAAGATCAAGACCGTCGAAATTTTCACCAACCGCCTCAAGTCCTTCTTTGGCCTTCTCGGCGTCATAATCCAGGCCTTGCGCCTCGGCTTCCTCCTCGGAAATCCCTGAGGAGCTCTCAGAAGAACTCTCAGAACCTGCCGCCTCGTCTTCAGGCTGTCGCTGTTGTATGGAGGCCTGCCGGTTGGCTTGCTGCTGGTTGGCAAGCGCACCGGCAAGCAGCGTGGACACATCGGACAGTTGCGTCATAACACCCGCCATGGCGGATGAAATATTGGTAAAAGTATCCAAAACCGACGCTGAAATGGGAGCGTTGGCGGATCTGCCCGAGAAAAGACCGTTTATCGAGGGAAATACCCCTGCCGAATATTGATTATTGCCAGGCCGTGCCAAAAGAGGCTGAATCATCGGCGGAATGACCGAGTGCGGGTTATAGGGAATGCCAGAGACGTTAGATCCAGAGGCGCTAAAACCATCCAGGCCACTACTGGCCCCTTGCATCGTATGAAATGGGCTAAGCGCTTGGCTGTTGTAATAATCGGACGTTACCGCCCCTTGAGCATACCCAGGCTGCGTGCTTAAGGCTTGACCCGCAGAGGGTTGGCCTGCGGCTGCCATGTTGATACCAGACGACGTGTTAAACGGATTTCCCATAATCCCCTACCCCTCTTTTCCCGTTCTCTCGTTCTAAAGCCTGAGGAGGATAGCATCAAGACGCTACCCTCAAGGCCAATTGCTTCATTGCTCCGATAGTTCGCTTAAGGTGATGTTTTCCTCACCTAAACGGTTTGACACCGTGGAAAATTCCTCTCGCTCAATGGACTGTCCGTGAATCCATGCGCCGCGCCACGTTGGATCGTTGCCTGCGGCACTGATAATATCACTGGAATTACTGCCATAGCTTTCACCGAATGAGGCCAGCCTGTCGGCAATGTCCGTGTTGCCATATTCCCTGGCCAATCGGGCAAGAACATTGATATCGTGATTGTTGAACGCATCATCTTCCAGGTTGGTCGTAGCGCCCGGCCCCTGGTGATCATCCCAGTTATCTCTTGCTTGTGAAACGAATTTGAGAGCGACCTGATCTTTCTGCCCTTCGCTGAGCGATGAGAGATCAAGATTGGAGAACATACGGTGCGCACGCTGGTAATCCACCGGCTCACCCGTAAAGAACGTATTGAAATCCAGATGCTGAATTTCTTCCGGACGGAGCTGGTGCGATCGTTGATCCAATGTGGCTGCCAGATCTTCAACTGCGGCAGGCGCTTCATGTTCTGGAACCTCTCCAGCTTCACTTTCTGGAATCTCTTCAGCTTCAGGATCATCCACCTCAACCGGATCCAGCTCATCTCTCAAGTCACTGATTCGCTCAACCCCATGATTTTGAAGAATACCGCCCGCCAGGCTGTTGACATCCGTACCGTGAAGCCCTTCGGCCAGATATGTGGCGTCATCTTCGGAGATTCCCTCTTCCGTATCACCGGCGGCACTGAACAACTGGAAATTTTTCCGGCTGCTCGCATCGTCAATAAAATTCTTCGCATTGCTGCGGCTGCCCATTTCATCCTTAAACACGTCGGCTGCCGCTTCAAGCTGGGCTTTCTTTTCAGGCGAAAGCTCAGCGGGAGCCTCCGCACCTTCAATCACGCTTTTAAATGTCGTCAGTTCATTTGTATCAAGCGCGCCGTTTTCGTCAAGGTCAGCCGCCTCGAACACGGTGACGGAATCCAATTCAGGCTCTTCGCCAGCCGCTGCGGGTATTTCATACTCCACATCGGTTGCCGTCAGCGCCGTAAAACCCTGGGCCGCCAACTCCTGATCAACATCAACACTGACCTGTGGCAATTCCTGATTTTCAGCGCCCGGGGTGCCTTGCGCGCCAGGGCCAGCACCAGTGCCTGTCTGTCCGGCGCCCTGATCACCGGCAAGCGCGTTGCCGAGAATATTGGTGACATCGCCCAACTGCTGCATCACCACCGCCATCGAGGATGAAATATAGCTGACGGTATCCAACACGGAAGCCGAGATGGGAATATTCCCAAAACCGCCACCGCCGCCACTGCCTGGAAACGGCATGCTGCCGTTTGTCATAAACCCGTCCATGCCACTGGCGCCTTGCATACTGCTAAATTGTTGCAGCGTGGGATATTGTGGTTGAGGTGGCGCCAGGTAGTCTCCCTGCGGATAGCCAGCGGGTGAAATCGGATATGCGCCCTGCGCGTTCATCGCGTTAGCGGCCGGATGGCCTGCTGCCCTGTCAAACGGATTGCTCATAAAGTCTCTTCTCTTCCTCTTATCTGTCTTAGGACTTGCTTTTGTCTTACGACTTGCTTTTGTCTTAGGACTTGCTTCTCACGCCTCTGAAAAAAATTAAGCTTTAAAATGCTTCAGACCCATTGCCGCGATGGCCTTGAGAATAAAAAACGCCGACCCTTGCAAGCGGACTCACGAGAGTCGGCGGATGTTCAACTGTTAACCACTTCTTTTCTCTAACCAGTTATTTTCGTTCCTACTTTTTCTGTTATTTACCTTTTAATTTCCCCTATCTTCTACTCGCTACCCGTTTCTACTGGGATATTCCATCCAGTCTCTGTTTTATTCAGACTCCTTGTCATTAACGATAACGGTTTCACGTTCAATATTCAGTTGTGTTTTTTATTGATCGCTAGGCCTACCTCCTCTGATTCCCTTCACCCACCACGTTGATTCCTTTCGTTCCTCCTCTATGTTATGTCCCCCTGATTCCAGCGAAGGCGTTATTTTCGATACTGAGATATCGAATGGCATAATCGAGATCTTCTGCATCCAATACGGTGCGTTCGTTAACCGAATTGTCGTGCGTGCCTGCTGCCGCCAGGTCGTTGAATTTAGCCAGGAATACTTGCCTTTGGGCATCCGTTTGCTGAATCCCCCTCTCGGCTGCCAAAGCGTCAATCTCTTCTTCTAACGCTTCCCTATCCAGCGTTCTATCTCCAAGACGATCGCTAATACCGGTCAGCATCGCGTGAAAGACAATATCGTCATCATTACCAGTGGCGGGCGGTGCCGAATCCGAACTGCTCACGGTCGGAATCTCGGCATCAATGGCAGGCATTGCAAGCAAGTCCTCGAAGGTTTTGCCCGCACGGCCCTGTGCTGCCAGCTCGCCCAGCGTCCAACCTCTTCCAAGCAGTTGAATCACGTTGTTAAGGTCAGCGTCGTTGAGATTATCGTCCGTATTATTGGCATCACCCCTCAAGCGCGCAATGTCGTCGGCGCCGCCGGGTTGATCGCTATTGTTGAGCAACTGTCTTAACGCACCGGCGACTTGTGGTTCAAGATCAATGATTTCACGATCTTCTTCGTCACCTTCCGTAACGAGTTGACCGGCCTCATTGATACTGTACTGATAAGTATTCCCATCGTCACTCTCTTGCAGTGCTGCCCTGAGCGCTTCAATCCCCTCGCGTTCAGCCGGGTTGCCGGAAGCCACCACTTCCCGATAATCCATCGGGGCAACTTCGTTGTTGCCTTCTATTTGGGCAATGGCGCCGTCAACATCCGCCAGGTTAATGGTGACGTTTTCCAGGTCATCGGCATTGCTGCCCACTCTTGCAAGGCTTGCAAAATCCCGCTTGATGCCTGCGATAATGCCTTCGGGGCCACCCACCTCGCTGGGGTCAAGACCCGTCCGCTCGACAATTCGCTCGAAAAGTCCACTGGGATGTCCAGGCTCAAGGGCCGCGTTCAATTCATCGAGATTCCACCAGCTATCGCTGGTCTCACCGTCGACGTTGTCGTCCATTTCATCCCTCAGCGTAATCTGGATTTCTTTTAACGCATCAAGGCGATGCTGATCCGCTTCGCTCCGCTCACCGGCGCCGGTGTAGGATTCGGTGGACTCACCCGATTCAAGGGCCTCCAGGTAATTGTTCCGATCTTCAAGGGTCAGGGTGCCGTCCTCACCGGCAATGCCATCCCAATGCGTGCGGATGAAGGCTTCAATTTCTTCCGGCGGCAGTACGCCGCTCTGTCCCACCGGGCCTTCCTGCACGGCCTGGATAAAGCCGTTCACGCTATAACCGCGTTCGGGAATAGTCACGCTGGTAAAAATTCTTCTGGCCATGCCATTCTGAAGGAGATCGACAGGTTCCTCAGAGCCTTCCCCATTGCGATATCGCACATACTCACTCAACACACTCGGATCATCGCTGTTGAGTTCCATATGGTTGTACTCATCCGCGTTCACCCGGGCGGCGGTGGCGTGGGCAATATCCGTCAAACTTTCATCGCGTTCGTTCTGGGCTCTGGAAAGTTCCGTGATGTCCTCACTGGAAAGGCCGTTATATTGCTGGCCATTAAGCGTTTCAAGCTCGGCAGGGCTATCGGCCGTCATCGTGAAGATTTCGAGATCGTTCGCCAAAGTATCAAGAAAGGCGTTGGTTTCCCCAGGGCCGCTCTTGCCTTCGTCCTGATCGCGGAACGCTTGCGCGTCAAGCTCGCGACGCAGAAGTATTCTCAAGTCGTCTTCGGTCAGTTCAGCATCACCGCCGCCACCTTCAGTCGATAGGGCCGTTTCACCGGACGTGTCCCGCAAGGCTTGGAGATCTTCTCTACTTACCACGCCATCCTCGCCTGCCAGAATTTCAAAAGCGGTTTTTCCGGCAATCGTGGCTTCAGGATTAGCCAACACTGCAAAACGTGGCTTGGAGGCTTCGGCGTCCAGAATAATGTCGTTGAAAGACGCCGAATCAGAAGTATTACCGGCACCTTCTCCGCCAGTAGCGCCACCGGCACCACCAGTACCTTCACTTCCGCCGCTATTCTGGCATTGGCCATTACCGCCGCTGCCTTCAGCACCACCAGTACCACCGGCACCGCCAGTACCTTCACTTCCGCCGCTATTCTGGCATTGGCCATTACCGCCGCTGCCTTCAGCACCACCGGCACCGCCAGCACCTTCACTTCCGCCGCTATTCTGGCATTGGCCATTACCGCCGCTGCCTTCAGCACCACCGGCACCGCCAGCACCCTCACTTCCGCTGCTATTCTGGCATTGGCCATTACCGCCACTGCCTTCAGCACCACCAGTGCCCTCACTTCCGGTTTGACCGGTTTGTCCCGTTTGGCCAGCCTGGCCTTGGCCCTGAGGCTGTCCACCTTGTTGAGCGCCTTGACCACTCATCAAGGAGCCCAGAATGCTTAAAAGACCTGCAAGCATATGTCCCATTGCCTGAATGACACCACCCAAAACCTGTTGGATCATTGGGTCGCTGGCGTTCCCCGTCATCCCGGGCTGCATGGACATCTGTGGCGCATACGTGCCGCCTTGTCCTGCGCTATCGAAGCTGCTGCTGGCAGTAAAAACATCCTGCCCACCCGTGGCGTCTAAAATACTGCCGGTATTGCCGCCGGTTTGAAACGGTGTTGAACCTGCCAGGCGACTGTCCTGGGGCATCAGATTTCTGCCATGCACCCCGGTGTTAAACATTGAACCTGATTGAGCATTTCTCAAATCAACCATTGTCTCTACTCCCAACTTCTCTACTCGCTTGTAAACTTTAAAACTCACTCTTTAAGACAAAACTCAAACCCTGACTCGGATAAAAAACCTGATAAAGCAACCGGAAATCCCGATAAATACCAACGACTCGCTTGGGCCGCCTGAAACAGGCTTAAGCTTCAAGTGAACGTCAGAAATTCCCCTACGACACACTTGTCGGCATGCATTCGTTCAGTCCTATCGGTCGTTTCAACGCGAACGCTGGCGACTTGAAAGAACGCTTACACTTTGACCTACTACTCAAAAAAATAAAAACAAATTATTATGCCCGATTGCTCTTTGCTAGGAATTGGGTATTAAAGGCGATATCAAAAAGAAATAACCGCTGACACATTTGTTTACATTTTTAGAGCAAGTCCCCTCTGTTCACTCGTCTATTCGAAGGATAGGGCTTCACTTCGGCCGTAAAACGCCGATAAAAGCTAATAGCCACTTTATTTCGGCCCTATTTTTCACAAGAAAACAAAGCAGACGACGCCATGAGCCCATTTGATTCCCCCTATTACGAAAAACCCTTTGCCGAAGGCGCTTTTGAGCATTCAGGCGATACCGGCGGTGATGACCACACCCACGAAAGCGCCCACATCCACGAATCCTCCTATATCGACAGGCCCTGTCGAATAGGCGCCCATACCGAGATTATGCGCTTTTCGCACGTCATGGCCCACTCGATTATCGGCAGCAATTGCCTGATAGGCAACAATGTCACCGTCGCTTCCGGCGTTTACATCGCCAATAACGTGCAGGTGATGAACAATACAACCCTAAACAGCGGCGTTATCCTCGAAGATGAAGTCTACTGCGGGCCTTCAACCGTCTTTACCGAAAACAAGTGGCTGCGCTCCAATCGTCACACCGAGTTGCCTCAGTCGCGAATCAGTCCAACCCTGGTGCGTTTCGGGGCTAAAATCGGAGCGAACACCACCATAGGCTCCGGTCTGACCATCGGGCGTTTCTCGTTCGTCGAGGCGGGGAGCGTGATTGATAGCCACGTGCCCGATTTTGCGATAGTATATGGCAACCCCCTGAAATTTGCAGGCTGGCAGTGCCGTTGCGGACAAACGCTTCTTTTTCCGCCTGAGGCGCAGAACAATGCTTTGAAAACCGCAGCTCAATCTGTAGACAATCTACAGCCCGTAGGCAATCTACAAATCGAGTGCGGCGCGTGCGGCAGAAGTTACGCCCAGACCGGTAAGTTCCAGGTGGTGCCGGTCTTTGAGGAAACAATTGCCCCGTCGATTCTGACCCCATCCGCCTCCCATACAAACGTTTACGGCGGAAGCTGAATCATCCTTTTTTCAAGGGTTACGGGATAAAGTCCGGCACACGCGTCATTCCCGCCAAAGCGGGACTCTCCCCAGCCGATGAGGAGATTGCCACGACGCCTCTTTGAGGCTTCTCGCAATGACTGCGTCATTTATTTGCGCAAGAGGACGATGACCGTGATTCCCATTCTCAACCTTACCCGCCAGTACGAAAGCCTGCAGGCTGAATTGTCGCAAGCCGTTACCCAAGTCGCCGCGGGTGGCGTCTACATCCTGGGGGAAAACGTCAAAAAGTTTGAAGAAGAAATGGCCGCCTGGCTTGGCGTCAAGCACGTCGTCGGCTGCGCCAGCGGCACCGACGCGCTTTATCTTGCGCTTAAGGCATTAAAAATCGGCACCGACAATAACAAGCCCGGCTACAACTATATGGTCGATGAAGTCATCACCACCGCCTTTACGTTTGTCGCCACCTCCGAGTCCATTATTCACGCCGGTGCAAAACCGGTGTTCGTCGATGTTGACCCCGAGACTTACAACCTGGATGCCGAACAGGTGGAAGCGGCCATTACACCGAACACCAAAGCGATTATGCCCGTCCACTTGTACGGACAGCCCTGCGATATGGCAGCCCTCAAAGCGATTGCAGACAAACACAAGCTTGCGATCATCGAAGACTGCGCGCAGGCGGTCGGCGCTAAATTCGACGGCAAAAGCGTCGGCGGCATTGGCGATATCGGCTGCTTCAGCTTCTTCCCCAGCAAGAACCTGGGCGCGATGGGCGACGCCGGAATGGCCACCACCAACGACGACGAGCTTGCGGCGCGTTTGAGGATGCTGCGCGTTCACGGCAGCAGGCAGCGTTATTATCACGAGGAGTCGGGGCTTAACAGCAGGTTGGATGAAATCCAGGCCGCCGCATTGCGCATTAAACTGAAGCACATCGCAAGCTGGAACGAGCGCCGGCGAGAAGTGGCCGCTTATTACAACGATTTGCTCAAACCGCTTTCAGCGACGCTGCAGACGCCAGTGATCGCCGAGCAGTGCCTGCCGGTCTTTCATCAATATACCGTTAAATTGAAGCTGGCAAACGCTCCCGGCGATCAGAAAGAAACCAGGAACGACCTGCAAAAGAAAATGCTTGATGCGGGTGTTCAGACGATGATTTACTACCCGGTGCCGCAGTATCGCCAGCAGAGCCACGCGTTCCTGAATCTGCCGCATAACGGTTTTCTGCCCGTGACCGAAGCGGTTTGCGATCAGGTTTTGTCGCTGCCGATGTTTCCTGAAATTACAAAAGAAGAGCAGGAAACCGTCGTCGAGGCGCTGAAAAAAGCGCTTGAGACATTGCCTGTGGCCGCTATTTAGCCTGTCATTCCCGCGCAATCTCCCTAGCTGTTGCCATTCATTGTGACTGCGTTCATTTTTCGTTTCCGTTCATTTTTCGTTTCCAACGGGGCAGATTTTCTTCAGCCCTAGCCGACGCAGGAAGCGTAGGGATGAGAGGGCAGCCAGGCGGTTACCGCTTTCGTGGGAATGACAGCGTTCACTCAGGATATAGAGGAGGTTAGACGATGAGTTCTCATTTAAAGATTGATATCGTAAACGATCCGTTGCTCGACGTTGAGGCGGGCGCGGTTGTCATCGGCGTTGCCGAGGATTGGGAACAACGCGATAACGCGGTGCTTTCGGCAGCGGATGAGGCGATGCACGGCGGCCTGAAAAGCGAGTTGAAAGCCGTCACCCAAAGCGGTGCTTTCAAAGGAAAAGTCGGGGATACGCATATCGTCAATACGTTGGGCCATTTAAAAGCGCGCTATGTCATCCTGCTGGGTCTTGGAAAATTTGAAGACAAAAAACCCGAAAACGCGAGCCCCGAAAACATCCGGCGAGCAGCCGCTTCAGCCATTCGTGCGGCGCAAAAACTAAAAGTCCAAAGCGTGTCGATGGCTTGCCTTTACTGTTACGATTCGGCGTTTGACGGGCTTGTCGCCCCACAATCCATGGGAGGCTTAATTGCCGAGGGCGCTGTTCTAGCCAATTACCAGTTCAAGCTTCGCAAAACGAAAAGCGAAGATAAAAAAGAGAAAGACAAAAAAGAAGAAGCGCAAACATACGAGCTGGAAAAACTGATTGTCGCAACACCCGGAAACGATCGCTTTCCCGCTATTGAGCGCGGCGTTCTGATTGGGCGGACGATTGCCAAGAACGTCAACCGGGCAAGGGACTGGGTGAATGACAGCGCCAACTACGTCACGCCGACGTTTCTCAAGGAACAGGCCGAGGGCATTAAGGGGCTTGAGTGCCGCGTGCTGGATGCCAAAGAGATTAAAAAGCAGGGGATGGGCCTGTTTGACCTGGTGGCCAAGGGCAGTGACGAGCCGCCTTTCCTGATTCATTTGTCTTACAAATCCCAACAAAATCCAAAAGAAGGCCCGAAAAAGAAAGTTGCACTCGTCGGCAAGGGCTTGACGTTTGACAGCGGCGGATTGTCGTTGAAGCCTGCCAAGTCGATGGAGCTGATGAAGATGGATATGGCGGGGGCGGCGGCGGTGATTGCCACGATGCGGGCCATCGCTAAATTAGAGGCCAAAGGCGTTTCGCTTGACGTTGAGGTTCACGGGTTTGTGGGCACTTGCGAGAATATGCCGAGCGCGCGCTCAAGCAAGCCGGGTGATATCGCCGTGTCAAAAAACGGTAAAACGGTTGAGGTGAACAATACGGACGCCGAGGGGCGCCTGGTGCTGGCGGATGTTTTGACCTACGCGCAGGAGCAGGTGAATCCGGATCAGATCATTGACTTGGCGACGTTGACGGGGGCCTGCATCGTGGCGCTTGGCAAAGTGGCCAGCGGTGTTATGGGAACCGACAAGACGCTGATTAGCGATATTATTGAATCTGGCAAAAAAGCAGGCGAGAAATTTTGGGAACTGCCGCTGTATGACGAGTACAAGAAATCGCTGGAGAGCGATGTGGCGGATTTGATCAACGCGGGCTCAGGCGGCGAGGCCGGGTCGCAGAATGGCGGGATGTTCCTCAAGGAGTTTATCGACGAGGGGCGCTCATGGGCGCACCTGGACATTGCGGGCCCGGCATGGACGAGCCGCGATTTGCCGGAAGTGCCCAAAGGCGGCACCGGGGTGGCCGTCCGAACGTTGCTGTATTATTTGTATAAAGATTTTTCGTAGTTATCTTGTGCAAAATCGTACAAAGCAGGCCGAAATGCGCCGCGTCACAAGCATGACAACCGGCGCATTCCTGCTTTACTAAGAACGTTTATTGAAAGATTCCACCGCTATTCACGGCGTGGTTTTAATGTCACTTGAATTTGCTCGCTGTCCGAATGAGTGTTTTGGTTTTCGTTTGAAAGAAGTGGGATTTAAGGGTTTATTTATGGATTAAGATTAATTTGGAGAAATTAATTTGGACAGCGAAAAGCTCCGGGTATACCCGTTGGTGTGGAGAAAACGCGCGCGCTATTTGGAGAGAGTTCATATCGACTGACATATTTAGTCATATCGATATTACTTCATTATTTATAGCAATATTTTTGTTTTTTGTCAAATATAAATTTAAAAATGATTATAGCCTCTCCAAGAGGCTTGCCATGTATACTTTACTCCTATACTTTATCAATGCTACGCCAGCCTTAGAGCCCAGCTTGAACATTTTACTGACGTCGGCAAAATGGTCTACAATTTGTTGATCGCTATTCTCTCAAAAAACTTTTGTGTCTTTTTATCCTGCGAGCAGGGCCATTATTGCGCCTTCATGTTGGCTGAAGTTTAGCTGGCTTGGATCATATTTTGCCCATGTTCCTAATAGTGAGTCCATGCACCATATTTCTTGATGCTTGTCAGGATGCCCTAACAACGTCACCACATGCCTGCGCCTGGTATCTCCAAGGATAACCGGTTTTCCAGCATGCAAGTGCTGAAGCGTTTCCTGCACTTCGCTTCTGTTGCGGAGCCCTAGCCAGCGGTTTGGAATTCCTTGACGCGCTAAAAATAGAGACATTCCAGGCCTGGAGAGCGCAATGCCTAAATCCCCGGGAATAAGCATTGCCTTACCATCCTTAGATGAAATTCGATTAGCACGAAGGTGTTCAAGAATTCGTTGAGACGTATCTAAGTCCCATCCAGCACGTGCAATTGAATGCAGCTCCTGTTCAGTGACCCGTCCATTTTGCACATCCAGCAACAGTCGATTTAATTGACGGATAACCTGCTTTGGACTCCAGCCATCATCTGGGCGTAACGATCGTAGTGAGGTAGTGAGAGCAGAGGTAGTACAATTTTCCACAATAGCTTGACCACCTATTCGGCCACCAATAGCGGTCTGTCGAATTACCGGTGGAAAAGAAACTGCTCTGCCGTTCGCTGCTTCGATTTTTTGAGGATGCTTTCGGACAAGTTTTATGGGTCGCAAAATATTTTTTTTGATCCAGGCGGCAAGCCGTGTTCTTCCTCGCTGGAACCAGCTTCCCATGGCTTCCTCAGCCAATGTTTGCGTTATACCCTGTCGGTATGACAAATGGAGCCTGTCCAGGGAACTTTCTCGCTTTGCGATTGATTCCAGCGTATCCCCGTTGCGAACGCCTTTGACCAAAGCTTTCATCGTTCGCTGCGTCAACTGTCCCAACTCTTCAGCCGGAACCTGAAAAATTTTCCCGACATATACAAAAGACACGATTAGAGCTTTACCTTTTTAAACTGTAGGGATATCCGAAGAATAAGCGCATTAAGTCGGCTGAATTTGATTTTGTGCGAGAGAACAGAAACAAACATCAGACTATCCAATTATTTTACATCCCCCTTGACAAACCCCGCCACTTCCATCACACTAATGCCCAGTTAATATTTCATCGCGACCAGCGGAGGGTACAGGCCCGTTGAAGCTGGGGCAACCTCTACCGGAGACGAGCTTTGAGGCTCAAATCCGATAAAAGGTGCCAAATCCTGCGGCTCGTTATTTCATCCCTATCTCTTGCAGATATCTGAAATAACAAATCGGCCGAAAGATGAGGCGATCGGAAGCTCCCCAGACTTTCTCCACGGCAGCCCCGACTCGCAACACGGATCGCGTCCCTCAAGTAACCTCCCGCTCGCCCGGCATCTGCCAGGGCAGGGAAGTTCAAAAAAACCAAAACCACGACGCCCCAAGCCGCATCATCTTTCAAACGCCGATTGGCCCGCTCAAAGCGCCATCGGCGTTTTTGCTTGTAAAGGCCGCTACGCACCGCCAACACCGTTGTTATATCACCAGTTGTTATCTCACTTCTGTCCTCTCACTTCAAAGGATTTACCGAAATGTTACTCACCCGCAGCTTCAGCAAACCCGAAAAAGCAAAGGACGCCTGTCGGCCCCCGCTTTCGACGCTGACAGCATTGACAGCGCCCGAGGTTTTG
Source organism: Vampirovibrionales bacterium (assembly GCA_035285165.1). Lineage (GTDB taxonomy): Bacteria > Cyanobacteriota > Vampirovibrionia > Vampirovibrionales > Vampirovibrionaceae > JAYKHP01. Next base: position 8,432 of record JAYKHP010000004.1, on the reverse strand, counting down.
CCTGAGATTATAGACGAAGAACGCTTCATCGCCCTGCCTGACGCCTTCATCCTCGACTACGGCATTCTCAAGCAGGCAACCGCTGGCCCCGATTCTCCCCTCGGCGTTCGCGCCCGTCTCGTGGGCCCGGCAGGCGCGCCGGTTATTCTGGTAGCAGGCGGCATCTCCGCCGGACGCAACACGATCGACGCTAAAATCGGCACAAAAGATGGCGAATTAAAGACCGGATGGTGGCGCAATTTAGTGGGCCTCGGGCAAACCATCGACACGCGCTTCTACCGCGTTCTCAGCTTTGATTTCTTCCCCGATGACGCGGCGGCAAAAACCGTCGGCCAAAGCATCACCCCCAACGACCAGGCGCGCATCGCAAAGCTGGTCTGCGACGCCTTCGGCATCCAAAAACTCCATGCCTTTATCGGTGCAAGCTACGGCGGTATGGTCGGGCTGGGCTTTGCACTGCTGTTTCCTCAAAGCCTTGAGAAGCTGGTCGTCGTCTGTGCGGGCCATCGCCCCCACCCGATGGGCACCGCCTGGCGCAGCATCCAACGAAAAATCGTGCGCTTCGGCCTGCAAACCGGCGAACCGGATAAAGCCGTCGCCCTGGCGCGCGAGCTTGGCATGACCACCTACCGCACCTCGCGCGAATTTGGCGAACGCTTTGATCGCCATGTGCTGTATGAGCCACATGAAGCCGAATTGAACACGAAACGCTTTGATGTTGAGAACTACCTTGAAACCCGCGGGTTGGAATTTATCGGCCGCATGTCGCCTGAGCGTTATCTTCGGCTCTCTGAATCAATTGACCTGCATCAGATCGATCCGGCGCACATCAACGTGCCGGTCACGCTAATCGGCTGTCGCCAGGATCAACTGGTGCCGGTAGAGGAGATTCGCCTGCTGCAACAACTATTGCCAAAGCCCGCCACCCGCTACGAGTTCGATTCCATCTACGGCCACGACGCCTTCCTCAAAGAAACCCGCATTATCAGCGATATTATCTCGACGGTTTTATAACAAACTTGCCATGCCTGCCGAAGTTTATCCCTGCAAAGGCAGCGGTGGGAATGAGACAACAAAATGCAGATTAAGACTATAAAATAATAAGGAAAAACCGAAATGACTTCCGACTCCGGTTGTAATAATCAAAAATCGCTTCACGACATCGCAAAGCAAAAGCTGGCAAACGCTAAGACCGCCACATTGGCCGCCCGCGCAGCACTTGAAACGGATCCTGTTCACGGTGCCGTGATGCCCCCGTTGTATCTTTCCACCAACTTTACCTTTGATGGCTACAAGGGCAAGCGCCAGTACGATTACACCAGAAGCGGCAACCCGACGCGCGACGCCGTGGGCGATGCGATTGCGAAACTTGAGGGTGGCGTGGGGGCCGTGATGACCACCACCGGGATGGCGGCGCTTGACTTATTGTTTCATTATCTGGAGCCCGGCGATTTGATTTTCGCCCCTCATGACTGCTACGGCGGCACGCACCGATTACTGCAACAAAAAGCGAACCGGGGCTATTACCGCGTTAAATTCATTGACCAGACGGATTTGGCGGCATTTGAAAAGGCGCTTTCTGAAGAAGCGCCGAAGCTGATTTTGATCGAAACCCCCAGCAATCCGCTGCTCCGCTTAACGGATATTTCCGCCGTCTGCCATTTAGCCCAAAAATATTCCACACCCGACGGGCCGGATCAAAAGGGCAAAAAGATTTTAGTGGCCGCCGACAACACTTTTTTATCGCCCGCGCTTCAGCAGCCGCTGTCGCTGGGAGCGGATATCGTCGTTCATTCGACGACGAAATACCTTAACGGCCATGGGGATGTCGTCGGTGGCGCGCTGGTTTCAAAGACGCCTGAGCTTCACCAGTTCTTTACCTATTGGGCCAATTGCATCGGCAATACCGGCTCGCCGTTTGACAGCTATTTAACGCTGCGCGGGCTTCGCACGCTGAACGTCCGCTTAAAAGAGCAGGAAAGCAACACACGCAAAGTCGTGGATCTGCTCAACACCCATCCTGCGGTGAGCAAAGTGTATTACCCGGGGCTGAAAAGCCATCCGGGCCATGAAATCGCCAGGAAACAGCAAAGCGGTTTCGGGGCGATGCTGAGCTTTGAACTGGCCGGTGGGGAAGCTGAAATCCGGGCGTTTCTGGAGAATCTCACCTATTTCAGCCTGGCCGAATCGCTTGGCGGGGTGGAAAGCCTGGTGGCGCACCCGGCCACGATGACGCATGCGGGCATGGATCCTGATGCACGGCGCGCGGCAGGCATTAACGACCAATTGCTGCGTTTGTCTATTGGGCTTGAAGATGCGGAAGACTTGCTGGCGGATCTTGAAAGCGCGCTGCAAGCCGCCCAGGCAAAGGCCGGCTCCCTTAAGGCAAGCGATATCATCCGTAAGGAGCTTATACCGGCCTGAAATTAAAGTCTTAATTTGAGTAACAGCGATTCACGGCGCGCCATCCCAGGTGATTTAAAAACCAAAGGGGCGCGCTTTTCATTGCCGAAATTTTTAGTCGAAATTTTTAACAATTTTTTTATACATTGTCCGCACTGACAAAGCCTTCCTGGCGCTATAATGAATACGTTAGGTTTTTCTTGTTCGCCCACCCCCCTCTTTTGTTTGTCTTTCCTTTTTTTAAGGCAAGATTTATTGGGGCGATTATTATGGGTTACGAGTATCCCCTGGCTTGACTGGGGTGGCTCGTCTGCATGGAGAAATTGGATATGGGAGAAGTTGGATATGGCTGATTTTTCGGGTTCGGATTTGACGGATTCCATTTTAATTGACTCGGGACTATTTGCTTCAAAACTGGCGACAAGCTCCGCAGATTTAATGAACGGAGCTGCCGCCGAGGCTCTGATACGACCCGGCGCATCAGAGCTTAAAGGCAGGTTTTCCTTTGCGAAACTGCCCGTAGCGCAACTGATAATCCTCTTGTTTCTGTTCGATGCCGGATTGCTGATTTACGCGGTTTCTCTCGGCAATCGGCCAACTTCCTTTATGGGCGAAGGCAAGTTCATAACCCACCTGTCGTTTTTTCAGCTCATGGCTTGTGGCGTAACGGGCCTTGCCGCTTATTTCGCCTCAGGCGCTTACCGGCAGTTTCTTTCTTCGCCGGCGGCCGTTTGGCTGATCATTGGCTTAGGTTTTTTATTTTTGGGAATAGATGAAGTGACCCAAATCCATGAAAACCTTGAAAAGTGGATTCTGGCGGCCTTTCATTTACCCAAAAACAATATTACAGACAGGATGGATGATTTTATTATCCTGCTCTACGGCCTTATTGGCCTGGGCGTCATTGGCCGGAATTTTGGATATTTAAGACAATTCAAAGATGCTTTGCCTTGGGTGATTACTGCTGGCGTCGTGGCGTTTGCCAGTGTGATGCTGGATACGTTAAGCCATAAGCCCGATATTATGGTGATGCTCTACAAAAGCTTTGGCTGGACGTGGGATCGAAACAGCAATTTAATGGAGTGGCTTGGGGTGGGTGAAGAGTCCGGGAAAATAATGGCGGAACTCTTTTTCCTGGGCGCTTTTCTATCCGCTTATAATATGACCGTTCTTCATCAGCAGGCTTTATCCGTGAAAAATCGTTTAGAATAAAGAAGCTAACCGTCATTTGTAGGCACTTTTGATGCAAAAAGGCTTTACGCTAGCGGAATTACTCATCGCCCTGGCCATCCTGGGCGTGATTGCCACGTTTACCATTCCCAAGGTGCTGACGGCCAATCAAAATGGACAGTATAAATCCATCGCCAAAGAGGCCGCCGCCGCCGTTTCCCAGGCGCTTATAGCCTATAAGGCCGATAACGCCGTTACCGCTTCCACGTCATTGATGGATTTAACGCCTTACCTGAATTACGTCAACGTCATTACGACAAGCTTTGAGGTGGATCACAAGCCTGGGTTTGGAACGGTCAGTTGTGCGGATTTGGGCTGCCTGAGGCTGCATAACGGCGCAGTGCTTTGGTATGACGACTCGGATGGGTACGCTGTTTTTGGGGGAACCAACGCCACCAACGCGATGATGTTTCTGGTGGATCCTAACGGGAAAAGCTCAGTACCCGCCAATAGCCCTGACAAGTCGGTAGAATTTGCGCTTTACGCCAATGGTGCAATAACCTCAAGGGCAAACTTTCGGCCCAATACGACAACACAGGCGGGCAACGTCGGCGGCGCCGTCCCGGCCGAAGAGCCAACGTGGTTTAACTGGAACTAAAATCAAAAGAAGGTGAGATGAAAAAAGGTTTTACACTCGCGGAATTACTGATCGCCCTGGTGATTCTGGGCGTGATTGCCACGTTTACCATTCCCAAGATTTTAACCGCGCAAGCCAACGCGCAGAGGGAATCGGTTTTGAAAGAAACCATCGCGATGATGTCAAACCTCGTCTACGAAGGCTATCTGACAGGGAACATCACCAATGACAACGATGCCTCATGGATGATGGATAAAGTGAACGCCATACAATTATGTCCGAATGGTGCGGTTTTAGATGGATGCTGGACGGAAGATGACACATTACTGATTCCCTCTACCTGCCCTGGGTTTAGGCTTGCCAGTGGCGCGGTGGTGGTGAGCTGTATGTTGGGAGGCCCTGAAGGTACACCGCGACTTGCCATTGACGCAAACGGTGAAGAAGGCCCAAACGCAATCAATGAGGATCAGATTGAGTTAATGGCCTGCTTTGATGCAAACCCCTGTACGCCGTTTTCCAGAACCCATGCACCCGGGACAGTCATTCCCAATGAGTTCAGCAAAGGCAATGCCGATAGCACACCAGGCTACGAAGCGCTGTTCAGCAATTAAAGCCTGTCATTCCAGCCCTCGCGGGAATAACGGGCTTTAATTAATTCGCAATAAAGGTTATTAGGCCATTAACACGGGAGCTTGCTGACTGGCCATTTCTTGTGGAGGCGCTTGTTGCTGCTGTTGTTGTTCTGCTTGCTGTTGCTGGTTATACAGCAGTATCTGCTTCCAGGGGTTGCCGTCTGGCAGGCTGTTGGGATCTTTCTTGGCCAGTCCTGGCGGGACGCCACCTTTTTTTGCCAAGCCCGGCGGCGTTTTGCCGCTTTTACCGGGCCCCGTCGGGCTTTCTTGGCCACCGCCTGCTGCAAACTGATCTGTCCCCTGGCCATCAAGATTGACCGGCTGCATCGGCTGTATGTTGCCGGTGCCCGTGGGTAACCCTGCCTGGGGCGCTTGAGGCATTAGTGATAAATTTGACAAGGCCTGGGTAATAGGGGCTAGAATCTGGGTTCGATTGATTGCCATCAGAAACCACTTTCTTGCTGTTTAAGTGCCGAAGTAACAAGTTGACAGAGAGGCGGCACGCGTTTTAATCATCATCCTCGCCATCATCGCGATCGGCGGCTTGCGGACTCTCTAGCGACGGGTTCTGTTGCAGGAAGGGATTATTATTGGCAGCGGAACGATCACGGGCATTGCCAGGGCCGCTGTTATCCACCTCGTCATCATCATCGTCATCGTCGTTATCAATTTCATCATCATCGTCATCATCCAGTTCCAAATCTTCAAAATCATCGTCGTCCATCTCTCTCAGTTGCAGTTGCCCGTCCTCAATCTCAAAGCGATCAAGCCCCAATGGGGTCTGGCCAGCCGGAAGGGACAAGGCGGACGGAGGCAAGACGGGCGGCAAAACGCCAGCACCCAGTTGAGCCGACAAGGGCAGTGTCGGCAAAGCGCTTCTTAGTGGGGCTGATCCAAGATTGGAAAGCGCCTGCGTCACGGGAAACAGGATAAGACTGCGATTAATCGCCATCTATCAAAAACTCTCTCTTATGCTCTCTTTTGGGAAAAGGGGATTAACTAAATAAAACCCTCACAAGCAATCAAATTGACGCAGGCAAAATCTCAAATCAGCGGCCGTCCCCACCTCTTCCGCCGCCTCGGCTTAAACCGCCGCCGCGATTGTTTGAACGCGAAAAGGGGTTATCTCGCCTGTCAGTGGGCTCAAACCCAAAGCCAAAACCGAAGCCGCCAAAGCGCTTTCCAAAGCGGGGGCGACCGTTCTCACGCTCATGGTTGCGGTTATCACTTGGCTTATTGCCTGCTTGTGGCTGTGGCAGCGTTAAAATAGGCGCTGAGGCTGGGGAGGTCAAGGTTAATCGCGGCAAAAGAGCCGCCCTGGCAACATCCAGCAGGGGAAAGTTCTGCTGAAGTAAAACGCCCCCGGTAAGCTGACCAAACTGTACCGACAACGGGACGGTCGGCAGAGGGACTGGAGAGGGGGACGTGCGCAGATTCCCCAGGGCCTGGGAGACAGGCGCCAGGATCTGGCCAGGGTTAATGAACCCAGGGTTAATGACCCCAAGATTAATGACCATGGTTAACTCCCTTGCTTATAATGCTCACGAAAAAGCCTGACGCTTTGGGGCAAGCGTGACAGGAAATACAGATAAGGCTCCATTAGCAATAAAAACAGTCAATTAGGCGAGATTGCGCCGACATACGCGCTACATACGATGAATTTCGCCCGGTCGCTTTCTTCAAAGGCTTATGGCGTATATCATTACGACCATATATTCGTTAGCTACAAGGGGATGTCGAATGGCCATCCGGGCAGGCCGGTGAGAGACGCTAAAGGTGGTTGACAAGGCGGATCCCTTGAAATTATGATAGCCTCATAGCGCATCGGATACAGAGCGGCTCAAATGTCTTTCCCTGACGGTTTTACCCGACCGTTCCAGGATTTTTCAGAGACTTTCGGCAGGCCCTTAATCCGGCGCCCACCCTCGTGAAAGTGTCCAGTTCAGGATTTCACTCCCTTTTTGTCGGGATGGCGGAATGGTAGACGCGCACGTTTGAGGGGCGTGTGGCTTCGGCTGTGAGGGTTCAAGTCCCTCTCTCGACACCAATCTATGCCTCATCACAAGGCTTCATAAAGTAAAGTGCCTTTCTGGCGCTGCTGGTTTTCAGTAGCAATCTGCCGGAAGGGTCTTTCTGTATAGAACCTTGGGAATGTAGCAAGCCAAGAAAGTTTAATGACCCAAGGCTAAAACTAGTTCAACAAATTGGTTATCCACATACTTAAATGATTGAGGAACTTTGAAAGCAGGGTCTATTTCCTTAGGACTTACTTGTTTCGAAAGCCTAATGGTTTTACTGGGCTCAATCTCGATACTGTAAGCAATATCGGAATTAGAAAAGTAGTTAGTAAAGTCGTGTTCCCCGATACCCGCATATTTCTTAAGTTCATACCAAGTGTCATCAGGACTACCGATACGAACTCGGTTCACTTTGACAACGCCTAAGATTTTTTTTATGGGCGAACTAGCATAGACCACCATGTGCGTTAAATCAAAACTGATTGGTCTTTTCCTAAATTCAAAATGCTTTTCACCACGGATGAGTCGTTCTGCATAAACCGGCTTAATTGGCATAAACGCAATTTTGTATCCCTCCTCGGACAATAATTTCTCGGAAGATGGCATCATCAATACTTCGGATGGATTGGATAGGGCCATTGATACCTAGTACTCCTAAAACATCAGAAGAGACGGGTTTGCGTATATGACCAGCAAGTCTAAACAGGATTGTTAGACAAGGGCGTTGGGACATGTTCTCTATCTCATCACTATTATACACTGTTCTCTTGGAAACACGCTCCATCACCTTCTGTGAACCTGTTAAGTGCTCCGCAGACTCAACCACACCAATTGTAGTAGCTTCTCTAAAATCGTGTGAACGATAGAATAACAGCAAATCCCCTGGCTTTAACATTTTTATTGGCGCGTGGGATAGATAGGCTTGCTTGATGGCGTTACCGGGTATGTTCTCTCCCATGCTGACAACAATCTGGCCTTCATTAAGTCCAAACAATGATTGCTGTCTCGTTGGATAGCAGTCAGGAAAAAGTTTATCGTGGTAAGCGGGCTGAATGGGCACGACAAATTTTCCAACATCGTTACCGTACTTAAAATGTGGAGCATACAGACGATGATACTCCAAGGGAGAAACCGTGTTACTGGGTGGCTTGGCAGGATGGTTCTTGCAATATACATCCTCACCGTTCGGCCGTTTACCGATTTGTGAGAATCCAAAATCGTAGCAAAGCTCTACAAGTTGCTCTTGCTTTTGACCGTTCCCCAAGTGTAAAGCCAATGAAAAGTAGAGAGCTTAGATTATACAACAATGGGGAGGGAGTCACTGGGATGCGTAGCATTCCAGTGAGCGGCGAACTCGCTGGGAGTCTTGTAACGTAAGGCTCTGTGAGGCCTGAACGTGTTGTATTCTTTGCGCCACATTTCAATGAGTACTTTGGCTTCTTTCAGTGTTTTAAACCAATGCATATTCAGGCATTCATCTCTGAGCTTCCCGTTGAAGCTTTCACAATAACCGTTTTCCCAAGGGCTGCCGGGGGTAATAAAAATGGAATCCACATTATTTTGTCTGAGCCA
>JAYKHP010000003.1:0-332015 GCA_035285165.1 Vampirovibrionales bacterium | reverse complement strand
TCGCTCAGGATTAGCACCAATCTGTAGGGACTCAAACTACTCATATCCAACGCTTAACAGATGTCACCTCAAAATAAAACCTCAACAACAAACTACAACTTAACTACCTCACCATGCGTAACTCCTGCCAGTATATTTAGAAGAGTGGTAATGATCTTTTTTCGAACCGAAAGAGCGCCATTGGCGCTCTTTTTATATGTGGCCTTTTTCAAGAGGTTAGAGAAATTTTTCCATATTTGCAGGGTTAACGGAGTGAAAAATTAATTTGAAATCGCTAAGGGTTTGACACCCTCGCGCGCACAAGGGTAAAGGCGCAGGCTTCCGCCGCCTGTGGCTGCGCCCTTGTACTTGCTACCCCTCGTCTCGGCGACGGCCAGGGTTTCAGGTGGGCACTGAAACCGCCTTTTCACTGTCCGAACGAAAGAGGAACTTATCAATGGCCGAGATTAGAGGACGCGTCAAACTGGAACATTACCAATTGATCCAAAGCGTAGCCGACTTTACAGGCAACACCCCATTTGAGTTTTGCTTGACGGCTGGCCTGGAAAAAGCAAGGGAGTTGATCCTGGACAAAATCGAATTCGAGCAAGTCTATCGTGGCTCCCAAACGGTGAAAGAGAAACTTTAAAAAATTCGTCGGGGCTGTTCGAACTGTTTGAAACCTGAAAGGTTTTGAATAGTTTGAATAGCCCTTCTTTGGTATTAATAGCGGAATCTTCTTTTTCGCTCTGACTGGATCAGGGTGATAGACTCACTAGGCAATGGGGATGGTGCGGCGGGGACGACAGATGCAGGTGGGATTTTCTCAGTTTCTGAAGCTTCTGGAAGCGAAATCCTGAAATGTTTGCGAACCCATTCGGACGACTGCTGCTGTTGCGCATTGACGTATTTCTCAGTCGTCTCAATCTTGGAATGCCCCAAAATTTCTTGCACATCACGCATGGGAAGTCCTTGTTCGTGCAACATACGCGCATAAAATCGACGGAGATCGTGCGGTCTGACCGCCCAATCAATCGAGTCTGCAATTTCGTCAGCGCGTTTTGTTCTTTCCTTTTGACCCAGTTTAGCCCACGTTTCTGGGTCTTGCTTTTGCAACACGAGTTTTGCCTTGCTCATCCGCATTGCTTGTGAAAACCGTGTAAATCGAAGCGTTATGGTCTGTTCCGTTAATTGGCTTCCATTGATATTGACAAGGATATAGGGCAAATCAGATTCAGGTCTTAGTGTTTCGACCCACCGCTTCAGCCTTTCATTCAGTTCACTCGGCAAAGTCACGATTCGATCCTTACCGCCTTTGCCATGAACCAACAGCTCTTGCGTCTGAAAGTTAATATCCGCGACTTCTATATTGGCAGCCTCCATCCGGCGCAGGCCGGAAAAGCCATACAAATACAACAGCAACTCCATCATGTGAATATCGTTGTATGTCCGTCCATCCCGCCAGGTTGAATTGAAGTTAATCGCCTCCCATACTTCAGACATTGTCATGGCGTGGCGCTTTGGTTTGTATTTAGGGCTTGGCCTCAAGCTTTTGATTTCACTCAAAGCATCATTAGAGCGGTGTCCATGCTTGATTAGAAACGTCGTAAAACTGCAAAGCGCCTTATAAATGTGCATTTTTGTGGAGTAATAATCCCTGCGCTTTTGCTCGTCGGGTCGATAGTGCATATAGACTTTACGCCAATTCTCAATGTTGAGCTGTTCAACGCTCGGCTGCACGTCAAGGATTCCCCAATACTTTTTAAGCCCCCATTCCAAGTCCGTAAAATACCCTTCAGTGACAGGAGTCCCATCCAGGCCAGCATGGATTCCCGTGAGCATTTCGTTTTTCCACTCTTTTTTCAGAGCCTCATACCCGCCAAAATTCTTCTTCTGCAACAGCAAAGCCAACGTCTCGGCACTGATCACCTTGTAAGGCTTCTTGCCGTTGAAACGCACTTCGGTTGGCAGAATTCCCCGCCTACTATCCACCTTTAATTTTTCGTACTTTTCCCCGGTAATGGCAGCCGCTTCAGTAAGCGTATATTCTTTGCCCACGATCAAATCTCCGTATCACAAGTAAACGTATGTTCTACTTATGACATGCAGTTGATCTTCGGGTCAAGGTTTCGGGTCAGGGTCAAAACGTACCGCTATACTTTTTGAAGAAATGGTGGAGGCGACAGGAGTTGAACCCGCGACATCCTGCGTGCAAAGCAGGCGCTCTACCAACTGAGCTACGCCCCCACGGCGTTAAGACTTGCACTCTCTCCCCGCAAAGGCGCTCCCAGAGCGCTACGCGTTGAGCATGAAAAATAATATAGCACGTCCAGGCACTTTGGCAACACTTCCAAAGCAAGCAAGGTAAGGGAGCAAAAACAAACCGGCCAGCGGCGACCTACATCCCGGTGATCACCACGGGGGGCTTTTCTTGAGAAAGATTGGGAAACAGCATCAGGTTCCCCTCATCATCGCGCCAGCGAATCCAGCCAATCGGCGTGTTATGCTCAAAGTCCAGCACTTCCACCAGCAACCAGTTGCCGCGCACATACTTCACCTTCATATCGCGGATGATCATCACCGGAATCAACCCGGCCTCATCCTCATCCGACATCCGAAGGCTTCGGTGGTATTGCTTGACGCCGCTCAGCCAGTAAACCCCCAACGGCTTGGCATTGAGGCGCATAAAATCCATCCAGCTCTGATAAACCCCCAAATGGGGCAAACTGCCCTCGGCAGTGGCCGCAACGGTTTTCACCGGCGAATTGTCCATACTCGTGTCCGCTGGCATTGCATTATCCCGAACCTTCACCCAGCCACGCTTGTTCTGCTTCTGGTCATACACCACTTCAACCCAGGTCAGCGGCGCGTCCAAATCCGTATTTTCACTGCCGTCGGGCAATAGGCCCGCGCTTTCGCCCGAAACGGCCATCATCGCCACTTCAAGCTTGGGGTAATAGCAAAGAAAAACGTTATGAAGCGACGTTTCCCGGTTGGCTTTTTCCAGCAGCAGGCCACCAAAGGCAGAAGACGCGTCACGGCCGCCCCATGAAAAACTTTCCAGAAGCGGGCTCGCTTCGCTGGGTCCTTCGTGGATTTCCACCCGGTGCGGCGCAAAATAAACCCCGCTGCCATAATACATGCCGTCTTTATAGTCTCTTGGCGCAAACCCCATCAGGTTGGCGGCTTTTGCCTCAAAAGCAGCAAGAAGGCTGGATTTAAGGGGTATTCCTGGTAAAAGAGCAAACCATAAGGGCGAAAGCGTCAGTATGAGCGCAACGCCCAATAAGAATAGACGCTGAATACGGGGAATGCGGAGGGAAAACAGCATCGTAAGGATAAAACTCCAGGTTGAAATTTCTAAATAAGGCCAATAGCAGGCATATCCTACTAACCAGTATGCCATATGGCGTTACGACTTCTGCGCCCTACAGGGCAAGGACTCCTTTTAACGTAGTATTTTATTAGGGATTTGCGGTTTATGTTAGTCTAGTCTTCTCAGAGGGTAAAGCGTCTGCTTTAAGCGCTGGCGTTTGCCAATACAGGCTCTTAAGACGCCATTTCCGCCACAAAGTGCCTGCCTATTGCCCCTACAAAAAAAGAGCCTGCCCACAAAAAGATTATGAAAATAAGAGACGCACAATTTGTCAAAAGCGCTCCTCACATCGGGCTTTCACCCGATTTTGGAACCCACCCCCCTCTGCCTGAAATTGCCTTCGTGGGCCGCTCCAATGTTGGCAAATCCTCGCTGATTAACAGCCTTCTTTACCGAAAAGGGCTTGCCAAAACCAGCAACACGCCCGGAAAGACACGTCTGATAAACTTTTACAGAATATCGCTTGATCATGAAGGCAGACGCGAACTGGCTTTCGTTGATTTGCCCGGCTATGGCTACGCCAAAGTATCCAAGAGCGAACAAGCCCAATGGGGAAAGCACCTGGAAGAATACCTGAAAAAGCGCGCCACGCTCCGCTGGGTGCTACAACTGGTGGATAGCCGCCACGGGTTTCAGGTTTCTGATCTTGAAATGCTGAGCTGGCTTGCCCATCAACAACTGCCGACCCTCATCGTCCTGACCAAGGCCGATAAGCTCAACCGTCACCAGCAACAGCAGCAGATCATGGATGCCGAGCGCAGGCTGGAACTGACCGGTCTTTCCATCACCCAGTTCCCCATCACGCTTTACTCAGCGGATATCCACCAGGGCAGGGACGAACTCTGGCGACTGATTTTGGATGATATTTAAGACCAGTGATTCGGAGATGTGGTTAATTAGAGGGCTTATCTTTCAGCCGCATGTCGTTTAGCAGTCGCAGAGGGCGGAGCGGTGATCAATTCTTTCATCACGGCTTTTTTGCCTTCTTCTGAGGGTGCGTAGCGTTTCACCAGTTTCTGGCTGTCGTTATAAAGAATAAAGACCATCAGCACCATCAGCCCGATAAAGCCCGCCTGGGTAAAGCGCTCCTGCACTTCCTTCCTCAGCGGCGATCCTTTCACCGCCTCAATGAGAATAAAGAGGATATGGCCGCCGTCCAGCGCAGGAATGGGCAGAAGGTTCATCACCGCGAGAATCATACTGATAATCGCCGTCAGCATCAGCCCCTTTTCGATGCCGTATTTTTCAATCGTCTCAGAACCCATCGACACGATTTCAATCGGGCCCGACAACATTTCCGGGTTCAAACGGCCCGTGACCATCTGGCCCATCGCCACAAAGTTCTTATAAATGGTGGTGTTGAGAAAATCAACCGAGTAAGCGATCGCGTCCAGCGGATTCCCCACCGGGCCCAGTTGTTCCTGTTGCTGTTCGGGAATAAAGCCGATTTTGCCGTCTTTATTAACGCGAACCTCCACATCCAGCAACTTACCCTGGCGCTCCAGCCCGATTAATACCGTCCCGTTCTTATGGGACTCAAACGCCTGCGTAAAATAAGGCACCGCGATAAACGTTCCGGCATCCGGCAACGGTTGACCGTCCACGGCCTTGACGATATCGCCGGGATGAATGCCCGCCTTGTGAGCCGCCTCATTCTTGACAGTGGCCAAGACAACCGTCTCATGGCCAAGTTTGGGGCCGCCCCAGCCCATATAGACACCCGCCATAATGACCCAGGCCAGAAGCGCGTTAACCGTCACACCGGCAATGGCCACGGCAAAGCGGTTAATCAGCGGTTGATTCTCAAAGCGTTGGGGTGAATCCTTGGGAATGGCGCTGTCTGGATTATCATCGGGAAACGAGACGTAGCCGCCCAGCAACAAAAGGTGGATACAATATTCCACCTCGCCAATTTTTTTTGACCAGAGAACAGGCCCTACCGGCATTCCGAAACCAAAACGCTCCACCTTGATACCGCAGCGGCGGGCCACCCAGAAGTGCCCCATTTCATGGGCGATAATCAAAATACTCAGCAAACCGAGGAAAGTGAGAAGGGAAGCGATAAAGGAAAGATCCGGCATAAAAATTCTCGATTCATGACTAACTTGTATACAAATTTTGCAACGAAAAACTGATGACGACGCTCTGGCGCCCCAGTTCCTTCAATACGACGAAAGGAAGATCATGGAAGGCCCCCAGCACAAAGTCCCCCTCCATTGTAAAGCGTGAGCCCCTCAACGACAAGCGATTCAATCCGGAACGTGAAACGCGATGCGATTCAACCCCGCGATGAGAAAAAAGAGCAGCAGCATCAAACTGGCCCCGCACAGCAGATAGGGCAGAAGACACGGTGCAACCGTAATGGTTGAAAAAGCGTTCAGCAGCGTAAACCAAAACGGCCTGCGTTTTTCTATTTCCAAAACCCCTTTTCCGCTCCCTTGCCCAGCAGGCTGAGACTGCCCGGTGATCAGAGCGAAGAGCCGGGCTCGGGAAACCGCCGTCCCGGTATAGCGACCTTGTTCATCCACGATGGGAATCAAAGGGTATTGCGTGGCATACAAAAGCGCCTGGGCATCCAGAACGGTTTGTCTTGTTCTCAGGCTGACCATGGCCCGGCGCGATTCCTGAAGCAGCATCGGCAGGTTTAAGCGGACGGGGCAATTTAAAAAAGGAACGGGTGAATTTCCAGAAGTCAGGCAATCCCCTTCGGGCAAAAGCAAGACCTGGTCTGAAGAGTCCAGCACATGGTTTGCCAAAAGCGCATAATCCAGCAACACGCCTTCCAGAAGGCCACTGGGGGAAACCAGGGGCAGAACACCCTGTTTCAACAGGCGTTGGAGAAGCTCGGTACTGGCGTCATTATATCGCCCGCCGTTTCCGGCTTGGCGTTCATCTGCCTGTCTCGTATCAGGCGGCCTGAAGAGTTCAGCGTCAACGGTGAATGAGTCCAAAGGGGCCGCCACGACGGTGACGGGCAAAGAGGCGATGGGGGCCTGTTGAAACGGGGAAACGGACATGGGTGGCGGCTGTTTCTTTTCTCTCTCGTAAGTTTCTCATCTCATTTTTAATGGGGGAAAATCCTATTGCCCCAGCTTGAGGCCCGCATCATCCAGCAGGCGAAAAACATAGCTTAAATGTTGAGGAGGACCTTCCAGCGAAAGCTTGAGCGCTTCGATTATCTGCTGGTCTTTGAGCGATCCCTGTAAATCATTCCCCAGCGCGCAGGGCCAACTTTGCTCAGCCCTTTGCTCTGATCCATCCCTAACGGTGGCTGATCCACCCATAACGGTGGAAATATCGGCATACACCGGCACGATGGAGCGCAGCGCTACTCGCTTGGCCTTTTGCAGGCACTGATTCAATAAACCGATATGGCGAGGCACGACTTTAACGTCTGCCGTGGTCATTCGCTCCATAAGCACACCTGTCAGGTTATGCGACGCATAGTAAGGTAACCCATGTGTCTGGCCAAAAATAAACGGACTACTAATCACGAATTGATGAAGTGTTGCTTTCTTTCTCAATAAAGAGAAAACAGTCAACTGAAGCTGTGAAGCTGACACACCTTGAAAAACCAATTAAAAAGAGCAAGCAATTAAAAAAGGCCTTAATGATATGGTTTTTAAATCATCGCGACGACTTTAATAAAATGACATATCTTCTTTGGAGTTTTATTATACTGTCGGATAGTAGATTACCGTTATTTTTTAAATAATTTGATACTTTACTTTAAAAAACGTAATGAAGTGACATCCGTTTGATATATTTTCAAACTGAATTTTAGGCAGTGGGTCATTTTCAAAAATGCTTGCAATGCCCCCAAATGTGGATAGGCGTCATCACTAGGCATTATGTTTTTCTGCTGTGTGGGCAAAACAAGCATTTTTGAAAATGACCCACTGCCTAATTTCAAGCCGAATAACTGGGCAAGCTGGTAACGGGATCGATGGGCGGGGAAACGTTTTTAATTTGCTTGAAGGCGTTGTCCAAAACGCCTCCAACAGAGCGCTGGGGGGCTTCTTTGGGGCCATAGTCGGCCATCGCCCCATCATAGCGATTCGCCAGGCTCAGGTCATTGGCCAATGCCTCGGGTGGGGGAGAGTTGAAGTTGCTGCCCCGCTCCAGAACGATTCTACTCAATGCAGGATCGGGCGAAGACTCTTGGGCTGAAGCGCCAGTACTTGGCGTAAACACGTCATTGCCAGAAAACAGTGGCTTTTCCTGCCTGAAACGATTATCGGAAGGAATGCTCGTTCTGGCCTCAAAGGCGGTTTCAGACAGCGGGGATTTCTGGTAAAGCTGCCGTCTTTGCTGGCGCTGATCCCAGGCGCCTTTTCCCCCTTCATAAGTGACGGAGGGGATTTGCTGAGCCAGCGTATTGCCGACATCGGCCAACACCGCATAATCCCCCGCGTTTCTTGCAAAAATATTGCCCAACTGCTCTATCGGCATGGCGGGCAAGGCCCAGCCGAACTGAAGGGCTGTGGGCCCAGTGATGGCGGATGGATTGACGACGCTTATCATTTTCATATCGCTAAAAAATGGATATCCCGCATGATATTCCCATGTAGACTGTGCGCATAAAACCTCCTAAAGGTTTTTTGGGAACCCTTAAAATTTTTCCCGAAACCAGTCAGGAAACAAGCCTGAAACTGGCTTTCCTATCGCCATTAATGACATAATAAATAATGCAGATGTATTACCCAGCCGTTAACAATCCCTGCAATAAGAATATCGTCTATAAATAAATAGCCCGCTAGCGCAGTTTACTTTAAAACCCTTGTGGGATAACTTCAACACAGTTAAACCTCGCGCCCGCCCACAGACAGCCTTCAATAGACAGGATCGCAAACGGCCAAGCCCCATGTAACTGTCTCAAGATTTGGCTGTTTCAAGACGCTTCATTTGTAACCAGCCTGTTGCAGTGAAAATTTAGCGGACTGTCAAAAGCAAAAACCATCATCACTTATAAATAGCCATAAACTTATCAATAACAAATAAGAGGAGTGATCCCTCAGTGTTTAGCTCATCCAGTAAAGAGCCCGCCAATCTTTCAAACGGCATTTTTGACATCATTAATCGCAACAAGTTTTTGATTGCCGCCACTACCATCGTTATTTCCATTCTGGTAGGCGTCTATAGCTTTTTTGTTTACGTGCCCAAGTACAGTTCTTCGGCGTCCGTCATGGTTAAGGACTCCGCCTTAACCGCCAAATTTCTGACAAACGATCAATACACCACAACCACCGCGCAAAGTTCCAACCCCGTTTTGAACACGATGGAACTGTTAAAAAGCGAACTGATCCCGGAATACCTCTGGCAAGACTTGATCAGCAAGAGCAAGCAGGCGCAGGAAGAAGCGGGTGTCTCCTCACTTGCCGAATGGAAAAAATATTTCGGCGACGGCAAGCGTTTTATCAAGGCGAAAAACGTGCCCGGCACCGATGTCATCGCCATGGGTTTCCAATGGCCGAGCCCGGACATCGCGCAAAAAGGATTAAGGAGCGTTCTTTTTGGCTTTCAGCAGGCAAGCCTTCAACAGAACCAGAGCGAACATCATCAGCGTTACCTTTACCTGAGCGAACAGGGCAAGGAATTAAGAACCCAATTGGGAGAAATCCGCCAAGCAGTTGCCGTATTCAAGAAAAGCCATAACATCTACAGCCTGGATTCGGCCCTGAGCAATTACGAGCAAAACCGCAGCGCGATTGCCAACTCTTCCAAAATCGCAAGCGCCGAGGCGCAAAATTATCTCAACCAGTTGAACGCTTATCAAAAAACCCTCGGGATGAACTCCCAAAAAGCCGTCTCCGCAGTAGCCGTGGGAAGAAGCACCACCCTTTCTCAGCTTTACGCCAAACTGTACGAGCTGACTGGTGAAAAAACCGCCCTTCAGGCCCGCTACACGGATGAGCATCCCAAGGTTAAAGAGCTTATCTCGCAAGTGGCGCAAACCAAAAACGACATTGAAGCGGAATTGGCCAGAAACGGTGTCAGCGCTCCATCAGCCGATATCGCCGAGAAAATCGCCAAGGAAAACGCGGAACGAAAAACCGCGCCCGCCAATACCGCCATTGGCGATGAAACCCGAAGCAACGCGGTACGCGACATGCTGGAAGCCGAAGCCCGTTACAAAGGTCTTCAAGCACAATCGGCGGGCCTCAAGCGCGCCCTGTCCGAAATGGACAGCCAGATGCAGGGGATTCCCAAAGCCGAGGCAACCCTGGCCACGATGCGCCAGGAAGAAGAATCGCTAAGCTCGGCGCTTGAGATCCTGGATGAAAAAACGCTGGAATCCCGCATGCGTGAAGCGCAAACCCTAAGCAACGTCTTTGTTTTGGCTCCCCCCTCCCTGCCTTCAGCGCCAGCCTTCCCGAGCAAAATCCAACTGGCGGTGATTGGTATTTTTTTTGGACTTGCCGCCGGTGTCGGCCTTGCTTACGTCAAGGCAAGCCTTCTTTCCCCAACTGTGCGGCGACGCGATGATCGCTCGTCAATGGTAATTCCGCTTGAAGAACTGATCGCAGCCGAGCATCATTACAACATGACGCCCGATCGCGATGCCAGCGTCAGCTATATGGGACGCTAGTCAGCTTCTATCTAACATACGGAACACTTCTCCGCTTATGAACTCGATTGCACGACTTAGGGCTATGGCGACAGCGCAGGCCAATTTCGATCCGCGCTCGGCAAACTCGGCCTACCGGCTGCAAGGCCCTAATACCAAGCTAAACCAAAGCATCGTCTCGGTGATGGGGCTACTTTCGCTTTCGGTAATCACCCTCTTGTTTGCCATGCTGGCCTACACCTGGCTTCCGTCGATGGGCGTGGAAACCTTATCCGAGATGTTGTCCGCTGGTCATCTTTTCGCCTTGATTATCCTGGCGGTTGGCGCTATCGCCTATGTTAAATACCTCACGGTAACCGCTCGCCATCCCAGCCGATATTTGCTGGCTTACCTGATGCTGCTGCCTTGGTTCACCTGGTTTACGAGGGTATCACCCACCTTTGGGTTAAACATTCCGCAATCCTTCGCCCTGGGATTCCTGATGTGTATCCCCGTGTTTTTTCTGGTATGGAAATACACGGTGCCGATGCTTTACCAAGTCCCGGGCCTGCGCTATTACGCCATATTCTGGTGTATCGGACTTGTCAACATCCTGTTTTTTGATCACCCCGTCCGCGACGTGACGGCCCTGGCGGACAAGCAAACCATGAGCGTTCATGATTTCACCACCGTCACCCTCACGCTGGTTTCGCTTTTCCTGACGGTATACGCGCTTTATCGCGAGCACCGAAACCATTTGCTAAAATTCCTCGACCAGTTGACCTGGGTGTGCGCCATTTCCCTCAGCGTTTATTCGGCGCTGGCTGTTTTCGGATATCCGCTCAGGCTTTTTACCGTCAAGGTGGAAGGCGTGTTGCGAATGGGGCTGATTTTCTTTCACCCCAACCAGTTCGGGATGAACCTGGTTTTCCTGATGCTCTTTGTGCTTGGCATGTATTTTTACCAGATCTCGCAGCGGCCAAACGGCAAGCTGAAGCATGTTCTGCTTGGGGCTTTGATTCTGGCTTTTCCGGCGCTGTTAACCACCTACAGTAAAAACGCCATCGGTTCTTTTGTCATTTGCGGATCACTCTTGACGTTTTTGAACTTCAAGCAGGTTCCCAACAAGCGCACCTTCCTGATGGTGCTGTGCGCCCTTCCCGTTCTTGCGGCGGGCGCTATTTTCGCATTCGAGCAATTCAGCGGGCTCGATCTTATCGAGCGCCTGCTGTTTCGCTTCGAGGATTCGCGCAGCATGGACTGGCGGTGGAACACATGGAGCTATATTTTTAACGACATTGACGCCAGCACGGTACTTTTTGGCCACGGCTTCTCGGCCACCGCCGAGCGGATGGATCAGTTCAGCCAGGTGCTGAAGGCGGGCAGCATTATGAAGGTGCTGCAGGTGCATAATGACTACCTGATGCTTCTCTACGATTTTGGGGTTGTGGGCTTGATCGTTTATGCATGGCTTATCCTGACGATGATCAAGAAAGGGCTAAGCGTGATAAAAACAGCCAGCGGGGACTTGTGCCGTTCGCTGGATGTAACACTGTTCAGCATCATCCTGGCCTGCTTGATATTCAGCGCAACCGACAACTGTTATTATATGCTGGAAACCCCCTTCTGGATTCTGACCATGGCGCTTTGGGTATTATCCGACCGCCTGAATGATCGCCAGCAGAATGATCGCAGGAGAAGCGGGCGGGACACTCCATCATCTCAAGAAGGCTTGCCCCAGGAGCGGATTGCTCGGGCCCGCCTGGTTTAGGTATTTTCAGCTTGATTATTTACTTCTCCGTCCTTTTACTTCTCCGTCGATTCACGAGCATTTTAAAAAATGAGTACCCTGAAATCCAATATCGCAAGCGGCATCGTCACCGGTGTGGGCGGTTTCTTCCTCAAGGTGGTTTCAGGGCTTATTCTGTTGCCCATCGTCATTCGAGAGCTTGGCGCCGAAAGTTACGGTTTCTATGTTTTCCTCTTCACCATCGCCGATATTTTAATGGCCTTGGAAATGGGCATTACGATGGGCCTGATTCAGCGCGTCAGCCATTACATCGGCATCGGCGACGAGCAGAAAAAAAACGAGCAGATAGCGCTGGGACAATGGCTGTTCTTAGGAATCGCTATCCTGTTGCTGTCCTGCGCGCTTGCCATGGGCGGCCCTTTGGGGGCCTGGTTCATTGGCTTTTTTAAGCTGAATACCGCCCAGCAGTCGCTTGCGCCAACCATCCTAACTCTTGTCTTTCTTGACACCGCCGTTAACCTGTATGGCTGTTATTATCAATCGTTGCTCAAGGCGCATTGCCTGCACCGCATCATCAACCTTCATGACACGACGCAATCGATTCTATTCAGCCTGGCCAGCATTACCCTGTTGCTGTTGGGCTACGGGCTTGTGGAAGTTTTTAGCGCCCGCCTGGCCATCAGTATGCTCAATAACCTGGGCTACGCGTTTCACACGGTAAAACACGAGCCTTTATGTTTTTCGATTCGAAGCATTTCTTTCGACGCGTTGCGCGATTTATCCAGTATCAGTTTTTATTCCTTGATTCAACGCACCTGCGCCCTGTTTTCAACACAGCTTGATAGTCTTTTAATCGCCCGCTTCCTGACGCTTCTCGATGTGGGCGTTTACGGTCTGGTCAACCGGATTTTCAATTACATCCTGATGACTTGCTGGAAAATCATCGACACCATTTTTCCGGTGTTCACCCGCTTCAGCGCAGGAGAGAGCGCTGAGAGAAGCCGCATGCTGTATACCCGAATCAGCGCGTTCATCTGCTTTGCCGTTTCCCTGATGCTTGTCTTAACGCTTGGCGTGTTTCCTGAAATCATTCAGATTCTAGGCTCAGGCGAAATCGACCCCCAAAAAGCCTGGATATTGGCGCTGGTGATTTTCCCTGGCATCTGGTCAAGCGCCATCGCCAGTGTCAGCGGCAATTACCTTTTTGCCTCGGGAAGGCCGAAGCAGATTACCTGTCTGAACCTCTTGAACGCCTTGATGAATTTCATCATCAGCTTCTTTCTCGTGCAATCCATCGGCTTTATCGGCCCGGCTGTGGCCACAACGGCCCTTAATATCGTTTACCACCAGTGGATTACCATTACGCTTGCCTGTAAAACCCTGGAACTTTCACGCTGGGATTTCGTGAAAAACGTCTACATCCGAAACGCCCTCCCCTTAATGGGTGCTGGCGCCTGTCTGCTGTTAGGCCGTTACGCCTACAACTACTGGCAAGAGCCGATTATTCTGATTCTGGCCTTTACGATGGCCATGTTGGTCGCCGTGCTTCTCTGGCTTCTATATTCCACCACCTCCTTGGAACGGGATTTCCTACGGGAAAAAGTCGGCGCGAAGCTGAAGAACTTCTTAGAAAAACGGCCGTTTTCAGGGGGAAAATTTTTCAAGAAAGCCCTTTAGTCTTAGTTCAAATTCATACTTTAAGCTATAGTGACCTCATCCGTTAGTATGTTATAAGGAACTCATCTGTTATTACTTGCTTCATGCCAGAACTTCATGCTTGGCCTGACGTCCTATTACACAACATTACACAATGTCTAAATTACACAATGTCTAAAAAAGGTGACTACCTCCATGACATCGCTTTCTCAACTTTGCAAACGTTCGCTTGCAACACTCAGCATTTGCCTGATTTCAGGGCAAATCGGCGCAGGCTCAGCCCTTATGGCTTTTGCCGCAGAAAAACCAAACAAGCCGCTTACACCCGCCATTGAGCCATTAACCCCCCAGCCTTCCGAAAGCGGTTCTCCTCAACTGAGGCCCAATCTCACGGCCCCAAAAACCGCATCAGAAGTATTAGAGGAAGCCAGCCCACAATCAAGAGAAAAACTTTCCTCTGAAGAAGCCCTCAAAGGCAAACTGGTTTATGAAACCAATCGCTACCTGCTGGGGCCCGGCGATATTCTAAGCGTGAACGTTCTGCTTGAGCCAGACTACAGCCAGGAGAGCGTTTTGATAGGCCCTGACGGCAGGGCGTCGATTATCGGCATCGGCGATATCGACATGAAAGATCGCACCATTGAGGATGTCAGCCAGGAAATCACCACCCGGCTCAAGCGCATTATCAAATCGCCCAACGTGAATTTGGCGCTTAAAAGAACACGGCCCGGCATTGTTTACATCGCGGGAGCCGTCATGCACCCCGGCATGTTCCAGATGGTCACCAGCAGTGACCCGATGGGTCTTGATGTCAGCGCCAAGGAACCGCTTTCAAGAACCGAAATGCGCCTGAGTAACGTCCTGGCCAACACCGGTGGGGTCATGCCGTCAGCGGATTTAACTCAGG
Source organism: Vampirovibrionales bacterium (assembly GCA_035285165.1). Taxonomy (GTDB): domain Bacteria; phylum Cyanobacteriota; class Vampirovibrionia; order Vampirovibrionales; family Vampirovibrionaceae; genus JAYKHP01. Next base: position 317,800 of record JAYKHP010000003.1, on the reverse strand, counting down.
TTCAGGTCAAGCGCGCCAGAACCGGCGAAGTGGAAACGGTCAACCTTTGGAAAATGTTAAAAGAAGCGGCCTATGAACAGGATGTTCAGATTGATTATGGTGACGGTATTTTTATTCCCCATAACCAACAGATGGCGCTGAGTGATGAAGATTACAAAACGCTGCTCAGTTCTTCAATCGGCCCCAAAACATTTCCCATCCGCGTGTTGGGAGAAGTGGAAAAGCCAGGCATATACGAGCTTGACGCCACCTCGCCGCTCCTAAACTCGGCTATCGGTAAAGCGGGCGGAATGTCCCCGGAAGCCAGCAAAGAGGTTGTCGCGGTGCGTCGCTTTACCAGCGAAACAACGTTTAACACCTTTTTCGTTGAGCCGGATAAACTCGATATCGTTCTTCGCCCCAACGACGTTGTTTATATCCCTGAAACCAAGTTGTATAAGGCCGGTCGTGTCGGCTCAGAAATCGCCCGGATTCTGTTGCCGTTTACCTCCGTTGCTTCCGTGGCGGCTTACAGTGCGCAGGTCTTCGCATTTGGCGGCTGGCGACGAGTCAGCTTCTAACATTTGTTGTGGATCAAATGAAGCGCCTATAGCTCTACTGGCCAATGGTTCAGCCGAGCTTGAAGCGTTAGCCTGAAATACTGAAAAAATTTTCATTTCAGTATTATCAGGCAGGCATTAAGGAGACGTATCGTTTCATGACAAAGCGCCCTCACTTTTCCAAACCTGTTATCACCGGACTGCTAGCATTATCGCTTGTCCCCGCCATCGGGGCCTATTGCCAGAGCGGCTACTGTCAAAGCAAAGTCACCATCAACCAGCCAGCGGCCACCAAGTCCGTTGCGATGAAAGCGACCGGCCAGAAAAACGGGCAGCCGAGCAAGGCCGAAAAGCTTCGCGACAGGAATTTTGCCAACCTGAAAAAAGGCATTGGCATGTATGGCTGGATGAATGGCTACAAAGTCAATTCGCTTGAAGAACGCCGGAATTTTTACACGAACGAGGAGTTGAGGAACCTAAAAGAAATCGGCTTTACCCACATCCGTCTGCCCATCACGCCGTATATTCTGGTTGGCAATTGGGAAAGCCGCCAGATTAACCCACAAGGCATTGAACTCCTCGATCAAGCTATTCAGCGAATACTAGACCATAAGCTTGCCGTCGTGGTGGAAATGGCGCCCGATGAACCCAGCCCGCTGGCCAAAAATCTTGCCACCAGCGACCAGGCCGTGGAAAATTTCGCATGGCTGTGGGACTTGTTATCCAAACGCTATGCCAAACTTGACACGGAGCGCGTATTTTTCGAGGTGTTAAACGAGCCGCATTTTGACGCTTATTTAAAACCCGAGCAGGCTAAAAGCCGCTGGGATTATGTCGTCGGAAAAATCGTTCCCGTCATCCGCAAGAATGCCCCGGACAACACGATTATCGTCACCGGATACGACTGGTCTTACGCCAGCAGCATGAAAAAAGTGAAGCTGCTGGATGATCAAAATATCGTGTATACCTTCCATTATTATGATCCGATGGTCTTCACCCACCAAGGCACCAGTTGGATTCAGGTGCCCGATGTCGGCAAGCTCAAGAACATGCCCTATCCGCCCACGGCTGAAAATTGCGCCGCGTTCAAGCAGGGGATGGTGACCAAAACCCCGGACTTTGTGGATCGCTATTGCGAGTCATTTAAGCCCGATGCCATCACAAAGCAGATGGACAGCATCGGCGACTGGGCGCAAAAGAATAATCTCAAAGTGTACATGGGGGAGTTTGGCGTTCATAAAAACCCCTCGCTTCCGCAGGCGCGCGCCGCCTATATCGAGGACGTGCGACAAGCCGCCGAGAAAAACGGCATCGCCTGGAGCATGTGGGATTACAAGCAAGGCTTTGACATCATGAAGCCCCATTCGGCCACCGAGTATGATCCGATGGTGCTGAACGCCCTGGGTTTAAAACCACCCAAGGAAGTATCAATCAAGTAACCGCTCTTACTGTATGCGTAAAAAGCCTGTCATTCCAACCTTCGAGCGAATGAGAGGCTTTTACATAATCGCCCTAGTTGATGTTTTCCACAAGTTTTCGCGTAAAGTACCGCGCGCCTTGCGGGTTGAGATGATCGATATCGGTAAAGAAGCGATCACCTTGGGCCATCGTAACGTTCTGGTTTAAATCGATATAGCGCGCATCGTATTGCTGCAATACTTCCTGTCGTCGCTGTGAGAGCAGGCGGGTTTGCCAGTTCTTGCGAATTTGCGCGGTATAATCGGGATGTAGCGGCCAGGTAATCACCGTCACTGGAATCGCCTGCGCCTTGCAATAGTCAAGAAAGCGCAAAATAGAGGCCCCTTTGGAAGGCACCCGGTTCTTCATCAGTTGTTGGTATCGCGTGACGGCAGCCATTGAGCGTGTTTTAGGATCGCCCATATACCCCCTTGTTTTGGATGCCTTCATCCAGCCCTGCTCGATGGGATCCACCGGCGCCGGGTGCAGGATTTTCTTGGTCAACTGCCGAAAATCAAGCGTGGCCCGGTAGCGATAAATCCGGCTGTAAGCGCTTAAAAAAAGATTTTTCTTATCCACCCAGCGAAGCGATGGATCAGCCAGCATCTCCCACAACAAGTCAGGGTTTTGTGAGATTTCGTTTTCCAGAAAATTGATGGAATTCTGCGAAAGCGAGACTTTGCTTAGTTCAAACTCGCTCAACTCCAGAAAAATCCGTCTGGGTTTTCCTTGGTGCTTGATGTAATTATCCAGAATCTGCCTGTAAATCAGAACATCGCTACCGGCGATGCCCATGTTATAGGCCCGCATATCCTTGGAAAGCCGATTGAAATAAGGCGTGGCAAAACCATACAGCGTTCTAGACGTGCCGATAAACACCGTGTCCGTATCAGCCAGAGCGGGCGAGGAAAGCTCTTCGATTTTTACCAACAGATCACGGCCAAGCTGCAGATTGAAAAAACGATCCAACGGCGTCAGGCGAATTAAGACGTCGAGCAAAACCAGGAGAATCACGCCAATGACGAACGGCATAAACAAAACGCGCTTGTTTCCCATCGAAATCGTTGGCGAGCCGGGAAATTTCAATAGAGGTCTTTCTTGCCGGGGGGTATTCAGCGTTTGAGGATAAGACATCGTATGATTTGCCTTTTGTTTTGGAAGAAAAAAAGAACTAACACTGAGAACATTAAAATTGAAAATAAATAAATTCGGATTTGGTCATCGCAGTGGTAAGCAAAAGATAAAACAGGGCAAAATAGCCCACCCCAAGCGCCATCACGCTGATGCGGGAAAAAGCGAAAGCGGCTGCTTGGGGTCGAGGTAGAGAGGTTCCCGAGGCAAAGGCCGCCTTGGAAAGCTGCACAAAGTATTTACCCAAGGGATGAAAGATCCAGAAGAGAACAATGATCATGATGCTATAGGCCAGCTCTTCGGTCAGCGTGATGTCAAACACCGGCGAAAACATCGTCCGAATCATCACGATTGCGTCAGAGAACGTTTCAGCGCGGAAAAACACCCAACCGATACAGACCAGGTGAAAGGTCAGGATGACGGAAAGCACGCCGGGAGCCAGACGGTTCAACTTGAAATGCACCGCGAATTTATGAAGGCTCAGCAACAAACCCTGATAAAGCCCCCAGATGACAAACGTCCAGCTTGCCCCATGCCATAAACCGCCAAGCCCCATGGTGACAAAGAGGTTAAAGTAGGTTCTGGGGCGAGAACAACGCGAACCGCCCAGCGGGATATAAAGATAGTCCCGCAGCCAGCGCGATAGCGACATATGCCAGCGCCGCCAGAAGTCGGTAATGTTTCTGGCCAAGTAAGGGGAATCAAAATTCTCAGGCAACGTAAAGCCCATCATTAACGCCGATCCCTGGGCCATCGCCGTGTAGGCGAAAAAGTCACAGAAAATCTGGATGGCAAAGCCGTAGGTCGCAACCCAACTGCTGAAAAACGTTTGCGCGCCGGGATTAGAAAACGCCGTATTGACATAGACGGCCAGGACATCGGCCACAATAAGTTTAAGACCCAGGCCGAACATGAACTTGTGAATGCCCCGGACAATTTGCGCCCATGAGAAATTATCCCGGGAAAAACTGCCCCGCCGCTCGAACTGATGCAACAACTCGCTTGCCCGAACAATGGGGCCTGCGATCAAGTGGGGGAAGAACGCCACGTAAGCGGCAAAACGGATAAAGGACGGATCAGGCTTTTCATCGCCGCGATAAACGTCAACCAGGTAGCTGATCAAAATAAAATTGGTAAAAGAAATAGCCAGCGGCAGAATGATATCAAAACGGCTTTCAACCGGTAAAAAGCCCATCCAGGCGGTGATATCGTTATAAGTACCAAGAAAGAAATCGGCGTATTTGAAATAAGCCAGAACGCACAACTCGCTGCTGACCCCAAGCACCAGAATCGGTTTTTTAAGCCGTGGCCAGCGCAGCATCGCAAGGCTTAAAAGATAAAAATACAGGGAATCCAGAAAAATGAACGGGCCATAAATCAACCCGTAAGGGGGGCTCCAGCTCATGTAAAACACATAGCTGGCCAGCAGAATCAACGGGATACGGAAGCGTTCGGGTAAACGCCAATAGATGATAACCGTCACCAGTAAAAAAAGGACATAAATCCACGAACAAAATAACATGGTGCTACCAATACAATCAGGCTAAATAAGGCAAGGAGACTTAAGAGAGATACGGCAAACAGTAACCGCGCCGGTTAAAAAACCCGGGTCTTCAAAGCGTCACATGAGTTATGTAGAATTGATCTGCCAAAAGAGTCTGAGAAGGGCTACTTTACCCTGGTTGCCACCAAGGTTATCCAGGGACTCCCTTGCCAAGCAGTATCATCCATTCAAACACTAATTTTTTTTACTAAACTGGAGACTGATTTTTTATTTTTGTCCCCTTGTTATAGTTGTGTACCGAAGCGGATATTTAGCCATTCCGACTTGAACAGCCCGCAAAAAATCCCTTCGGATACTCTCCCACCATGACAAACAGCGTGTCTGAACCCCACCAAATACATGCCCTAAAGAGCGACATGCGCGCCCACTACGATAAAAGGCTAGAGAGTTCTGGTTTTAACACCTGTTCCTTACATGTCAACCCATCTTCTTTCCACTTAGCTCATTCAATATCAAGTTGCCAATTAGGTAATTATCTTTCCTGTTTTAATCTGGTTTTCACATCAACGCTCATATTAACTAAGTTCACCCAATACAAAAGCAACCTTGGACTGTAAACAACATGCCCCAAGTCAACATTATTTTGCCGGCGTATAATGCTGAAAAATTTATCGGCGCAGCGCTAGACAGTCTTTTGAACCAGACGTTTGAAGACTTTGAAATTTTCGTCATCAATGACGCGTCGCTGGATAACACGGCGGCCATTTGTCAGGCTTACGCGGATTCAGACCCGCGCATCCGGCTGATTCACAATCCCGGTAACAAGGGCGTCACCAAAACTTTAAACCGGGGCCTTGAGTTGGCAACGGCGCCTCTTGTCGCCAGAATGGACGCCGATGATATCGCCATGCCCAATCGCCTGGAGCGACAAGTGGCCTATATGAGGGAAAACCCGGACGTAGGGGTGGTATCCTCATGGATTCGGCCCACCACCAGCGAGGGAAAGATTTATACCCATTTTGGCAACACGCCCTCTGACGACGATTACCTGGACTGGGCTTTCCTTTTCAAGAACCCCATCGCGCATCCTGCCGTCATGTTCAGAACCGAACTGGTCAGAAGCGTTGGCGGATACGGCCAGGAAGAAACGCTGGTCGAGGATTACGAGCTTTGGTCAAAATTACACCAGAAAACAAAAATGCATATCATCCCCGAGCAATTGCTGATTTATCACATTCACGCCCAAAGCGTCAGCAATAGGAACACCATCCGTCAAAGCCTGGCAGCCACACGCGTTGCCAAATTCAATATCGAAAATTTCCTTGGCCAGCCGGTGGACTTTAACGCCACGGCGGTGATCCACTACGCCGGACTGTCCTTCCAGACCGCCTACAAGCAGGCGGATATTTTGGCGGCCATCAATCTGCTTGAAGCGCTTTACGCCAAGTTCACGACGGAGCGTTCCCTCAAGCCTGAAACACTGGCCTATGTTCACGGCGATCTGCATGAGCTGTTACAGCCTATCCTGCTTTCATTACCGCTGAATGAGAGACTATCCATTTTACGGGGCAACCGCTTCGTTAAAACCGTGTTGGATCGAAAAGCCCTGCTTGCCAGCGTCTACGACTGGAAAAAAACCGGGCGCGCCTTACTTGGAAAGAAAGCGAAGCTGGTGATTCCCGAGCCTAATTTTCAGCTCATCAACGGCGCAGGCAGCCCGCCCAAAGGCGTTAGCAATAATTCGGGACAGAGTGTCAGAGCGCTTCTGTCGGGAGTCTCATAGCGCCATGAACGATATTGTGAAAGATACCGCGACAAAAAGACCAACACCTTATACTGCCATCTGGGGCGGTTACGGCGGCGGCAACGTCGGCGATTACCTGACGCTTGCTCTGGCGATCAAAGATTTGAACGGCGAAGGCCGTGCATGCAAAATTCTCAACGGCTATGGCCATGACACGCAAAAGCAGTTTCCCGATCACGAGGTGATTAACCTCATTACTCCCCCAGACCCCAAAAAAGCGGGGTTACTGAGCGAGCTGAAATACAAGATTGCCTGCAAATATCAGCAAGTCGCCTTTAGCGCGCTGCGAAAATTAAGCACTGTTATTCGCGAGCCTGAAAAACTTCGGACTATTTATCGCCGCTCTTCTGCTCCCTGGCTTTCGTGCTTAGCCGGGGCCGAAAAACTCTATCTCGTCGGCGGCGGTTATTTAAACGACATGTTTGAAGTGGACAGCCTTCGGATTTTAGAGGCGGCCCATTATTTTGGCATCCCCGTTGAAACGGCCCCCGTGGGCCTGGGCCCTTTCAAAAGCGAGTTGGCGCAAGCACAATTCGCCCAGGTTTTGAAATCCGCCCGCCTGCGCGTGCGCGATACGGAATCCCTTGCCCTGGCAAAGACCATGGGCTTAGAGGCAACGCTTCAGCCTGATGACGGCTTTCGCATCGCCGAGCTTCTCCCGGCAAACGCCCATAGAAAATCCCTACATAATCCTGAGCGAAAGCTCAAAATCGGTCTTTGCATTTTTGAACAATTTGGCGCCCATCCCATGAGTAAGCCTCGTGCGCATCAAGCGCCCGATGACAATAAAACCCTCAGTCAGCGCGACTGGTGGTTCGGCTTTTTAAAGGCGCTTAAAACCGCCTGCATTGATCATACTGCAGGGGGTATCGAAATCGAGGGTTTCTCTTTCGACGAGCGCCTTTCATTCGAGTATGCCACCATGACGCGGCTCCTGCCCGAAATTGAAGCGTCGTTTTCGCTAGACAGCAAGGTCATTTTACCCTTTCAGAATTTCCGCCACGCCATTACCCACCTGCGCGATCATTACGACGCCGTGATCACCTGCCGTTTCCATGCGGCGGTCGTCGCCCAGGCTTATGGCATTCCCACGCTGGCCTTTGCCGCTGGCGAATATTACGTTGCCAAGATGGAATCGGTCAAAGCGAACGCCAGCCTCTGTGATGTTGCTTGCCCCGACAGGCACACGCCCGAAGAGGCCGTGGAGCTGCTATTAAACTTGTTCTCCCAGGCTGAACAGGGAAGTCTGCAGCAATTTTCAGGCCCCACGATTTCGCAGGCATTTCTGGATTCTCATGCCGAGCTTGGACGGGAGCTGGCCGCTTATGCTGCAAACACTATCCCCGACATTACATTTTTGGAAAATTTTCAGGAAGACTCTCCGCTTTCCAGCCCTGCTCTATCGGGCGTGTTATCGGGAAAGCCTTTGGCCAAAGTTCTTCAATAACATTTTAAGTTTTACTGAGCTTATCTAGTAGGAACGCATGACATTGAAAGCCGCTTATCTCATCAGCCGATACCCCGCCCTGTCGCATACCTTTATTTTGCGGGAAATCCAGGAACTGTCCCGCCTGGGTTGGGATATCCACATTGCGTCAATTAATGCGCCTGACCGACCAATGGAAGCACTTTTAAACGAAGAGCGCACCCATGCGGAAAAAACTTTTTACGTTAAAAAAAGCGGCCTTATCGGTGCCTTGAAAGCGTTTTCTTCCGAGGCGATCATAAACCCGCTCGGCCTTCTTCGCGGACTTGGGGAAGCGCTTCGCCTGGGAGGCTATAACCTGAAGGAATTTTTATATTTCCTGTTCTACTTTGTGGAAGCCGTCATGGTGGCCCATTGGATGCGGCAAAATAACCTGAAGCACCTGCACGTGCATTTTGCAGGGCCCGCCTCTTCGGTTGGCATTATTTGCAAGCGCATCAACCATTGCCGCTTTTCGATTACCGTCCATGGCCCCGATGAGTTCAGCGCGGTGGAAAAAAGCCGCCTGCCGCAAAAATTCGCCGCAACGGATCTGATCATCTGCATTACCAATTTCGCCAAAAGCCAGGTGTTTTTACACGCCGATGTCGAGGACTGGCAAAAAGTCGCCGTCGTTCGCGTCGGCCTTGATTGCAAGCCGTTTCTTAAGCTGGGCGAGCGAAAGAATCTACTGGCCCAGCAAATCAAAAGCGCAAAACCGGCGCGAAAAGAAATCCTGTCCATCGGTCGCCTGGTTTCCCCAAAAGGGCAAGTCATCCTGCTGGAAGCCCTCGCCGAACTGGAAAAGCGCCAGTGTCCGGTTCATTTAACGCTGATTGGCACCGGCCCGCTTCTAGATGTGTTAAAAACGGAGGCAGATCAGCTTGGACTGACAGAGGAGGCCATCACCTTTGCGGGCGGCCTGAATCAGGATGACGTGAAAAAGCATCTGGTGGCGTCCGACTTGTTTGTCCTCAGCAGTTTTGCAGAAGGCTTGCCGGTGGTGTTGATGGAAGCCCTGCTTTGCAATATCCCCTGTGTGTCCACCTGCATTGCGGGCATTCCCGAATTGATTCGCCATGAAAAAGACGGCCTGCTGGTGCCTGCGGGCAACAGCATGGAATTGGCAAGCGCCATTGAGCGGCTGGTTCAAAATCCTGAACTGGCGCAAGCAGTTGCACAATCAGGAAAAGAGCGGGTGCTTGCCATGCATGACATTCATAAAACATCCCAGGAAATCTCCCGGCATTTCGCAACGCTGCAAGGCGTCAGCGTGCCCAACATCACCCCGCTTCCAAAACCGCGACTGGTTCAGGCTCAACTGGAAGAAAGCGCCCACGAAATGGCCTTAAAATAATTTAAGCTACTGATATGACCAATGAACAAACTGACCTATTTAAACCCGCTGGGACTCTGGCGGCATGTAAAACTGAACCTGAGCGAAAACGGCCAGATTGATCGCAGGCGACTGATTTTAATCAGCCCTGACACCCGACTGTCCAAAGCCCGCTCGGCGCGTATTCGCCTTTCGGCAAACGCCAAGCTGAATTACGGCTACTCCACCCACTTGTTTGTCGATACCCAACAAACCCGTTTGGTGATGGGAGAAGACGCCCGACTTAACGTAGCGCCGGGGAATTGCACCATCCAGAAAGGCTGTTCGGTTTTCATTGCGGATAACGCCGGTTTATCGTTCGGGGAAAACCTGACGCTGGTCAGTAACGCCCGCATCGTGGCTTATGCTGATATTACCTTTGGCGCCAACTGCATCGTGGGCTGGGAAGCGCAGATTATGAGCGGGGACGGGCATCCGGTTTATTATGGCGGCCATGAAACCAACGCGCCGCGCGCCATTAGCATTGGCGATAATGTCTGGATAGGCTCGCGCGCGGTGGTGCTGAAAGGCGTCACAATAGGCGAAGGGGCGATTGTGGCCGCAAACGCCGTGGTCACCAAGGATGTTCCCGCACACGCCGTGGTGGCGGGAAACCCGGCTAAAATCGTAATGAGCGACGTGGATTGGGCCCTTGACCCCGTACCGCTTGATCAAATCCCCAAAGCCAGAAACAGCCAAGAAGCCCAACCCGCCGTTTTATAACCGCCGATCCGTGTTAGCCGGGTTTGGCGGAAAATCCGATTTCGGCGATTTTTTGTTGCAATGCCTCAAATTCACCCGGCGCGTAAGAAAGCAATTCAATCTCGTAGCCGTCGGGATCTTCAATAAAAGCCATCTGCCCGCCGTTTCGTCTGCCGCTCGGCTCTTCCGTCACTTTAACGCCAGCCGCGCGCATTTTTTCAATGGCGCTTGCCACTTCCTGCACACGAAAGGCCAGATGGAAAATATCCTCGGGCAATTGGAAATCAGGATCCCAGGGAAGGTAGGCCAATTCCAGTTCCGTGGGCGATCCGGGCATCGTCATAAACGCCAGTTGGCTGCCTCGCGGCGAGGTTTTCCGGTCGCGGCAGATCATACCGAAATGCGTCTGGTAAAACGCGATGGATCGATCCAAGTCACGAACTTTCAAGCGGGTATGTAAAAACATGAACAAGCCCCTTTTAAAATGCTACTTCTTTTCTCACAGAGAGGAGAAGATCATAATACAAAGTGACAGGCTTTTTTGATCTCCCAGCAGAGAGGTTAGCGCGGCTTCTGAATTTCCCTTAAATATCCGCCCATCTCCGCTTCCAGTTCATCCGTCAAATCTAAAACCGTTTTTTTCTTATCGCCAAGATAGGCCGGGTAATAATCCGAAAGGTTGTGGATTTTTCCCAACTTCACCACCGCCGTTCGCGGATGATGCGTGACCACTTGACCGAGAATTTCTTTTTCCAGCCGATGCACCAGTTCCATCAAACGCTCGGGCTGGTATTCCCGCTGAGACTCAACATCATCAAAGCTTTCCACATCTTCCGCTTCAGGCGCATGGAGACTGCTGCGGCCAATTACCCGGCCCTCCTGAAACGTCAGGAAATTCACCAGGCTACCAAGATGCTGGTAAAAACCGCTGAACGTTTTTTGCCGCATCTCCAGACTATGACGCTCATAATCAGAAAACTCGTCAGTGTCTTCATAAGAATAGACTAAAACATCAATCCGGTTACGAGCCGCGCGTATCCGCTCAAGATAGCTTTGTTCTTCTTGCGGGAAAAGATCCAGATACCGCTCCATTTGTCCCAGCAAGCGCTCTTTGACTCGCTCAACGCGACGGGTAATCGTATCCGTCTCCTTGGCAGAAATATTCAACGCTTTTTCATGGACACTCAAGACAACGGCGCCCAAGGCCTGAAAACGCAGGTAAGCATCCTGTCCCGAACGGTCTTCAAGACCGGTCGCTTTCTCCAAGTGACTCAGCGCGCGATCCACCACGGGCAAAACCCCGTCATCGTAAAAGTATTTCAGGGCCACCAGCGCGGCATTCAACGGCGGAAGTGTAGTTTCTGACGGATTGGCATGAGGGGAATGTGGCTTGATACCTTCCTTTTTTATGTCTTCCTTTTTTATATCTTCCAGCGCCCAGAAGGCGAGTTGCAATACGCCGCCTTCAAAAGGAATCAGCGTTTCGTTTTCACTGGAAACCTCGCCCTCGATAAATACCACCAGCGGGCGTTCACCTTTGGCTAAAAGTCCGCGCGTGGTCTTGAACGACTCACGATCCGCTTTTCCTCGAATCACCGAATAAACGCCACAGTGCTGCAACAACCAGCCATTGACCCCGTGATAAAGTTCAAAAACTTCACGTGCCGCCACGTAATTGAACATGGCGCCCACATGCCGGGAAAGATCCATCAAAATAAGCGGATCCTCGCTGGAAGGATGATTCGGCAGAAGCAACAGGCGCTGTCCCTGGTATTGTTTCAGCGTCTGAATGTCCTGGGGTTCAAAAACGGTTTTGATGGCAAAAGAAGGCAGCCCCATCATCCAGGGCAGAAGGGTTTTGACCGTGTTCACCACCATGGGGGTCAGCTTTGGGGGACGAAAAGCGGTTTTGCTCATAAGTAAGGTCCCGTATCGACTCGCGATCAGACTTTCATTGTAAACATATTTTACAAATTATATATATTCACGAAATCTCTTGATGTCATTTGTTTTTATTTTTAATAAGTAAAAGCCGTATTTCGTAAAACACCTGCCTGAGGTTGTTGTCCTATTTTACTTTTTTATCCCCACTTGAGGCGGACTTTTTCATAATCAGGCGCAAAAAACAAGACGACATTTCAGAGAGAGGCACCGAGCGCATCGGGTGTATGTGAACATACACCCCATTTAAAAAGCTTTCCAGGCAAAATCAGCGAAGCGTTCCAAACGTGATCGCGGTTTTCGCCTGTGAAAAACCAGACCACACGCAAACGAGAGAGCAAGAAACCCTAAACACCCAAATAGGAGCGCATTCTCCATGATGAATATGAACGGGATGAATATGAACGGAATGAGCAGCAACCCATTGCTGCGGATCGCAAGCAGTCCGGCTTCTGGAAGCTTGGCCAGCAGCGGTACGTCGCAATCCAATCTGCTGAGCCAGACCACTTCATCACTGACGTCTACCGCAAGCAGCGGCAGCCTGGGCAAGTTATCCGTCGACAACTATACGTTTTCAATGCCCACCAGCAGTCGTTACAGTGGCAGCCCTGCCCCCGCGCCAAGCTACAGACCAGCCACCAGCAATGGTTATGGGTATGGCCAGCAAACAACATACAACCCGGCACCCACGCCTTCTTATAACAGGCCGCCAGCCTATCGTCCTCCGGCGCCAGCACCATACAACCCGCCTGCGCCAGCGCCTTCTTATAACAGGCCATCACCGGCTCCGGCTTATGACCGACCGGCACCCACGCCTTCTTATAACAGGCCGTCGCCTGCACCTTCTTATAATCCCCCGCCAGCGGCTGATAAAAACCCAAAGCCATATAATCCTCCAGCGCCGCCGCCATACAATCCTCCGGCACCGCCGCCATACAATCCTCCGGCACCGCCGCCATATAATCCTCCGGCACCGCCGCCATATAATCCTCCGGCACCGCCGCCATATAATCCTCCGGCACCGCCGCCATATACGCCCCCCTCACCCCCCCCTTACAACCCGCCCCCACCGCCACCTGCTCCTGAGAAGGTGAACGGTTCGGCAGGCCTGTTCGGCGACCCGAGAATGGGTGTCTTCACCCCGGGCGTTACCGTCCCCAATGCCCTGAAAGACTTCGATTCAGGCATCGGTAACGGCGAAACGGTGACCCTCCTAAACGATGGCGACAACGGCGGTCTTCAGATCGACGTGACCGGCATCCAGGTGGATCCCAACCGGACAAACTCCACTGGTATTGGACGCTTTACCGTCAACAGCGGTAGCGAGTCCTTCCAGGTACTCAATAACGGAACGGTCGCCTTTGGCAGCCAGACCTGGACATTCGATCAGTTGAGAACCGCAGGTACGCAGACGCTTGCAAACGGCGCGACCTTCGGCATCAGCAGCGAGATCGATAACGCAAGCGGCGGCACCGCCAATCGCTTCAGCTTCCAGAACGGCGAGTACAAGATGACGGCAGCCCTGCGCTCGCCCCATCCGGATTCGCAGAACTACTTCGACATGAACTTCGAGGAAATCATGGCAGACGCGGCCGATAACGCCACGGGCCATCAAACCTCGGTTCCCGGCCAGAGTTCGCCTTTCGGCATCGCTGACCTGCTGAGAATCGAACCCTCGTAAGTTATTGGCCTAAGCCCGTTTGTCTTAGCCAGTTTGTCTTAGAAGGAAGACAGCAAAAAACACCCGGCTCGCTCCAAAAGCGACCGGGTGTTTTATTTAAAATCCAAAAGATATAGGCCTTTACCAAAGTTGAAACGGGTTGCTGATAATCAGGCCATACATCAACACGGCGGCAAGCAAGAGTGAGAACGTGATAGCGGGCACCACAAACACCATCAACTTATGGGTCACGTCACTTCTGGCATTGTTGGACATAAGAAGGAATGCTCTCTTTAAATGAAATGAACTATCTGAAAAATCTCAGGCACGCATCTTCTGAAGAAACAACAGAAACAACAAAATGCCCAACATCTTCTTCATTCTAGAATAAAATCACGTCATGCGCCACTAAATTCCACCGCCGGCTTACGCCAGCGTCTCGGCTTCTCCTCTGCCGATCTTTCCTCTATGCTGATCAAATGCCAAGCAACACCCGACAAAATTGTTATATCGACCACAACGGCAGCCGCTTCTGGCTTGCCAAATGGCTATTACCGGTGGAAAGCAACCCGATTGAAGACGGCTTTGTGGAGTCGCGATCAGGCGTCATCGTCAACGTGGGCCGATACGCCGATTTGGACTTGGATACCCAGACGCTTCTCACACCGCTGTTTGAACAAGCCGTCCACCAAAACTGGCTGCTGACGCCAGGTCTGATTAACGCCCACACCCATCTTGAGCAATCCGTCGGCAAGGTGGCCCCCAGTGCATCAAAGGCACCTGATATGGCAGCCTGGCTGCTTGAAGCCAAGCCTATCCTCGACAAGCTGAATGATCCAGAAGTCTTGGAAACCTGGCTTCAAAGGGGTATCACGGAAACAGTGGCCTGCGGCACAACCTTTGTCAACGACATCAGCCGCAACGGAAAGAGCCTGGAGGCTTTGGAAACTGCCGGGCTTCGGGCGATTGTTTCCCTTGAATTTTTTCATCCCGACACCCATACCCTTCACGAGACGCTCCTTAAGACGGTGGTCGAACGCTACCAAAAGCTGCAAAATCAATACCGGCATCACCCTCGCCTGCGGATCGGGCTTTCGCCCCATTCCCCTTACAACGTCTCTCCAAACGCCTGGCGCTGGGTACTGGAAAAAACGGGTGCAAATCAAAGCGCTGTCCTTATCCATACGCACCTGGCGGAATCCCTGGCTGAAACGGCTTATTTGTCAGGCGTGCCCTCACAAAACGGACAACAATCCATCGACGCGGTTCACCAGGCGTATGTCGGAAAAACGTTTGGCGCTTCCACCCCCGCGCAATCACCCACACAATACCTGGCGGATCATCACCTGCTTTGTGAAAATCTCATTGCCGCGCATGCGGTTTATACCGACGCACAGGACAGAAGCCTGCTGAGCCGTTACGGGGTGTGTGTTGTTCATTGCCCCCGCAGCAACCAGTACCTTCAAGGCGAAACGCTCAATTGGGAAGCGATGCGTAGCGCAAACATCAGGATGGCGCTTGGAAGCGACGGGCATTTAAGTACGCCTGGCCTTGACCTGAGAGCTGAAGGGCGGATTGCCCGCATATTGCATGATCTATCGGCGTCTGAGGTTTTAGCGCTTTTGACCCAAAAAGCCGCCGAGCTCTTGCAAAGCGAGCAAACACTCGGCACACTGTTCGCGGGGAAATCAGCCGATATGGCGCTTTGGCGATACCAAGGCCACAAGAGCGAGCTTTCACCCGAAGAGCAGTTTTTGGCAGCGCAAACAGAGTGTGTCGCCTCCTGGGTTGAGGGAAATCCCATTTTTGAAGCCGACCTTTAGAAAAAGGCCGGCGGAAACAAAAAACAGAGCAAGCATCAAGAGCGAGTCGTGACGGTTATGGCAGAATCATCCGGGGAAATTTATAAAGCTAAACGTAAAACTGAAAACCAGCGTCCCTGGCTTATCCTGATGCTGGTCTTTTCCGCCTTGCTCCTTTTACCCAGCATTGTTTTGCTGTATCAAAACCTCCAGTTCAAACTCCCGATTTCCGGCAATATTTCAGAAGCCTGGCACGATGGGCTGTGGCAATTTCTTCAAAGAGTGCCGCTTAATTTGTCCCGAAAAACAGTTTCAATACTGGCGGATGGCTTGAGCTGGCTTGCCACGGGGGGGCTATTGCTTTGTTATTGGCAACTTTTATTGCAACAAAAAACGCCCCGGCAACCGGAAGAAACTTCCTGGACGTCGGGGCGCGTATGGGCCTGGTGCCTGGGTATTTCAAGCGTTCTGCTTGCGGTTGTGCCGTTTCATTCCCGCGATGTTTATGGCTACATTAACCGGGGAGTACAACAGGCGTTTTACGGAATCAACCCCTACAAGGTTGCCGTAGGCGAGATGCCGGGCTGGCAAAATGATCCGGTTTTTCAGAACCACTGGGTGGATAATCCTTGCCCGTATGGGTTTTTCTATGCCAAGCTTGCCAAGGGGCTGGCGTTTTTAGGTGGACATGAGTTCTGGACAAGCTTCCTGGTTTTCAAAGTCAGCGTGGTTTTGGTTCACCTGGGCATTGTCTGGCTGCTTTATCAGTTCGCCATACGTTTGAATCGCCCCTCGCCCGTCTGGCTGATGGCCCTGTATGCTTTGAGTCCGCTGGTTTTGCTTCAGCAAATCGCAAACGGCCATAACGATGGTTTTTTGGCGCTCGGCTTGATTGGCGCCTTGATGTTGCTGTTTCAAAACCGCTTCCAGCTTTTCGCCTGGCCCACGCTGCTTCTGTCCGTCCTCACCAAGTATAGCTCACTTTTGGCGGCGCCGTTTATGTTGGTTTACGCCATACGAAAGCGAGAATGGAAAAATTTAGCGGCAGGAAGCCTCATCGCCTTATCACTGCTTTTGGCGTTCGCGTTTTGCTACCTTCAGGATTGGCAGCATATGCCCTGGGACAGAATGGCGGAAAACGCGGGAAAATCCCAGCATTCCATTCAGGCGGCTTTGGCAAGAGTCGTTTATTATCTCGCCCTGCCTTTTACATCCAATGCCGGCGACTTACTGGAGATGACGCGAAGCGTTCTGAAAAAAATCTTCCTGTTTGGCTTCTCGGTATTTTATGGCGTTCGGGTCTGGCGGTTCTGGCAAAATTCCCTAGACAATGAAAAAATCCGGGATCGGCTGTTATACGAAGTGGCGCTTACGATGTCGGTTTATCTTCTGCTTGCCAGCGCAAAGTTTCACGCCTGGTATCTAGGCATGATTCTGCCGGTGGTCTTTTTGCTGAATCCAGACATTCAAAAACATCGGCGTTTGATGCTCGCTGTTTTCTGGGTCAGCGTTTTTCAGCTTCTGGCGTTTACCCCGCTTGAAAACATCCACATTGTCGGCCCGTTGCTTTTAATCGTATTGCCAATTTGCCTCTCACAAAAAAAAATTCGCCCAAAAAACGCTGCTTCGGAAAGTCAATTCCGATCAGCGCCCCCAATGAGATCGAGGCGCTGATCGTCAATACAATCGGCGGGGGTATACCCGCTGGGTTCCTTATGTTTCTGGGGGGCAAGCTTTAAGCCCATCTGCCAGTAAACGTAAGCGACAAACTCGCTGCAAAAGAAATTCTGGCTGTCATGCTTAATCTGTTTGACGCCTCGCCCGCGATAATTCTGCAAAATCATCCGAAAAAGATCGCTATAGGCATAGGGTTTATTAAGCTCCTGGTGGCAAAGCTTCAGGCCATAATCAATTTGCTCTTTTTGTAAGCCGGGGAAACGATAAACGGCAAACGATTTCCGCTTGAGATAATCTTCCAGCAAGCGGTGTTCAAAGCCGAACATACTGGTGGTGTAAACGGTTTTATTTTCCCCGGCAAGGCAGACGTGCGACCACTCGCTGCCGGTTTTAACCCGAAGCCACCAGGAAATTGGCGTTCTGTCGCGCGTGACGATAATATCCAAAGGCTGAAGATTCAACATGGCGTCTTTCATTCCTGTTATTAAGTGATTAAAATATTAATACCGAAATCTGGTTTTATGCGGACGAATATCAAGATGGGTAAAGGTTTCGGCAAGCCCCATCCCGCCCGGCCAATCTGTTAGAATCGTCTGGACTTCTTTAGGGCTAACGCCCGGCACGACAATATCAGCCGCCATTCCTTGCAAGTGATAGCTGTTTTTCGCCCCGCCCACAGTTTTATTATGCTCAACGCTGCGATACCCCGACGTGATCACAATCGGCCTGTCGCCAAGACGTGTTCTGACCGTTTCAAGCGATTGTGCCAGCTTCTGCAAATTACTGATAATCGGTAATGGAAGATAGCGGATGCCGGGATGCAAAAACTCGCCCAGCAGAAAATTCGGCGACAACGCCTGCTCTTTTTTCATCGGTATTGCTCCCTCAGTTAACGGATGATGAATTGTTTTCATCGTGCTTTGGAAACGCGTGACTGGGAAAAACTTGATTAGTAAGCCAGTTGATAAAGCACATATAGCACCGTTCGTATTTTGGCGATCGTAAATCCGCGTCAAAAGCCTCTCCACAAACTTTGCACTGCAAATTCAGCAATTTTTTCATATCACTCGTATCACTCATATTTCTCATCGCCCCACCCCTAAAAGCGTGCGCCTGGTGTTTATGCCACCACTCGCCGCCGGGGTATAATCAATCGTCACCGAAAAGAAATCGATGGAGGCTGTAATGCTTGCGCCCGTACCGCTTCGTTGTAAGGCAAAGTAGAGGGCAGAGCCGGTATTGAGTGCTGAAATACTCCACGTCTGGCCAAAGGTTTGCGTAAACGATGTCGTCGCATGGCTTGTGGGCAGTTGGGTTGAAAAATCCTCGTAAGACGTCGCGGTGTCGCCAAACTGCTCCAATGAGATAAAGCGCCAGGTGAACCCACTGGCGGCGCTGGATTGAAAACCGCCAATATTCACCGTGACCGAATTAATCGCAAGCGCGTCCACCGGAATGGCCGCCCCTGGAAAGATAATTTCCAGAACGTCGGTCGGATTGGCATTGGTGGCTGCCGCCGTCATATAAACGCCGTTATCCGAGTTGATATTGCCAATACTTAATCCTGACCAGGTCGGGCCGCCCGTCACCGTCGAAATGGAAACGCTAGTGGGAAAAATCGTTATTGTGGCCATCTTTTAGCGCCCCGTATAGCCGGAAGCGCTGACGCGAACCGTTGCGCCTGAAGTGGCGCAAACCGCGTGAAGGGCTGTATTGGCTGTTGTCTTAAGGGGCGTTGGGAAATCCTTGGCGACCCCACCGCCAGTAGGTGCGGCATACACGGTTAATAAAACCGTCCCGCCTGACCCGTCGGTGATGTTTACCCACGTTCCGACGCTGGCGTGGCTATTAGTGATGGTGAGGGAAGTAATGTAATTGCGAATGCCAGCACCCGCAGCGGCAATAACGGAAGTGCTGGTAGTATTGGTAATATCCGAGGTGGTGCCAGCAACCAGGTTCTCTGGCAGGGCGTAGGGCAGAACAATCTGCTTTCCCACCAAATCGGTAATCAACTCCGCCCGGTCGTTGTTGGCAACCGCCGTCGGTTCAGCGCTCTTGGCTTTCCCGCCAATTTTAACCGGGTTTCCGGAGTCAGCGCCATCATGCGCAATGTCGCCTGCAACGCCCGGGAGGGTTAAAACGTCCACGTCGCCGATATTATTCGTGCCCGCTGGCAGCGAGGGAAGCGTGACGATATCGACGTTTCCAATGTTGTTGTCTCCAGCCGGAAGGGCCGATGCGATGTCCACATCGCCGATATTATTGCTTCCCGCGGGAATGGCGTTAATCGAAACCGTCCCGTCAACGGTTAACGAGCCGCCATTGTCCGTAACGGGAATGCTTGCGTTTTTGACGTCAACCGGCAGCGGGTTGCTGCCACTGACAAGCGTTGGCGTTCCGCCCGAGTCAAACTCGATCATTTGCTTGGGATGATGAACGCCGCTGGCGTCCTTGGTGGCAACAGTCGTACCGCTGCCGGCGGTCACCTGGAAATTGTCTGGCATAAAAAACTCCTATAATCCTCTCAGGAATAAGTAACAAAACTGAAAATGCCAGCGCCCATCGCGGCCCCGCTTTCCAGACCATTATTGGCGCTGTTGAGACGGATGATCGTAAGTCTTGACCCATCGGCGACGGTATTAACCGTATTTCCGCTTGCGGAAAGTTGCGCCTGGACTTTAATTACATCACCCGCCCCAAGAAGCACCAGGCGCTGCAAATTGGCAGTGCCCCGAAATCCGTTCTGGAAGGTATAAAGCAATGAGCGGGAACCTTCAAGCTCTTCGCCGTTGACGGCAAGCCAAAGCGCCGTGTGACTGTTCGTGCTTCCCGCCGTAACGGCAAGCGCTACATCGGCCTGGATAAGAAAAAGCCCTTCCTGTAAAACGCTCACGCCCGGCGCATCGGGCACGTGCGAAAAAATCGCATCCTGAATGACTTCCGTATCGTAGTGAAGATCAGTGGCGCTATTTGAAATCGTAATGCCGCCGCCGTGATCAAAGGCCGAAAATAAATCGAACAAAACCGATTTTGCCTGCCAGTTTTGCGCTTGAGAGTTATACGTCAGAAGATCGCCATTAAGCGGATTCGTGGGCAAAGCAATATAAAACCCGTCACAAAGCGCCTTGATGCGGCTGAAATCATAGCCGTCTAGTTGCGACGGCCCGTAGGTTTGCGGCATGGTAAAACAATTTCCCTTTATAAAAAAGACGACTATAAGTGTCGGATAAACTCCAACAGCTTTGCGGCATCCTCAAGACTGACACCGAACATTTGCAGGATTTTTCCCGACAAATAGACCTGGGCGCTGAGCAGGATAATATTGAAGCGCTTACTGTGAATCAGTTTTTGCGCTCTTCGGATATAGGCGAAAATTTCGTGCGACAGCGCTTTATCCTCATCTGATTTTCCAATCAGCGCTTCAAGATCAGCCTTCGTGTGCCCCGCATCCTCCACCAGGGCATTGTGCTGCTTGGCAAAATGAATCAACGCGTCCTTGACGTTGCTTTCGGGAATCAGGGCCAGATCAATTTTGAGGGCTGCCGACTCGTTCATCGCCCCCTGCATCAGGAGACCTCCGTGACGGTAAAGGCGGAAATAGAAAACGCTCCGGTGGGGCCTGGACTTTCCGTCTTGTATTCAACGGTTTGCGTGGAAGACAACACCATATCGGGCACACTATAGCCTTGAATCGTCTCGTTTCCACCCGGCGCCCTGGTTCTAGCCACCAAGCGACCATCACCGGAGGTTCCACCCGGCCGGAGATACAAGTTACCGGTTCCACCGGAACTGGTGTTATGGATACAGTTGCCAAAAAAGTCTGCCATTCTCGAAATCGGAGGCACGACGGTAGCACAAGAAACCGAAGTAAACGAGGTCGCGGTTGTTCCTGCCGAAAAACCGATTTCAGCATCAATGTAAACAATTTTCGGACGCTGCGGCCAGCCGGCTCCCACCATAAAGGGCAGGAGGTTAGCGGATGAATTATTCCGAGCGGCAAACGGCAGTAAGCGCTTCTGGTCGTATCCCCCTGGCAATGTCGGGCTGGTTCTGGAAGCAGAGAAAAGCGCCGACACCGTCGCATCAGAACTCTTGCGAATCAGCCAGAGATAATACCAGGTATTGCTGGCTTCAGAACCCGTATCCAAACCCAGGGCGCCGGAAGCTGACAGTACAATATCCAGATCGGCGCTCACTTCGATATTGGCCGAATCGGAATCGTCCCGGCAGGTAAACCCGGAAGGAACGCGAATAGTTGACGCGCTAACATAGAGTGGTGCGACATTGCCAATGTAACCTTTGGGAAACGCCTCGGCGCTATCGGTGTTGGCAACGGTTTTAACCGCAGTCCCATCATGATATTTCAGTAAATGGCCCGTCTTGTTAAACCAAAGCATTCCCTCACTCGCCGTAGGGTCATCCGAAACCGCCAGCGCGATGGGGTAGTAGTCGCTGCCGTTATGCGTCACTTCCCAGCGACTTTCGTCTTCATTCCAGCGAAAGCCCGTATTGGGAAGCGTTCCCCGCTCGGCCATAAACGCCATATTAGTAGGCGAGCCACCGGTGTAGGCGCTGTTAATGGTCAGTGTCGAGGCGGTTTTGATGTTGCCGTTCTCGATATCGCTCACCGCGCCGGCAAGCATGGCATCGTTATTAAAAAGACTGACAAACTCGGCATCCACCGGGGCAGCGTCGTTGGGCGTGCCGTTAGTAAAAGTTTGGGTTTTACTGTTGACTGAAACCATAATCAAAGTTCTCCGCGCTTAAGTTGAAAATAAAATTAATGAGGAAATAAAAATACCGGCATTGAGAGCCCGCCGTAAGGCAGGCCGGATACCACTGGATCATGTCATGGCAGCATCCGGGGGAAGGCATGGCTGAATCAAGGCCCGCCAAAAAACACCCCTCGCAATGACCGGTAAACAGGCTAAAATATTTTCAATTTCCGTAATCTCCGCTCCGTCATTCCCGCTACACTCCGTACTTAAATCAAATTTAAGTACTCTCTGGATTCTTAACGTTCCGTACTTAACTCAAATTTAAGTACTCTCTGGACTCTTAACGTTCCGTACTTAACTCAAATTTAAGTACTCCACTTCGAGAATCATTTCCAGGAAGTCGACGGGTTCTTCCTTGCCGTTTTGGGTAATGGTAAAGGAGATGTTTTCAAAAATTCCGCCGGGGAAAAACTTGTTTCGCGTCAGCGGGGCTGTTGCCCATTGATAAGCGCCATCGTCGCTCCAGTTTCCTGCCCCCCATGTATACGCCCCGCCGCTGAGCGCTACCGTGTGGCTGCTGCCAATGCCAATGCCGTTATTCGTCTTGGCGCTAATCCCCAAGTTATAACTCCCGTTGCCCCGGACAATCACACGGCCATCGACAATGCGCTTATAATAATGCGGCTCGAAAAAATCAAGATAAGGCGTCTGGATAATTCCCTGGATTTTTTCCCCGCCGTACGCGTGGACATTTTCCTCATGCACCAGCACCTGGCCTGACGATGTCCCGGTATAAACCGTTCCGTCCGTATCCACCATTACTGAAGTGACGTCAAAACCCGTTTGGGCGTAAAAGCCGCCCAGATCCGTATCATAATGCCAAAGCTTGTTGGCGTACTGGCTTGAACCTTCGGGAACGGCGAACGTCACCCGACGACGCTTCCAGTCCAGCCAGCCCAGGGCGTTTGAAAGATACGCCGAAGAGAGCGAGGTAAACTGGTTGGCGATATTTTTGGACAACATCCGCCGCTCCAGATTGTCATTGCTCTGAGAAGATTGATACGAGCAAATGCCCTGTTTGGTAAAAAAGGCCGCGTCCTGCTCGAACTGGACAATCTGCCGAAAACCGGGAACCCCGATATCCTCGGCTACTTTTATATAAGTGTAAGGGTTGGTCAGCGTCCCATCGCCAATCACCACACCCAGGCTTCGCTCCTTGGCCACAATCAGCACAGGCTGCAAATCTCCCGGAATAAAAAAGCGGGCGATCGCCGTTATTTTCTGGCCGTCATTGACGTTGCAGTTGACAAAATTACTGGCGTAGCCTTGCCCGATCAAGCCGCCCTCGCTGTAATAAAGCAGCGATTGATCGTGTGAGGTTGAAAACAGGAACATCCGGTTCTGGTGAAAAACAGCCTGACGGGCGCCCAAAGCGGCAGTGACGTCATCCCCGCTGGTCAATGAGGCAACCGAACTGCCGTCATAGGTCTGGGGGCCGCCCACGCCGTCACAGACGATCAGTTTATCGTAAGCCGTTTCAAAACTCACCAGCGCGCCATTGGAGATGCTCATGCCGATGGCGCTCAAGCTTCCGCCCAGTAATGTATAAAGGGAATCTCCGTAGCTGAGCATAAAATGGCTGGTGTCGTTAGCGCGAATGTATCGATAGAGGCCCGTGATCGGCACTGCGCTGCCCACGTCATGATAGACCGTGTAGCCAAATGTTTTGGAAAGCCCGCCCCGATTGGTCGGCAAAAAGTTTTCAACACGCTTGAACTCAAAAGGAACGCTTGAAAAGCCGACGCCCAAGTTGGCGTTTGGGTCAAGCGTCAAATAGGCGTTATCTTCGGCCATCGTGTTGACCAGGCCGGTCATGTTGTTGATGCGGAAATAGCGGCGGCTGCCGTTGCGATTACTCATGGGATTTATTCCTAATGATGGGATTTAAAACTGCTGGGGTGTTAAACGAATGGGCATTAAAACGCGGCGGGCATTTGATACGCGATGCCCGCATCCTGCTTTGTATTTGCAAGCAGCGGTTGTATACGGACTTGCATCGCTTGAATCGCGCTCTGGTAAGACCAGCGTCCCATTTTGTAACCCAGTAGCTGGTAGCAGCAATCAATCAGCACATCCTCGTCACGTTCAGGCACCAGCAGGGTATCCGCCGGAGCCACCACGGCGGGTAAGTCGGCAAAGTGATACGCCACCAGGTGGTAATCTTCCGCAGGGATACAATTCAATTCCAGCGTGTTGCCGAACTTGCTCCAGATGATCGGCTCGCCGGTTGCGATGCTGGCGTTTCGATAGCACGCCTGAAACTGCTGCCAGTTGACCTGCTTGAGGTCACCCCAGCGCTCGGCCGCCTCCCTGCGGACACGGATAATCCGCTTGGGATCAATCGAGAGCGACGGCAGTTGATAGGCATATTGATTAGGCGTATATGAAAGCGCGGTTCTGGTTTCCGTAAACCAGTAACTGCCCATCCGGTTCATCATGCGCAGCACGTCGTTCAAGATATCCTTGGCGATTTTGTAGGGAAACTCCTGGCTGACGCTGAAAGCGTTAACCTCGTTAAGGTTATGGTGACGAAACGCTTCCGAGATAATTTCCTGTGCCGTAGAGCCCATGGCGACTGTCCTTCTTGGTTGGTTATTCTAAATCCGCAATATTATTCTAAAAAATCCTGCTTGCCGTTTTGTCTTGAAATTAAAGGCTGCAAAAGGCGGGCGACATTTTCTGAAACGTCCACCTGTTCGTTGCAGGGAATTTGAAACGCCACCCCATTGATGGAACCGCATAAAAAATGTCGCAGTATTCTTTTTCCGCTGCTGGCATCAAGCGTTTCAACAGGCACTGTTTCAATCCCCTCGCTTGAAACATAAATCCGCAGCGTTTTTTCAGAGTGATTGATCGGTTTAGGTTTCGGCATGCGAAAAGAAGACATCTAAAATGCCTCGTCAGTTTTGTTTGTCACATAAGTTTTTTTATTTGATCTTCTTATAAAATCCAACCCGGGATATGTTCATTATTGTCGCCATTGCCGGGGAATGAAAATCCAAGCTACATCTGCTCAACAAGCGCCACTAATTTAGCCAGGTTTTTTGTGCAGCGAACTCTTAACTCCTGCTCTGAAACATAAGCATCAGAATGCTCATTTGGATCAAAGTCCATACATTCTAAATCCATAAAAACATTAGTAAGCGTTTGTTCAAGATCATTCAAATTCTCTGTAAGATCAGCCTGTTCGAGGAAAGGATCTTCGTCATAAGTTTTGTAAAACAGTTTTTCAAAGCGTTCCAAATCTATTTTTTGCTCTAAAAACCTCTCAAGCAATGGGATATATTCTCGGCTCAATTTCTCTCTAATCGTCATATTTTCATTTTTCATTGTATATTTCCTGTCAATATAAACCTCTTAAATTGATTTTCTTTTAATCCCCATCCTGAAATAAATTCATGCGTACTTTTATTAATCGCAACAAATTGTTTTGTCCTCGGGTTGACGAATATAATACTAGAAATGTTTTTGCGGAATGTCCCGTCAACCACTTGTGTATCAGCACGCTGGATAAAGCGTTTCAAAACCTCTTCATATTCTTTTGCGCTCTGGTTACTGTAAGTTTTATTGTAACCAAATTTTGACGCATGCTTGAATTTTTTCTGTATCTGTTTAGCATCAAAATCTATGGCGGCTACCATATTCTTCCATTTCTGCCCGATAACAGTATCAAGCTGGCCTTTGGCAACAATTTTTCCCACACCCCTTCCCGCGTGAGACATCAACACGCGAGTAATAGGGCTTAGCGGCTTTCCCAGCAATCCGAACGCTCTAAAAACAGGGATGCGATCGGCAATCACATCCAACGCGAATGAAGGCAATAAATCCTCGGTTACCTCCTCTGCCACTGTCGGCAAAGCCGAATTACCGAAAGGCGCTCTGATTTCTGACAACGGTATGTTTTCTAAATCCGGCTCTAAATCAGGCAGGCCTTGTCTGCGATAGGCATAGCCTTGCAACACCGGACGGCCACTCATCGTCTGATTTCCGACGCGCGCTTGCTGTAACCACGCGAAACGAGGATCGCTTTTAAAGCGACTGCCGAGCGATTGATAGGGTGCCTGCGGTTGTGGGGAGATAGCCCGCTGATTGCGCACCTGGCCCAGCGCGCTTTGCGTCGCCATCGCCAGCAATGCCAAATCTCCCTGGTACTGCTGGATTAATTGAGCATGGCGGGCAACTGCGGCTTCGGATTTTTCTCGCTCCTTCATCCGGCTAAAATCACTCAGCAGCGTGTCATTGGACGCCCGCGAGGACAGCTCAGCCATCGCCCGCAAATCGGAAAGTTCCTGCGCGTACTGTTGCCGAACAGTATTATCAAGCGTCGCCGCCGCATGGTAGATACGTTTATCCAAATCGTCGTCACCGGCATACGGCGTTTTGGGCATCTGCAGATTTCGACGCGCAAATGCCTCTGCCTGAAAAGGAGACGCGGAAAAGCCGCTGTCTTTGACAAAGCGAGAAAACAATGGCGCAGGCGCCGGGATATCGACATTATATTGATAGGACGCGCCGCCAAATCCGGCCGCGTTGAAAACGGTTGAGTTGTTATAAACGGTGGCTGGCAGCGTTGCGTTTTCCTGCGAATGAGAAGGCGTCATGGCCATTCGAAGCAACAAGGCGGCCAGCGAAAAAACGCCCGATATCACCACCGGCCAGACGCTTCCACCTTCGAGGCTCACCTCTGAGCCGGAAATGTCCTTTCGGATGACGTTTTGAAAATCATTGAGTGTCATTAGCGATACGTACTGCTGCGAAAAAGTCCAAGGTTTCTGGAGACGCCCGCTTCAGGTGAAGATACCCGCCTGCGCTGCTCGGGGCATTTCAGAATAAACTCGTAGACGGCCTTGGGAATGACGTTCTTGCCCGGCTGCAAATGCCAGCGAATACCGTTAATCGTCACGCAGTCACTGACGCGGGCCACCATCACCGAGTCGCCTTTTCGGTAATGCACCGCGTAATCCGTCTCGTCATTAAGGTCGTAATGAATTTCGACTTGCGGGCCGTTGAGCCATTGCGAGAGCATCTGCTGTTCGCCTTCATCCAACTGGTAAAGCTTGGTGAAAGGTTTTAATTCAATTCGACACTGGGGCAAATCCCAGACGTTGGTAAAATTCGTTTCAGCGGCTGAAACACGCTTGAGCGGCTGCGTCATGATTGGATTACTTTCTATAAAGAAAAGACAGGCGGCTTTCGCCAAGGTCAAAACGAAAGCCAGCCTGTTGTTGGGATTGGCATGTAGTGGGAAGGAAAAAAGAAACTCTCCAGATTCCCGCTTTCGAGGGAATGACAATTAGGCGCTGACGCCGCTTTCAATTCGGATCATGAAGTTGTTGTTGAGAATTTTCGGCAATTGGAAGGATTTCCAACCGACACTGGCGCGCTGATCGAGCGGATCGGCAGAGCCAGCCGAACCAAGCGGCTTGGCAATGGTCTGAAAGCGTCCGGTGCCCGCAACGTCCACAACGCCAAAGGCATTCTGGCCGCAGATAATCGCGCCATAAACATCGGCCTCCAAAGCGCCTTCTTCGGCAAACACAGGCGCCTTGGTGGTGACGACCCAGGCCACCTGGCCCAGAATCGGGGCTTTCATCGTGTAGAGTTTTTCAGGATCCGAATAGGTAAAGACGTTCTGAACGGCGGTATCGCCCAAAAGGTCATACCACTGGCGCGGGTGGATAAAACCGATATAAAGCCCGCCAAAACCCGATTCATCGCGACCGCTGTCAAAGGGAACCGCGTCATTGACCATTAACGTGCGAACGGCTTTTCTCACCAGTGAAAGCGTAATGGGGTTAGTGGCGGCCTGTTCATCACGCGCGGAACCCGTCGCGTAGACGACCGACGTACCGGTCACCAACTCTGATCGGACAATTTCCTCGATGGACTGGGCGGCATTCTCGCCCAGAAGATCGGTGGCCTCGGTGATAATAGGGTCAATGGCCATTAAGTCAAGCGCGTCTGAAATCTGGACATAATTACCGTATTGGGCGACGGTACCGGTGACGGTGCCGATGGATAAACTGGCCGCCGATGGCGTAACGGCTTCGGTCAGGGCAACCGTAGAGGTGGACAGCGTATTGAAACGTCGGTATTCCACCTGGTTGCCGCTGTTCTTTAAAATGTTGCGTTGCTGCGCCGCCCGCGTCATGCCTAAAATCGGCATTGCGCGCGACAGCAGTTTACGGTCGTAAAAGCTCTTGGCTTCCTGCGACAACGTGCTGAAAGTGTCTCCCATAAATGTGAACTCCTTTGCTGTAGGTTAAGGTTTGAATTAAGTTACTGGTAATATTTCTGGCGAACTTTTCGATCCAGCGCCTGGAACTGCTCTTCAGGCATATTCCAGATGTCATCCGCCGTCAGCTTGCCAAACGTAACCGGCGCGCCTGAAAGATCCAGGTTTTGCAAGCCCTGCACATTTCGCTGAGCTTGTCCCGTCGCATTTTGTGAATTGAGGTTGACAGGTTCATTCTTTACACTTGGCATTTTTTGAATGGCGGTCAGTTGTCGCTTTGCGGCCTGGGTGAATTTTTGCTGAAACCGAAAAATTCCCAATTCAATGGCTTCCCTGGGCTGAAGGGAAACGCCCTGGCGTTTGGCGTCATCCAGCACGTTGTTCACTTCAGCCGCAATATACAGTTCAAACTCGCCCAGTTGCGGATGCTTTTTCCGATACTCGTCAATCAAGGCCTCGTGCATTTCCTCAAGCACGCTGTCAGGCAGTTGGCGAAGGGTTTGGGAATCAGGATGCGAGACGCCGGGCGATTGCGGCTGGCCTTGTGCAAGCGGGAAAACCCCGCCTGGAGAAGTCGACATTGAGAGCATTGCGGGCACTGGCATTTGGGAATATAGTTCTGGGGGATTTTGCATAAAAACTCCTTTGCTTTAGTTGTAATCACTTTGCTGTTTCACAAGTTGCGTCCGTTCGCGAATTTGCTCCAGCAGATCGCGGATGTTTTTCACGCCCACCAGATCCCCGATTTTCTCAATCACGGGCTGGCCTGTGATCAAGGCGTCCGGACTGTTGTGCATCAATTCCAGCAACTGCATCAGGCCGTTGATTTGCGCCTGCTTCGACTGACTCGGATTGGTGCTGACCAGCTCAATGGTAAAATCGCCGGATTTGAGCATGCTGAAGTCAATGGCTTGAAACTCCCGCCCGCGAATCGGGTGATGAACCGGCACTTCAATGGGTTCGCCATACAATTCGGAAACCAGATACATCAGGCGCTCCAGAACCCGTTGAATACCCATCACGCTGATATGCTCGATGACCTCGCGCAGAACGGAAATGCTGTTTTCCTGTAAAATCTGAAGCTCCGTGGCCGTTTTTTGGTAATCAATGCTGGCGCTTCCCTGAAAGGGATTTTGCGCGCCCGCCACCAGTTGACCCTCTGCTTTCAGCACCCCGATGGAATTATCAATCGAGGCGATTTCCGCATAATCGCCACTAAAATTGCTGATGTCGTTTTTCGGATCATCTGTTACGGCAATGCCGCCTGCGACGCCGAAAAAATTGCTCAAGTCAACATTGGGGCGAACCGCGAAACGGTTTCCCGCACGGGCCAGAACCTCCAGCTTATAATTCCAGAGGATGTTAATCGTCTTCTGGATATCCAGCAGATCTTCAATCGGCCCGATACTGTAAGGGTTGTCCGTATCATGCATCCAGCCGCAGAAGACCAGCGGACTCATGCCGCGCGGAAACATGTTGGGATGAAAACGCACCAGCAACTGTTCATTGGCAATACCCACAATCATATTGCGATAGGTTTGATCGCCGAGCTTTAGAACGGGAAGGTAATACAGGTCATACTCCACATGCTCGTCATTATCATCAATGGCGCCATAAAAATCGTTGAACTGATCCAGGCTGATGCTACCGGCGCTACTGCCGCTGTGGATATTTTTGTTACGGGTGCTTAATTCACGCAAACGCTCTTTGTTGATGTAAAGATCGCTATCGAGCATTTCCTGGCGATTTTTACGCCCGACATACACCCACTTGGCAGTGTCCGGATCCGTGACGTTGGGGTCGATATAAAAATTCAGCGGGTTCAGGCTCTCAACATCAGGACTTGGCTCCGCTTGCAGTTGGGCGGAAAGAAATTGGGCCGGAAGCAATTCAGCAGGACTAAATTCCGCCGCCTGATTATCACATGACGATTCTGGCCGGTATTCCCAGGCATGGCGATTCGGCTGTTTCAGCATCGGCATGGCCACAAAACAGCCTGACCAAATCAGGTTGTAAATGCATGCGCCTAACTTTTCGCTGATGCGGGCTTCCTTGAAAAGATATTTCAGCCCCTCGGTCAAACTGTCTTCATACATCACCCCCTGACTGTTCTTGGCGCGAATACGAAAATAATCCTGGTCGTTTGGAAAAATCGTCAGCTTGAGTTGCGCGTAAATACTTTTGAGCTGCTGCCTGGCCAAGGGAATAAACACCTGTGGGCGGGCGCGGTTATTGTCACGCTCATTGCCAAGGCTTGAGGGAATAGGCAGTAAATCGTTTCCCACAAATTTGTTCTTGATATAGGCAAAGCAGGTTTTCATCAGGTCTTTCTTACCTGCCGCATGACGCTGAACGGATTTTTTAAACCGATTGCAAGAGGCGATAATCTCCTGTTCCTGCATAACGGAGATAGAAAAGTCTGAATGAGGAAAATCCGAAAAGAATGGGGGCATGTTCAAATACTCCAGTTTCAATAATCGCTTCGGCGCAAAGTCAAAAGTTGGCTAAAAGTCGCCATACGTGCTTTGCATCGCCAGTTGGGCCGCCAGCCTGGCCGATTGTTGCTGCGCGGAAAGTTGTTCCTGCTGCAACCTCATTTGCTGCTGGCTCTGGTTACTGTAATAATTCGAGAGGGTCTGCTGCAGCGGAGAAACCGCCTGCTGATAACCAAGCGCCAGTTGCGCGGGTTTATAAAGCGTGTCCATATAGGCGTTCTGATCATTCCTCAGCCCTTGCAAAGCGGAAAGCGACTGGTTGACGGAAGCCGTATAGGCGTCCGATGACGCCAGGCGCGCCTGGTTTTGAGCCTGGCGATAGCTTTGGTCATAACGCTGCTCGGTTAGATAACGACGGTAAGCATCGTAAGAACTTCCCAACTGGTTCTGGGCGGAAAGCTGGTTGTTCAGCTCCCGAAAATCCTGCACCTCCTGCTGCTGAATCGGTTGGTTCAGCAAAGAAAGCGTCGTGTCGTAATACGGGTTGCTGTAATAGGCGTTAATATCAAAGCGGGTGGGAATACCCGATACCAGATTGCGAATGCTGGTGTTGGCCAGTTCCCGCGTGGCGATCTGATCCGGGGATTCAATCGGGGTGAAGCGCCCTTTGACAAAATTGCCGAAAGGAGAATAAAAATTAACCGGCTGAGTCGCCTGCTGGGCTTTCTTGTCGTTATTGTCATTGTCTTTTTCTTTTTTACCAAAGCTCATGATGAATTCCTTTTTTTTATGCTTATAAAATTCAAAACGCTCACGGCACAATTCCGCGCTAAAGCGATCCACCGCTTCCCCCCGAAACATCGTGTCCGCTGGGTAATGGCCTGTTATACAAAATCCGAACCGGGACAACAAACGCCAGGCGCTTGCCTGGGTTTTCATAAACAACGCCTTTATTTTCGCTACGGGATATTGCGCAAAAACAAAATCAATAATGGCCGGAAAAAGATTCTGTCGAATGGCCGAGCGAATATAGCCAGGACGAATCAGAAAATGAATCTGGCAACTAATGGGCAGGCGAATATCCGACAACCAGAGAAGCCCTACAATTTTTGTTTTACCCTGTTCATTCGGTTGATAAAAAAGCAGGTAGAAATTGGGATCATCAAGCAGTTCATCCAACCAGTCAGGTGTCAAAGATTGATAATCATCCAGGTAGCCACCGCAAAACCGTGTCAGAATATCCCAACAGTCGGCCTTTAGCGCCAGTTCGGCTCCACCGGACACCAAAAAAGCTTCAGTGCCTTGCGGCTTAAAACGCGCAATACTAAAACAGCCGCTCCGGCGAGAAGCGTTGCCAGCGGATAAGCGATTTCTGATGGTGAAGGGGGGCGTCTTTTCGGATGGCGTCATAGCGATACGTCAGATAAGAAGCGGCATCAAAAGGATGTTTTGTAAATTTCAGGCAACGGCTGGCGTCTTGTTCAATCTGTCGGATGCTGGGTTCTGACACCACGCTGGTGCCTGAAAGGTAGCGAAGGTTTTGCAGATTCCACACCAGCCATTTACATTTTTCGGGATGGATTTTAACGCGCCTGATCCCGTCCTGATTACAAAGCAGGCCGTTCCAGGTTTCAATGCGAAGATCCTGGTGGGGGTTTGCCGAAGGGACATCCAGATGAACATTCTTCATGCCGGCATTCGATAGCGTATTGAGCAGAATTCTATATTTACTGTCGTTGGGGTTGGCGGAACTATCCGAACGACTCCTGCCGGAAGCGTCGCCGGTAATCACAATGCCCGCTTCGTGAGAAGCGTAACGTCTGGCGAATTCCTCGGCGGTCTGGATAATATTGGTGTTTTCGATACAAAGCTCATCGAAGAATTCATACTGGATCTGCATGCCCGGCTGCTGGGTTCTGTGGGCAATGACCCAGCACATCGGATCGACGTTGAAATCACAGCTCAGGTAAAGCCTGAGCGTTGCCTGACATTGCAGCGCCTCGTCAAGATTCGACTCCGAAAACTGCGGGCATAGCAGCCCTTTCTGCGTACCGCCGTCCTGGCCAAGAACATTCATCCGGTAATACTCCGCGCTGAATTGTTGTTTCATATTCTCCAGGTATGCGGCGCTTAAATGGCTGTTTTCAGTCGATGGGGCCAATACGCGACGGTATTGAATTTTTTGTGGACGGGGCGTTGAATCCGGAACGGCAAAAGTGCGATCCTTCTCAAAATATCGCCTCAGCCATCCCAGGCCGTTTTGAGGATTGGTCGTTCCGAAAAGACGATAACGGCTCACGTGTTTTAATCGAAGTCTTGAAAGCAACATCAAAAATCCAGACTCGTCAATGTCGCCCATCTCCTCCATGTGGGCCCAGCCCAAATTCAACGACTTGATGCGGCTTGGATCGTCAAGATGGCGAAATAGAATCTCGCTGCCGTTTTTGTATTTCAGTTTCTGCTCGCTGGCGCGCCATTGATAATCACGACCGGACTTCAAGCCCATCGTGTCGAAATGCTCAAAATAAGTCTGAAGCGTCGTATCGCGAACGATGGGGTACGTTTTGGCAACGACAATGCCCCGATTTCTGGGGACTTGACTGGAAAGTATATGACCGAGGAGCGATCCGATAAACGTCTTTCCGGAACCGAAGCCCCCCTGGTAAACGCAAATATCGATATGGACATCGGGATCGCCGATATAGATCAGTTGTTTCTGTGCTGGCAATAAATGGTAATGATACTGGGGTTTTGTTGAAATCTCGCTAAATTCTTTCTGGCTCAAATCCTTCAATTCCTATTTTATGAAACGGCGAATCATCATCGTCCCAATCATTTGCAAGAGAACGTTTGACAGTCTCCTGGAAAATGATTTTATAAAGCGGGTGAACCGCCTGTTCTTTTTCGTTTTCATGGATCATTCCTATCTTGGGCAGGCTCGCCCTGATCTCTTTCACCATAAATTCGGCGATTTCGAGACTCAGCTCCTGAATTTTCTTTTGCCGATCTTTTGGATTTTGAAAGCCTGGTTCTTGAGAATCTGACGCCTGCTGATGGTTTGCTGCAATGTCTTGTTCAGGTTTTTCTTCGTCGTATAGGGCAGAAGCATTGAAGGCGGCTGTGGCTTTTGGCATGGCAATTCATCCTGTAAACAATAATTTTTCACATTTAAATAATTTCTCAACTGTACTCATAAACGAATAATCGGAGATGCAACTTTCTTTTTGGCAAACTATCTTAAAACGTTTAGCAAAAGGAAAGGCCGGCGGAAGACTTTCGCCTTTCGCCGGTCATGCAGGTTGAAGAGAGTGGGTGGTGTTGGGTAATGTTGTCAGGTAAACGAAACGAAAAATGAATGCCGTCTCATTCAGCGAATGGAAATCTTTGCCCTGAAGCGATACGGCCATTGCGACTCGCTTCCCTGAACGGTCATCACGCCCTTTCGATTAAGCGGCAATGGGTGATATTGCATCCACGATAACCATTTATCCAAATGTTTATTGGGGATTTTAAAAAGCGGGGTGGGCTTTTCCTTGGGGCTATAAGGAAACCCCATCCAGGCAAAAACCGACTGCCTGCTCCTGGCCTGATAGCAACCCGTACAGCGATATTCAAAAACGGCGATCGACTCAAAGCGCCCGGCGTCAATCCAGGCCCGCTCGGCATACAGTTTCTGGGCAGGCGGATAAATATCCACCCGGCGGTAGGGCAGGCGTCTTTTGCCGCAATGCAATAATGTCGTTATCATTCGCTCACTTCCATATCAAAAACATCCCCCCAAGCGTATGCGCCGAAATTTCCAACAAAATAGAAGCATTGCGAAAAGCAATGCCCCGGCACTTTAAACGCCTGACGGGCAGTTCGCACGCCGTACTCGTGACGCAACAGGTTTTTGATGCGCCAGATTCGTAATGCGCCAGGCAGTCGTAATCGTTCACCTGAAAAGCGCAGGCTTTTCGGTTACTGGGCGTATCTGCCGCGTTGGGTTGTGTGTGTCCTACCCCTGCTTGCTATAGTATGCAAAGAAATCGCAAGCGATGACAAGGCAACAGGGTAACGACTTAGATCTGGTATTCCACTTGAAGCTGGGTTTTTATTATTCTAAAACTTTGACACATGGTAATTGGATAAGTCGTAAACGGGTAAGTCGTTGATATTATTATGCCAAATTGCAAGCCACTTGCCTAGCGAATTAAATTTACTATTTTTTTATTTTTTAAAACCTGGTTTATTCTTTTTTGAAAAGGGTTTTAGCCAACTGCGAAAAATATTTTCATTTCAATTCAGGCGGCTTTCAGTTTCTTTTCATACTAAAGTTTACTCAACACTTCCGGGGGCTTTGTGGTAGCGTATCAAGACGGTGTTCTTCCGAACAGACCTGTTGAGGCCATATATTTTCATCATCGGATTTTTCAATATCAAATAGATAGAAAGAGGACTTTTCCGCATGTCCGCCACGCAATCTTCCGCCACGCCCGCAAACAACCAGAAACAAGCATATGCTTTTGGAACCTCGGGCTATCGAAGCGATCAGGAATCCGCCTTTAACGAAGCGGTCGTTCATCAGATTACGGATGCGATTGCCGATTACCTGATTCAGGCGGCTGAAAACTCAGGGGAATTTCACCCGGTTCTAATTGGCGGTGACACGCGTGAAAAATCCAGGCGCTTTATCCCGATGATTAGCCAGTGGCTTTTGGATAAAGGCTTTGACGTTTACCAGGCCAAAAGCGATGTGCCCACCCCTGTGCTGGCCTATGCGGCCAAATTTTTCAACGAATACGACCCTTCAATCAAGCAAACGCTGGGCTGTGTTCTGATGACGGCAAGCCACAACCCCTGGCCTTATGGCGGTTATAATTTCCTGACGCCGGATGCGGCGGTGGTGCCCTCCAGCATTTCCAAACAGTTTGAGAAATTCCAGCTTTCCCCGCTCAACAAATCGGTGGATCGTGCCCGCTTCGGCCTACCTGAAAAAGCCAGCCTGAAAACGTTTGACCCGTTCGCCATTTACCAGGCGCACTTAAGGAACGGATTGAAAATCGATTACAAGGCCATTAAGGAAAGCGGCCTTGAGTTATTCTATGATCCTTTATATGCCACCGGACGCCATTACTTCCCCAGGCTTTTAAAAGAGGAAGGCATCGCCTTGACGGTGATTAACGATGCCGACGAGCGTCCGGCGGATTATAAGGGGATGCCCGAACCCTCGGCTGAATATTTGAAGGATCTGCAGACACTGGTGCTGAAGGGTCAGGGACAGTTAAAGCTTGGCTTTGCCAATGACGGGGATGCTGATCGCTTTGGGGTTCTGGATGAGAAAGGCGACTTCATCCCGCCGGGTGACGTTCTCGTGCTGGTGTTGCATCACCTGATCAAAAACCGCAAGCAGACGGGCGTTGTCGTTCGCTCTCAGGCCAGCACGCACCTGCTGGACGCCTTGGCGTTAAAAGCAGGTTTAAAGACCCTTCAGACGCCGGTGGGCTACAAGTATATCGCCGAAACGTTTATTGAACACGAGGAAGAAGGCGCCACGACTGTGTTATTCGGCGGCGAAAGCTCAGGCGGGTTGAGCATCGGCGGACATATCCCCGAAAAAGACGGCTTACTGGCCAATCTTTTGGTAGCGGAGCTTGTGGCAACCGAAAAAATGCCCATCAGCAAGATTTTTGAGCGCATCAAAGCATCTGTGGCCCAGGCCTTTGTCTTTGAGGAGTTGACCATTAAAACACCTGAGAACAAGGCGATTTTGGAAGGATTCTCAGCCTTCCGCGAGTCTGGCGGGCAGTTTGCCAACCTGCCGATTGACCTGGCGAAGACGCAGGCCGAGGCCAACGCGCTGAAAGAAAAATTCGGCACGATGGATGGCGTGAAGCTGTACTTTGAAGACGGAAGCTGGTTGCTGGTGCGCGCCAGCGGCACCGAGCCGTTAGCCAGGGTTTATATCGAAGCGGTTGCATCAAACGCCGAAGAGGCAGAAGCGCTGCGTCAGAAAATCCATGTGGCGGTGGAAGACGAGCTTTTGAGCCGCTATGAAGTCAGCGCCACGGAAATTCACGTCAAGATATAGCTGAGGGCAGTCCCTTCATATTGATCCTGGCTTTACTTTCGTGTGGCCTTCTTCTTTAATAAGAGGGATAGTAAGAAAGTAAAGTCTGCTTGTGCCCGTAGCTCAGTTGGATAGAGTGGCAGCCTCCGAAGCTGTAGGTCGCGCGTTCGAGTCGCGCCGGGCACAAATTTTCTCATTCACACCGATAGGGAGAACGCGAGTCGATAAGCGCGAGCCTCGAATTTAAAGCGCGCGTTCGAGTCGCGCCGGGCACAATTTCTTACTTTCAGGACAAATTCAAAACCAGGGGCGCTTATTTTTTAATTTTGTGCTGCCGAAAGGCTTGATTTTGCGTTGTGCTGGGCGCAGAATAAAGGCACTGAATATGATGTTTCAAACTCCAGAGACCCCAATACACTAGCCTTTATACTAGCTTTTATAAAAGAAACAATAAAGAACACCCTCTATGACCACCAAGACTTTTGCGCTGACCGGCAACGAAATTGTTGCAAAGGCGGCTATTGCTGCGGGTTGCCGCTTTTTCGCAGGCTACCCCATCTCCCCCTCTTCAGAGATCGCGGCCTATATGGCCAAGCTTCTTCCCCCCGTCGGCGGCGCTTTCATCCAGATGGAAGATGAAATTGGTTCTATGGCGGCGATTATCGGTGGCTCGCTTGCCGGTAAGAAAGTCATGACCGCTACTTCTGGCCCTGGCTTTTCGCTAAAGCAGGAAAACCTTGGCTATGCCTGCGCTGCCGAAATCCCCTGCGTTATCGTCAACGTGATGCGCTCGGGCCCCTCAACCGGGATGCCCACACTCCCCTCGCAAGGCGATATTATGCAGGCCCGTTGGGGTACCCACGGCGATCACAACATCATCGTTTTAACGCCTTGCTTCCACGATGAAATTTACACCGAAACCGTCCGCGCGTTTAACCTGGCTGAAAAGTACCGGATTCCGGTGGTTCTGATGACCGATGAAGCGCTCTCGCACATGAGCGCCCGTACGGATATCCCGGAGCAAAGCACGCTTGAAGTCGTCGATCGCCCCCGTCCCAACGACGCGGATTTCCCCAACAAGCACGATTACCTGCCGTATGATGAAAGCTTTGAAGTGCCGCCCATGGCCGATTTCTTCAAAGGATACTACTGGCACGTCACTGGCTTAACGCATGACCAGACGGGTTTCCCGACCGAAGACCCTGTAAAGGCAAAGGCGTTGTTTGATCGGATGAACAACAAAATCCTCAACAACCTGGATGACATCCTGAAGTGGGAAGAATTTATGGTAGAGGATGCCGATATCCTGCTTGTGGCCACGGGCTCCATTGGCAGAAGCGCCAAATTGGCCGTAACCCAGGCGCGCGAGGAGCTTGGCCTGAAGGTAGGCATGTTCCGTCCGCTGACGCTGTGGCCATTCCCGGAAGCGCCGCTTAAAAAGGCCGCCGAAGGCAAAGCTCATGTGATTGTGGCTGAAATGAACATGGGGCAAATGGCGCTGGAAGTTGAGCGGATTCTTCATCGCGACATTACGCTGGTTCCCAAATACGACGGCGAAATGCTGACTTCTGAAGACATCATGGCGCAACTCAAGCAGCTCTCACTGGTAAAATCCTAATAGACTGTCATGCCTGCGCAGGCAGGCATCCAGCAACTATCTACAGTCTCTCGATGGATTCCCGCCTTAACGGGAATGACAAGAGGAAAAAAATTAAGGAAACAAAATTCCCATGAGTAAACTGGCTGAAGTTCAATACGAAAACTATCTGCGGATGAATAAAATGCCCACGCTCTGGTGTTCAGGCTGTGGCGACGGCGTGATTATGAAATCGCTGATCCGCGCGATGGACAGCATGCAGATTGAGCGTGACAATTTTTCGGTTGTGGCGGGCATTGGCTGCTCGGGCCGCATGTCCAGCTATATGGATTTCAACACGGTTCACACCACCCACGGACGCGCGCTGGCGTTTGCCACCGGCTTGAAAATGGCAGCACCCAACAGCAAAATCGTGGTCATCACCGGAGACGGCGACTGCCTGGCGATTGGCGGCAACCACTTCCTGCATGCGTGCAGACGCAATATAGACCTCACCGTGATTT
This sequence comes from Vampirovibrionales bacterium, assembly GCA_035285165.1. Taxonomy (GTDB): domain Bacteria; phylum Cyanobacteriota; class Vampirovibrionia; order Vampirovibrionales; family Vampirovibrionaceae; genus JAYKHP01. Next base: position 279,145 of record JAYKHP010000003.1, on the reverse strand, counting down.
TAGTCAACAACTTTACTTATGGCCTCACCGGTGGACAGGTGTCCCCCGAAACGCCCAGCGGTAGCAACACGCCAACAACGCCATACGGAAACAGCGAACCGAATTTCGATACCTCCAACCTGGCCATTGCCGCTGGCGCTACTTATGTGGCCAGAGCGCTGGTCGCCTCGCCGGTTCAAATGGACAAGGTCATAAAAGGCGCTATTGAACATAACGGTTTCTCGGTGGTCGAGGTTCTCTCCAACTGCCACATCAACTGGGGCCGCAAGAACGATCACCCGGATCCCTTCGAGTTGGTTCAGTGGCTGAAAAACGACGTGTCCACCTTCAGCAAGAACGAAGCGGAAAAATCAGGCAAGCGCCTGATAGGCGTCCTGCACCACGACAAAGAGCGCCCGGAATACGCTTCAAGCTATTACAACAATGTCGTTTACCCGGCGGCTGATCGCGCCAAGATCAAGGCATAAATGATCATTGCCGCAGCGCTAAAGGCGCGACGTGGTAAAGCAGAGCTGCATCCTCAAGCGTAAAATTCACGTCGTTCATTAACGCTTGAAGACAATCTCCTCAATTGATTAGGAAAACTTAAAAAATGACGCAGAAACATTTTTTACTGGAAGCCAGGCTATGCGCCGTAGGGGGGCAGGGAATCGTCCTTGGCTCTGAAATTTTGGCGCACGCAGCTATCTTTCACGAAGGGCTTTACGCGGTTCAGACCCCCACCTACGGCTCTCAGGTCAGGGGCGGCCCAACCAAGGTCGATATCATTATCGATGACAAGGAAATTCTCGCCACGCGCGCCAGCCATATCAACTTTTTTATGGCCATCGCCCAAAGCTCCTTTAACAAATTCTGGTTCGATGTCGCCGATGACGCCGTGGTACTGCTCGATTCCAACCTCGTCACCAACATCCGAGATGATCAGCGCGCCAATCGCCGCTTCTTTACCTTGCCGGTAGTGGAAATGGCCAAAAAAGAGTACAAGAACGTCATGATGTCCAATATGATTTGTCTGGGCGTCATTCAAGAAGTCACGCAAATCGTAAGCAAGGACAGCCTATTGAAAGCCGTTGAGGCGAAAGTCCCCGCCAAACACCTGGGCATTAACATCCAGGCGGTTGAAATGGGTATCGAGCTTGCAAAAAAAGAACTGGGCGCCGCCGCGCAAGTGGCCACTACATAAGAATTGTTAGAATTTAAAACTCCCGGCTGACCAATGTGGTGAGCCGGGAGTTTTTGCTTAGCAGGCAATGTCAGCGGTGACTCTTCTGTCCGCCGCGTCGTGCAGCTTCATGCGCGCCTTCACTGGTGAACTGGCCGGATTCGTCGCGCTCCTGAGAAGAGCGGCCCGACGGAGCGCTTGTTTGGTGATTCGCGCTTTGGTGGTTAGCGCTTGCATGGGAAGCCCTGCCCCCCTTGGCGGCAATTTCGCGTTGCTGCTCCTCGTCCATGGCGGCAAATCCGCGTTTACTCGTGTCATTTTGTTGCTTAGTATTTGGCATGATGTACTCTCCTTTTTTTCCTCACGAAAAGATTAAAACGGAAACATTGAACAGAACTAGTGAAATTCTACGCCCTCAGGCTTTTTTTAAAATCGGGTAAACGGCTATCAGCCTTAAGTTGGTATTTAGCAGCATCCTGACAAGGAACAATCCCATCAATATTGGGATAAGACTGATCACTACTGACGGCTGTTTAGCCACCCTGAAAACTTACAGCAGGACACCAAAGTTCAACGCGGTTTAATATTGTCTTTGTCGCCGTGAGCGCATTAGAAAACAACGGATTGCTACATTTTGTTTATTTACGGTATCTGCTTGTATCAATTTATGGGAAATAGGATACACAGCCGCCCGTTTTTGGTTTAGAGTGTTCTGACGCTAAAAGCCGCCTTGTTTTTCGACTGTTTGCCTAAAGCTTTTCACCTGCAGTGGCGGCACTTCCAGTTTAGCGCTCGTGTATTTTGAGTTGAGAAAGATTTTCAGGGCGTTCCGTCTTTCACTTTGCGCCTTGCGCCTTCCTTTCCCCCCCTGTTTTTCACAGTTTGATGCAAAACACCACGTCCCCATGCTTTTTATTCCCGGATTTACTGGTTTGATTTTATCGTTATAAATTATCGAAAAATGCCATTATAAGGAGAAACGTACAGCGATGACCGCCGATACGATGTTTTTAATCCCTGTGGTGTGTGGCGCTCTGGCCATCCTCTACGGCCTGGTGACCCGCCAATGGATCCTGAAACTGGATGCTGGCACCGAAAAAATGCAAGCGATTGCAGGTGCTATCCAGGAAGGTGCCAAGGCTTACATGAACCGCCAATACAAAACTGTTGCCATCACGGCTGTCGTGGTGACCGGTCTTTTATACTTCCTTTTTTCAAACCTCAAAGGGCCTGAGTACGCTGGCTTTGTCGCCGGAGGCTTCGTCCTTGGTGCCTTCTTAAGCGCCCTAGCAGGCTATGTCGGTATGTTCGTATCGGTTAACGCCAACGTTCGCACGGCGCAGGCGGCGCAAAACGGCATGTCCGCCGCAATGGATGTCGCTTTCAAAGGCGGCGCCGTCACCGGCTTGCTGGTGGTTGGCCTTGCCCTGGTTGGCGTTACTGCCTTCTACTACTACGCACAAGCCGATGCCATTTTCCCTTCTATCGTCGGTTTCGCTTTCGGCTCAAGCTTAATCAGCGTTTTCGCCAGACTTGGCGGCGGTATCTTCACCAAGGCAGCTGACGTTGGCGCTGACCTGGTGGGTAAAGTGGAAGCGGGCATTCCTGAGGATGATCCGAGAAACCCTGCGGTAATTGCGGACAACGTTGGAGACAACGTCGGCGACTGTGCGGGTATGGCGGCCGACCTGTTTGAAACATACGCCGTTACCATCATTGCAGCGATGTTTCTGGGGCATTTGCTCTTCAAGGGTGTTCAAGAAGCCATCCTTTACCCGCTGGTCATCGGTGGTTTGTCCATCATCGGCTCTATTGTCGCCACATTCTTCGTTAAAATCGGCGCCGATAACAATCCGATGAAAGCGCTCTACAAAGGACTTTATGCGGCTATCGTGCTTTCAGTGGCCCTGATTGCGGTTGCCACCTTCCAGTTCTTCCCGGCAGGCTTTGAATTTGGCGCTACCGCCATCAGCGCGCAGGAGCTTCTGGCCTCCTCGCTGGTGGGGATTTTCGTCACCATCGCTCTGGTCTGGATTACCGATTACTACACGTCTACCGAATATAAGCCCGTTCGCGGTGTTGCCAACGCTTCCGAGCAAGGACACGCCACCAACATCATCGCCGGTCTGGCCGTGGGGATGAAAGCCACTGCGGCACCCGTGGTTGTGATTTGTATCGGTACACTGGTGTCCTACTTCCTCGGTGACCTCTATGGTGTCGCCATCGCCGCCGTTGCAATGCTTTCGATGGCGGGCATCGTCATCGCGCTTGACGCTTTTGGCCCCATCACCGATAACGCCGGTGGAATCGCAGAGATGTCCGAGATGGATGAAAAAGTCCGCGCCATTACCGATCCGCTTGATGCCGTAGGCAATACCACCAAGGCCATCACCAAAGGGTACGCCATTGGTTCGGCGGGTCTGGCCGCTATCGTTCTGTTCTCGTCCTACATTCAGGACTTGGCAACGGCAGCCGCCGAGACCGGCAACGAATTCCTGGCCAACATGACCAACCTGCAGGCCTTGTTCTCACTCGGGGATCCCTACGTCATCGTGGGCCTCTTTGTGGGGGGCGCCATTCCTTATCTCTTTGGCGCTATGGCAATGGAAGCCGTCGGCGAAGCCGGTGGCCTGGTTGTCATTGAGGTACGTCGCCAGTTCAAAGAGAAGCCTGGCATTATGAACTTCACGGAAAAACCCGATTACGCCGCCTGTGTGGATATCGTCACCAAGAGCGCGCTTCGTCAGATGATGGTGCCTGCGCTTCTGCCAGTGCTTGCGCCCGTGGTGATGTTGTTGATTGGCAACTACCTGCCCGGTGGCCGTGAGCAATACGCCGCCATTAAAATGGTGGGCGGTGTGTTGGTCGGTAGTATCGTGACCGGTTTGTTCGTGGCCATTTCGATGACATCCGGCGGTGGTGCCTGGGATAACGCCAAAAAGTACATTGAAGACGGCAATCTGGGTGGCAAGGGCTCCCTGGCGCACCAGGCTTCTGTCACCGGCGACACGGTGGGCGATCCTTACAAGGACACCGCAGGCCCCGCCATCAACCCGGTTATCAAGATTCTCAACATCGTGGCCCTGCTGCTAGTACCGCTGCTGTTGAGCTAATCTGACACCGGTCTTAAACATCCGTAAAAAATGCCTGCTATTTTTAGGAATGGCAGGCATTTTGCTTTATTGTTCAGGACATTATAATAATGCCTATGAACAGGTTGATAGCAGAGTTGAGAAAAGTCCTGAAACCGGATGACGTCCTGGAATTAACGATTTGGGTTAATGAGGAGGATGAGGAAGGGCTGACGTTTCTGGCGGCCATTGAGCGCATTGAAGACGGCTATTACCTGATCACCCCGCCACAGTCGGCTTATCTCAAGCTTCAGGATAAACTGACCCTTCCCCTGGTTATCGGCGCGCTCTACGGCAACGCATCCTCGCCTTTCCTGTTCTACCCGAGCCTGGTGAATGTCGAAACCATCAAAACCAAGGGATACTGGCTTTCTCTGCCTGAGACGATGGATATTAAAACCATCCAGCAGCGCAGTTTTGTGCGCGTCAAGGCCCGTGTCCCGGTCATTATAGAAAACGACGAGGAAACACCCGCTTATACCCTTGATATCAGTGGCGGAGGGCTTCAATTTGCCTGCGCCAAACAGTATATGGCAGGCGAAACGCTCAGCCTGAAAATCCGCTTCGATACCGAGGTGCCACTGGATTGGATAAAGGCGAGGGTGGTTAAATGCGGGGAAAACCCTCTCTCTTCCCGCCTGGAGGAAGCCTACAGCACCGCATGCCAGTTTATGGATCTGCCTGACAGCGCCCAGAAAAGGATTGTTTCCGAATGCTTTCGTCTGGAGGTGGGAGCCAGAAAGCATTTACAATCTTAAGAGACGATTTACAGCCTCACCACAGGCAATTTAGCCATATTACCGACATCGCAACGGCTCGGGCTGTGATAAGCTTGGGCTGTGATAAAATAACGCTGTAATTAACGGTCTTTTGCCGCCCCCGTCCCGATGCGTGGCCACCTGTAAAAACCAGGCCTGTATCCGCAACAATGCTGAAAAGCGCGCGCAGAAATTTTCCAGCTTTATTTTTCAAATTCACCTGCTTTAGAAAGGCCCTATTCGTGGGTATGCGATCAGAAAATCAGGCCAGTCGGCAAACACAGGATAGCACGAGTGTTCAGGCCACGCTTGAGGCTTCGCGCACAACCGGCGCTGGGCAATTGGGGCTTAAGCAACTAGACGTCAATGAACTCGTGTTGCAGGCCCAGTCCGACAAGCGTTCCGAAGCGATGCCGGCCCTTGAGGAACTGGTGAGGCGGCAGCAGAAAATCGTCTACGTCACGCTATACCAGCTTGCCCCGGAGCGCCAGGATATCGCCGATCTGACCCAGGAAGTCCTGCTTCGGATGTGCCGGTCGATTCGGACGCTGAAGAACCCGAAAACCTTTAAATTCTGGCTCAACCGCATCGTCACCAATCTGTTTTACGACGAACTGCGCAAGGCGGGCCGTCAGCCACGCGCCCTGTCGTTGGACGAGCCCCAGTTTGAGAGTGACGGGGACAGCGCCCCCAGCCGGGATATTCCCGATGAGCGCGAGTCGCCTGATAAATTAAGCCTCAATAGCGAACTGGATCAAAAAATCCAAGCGGCAATTGCCGATTTGCCGGAACAGTTTCGCACCATGATCGTCTTACGGGAGGTACAGAACCTATCGTACGAAGAAATCGCGACCCTGACCCACACCAACATCGGAACGGTCAAATCGCGTTTAGCACGCGCCCGGATGCGCTTACAGGAAACGCTGGCCCCCTACCTGGACGTTTAAGTTCTCATCCGGCCTACTTCTCCTGTGATTTTATCTAAGGGTCATTTTTATCCGCCCGGCAATCATTAATTTTATCTAAAATTCCATCTGACTAAAATGATTTAACCTTTTTCGCATTCGCAGGAAACAGAACCGACCCGTCGTCGTCTTCATTGTCAGGCAACGGATGCAAGGCGGTTCAAGTCTTCACCCCATTTCAAAACACCGTTATACCGTTATCATGATTAACTTTTGGGCACCGCCAAATTGAACAACAGTAAGCATAACAGTCGGCCCCATCAGCACCGACACAAGATTCAACAAGGCCTGTTTTTATGACGGAATATCACGCAACGCCAGAACCCAATACGCCATACGGTCACTCCGGGCCCAATGCCGATATTCTGATGCTGCTGTCCGCATACATCGACGGGGAGCTGGCGGATGACCCCGAAAACCTCTCGCGCATCGAATCGCTTCTGGACAGTGACGCCCATGTGAAAGCTGCCTTCTTAAAACTCCAACAGCTTCAGCATCGTGTCTGCCAAGCATCTGAAACCGCTTATGAATCAGACAAAATTAATATACCGGATTGCTGGTCGAATATTGCCTCGCAACTGGATGCCGACGCCGAATTCTGTCAGGAGCTTGAACCGCTTGCACTCAGCGGGGAGTCTGCTTCCCCTGAGTTTTTATCGGCCTATTACGATGGCGAGGTACCCAGGACAAGCCCGGGCGTGCAAGCTTTTGAAGCCCAGTTGCCCCAGGATGTGAAAGCCGGAAAGACGCTTGCCGACTGGCTGGCGCTTTCAAGGCTTTTGAAAGGTTATATCTACCGCCTGGAAGAAGCTTGCCGGATTGATTTAACCCCAAGCGTCATGAATGAACTTAATCGCAATATCGCATTCAACGACTCTGCCCCCGAAGATATTCTAGAGCCGGGTAATATTCTGGAATTAATGTCGGCCTATTTCGACGGGGATGGTTTAAGCGAAAAAGAAAAAGCCCGGGCCTCCTCCCTTCTTGAAACGCGTGAGGACTGCAAGCGCTTCGCACTTTTCCACAGGCAACTGCGAGAGGGGATTGCGCGGAACGTGGAAGTGGCCCAAAGCCAAGCACCCGAAGCCGATTGGTTCCGCCTTGAGCTGGCGATTGAAAGAGACTTTGCAAAGCGTAAAAGCAATAAACTTCTCGCTTGGCCAGTAAGCCGCAAATGGGTGGCGAGCGCTTCGATTGCCGCTTCTTTCCTCCTGATTGCCGTGGCCGGGTTTAAGTTGCTGCCTTCTTTTACCATTCCCTCGCTTTCGCCACCGCTGGCCACAAGCAACACCTCTGATAAAACTTCCTTGGTTGCCAGCAGCGATTCCAATGCGTCGAATGCGCGTGGTAATCAACTGCCGACCCCTTTTCTGAACCCTTCTAATCCTAACCTTTCAGGCGCAAACACGCCACCATCACAAGATGCGGCCAACACCTCAGCCAATGCCCAAACATCCGCTTCTGAAAAAACCGACTTCTTCAGCGCCGCGCTGGCAAGGCTTGCCGGTGCTGCAAGCGCGATTCAGCCCAGCCCGGTGGGGCCGGATGAACCATTTAACAACCATCAGGGTTCCAGCCCCGATGAATCTGCAAGCATCGTGGTGGCGTCGGCTTCCCAAAACAGCCCGGACAACTCGACCTCTACAATACCACGGGAAGGGGGCAAGAATTACCCTGGCAACAACTGGCCGCGTAGCCGTTCTTTTCAAGATTCCGGTAATCAATACGTCGCCTTTAGCAACAGCGCCCAAAACCCGTTTGCTTTTCTTCCCAACCAGTATATCCCCGCCGCCCCGCCCTTTATTTTCAGAACCCGTCAACCCTTAGACACCGCAAGTCATAGGGCTAATCATGGCTACAACACGGGCGGGTATAACATGAACGAGATCACATTTGTTTCTAACAACCAGGGATCCTCAACCCAGACCCTGGCAAAACAGGGACAAATTATCGGGGGAAGCCGCTTGTCGCCCGACAACACGACAACAACGTCTGGCGAGAATGTGGCAGTTAAAATCACCCCGCTCAAGCCGAGTACAGGCAACGCACAAGTGCCCAGTTCGGAAGCTTACCTGATTGAAGTGATGCAGGATGAGCATCTTCATCTCCACGATCATGACGTTGAAGTCCTCTACGACTTGTAATGAAGGAACCTGACCCATAATGCCCCATGTAATACACCCCACTGTTATAGAGAATGTTATAGACCAAACGGCATTGCACCAAGCGCTTAATTTTGTTATCCCGCGCTTTTTTTCCCGGCTGGCGCAAGCCGTTGGCATTGTTTCGGCAGGGTTGTTATTGGGCGGCTCACCCGCTTTTGCAAGCCATCCCGACGTGGACTGGGGCGGACTGAATCTTTCAAGCCAGCAATCCCAGCAAATCAACCAGGTGGAAGCGCAATGGAAGGTCACCGCGGGGCAAATTATCCCGCAAATCAAGCAGGACAAGAGCGAGCTACTGCGCCTGCTTAATTCGCCCAACGGCGATCAGCGGCGCATCATGGAATTGCAGGGCCGCATCAACAGCAACAAGAGCCGCTTGCATAATGCGGCGATGCAGTCTTATTTGAAGAAAAAAGAATACTTAAGCCCGGATCAGCAGCAACAGTTGCAGCGCATGATAGGCCCCGCGTTTCATTAAACCAAGTGTAAAATTTAACGCAGTTTAATTCCAGCTAAACCAAGGAGGGTCGGGTGTTGCCCCATTGGTATGAACTTCGTTAGTACTAAGTCGGCCATTCATATAGATAACAAACCATAAACTTGGCTCACCATTATATGAGCCGTCAATATCAAGTGCACTCCAAATACCATCAGGCGTTTCTTCAGCAGCGTCATGTTGGTCATTGAGTATCAAGATAGCGCCATTATGCAAGACTAAACAGTGGGTATACCAATTGTTTCCAGGCGCGCAGGTTTCAGAAACTCCAGAATCGTCATCAATTGTTCCTGTATAAAATTTGACGTAGTTGATATAAGGTGTCAAGTCAGCAGAATAAAACGTTGCGGGATCAATGGGATTATCCATTTTATAGGCTTCAAAAGCGCCTGATAATGTAGCTGCTTCTTTGGCTATCGCATTATTCTTACTATTGGCCTGCGCGGTTAAGACTTTGGGAATGGTAAACGTGGCGATAACCCCCAGGATGGCCAAGGCGATGAGCAGTTCTGCTAGTGTAAAGCCTTTTAATTTCATACGTCTAATTCCAGCTAAACCAGCTTGGATCTCCATTTACAACCGGGGTTTGTGGGGCAGGGCTGCCTCCACATCCCCAGTCTACCTGTGTATCGCTTCTAAGATTGACCGTGGTTGTAATCCGTCCATTAGCATAAAGCGCTATGTGAAGCGCCTTCCCTGGCCCGTTCGTAGTACCGCTATATTGACTATCGGGATCAAATCCAAACCAGACAGCATTGTTTTGGGCAGTTCCCCCAAAACAGCTTGCGGTAAAAAGCTGTAGCGTGCCCCCGTTATGAAGACGGTAACATGGTGAGGCACTGTCACATGCCCACGAAGTTTCAGGAGGCCGATGATCCATTAGAAGACCGTTGGTCACCACTCTGACATAATTCAAGTAAGGCGTAACATTTCCAGGATTAAAACTGGCTGATATGCTATTTTGAAGCTTATACGCCTGAAAAGCCTCAGATATTGCCCCGATTGCCTCTTTTCCAAGAGCGTTATACTGTTGGCTTTGATTTGCTAACAATACTTTGGGAATGGTAAACGTGGCGATAACCCCCAGGATGGCCAAGGCGATGAGCAGTTCTGCTAGTGTAAAGCCTTTTAATTTCATACGTCTAATTCCAGCTAAACCAAGGTGGATCATAGGCTGTGGTTGGGTTGTAAGTATCATAATTTGATACGGTGTTGGGGAGCATCTGCCCCCAAGAAGTGACACGACCATTAAAATAAATGATAAAGCACGCACTTTTATCATTGCTGGCTATTCCATCAGGATCCAGACAAAACCAGGTGCCATTGTTCGTGGACGTTCCGCTAAAACCCTCGGTAAATTCCGTCCAGAGGATACCACCATTATGCAGCTTCAGACAACCCCAATCTGCACAGCTACGGGTGGCCAAAGTTTGGGCCTCGTCGAAAGTGGTGGTGGTATCGACTTTGACATAATTCATAAAAGGCGTGAAGTCCGAAAATTGGGTATTGCCACTTGCCGTACCAGTAACCTTAAACGCCGCATAAGCGCCTGAAACCATGGCCACGGTCTCTTTTGCCATCGCATTGTATTTACTGCTTCCCTGCGCCGTTAAGACTTTGGGAATGGTAAACGTGGCGATAACGCCCAGGATAGCCAGGGCGATGAGCAGTTCTGCTAGTGTAAAGCCTTTAAAATACTGACTGTTATTCATTTTACACCTATTCAAACCCAACTTGACCTATCCTATAAGGATTATCGACCTGCTCGTCCCTTACTTTACCCACCTGGTAAGAAGCCCGTCAGCCTCATGAATCAAAGAAAATTAACGATTGAGCCAGGAACCCACGGCTTCTCCAATTTCAGGCGCCTCTTCCTCCATCAGGATATCGTGATACAGCGTTGGATACTCCAAAAGTTTCTTATCAAGAGATTCTGGCAGATGGCGGTAAGCCCGACGCATGGTTTTCGGGTCACAGACCACATCCTTGTCGGCAATTGCCATCAGGGTTGAGATTTCCAGACGCTTGACCTGTTCCATCGCCTTTAGGCCCAACGAGCGCACCTCCAGCAAGTAATCCACACTGAATGTCAGCGGATCGCCGCCGTATTTTTCCTCACCCTCTAAAAACCGGGTATTTTGCGTCAGGGAGTCTATGCCATAAGGCAGCCGCGTATATTTGTTGCCCAAAAGATAACGCTGGGTAACCTGGCGTAATACGTACGCGGGCGTAAACTTGACGGGGCTTGCCTTAAAAGCCGGAACCAACAATGCCAGCCTTTTGTAGTCTTCTTTATAGAAGCGCCATTGGCTTGCAAGCATCGTGGCCAGAATGCCACCCAGGCTGATGCCGCATAAATCCAACGCCTGATGGGACGAGGGGTTTAAAATGGCCTGATGAAAACTTTCCAAATCCCGAATAATGGGTTTCAGAGAATCCAGGGGGGCTTCCCGGTAATTCAAACCATACCCGCGCAAATCCGGGGCGTAAATACAACTGTAATGGGGCAGCATCGCATCGAGAAACGCCAGGGCAAAGCGAACTGTCCCGCCCAGGCCAGGCACGAACAAAAGCGCCTTGTCCGTGGCGGGTCGCTTGGGATTGACCAATTTGCCGTAATACAGCATTTCATGCTGCGCGCCCGGTGGCTCCTCCAGCTTGCTCGGGTCAAGCACAGGGTAGGTTTCCACCAGAAACCGGCCATTTTGAATGGCCTCTTCCGAAATTTTAAAGCTTTCCACGCCAGAATGAGATGCGTGAGAGGCGCTGCTGTTCATCCCTTTATTATGCCATAGGACATCTTTAAGGAAGATAAAAAGCCGGATTCAATGCCCATATCTTAATAGGCATCTCGCGTCCGCGCACATGCGCCTCTCCCTGAAAACTCAGGTACTGGCCAATCCAATCATCACCCGGTGGATATCCCGAACTTGCAGAGGCAATGCCCAGACAGCGAGAAACCGTCGCCCCGCTGACGATCAACGGGGTGCAAAGCCGCTTAGCTTCTTCTTGCAGGCGCGCGCACAAATTCACCGTGTCCCCGATGGCCGTATATTCCAATTTTGTCTTCGGGCCGATAAACCCGACAAAGGCGCTGCCGCTATGTAAGGAAATCCCGATCTCGGTTTCAATGCCCAAATTCTCGCGCCACTGATTACAAAGCGCGTCACCTTTGGCCACCAGCGCCAGAGAAGCCCGAAGGGCATCCCACGCATGACGCTCATCATTTATCGGCGCGCCAAAAAGAATCATCACCCCATCACCCAAAAATTTATCCACGGTGCCGCGATAGGCAAAAACAGTGCCCACCACTATTTCATAAAATTCGTTGAGCAGAGCGTTCACCTCCTGGGGCGAGAGGTTTTCAGCAAGGCTTGTAAAATTCCGGATATCAACCATCATCGCCGTAATTTCCAGTTTCCGCCCGCCTTGCGTGATAATCTGCGACATTTTCCTGATTTCCCCAAACACGGAGCGCGACACCAACCGGGAGAGATGTCCTTCCAGCAGCGCCACTTCTTTCCCCCTGGCAAGCGTCAGCCAGGCGTTGGCCACTAAAAACCCAAGCAGCAAAAACATTTCAGGCGTTACAACGGGCACCCAGAGATGGTGCCGATAAAACGCCCAGAAAGCAAGCCAGGCGTATATCACCATGGTTCCCAACGTATAGAGCAACCCCCGCTCAACCCGTGAGACTTTTAAACGAAGCAAAAAGGCGGCAGCGAAAAAAACGACACTTGAAAACGGCATCCACCATGACGGGGCCGCCACCACCGGAGAAAGACCTGAGGTTTGGCCGGAAAGAAAATTATCAATCGCGGTTGCCTGAATATCCACGCCCACGTGGTGAATGGACATCGGCGTATGGTGAAAATCCTGGTGCAAGCTGGAGGATGCGCCTATCAGGGCAATTTTGCCAGAAAGCAACTGACGGCAAAGGAGCCTGTCGCTTAGCGATTTCGTGTTTAAGACGCGCCAAAGCGACAGGGCCTGATGGCTAAGATCAGCGTCGCTTCCGTTGTCCTGGGTGGATAATAATTTTCGCCATTGCAGTAACAAGCCGCCGCCGGGCTGCAATTTAAAGCGTTTGCTGTTTTGGGGAAACTGTTCGCTTAAAAGCACCAGGCTTGGTCGATGTTGCCCGTTGATTTGAATGCTGTCCTCCCAGTCCGTCACCCAGGCAGCACCAGGCTCGATCACGCGCTTGTACTCAAGGGCGGCTGCCAGTGCAAGTGAAGGAAAAACGCCCGGCGTATGGCTTGAAGGGAGCCAGATCGGCTGAACACTCCTGAGAATCCCGTCATTTGGACTAGGCTGGACGTTAACCACACCAAGATTCAACTGGTAATAGTTTCCCGCCTGCCGATTCAGCCATTGACTGGCCAAACGGTCACCCGGGCCCTCGGGTTGGTAAACCATCCCCAGGACGAGATGGGGAATTTTGCGAAGCGCGTCAAATGTTTGCCTGTCCTCGCTTCGCTCAAAATACATGAAATGCCCGTCAAAAACGGTGACGGCAGGACGATAGCTCTGGAGCTTCCTGAAGATGTCAAGATAAGCGCTTCTGGGCCATGGTGGCAAGCCGTAGGTACCCTTCAACGCCTCAATTGAGGCATCGTCAATCAGGATAAGCGTCACGGGGCTTTCAGCGAGAGGCTCAGCCTGTTTTTCTTTGGGTTGGACTTCCTGCTGTTTGGCGTTCCAGCGCGAATAAAGGTCATAGACACCCCATTCCATCTGCCGGGAAACGGCAAGGGTGAGGAAGACACCTAAAATCGCCAGGAGAACAGGGGTTCCCCAGCGAAAAAGGCGGCTCAGGAGGGTGGAAAGTGGCATAAGTACTCTAGGCGAAAGATTGGATAGGTTAGTTGGATAGGCTAGCAGGAGGGGCGGGAAATTGAATGCCAATATGCAAACCCTGTCATTAAGCCCATTCCGAGCAGGCAAAAACGACAAAGGTATGGCAACAGGTCGATTATAGGCGTCTCTAGCAGTTTTTGCCCCCCGTGTTCAGAGTATTTTCAGTATTTTGGAGAAAGCTACAGAACAATTTTCAAAAATTGTTACAGAAAAAGGGCAATTCCGGCATATAAATCGTTTTTATATATTTAGAGAGACTTTCACGGGATAATTGTGCCAAACGAGCGCGAATTTTAAACTTACAAGGGATCCCGCAGAGGCTCCGGCATGGGCCACGTTATGTTATACCCCCCACACCGTTTTCGGGAGACACACCAATGGGAATCAATTTTGGAGACAATTTCAATCAAATCGCCTCACAGGTCGGCTCGTATCTCCGCAGCCAGAAGACCACGGGAGCGGACTCGGCAACGGGCGCCCAAAGCGCCAAGGCCATTAGCGCAAAGGCTGATGAATTCGCGCGGATGGAGCAAGTCGAGGACACCAACCTGGCCAACGCCGGGGAAACCGATTTTCACGCCGAAACAGTCGCCGCCTGTGACTGGGCGGCGGATAAAGAGCTTGCCGATGCGATTGACGAATTTCAGAACCAGCAGGTGGGCAATGGCCTGATGATTATTTCCCTCCTGGAGTAATAACCGCTTAGCCTGACTTTAACTTCATTGAGCGCATTAAGACAAAGCTTATCCCTTATCCCCTGGTGTATCCCTAATCCCCCTTCGTGTGGACATAGCTGTGATTGCAAGACGAATGCCCGTTTCTGTCCCTATGAAACGGGTATTCCCGTTTCAATAAAAGTCATCGGGTATTCCCGCTTTCGCGGAAATGACGGGGCTGGATGGCATTAGCTACCGAGCGGGATTGGGCAGAGGGCGTAACTTCGGCCTACGCCGACAAAGGGGTTAAGCGTCTGGTAAACGCCTTTTTCAAAGTCCTTTGCCCGAATGATGATCAATGACGCCTTGTGAAGCTGGTGGTATTTCGGGCTTTCCAGAAACTGCTCCAGTATTGCAGTCTCGCCACACGCCACACAATGCGGCTGTGCCGGCAGCCAGTGACCGAAGCGATAGCGAATATCCCGCTTTAAAAGACACTGCGAACAGCGCATCGTCAGCCAGCGATACACGATGCCTTCGCCGCAATCGGGGCAGTAGCATTTGCCCTCGTGAACCGGCGTGTGCCGATGGCTGCAACAAAACGCGGATCGAAGCACCGCAAACGGCAACCAGCCATAGCGAGACTGGCAGGCAGACCAGGCATTCTGGACGTTTTCCACGATCTGCTTCATCATTTCAGGCAATACGTGTGACATCGGGCGATCCTGTTCTTAAAGCGCTATCCACGTCTGACTAAGGCGTGTCATCAATTAAGCTTGTCATGCCTGCGCAGGCAGGCATCCAGCCACTATCTCAAGCTGGTTGATGGATCCCGGCCTTCGCCGGGATGACAAGGGTTTCCAGCTTAATTAGTGACACACCCTAGAAAAGAGTTTAAACGCTTTGCCCGGCTTTTCAAGCGCCTTAAGCCACCTTGAAATATTTGTTAAAACTTTCTTTGACAGGCTGGGGCTTTGGCGTAAGATGCGGCTAAGGCATAAAACAGGCCTATCGATAGCGTATCGAGCCGCCGGGTTTGACTTTAAACGACGATTTCCCCATTGATCTGAATTAACCTAATAAAAGGACAACGCTTTATGGGCGGCTTCTGGTTGTCTCTACTCGATAAATTGAAAGCCCTGTTTCAGGATCCGGTCTGTCATCATTGCCAGTGCCTGATTCAGCCGAACGCTATTCAGAAAACGTCCGACAAAACCCAGAGTGGTTTTATATGCGGCAGTTTCTTCTGCCAGCGCTGCCTGGAAACGCTCAACGTCAGAGACGCTTTCCCGCTTTCTCGAACAGCGAGCAGCAGCACTTACGCGGCCACCTTGTTCAATCCGCAAAACCGCCGCATTCTGTATGGCTATAAATTTCAGGGAAAAGAACGAAACGCCGACTGCCTGACCCACCTGTTGATTGAGTACTGGCAACGGGTACTGGAAAACGCCCCGGCGGATCTGGCGCAGGAAATGGCGATGGTGCGAAAAGGCCATTCGAGTGCCATTACTGTCGTCCCAATCCCCAGGCACCTGGAAGAAAAGTCTGAACTAGAAGAAAAGTCTGAACTGGAAGAAAGCTCCGAAAACGAGAACTCTCAAAAGAATGAATTTCTAGGTGATTGCCTGGGTGAAAACATACCTGCAGGCCTGTCTCATCTGCACCCAATCGCCGAAGCTTTCGCGCGTTACTTTGGCTATGCTTACGAACCGAGGCTATTGGCCTGGAATCGCCAGGTAACGCCTCAGCATACGTTGTCGGGCAAAAAACGGCGGTTTTCCAACGTGCAGGACGGTATGGGGGTTCGCTATCACCAAAACCCCAAGACGTTGCTCGGCGCTCGCAGGATTTTGCTGATTGATGACATCCACACCAGTGGCGCAACGCTACACGAAGCGTCGCAGGCGTTCCTGCGTTGCCCCATTTATGACGGCGCCGTCACCAGCCTGGCGCTGACACATATGGCCCTGGCCTTCCAGAAAAACCGCCAGCCTTATATTCCTGATAGCCAAATTGAAATAGCCAAATTGAATCACTCTTATCAATTTAGGCAGCCGTTACCAACTCTTGGATGAGATGGTGTTGGCGTTTGCCGGTTGGCGTTTTAAGGTTTCGGCGTTCACGACGCTTTTGGAAAAGCCGGGCGGGCAATTAATCGCCCCATCGCAATCATCCGGCGGCTTGATATAACGCAGGCGATTAATGCGACTGGCCACCTCGGCAGACAATTTATCCGTGGGCGCGGGGCCAGGCTTCACATCGCCAATCGGGTCAAGCCACTTGGGCGCCGTTAAAATCGCCGTCTTCAAATTGTATTGATATTTCTCTTTTTGCAAGAGCGTACTGAGCGCCTTGACCTTGCCAAAAAACGGGTATAGCTTGACCTGCCCGTCGCTGTCCTGCTTCCAGTGCCCCACCAGCCGCCCCTGGGATAGTTCGTTGTCAATGAGATCCCCGTTGGGGGAAAGCCAGTACTGCCTGGGGTGTGTCACGCCGCCGTTTCGGCTGGTATCCACCACCACATCCAGATTCTTGTTTTCAAGCAGGGGCAGAAGCCTTCCCAAATAGTGCCACTCGTTGCGCTCGCCGGAATCCACCTTCTGCCGGTTGGAGACGTTGCTCATTAGGCCATCGGCAAAAGCGATGCCCGCATCGTTTAACGCCCCGGCAATTTTCCCCACCTGCTCGTCCGTATAATCGAACCAGTCACTATGCGCCGCGTCCAGGTACACCAGCGCCCCGGCTTGCTGATACAGGTGAATCAGCCTGGGAATCATATCGACACGTTTTTGGTAAATAGCCACCGACTCGGCATTATAGGCATGATCTTCCTTATACTGGAGCGAAAGGGCCAAAGCATCCGGCTCGATATAAACCCTGGGCGTCAATCCGGTCTTTTTGACAAATTCGCTGATAATACCAGCGTTAATGACGTTATCCTGCCAATAATCCTCGTAGCTATCAAAGCCCCCTTCCGAAGACTGTCCCAGATCGCGAAGCGGAATGCTGTAAACCACCAGCTCGGGATTCTGGATTTGGCTGCTCGCTCTTGCAAGCACGTCGTTTAAAATTTTCCGGTTCGCGCCGGGATGATCATATTGATCCAACCAGATCGCGTGCGGCTGGCCATAGAGAGTATAACTCCTGCTCCAGTGGGTCACGAGTAATTTTAACTGGCAAGGGTTTTCACGGCGCGTTATCATGTTGACGTTTTTCATATTGTCAGGTTGTACAACGTTGTTGAGCAAATGCATTTGCTTCAGCTCACGCGCATCCGGTACTTTGCTCTCTGGCGGAATTTTACCGGGCGATGAAAGCGGCGCATCCTGGATGATGATTTCCTCCATAAACGGCAATGGCTGGCAAAACCCAAAAGAATGCAAGCCAAGGCTAAATACAATGAATGCGGCAGCGATCACGGGCACCTTAAGCCCAAGGCGTGCCGGAGAAAAAAGTTTCTCTCCTCGTGCTTGATCCTGTCGTGTCGGATGCATCATGCTGTCTTGAAACCCCAAAGCTTGTTTTAGAAGTTGGAAACCCTCGATTTATCGTCAAAATTTATGGGTAAGCTTAAATTATGATTAAGCTTAAAATTTCGCGTTAAAAAATAACTGTCGGGCTATTATAAAATCGCAGCGGCATCGCCCACATCCTTTAAATGAAGTGTCACGGGTCACTATCGAATGAACAAACGCGACTGTCTTGCTTTCGGCCAAAGGGGGAAAATCCTTAGCTTTTGCTTCAGGTCGCTATCAACAACCATCGCAAAATGTCTTATAGAACGCTGCATTTGAGCCTTTTCCCTGTTAGCATAAGGACTACCAGCCCAGAGAAAAAACAGGCTGGAAAAAATTGACTCGAAAAAATAAACCGCAAAAACAAACCACAAGAGATGATGGATAGAGAGAGGCAGACAACACGATGATATCCTTCCTGCGGGGGGTTCTGGCCACAAAAAATGCCCAATCGCCAAGAGGGGCCTATTTTCTCATTGACGTAAACGGCGTGGGCTATGAAGTGGCCAGCAGCGTGCGATCCGTCGAAAGCGCCCCACAGCCGGGCGAGCTGACCACGTTGCACACCAGCCTTATCGTGCGAGAAGATGCGATGTCTCTGGTGGGGTTCAACAGCCGCGAGGAGCGGGATCTGTTCAATATCCTGCACAGCGCCCAAGGCGTTGGGCCTAAAGTAGCGCTGGCGATTCTGTCGGCCTTATCCGTTCCTGAAATCGCCCAAGCCGTCATGTCAGGAAATTTCAAGGTTCTAACCGCCGCAAAAGGCGTTGGGCCAAAGCTTGCCGAAAAGCTGACGGTGGATCTCAAGGAAAAAATGGCCAAATGGCGACAAATGGAAGCCTCGGGGCTGCCCCAGTGGGAGAAAAGCACAGGCCCTGGCAACCTCAAATACTCACAAGCTGAACAAGAAGCCCGGCATGAGGCGGAAAACGTGCTATTGTCGCTCGGTTATGCCTCTGATGAAATTGCCCGCTGCTTTGCCCAACTGGAACAGGACGCCCAGCCGGACACCCCTTCCCAGAACGATGCCGAGCATTGGCTGAGGGCCGCCCTGCGCTGGTTTGCCGTTGCCAGCGCCTAAGCAGCACAACCTTTTTCATCCTCCACCAAGCGCGTTACAACCTTGGAACTTTAGCATTGCCCTCTGACATGCTGAATTTTTAGCTCAACCTGCCGATACCCTAAGCAGGTTAGCGCAAGCAAATGGAAAATGGCTCAACGATGTCTCGTGAAGGCTTAAAAACACCCCCGTCATCTCGCAGGTCGCAAACCGCCACAAGTGAGGAGGCTCAGGGATTTGTCAGTGTTCCGAAACAGGAATACGAACGTCTGCTGGCGTTACTGGCCCAGTACGAGCAACAGTACGGGCCATTACCCACACCATCACAAGCGCCCCAAACGGCTGAAGTTACTGAAACTTCTGATACAGAGCCTCAGGAGGAAACACCTGACCTTGCAGACACAGCTCAGGACATTCTCTCCCTGCTGGAGCAGTCAGACGAGACGCTGCTGGAAGCCTCTTACGAGGAGGAGATTCCAGACATTCTGGACACTTCGGCCATCCGCCATTATGGGTTTAAGCGGGTGAAACACCGATAACACAATCAAGCAAAATCCAACTGTTTCAACACCGATTTTGAAAGTTTCCCCCAATGTCAGTTGATAATTGCAAGCGATGCAACCGGATTTTCAGGCGGCAACTCAGCCCGTACTGTCCTGAATGCTATCAGTCGCATATGCTGCAATTTGACAAAATCTACCATTATCTTCAGCAACATCCCAACGAGATGGTGCATATTCATGACATTGCCACCGGGTGCGACTTGCCATTTCGAGAGGTGGAAAAAATATTTTTCAGCGGCAGGCTGGGCCTGGCGGGCACCCAAATCGCTTATAACTGCCAGATGTGCGATGTGGGCATTACCCCAAGCAACAAGGGCAGGCGACGACTGTGCGCGCAATGCTCCATCAAGCTTGAAATCGAAGGCAAGCTGCATCTAACGCACGAAGAAGACGAAATAGACGGCATCGGCGCTAAAGAGAAGAAAGGGACGCTTTCCCGCAGTGACGAGGAATACGAAGCCGCGCTGGCGCTGAAAAAAGCCGAAGCCCAAGCCAAGGCATCTGAAGGCAGAAACAAGGACAATGATCACTCCTACGGCTTCAAGCGGCTTTCATCCAAGTAGAGATAAGGTTTTGTAGGCAAAAGCAAAAAGACCACCGCCTGAAAAGGCCATGGTCTTTTTAAGTCAGTCAAAAAGCAAAGCGAGAAAATGGACTAAGACGCCGCAACGGCCTCTTCCAGTGCCACGATGCTGACTTTGTAGGTTTTTTTCTTGGCGTACCAGTCAAAACGGACATGGCCAGGAGCGAGGGCGAAGAGGGTGTCATCCCCACCGCGACCGACATTGACGCCGGGATGGAACTTAGTGCCACGCTGGCGAACCAGGATGTTGCCGGCTTTGACCAGTTCACCACCGAAACGCTTGACGCCCAGCCGTTTAGAATGACTGTCGCGTCCGTTCTTTGTTGAGCCTACACCTTTTTTTGATGCCATGAGTCTTAAACTCCTTCAAATCCTGTGGTTTCAATCTTATTGCTAATCTTTTCCAATCACCCTGTCAGGGCGCGAAGACTATTCTTCGGCTTTTGCCTCTTCAGCAACCGCTTTTTTAGCGGCAGGCTTTTTGGGGGCTTTGGGTTCAGAGTCTGCAGCTTCAGCTTTCGCGGGCTTAGCTTTGGGCTCAGCTTTTGCAGGAGAAGCGGACGCCTTTTTGCCGGGGAAGGCCAGGCTTTCGATTTGAAGCTTGGTAAAGCCCTGGCGGTGGCCATTTTTACGGCGATAGCCCTTCTTGCAGCGCATTTTGTAAACCAGCACCTTGGGGCCGCGTCCGTGGGAGAGGACTTTAGCAGTGGCGCTTGCGCCTTCGATAAACGGCGCGCCCAAGAGGGAGGATTCGCCATCAATGATCATCAGGACGTTATCAATGGTGATGGTTTCGTTTTCGGCGTTTGGAAGCAGGTCAACGCTGATGTAACGGCCTTCTTCCACCGAGTATTGTTTTCCGTTGAGGGAGACGACGGCTTGCATGGTGATATATTACCTATCTAATTTTTATTTAATAAATAAAAGGGGACTAAGGGGCGTCATCCCTTATCCGCAAAGGATCTGAAAGTATGGTTGAAGCGATACTGGTAAGACACACAGGAACCTATACCCAGAGAGACAATACGATAACAAGCACAAAAGCGGGTGTCAAATGGGATTTGAAACCAATTTTCCTTCCAGGTTCCACAGACGTCTATCGAAAGCCCTGACAACATTTTTCCATCACTGCTTTTATATGATTAAGACCACCTGATAATCTTGAGACACGTCCATGAGCGCTTTGAACGCATTTGAAAGACTAGGCAAAACGGTTGGGCCCCAAGCTCTGGAAAGCTTGGGAAGCGCTGGCGCTATAGAGCAAACGATTTGTACTGTCCTGAAAGAAGTCAAAACTGCTGGCCAAACACACTCCATCGATGAACTTATCATTCGTTTTGAAGACGCCGCAAGACGCGCAACCTTAAACGGAGAATTAGACTCAAGCGGTATCAGCAGTGTCATTGAATATTGCAAGAAGCTTGTTTCCGGTGGCCAAACCGTTCGGTATGGAAACCGTCTCACCAATAGCGGCGCCCAGCCCTTTGCCTTAGCAGAAATCGTATCCGGGAAAACTGTCACTTGCCCGAAAAGCGGTCAAACTTTTCCGATGGCAAAATTGGAAGTTGCCAGTGTCCCTGCGGGTTTAAGGATAGAACGTACTACCATGGCTCCCTGGAAAGACCCCTACGACGTAGGCCGGGACTGGATCCAACTTGTGGAAAAACTGCTGACCAACAGGCAGGGGAGCGTTCAAGTCCTGGAGCTGTCTGCCACGCCAGTGGGAAGTGCCTTCCCAGAACGGGCGGTATTTCAGCGCTTTGGCATAACCGATGAAATTCGGGGCGTTACAACCCGTGATCTTCCCCCGCTGGAAAAGGTATTTGCCACTCTGTTGGGCCGTAAGTCCGTATAATCTATGTTGTTGAAAAAAAACAAAACCCCTCTACCAGTGCAGGTAGAGGGGCTTTTTGTTTCAGGGAAAGGGATTTAGCCTCGGTAGGCCAGCGTGATGCGACGATCTTGAACCGCGATTGAAATGATTTCAAACGGGTAGCTTTCGCCAATCTTGTAAAAGCGCTCACCAGCACCATAAGGGCAGTAAGCTTCAACGCCGGGGGTCAGCTCACCCAGAACGCCCGAGCTGAGCAGCTTGGAAATTCTGCCCTCAACGCGATCGCCGATGCTGAATGTTGAGGTCACCGTATCCCACGGATCAACTTCAAGCCGCTTAAGGCTGAGGCTGATGCGCTGAAGACGTTTGTCCACGGTCAACACGCGAACGGTCAGCGCCTGGCCAAGCGTCAGTACTTCGCTTGGATGCTGAATCCGACGCCAGGTGATTTCAGACAGCGGCAGCAGACCGTCAATGCCGTTGATATCGACAAAGGCGCCAAAGTCGGTGATCTTAACGACGTGGCCTTCGACCACATCGCCTTCGTTGATGGTGTTCATCGTCTCGGCGCGCAATTTGGCTTTTTGCTCAAACACGGCTTCGCGGTGGCTGAGGATCAGCTTGTTCTTTTTCTTATCCACTTCAAGGATTTTGGCCGGAACCGTCTGGCCAACCAGCTCCTGAAGCGTCATCGCCACGCGCAGTTGGCTGGCGGGAATAAAGCCCTTGAAAGTGAGAACGTTAACGATAACGCCGCCCTTGGTCACGCCGCTGACGACAACGTCGATGTTCTCGCCCGCTTCTTTAATGTCCGCCAGGCGGTCCCAGTTCTTCCAGGTGTTGACGCGGCGAATGGAGAGAATGTAGTTAACTTCTTCTTTTTTATCCACGCTTTGAATAACGAAAAATTCAGTGACCTGGCCCACTTGATACGCGTTCTGCAAATCCTCATAGCTGTTGCAGCCGGGAATTTCCTTCAGCGGGGCAAAGCCTTCGGATTTTCCACCCACATCAATGACAAGACCATCGCGCTCAATGCGGATGACTTCACCGATAACAATGGCGCCGGATTTCAGGGTGCTTTCAAAACTTTTTTCAAGCAACGCCGCAAAGGCATCGCGCATTTCGCTTGAGGTTTCAATTTCCATATTCGCTACGGTCACGTATGACATCCTTTCTGTTTTGGTAAGTCGAGGTAAAAGTAATAAACGCAATCTAAAGGGTTTTAAGGTAGGTTAGCGCTTCCTCAATCAGCCAGTCCGGCGTAGAAGCCCCAGCCGTAACGCCGATGACGGATGCCGCCGACAAGGCCTGGTGAACCTCGGGCACCTTAAGCTCTTCGTAAGTTTCAACGTGGATGGAGGGCGTTCCCTCCTCCAGGCAGATTTCAGCCAGATGCGTCGTATTGGAACTGTTTTTGCCGCCAATCACCACCATGTAATCCACTTTCTTGGCCAGCTCCAAGGCGGAGTTCTGACGGAAAAACGTGGCCGGGCAAATGGTATTGAAGACCTTTAATTCCTTGGCGATTTTCGAGAGCGCCTTGACGGTTTCAAAAAATGTTTCTTCCATTTGGGTTGTCTGGGACACAACGCCAACTCTGCGGGTGGGAATGTCTTTAAGGGCCTCTTCAAGGTCAGAGGGCTTGTTCACCGCCACAATGTGGCTTCCGGGAATACGCTTGGAATAGGCCACAATGCCGATAACCTCGGGATGCTCGGCCTTGCCGACCACCACCACCGTGTACCCCTCTTCGGCTAGCTGGATAGCCTTGTTTTGCACCAGGCGGACATCCGGGCAGGTGGCGTCGGCCACTTCAATGCCGCGCGCCTTAGCGGCCTCCACTAGCTCCGGGGGAGCCCCATGGGTGCGAATGACGCACACGCTCTCATCGGGCACTTCATCCAGAGAAGAAACGGTGGTAATGCCTTGGCCAGAGAGGTAATCAATCACCTGGCGGTTATGAATCAGCTGACCCAGCACATAAACCGGCTTGCCGTTTTTATGGTTATTGGCGCGCTGAACACTTTCAATGGTCGAAAGCAGCTTGTCGTCTGACGCATCATCAGGCAGAGGCAGTATTGGCTGTTGTTTTTGCCGTTCTTTTTCACCAACGGCGAGCGTCTTCCTCACCGCTTTTTCCACCCCATGGCAATAGCCCGCATGTTCAGCGACCAGAATGGTTTTCTGTTTTTTTGACGCAAGCGAAGCGCCAGGCATGTTGGCAAGCAGGCCGTTTTCCGCTGGCCGCTTGCTTTGAAGCTTTTCCTGAAGCGTGTCTGGAGTCATCGAGAGAGAGTTACCAGTATCTTACCCGCCCTCGGTTTGAGGAAGGATAAAAGCCCTTTCTGTTAGGATGCCCCCTTTGTAACGCAAGCCTTGCCCAAAATCAAGTCAAGCAATATATAGACCATCGCGAGGAGCCCTGCAAAGTGTCCTGAGCTGGGAGGTATCCTGAATGGTATAATAATTGCTTCGTGATGGCCTTGAACGCGGTCATTAAATAAGAGAGTATCGCCCCTTGGGCAGCCGTTCGGTACCCTAAGGCACCTCACGCTTAATTTTACACTTGGTTTTTTATTACTAAAGAGGCAATACCCCGTTGGGCCACATTCCACCTAAACTCACCCAGAACCATCCCTCGCAGGACATCACCTCGCCTGAGCTTCACGAATTGCTGCACCAGTATATCGTATTGGCCTCGGATACTCGCGAGCGCGAAAAGCTCCGTGACAAGATTATCGAGCTGTGCATGCCCTACGTTAAAAAAATCGCCCACGGCCTGGCCAGACGAAGCACCGATCCGGTCGAGGATTTGATTCAGGTTGGCAACATCGGCCTTATCAAGGCGGTTGATAAATATAACCCGATGATGGGCAGTAGCTTTAAAACCTATGCCACTTACTTCATTACCGGAGAAATCCGCCACTACCTGCGCGACAAGACGGCCATGATCAAAGCCCCGCGCCAAATGTACGAGCTGTATTACCGCATTAACCAGATTGTTCAGAAATTAACTGAAACCCTGGGCAGAATGCCCACGGACTTGGAAATTGCCGAAGAGTTGGAGTGCCCTGTTAATCAGATTACCCAGGCCCAGGACATCGAACGACGCCGGATGCCGGTTTCGCTGGATCAATTCCTGGTCTCAGAAAGCGGCAACGAGACGGTTTATCTTGAAAAACTCGTCGATGATCGGGATCAATCGCAGATTGAAAACCGCGAAAACCGAATGATTCTTGAAAAAGCGCTGGAAGGCCTCAAGGATGAGTTGAAGGTGGTGGTGAGAATGACCTTTTACGAAGACCTGAGTCAGACGCAGATTGCCGAAAAGCTTGGAATTTCCCAGATGCAGGTCAGTCGCCGCCTGAGAAAAGCCCTGGATCTGCTTTCAGAAGTTCTGAAAGAACGGTAGTGCCCTGATCATGACGACTTTACTTTACATTGTGACTTTCATGGTGGGGTGCTGCCTGGGCAGTTTCGCCAATGTGATGGGTTTGCGGTTGCTGAAGGAAGAAGAGTTCGTCAAAACGCCGTCTCATTGCACCGCCTGTAACACGCCGCTTCAATGGTACGAAAACATCCCGCTGGCAAGCTGGATTATCCAAGGCGGGCGCTGTCGCTCGTGCCGGGTGTTGATTAGCGTGCAGTACCCGATTATCGAACTGATAGGCGGCCTGCTGTTTGTTGCCGTCGTGTCCCAATTCGGAACAGGCCTTCTCAATGGTGGCGTTGAAAGCGTCTACGCGGCTGGCACCTGCCTGTTGCTATTCTTCCTGGTTTTTAACCTGCTGGTGATTCTCATTACCGACTGGCGCGAAAGCGTAATTTTTATTATCAATTCGCTGTTATTGGTTCCTGCGGGGATTATTTACAACAGCCTTTCCCTAGGGGCTTTTCAAGGGATAGGGGAATACAGCGTTCTGGGCCTTGCGTTTGGGCTGCCAGTGGGGCTTGCAGAAGCGCTACTGGGAATTCTGGCCGCGATTGTCGTTTTTGAGGGGTTGATTTTTGTTTCCCGCATCGCTTTTGGCGCCGAAGGGTTTGGCCATGGGGACACGCATCTGATGATGGGCGTGGGCGCTTTTCTGGGATGGAAGCTTTGCCTGCTTGCGATTTTTATGGGCTTTATCGTGCAAATGATTCCGGCTATTCCGCTTCTGATTTACCAATGGGTGAAGCAAAAGCAGTGGACACCTTTGATTAGCGGGGCCATCGCCACCCTCTTCGCGCTTTTGCCCCTGTTATTCGCCAGTATGCCCGCCGTGACGCAGAGCTACATGCTTTACCTCATCGTCACCGTCGGCAG
This sequence comes from Vampirovibrionales bacterium, assembly GCA_035285165.1. Lineage (GTDB taxonomy): Bacteria > Cyanobacteriota > Vampirovibrionia > Vampirovibrionales > Vampirovibrionaceae > JAYKHP01. The sequence continues at coordinate 253,088 of JAYKHP010000003.1, read as the reverse complement.
CATCGTGCTATCACTCGTCAGCCTTTTCGTCTTCCTCAAATCCGTCAAGCAGGCCCAAAGCTTTACCTATCTGCCCCTAGGGCCAGCACTGGTCATCGCCTCGCTCATCTGCCTATATTTCGGCAATCAGTTGCTGTCGATATGGTTTGGTTAAGCGGTTACTTCAAAAACAGGGGTTAGGGACGGGGTTTTGTGGCGTCTTTCCCGGTAAACTTCCGGATGTGGCCTGGAGGGATCGATTTGCACTATGAATTTGCGGAATCCTTGTCTTAGAGGCTTGCGCATTTCAAACGGCTTCCACGGATCATTTTCAAAATAGTCCAGATAACCACTGACAATGGTTTCCTGATCTTCTGGGGGATCTTGAAAACGAATAGTCTCAAGGCTCGGCCGTCTTAGGGCGAGAAGGTCGCCAGCCCCCCGAGAATAAGCCTTCCCGGCAAGTCTTGCCAGTGAAAGAGGAACACCCATCGCAGCCATTAACTGGCCATAGATATTGTTTGAAATGTAATTAGCGGAAACGGGCTTACCTTTATAAAGCGCATATTGAACCTCGCCATCCTTGTCCCTGCCGGGCAAGTCCGGGTGAAATTTGGTGTCAAAACGCCTGCCGGTTCTCAGGTTATCCCTGAAATACGCCAGCGCCTTGGGGCTGGCCAGGCGCGAGGGATAACGATGCGAACGGCGTTTGTGCTTTAGAATATACTCTGAGCCGAGCGTGTTTCTTACATCATCAAGTATTTCTGCTAAAAGTTTATTGACCGTATCGGTCACATCGGGAAGATTTACCGCATGCGGGCTTGTCGGGAAATCCAGACTTTTTCTGCCGGTACCCCCATTGTAGCCTGGGCCAAAACGCTGGTTTTCACCTTCCTGAAACCTGCTTTGCAACATATGTTCTCGATATTCCTCCCTGCTCCAGCCGAACATCAAGACCGGCAATGGCTTTTGGAATGTATTGGTAAAGGCGCTATTATAGGCGAATGTGGGAACACCGCAAAAATTAATTGGCATCATAATGTCGTTTTCAGAAATTCAAAAGCGTGAGGGAAAAAACAAAAGGACAAGACCCATGGAAACTGGTGACACTCGACAAATGCTGTCTTCGACATCAGCATTATCTGAGGATGAAATAAAAACCGAGGCCAGCAAAAATTTACCACAATGGCAGGTCATTCGCATTGAAGGCAAGAAGCTTGCCATTCAAAGGGTTCACACCTGCCACCACTATCTTGATGCCCTTACACTTCTGTACCGTATTGGAAACATGGCTGAAGCGGAAAATCATCATCCTGACTTACTGCTTCATTACAAGCGTTTGACGGTTCGCTACTGGACACATAGCGCCAAGGGTGTGACCAGGCTTGATTTAGATCAGGCGAAAAAAGTAGACGCTCTTATTACGGACACGACGGGTAAAGATTAGTCCCAATGAGCGGCAAAGTCACTTTTGCTCACCCGCATGAGCGATTTTGTGTAACAAATGTAACAAGAGACTTCAGTTTCCGATCCCTAGGCCGAAAGGTTTAAGACAAAGGGATTATGCATCGGGTACGTAAGCACTATTTGCTTAAAAAAACTCTCAAAAATGCCCTATGGCCTGACGGCTTGGCAATTCATCAAAAGCCATGCTGAATCTGGGGTTATAAGCAAGTAAGGGTTTTTGATTTAGGAGTGGCAAGTATTATGAATAAATTCCTTCGCGGAGCGGCTGCCGCAAAGGCCATCTTGGGCTGTTCGCTTCTCGTAACGGCAGTAGTAGGGCCATCAAACGTCTGGGCGAATGGCCCGGATGAAAATTCTCTCATCGCAAGCAACGAGCCCAGCCTGACGTTAAGCGGGAAAATCAACCTGACCCAGGTTCAAGCAAGCAGCAGTGCCGCAAAGCGCAAGCCAAGCAAGGTATTTCTGCCGTGTCGGGCCAAACGGGGCAAAAGCGGTTATCGAAACGTGGAACTTGCCACCGCATCAGGCACTGATTGGGACGCCGTGGTAAACCGTAACAATATTCCGCCATTAACCAGGGAAAGCCTGAACGTTATCAAGCAACCCTAGGCCCATTACGGCACAAATGATTTCAAACGCCCCTGAAAATAGCTTTTCCAGGGGCGTTATGCTTCTCATAGCAGGCAACTGGGGATAACGCAGCGTATTCCGTCCTGAAATTTCGCATAAAATCTCGTATAATGAAGGGGTGAATAACAAAGGTCAGGTCTATTTGAGGCTTCGCGCAACGTGTCATTCCCCCATCATTCCGGCTCTCGTTTCAATGATCGCCTGCTTGGTTATTGCCCCAAAGGCACTAGGCAGACAGCCAGCGGGCAAAGCAAGAAACGCCACTCCAAGCAGCTGGCAGGCATTGTCCTGGCATCCCTAACCGCTTTGTCAATAACGGCGTTTCCGTCTTTTCTGCCCCAAAGCTTTGCCCAGTATTCTGCTGGCGACTACGGCTACTATTTTGAAAAAGGCAGTGATTATTACAACAAGAGCCAAGTGACCAACGCCATTGAAATGTTCAAAAAAGCGTTGCCCCTGGCCACCGAAGATAATATCCCGGCTATTTACAATAATCTGGGAGCAGCCCATATCAAACGCGGCCTTTATTATCAGAATTCACTGAGAAACTACAACGCAGCCCTCAGCGATTACCGTAACGCGCTTTTTTACCTGGATACTGCCTGGCCTGAGAATGTCAGCAAGCGCCCTATCCACCAGCGCAACTATGATGTGACTGTTCAGAATCTCGATAGCGTGTATAGTGCCCTCAACTTAAACACCAAAGACAAAGCCACCCATCTTTCCCAGGCCCAACAGTCCCGCCTGAAAGGCAACCTCCAAGAGGCCATTGTCGAATACGCCCAGGCCCTGAAGCTTGACTCCAAAAACGCCGAGGCGGCAAAGGCGCTCGGGGATCTGTTCAACGTGGTCAACCTTCCGCTGAAGTCCCAGAAATATTACCAGCTTGCTGGCAACCTGCTGGGCGATGAAGCAAGCGATGATCTTTTCATCCAGCAAGCAGCCGTCGCCTACAAAGCGGGAAATGTGGACAAGGCCGTTCAGCTCTATAACAAGGCGCTTGAAACCAATCCGCAAAACACCGCAGCGCTCGATCAGCTTGAAAAAATCTGGCTGAATGAAATCAAATTCAATAACGCAAGCGTGCTGGGCCACGCCAATTTGGCAAGCGTTTACCAGAAGAAAAAAATGTATGAGCAGGCCTTGGCACAATACCAGGCCGCAGAGCATTTTGCCGAAATGAATCGCGCAACGCCCTTCGATGTGAAAAAGCAAATCCGCCTGAATATGGGAACCCTTTACCAGGAGAAAAAACAGTACCAGTTAGCTGACGCTGCGTATAACACGGTTCTTCAGACCGATCCCAACAACCTCCAGGCGCTGACCTACAAGGCGTCGATGCTTCAGGAAGTGGGCAAGGGCGATGAGGCGGGGGATTTATACCAGAGAATTCTAACGGCGGATCCTAACAACGCGATGGCGCAGCAGGCGCTCTTTGATTTGGCAAGCGCTGAGCAGGATCCTGAAAAATCCGCCGTGGCGCTTAAAAATTATGCGGATCGATTCAGCGGCAATCCCGACATCCAGGCGCGGGTGGGCGAAGAATTCCACCGGCGCAAAGATTACGACAACGCGGCCCTTTTCTACCAGCGCGCGCTTCGCCTGAATCCCAGCCTTGCTGCCGCTTACGCCAACCTTGGCGCGGTTTACCAGGCCCAGGGCAAAGCGCCTGAAAGCGTCGAGGCCTACCGTCAGGCCGTTAAGCTTGAAAGCGGTAACGCGACGTTCAAAAAACTGCTGGCTGATGCGGAGCAAAACATCGGGGCGGAAAGTTTCCAGAAAGCAGCCGATCTGCAGCAGCAGGGAAAACATAGCGAGGCAGTGCCTTATTTTACCCAGGCCCTGGCCCAAACGCCCAACGATCCTGATCTGCTGGCAGCCTACGGCGTTACCCTGCAAAACCTGAACCGGCTGGATGAGGCCATTGCCAGATACCAGAAGGCAATTACATTCAAACCGAACGAGGCAAGCTATCATTACTACCTGGGAACGGCGTATCACCAGAAAGGCCAACTCCCCCTGGCAAGCCAGGCCTACCAAAAGGCCGTTCAGCTTGACCCGGGCCAGAACGACGTGCGTCAGGCATTGGCAAGCTTGCAGCAGCAGGAAGGCGGCCAGGCTCTTGAGCAGGCGATTGACGCTTATAACCGCAAGCAGTATCCCCAGGCATTAATCGCCGTTAATAAGGCTCTTGCCAGAAACAAGGGTGATGCGATGGCGCATTATTACAAAGGTTTGATTTTACAGGCGCAGAAAAACCCGGTGGGTGCCAAGAACAGCTACAAGGAAGCGACGCTCATCAACCCGGATTTTGCCGATGCCTATTACGCGCTTGCGGTCATTATGGATGAAATGAAAGACGTTACGGGCGCCAAAACCGCTTACCGTCGCTTTGTCGAGTTATCAGGCGATCGTGACGACGAGTTTGTGCAATACGCAAAAGAGCGCCTAACGGCAATTTCTAGTCCTTAAAAACTAAAAAGCCCTGAATAACCATAAAACGGCCAGGGCTTTTTAGTTTATTGAAGCGTTGTTTAAAAAACCTGCTCTACCGAGACAACTTCGGGGATGTATTGCTTCATCTGTTCTTCAATGCCCATTTTCAAGGTGTAGGTGGAACTTGGGCAAGTGCCGCAAGCCCCTTGCAGGCGAAGCTGAACAATACCTTCCTCGGTAATACCCACCAGCTCGACGTTACCGCCATCCGCCTTAAGGTAGGGGCGAAGCATTTCCAATACTTCTTCTACTTTCTTGGCATCGATGGTCGCATGCTTCGACAGGTTTTGATCTTCTGTAGCGGGACTGGACATGATGTAAACTCCTTGAATCGCGTAAAAATAATGCTATAAAGGCTAGCCGTGATTATAAGCCAAAAGAGGTTCCACAACCGCATGAACTGGCGGCATTGGGGTTCTTGAACTTGAAGCCGCCTTCCATCAGGTCGTCGGAATAATCCAGCGTGGTGCCCTTAAGATAAGGCAGCACCATCGGGTGAATATAAAACTCAACACCGAAAAAAGTCTCGAGCAGATCACCGGGCTGTGCACCGTCAACCGGCTTGAGGTCGTACTGCAGGCCGGCGCAGCCGCCGCCCAGCACACCCAGCTTAATGCCAGGCTTTTGTGCAGTGGGATTGTCAGCCTTGAACTTGTCAATTGCGGCCTGAAGCTTGTTTGCAGCCGCTTCGGTCACGTCAATTAAGCTTGTTTTGGTTTCCGCTTTTTTGTTTTCCGGGGTGTCTTTTTCAATAACATCGCTCATAAGCGTCAACTGATACCTCCGATTAGGCCTGCCAATACAAAGGCAGCCCGATTCACATTCTTAGTGTAACGTAGACGTGAGGGTTTTTCAAGCAAGCTGAAAAGTAGGTACTGGGTCATTTTCAAAAACGCTTGTTTTGCCCACACACCAGAAAGCCACAATCCCTGGTGATGACATACATCCACATTTGGGAGCATTGCAAGCGTTTTTGAAAATGACCCAGTACCGAAAAGCAGCTATAGGCTATACAACGGTTCCGCCGTCGAGGGTGACGACTTCGCCCACCATATAGGTATTGCGATCAGACACCATAAAAGCGGCAAATTCGGCCAGCTCAGAAGGCTTGCCAAAGCGGCCCCGCATCGACCAGTTCTCATACATCGTCTTGAAATGATCGGGCAGCGAATCACCGAGATCCGTATCAAAAAGCCCGGCCGCAATACAATTGATGGTCACGCCAAACTGAACAGCCTCTCGGGAAAGGCACTTGGTAAAGCCAAGAACCGCAGCCTTTGTGGTGGCGTAATGAACCGAGGTCGGGACGGCTCGAATCGCCCCAATAGAGCTGATATTCAGGATATTTCCGGAGCGCTGGCGAACCATCTGCTTGAGAAACGGTTTGGTGACATAGTAAAGGCCGTTTACGTTGGTATTAACAATGTCCAGCCAGGCTTTTTCAGTAGTTGTCAGGAAACTGTCGCCGCGATTGACAGCGGCGTTGTTCACCAGGATATCAACCCGGCCCCATTCGGCCACCAAATCCTGAACAATGTGCTTGAGTCCGGCTTTATCCGTAACGGATATCTTGAATGCCTTGGCCTGTTGGCCTAGCGCCTCAATGGCCTTGACGGTTTCGGCTGCCGCCTCGTCGTTACTATGATAGTTAAAAGCGACATCGGCCCCTTCCCGGGCAAACACTTCGCACAACGCTCGACCAATACCACGCGAGCCACCACTGATGAATGCGGTTTTACCTGCCAATAAACCCATGAAGCTGACTATGCCTTTCTCTGACGACCCCGCTTAAAAGCTTCTCTCTATTTTTATGATGTCGCTGGCATGTACGTGGGTTCAACGGGCCCGCCTTCAGAAAGCAAAGGGACGCCAGACAAGGAATCGAGTGCTTAGGGAAGCGGTTTCCAAAAACCCAGACCAGAATTTGTTTCATTTCGCTATATTACGGGATATAAGGGGGTCTGTAATAAGGGGATAACGGATAAAGACTACAACAAAAGCAGTGTTGAAAAAACGTGCGTGCAAAACTTCAATCGCCGGGCTGCTTTAGTTCGCTTACTTAAAACGCTTTAGCCAAAATTAGCCGCTCGCTCGTGTGCAAAGTCAAACGAAGCCGGATGCCCAGCATGACGGATATTCGGAAGCACAATCGAGGAATGCGGGCTGTGATCTAAAAAGCCCACGACGTCCTTGGCAATGCGATCCGAGGCGCCAAGCCGCGCATGGAGTTTGGCTTGCCTGCGCATCGTTTCAATCGTATCGGGCTCGTTTTTCAACTGGTGAATGACCGTGGCAATCTCATCGGGCTTACGAATCAAAAGGCCGGTGCCTTTTCGTTCAACGAAATTGGCCGTCTGAAGCTCCTGGGGCATCGGCGTGGTCACGGCATCCCCGATAATCGGCAAGCCACAGGCAAGGGCCTCAAAGGTGGTTAAGCCACCGAGCTTGCTCACCATCACATCAGAGGCATTCATCAGGCGTTCAATTTCACTGCTGAAGCCAATCACCTTGACGGGAAATGGTGCCACATGGGCCATCTCGTGCGCTTCCTGCAAAAGCTTTTCATTGCTTCCGGCCAGGAAAATAACCTGGATATTGTCCACCCCCGCATATTGCTGACTTAAGGCCTGAAAAATTCTGGGAATATTGCCCCCGCCAGCCCAGCCGGCGTTAACGAAAATGGTGAACGTATCGGCGTCCAGACCCAAAGACTGCCGATACTGACGCTTTAAGGCATCTTCCACGGGGAAAAACCTGGAATGCACCGGCATTCCCATAATGGAAATCTTGTGCGAGCCAATGCCAAACTCGATCAGCTGATCCTTGGCCTCATCGCTTGCAACATAGTAATGATCAACATCCGGGCAGGCCCAACCCCGCCAGAAGCCTGAACAGGGGTCAGTCACAACCGTAACGAAAGGAATTTTGCCCAGCAGATTCAGTTTTTTAAGGATGTAGGCGAAAAAGTGCTGGGTCATCGGATGCACCGACACCAGGGCCTGGGGACAGATACGATCAAACAACTGGCGGCCGTAGCCCATTGCCGAGCGGAAAATCAAGGAAGACTCGTTGGGCTTGAGTTGCTCAATCGCCCAGTAGTAATACTGCATCAAGTTCTGATGATCACGCAGGAGAAAGTTATAGAAATCAGCCATTTTACGGCTAGCAAGCGTGCTTTCTTCCAGCACCTGCGACATTTTAACCAGGATATTACCCGGGCTGACGTTAAGGAAACTGTTTTCAAGCGCCTGTGCCGCGCTGCGATGACCGCCGCCGGTGTTTGAGGTCAGAATAAGAATGCTTTGTTCGGCGCTCATGCTGAGGGGACGGTGCCTTTGCGATTGAAAACGCTTGCGATTGCCGTGGGAGTCGCTAGTGGATTCTTATTTGGGATGAGAGATCCAAAACCATTAATGGTTGTCATTATGACACGAAGCCCATGGCCGAAGCCACCGCCTGAATATGTTTTTTATTTAAATGAAGGAAACCTGGCCCTTAAGCATCTACCTTAGGCTTGAAGGAACGGTATTCAAAGATGTCATCATACTTGGCAAAAGGCGTCACTTGGAAATCTTCAAAATTGTCCTTCAGCCATGTCTCATCCGGATTCTCAATCTGCAATTGCCCAAGGCCCCTGGATTTAAGCATAAAAACCCGTTTTGCGTCAGTACCAGGCTCATTGGCAGCCTGGCTCACCGCTTCCAGAATCGGCTTGTAGTTCTCGCTATCACTTGGAGAAACAACAACGGCATCCACATTTTGATAGGTTGCAGAATCTGCGCTGCCGTGTTTTTTAATCGTTAAATTCCGTTTGAGATTATCCGGCAAGCGCTCCCGGATTTGATGGGCAAGAAGAAACGAGTTGTCATCAGGGTGAATGTTGGTGACTTTAAAGCCTTGGCCAGCAAGCCACAAGGGGGCTGCCATAACCGCTGAACCGCCAATGAAAACAACTTGTTTGGGAGCCCCTGTTGGTTTATGAGTCCCCTCTTCAAGCAAATTGCTGAAGCGACTTTCGTTTTCAGATTTTTCATCCCGGTAAACTTTAAAATATTCCAAATCGCTTTTCTCAATGTCAATGGCGCTGCCGCCGTCACGGAAAACTTCTTCACAAAGGCGATTGGCCCATACGTTATAAATGTAGTCTCGATACAGCGCCGGAACGACTTTACGCGGGTCGGGCTCGTGGGCAAGCAACGCATCAGCGTAGCTTTGATAACGAGGATTTTGCATAAAAGGCTTGAGAACGCCGTGGTTGAGATTTTGTCCAGAATCAGGGTCTTTCATGGCGATCATCATGTCATCAAAAGCCGCCTGGACATCATCGGGAATGGTTTGTGCCTTAGCGAATAACAACGGGGTTGAAACTGCAGGAGACGTTTTCCTGAAGACATCCTGTCCCTTGAATAAATCGAAACTGAATAAGCTGGAAAATGATGGCTGCTGAGAAGGGATGGTGGCACTGCCTTTAGCAGTACTTGTCCGGCTATTACCCCTTGAAACTACAGGGGTATCCGATGTCAGATAGGGCATTCTTTACCTCGCTTAATATCTAAAAAAGCTTAAAAAAAACTTGACGACTCTCTTCAGGCCTCAGAAAAGGCCTCAGGCGAAAGAAAAGTGTTATGTATTGCTTTATTGTTCTATAGAAACCAATTTAACTTTTATCACAGTTGAAAATCGTCAAGCAAGCCTTTTTGAGCTAAAATCTTTAATCGGACTTTAATTATATGAACCATTTTCTTCCCGGTTCGTCCTTAAGAACTCTTACTAGAAACTCTTAAGGTATTAGAATTTGATTTGAACGCAGCAAATGGGTTAAGCGCTTTAATGCTTGCTTCTCGCACCGAACAAACCGCCCCTCTCCTCGAGCATTCCGTAAGCACCGCTACGGATGGCGATTTTGGGCTTTCCAAAACAGCCAGCATCCCGGCAATGACCTCCGCCAATGGCATTATCCGCCTACCGAATGACGCGACGGAAGCCGACCGCCTGATGGCCCTGTGTATTGATTTTGACCAATACCCCAGCATTTCCATGCGGGAAACTTATGAGCCCATTAAAAGCAACCGCAACCGCGAGCTGTATCTTCCAGTCTTAAAAAGCATGGTGAGCAAGCATCTGGGCTTAAGGCCCCAGCCTACCATGCTAACGCACATCGTCACCACGCGCTGCAACTATAGTTGCCACTTCTGCTCCTTTGCAGACAGCCTCAACGCAAAAACGAACGAGCTGTCGCTAGCGGAAATTGAAAGCGCCTACGCCAGCATCGGTGATTCCCTCAATACCATCGTGTATTCAGGCGGTGAAACAACGCTCAACCGTCAGCTTCCCGAGATTATCGAGGCCGCTTATCGTCTGACGCCGGTGAAATCGGTGTACATCATCAGCAATGCCTGGAAACCGGAACTGATTTTTCAGATCACACACCGCATCATGCAGCGCTGTCCTGATTTGCACCTGACCTGGAGCCTGAGCATCGAAGGCCCCAAACCCGTCAATAACGCCACGCGCCACACCAAGCTGCCCACCTGGGACGCCTGGCAAAACACGGTCGATACGGCCGAGGGGCTTAAACGGATGCGAACGGTGTTTGGTTATAAAGAGCTGGATGTACAGATGTGTACCGTCTGTTCGCCCTCCAACGCCCACCTGATGATGGACTGGTACGCCATGGTACGCGACGTCCTCCAGCCTGACAAGTGGAATCTCAACCTGATGCGCAGAAGCGTTCAGATGAGCGATAGCCAACTGCCAAGCTTTGACCAGCGCCGACAGCAACGCGTGCTGGAGGCTTTTGAGCAAAGCTACCTGGAAGTGACCGAGCGGGTGCGCAAAGATGTCTTCTCAGGCAGGCTGCGCTTCCTTTACCACACCCAAAACCCGCTGGATGGCGCGGTAAAATCGGCCCTGGATCTCTTAAGCCAGGAGGAAAACCGCCGCGTGGTGCTTGACGAACGGGCACCCGGCGAGCGTCTCTTCTGCTGCCAGGCCGGAAGCTACGGTGCGTTTATCGGCAGCGAAGGCGAAGTGAGCGGCTGTGAGGAGTTCGCGATGAACCCGACGGCCAACAAAACCTTTGGCAACTTGCGAGATCCAAAAATCAAGGGGGATTTCCAAAAGATATGGCATTCCAAAACCGCCCGAAAATACCGCAAGCTGGTGGATAAGGCGCCCGAATGCCGGGGCTGCACGCTGGAAAGCCAGAAAAACTACCCGTCTATCCTGGTCAGCTTCAACTCTATCGCCGCCGCCCTCAAGTTGGCCCGTAAAATCCCGGTTTAACATCCTTAAACGACCTGGCTAACACAAGAATTCAGAAAACTGTTTTTAAATATAAAGAGATGATACTGCGATTGATGGCAGGTTATCATCCATAGGGGATTCAACGGCTGGCAATAAGCCGATGAAGGGGTAAGGCACAGGCATTATGGGCGGTTTCTACGGCTATGGATATCCCGGCGCATATCCTCCGGCAGCGTATGGCGGATGGCTACCTGGCGCAAGCTTCGGCGTGCCAGGTACGTTTATCAGTCACCACCCCCAAGTTAGCGCGCATCACGATGATCACGGTTTCACCCCTACCTGGCTGAAAAAGCTGCTTTGGCCGGTAACACTGATTGGTGGGGCAGCGGCCACTGTGGCGGTAAGCCTTCGCTTTCACAAGAGCAAGCAGGTCAGGGACGCCCTAGGGGGCATCAAAACCGGTGTCGAAGACGCGATGCTGGATATTCGCGATGGCAAAGCCGTTGCAAACAGCGCCAAGCTTAAAACCGAATATGAAAAAGCGCAAAAGATCATTACGGCAAATCACGGTCTGATCAGGCCCTTTCCGCTCAAAAGCTGGAGCGGGGCAATGGATGACATTACCCTCAATGCCATTGCGCTTCACTCCCAGGCGATTCAGGCTATCCAGCGCGAACTGAAACGAGAGCCGGCAAACGCCGTCGCTTTGCGCAAGCTGCTTGATAAGCTCCACGAGAGCATGAAGGATGAACTGGCGTTGGGCATTATCGGCCGCCGTGTGCCGATGATTGACAGCCGCCTTCGGGCCATCAACGAAGGCGTTGTGAGCGACGTTGCCAAATCGAGCGAGGAATATAACCGCCTGGTGGCCCAACGAAGCGAATTGACGAAACTACTGGGAGACATCATGCCTGCGGGTAGCAGTTCGGCCTCAAAATATCAGGATTACAACCTGGCCAGCCGCTATATCAACAGCACGCTGGATATTTTGCACGGATCGCAGTTCCTGGCGCAACCTGGCGGTCAAACACAATTGCGAAAAGCGCTTCGCGATCTGTACGCCACCCGTTTAACCGGCGTTTCAGCGCATATGCCAGCCGACAACGCTTTTTGGGAAGGCCTCAGTGGTTGGTATGGGGATAGCGCGATGCTGGTTCAACGCGCAGGCCATGCGCAAAACATCCGCTGGCGCATTGAAAATATAGAAATGTCACCCGCTGAGCGAAAGGCGCTGGAGCGGGAGTATCGCCAGATGATCAACGGTCTTTCAAGCGAGCTTGAAGGCTATCACCTGCCCGTCATTTATGAAAACCGCGGCATGAATGGGCCAGAGTATCTCAATATGACGGTTGCCACCCAGCAATTAGGGCACCCTCGCCTGTAGAAACAAACTCTCCAGAGGGTTGAGCATAGCGGTGAAATAACGCCTATTGGGCTGTTTCTGAAAAATATTGCGCCTTGAGTTTTTGATCCAGGCGGGTGAATAATTCGCGCTCTTCGGGCAGTTCCAGATCCAGCGCGTAATGGCAAAGACTATCGAGAATGGTTAAATCCTGCGGGGAAAGCGTTAAGGCCTGGCCGTTGGGAAGATCTGCCCCAGTTGTTTTTCCTGCCGTTGTTTTTCGGTCTGGCTTGGAGGCGCCGGTTTTACCTGAAGTTGCAGCAGGCTTTGGCGTTATCTCAATGTCCGTAAATATTTTAGGGCTGTCTGAAAACTCGTTCTTGCCAAAGGCAAAAAGCCGCTGACCAATGTGGATAATTCCCCTGGCAACCTGCTCCTGAAGCGTCTGCGTCTGAGTTGGCGTAATGGATTTTTTGGAAGGTTTTGCGCCCGTTTCGTTGTGATTAGACACCGTGGCCAGCGCGGGCAATAAAACCCGCGAAGATCGCGTGAGGGCGTATTCCAGCTCCAAACGCTCGGCAGCGTTGGGGACGGAGTTTTCAATCTCGACACTAAACCCATGAAGGGCAAGCACGCTTTCAATCACATCCAAGTGAGGCGACAAGCCACCCGGCCTTCCATCGCTCTTAACGCTGGGGCCTGAGGCCAAGCGAAGCTTCATCGGCGGCCTTAGCAGGCGGATAATACCAGTACTCTGACCACTTTTAACTTCAGCGCTTTGAATTTCAGCCATGTCGAAACTTTCCAGCTTTTCGCCTTCAAGCAGCACCGCCCGATGACACTTGGCCAGAATCTGGCGACGCCACTCCGGGGTTAACACGCTGAATTTTTGCAAAGAAGAATCAAAGGATTTCATCAACCTGGCAAAATAAACGCCGTCTGAAATAAAGACCAGGTTGGGAAAAAGATTATCAACCGGGTTTTGACGAAGAAAAAATCCGAACTGGAGCGTTTTTTCCACGTAATCCATCATCTCGTTCAACCAGGCATTCATCTGCGCAATGCCCGGGGAGAGCAGCATCACCTGGGGAAGTTTACCCCGGTATAACGCGTCTGAGAGACAGCGAAAGCATGCGCTGCCCAAGTCGAACGTTTCTGCCTTGCTGGCCTTGTCAGCTTGCCCCTGGCAAGGAAGCACCTGAAAAACGGTTTTGGCCTGCATGGCCGTTTCATTACCCGATTCTTCCGGAATCGCAAGCAGCGCGTCACCCACGCCCTGGTAGCGATAGGAAAGGTTCAGGGCGTTCAGAGGCGAAAAACCCAAAACACCGATTTGGACTTGGGGCTTCGGTAATTCAGCCCGATCTTTGTTTGCAATTCTTGGCGACATAGGGGGAATTGTCCCTTTCGGCTCCGCTTCAAGGGGCGATTAATGCTCGTGATGCTATTGGGCTATTATAAAAAAGTGGGCCAAATTAGGCATCCCCTAGGCGATTGAGGGATTCTGACTGAGGCCTTCTGATTAAGACCTTTTGGGCCGCAGCAGCGTCAATAAGAAAAGCGGCCGCTAGGCCGACGCCAGAGGCAGCCTGATAAAAAAGCGACTCCCCTGACCTTCCTCGCTCTCAACCCAGATACTGCCCTTGTGGGCGTCTATAATCTGCTGGCTGAGGTATAGGCCAAGACCCGAGCCGGAAGAACGCTTGTTACTGGTGCCTTGTGAAAACCGTTTAAAAAGATTGGCGATATCATGGGCGGGAATCCCCCTGCCATCATCTCGAATTTCAATCGTTAATTCGGGTTGCGCGTTTTCGTTTTCAGCGATATGCGCACTAACCTCAATACTTCCTTTAATCGGGGTATGGTGAATGGCGTTGCCGATTAAATTCACCAGCACCCGCTTAATTTCCTGCTTATCGGCAATAATCGGCGGAATGCTCGCTGGCAGCGCCTGAGTCAGCGTTTGCTCACGGCTGCCCGCCAGGGCCAGCAGTTCGGCGCACACGCCATCCAGCAGGTTTCCAATATCCATGCGGTCAAAGACAAGTCTTTGCTGACCCGCCTCGTACTTATAGACTTCAAGCAGCACGTTCACCAGTCCCAACATATCGCGCATGCTTTGCACCAGCATCTGCATCAACTGTTCGCGCTTCTCATGCTCATCACGTTTCACCGTCCCATCAAGGAAGAACGTCAGCGTTTGAATGGCTGCGGCCAGGGGCGTGCGAAGGTCATGGGTTAAGGTGGACATAAAATCGTCGCGCAGACGCTCGATATCTTTTCGCTGGGTGATGTCGCGGAGCATCAGCACGATACCGCCGTCAGTGCCGCCGCCTTCAAGCGGTGAAATGTTAATCTCAAGCGGCAGAGCACCCAAAAACGCTTCTGGAATTATCTGTGAGTGGGCCTGGCCGTCGGCCAAAGGCTCAAGCATCGGCTTAAGAATATTTTCAATGGATTTTCCCGAAGAGAGCTTGAGTAAATCAACCAGCCGCGCCTGCTTAGGCTTTGCCTCCCTGGTTTGCTTTCTGGCCATTGCCAGCCAGGCGTCAGCCGTTGGGTTAATGGCGGTCACATCCAGATCGGCGTTCAGCATGATAATGCCGTCTGCGGAATTTCGGACGATGGACTGGAGTTTCTGGTAAGTGGCCTGCAAATCCTGCGTGCGGGTTTCAACCAGGGCTTCGAGGTGCTGGTTGGTTTGCCGAAGCTGGGACTCAGCCTCGCTGAGCTGATGGATGGTGTCTTTAAGGTCGCTTACCAGATGAGCCCGCTCAAGACCGTTTTTGATATTGAGCTTCAGCTCGTCGTTATCCCAGGGTTTTTCGATGTAGCGGTATATGCCCACCGTGTTGATGGCCTGAATGGCGCTTTCCTTGTCGGCATAGCCGGTAAGAAGAATCAGAGTGGCCTGGGGAAGCGTTTCTTTTACTTTTTGAAGAAACGTAATGCCGTCCATTTCAGGCATGGAAAAGTCGGAAATGACAACGTCAGGGCGATGCGCATCAAGCTTGAGCAAGGCTTCGACAGACGAATTGAAGCTGTAGACCAGATGCTTGGTGTCAAGACTGAGCATCGTCTGGATGCTGACGGTCACCATCGGCTCGTCATCCACGAGAAAGACGGTTCCGATACGCTCGCCGGTGGGGCTGTTGTCAGAGGTCATAAAGATAAGATTCCAGAAAAATTTGCCAAGCGAAATACGTGAGCCCAATATAAATGAAGGATAAGGGATAATCACTGGCAAGTCACACGGCGATAGCATCGAAGACGCATTGCAATCGCAGGTTGGTGGCGATATGCTAAGAGCGGATAGGGCAGCGTGTTTGCCGTTTTATTTATGAGAAAACAGGAGCTTATCACCCCTTTGGGTGATACCATTACCTCCATTATAACGAGAAGCGTTACGACTAAGGAGATGCCATCGGCTTAATACGGAAGTTATAGGAACTTTCTAACCCCCTGAAAATATTGAAGACCTCCGTAGCGCTTCATGCGTATTCCGGCCATATCCCGGCAATAAAGCAATGCAAATGAGTTATGAAAGCAGCAAGCCAGTCCTGATTGTTCTCAGCGGCCCCTCCGGGGTTGGCAAAGGAACCTTGTGCAAGCTGCTTTTAAAGAGCAGGCAGCGCAAGCTTTCCCTTTCCGTATCGGCCACCAGCCGCCCGCCTCGGCCAGGAGAGGTGGAAGCGATTGACTATTTTTTCAAGACGCGGGCCATGTTTGAAGACTTGATAGCCTCGGACGCGTTTTTAGAATGGGCCGAGTACAACGGTCATTACTACGGCACGCCGTTAAACAGCATTCGCACCCGTCTTTCGGAAGGCCAGTCGGTGTTGCTTGAAATTGACGTTCAGGGCGCCTTGCAAGTCAAACAGCATTTTCCAGAGGCCTGTCTGGTGTTTATCCTGCCGCCATCGCTTGAGATTTTGGAGACTCGCCTGCGCGGGCGCGGCAACAACAGCGAGGAGGAAATCAAAAGCCGCATGGCAATCGCAGCGTCTGAAATTGAGCAGATGAAAGCCCATTCGGATTTTACGGTCGTCAATGACGATTTGGACACTTGCCTTCAGCGCCTGGAAGACATCATCGCCAGTTGGCCCCCCAAGCGCCCCCGCAGTTTAGATTAAAGGGTTCGATTAACGATAGTTGACCGCCGGGGAGGTTCTGCCGCCTTCAAAAATCAGCAGGGGAGAACGGTGGCCTTTTCTCGGCTCGTTTAACTGGATCCAGTAATCCTTGACCAGTATTTCAGCGGTGGACTGGCGCTCAAAACCTATCGCCTCCAGGTGGGCAAGCTGTTCCTTGTGACAATCGTAAACCTCAATTTCAACCTCGGCCGATCGCGTGGTGTTCACAATCTGCCGAAGCGCGCGATCAACCAGGGATTCGACTAACGCGGGCCATGCATGATGGGCAAGAAACGTGACGCGATAATGCTTAAAGTCCACACTTTCAATCCGCAGCCAACCCATGAGCAAATCGCGTGCCACATCTTCCACCACCCACTCGACGTGCAAGTGTCCTTGCAGGCGACGGTTAATATTCTGAGAAAGCGTCTGCTGAAAATCCAGACGGTCTTTTTCAAGGCTCAGCCGGGTTTCCACAGGCAGGCACTCGCGGTCCAGTTGCAGCAGTTTATCGTAATCATTGCTGTTGACGGGCCGCAGGCCTTGGATGCCGACGTGCTTGTTCAAATGACTATCACGTTTATCGAAGCGCGATGCCGGATTAGGGTGGCGATACAGATGAACCCTACTGCAATGGCGAAAGCCGCATGACTTGAAAAGCCCGAGCGCCTGATCCTGATCCGGGGATACTTTGGCGATAAAAGTCTGTACACCTGAACCGCCATAGCGGTTAATGACGTAGTTCAAAAGCTGAGAGCCCACGTCATAAGCCGAAACGTCGGCATCAATAATCATTTCGTCAATGCGCCAGCGGCTTTTCTTGGCCCCATCCTGGCTCAGGCAAATCAGTCCCAGCACATGCTCGGGCGAAGCGGCCACAAACATCGCGGGCATAAACTGCCATTGCGGCGGTAAAAGCTGGCTCAGCCCATGAAGCGGCAGGTTCAGGAGATTCAGCTCGTTGAGAATATGCTGATAGGGATTGGGCTCGGCGGCATCCTGAAGCGTTTCGGCGGTGAGATCCTGGAGGTGATGTGGGTAGGGCGAAGCCTCTTGGGCTTGTGTTTTTTGGGCTCCTCTTGTTTGAGATTCTGCAGGCTGCTCAAAATGCGAGCGCAGCAGGTGCTTGACCTGCCGCAGTTCTTTGGAACGAAGCGCGCGAATGGTGATCATATCTAAATAAAAATTCAGCGGGACAAAAAACGATATAACAGACTCTATTGTACACGTTGCAGGTCAATCGCCTTTTCAAAACAGGTTTTTTGAGGCGATTTTATGCCAATTGAGGGATTTCTGAGGATTCAACTAACTTAAAATGCACGTATCAACGGCGCTTTTTGGGTAAAATAGCCCCATGACAAAGCAGAAAGACACGTCCAAAAAGAAGGCGAGCCCTTCAAAAGACTGGCTGATCGCCAGTAACAAGAAGGCGTATCACGAATACACCGTTCTGGAGACCTACCAGACGGGTATTGTCCTGACGGGGAGCGAGATAAAGTCCATACGGGAAGGTAAAGTCTCCCTGAAGCAATCCTATGCCAGGCTTGAAAACGGTGAAATCTTTCTCTTTGGCGCGCATATCGCCCCTTATGAAAAGGCGGCCCATTACAACCACGACCCCGAACGACCACGAAAGCTGCTATTAACCAAGGCAGAAATCCGAAAACTGGTGGGTAAGATGAAAACCTCCGGTTTGACGCTAATCCCGCTAAAGATGTATTTCAAACGCTGCTGGGTCAAGATTGACCTGGGCGTGTGCAAGGGGAAGAAACTTCATGACAAGCGCGACAGCATCAGCGAGCGTGACTCCAAGCGAGACATCGCCCGCGCTCTTAAAACCAGCGCCCGCTCCTCTTAAAGAGATGCCTTAACGCTTAGGGGCATTTCACCTTTCTGGCGATCACTGCTATGATAGAGGCAGATCCTATTTATCAAACCCTATGTGTCAAACAAAGAGTGAGCCTGCGTTAAGTTTATGAGCCCATCCCCCAGCAAGATTTTAATCGTTGAAGATCACCAGATGACCCTTGTGGGCATCCAAATGCTCCTTGAAAAAAACCCGCTGTTCTCGGTCGTGGGAACTGCGGACAATGGTGTTTCAGCCGTGGAAAAAGCAACGGCGCTATCGCCTGAAATCATCCTGATGGATATCGGCCTTCCTGAAATGGACGGGATTGAGGCGACCCAGAAAATCAAGCAGCAATACCCGAATATGCGTATCATCATGCTGACCTCCAAGGATAGCGAGCAGGATGTCTTTGCAGCCCTTGCCGCAGGCGCCGACGCCTATTGCATGAAGGGCATTTCCATTGACAACCTGGCCAAGGCAATTGAGGCCGTCAGTGAAGGCACCGCATGGCTTGATCCGGCGGTGGCGCGACTGGTGCTGGGCCGCTTCAAGGGAACAACGGGATCTTTAGGCGCATTGAACGAAGACGCCCCGCAGGCGCTTTCTAAAGACGAAGCCCCCGCCGATTGTCCGCTTACCACCCGCGAGCTTGAAGTGCTGCACCTGATCGTGGAAGGCTTATCCAATCCTGAAATCGCCGATCGCCTCACCATCACCAAGGCCACAGCCAAAGCCCACGTCCATAGTATTCTTCAGAAACTCTGTGTTGATGACCGCACCCAGGCAGCCGTTCTTGCCATGCGCCAGGGACTCGTGCGCTCTTAGCAACTTCGTTTTATTGCCGCTAAATAAACCCCATTTTAAATTTATCAAAATTCAATCAATAGTATGCGTTTTAGAGAGACCCTTGTCATGACATTTAAAAGCATTCTTTCTTCTCCCAAGTTGGCCGCAAGATATACGGCAGCGGCGTTGGCCATCACGGTAAGCGTGGGCAGCAGCATCACGGCGTTTGCAGCAACACCTGCTTCAAGCGCCTCCTCAAGCTTACCCCAATTAGCTCAAAAAGCTTCGCCGAAAAAACCGGCATCGAACAACACGAAACCTTCGGCCAATGGCAAGCCTGCCCAGCAAGCCGCCGAAAAGGAAGCGCTTCCGCCGGACAGCGCCTTTGTGCATATCGATGCCGACGAGCTGCTGAAGAATCCGACAGCCCAGCTCAACAAATATGTCGAGTTGGTGGGTGTCTTTAACCGGTTTTCGGACACCGGCCTGGATTACAAAAAAGCGTTCCGCGACTCGCGCGATTACGTCAGCCTTTTTATCTTAAGGCCCGATGTTGAGCCCCGCCAGATTCCCCTTTCAGAACTCAAGCTGTTCTTTCCCCGCAAAAAAAGCGATGAAGTGGTGAATCTTGAAGGAGGAGACACTATCCGCATTCGCGGCAAAGTGTTCAGCACGGCGCTGAATGAACCCTGGGTGGACGTGCTGGATGTGAAAATCCTTCAAAAAACCAAGGACAGCACCGCCAAAAAAGCGGCTGAAGATCTTTAAATACCAGAACTTGGCTTTAAGACAATCATGAAACGGGCTTTGTTGTTCCATTGAACGACATTAAAAGCCCGTTTCTCTCTACCAATAATTCTTTTTTGTTATAATCCCAAATGCCGTAAGCTCTAACGGTAACCTTAGCAAATCAAACTGATAGCCGTTCTTATGCACCCTCACGCTTCACCCACCGATACCTCAACAAACGCAGAAACGCAGCCGCCGGATGAACTCCAATCGGTTCTGGCCCGGGCGCGTGGGGTGATTGACATTGAAATCGAAGCCCTTGAAGACCTCAAGAACAACCTGAACCAGGATTTTCTCACAGCGCTCAAGCTGATTGAGGCTTGCCCGGGCCGTGTCATCGTAACGGGTATGGGAAAATCAGGCCACGTGGGCAAGAAAATCGCGGCGACCCTCTCCAGTACTGGTACGCCCGCTTACTTCCTGCACCCTGCCGAAGGCAGCCACGGGGATTTGGGGCTGATTACGCCTCAGGATGTCGTCATCGCCATTTCTAATAGCGGCGATACGCCTGAAATTATCGCTGTTTTGCCGCTCATCAAACGCTTCGGCGTGCCGCTGATTGCGATGACGGCAAAGGCCGATTCGGCTCTGGCCAAACAGGCCGACGCCGTTCTCAGCATTGCCGTTCGCCAGGAAGCCTGCCCGCATAACCTTGCCCCCACGGCCAGCACGACGGCGACCCTGGCCCTTGGTGATACGCTTGCGATTTTGCTTTTGGAGCGAAAAGGCTTCAGCCAGGAAGATTTTGCGCTTTTTCACCCTGCGGGAACACTGGGCAAGCGTCTGCTGCTTCGCGTCAAAGACCTGATGCATGGAAATCCCGGCGACCTTCCGATTGTAAGCCTTAACGGCGGCTTTCTCGATGCGCTGGTCGAAATCGGCGCTAAAAAGCTTGGGATGGCCATCGTGCTGGATGAACATAACGCCCTTGCTGGCATCCTGACCGACGGCGACGTTCGCCGCGCTTTAACGCAATACGCCGACGCCAAGAGCATTCCGCTTGAAGCGGTCATCACGCGCTCTCCAAAAATGATTGGCGAAGAGGAACTGGCCGTCTCGGCGGTCAGGCTAATGGAAGAGCATAAAATCACGGTGCTGTTGGTCAGGCCCGAATCCTCATCCCCGCAAGAGAACGTCGTGCCGGTTGCAGGCGTGATTCATCTTCACGATATTTTAAAGACAGGGATTCGTTAAATGGGCAGAAACGGTTTGCCGGGCAACGAATTACCAGAAGCCATGAGAAGCATTCGTCTTATCGCGCTTGATGTGGATGGTGTATTGACCCAGGGCGATATCATCTACACTTCTTCCGGGGATGAAATCAAGATATTCAACGCCAAAGACGGGCTTGGCATTTCGCTTGCCATCCGAAACGGCCTGATGATTGCCATCATCACGGCAAGGCAATCCAGTATCGTAGACAGGCGAGCCGAGGAGCTGGGGATTACCCATGTCAGGCAAGGCGCCAAGAATAAACGGCAGGCGCTTGAGGCGCTGATGGAAGAATTGTCGCTGACGCCTGAACAAGTGGCCTATATGGGAGATGATTTGCCGGATATTCCGGCGCTTGAGCTGGCTGGTCTGGCCTGCTGTCCACAGGATGCGGCCCAAGAGGTTATCAATGTTTGCCAGTGGGTGTCCGGCAGAAACGGGGGGCGGGGTGCCGTTCGAGAACTGGTAGATAAGCTTTTAGCAGCCCGGCCATAGGCAAGCTCCCAACTGACATGATTCTTGTAACATGCGATAGGCAGAGATGCCTGTTTATGTTAGCGTCAAGGTTAAGTCATCACCAGATAGTATTGTTTTCAGGGGTTGGCTTCAGGGTTTCTCTTTTACGAAATCTTAAAAAGATAAGGCAAGCGTATGTTTGTCTGTCATTTTTATTTTAATTCTTAATGTAATGGGAGATTACGACGTGAACGTTCTTTTTTCCGCTGTCAACAACAGCTTTTCTGCCGCACCCGTTGTTGTAAAACCTTCTGCAAGAGATCGTGCCCCTGCAAATTCCACGCCCAAATTCTTGGCAAATGCTGACCGCTTTGTTAAAAACGATTCCCCTCAAGCCCTGCATTTTGGCAGCATGACGACTTTAGGTACTGGGGCAGGCACGTTGCCGCCATCCAGGGTGCTTTATAACGCCGAGGCCACTAATGGACAGAGGATGAGCGCGGAAAGCGTTTATGGCCTACCGACAGCAACCGAAGAGTTACCCGGCACAGACGATATTGTCCATCAAGTTCAATCAATTTTATCCCGAGAACTCAAATATCCCGCTTCACAACCGCCTGCGGCGGCAAAAAGCAATGGGTTTGATCTTGAAAAGGCAGTCTCCAGAAAATTTGCCGAAAATGGGTTTTTGGGCATTGATACGCCCGAGGAATATGGCGGGCTTGGATATAACGCTTTAGTGGCATCCTCTTTGGCGCGCGCCGTTGCTTACCATGATTTGGGACTGGCAACCACCGTTCTGCTTTCGTCGGGCAGGGGGCTTGCCGGCGAACCGTTATTGGCCCATGGCAGTGAGCAACAAAAACAAAAATACTTAGTGCCAATGATTGAAGGGGAAAAAATAGGCGCGTTTGCTTTAACCGAACCGGATTATGGGTCTAATGCAACCAATATTCAGGCCAAGGCTGAATTTGATGCCGAGCAGCAGGTTTGGCGGTTAAACGGCCAGAAAATTTTTATCACCAACGCCAACATTGCGGATTTCTTTATTGTATTAGCTCGAACACCTGACGATAAACTAAACGCATTTATTGTGGACAACGATTCACCGGGTCTATCCGCACGTCCCATTAAAAAATTAGGCCAGGACGCTTCGGATACCGGCTATGTGTTTTTGGACAACGTGGAAGTTCCCGAAGCCAATCTGATTGGTAGTGATCATTCTCCCAGACATGCAAGCGACCCGACCCCTGCATTGGGATATAAAATCATTACCAAAACATTGGAGGGAGGTCGGGTTGGCGTTGCCGCCATGTCTTCTGGCGCAATGCAAAGAGCCTTGGATGAGGCAGTTGAGTACGTTCGGAATCGACCCCAGTTTGACGATGCGCTTAGCGGAAAACCGGAGCTTTTAGCTGCCAAGCCGATGCTGCGGGAAATGCTGGCCAATATGGCGTTAACCAATGAATTGGGCCGCCTGTTTACCTATAATGCCTCCCGCGTCAAGGATCGCGTTGAGGCAGGAGAATTACCACATTCGGCATTGTCTATGGCCGCATCCATGGCAAAACTTTACGCAAGTGAGGGTGCTAACAAAGTGGCCGCCGACGCGCTGCAATTACACGGCGGTTACGGCTTTATTGAGGAACAACCGATTTCCAAAATTTATCGGGACGTTCGCGTCATGACCCTGTATGAGGGCACGAGTCAGATTCAAAAGCTGATTATCGGTCGAAATTTAGGAATGATTCCTGATCTGTTCAAGCCCGTTGCAGACGTTACTACTCTGGATGACATTATTCAACAGGGAACCGCATTGGTGGCGCAACAAGTGCTTGGGCAAGTGGGCACGTTAGTCCAGAAAGTATCCCGACAATTATCACAAATGAATGGTTTTGCGAATAAGAGCGAAGAATCCAGGACTAAGGTTGCTCTAGGATATGCCGGAGGCACCGTTGCCCAGGATATGCTGGCCAAAGTGGTCGATCTGGCAGTTGAGCGGCAAGGGGTAAAATTGCTTGAGGAGCAAGTTGAACGATTAAAAGGACATCCTCGTGAAGTTGCCGGGGCGCTGCTGGCCATGCAGCGGTTTAAGGCAGCGCAGCTTGCAATTCAAACCGTGACCGAGTTGACCAATGATGATACGCTGGCGGTCAACGCCTTCCCGATTTTAAGCAAGGCGGCTAAAGATATCCGTCAGCAGAGAAATATTGTCGCAACGGCGCTGACGGGGGTTTCCAGTGGGCATATGGAAGTATCCCCTTTTCATCTGATAGGCCGCAAAAACTAACCGCTATTCAATGCTTAACCGTAAGCCGCCGTCGTAGGTTAATGTGCCGCAAAGCTCATCGCCGGCTTTAACCGTTTTGGGCTTGGGCAGCGTAAACGTCAACTGCGTCCAGTGCGTGCTGGGCGCCCAGGGCGAGTTGGTCAGGTTGGTGCTTTCATCAAGCTGGGCGTTAAAATACGCGCAAAAAGCCGACACGTCGCCATCACGCGTGGCTTTCAGGGTAAAGCGCTCTTCAAACACCACGCTTTTCATCGTGGCAAAATCAACGGTCTTCACACAGGCCGGATCGCTCATCGTTTTATTGGCATATGGGCTGTAGCGATCGGTACGGGTAATCGTCTTATTGCAAAGCACCTGTCCCAGAAGCGAAAAATCAAGCCCGTACAAATTTTTCAACTCATCCACTTCCAGTTGCTTATCATGCTGGACACCTGAATCATAGGCAAAGACATAAATTTCAAGTCCGCTTGGAATCATTCGCCCGCCAGGTTTTAACAGCCTGTCGCGCGCGTCCATCGTAAATTCCAGCACATTCTCTTCCAGAATGCCGTTGCCTAAAATTTCAGCCACCAGCAAGTCAGGCTTGGGGGATAGCTTCGATTCCTTGACGTGGCTGGAGCTATTTTGAATAAACTCGATGCGATCATCAAGCCCGTTGGCCTTGGCCAGCTCTTCGGCCAATAAAATGATATCGGGGCGGCGCTCAATGGCATAGACTTTTTTAGCCCCTGCCTGAACGGTAAAAAAGCTGAGAACACCGCTACCGCAGCCCAGATCCATTGCCACAGTCTCAGGCGTCACGTTGTTTTCGATGGCGCGTCGATAAGCGGCCATCCGAACATAATCGCGCAGCATGTTGTGGTGATTTTCAACATTGATGTGGATGCGACTGCCCAGGTGGGGGGAGAGGCCACTTTCAGAATCATCCGAACTTTCAAGCTCGTTTTCTTCGATCAGGATATCGCTTCGTCCCATCATTTCGAGATGGTCAAGAATTTTTTCCTGGTCATCCGGCGGCCAGGGGGCGATCAGATCACCCACGTTCTTCCAGTCCACCAACTCATAGAGAATGAGCATGATGTCGTACTTAATGCGTACCCCATCGGCGCAAGCGATGTTTTGCAGCAGAACATGCTCGGATCCGTCAAATTTGATGAAGGTGTCCGGCTTGATTTTAATTCGGGCCGACAGAGCGCGGAACTTGTCCACACCCTGCGTCTCCTTTGGCGGAGGGGGCGAGGCTGCCATAGGCGATGACTTGCTTGCTGCATAAACGAAAACACCGGCCCGCCGTTTGCCGAGTCAAGCGCTTGAAAAAAAAGCAAAGCGCCAAGGCGATACGAAGGACATATGCAGTCTAGCATTTTTTAACGCCCACCCCGTCCCTCAAACGTTGTAAATGCGATGATAAGCAATTGCACGGCAATAATTGTTTTTATTCAAGAAGTAGGTTGGTCGTTCATTTTATAAGGCACGATTTGTACTGTTCGGTATGCCGCAAGCATATGCGACGGAAGTGTATTGATGGGTGTGGGACGCGAAAACTGACCGTGGGGTGTTGAAATTATTGCGGCAGTAATGGAAGAAGAGATTCAGCAAAAAAGGAGAGAAATTTATGATTGTGGGTGCGATCATGGGTACGGCTATTGGGAGGGGTACGCGGCGCGCATCAACGGTACCTCCAACTCGTGGCGGGACAAACCAATTGTATCCGTCGTTACCATCCGGCACCCTGCCACGAGGAAGAAGCGTCTCTCCTGATAATGTTAATCCAACGCCATCCTCCACAGGCCCTTCTGAGTCTAACACTGATGCGGGCGGCCCAGCCCTATTAAGCAGAAGGGCGTTTGGGATGGCTGCCCTCGGGTTAGCTGCCAGAGGGTTGCAACGCAGTGAGTTACCGACGGCTCAAACGGTTGGACACACTGTCAGAAACGGAAATACAGCAGCAGGCTTAGCATTCAGGGCGCCAGCAATTGCAGAAACCACTCAAAAAACACTTACAGGATCGCCCATAGATAGAAGGCTGTTCACTAGAGCAGTAGGACTCATGACGATTCTAAATGGGTTTGGCAGAAGTATGCATGCCGGATCATCAGTTACTGGGGCAACAATACGAGCATTTCCACTTTAAGCGACAGCGAATTTTACAGTGTTGGCAAGTGACTAAACTCTTAGCTCTCCTGAGATTAAACGTTTTATGATACAGTCAACATATCAAAAGGCTTGCCCGTATCGTAACCTGAGTTGAGAGGAGTGCGCTATGACCACCGCTATCGAATCCCCACTGGCTGTTGGCACGAAAGCCCCGGACTTTGATTTGAAAGCCCACACGGGTCAGCAAATCAAGCTATCCGACTATGCAGGTAAAAACCTCATCGTCGTCTTTTATCCCAAAGATCAAACCCCTGGCTGTACCCAGCAGCTTTGCGCCCTGCGCGACGATATGAGCCACTTTGCAGGCCTTAACACCGACATTATCGCCTCAAACCCGGATAGCGCAGAAAGCCACACCCGCTTTGCCGATGCCCAACAATACAAGTTCCCCATTCTCGTCGATCCTGAAAAAACCATGGCCAAGGCCTATCATGCGCTCAAGCCGGAAGGCGGCATCCAACGGACGGTTTACATCATTGATAAAACCGGGGTTATTCGCTACGCGAAGCAGGGACTTCCGCCAGATACAGAGCTTGAAGCAGCCATCCGGGATTTCGACGCTTAAAATTGCTTAAACACACGGAGAAGCGATGTCCATAGCCCCTTCAACCCTATTATCAAGCGGCAACATGCTCCAAACGCTTGGCCTTGCCTTGATGGCGGGCGGAATGCTTGCGATTGGCGCCTTCTGTGCGCCTGCCATTTTCAAAGCCTTTCCCCGCCACGAGGCAGGCGCCGCCTTAACGGTGGTCTTCACCCGTTATGACCTGGTATTACTGATTAGCCTTGGGCTGGTGCTGCTTGGCGAAGCGCTGCGGTATTTCTCGCATGCGTTTTCACTGACCCACCCCCTGGCCTATGTTCGTTATGCCTTACTGCTGGCGCTCACCGTCTGCCTGATCGCCACCACTCAGTTCGTTAACCCTAAAATTGAGCGCATGCAGGCCGTAGGCATTTATCCTGGGGCAACCGCCGAAGGCCTGGCGTTTATCAAAACGCACAAGCTTTCCGAAAACCTGTATAAGTTGCAATTACTGCTGGTTGTGGGGCTGATTTTCTTAACGCCTTGGCTGCCAACGAAGGAATACTAAGGCAGTTGAGTGACGTCATTCCCGCCAAAGCTGGCACCTCCCCAGCAAAAAACGGTTTATAATAGTGAGATTCGCGCTTTGGCGGGAATGACGGGTTAGCGTTAGATGGTAAGGAAGTCACTTATTCATGCTTCGCCTGTTGGGTATTGCGCTGATTGTCATATGTGTCGGCTGCCTGGTTATTTTCCATTCTGAAATCAAGCGTTTCAGCGATACGTTCCTGAGTTCGCGCGAAGGTCAAGAAATGCTGAACGAAGGGGATTACGCAGGGGCTATCGCATTGTATGAAGAGAAGGTCGAAGCTGACCCGGGTAATTACAGCCTTTCGATGGCCCTGGCAAGCCTGTATGGCCTTCATCGCCAGCGAGACAAAGCGATTGAGCTATACAGAACCCTGATGGCCAAATATCCTGACTCCCCGGAACATACGGCGATTGTGATTGCCTATGGACGCATGCAGGAAAATCTACCAGAAAAGCGCAACAACGTTATTTCGCTTTATCGAAAAGCGCTCAGAAGCGATAGTGACAACCCCGATCTTCTCAGCGCGCTTGGCACTGTCTATCTCAAGGCGGGAGATAATCCGAATGAAACCCGCCAAGAGATGAAAAGCTGGCTTTATGAATGGGCAATCTACTATTACCGCCTGGCCCTGGCGTTTGACTCAAAGCAGGAAGGCACCCGGTTTAACTTGGGAGTGGCTTACCAGCAGACGGAACGCTACGAGAAGGCTGCCAGCAGCTATTGCAATGCCCTGGTGCTGAACCCAAACGCCTTTGAGGCCCGCTTTAACCTGGGTTTAACGCTGGTAAACCTTGATGCGCTGGAACAAGGCTATCAGCAACTGGCGCGTTCCGTCAGCATCCTGAGTGACGCGGGCCGAGTGCCTGAAGCCCAGAGGCTAGCGGAGCGGGTTCAGGAGGTCAAGACCATGGTCTATAACGACAGCTCCAACAGCGGCCTGCAATCCGAAATGGACGAAAGCACCCTCAGTAAATTCATGAGTCCGGCATGCCTGATTTAAAACCCCTATTGAACGGTAAAGACCAGGATCAGGAGATTAAGGCCCATCAGGGCAAACATACCTATCATCAGGGGATTCTGGCTTTTAATAAAGCTTTGGACAACGCTGATTTCATCCTCCTGGACTTGGTATTGCGCCGATGTTTTGGCAAAGAGATCGGCCTTTTGCCGAAGCATTTCTCGATATGGCATAAACGAACACCCACGTCTTCTTGTTTAGAAGTAAATTAGAACTAACCTCAAGCGCAACAAAAAGCGCCCGCCATCATAACCCCTCTGGCGTGGATGCTTCTTTCTTGCTTGTCTCTTGTCGTTCAATCAGGAATTGAAAAAATCCTGCAACACACCTACTATCCTTATCATAGCGCTCCCCCCCCTCTAGTGTCTATTGACCGTATGGACGAGAAAAGAATTAATTCATCGAAAGAACAAACATTATTATGCTTGTCCGCCTTTTTTGGTTGGCGGGCATAATTGGCATATAATAGGCTTGCCTTGGGGAAACGCTTGTACCTCGGGATTCACTCTGATGTTGTCCAATTTTTTGCATTGGTTATGGGAGTTTGATTGTCATGTCCATCGTCAAGATGCGGGCCATTCCAAAGCTCATGGCGTTTAGCCTGGCGGGCCTGGTTGTGTTGAATCTTTGCGCCTGTGCGCCTCCCAAAGCGTCGGATGACGCCTCGCTGCCGGGAGCGGATGGCAAACCCATCACCAAGGTGCAAGAGCATTCTAAAGCCCCGTTTGAAACCGTCGAAGTGGACGGGGTTGAGATGATCCAGGCGCGCGGCGAGGTCGGGAAATTTGGGGGAACGTTTTATGAAATCAGCCTGGGCGATGGGCCCAAGACGTTTAACGGCTGGGAATCGACTGACGCCACCTCCAGCGAGTTGGCGGCCAAAATGCACATCGGCCTTGTGGATACCGATGCCTATACAGGCGAGGTTTACCCGCTCCTAGCCAGGGAAGTCAAACTGCTGGATGACAAGCGCACCTACATCGCGACGCTTCGCAAAGGGCTCGTCTGGTCTGACGGGAAACCGCTCACCAGCGCGGATGTGGTTTTTACATGGAACGAGATTATCGCCAAAGGATACGGCAACACCAGCCAGCGGGACGTGAACACGATTAATGGTAAATTTCCGACAATCGAAGCGATAGACGATTTGACCGTCAAGTTTGTGACAGCCGAACCTTTTTCGCCATTCCTGAGAAACCTGAGCCAGCCTATTCTGCCAGCCCATGTGTTCCGTTCGGTCATTGCCAAAGGCGGTAAGAAGGCATTCTCCAACAAGTGGGGGGTGAGTGAAGCGCAAAATCATCCAGAACAATTTGTTTCAAACGGCATGTGGCTGCTTGAAAAGTATAACCCCGTGGAAAAACGCGTTGTCTTCAAAAAAAACCCGCATTATTTCTTCGTCGATAGGAAAAACCAACGCCTGCCGTACCTGGATCGTTACATGATTTCCTACGTGGGGGATCAAAACAACCTGCAACTCCAGTTCCAGCAGGGCAATACCGACATCTATTCCATTGCGGGCGACAAGCTGGCGTTGACGCGCTCACTAAACAGCCCGGATTTCAGGATTTATAATCTCGGCCCTGCCACCGGCACCACGTTTGTCACCTTTAACCTCAACACGCGGAAAAACCAAAATCAAAAGCCTTACGTCAACCCTGTCCACTCGGCCTGGTTCACCAAACAGGGCTTCCGCCAGGCGGTCGATTACGCCGTCAATCGCGATGATATTGTCCGCAACATCATCAAGGGGGTGGGCGAGCCCTTGTTTACCGCCGAGTGCCTCAGTTCTATTTTTCTCAATAAAAAAATCGCCAAGGGGCATCCCCAGGATATTGAAAAAGCCAAGACTCTTTTGAAAGACGCTGGCTTTCATTGGAACGCTGACAAACAGCTTATTGATGAAAAAGGCAACCTGGTTGAATTTACCCTGTTGACCAATTCGGGGAATACCACCCGCGAAGCCATCGGCGTTCAAATAAAAGATGATCTGGCGCGCCTTGGCATGAAGGTCAATCTCAAGCCGATTGACTTCAACGTGCTGGTCAGCCGTATCGACAACAGCGACTGGGATGCCATTGTTCTGGGCCTGACGGGCGGCACGCTTGAACCCAATGCGGGCGCCAACGTCTGGAAAAGCGATGGTCGGCTGCATATGTTCAACCAACGCGAGATTCCCGATAACGGCCAGGTTGATCTTTCAGACCGCTACGCCTGGGAAAAAGAGATTGATACGCTCTTTGCCCAGGGGGTAGTAACGTTCGACTTTAACAAGCGCAAGGAAATTTACGATCGCTACCAGCAAATCGCATATGAGCAGGTGCCTTTCATTTACCTGGTATCGCCCTTGCAAATGGTGGCAATCAAAACCAGGATTCAGAACTGGGATCCGACGCCATTGGGGACGTTACACAACCTTGAAGAGCTTTGGGTCAAGTAATCCCTGGTTTATCCACAAATTCCTCCCTAAAAAAATCGCCCGGACAGCGTTTGCTGCTTCGGGCGATTGAACTACATGACATGACGAGAAATATAATGATTTCCCACTCAGCCATTGTAAAAAAAATGTTTCCATCTTGGTTAAGCCATAGGAACTAATTCTATGGTTCAAAAGTACTGCAATCGGCAAACGCTTATATTCGAGGGATATACAGAGGCAGAGCAGCATAGAAACACAGTGTTGGCAATGATTCAACGCTTTAGCGAGAGTTTTTTCAAGACGAGCGAAAAATCTCCGAAAAGACCTGTCATACGGGCCATTTACACCTCTCATTGCGCTTCGCCATCACAGTACTTTAGAATCATTCAGGGGAAGCCTGTTATGCAAATGCCCCCATTTACAGTACTAAAGTACCATCCCTGATACTGTATGATGGTATTTATGGAGACGCAGCAGTGCGTCGCTCGTGGGTGGTTCGTGCCCGTACATTTCCGTTAGGGTCGGCGTTGTGATGTTGAATATATTATTGATTGATGATGAACCGGTTTTGTTCCGGGATATCCTGACGACATACAATTACCAGGTGGACGTCGCCGAGGATGGCTATCTCGGGCTGAGGCTGCTTCATGAGAACGCGCGCAAGTATGATTTAATTTTGCTGGACTTGCGCCTGCCCTATCTTGATGGCTGGGAAATCCTTAGAAAAATAAGGGCCGACCATCAATTCAAAAACATCTTTATCGTGATGCTGACCGCAGAAGACGCCGAGGAATCCATTGTCACCGGCCTGAACCGGGGAGCCGATCTTTATCTCACCAAGCCCATATCACCGGGTAAATTCATCGCCCATATCAAGTCAGTGGAGCGGATGATTAGTCGCACACCTAAAAAACCTGATCAGAGCGGGAACAGTGGCCTTGAGCTTCTAACCAGTCGAGAAAATGAAATCCTGATGCTGGTGTCTAGAGGAATGTCCAACAAACAAATTGCCGAACAGTTGATGATTTGCGAAACGACCGTTAAAAACCATCTGGCGAAAATCTTCAACAAGCTCAAAGTTGGAAACCGCACCGAGGCGGTCTATTATATGCAAAAAATCATCAGCCCCAGCAATGTCTGATAATTGTTTCGTTTTCTTTTTCTTGACTTAAAAGCGGTAATAACCACATGACACCCCCTGATTTTTTCACAGGATGCGCCAGCGCCATCCTCATCATTTTTTTGCTCGCACTTCTAGTCTTCCTGCGACACCGCAAGGTTTATTCGGCCTTGAAAAAAAGTGAGGAATTGTTTTCTTCCACCTTCTACCAGGCCTCAACGGGTATGGTTCACGTCCGCATGAGTGACGGGAAATTCATGCGGGCCAACCAAAGCATCTGCGAGCTCCTCGATTACACGGAAGTGGAGTTTTGTACCAAAACCATTATGGAAGTCACCCATCCAGAAGATATCGAGATGGATTTCGACAATACGCGAAAAATCGTCAACGGTGAAATCAGTAAGTTCAGTATCGAGAAACGCTTGCTTAAAAAAGACGGCACACCCGTCTGGACAAAACTGACCGCCGCATCCGTCGCCCGCGATGCCAATGGGATGGCCACCTACGGTATGGCAGTCGTTGAAGACATTTCCTATATGAAGGAAGCTGAGCAGACCTTGTGGGAGTCCGAGGAGCGTTTCCGCTTAATGGCGGACGCCGCCCCCGTGCTGATTTTTATGACGGACAACGCGTTCGACCTGATTTACGCCAACAAGACACTTATCACTTACCTTGGCCTAAGCGCTCCTGGCATATCAGGCGGCAAGGCGACCGGCGACTTCTGGAAGTCCGTTATGGAACCTGATGAATATGAGGACTTTAGGCTGGCGTACGAGAACGTTTGCAGAAGCAGAGGCCCGCTTTCCTGCGAACTTCGTTTCAAACGCGCTGAAGGTGGCTATGGCTGGATTTTACTCAGCGCCGTTCCCCGCGATACGCCAAATCATATCGCGCTGGGGTTTATCGGCTCCGGCATCGATATTTCAGAGCGAAAGGAGATGGAGGCGCTTTTGGAGCAATCCAAACGACAAGCCGAAATTGCCAACCTGAAAAAAAGCGAGTTCCTATCGCTGATGTCCCATGAATTGAGAACGCCGTTACATGCCATCAACGGCTTTTCTGAAATGCTGAAACTGCAAATCAAAGGCCCTATCAATCGAGAACAGGAAGAGTACGTCAGCCTGATTCTCTCAAACGGAAACCACCTGCTGACCATCGTAAATGACTTATTGGATATTGCCAAAATCGAAGCGGGCAAAATGAAGTTAAAAATGGAAGAGATTAATCTAAAGCATCTCTTAGAAGAACTATCCCCCACCATAGAAGAGTTGGCCAGCCAAAAAGATGTCCACTTCCGCTTTGAAATTGATGAGGATATCCCCTTACTGGAAGCTGATACGAAGCGATTAACCCAAATTCTGCTGAACCTGCTGAACAACGCGATCAAGTTTAACCGCCCCGACGGCCATGTGATCCTTTGCGTTGCCCAGGATAGCAGACCTGAATATGCGCGCATTACCATTGAAGACACCGGCATTGGGATTCCCGCGGATCGTTTATCTGGCCTGTTCCAGAAATTTTACCAGGTTGAGGAGCTGGGTGGCCGAAAATATGAGGGTACAGGGCTTGGCCTGGCGCTAACCAAAGACCTGGTTGAACTCCACGGGGGTATGATCACGGTGAAAAGCAGCGAAGGCAAAGGCAGTCTTTTTACCATTCAGATGCCATTTTCAGCCCAAGTTGCTCCTATTGAAATAGCCTCGCTAACCTAAGGGGATGATTGATTTATGACGCACCGTATCCTGATTATTGAAGACAACCCCTCCACCTGCAAGCTGGCAAAAGACATCCTTGAATTTCAGGGCCATCAGATTCTGGTGGCGGATAATGCCGGGCTGGGAATCGATATTGCCAGGCACGAAAAGCCTGATCTGATTATCATGGACATGTTGCTGCCCATCAAAAACGGGTACGAGGCAACCGGAGAACTTAAAGAGGATGGAGAGACCGCTCATATTCCGGTTGTGGCGTTTTCAGCCATGGTATCGGATGCGGACAAGCAAAAGGCAAAAGCCTGCGGGTGTGACGGATTTATCGAAAAACCGGTGGATTTCGCAAATTTTTCAAAGCAGATTAAGGCTTTTTTATCTTAATGTTCAGAATATTTAGACATTCCCGGCAGACGCCACAGCGGGCTGATCTTTAGAACTATTTAAATAGTACTTTTGTACATACAATGGGGATTTCTGTACTCAAGCCTAAGAGGCAACGCTATACTAATGCCAAAGCAATTTGGTATTAGATTCTTCAGCCTATCCGCTGGCTCAAAAAGAATAATCACCAGAATAAGCACAATAGGGGTTATGGGCAAGTAAACGGGGAGATATCGTCATGTGGGATATCGACGAGAAAAACGGGAACAATAAAAGCACCGAGGTGTTAAATTTTTTTCCAATGGCAACGCCACACCGCGAGTTGAATCCTTTGGAAGAAGCCGTTCGCCAGAAAATAAAACACTGGTGCGAAGAGTTTCTGGCAAAGCCTCATCCTGAGCTTGGCATTCCCAACCGTCCGGTTTGCCCGTTTGTTCCGGCGGCACTGGAAAGAAACAGCATCTGGCTTGCCGTCAGCGCGCTATCCTCACCCTCGGTTGAGCAAATGCAAAGCTTTCTGGCCCAAGCCAAACGTCATTTTCTAAGTCTTGCCGATTGCGTAAACGAGCAGTCCATTTATAACGCGGTTCTGGTTATTTTTCCAAACCTTCCCCTGGCGCAAGCGCCACAAGTTATCGATGGCGTTCAGCGCAGGACAAAGGTCGATTTTGTCTCAGATGGCCTGATGGTGGGCGAGTTTCATGGGTTAAACAATACGCCAGGGCTTCATAATGAGGATTTCAAGCCGCTCAGAACCCCTCACCCGGCACTGGCGATACGATACATGGTGGATTCCGACTTGCTATTTCTCACTACCTCTCAATACAGCCCCAATGAAAAAGTTGCCTTTCTGACGTCTTACCTCAACAGGGGATTTGAGCGTAACCGCCTGAGAGCTGAAGAAGCGTTGGTTATCGCTGAAAAAGACTTACAACCGAGTTAACGCCCCAGTTAACCCCATAAAACCAATATGAAAGCCCTTCTTATCATGTCAGGCACCTCAAACACGCTTACCACCAAAAGCCATCGAATATACCCGGCGCAATTCCAAAAACTTTCGGCCATTGCCGCCTGCTGCATACAAGATCGAAATAAAGCGGCGGAACTGATTGCAGAATACCGTCAAAACCTGGCTACAATGAGCGAGGGCCCGGAAACTTTGCAGGCCCTGCTTTTTTTAAATGGGCTTGAACAATACATCAACCCAAACAAAAAAGCGGCCAACCTGTATCTACTGCCGGAGGATGATCAGCAAATCCGGCTTTTTCAGTTTATGGTGGATCATTTTCCGGTAATGGGCCAATCACAGGAAATTGCCAATCACTTGCTGGCAGCAAGTGTGCAAGCTGGCCTCCAAAAAAGCCAAGCCCAACACGTGGCGATTTTAGACATCGGTCTGGGCAGTGGTCGGCAAATGGCGAATTTACTGGAACGTCTCAACAAACAAAATACGTTTCCCAAAAAATTGACACTGGTTGGCATTGAGCCCGCGCAAGAGAGCATTATAGAGGCCAGGGCCACATTAGAAGCCAAAGCAAACGCTTTGGGCATCGGCATTGAGAATAGAATCGATTTTAAGTTTTACAGGACAACGCTGGAAGATTTCGGCAACGACAACTGGCAAGACCTTGCCGAGCTTGCCGCACAATGCGATTGCCTGGTTATGAACGCATCCTTCGCGCTGCATCACATCCAGCCATACAGCCAGCGCGTAACGCTGCTTTCCAAGCTGAAGGCGCTCAATCCCGACTTGATGGTGGTTCTGGAGCCTTGGGGCGATTTTACCAGCAACAACTTGTGCCAACGGCTTGAAAACGCCTGGCAGCATTACGGCGATACGTTTAAGGCGCTAGATAAAATTATTAAAAGCAATCAGGAGGCCGATAAAGCCGCCGTAAAACGGGTGTTTTCAGGACGCGAAATTCTGGATGTTCTTGCCAATGACGCGCCCACGGAAGGCTTTGAAACGGACGAGATGTGGTGCGATAAATTCAGCCAGGCGGGATTCTTACCCTATCCGCTGAAAGAAACGCTTCAAAACATGTTGCCTGCTTTGCCACTAAATTTCGCCTATGCTGCTCAGGACAAAAACAGGCAGCATTACCAGTGCATTCGCTACAATGTTGATGAACACCCCATTGCAGCCATTATGGCTTTTTCTTAAATCCAATTTTAAACGCAAGGGATAATCGTTGAAACCGCGTCAAGTTTAAGGCCCATTCGAATCGGGCACCGTTCGTGATGCCCCGTAGCACCTCGATGGGTGGGCAGCAGTTCAAAGCCCATTTTTTCATAGAGCGCAATGGCAACCGTCATTTTAGGAATAGTTTCAAGATACGCCTCTTTATAGCCCGCGTTTTTAGCCTCTGCAAGCGCAAAAGCGATCAGTTTTTTACCCATTCCCTTGCCACGCAGCTTCGGGCTGAAATAAAACTTTTGAAATTCACAAACCGCCTCTTCAGGCGTCGTGCCTTTCAACCTGGAAAAGCCGCCGCAGCCTAAAACCTCGGAGGATTCGACGTCTTCCACCACGTAAAACGCGCTGTCCGGCTGCTGGTAATACTCGTACATAAAATCCAGCTCGGGATCGCCCGAGGCGTAACCCGGCCCGATACAGCCAAATTCGCTCAGGGTGTCCATCACCAAGCGCTTCAGCGCCGGGTTGTCCTTAGCTTCGATGGAACGAATCTCTAGTTTCATCTTAAAAGAATAATCCAGATTCAAACAGCTTTATTTTATAGATAAACTCAGTGTGATAGCTCAATCCGCTTGACAACATCAAGCTCTGCTAGCTTTTTAAGTAAAGTCGCAGTAACCGGGGCTTCAACCACTCCTGTCCTACGCCAGCGAAATGTTGGAACACCGCCATCTGTTAACTGGGAAAAGACATGATCAGGATTGCCAATATAGCGAATTTTAACCGGAAGCGAGGCATGACGCTTAAAATGCTCCTCAAGCCCAGATGCTATTTTTTCATCATAATTGACTTTACTGACGGTAGATCTTCCCATGAATTTAGGGGCACTCACGTAAGGTATGCCACTGGCCATTATATGCATCGTATTCTCCACTTGTAAGGTAATGAGTGAGGTGTTAAGTCAGCAGTAGGCGCATGGCGATATCCACGCGCTGAAACTTGGTGTCTTGCGGGATGGGTGTTTTCACAAAGCCCAGCTTTTCATACAGCTTGATTGCAGCCGTTAGGCTGCTGTGGCTTTCAAGCTCGACTGCCTTTTTCCCTCGATCCCTGGCATATTCGATAGCCGCTTCCAGCAGTTTTTGCCCAATTTTCCTGCCCTGCGCTTTTTCATCCACGGCCATCTTCGCCAACTCAAAAACATCTCCCTCCGCATGCCCCCCATGAGCAATCAGCGCACAGGTGCCCAGAATCTCATTCGTTTGTTTGTCACGGGCAAAAAATATCTGGCCGCCCGGGGCGATGATATTTTCATAGGGATAGTCCAATACACGACGGTCTTCATCTTCCACGACAAAAAAGCGTTCTATCCAGGCCAGGTTTAACGAGCGAAAATGCGGCTGCAATGCGGCACTATATAACACGATCTCAACAGCCGAGGCTTCACACGCTGCCTCATCGGATAAGGTTTGTATAGTAGACATGAGACTGATTTTTCTATTTATATTTTCTTAAGACATTTTAAAAATGCGGAAACAATCCCAAAGCAAGCACGTCATTGATTTTGTCGATTATCAGAGACGGGTTTATCACGAAAAGAGGAGAATACCTCTATTGTAAGCCAATGAAACCCAATCCTGAAACGAGTTTGCCAATTTTTTCGTAACGTAAGTTAATGCGTTTGAAACTATAAAGCCTCGTACTGCGTATTTATTTACAAGTCGCCCCCTCTCCACGAGCTTTTGTTGCCTTAAAAATATTCATTATATATATTGAGCCTTCATTCCTTAGCCTTAATCACCATAAAATAAAAGAGGGAAACACCATGCTGAAAACCAACATGATGCCAATCCAAAACAACTTTGTTAAAAAAGCCCTGAGTACGCTTTGTCTGGGTGCAATGCTCTTTGCTGGCAGCGCCGCGTTATTAACGCAAGACGCCGATGCTCGCCCGAGATACCGAGGCTACTCTGGTTATGACAGGGGCTATGATCGTCGAGATCGGCCCATGTTTAGCTACAAAACCGGTAAAATCCTCAAAGGCGGCCTGGTCGGCGCTGGCGTGGGTGCCGGTACAGCCGTAGTCTTGGATAAACCGCTCCTGAAAACCACGGTGTTAGGCGCTGGCATCGGCGCCGGTGTCCAGGCTATCAGATACTGGTAATCCAAAACAGCACGTAAAGCAAAACCGCTGGCGTAAAAACCAGCGGTTTTTTGATTTTGAAGATACTGTTCTTTAGCAAAGAGATTAACGCTTGGAGAACTGGAAGCGTTTACGGGCACGCTTGCGACCGTATTTTTTCCGTTCCTTCACGCGCGGATCGCGAGTGTAGAAACCACTGGTACTCATCAGACGATCCAACGGATCGTTCATCTCGCCAAGCGCTCTGGCAATGCCCAATTTAATCGCGTCAGCCTGGCCAGCCAAACCGCCACCATGAACACGCACCAGGACGTTGTATTTTTCTTGCAGATCAGCGGTGACCAGCGGTTGCAGAACCGGCACTTGCAGCGCTTTCCTAAAGTTGAGGTAATCTTCCATCGTGCGTCCGTTGATCATCACTTTGCCGCTTCCGGGCACGAGACGAACACGGGCGATGGCGCACTTGCGACGGCCAGTGCCACGGGGGCCAGCTTTGGGATACGTTGCAGCCATTATTTCACGGCCTCCTTCAGATTATTCTTATGCTCCGAGCTTTTGATCTCATTATTGTAAAGCGTGTAGACCTTGGGCTGTTGGGCCTGGTGCGGATGCTCGGCACCGGCAAACAGTTTCAGCTTGGTCATTTGCTGACGACCCAGCGTGTTGTGGGGAACCATCCCCCAGACCGCGCGCTCGATGATACGGGTCGGGTGGGTTTCCTGCAACTGGCGGAAGGTGCGGGTGGTCAAACCGCCGGGATACAGCGAGTGGGTGTAGTATTTTTTCTGGTTGAATTTCTTGCCCGTCACGCGGATTTTATCGGCGTTGATGACAATGACAAAATCACCGGTATCAAGGTGCGGGGTATACTGTGGCTTGTGCTTGCCACGCAGCAGGTTGGCAATTTCAGTTGCCAGGCGGCCGAGGGTGAGGTCTTGCGCGTCGATAATCCACCAGTCGCGCTCGACTTCAAGAGGCTTTGCCGAATACGTTTTCATTTTGCATACGCTCCATTTGGGGTTGATTTGAATGGTTTGAATTGGAAGTCTCGTGCGGAAAAATAGAAGCGTCCGACGAAACGGTTTGTACGGAATCTTGTGATACGGGATTTTGGGATGCGGGGTTGGCGTGGTTTGTCAGAAGCTCTGCAAGCCTTGCCCTGAGCGGATCGTCCTTGAAGTAGTCAATCGGGTCGGGGTAGACGACACTCATCAGTGAAAGTCCATTGGCAGGGGCCGCAAAAGCCGCCTGGGTTCTGTCCCTTGCCGCCAGAAGCGAGAGAATGTCACCTGGCTGGCTTAAAAGCCGACTAGAAGACTGGAAGACACTGGACGTGTGCCTGGCTTGACGCTGCCTGTCGGGCTGTCCGATAACCAGAAGCTGACCAAGGAGATTCCTCACCATTTTATACAAAAAACGGTCGCCGACAATATCAAAATTCAGGATTTGACCGGGATAATCGGGATTTTCCGTACTTTTTGTAATATTTGACGCGTTGCACGCAAGCGGCGAGGCGTCAAAAGTGAGGTCGTTTCGCTCAAAGGAAAGCGCCGCATTAGAATTTTCAAAATCAGGACTTGCAGGGCTTTCGAGGGTGAATCGGGCTAACATGATATC
Organism: Vampirovibrionales bacterium; assembly: GCA_035285165.1. Taxonomy (GTDB): domain Bacteria; phylum Cyanobacteriota; class Vampirovibrionia; order Vampirovibrionales; family Vampirovibrionaceae; genus JAYKHP01. Next base: position 213,594 of record JAYKHP010000003.1, on the reverse strand, counting down.
ACAAACATCGTCAGGCAAGTCGGTTCCACGACACTGAAAGCTCTTGAAGCTGTGACGTCCCTCAAGAAGCCGGGCAGCATCATCCATCGCGCCAATATTTAACGGTTGTTTTATCCAGATTGCATCCGGTGGCATCCAGGCAGAGCGAGCCGGGGAAAGGTATATTTTATAACGATACCATTTATAGTCCGCGTGTCGCTGGGAATGAAAAGCAGGAGCAGCGTCCAGACATAAAGCTCGCACACTGATTTGCGGCGGCAGCTTGCTATTTAGGGCCGTTTGCAAATCCATCACTTCTTTTAACGCATCGGGCTCAACATCAAAATGAACAACTTGCCCTTTGGCGTGAACCCCGGCATCCGTTCGCCCGGCGAACATCATAGAATAAGGCCGAATCCCCAGCCCCTCAATGGCGCTAAGCAGTTCACCCTGAACGGTTGGATGGTCAGGCTGAAACTGGCTGCCGTGAAACAGAGCCCCGTGATATTCCAGCAACAAAACAATTCGCCGCCGATCAGATAAGCGATCAGACGGCGAATTATAATTCACTTGCGGTGTTTTATTCATATAAGCGGCAGATTAGTCGACCAATTGCACGATGGCCATCGGCGCTGCATCACCACGACGAGGGGGCGCCTGGAGAACGCGGATGTAACCACCTTTGCGCTCCTGAAAGCGTGAGCCTACGTTGCGGAAAAGGCGACGAAGCACAGTTTCGGGGATTTCACGGGTTTTATCACCCTGCTTATCCTCAATAACTTCACCAGTGGGCGCATTATAAATAAGACGCGCCGCCTGGCGAATGGCGTGCAGATCACCCCGCTTGGCAAGCGTCACGATTTTATCCGCGTAGGGACGAAGCGCCTTGGCGCGCGCCAGCGGAATCGTGATCTCATCGTGCATAAACAGGCTAGTAGCTAGCGTCCGCATCAGCGCCTTACGCTGGTCGGCGGCTCTGCTTAATTTGGCAAGTTTTTTACGGTGTCTCATGACAATATCTCTTTATAGACTTAAGGGAGTTCTAAAATTAATTCAAACCGGCTTCAAGTTCGACATCCACCGGACTTGGCTTGAGATCAAGGCCAAACGCGCGGAGACGTTCGATAACTTCATCCGAAGATTTCTTGCCGAAGTTCTTGATGTTCAGCAGGTCATGCTCGGACTTTTGAAGCAACTCGGAAATCGAATTGATGTTGGCGCGCTTAAGGCAGTTGAAGGCGCGAACCGAAAGTTCGAGATCTTCAATACTGATGTTCGGCGTCTGCACTGTACTGTCGGTTTTCACCTCGGCCTGGGCCTGGGGCACCAGGGTGGGGATACCCGTCAGGGATGCGATGGGCAGAAGATGCTCAATCAATTGATTGGCAGCCAGGCTCAATGCGGAACTGACATCAATACTGCCGTTCGACCAGATTTCAAGCGTCAGCTTGTCATAGTCTGTGCGCTGGCCAACCCGGGTATCTTCAACATTGTAAGCCACGCGACGAACAGGCATGTAAACCGCATCCAGCGTCAACGTGTCAACGGCCTTGTTGGTGGTGTTCTGATCAGCGGGCACGTAGCCTTTGCCAGTGTCGCTGGTCAGCACCGCATGGACGCTGCCGCCTTCGCTGATGGTGCAGATATGCCAGTCAGGGTTAATAATTTTGACATCGGCAGGTACTTCGATATCGCCAGCCACGACAGGGCCCGGCTTGTCGATATCCAGACGCAGGTACTGAGGCTCGGTGGCGTTGGATTTCAAAACCACGCCCTTGAGGTTGAGCATAATGTCGAGGACATCCTCAACCACGCCCGAAATGGTGGTGAACTCGTGGGAAACACCTTCAAAGCGAACCGAGGTAATTGCAGCGCCCGAAAGACCGGAGAGAAGAACGCGGCGAAGCGAGTTGCCAAGCGTCGTCCCGTAGCCTCTTTCCAAAGGCTCGATAACGAACTTGCCATAAATCGATCCATCGGAATCGGTCGTGGTGTTGATGCATTTGATGTTCAACTGATGTGGATTGGAATTGTCCATAAACGGCCCAAACCTCCAAAAGAAAATAACTGTTTAACGTGAATAGAACTCGATAATAAGCGCTTCTTTGATCGTCTGATCGATATCTTCGCGCTCCGGGGAAAGCTTGTACACGGTTTCAAGTTTGTCGAAATTGGTATCAAGCCAGTGGGGAACCAGCGGGGTGTGCGATTCCTGAATGGACTTGAAAAACGCCTTGCTTTGTTCGCGTACGCTAATCACATCGCCCACTTTAAGAATGCAGGAGGCGATATCAACCTTCTTGCCGTTGACCATAAAGTGGCCGTGGGCAACCATCTGGCGCGCTTGGCGACGGGTCTTGGCAAGACCTGAGCGGAAAACGAGGTTATCAAAGCGAGCTTCTAAACGCTGCAGCATCACCGTACCGGTGACACCCTTCTTGCGCGAAGCGATTTCGTAGTTTTTGCGGAATTGCTTTTCAATCAATCCGTACATCCGCTTCACACGCTGTTTTTCTTTAAGCTGAACGCCGAATTCAGAAACTTTCTTGCGCGCTTGGCCGTGTTGACCAGGAGCGTATGGGCGTTTTTTTAAAGCCTTATCGGTCTTTGCGCTACCATCCAGGTTGGTGCCTGCGGAACGCGAGTGCTTGACGACGGAACCTCTATAACGAGCCAAGGGAATACTCCTTTATTGGGTTAATCACTATCACGCGGTTAAAGTGTGCTTTCGTCCCCAGTCCAAACTGGAAAAGATTACATCCTAACCGGAAAAACAAAGGCGAAGCTGCTAAGCCTTTATTTGTCGCACCTGTTAAATTAAAGAAACTGAACCAGGCTGAAAGGTGCGACAAAAGCACAGCCCGGCGGAGCAAACGGGTTAGACGCGACGACGTTTGGGAGCGCGGCAACCATTGTGGGGGATAGGCGTTACGTCTTTAATCAACGTGACTTCAAGACCCACCACTTGCAAGGCGCGAATAGCCGTCTCACGACCGGCGCCGGGGCCACTGACGAACACTTCGGCGGTACGCATACCCTGGTCGATGGATTTTCTGGCCACAGACTCGGCGGCTGATTGGGCAGCAAACGGGGTTCCTTTGCGGGCGCCCTTGAAACCAGCGGTGCCTGCGCTAGCCCATGCAATCACGTTGCCTTGCAGGTCGGTCGAACTGACAATGGTGTTATTAAAGGTGGAAGAAATATGAACCTGTCCCTGGACAACGTTCTTCTTCTCTTTACGTTTTCTGGGGCCTTTGGTGGCAGCGGATTTTTTCTCAGCCATGATAGGTTCTGGAACTCCTAAAATTTATAGCTTGCATTGTCTGGGTCTTGCGAATAATTGAATTGCGGATTAAGCCTTCTTCTTGATCTGGCTTGAGCGCTTTCCGCGACGGGTTCTGCCATTGGTTTTCGTACGCTGGCCACGGCTGGGAAGCCCTTTGCGGTGACGCGAACCACGATAACTGTTGATTTCGATCAGGCGCTTTATGTTCATGCCTTCCTGGCGACGCAGGTCACCTTCCACCTGATAATTGCGCTCAATCTCTTCGCGCAGGCGGTTGATATCATTCTCAGTCAACTCATCCGTACGCATGTCGGGGTTAATACCGGTTGCGGCCAGAATTTTCCGGCTCGCGGTCAGCCCGACGCCATAGATGTAAGGCAGCGCGTATAACAGTTTTTTGTTTCTTGGGAGGTCAACCCCAACAATCCTTGCCATTTAAAACTCCTAATCAGGTTACACTGAGAATGATAAAGATATTGCTACGCTAGGCTAAAAACAAAGGCAAATCAAGCAATCGCTTTTACCGGAAGTGACTATTCTAACCTTGGCGCTGCTTGTGCTTAGGATTATCGCAGATCACGGCAACACGGCCACGACGACGAATCACTTTACATTTTTCGCAAATTTTCTTAACAGAAGTACGGACTTTCATCGGAAATAGGCTCTCTTAGGTTTTTCAAATTGAATAACTGGACATACAAAACGGGGGGATTCTTGTTTTTAAAACCGGGGCATCGCTTTTCAACATTGGACAAACGAATCCTGTCAAAAAACCGGGCAAAAAGCCTGAAACACGCCCCAGAGAAGCATTTGACCGTCCTCTGCGCTGGATAAGCGTTGCGCATTTCTTGCAAGATGAGCGGGACGGACACCGGCGCCTTTAAGCATTTGGCTTAAAGTCTTGGAAGGAAGCGCTATCGTAGCGTAAAGGCACAGACTGTGCAAACTGATTTTTTGCTACTTCATCCGGTAGGTAATTCGGCCACGGGTCAAGTCATAGGGAGACAACTCGATTTTGACCTTGTCACCGGGCAGGATTCGGATAAAATTTTTGCGGATTTTGCCTGAAATGTGGGCCAGGATCACCATGCCATTCTCCAGTCCCACGCGAAACATCGCATTCGGGAGCGCCTCGTGGATGGTGCCTTCCATTTCAATAACGTCTTTTGACATATAGGGGAAATTTGTCCTGATGGCTGGCGTCACAACCCATTATGTGAAAGAGTCGTGACAAAATCAGACGATAAAAAAGACCCGGGAAACAGCGGGAGAAGCGACGTACCTGATTTTCTGTCGTACTGTCTACCCAGACGGAGCCGTGCCTCAACCCGCATAAAAAACCACGAGGGAACAAACGGGCAAATCCCATCCAGGTGGAATGATCTTAAGCGAGAAAGACCTAATTGAGACGGGTCAAGATCTCAGGGCCGTTTTTGGTAATGACTACTGTATGCTCAAAATGCGCCGAGGGCAAGTGGTCTTTTGTAACGATCGTCCAGCCATCCTCAAGCTCGTAGACATCGTCCCCGCCCAGGTTAAACATCGGCTCAATGGCAAGCACATTGCCTTCCTCAAGCTTGGGGCCGCGTTCGCCGGTTCGATAGTTATGAATAAAGGGGGCTTCGTGGGGTTTTCGTCCCACGCCATGCCCGCCATAGTTGCGCACCAAGCCATAGCCGTATTTTACGCAAACATCTTCAATGGCACCTGAAATATCTTCCAGGTAGTTGCCTTCCACCATTTGCTCAATGGCCGCCATCAGCCCTTCTTCGGTACCCTTGAGCAACTGCGCCACTTCAGGCTTGATTGTTCCGACAGGCCAGGTGATGGCCGAATCGGAAACCATACCCTTGTAAGTCGTGCCACAATCGACGCTAATCACGTCCCCTTCAGCCAAAACCTTGTCATGGCGAGGAATTCCGTGAACCACTTCCTCGTTAACCGAGACGCAGAGCGTTCCGGGGAAGCCATATAAGCCCTTGAACGTGGGGATGCCGCCTGACTTTCGGATAAAGGCTTCGGCAATGTCATTCAGTTCCATTGTGGTAATGCCGGGTTTGATAGCCTCGGATACCACCTTGTGCGCCTCGGCGTTAATCTGGGCGGCGCTGCGGATTAAATTAACTTCATAGCGGGATTTACGGTCAATCCGGCTCATGGGGGTCTCTCCAAAAGATAGTCTTTATATATAATAAACGCTGGCAACAGGAAAAAACTGCCCTATTAACAACCTAAACCAGAATGGGCGAATTTTACAGTCCCCAGAATACATGAACAACGGCATCTAAGAGGCGGGAATCAGGGCCAACATGGGCTTAAGATCTTTTTCAATCTCAGCCGTCACAAGTTCCGGCTGTTGTTCGCCATTGATTTCAACCAACAGGCCTGCCTTTTTGAAAAAATCGATAATCGGATCGGTTTCCTTCTGATACTCCAACAGGCGCTTTTTGACCGTCTCCGGCTCATCGTCAGGGCGGATGATCAGCTCAGCGCCATCGATATCACAGCGGTTATCTTCCCGGGGCTGAAATTTAGGCTCATAAATATTATAAACGTGCCCGGCATCCTGAGAGCAGAAACGACGGCCTGTCGAGCGCTTTTCCACCACGGGGATACTGACGTTCAAATAAACCACGGTGCCAATTTGTGCGCCAAAAGATTTTACCAACTCCTGCAAGGCGCTTGCCTGTTCAAGACTGCGGGGAAAGCCATCGAGGATAAAGCCCTTTGCCTTGGGATGCTTTTCGGCCAATTCCAAAAACCCTTTGGTGAAGACTTTCATCACCGTTTCAATGGGCACCAGCCTGCCCTGGCTCATATAGGAATTCAGCTCCTCGGCCAGTTGAGGGTCGGCCCCCTCTTTCATAATAGCCCTGAACGTCGCGCCCATATCAAACGTCGGCAGTCCGTAGCGCTCGGAAAGAATGCGGGTCTGGGTTCCCTTGCCGCCATTGGGGGGAGCGATGAAAGGAAACAGCAGCTTGCCTTTTAAAACATTTGAATTGGATGCTGAGGCTGACATTGAAATATTTCTCCAGTTGATGTCCAAAGAGCATTTTACGACTTCAAAAAACCTTCATACTGGCGTGCCAACAGATGTGTTCGGATTTGATTCATCGTATCAAGCGCGACACCCACCATAATAATGAGCGAGGTAGCGCCAAGATAAAGCGTGGTAATGCCCGTAATTGAAGTAATTGACGAGGCCACCAGGGTAATCACCCCAATGGCAATAGCGCCGATAAAAGTCGTACGGCTAAGGATTTCCTCCAGCTTCTCCGCGGTGGGGCGCCCGGGCTTTAAACCGGGAATGGCGTTACCGTACTTTTTAAGCTGCTCGGCTATCTGCTTGGGCTGCATACTGGGGATAATCGACGCGTAGAAAAACGTGAAGAAGACAATCAACGTAAACTCAATGACGATATAGGCCACGGAGCCCGGCGCCATATAGCGCCCCCAGAACAGCACCACTTCCTGAAGTATGCCCGTGGGCTGATTCTGTTGGATCACCTGGATAATGGTGGAAGGAAAAGACAAAACGGCAAAAGCGAAGATGATAGGCATAACCCCTGCCGGGTTGATTTTGAAGGGAATATGCGTGCTTTGCCCGCCTGCCATACGATTAGCACCCACCTGACGCTTGGCCGAAACAACCATAATCTTGCGCGTGGCTTCCTGCAACACGACAACCGCAGCGATAATCACCAGGTAAATGGCAAGCAGCACAAGAAGGCCAAAAGATTTTTCCTGGTTGTTATACACCAGTTCATACGTCTGCTGGGCATACATGGGAAGCCTGGATAATATGCCGGCGAGAATCAGCAAGGAGCCACCGTTTCCAATACCGCGCTCGGTAATCAGCTCGGAAAGCCAAAGGGCAAAAATTGCGCCGGCAGTCATCGCCAGAACCGCCATCGGGTAAAACAGGGCCATATTGTCAACGGCAATGGCGCCAGGCACACTGCCAATGAATTTCAAAACAAGAATCGACTGGAAGATAGCCAAAATTACCGTCAGGTAACGGGTGTACTGGGCAATCTTGCGCCTGCCAGACTCGCCTTCCTCTTTTTGCAGCTCTTCAAGCCTGGGAATCACAACCGTCATTAACTGCATCACGATGGACGAGGTAATATAGGGGCCAATGCCAAGGGCGATAACCGACACGCTGGTCAGGGCGCCGCCTGAGAACATGTCGATAAAGCCTAAAAGTGCCCCGCCGCTTTGCTGGGCAGCCACCTGGATCATGTTGGCGTCAACGCCCCAAACGGGAACCAGAACCGCAAAACGATACAACGCCAGAGCCAGAATGGTAAACAAAATTTTGCCGCGAAGCCCTGAAGCCGCCCACATCGCCTTGACATCGTCAAAGGTAGGGATTGGGGCTTTTTGCCTGCCAGCCTGATTGGGAAAGGGACGGGATGAATTGGCCACGAAAAAGACGTCCTCTCTTTGCTATCAAAAAATCTCTGCTAAAGGAAATCCGGATATATCAAGACCAACAAGCGCACTGAGTTCTGGTGTAGAAGCAATCAGGCAACGTGTTGGTCTTGTTGATTCATCTAATTTTTATAAAATTCATTTGGAGGCCCCGTGAATTGATCAAGAGCAAGACTCAGATCAGGCAGACGCTTCCTCTACCGAAAGAAGGGTGAGCGTACCGCCAGAAGCCTCTACTTTTTCGCGAGCCGAAGCCGAGACGTGATGCGCCTGAATGGCAAGCTTGCGCTTAAGCTCACCACCACCAAGGAGGCGAAGCCCTTCATGCGTATGCTTAAGAAGACCCAGCTCCTTGAGCATTTCGTAAGTAACTTCCGACTCGTTATCCAAAAGGATGGCTTCAAGATCACCGACGTTCAGCACCAGCCAGTTTCTGCGGCAGGCGGGAACGAAACGGCGAATTTTGGGAGCGCGACGGTACCCGGGCATCTGGCCGCCTTCAAAACCACGCTTGGTGGAATTACCGGAACGCTGGCCCTCACCGTTATGACCACGGTTAGACGTTTTACCGGCACCCGAGGCGCGACCGCGACCAACGCGAAGCTTGGTTTTGGTGGAACCTTTGGCGGGACGTAGATCAGCCAGGGTTAGGGTTTTCTCAGCACCCGTTTCTTTTGTTTTCACTTTAGCCATTATGCAGTTGCCTCCGCGTTAACGGTAAGGAGGTGGGAAATTTTGTTGATCATGCCACGGATAATCGGCGTATCAGCATGCGCCACAGTGCGATTGAGCTTGGTAAGGCCCAGCGCCTTGGCGACACGGCGATGCTTTTCCGGGCGGCCAAGCAGGCTACGCGTCAAGGTGACGCTTAGCGTTTTACCCGCCTTGGCCTCAGTTTTATTAGCCTTCTCAGAGGACTTTGCCATGATGTTTCTTCCTTAGTTTAAAATTTCTTGAACCGTTTTACCGCGCGCTTCGGCGATTTGCCGGAAGGTGCGAAGATCTTTCAACCCTTTAATCGTGGCGCGGGCAACGTTTAAGGGGGAGTTGGAGCCTAGGGACTTGGACAGGATGTTCTCGATGCCCGCAAGCTCGATAACCGCACGAGCGGCTCCGCCTGCGATAACACCGGTACCTTCGGACGCCTGGCGCAGCACCACCACGCTACCACCCGCTTTGGAGCGAATCGGATGCGGAATGGTCTTGGCATGAATGGGCACTTCCACCAGATCTTTTTTGGCGGCAGCAACCGCTTTTTGGATGGCGCCGATAACTTCACCGGATTTACCAACACCCAGGCCCACTTGCCCGGCTTCGTTTCCAACCACCACAACGGCACGGAAGCTGAGTTTTTTACCGCCTTTGACAACCTTGGTCACGCGACGGATCTGGATAACTTTTTCTTTCCATTCCTGGCGCTCGCCTTCCATTGCCTGGTCGGCAGCCTGCTCAGGGTTGCGTCCACGACGACGGCGTTGCTCGTCAGATCCTTCAGGGCCTTGGCCTTTTCCAGGGGCGCCACCGGGGCCACCGGGGCCTCGTCTGCTTTTATTGGGTCTTTCAGCCATATCGCTGCAATTCCTTCTTATGTTTATAAATTCTTTTAAAAGTGGGTTAAGTTAGATGGGTTGGGTTCTGTATACGGAAGCTGTGATTGCGTGGATTTGCCGTTTAACCGCGACAAAAAGGGCGGCGCGGGCGGTATGAAAATGCTTTAAACACACCAAAGCCCATTATTGACAGTGAACGACCGATGCCGGGGAACGGGCAGTAGAAATCCAGAAACCGTACTCTAACAAAAGCATTCTATGCTTGCAAGCGGGCATTTCTGCGCTGGGCCCCGTTCATTGAAATTCCGTTACGCCTGCCTTACGATAACAAAAATACGGTTTTTAAGATAATACGGTTTAAACAAAAGGACTGGCCTGCCATGAGCGTTTTGAGAAGCAAGTATTTCAAAGTCCTGTTTCCATCCAGTCTTCTCCTTCTGGTTGCCCTAGGCGTTCTTGAATTTTCACCGGTGCTGAACTCACAGGCCGAAGCGCCCGTTCCAGTTAAGCCAGTTGAGAACGTCGTTCAGAAACAGCCGGTCAGGGAAATTTCTCCAGAGGCAAGCTTAAGGTTGATCGCCCTGGGAGATCCAGGCTCGGGCGTCAAGCAGCAATACGATATGGCGGCCCAGATGACCGCCTACTATGATCAACATCCATTCAAGGCCGCGCTGGTTCTGGGGGATAACATCTATCCTGATGGCGATGTGGACAACCTTGGCGAGCTTCGTTTTAACAAGCCTTACCGTCCGCTGCGCGAAGAACGCCATATCCCGTTCATCGTCGCCCTGGGCAATCACGACATCGTGCGCGGCAATATCCCAAAACAGCTCAAGTTCTATCAGATGCCGAATCGTTATTACAGCAAAACCCTTAACGACAATGGCATGGGGCTGGAGGTGTTTGTGCTTGACACCAATACGTTTGCCAATGACAAGGCGCAGATCGCCTGGCTCGATAAGGCGCTTGGCGAGAGCAAGGCCTATTGGAAAATCGTCACCGGCCACCATCCGATCTATAGTTCCGGCCTTCATGGGAATAACAGCGGTTTGATAAAGACACTCAAACCCTTGCTTGAGAAGCACCGGGTGCCCTTGTACCTGGCCGGACATGACCACAACTACGAGCGGTTCGCGCCCGTCAACGGCGTGACGTACTTGATTTCAGGCGGTGCAGGCGCTTATCTCCGTCCGATGAAAATCCAAAAACCGGGCTCGTTGCGAAAAGAATCCGTCTTTCATTTTATGGCCATCGAGGCAACCCCCGCCCAGTTGCATCTGGACGCCATTAACCGCGACGGCAAAACCTTCGACAAATTTGATATTCGAACCTCGGTCACTTCAAGCCAATAGTAAATTTGCCTAAACCCATTTTATATATGGGGGTTTTTCATGCGCCAGTGGAGCATGAAGATGGCCAGGCATAGCAAAAGGCCTCCGCCTTGGGCCGCAACGAACATGGTGATTTCAGGGCCGTGGGCGGTGAACAGCACGAACATCAGGACAAAGCCGAAAACCAGGAACAGCGCCAGGCAAAGCCAGCAAACGGCGTAACGGTACGCTTCAAAAACAATGGCCAGACGTTCATCCATATTGAAAATACCCTTACTCGCCTAACAAAAATTTAAAACCATGCTTCCTATTATATAAGGCCTTCCTGAATTGGTGTGGGCAAGTTGGTGCAAGCGAATTGATGCGGGCAGCAAAAAAGATGGCCCTACAACAAGTACATGGTGTAAGATTTTGTTTACGCTACTATAATGAGTAGTATACTTGCTTGTTCGTTTTCTCTCATTAGCTTGGCCCGTTTAAGGAATCCCGATGAAAGTCAAAATCAAGGATTTCGCCAAAACCCAGAAGAACTGGAGCCTGTATAAACTGGCCAAGGAACTTGGGCTGCCGCAGCAAACAGTATACTCATGGGCGAGCGGGCGGACACAACCCAGTTATGACAACATGGACAAACTTTGCGATGTTCTTGATTGTACCGTGGGCGACCTCTTCGAGGCCGATCCTGTCCAGCAACGGCTGTTTTAGACTTAAGCCGCTGTAAAATCGCTAGGGAAATATAGGGGATTGAGGGGGTTTTTAACCAAAAGTGCCGTAAGCCCTTTTTTGATTAAGCCCTTTTTGATGTCATCAGTAGGTATGAAACTTTTAGCGCGTAACCTGCTTTCCAAAACCCTCAGCAAAGCCCAAACAGCCAAAGGGGGGTTATTTGACGCGAGAAAGCGCTTGAGAATACCGCCAGAAGCTCGGGGCAGCTTGGATGTTTTCCTGCCACAGGCGCCAACCGCCAGGCATCAAAAACGAAAAGCGCATGCGCTTAAACGGGTTGCGCTTGGCGAGGCGGCTTTTTATGCCGCCTGGCTCGTCAGCAAGGCGCTAGGGCCAGATGCCGCCGAAAGTATCGCCCATCAGACACCAAGCGCTGCCATCAAGGTCATTGAAACCTGTCAAAGCAGCTTGGGCGGCTGGGCAGGACAGGCCGCCCAAGCATTGCCGTTTCGACTGCCGCCAGCACCGGGTGTATTGCCCGGCATTGGTAGCATAGACGAGGTGGTATTAAGAGCGCCGTCAAAAATCTCAATCCTGGGAGATAACTTTGCCGCTTCTACTTTCTCAGGCCTGAACATGGCCCAAATCAATGAACAGCTCGAGCCACGCCTAGAAGGCCTGGTGGCGGATTGCCTGGGGCCAGAACTGGCAAGCCAGGTTCAAATCAGAAAATTACAGGACAGTCTACACGAGTTGTATGTTTCAACCCCGCAAAGTAGATATGAGCGCGTCGGGCTTGTGCATCAGCGCTTTGACCCGCCTCAGCGCACGGTGGAGGAAACGGTGCATTACTTCCCCGACGGCAGCGATACCGCTATCCCAAATGATCGCCAGGCAGCCGATACGGTGCTGCTTGAACAGGAAACGGTGTTACAAGCCGGCGCTTCTCCGGTAGAAGTAGACTTGTCCACGCTGCCACCCAACATGCCGGTTACGTCTCAAGAAGGCGTTCCTTTGAATCGCGTCTTTAAACTTCCTGAGCAAGAAATCGCCCTAGAATTACTGGACGGTCGCCAGCCGAGAGGTGTTGAGAATATCCATCAAGTGGTGATTAGAACCTCATTGAACGCCCCGGCCACAAGCGCACAAGAAGCGGCGGAAAGAACAGGTCTGCCAAGCAGTGACCTCAGTCGGCTTGCTATCGGTGGAGGCGCTGCAAAATGGTCACGCGAGCCGATGAACGATACCACGGGTTTCATCATGGAATTTACCGACCCCAAAGGCACGCGCTACCTGGCCTTTATCGCCCCAGAAACCCACCCTTTGCCCGGCGCCTCTTAAAATCAGACGCTTCCTAAAGATCGATTTGCTCTACCAATGCCGGATTAGTCGGCAAATTATCGCCATAAGTAAACGCCTGGCTGGCGAGTATTTTGGCTTCTTCCACGCCCTGCGCTGAAGCATACAAGGTGCAGAGCGTCTCGCCTGCGGTCACCTTGTCCCCCACTTTTTTATGCAGTACAACCCCTACGCCCAGATCCAGCACATCCGCCTTGGTGCTTCTGCCGGCACCGAGAATTTTGGCCGCCTTGGCAATGGTCATCGCATCAACAGTGGCAATGTAGCCGCTTTGCGATGCGGGAATATCCAGGAGGGCTTTGGCCTGGGGCATTCTTGTAGGGTCGCTCAAAATACCGACGTCTCCGTGTTGAGCGGCAAGCAATTCCTCAAACTTTTTCAACGCCGAGCCATTATGTAAATGCAATAACAAGCGCTCTTCAGCGTTTTTGAGATTGTCACACACCCCTGCCCCAACCAGCGCCACTGCTCCAAGCACAAGGCTCAGTTTTTCCAAATCGGCAGGGCCTTTGCCTTTTAACGTTTCAATGGTTTCAACCACCTCAAGCGTATGCCCAATGGCAAATCCCAGGGGTTGATCCATGCCTGAAATCACGGTTGATATCACGCGATTTAAGCGCCTGCCGATTTCGCGGCAAGTTTCCGCCAGCGCCCTGGCATCTTCCAGCGTCTGCATAAACGCGCCGCTGCCGTACTTGATATCCAGCACAATCACTTTGGCGCCCGTGGCAATTTTTTTGGAAACCACCGAGGCTGCAATCAGGGGAATGCTCTGCACCGTGGCCGTCACGTCGCGAAGCGCGTATATGAGGCCATCGGCAGGCGCAAGATCCTTGGTCTGGCTGGAGATGGCAACACCGATGCGCTTGATCTGATCAATCAACGCCTGATTTTCAAGCGCGACTTGAAAGCCCGCAATGGCTTCTAGTTTATCCACCGTACCGCCCGTATAACCAAGGCCACGGCCTGAAAGCTTGACGACATTGACGCCTGCCGCGGCCAGAAGCGGAATCAACACCAGCGTGGTCTTATCCCCCACACCGCCCGTACTGTGCTTGTCCACCACCACACCGTCGATGCTTGAGAGATCCAGGACGCTGCCAGAGCGAACATAGGCGTCGGTCAGCCAGGTCGTCTCATCCAAATCAAGACCCCGGCAGCAAACCGCCATCAGCCAGGCTGAAAGCTGATAATCTGGAATCACTCCCGCCATCAGGGTTTCAACAAGCCAGTCAATCTCAGCTTTTGTGTGCGCCTCGCCCCGGCGTTTTTTGTCTATAATCTCAATCATTCGCATCATATGTAACACATCCTGATTGTGTCAGCAGGTTAACGTTACCCTTTCATTCCCGCTTCGGCGGGAATGACGACAGGGCCCTTTTTATTTTCCACAAAAGATCTTGAGATTACCAATGACTCACCCAATCGACTTTCAGACCCAGCTAAAGGCTAGCGTCGAGCTTATCAAAAGCCGTTTTGACAAGCCGCTTGATATTGCGCTGGTACTGGGCTCGGGACTCGGGGCTTACGCGGACAGGCTTGAAAACCCCACGGTTATTCCCTATGGCGAGATTCCGCATTTTCACCCTTCAGCCGTCGAAGGCCATGCGGGTAATCTTGTTCTGGGCGACTTGAAAGATGCGGACGGAAAAACCTTAAAAGTCGGCTGCCTGCAAGGACGCTTCCATTATTATGAAGGGCACGAAATGGCGGCGGTGACGTTTCCCATCCGCGTGCTGGCTGCACTTGGGGCAAAAACGCTGTTGGTCACCAACGCCGCGGGGGGGGTGAATGCAACCTACAAGCCCGGCACATTGATGTTGATTTCAGATCATCTCAACCTTACCGGCCAGAACCCGCTTCGGGGGGCCAACGCCGTTGGTATTGACGGTAAGCCTTTGGGTGCCCGGTTTTCGGATATGACCCACGCTTACGATCAGACGCTTCGGCAACACCTGAAAACCATTGCCCAAGCCGAGGGCATTGTCCTTGAGGAAGGCATCTACGCGGGGCTGAGCGGGCCCTCTTATGAAACGCCCGCTGAAATTCGGATGCTGAGAACCCTGGGCGCCGATGCGGTTGGCATGTCCACAGTGGCCGAAGTGATTGTCGCAAGGCATATGGGGATGCGCGTAGCAGGCGTTTCCTGTATTACCAACGCTGGGGCTGGCATTACGGGAGAGGCGCTCTCGCACGCCGAAGTCACCGAAACCGCCGAACGCGTCAAGGCCGATTTTACCCGCCTGCTTCATGGATTCCTGACCAAGGGCTTCCTGGCTACGATGCCACACGACTAAACCCAACATTCACCAAATTACAACAACTGACAACCTAACATCGAGATTTGAATGCCAGACCAAAACCAAAGCACCGACAATTTAAAAATTGACACGCAAAAAATGCCCGACATGCAAAATATGCTAAATACGTTTTTCACGCATCTTGGCTTTGAGCCGGATGACTTTCAGAAAGAGGCGATGCAAACGATTGCAAAAGGCCATAGCGTGGTGGTGTGTGCCCCAACCGGCAGCGGCAAAACGCTGATCGCAGAATACGCCGCATTCCAGGCCCTCAATGACGGCAAAAGGCTTTTTTACACCACACCGCTTAAAGCGCTCAGCAACCAGAAATACCACGACTTCAAAAAGCAGTACGGCGAAGCCAACGTCGGTTTACTAACCGGCGATCTCAGCGTGAATCGCGACGCGCGCATTGTCGTGATGACCACCGAGATTTTCAGAAACATGCTCTACGGCATTCAGGTTGATCCTGAATATCTCACCAACGTCGGCTATGTGGTGCTGGATGAATGCCATTATATGAACGACGCCGAGCGAGGCACCGTCTGGGAAGAGAGCATCATCTACTGCCCGTCGCATATCCAGGCCATCGCGCTAAGCGCGACTGTGGCAAACGCGCAGGAACTGGCGGACTGGATTAACGACACGCACCATGACACGCGGCTGATTCAAAGCAACTTCAGGCCGGTACCGCTTCGTTTTTCGTTTTATGATCGAGAACAGCTCATGCCCCTGTTTGAGGATCATGGCAACACGGGAAGCGAGCGCCGCCTGAATCGCAAGCTGAAGTTGGTACAAAAAGGAAACCGTTTCAACAAGCAGCAGCGACAATTTCGCGTGGGCAAGCTTGTGGAATTTCTCCACGAGAAGAACATGTTGCCCGCAATCTTTTTTAGCTTCAGTCGCAAAGACTGTGACACGTATATGCGGGAGACCAAGGATCTTCGTCTTCTGACGCCGGATGAACGTATCCGCATCAAGCAGTCGATTGAAGATTTCATTATCCAGAACCCTTACCTCAAACACAACCCGCACCTGCCCCTGATAGCAAACGGTTTTGCAAGCCACCATGCGGGGCTATTGCCTGGGATCAAGCTTTTGGTCGAATCCCTGTTTCAGCGAGGCTTAATCAAGGTGGTTTTCGCAACCGAGACATTGGCCGCAGGCATCAACATGCCAGCAAGAACCACCGTGATTTCAAAACTATCCAAGCGCGCCGACGAGGGGCACCGGTTGCTGCATGCCAACGAGTTCCTTCAAATGTCCGGCCGGGCGGGACGACGCGGTATGGATGATGTTGGCTACGTTGTGGTCATCAGCTCGCAATACGAAGGCGCCAGAGAAGCGGCCCAATTGGCGGCAAGCCCGCCGGATGCCCTCAACAGCCAATTTACCCCCACTTACGGGATGGTGCTGAATTTACTGCAACGCCATTCGCTTGAAAAAGCCGAGTTCCTGATTCGCCGAAGCTTCGGGCAATATACGGCGGCCAGAAGGTTAAAGCCGCTGGAAGAGGAGATTGCCGAAAAAACGTCGCTCCTGAATCAATCCGTTAACTTTGAGTGCCCGGTTGACCTCACGACCCAGGATTTTCAGCAATACCAGAAATCCAAAGACAAGCTGCAGGAAACCTATCATTTTATCCGCATTCTCAAGCGCCAGCTCAAGCAACACGGGCCTTCACCTGAAATCACGCAGGAACTGGCCAAAATGGAAGGCAAGCGCAACAGTTTGCAATCCACCATCGACAAGACCGCCTGCCGAAGCTGCAATGTATATAAGGATCATGACAAGGCGGAAAACCGCATCCAACGCTTGCAGAAACAGCTCAAGCAATTGAACCGGGTCTATGGCGAGCAGAAGGACAGTTATTGGCAGAACTTTCTCAATATTCACCATTTGCTCAAGGAAAAAGGCTATCTGGACGCGATGGACGTGCCGACGGCCAAGGGCAAGCTGATGGCGCAGCTTCGCGCCGAAAACGAATACTATATGATTGAGAGCATTTTCAGCGGCGAGCTGAATAACCTGAGCCCCGATCAGTTGGCCGCCGTCATTTGCGCTTTGGTCAACGACTCCAACAAAATCAACCAGTACAGCAATTTTGAATACTCGCACGAAGTCTACGATGTTCTTAACCGTCTGCACCGCTTGGCGCGCAAGGTTCACCACGAGCAGGAAAAATACCGCGTCCACAGCATGGTGAATTTCAACCCGATAAGCTCAGGTCTTCTCCAGGCCTGGGCGCAGGGAATACCCTGGGACAGACTGGTGGCGGGCACCAACATTGCCGAAGGCGATATTGTTCGCATTGTTCGCCGAACAGCGGACATGTTGCGCCAGATAGCCCGCATCGAATTTATATCTTCCAATCTTGGGCAGGATGAACAACGCGCATTGGTGCCCGAGCGTTTAATTCAAAACGCCCGACTGGCGCTTGCCGCAATCGACAAAGCCCCGGTAAAGGAAGTCGCTCCCGTTTCCATCGACGAAGCGCAATCATCGTCGATGCAAGAAGCTCAAGCCATTCAGGACGTGTCGCCGGAAAAACCGCTGCCGGATGAACCCTCGCCAGCTGAACCCTCACAGGAGGAAGTCGCCAAGGAGCTGTCGCACGATAACGTGGTTCATTTACACAAAGAGCAATTGTAAGAACCTACTTAAATTGTGCTTCAAGATCCTGGTCCAACTCGTATTTGCAGCCATCATAACGATAGACCTGCACAGGGTGAAGAGGATCATACGCATATTGGCGAACGACCAGCTCAAACTGCTTGTCACCGTCTAAATCCTCGATGATATAGGGCGCCACCGGGGTTTCAAACTGGGCCACGGTTTGCTGGGCATTGGTCAGCACCACGTTATAGGCCGCCAAGTCACCCTTGGGCTTATCGGTTTTGTAAACCTGGAAATTAAGCGGCACACCGGTGCCGAGCAGATCGACGGGGCGTTGGTGATAAAGGCTTTCCGTTGGGGATTTCTGGTAAGGCGACAGCGCCTGGCAAGCCGAAGCCGAATATCCGGCCTGAGCCGAACCGTCCTGAGTCACAGCGCTTGCCTGCTGAATGGGCAAAGACGTATTGCCGTAGGGAACATAGGGCAGGCTGGCGTCATCAGCAGTAAAGTCCTGGTAAGCGGGTATCGCTTTGACTTTTTCGATGATGCTGACATAAGAAGGCCAGAAGCCGGGTTTATGCTTTTCAGCATCCCGTTTGACGGCGTCTTTGAAGCGGAAGATGGCATCCAGCTTTCGCGTGGTCATCTGCGTTGGCGAGGCATCCTCGAAATTCAAGTCGGCCTCCACTTCGGCCGCAGCATACGCCAGACTGCTGAACTGGTCTTTAATCTGATCATTGGCTTTACGCAAAAAGAAAAGACCGGTCTTGTTGTTCTGAAGCACCAACTGCGCGTAACCATGATCGAAAAAGCGGTAGGCGTCATCGTTCATCTGCTGGTAGCGCTCAAAAAGGGTGCTGAGCAATTTGTCTTTTTCGCTGGAAGAGAGCTGTTGATAGCTTCTTCGAATCGCTTCCATATGCACGAGAAGATTCCGCCTGGTGTTCAGCAGCTCCACCACCTGCTCTGCCGAGGTGAGCTGGGCAGGAAGTTCTGCCGAATAGGCGGAGACTTCAAGAGGAATATCTCGCAAAAGATCGATTTTCTTCTCAACCGGCAACTCCTGGGCCACCTTTGTGGCGCTGCCGCTATATGTTTTGGGGGTGGCTTTCATCTCTGCCGCTTTCTCGGCAGGCTTCGTCGCGGCCAATGCCCATGGTGAAAGTCTGGTAAAGCCCGTCGAAACACCCAACAACAAAGACAAAATCAAAGCGTTTCGACAGGAAAAACTTAAACTACTTGGAGGCATATGGATATCCCCTTATTCAATTGATTGGTGATTGGCTGATTGCCATCAATATGGCAAACGGGTATTAGCGTTTAAGCAAACTCACTCTCAGTATTCGTTACTATCTCTATGATAATGCCGCTTGTAAGGATGAGGCAAGCATTTCCTACTTTCGCCGCATTGACTGTTATTTCAACTTAAGATTCTCTCTTTATGTAAAAAATGTGTTGCCCCTCACTGTCGCATGCGTTGCATGGTGACTTCAATGTTAATTATGATGGTTTTCTGGTTTTAATACTTAGTGGAGTGACCTCATTAACGCCATACAATTATTTTTTTAATTTTATTATTACGCGTAACCATTAGGATCATGTCCTCTGGTGTCTAGTATTCCCGGCACACTGGCACATTATCTCCCCATTACCAGCAAATTAAACCCGCTTCAAAAGAAGAACTGGGGATATTTGCTGGTTTCCGCAGCCGCCACCCGAATGGGGATTGCGGGCATTCGCGTGTTTGAAAACCATCCCAACCGCCTTCAAGATACCGATATGACTGAGTCGGAAAAGAAAAAGAGCTTCGCCGAACGAGTATTTATGGAAATTTTCGGCACGACATTTTATTTGTTTATTTTACATTTAGGCCAGGATATATTCGCCAAGATTTTTGAAAACTGGAAGCCGGATATGCTCTCCAAGGCAAAACAGGAAGGAATCGAAGAGATTCAGGAAAGCCTTCGGGAAATAAAAGCGGGCAGAACGGGAAAGGTCAATCTGGATCCAAAGGAGTACGCGCGCGTTTTTGACAAGCATGTGGGCAATGATATGCGCCATATGGTGACGCGGGTCCTATACGGCATTGTGGATGAAAAAGGAAAAGCGATACGAGCAAGCCGTGTCACCATGGCTGAAGAGCTTGGCATTTCAGCCCAAGATATGTACAAAAAACTACCCAGATCGATGAGCAGACTTGCTTTCAAGCTGAACATCCTGGGGGGACTTGCGGCTTTGGGAGGCGTGTTGGTTAGCGCCGCTGTAGGAGGCACCGTCGTTCAATGGTTCAATGACAATATCCTAAGCCAGTATCTCAATCGTCGTTACCCGGAAAACAGGCTGTCAGGGTTTGAAACGTTGCCAGCCCAGTTTGGAAACACAGCGGCCAACCCGTTTGAAATCAACAACCGCCCTCAACAGAGGGAGCCTGCATCATGACGCTATCGTTAAGCTGCCCTACAATGGCTTCCCGAAACACGCGGCCACTTCACTTCGGCAACCGCCGCCTTGTTGCTGAAAACCTGGTTTATGCCTTTAAGGATCTTGGCTACAACACCTTACAGGACGCCACCACGTTAAGAAACAACGCCCTTATTCTCTCCTCCTTGCTGCTGGTTTTAACCAGAATAGGCATTACGAATACGTCAGCCCTAAAGGCTCAGGGAACGCCACAGGCCCATCATCGCCAGCAGGAAGCGCTCAAAACAACCATCCGCGAAATTGGAGGGTTTACTCTCAGCTTTGTGGTATTCAGAGCTGTACAATATTTTATGGAACGATGGATGCGCCATGTTTTCCAAATTCCGGAGAATGTGACTCTAATCAAAAGTACTATTTCCAATTTTAAGAAAGCCGTCAGAAATGGTATGAATGGGGAAGCACTTCCAAAACACAGGCCCTTCCTTGAACATGGTGTAAAAGCACCGGAAAATCCGGATGAAATGTTGAAAACCTATCGGCGGCTTAAACTGGACAAGTTGTTTAATATGTTTTCAAGGCATAACATGGCGACATTAAATCCTGCGGAGAAGCTTGCCCTTATAACAGACCGGGTTCAATTCACTGTCAGAACATTACCCATTCTTGTAGCCTCCGTCCCTGCCCTGCTGCTGAGCGGCTATTATCTTGAAAAATATACTCAAAAGCATGCAAATCAAGCCGCCGAAACAATCAGCCAGTTGTTATCCAAACATGTGGACAGAAAGCCCGTTAACCCGTTTATTGGCCATTAAAACTACCTGCCTGAAAAAACCCTAGGCCGAAACGGAAAGTCTTTTTTGCGCCGCCACAAGTTTTTCAAGGCAACGGATGTATTTGTCTGCAAATGGTATCTTTGCATCTTGTTCCAGAAGCTCAATGGGCGAATTGGGATTGATCTCACTGATGACCGGCTCTGACTGCAACCCGTTTTTCATTTCCATGATATCCACACCGGCAGAATGAAGGCCTAGCGCCTTGACGGCCTGAACGGCAAAAGCTGCATGTTTACTATATTTAGCGTTAATTTCCGATAAAGGAATAGATTCCGCCGTTCCACCAAGCGCTTTATTCGAACGAGCCTCTCCAGGTTTTGCAACTCGTCTCACGGCAGCAACCACCTCATCTCCGACGACGACAAACCGATAGTCCCGGCCCAGGCTTTCAGTCAATGTTGGTTGAATGACAACGCCCTGCTTCAATGTTTCTTGAATAAAGCCCGCCATCTTTGCCAGGCCTTCTCGGGCGGCGTTAAAATCCCCAGAGTAGAGAGCGTTTAATATTTTGCGGGCCTCAGCTTTGGTTTCTGCCCTGAATACCAATTTGCCCTCACTGCCAGAGACGAGTTTTACAAACAGATCGTTTGGCTTAAATTGGCGAAGCAATCTGTCTACTGAGGCCTCGGAGGTCGCATAACCTGTTGGAATATAGTTTATACCGCCATATTCCTGAAGCTTGAGCATGGTGGTGAACTTATTGTGGGCGGCTTCTATACCATCCGCCGTATCCAAGGTAGGGATTCCCTGAAGTTCAAACGCCCTTAACACCTGTAACGCCGGTTTATGGGCCGGAAGTTCGGGGCCACAGTCGATTCTTGGAATAACGCCATCCACCTGAATCGGCTTGCCCTGATAAAGCACACTGACACCATTAGAAGGACTCAATAAAACCTGACACTGGCTTGCCGGAATAACCACCACCTGATGCCCACGACTTGCCGCCACATCTTTTAAACGCCGAATATCCCTGTTTTTGCCTGCATAGTTATCGTTTCCGACAGTCAATATGGCAATTTTCAAAGGCTGTGTTTCAATTGAGCTTTTAAACTGAATAACCCTCAGCGATGTAGGTTTCTCCCCACTGGTGACAGGAGGAGCACTTGCATAAGGTTGTCTCGCAAAACGAGCAGGAGAAGCAGGGAGAATTGACATGACAAGACCAGGTTGTTAATTCATTTAAAAGTAAGATTATAATAGGACTATGCTGGCCGCATTCATTTGCGTTTAAAATACGGTGAGATTTAAAAACCGGTGAGATTGAATACCTTCGAGTAATTGCCAGGATTTAAGCTTACGTAAGATGAGGCTTCCAAGGCAGTACTTTTCTGGAAATATTTACAAACTCATGCCAATTGGCCGGTGATTTTTAATAGACAGCGCCAAGCTCAGGATATCCTTATATATGATTTGTGCCAAAATAATAAAGCCTGTGATTATTTTGGATTGCTAAAAGCGCCATGCCTGACATACAGACTATTCCGTTCTCTTCAACGCGAACAGCCGGCCGGCCAGAGGCTAAACTTTTTCAGATTGGCATTTTAACCGCGCTGGTCTACAGCGCCTTTTACGTGTTTTATAACACGCCGGCACTCAGCGAGCCGCGCTTGAACCGGGAAATCTTTACCTGGGTGGCGGCAATTGTCCTAGGGGTTTTATTCTGCAAGGGGCAGGGCATTTTAAAGGCCAGTATTGAAAGCACAGCCGGGCGTGGCGCCTTGTACAAGCTTCTGGCCGGTTTCGCTCTTTTTTTCAGCCTGTTCGCCGTTCTGACCCCAAACTTCCATTCCACCGATCTGTTTGGCTACATCAACCGTGGCTGGCAACAATGGCATTACCACAGCAACCCCTATGTCACCCTGATTAGCGATATTCCAGGCTGGATGCAGGATCCGGTAATAACGGATCACTGGGTGAACAACCCGAGCCCTTATGGTTTCCTTTATATGATGCTTGCCAAGTGGCTTTGCGCTGTGGCGGCATTTTTTTCAAACAGCCAGAAATCACCCTTTATCGCGGCTTTCAAAGCCTTCAACCTGCTGGTTTTTCTCTTCACCGCCTGGCTTATTCCATACACGCTGAAAAAAACACAGGGCGATCAGGCTGCGTTGAACGCGCTTTATCTATTCGCCTGGAACCCGCTGCTGTTGATCCACATCCTGATGAACGGCCATAACGACATCCTGATGGGAAGTTCTATGGCGGTTGTGGCTGTTCTGGCGCTTCGAGGAGAGCCCAACAAGCCCCATTGGATTTGGCTTTTACCTGTTTTGTGCGGCGCCATCCTCATCAAGTACGCGGCCCTGGTTATGCTGCCGTTCGCCCTGCTATTTTTATATCGGCAAAAAGCTTATCAGGCCCTTTTCTGGGGAGGTTTCCTTTCTGGCATCCTGGCCTTTGGCGTTGCCTACCCGTATCTTATTGACTGGCAGGCCTTCAAGCTGGATCGGATCCAGCACAACGCCCAGGTCAGCCATAGTTCCTTCCACGCTTTTTTTTACCACCTCTATAAAAACATTGCGGCGCTTATGCCCACGCTGAAGCCCTACCAAAACCAGGTGCGGCAGGTGCTTAAAAATCTGTTTCTGGCCGTATACGGCATCCTGATGCTCGGCCTGTTTCTATATGCCTCGGGAATCCAGCAACACCCAATCATCCAAAGGATATACGGGAAGTTAAAAATCACCCGCTTCCTGTTGAAAAAGACGCTTGACGGTTTCAGCGCAGAACGCTTTGTAGCGGTGTCCTGTTATGCCGTTGGCGCCCTGGTTTGTCTCATTACCTTCAAGTTTTATCCCTGGTACCTGGCGATGATTTTTCCAATGGCGCTGCTGCTGGATGAGCGGCACTGGTTCAAGCGGCTTTTGGGATGGTTCACGGTGTCGCATCTCCTGTCCATCACCTTTGTCGGCCAGGCGCACGTGCTGAACTACCTGCTGATGATTCTCCTGCCCACGGCGGTCTTCTTCTGGAGGGAGCGACAACAAACAGACCTGCCTCATTCCCACGGAAACAGGGTTTCCCCCGGATAAGGATATAAGAGGGATATCGTTTAATCGCAGTGGGAATGGAAATAGCACAAAAACCCTGCATTTTGTTTTTATGCAATCACAGGGGATAGTATTGAGACATTCATATCTTATTGGGGCATATATCGTTTCAACCAAAACGGCTTTTGGAAGTCGTTAGCGCATTGATTTTTAAGGGGGACGCTTCCTATGACAGAAGCAGCAAGCGGAGTCGGCAGCAACTTATCGACAAACAGCCAACCGGCTCAACCGCCAGGCGAGCAGGGCGCAAGCCAACAGCATCCCTGGGCCAGTGACCCGTGGCAGAACTCGAATACGCTTGTCCAGTATCAGCCCACGCCTTATAACTATCCGGGGATGATCGCAAGCCAGTACGCTGGCTTTGGCCTGACCGGCGGTTACGTCGGCGCTTATCCTGGCGCTTACCCTCCGGGCGGCGGGCTTATTCCGGGAGCAGGTGGCGGTGGCCAAAATGGCCTTGCAGGGGCTTACTCTCCCTATGCGCCGACGTTTTCCAGTTTACCGATCTCACCCTTGGAAACCATTCAGGGTAAGTACGAGGCACATAAGATTGAAAGCGGTTTCAAGCTAGATTCTGCTATGGCAGGAGGAGCTTCTGTTGGATTAATAGGAACCGCGTTAGGTTTCGCCAAAAGCCGAACTTTAGGTGGAGCGGCCTTGGGAGCAGTAATTGGCCTTATCAGTGGCGCGGCTGGTGGCCTAGGATTTGGAAGTTGGTTTGGCGAACGAGAGGCCGTTTACAGAGATAGCAGGGATGATGGTCGTCAGAACGGTTCGACAGGAATAACATCGCCTTATCCATACGCGCACGCTTATAACCCGAATAACGTCAATCTGGCCTATTAACTAAGGCCTGATTAACTCGGCGCGTTCCGACAAATTTTTCAACTGTTCACCACTCACTTTCAGGCGCCTGTTCCGGACGAAACAGACGCTGCAACGAAAAGCACCGGCAAACACCGGAGAGCTTTCCGTTGGACTTCAACACGCGTACAACCTACCTGATTCGTCCATTTCAACTCACTCCAAAAACCACAAAATCACCGTCCGGGTTTCCCGGGCGGTTTTTCTTTGAGAGGCTTTCTGGCTTCTGCTTTCACAAATCTTACGAAACGCTAGGCGTGCCCAAACGGTTCTGACATAATGCTGAAAAGACAGTTTTTAAACCGTTTGGTTTTTATTCTAAAGCTATCAAGCAAAAACGCTTCCTTTAATCCTGATTCAGCGAAGTCAGAAAGGCGCCGGAACGCTACTATCACTTGCCTGGCACCAGGGTTTTAACAGTCCTCATACTCAGCCCAAGCCTTCTGACGCATTCGCCCTTTCCCCCCTCCAAACGCTTTTGATATGGCGTTGAAGGAAGCAGACGAGAAGCGGAAGGCTTTTTTGCAACATTTTTTCAGCAGAAGATTCTTAGCAGGAGATTCTTAAATGTCCCAAACCCTCCAGGCCCAGAGCAACTTCACCCAGGAAGACCTCCCCTCAAACGCCGTGATTCCGGTTTCACCCCAGGGGTTCAAGTGGGAGCGAAAACATGTGATCGACTCAAGCCAGCTTTCGATGGCCGAAGTCCACGAGGTTCTGAACACGGCCCGATCCTTTGCGGGCATCCTCAAACGACCGGTCAAAAAAGTGCCCACCCTGCGCGGCAAAGTCGTCGTCAACCTGTTTTACGAAAACTCTACCCGCACGCGTGCCAGTTTTGAATTAGCTGCCAAATATCTAAGCGCTGAGCTAATGAATTTTTCCATCGACACCAGCTCGGTTAAAAAAGGCGAGTCCCTGATTGATACGGCGGAAACCCTCTTGGCGATGGGTGTTGATGCCATGGTTATCCGTCACGGCAGTTCCGGCGTTTGCCAACAACTGGCAAAACATTTCGGCAACCGCCTCGGTTTATTGAACGCCGGTGACGGCCAGCACGATCACCCCACGCAGGGCCTTCTTGATTTGTTCAGCATGACGGCCCGGGTGCCTGATCTTAAAGGCAAGAAAATCGTCATCGTGGGCGACGTGATGCACAGCCGCGTTGCCAGAAGCAACATTCATTTTCTCAATCTCTTTGGGGCGGATGTCCACGTGGTAGGCCCCAGCACGCTTTTGCCCCATTCGGTTGAGATGCTTGGGTGTAGCGCTCACACCGACATTGAAAGCGCCCTGGCCGACGCGGATATCGTGATGTGTCTGAGAATGCAATTGGAGCGCCAGCGTTCGGGCACCATCCCCGCCTTAAGCGAATACACACGCCTCTATGGCATTACCTCCGAACGACTGACGCGCTTTTGCAAAGCGGACGTTCTGGTCATGCACCCGGGCCCGATGAACCGGGGCGTTGAAATTGCCAGTGACGTGGCCGATCATCCCGAAATTTCGCTGATTACAAACCAGGTCACCAACGGGGTCGCCATCCGCATGGCGCTTCTGTATCTGATTCTGAGCACCCCGAGTTAACCTTCCTTATATTAAAGGAGCATTCATGAAACTTCTTCTCAAAGGCGGGCGCGTGTTAATGCCAGCGCTCAAAAATGAACAAGCGTCCGAAAAATCTATGGACGCATTGCTTGACGTTCTAATTGAGGATGGTCGTATCACGGCCATTGGCGACAATTTATCGGAATCAGACGTCGATACCGTCATCCAACTGAAAAAAGAGCAGTGGGTAACGCCCGGCCTTGTGGATATCCACGTGCATTTTCGCGACCCCGGCCAGGGCAGCAAGGAAACCATTGCAACCGGCGCGCTGGCCGCCGCCGCTGGCGGATTCACCACCGTGTGCATGATGCCCAACACAAGTCCCACGATTGACAGCGTGTCCGTGCTGGAATACGTCGAGCAGGCGGCCAGGAAAACCAAAATCAACGTCCTCACCGTCCCGGCGGTTACCAAGGGGCTTGAGGGAAAAGAGTTAACCGCGATGGGAACCCTTGTCAGCAAGGGCGCAGTCGCTTTCAGCGATGACGGAATGCCCATTGAAAGCGCCGGCATCATGCGAAAAGCGCTTGAGTACGCCAAAATGTTCGGCGTTGCCATTGTCTGCCACGCGGAAGATCCAAGCCTCTGCGGTTGCGGCGTGATGCATGAAGGTTACTACTCGACCCGCCTGGGTCTGCCAGGTATTCCCAGCAGCGCCGAAAGCACCATGGTTGCCCGCGACATCGAGCTTGCAAGACAAACCGGCGGCCATGTCCACTTTGCCCATCTCTCCTGCAAGGAAAGCGTCGCGCTGATTCGCCAGGCCAAGAAAGAAGGTTTGAACGTCACCAGCGAAACCACGCCGCATAACCTGGCGCTGACCGATGCGACCATTTGCGATTACGACCCCAACTTTAAAATGTACGGCCCCCTGCGCGCAGCCGATGATCAGGCGGCACTGATCGAGGGGATTCTGGACGGGACGATTGACGCGATTGCAACCGATCATGCCCCCCACACGCCGGAAGAAAAACTGCTGACATTCAATGAGGCGCCTCGCGGCGTGATTGGTCTTGAAACCTCGCTTGGCGTTATTTTGACGCATTTTTACCACAGTGGGAAACTTTCGGCGCTGGACGTCGTTCGCCTGATGAGTACCGCCGCTGCCGAATGTTACGGATTAAAAGACGCTGGTATTTTAAGGCAAGGGATGCCAGCCGACATTACCGTCATTGATCCTGAGCTTTCATGGACAGTTGATCCCAATCGCTTTTTCAGCAAGTCGAAAAATTGTCCGTTCAACGGACAAACGCTTCAGGGCAAGGCCATCTTGACCATTGCCAAGGGCGAGATTGTTTACGATGAAAGCGGTTTGCTTGACGGCAAAAACCAAGCCGAATTGCTTGCCAGCGTTTAAACCTTTCCCCCAATTAAGGCGAATCGAATTTCAGGCTGGCGTCAAACGCTTTCAGCCAACCAGTAATTCGATCAATCAAGCCCGCTTCGGCCTCGCATTGGGAAAAAGCGTTTTTAAGGTTTTTAATCAGCAGCAAATCATCCTCCTGCAAAGCGTGGCTATTCTGCTCAGAAATCGGCTGCCGATGGGCATTTTTTTTCGGCCTGCTGTTGCGCTGCTTTTTTAGCGAAGTTTTGGGATTCAATTTTTCGCGACGCGGATATACAAAATGATAAACCCATTCACTGGATACAGTCAGGGAGTCCGGTTCCAACGTATCGGGATTGGTCGCCAGCCATCGGAAAGAGGAAGCATCAGAAAAGTCCTGACGCATGTCCCCCAGCAAGTGGTACTGGCGATACAGTTGAGCGTGGGATTGAAGCATTTGGATAAGGGATTCCTCCTCCAACAGCTTGTTCTGCTCGTCATTGCGTTCATTTGGATTGCCGTAATCTTGCCCCATTAGAAGAATCTCCCATTCATTCTTGTTCCAGCCCACTACAAGGCCAGACTAGGCGCCGCAAGCAATGGGTTGGCTCTCTGATCAACCCCTGACTTGTCGTGCCTGTTTAACCTTGCGCTTAGCTGAAATGTGTCTGAATACCCTGGTTTTCCCTATTGTGACACCCTGCCCCCTGATAGGCGAAGCCCTTGACTGGGCAGTGTGCGTACTTGCATTAAAACGAAAAACGCCTGACTTGTTGCCAGGCATCTTTCTTGTATTTAAAGGATATCCCCGCTCAGCCGTCCAGCCTAGCCCACGCTATCGGGGATAAACGGCTTGATTTCAATCAACTGGCCGGGTCTGGTTTCAACGCTTTTGGCAAACTCCTCCAGCCTGTCTCCCGGCACGTAGTAGTTATCCACGCGGGCACCTTCTTTGTGGGCTTCCACAAAGGTAAACAGGTAATGCTTCGCATGGGCGATTTCCAGGTAATCGGGGTCGGCTTGCGGATGGGAACTGCAGACCGAGAGGGTTTTTTCCTTCCAGAAACTGACATAATTAAAGCCATCGGGACTGACAATCAACTCGCCGCCGCCCTCTACCGGGAAGTGCAGATGCTCGCCGCGTTTGTGCCGCTGGAAAATACTGATGACTTTACTGGCATCATGAGCGGCGTCCGAATTCGTGTTCGGGTATTGCAGGCTTGGCTGCTGATGTTCATCATCCTTATCCGACATTGCCTGAAATCTCTCTTTTTCCTAAACCGATTAAAATTCTCTAAATATTTATTGCCTGCGCTCTGAGGCGCGCCAGCCAAATCCTTAAATCCAAACCGGACTTTTCAACATTGCCATCATACCAGAAGATAGTGGCTCCGCTGACATAAAGCGGCAAAATGCAGGCGTGAACCAACGTTCCCCAAAGCTGAAAAATACTCAACGCCAGACGCGGCATCTTGGCCACGTCAAAATTTTCACCGCGCAAAGACGCCTTGGCCGCTTCATAGGCATACCAGCCAAGAACAGGCAGGTCAAACACGAGAAGCCATACGTATAAGAAGAAAAGGCAGATAGCGCCATATAGGAGCGTTTTGCCAAAACGACTGAAAACCAAAGCAAAAGCGTATCTCCAAAGCGCGAAAAAACCCATCCAGGCAGGACGAATGCCCACCGAAGATACGTGAATACCTGGCGTTTGAAGGCGAAAAGCGTTGCCTTCCTCTACCGGATGATCTTTAACAGCGTCGTTTGCCGCATCAAGCCAGCTTAACTGTGTGGCGTCTTTTCCTGAGCAGGTATCAGCGTTGGCCAACACCACTAACGGCAAATGAAGCATCAGCATTTGGCCGCTCAAAAGCGCCCAGAGGAGAATCAAAACGCCTGATCCGTATAGAATCAGCGCAAAAACAAACCCCATCGACACCCAGGGGCTGACGTGAATGAGCCGAAGCGTAGAAAACAACAGCCCGCTTAGAAGACCAATTAAAAACAGCAGGAAAATATCGCTTGTCACAAAAATCGCGAACAGCGTACACCAGGAAACGGCATAGCCTATCAGCGTCCCAATCTGATCGCCAACGTAGCGATAACAGGACTTGATGCTGTAAGGCGTTTCAAACAGCAAAGCGCTGAAATAAAAACGGGCAAGCACCACAAAGCTGACCACCCACGCGGCAACCGATAACATGCCACAGACGACATTAAGGCCGCCAAGAGCCATAGCCAATAACAAATACTCAAAGGATTTTTCGGGAGACGGTTTTTGCCAGAGCAAGGTAAACAATGCAGATGCCAAAGCCTGAATCATCATAAGGATTATGGCGGGCAACATCGCCTGGAAGGATTCTTTTGGAAACGTGCGGCAAAGCTGCCAGGCCCGGCCTAGCAGAATGGCTGGCGGCGCCGTATCAAACGCTTCCCTAAGCTTGCCGGGAAGCAGGCCCTTGAGGGCAGATGGCTGATGAGCGCCGGAAGGGTGACTGGCCATACTGACGATACATTCTCCAATAACAAACCGCGTGAACTTTTTAAGCTGAATTTTTTTTTTAGTTTAAATTTGGACTTCTGACGTTGGGGATGGGTTGGACGTTAAAACGGGCGTTTGGCTTAAGACATCCGTAAACGAGCGCTTGAGCGTAAAGCGGAAACCACAGTTCTCAGACATTTTGCCGCTTTTAAGCAGGATTTCCTCACTGGGATAGCGCCTGCAAAAAGAGGGGCGTTTTTCATAAATACCACAGCGCCTGTCGGGCTGAAGATGCTCGCAACGGACTTTCAAGCCGTAGGTCACCAATTCATCCGGCGTTTGGGGCATGGGGACAAAAGAAGCGTAGTCACTGTTTTCAGCTTTGAGTGATAGAAGCTGGGCTTCAGACTGAAGCGCTTCTCCGCCGTGGATTAAATAGATATTCTCGCAGCAATCACCGCATTGGTGGCACTGTCCTTCCCGTCGGTAATAGCGCCCCTCAAGGGGCAGACCTTGTAGTTGCTCAACCGGAAGCGTCCAGGCGCGCCAGGTTTCGACCAGCGTTGCGCCAAGACGTGTGACGGGTTGTAAAACCCTGGAATGGATGGCATGCCATAGTCCCCAAGGCATCAAATCGCTAAACTCTCATGTTCTCTCAGGTGATGGACTACTGTATTGACCCATTGTAGCCGATTCCGGGCTAGCGTCCAATGCCAGGAAAAAACGCTAACTAAATATTATAAAATTTAATAAACATCTATTAAGTGCTTTTAGTGGAGGGAATAAAATCAAACGCTTGAACCGTGCATTTCTTCAACCTATAATGTAAATCGAAATTGGTTCGGGCCGTAGCGCAGCTTGGTAGCGCACTTCCTTGGGGTGGAAGGGGTCGCAGGTTCAAATCCTGTCGGTCCGACCATTTCTTCCCAAATTGAAGTAAGAAAAAATGAACACAGACCGCAAACTTGAACGGGGATTTAGTCTGTATAAACTGTGGGGATCATGATAAAGAAACTACCGATCGGGCAATCGCGCTGTTGTTATTTTCAAGATTCAAACTTAATCATCGAATAGCTGGTACTGCGTCCACCGGCAGCGTTTTTAAGCAGAATCCCCCGCTCCATCAGATTCAGAATATCCAGGTATACATTGTCCTGAAAGCACTGGGTAATCTTGGCCCACTTGGACGTTGTCAGGTTTCCCTCAAAACCGTCCAGCAGACGGTTAAGAATATCTCGCTGCCGTTCATGAATATATTGAGGGACAAGCCAATACTCCGTACTCTCCACAAAAGCAAATTATTCCCATTATTTTATGCGGAGATTAAGCCCTCTATTCTCCGCAAACCATACTAAGAGAGAGCTGTGCCCAATAATAAGAGAACCTGCGGTTAGCGGTTAATAGTGGCATCCAATACAGCCGTGCTATTGTAATAACGTTCGATGTTTACCCGGGAAAGGGCTTCACCATGAATGCCATCACCCATTCAAAAACGACCGGCTGGCGTTTCGATAACACCTACGCCCGCCTCAGCGAGGCGTTATACGCAAGACAAAATCCAGTGCCGGTGTTAGAGCCTAAAATAGTGGTATTCAACCATGCACTTGCCGAATCGCTTGGGCTTGACGCGAGGCAGTTGGATGGCGATCATGGGGCAGCTGTATTTTCGGGCAACCAACTTCCTGAAAACGCTGAACCGCTTGCACAGGCATATGCAGGCCACCAGTTCGGGCATTTTACAATGCTGGGTGATGGACGGGCTATTCTTTTGGGTGAGCAGATAACCCCTGAGCAAAAACGCTTTGACGTTCAATTAAAAGGCGCGGGGCCAACCTCTTTTTCTCGCGGGGGAGACGGACGGGCGGCTCTCGGGCCGATGCTTCGGGAGTATATCATCAGTGAAGCGATGCATTTTCTCGGCATTCCTACAACGCGCAGCCTGGCCGTCGTTAGCACCGGAGAGCAAGTCTATCGAGACACAAGCCTGCCCGGTGCCATTCTGACAAGAATCGCCGAAAGCCATATTCGTGTGGGCACTTTTCAATATTTGGCCGCACGAGGGGATATTGAAACACTCAGGGCATTCACCCGCTACGCGATGAAACGGCATGACCCCGAATTGCTGGAAGCGGATAATCCCTATCTTGCATTTTTGCAAAGCGTTATGGAACGGCAGGCTGTCTTGGTGGCAAAATGGCAGATGGTTGGCTTTATCCACGGCGTGGTGAATACGGACAATATGGCTATTAGTGGGGAAACGATCGATTACGGGCCTTGCGCGTTTATGGATATCTACCATCCCGCCACTGTCTTTAGCTCTATTGATCGCGGCGGTCGTTACGCTTATGCCAATCAGCCACCTATTGCCCAGTGGAACCTTGCCCGTTTTGCCGAAACACTTTTACCTTTACTGTCCTTACTGAATGAAAAGCAAGGGCAGGAAGAAGCTCAGAAAATGGCGGAGAATGTCATTTTAAGCTTCCCAGAAGTATTTCAGCGCCATTGGCTTAACGGGATGAGAGCAAAGCTTGGGCTTTTCACGCAGGAAAGCGACGATGCCACCCTGATTGAACGTTTACTCACCTGGATGAGTGCGTCTCAAGCAGACTATACCAACACGTTTCGAGCGCTGTGTTCAAACACCTTAAATGAAAAATCGTTTTTTCAGGACGAGGATTTCAAAGCATGGTATTCGCTCTGGCAGTCCCGCTTGGCACGACAGCCAGAAACACCGGAAAAGGCATTTACACTGATGCGGACGCATAATCCTTGTGTTATCCCGCGCAATCACCGGGTGGAAGAAGCGCTTCAGGCAGCGGCCGAGAATAATGATCTTACCGTTATGGAAAATCTTTTGACCGTTTTGAAAACACCGTATGCGGATTTACCCGAAAATAATCAATATCGCTTGCCGCCTGACCCGGGCGGAGCAGCTTATCAGACTTTTTGCGGAACCTAAGTATGTTTAACTACAATTGAGGTGTATTCATATGTCAATTTTCGCCACATCGGACACAAAAACAGGG
Organism: Vampirovibrionales bacterium; assembly: GCA_035285165.1. Classification (GTDB taxonomy): domain Bacteria; phylum Cyanobacteriota; class Vampirovibrionia; order Vampirovibrionales; family Vampirovibrionaceae; genus JAYKHP01. Next base: position 180,462 of record JAYKHP010000003.1, on the reverse strand, counting down.
CAAACAATCGCAACTGCTCATCTGACAGATGCCTGCATGAGATTAAAGCTCCCGTTTAGAATGGCACCTTACGCCATCAAGCCTATTGTGCCAGTTGAAACGATGGTTTCCGGGCCTGTCATCCCGGTTCGTCATTATGGAAGTGTCGACATTTTTCTCGAAGTACTGGAGTCTAATCTACCGCAAGGAGGTATCCTGATCATTGATAACGGCAATCGCTTGGATGAAGCATGTATAGGGGATCTAGTCGTACTGGAGGCAAAACATGCGGGAATGCAAGCCATCGTGGTCAGGGGTCTGCATCGCGATACGCATGAGCTGTTACAGATCGGCTTACCCATTTTTTCTTATGGCGCCTGCCCAACGGGCCCTACCCGCCTGGATGCTCGGGAGCCAGAGGCTCTTACCAGCGCCTGTTTTGGCAACTTTAAAGTCAACCCTTCCGATACAGCGTTTGCCGATGACGATGGGGTTATTTTTATTGAAACTGCCCATGTGGCAGAAGTGGTCAGTGCGGCCAGAAACATTCAAACCACCGAGAAAAAACAGTCGATGGATGCGATACAAGGAATAACGCTGCGCGAACAGTTTCAGTTTCAAGCGTATTTAAAGCAGCGGGAAATTAAAAAAGACTTTACCTTCCGACAACACTTAAGCGCTATTTCCAAATCCATCGAAGAATAGCCTAAGAGCTAAGTAACCCGAGATACGTATACTCATCAAGCCTAAACCGTCTGCCAGGTTAAGATAATGCCCTTTTTAAACAGTACGTCCGGTCTGAAAGTCTATTATGAGGTTCGTGGTCAAAATGGCCCATGGCTTGTCATGCTCCATGGGCTTGGTTCAAATACGGAAATTTGGAAACTAACCGTACCGGCTTTTCAGGACCATTTCCGTGTTCTGCTTCTGGATTTTCCGGGCCATGGGAAGTCCGGCACCCGCGTATTCCATAGCATGGAATATTACGCTGCCATTCTGGCCGAAGTGATGAATGCTCTAGAGATTAAAACGGCCCACCTGATGGGACTTTCCATGGGCTGTGCGGTGATTCTCTATTATGCCTTGCAGTATCCCGCAAGCGTGTCGAGCCTCATATTACAGGGGCCGGTGGGTGGCATTACGCCCCCATGGCTACCCTGGGCCTGGCCCAAAATGCTGCTACTGTTGTCAAGCGTCCTTTTGATGAGCGGGCTTGCACTAATACTGGGTAAACAGCGGGCAGTGGCCCTACTTAATGCCATGCCCCTTCAGACGATGGCCCATAATGATTTTTTAACGCGATTGGAATCCAAGGCCAGTCCTTATGCTGCCGCCTGCCTCACCCTGCAAACCGGTTACCCGCCCTATGTCGGAAAACTGGCGGAGATTCTCTCACCGGTGTTGATCATATACGGCGCGCATGATTTATTTCCAAGGCGATATTTCAAATATATTTACGATCATGTAGGGGGTTATCGGGAGCAGTTTGAAGTACCCCATGCAAAACATGTGGCGATGTTAGACAATCCCGAGGTTTATAACAAAGCGGTTCAAGCGTTTCTGAACCGATAATTAAGCCATCTTTTGTAGATTAATCAATTGGTCATAAACTGATGCCAGCTCATTCGCATTAATCGGATAACTATGAAAATCATTAACCCATTGCCGCGTTTTTAAAGACAATGCTTTTCGTTCGGCTGAAGACATCTTTTGAAAAATCTTTAGGGTGTTTTCCATATCGATTTGAGAAACACCTGTGTTGATAATAGGACAACTTTTTCGGATATCTTTGCCCGCCCGCTCAGCTCCCGCAAACGCAGAATCAGAGAGATGCGCGATTGTGGGGATGCCAAATACCATCGCTTCGATTGCTGAATTCCCATACCAGCCAATAACATCCTTTACGCCGAGTTGTTTTATATTCTCTTGCCCTGCCTGATCAAAAAATAAGCCCGATTTCTGTTTTTGCGCAAGGCATTCCTCGTAACTAACATTATGGATGCGTTTATATTGCCAGTCCGGATACTGGGTTAAAAATTTACTAACCGCGTGCTCAAAAGCTTCTGTGCCTTTTCTGGACATTATAGAAGGCGAATGCGTAATGAGTTGCTTATCTTCCCATAGATAATTAAAAAACTCGGTATTGATTGAATGAGGAATATAGTAGCCGTTGAACCAATCGTAATTAAGATCAGGCGTCATGGCAACTCTGGCATCAAATGAGTTCACCAGTTGCTGATAAACTAAATCATCTTTAAATTTTCGGGCATAGCCGCCGTAATGAGTAAAAACAGTTGGAATCCGATGCCCCAAAGCCAAATCGTGCAATTTTGAAATCAAGTGATTTTCATCTTTTAAAAATAAGTTCTTTTCATCTTTAAAATGAATCACGTTTGCTTGAGTAGCCAATTTCAAACAATCATCATGAGACTTCAACTGGTTACTTTTTCCTTTATAGAGAGACTCACTTAAAAGATAAGCCGGTACCAATAAATCATATTCATAGCCATAAGCGTGGAGTTCACACGTGACTAAGCGAACCGCATATGCCGTATAGCGATTAACAGCGTCGGCCCATTTATAAAAGGAGCCCGAAAAATCTTTGGCTGCACAAAATAAAACTCGTTTACCTTTTGCATTGTTCCATTTCTCATCCCATACTGTATCTCCAGGAGTAAAGCTACCATAATGGTTGGTATGCAGATTCGTGGCACATTGCAGATAGCTTTGTAGCAGTCGATTGTCAGCTTCCAAATTTTTTATGTGCTGGCGGGCTTTTTTGAGACGGCGAAAAATATTAATTTCTGCCAAAATCTTTTGTATCAAGAAATTGCTCCTTGTTATTTAAATTATTAAAACAATTTAACCTGGCAAAATCGGAGCTGTTATGACAATTAAATGTCTTTATAAATTTAAGTTGAAAGCAATAAATATGTCTATGCGATAATAACCATAACTTATACAGACTTTTCAATGGCTGCACCCATTTTAATATTAAAAATACAAAGTTGCAGAATTATTTTATGATTACGAAAATTAAACAATCAATATTTGAGTATCTCAACAGGCCGCCACATGATAAAAAAGGTAATCTTTACGGAAGTTATTCCGTAAGCCAACTATATTTAAGGCTTTATAACTATATCAGCCCTTACAAGTGGCGAGTCCTGGCCGCCGTCTTGATTACAATCCCGATTGGGAGTTTAGACGGCTTAATCGCATATTCCTTAAAGCCATATGTGGATGGACTCCAGGGAACATCTTCAAGTTCTGGAAACTTGATGTATGTCCCAATTTTCATCGTGGCTTTTACGATGTTACAGGGTCTTTTAAACTATTTCTCAATATACTTGAACGGCTGGTTAGGCTACCGGATTATGAACAGCGTCCGATTTGACCTGTTCAACCAGTTACAAACGAATGATGTTCAGCTATTTGACACCTCTAATTCCGGCTGGGTAGTGAGTCGGTACTATCGGGATCCCGAAAGCCTTCAAACAAATTTGTTGGACAATTCCAAACAAATTTTAACCCGCTTTTTTTCTGGCATTTTCCTGTGCGGCGTTTTACTAACAATGTCGTGGAAGCTGGCCATTATCGCCATTACCATAATGCTTTGCATGTTATACCCCACCACACATATACGCAAAATAATCAAAATGGTTTCCCGTGAAATGACCGAAGCTGCGGGAAATATGATTTCTTTTTATACGGAAACTTATAACGGAATTCGGGTAATTCAAGGCTTTAACCATGAAAAACACCGGGTAAGCCAATATCAAAAACTTCAACGGTTCGTTTTTGATCGCTATATGAAACGGATTAAGGCTCAAGGATGGTTAACGCCGTCAATGCACCTGATTGCCTCCATCGGTATTGCCGTTATCATCTGGCAGGGCAGTAACATGGTGCAATCCAAAGAATTGACAGCCGGTACGTTCACAGCGTTTATTGCAGCCCTGATTATGCTATACCAACCCATCAAGAATCTGGGAGGCTCGCTCTTAAACACCCAGTTTTCACTGCTGGCAGCTTCTCGAATTTTTGAGTGTATGGATACCAAGCCTTTAGTAGCAGATGATTCAGGTGCAATCAAACTCAAATCTATCGAAAATAGCATCGAATTTCGAAACGTAACATTCTCATACCGAGAAAATAATGCCGTTTTAAAACAAGTTAGTTTTAAAATCAAAAGAGGCGAAAAAATAGCGTTAGTGGGGAAATCAGGTTCGGGTAAGTCGACTATCGCAAACCTTTTACCGCGTTTTTACAACGTCAACCTAGGGGGCGAAATATTAATTGACGGTAAAAATATTAATCAGTATACACTCCACTCGCTTCGGCACAATATTGCCACAGTACAGCAAGAAAACTTCCTGTTTGAAGGAACTATTCGGCAAAATCTATTAATCGGCAATACTCAAGCAACTGATGAGGATCTCTGGAAAGCCCTTGAACAAGCTTATCTCAAAGACTTCATCGCAACTTTACCCGCAGGATTAGAAACACCTGTAGGCGAGCGTGGCGTCTTACTTTCCGGTGGACAACGCCAGCGCGTGGCAATTGCCCGTGCCATCTTAAAAAATGCTCCAATTGTCATTCTGGACGAAGCGACCAGCGCCTTAGACAATGAAGCCGAAGCGATCGTGCATAAAGCGCTTGAATCTTTAATGCAAGAGCGTACAGTCATTATTATTGCCCATCGTTTATCCAGTATCCGCAATGCGGATAGAATCCTTGTGGTGGATAACGGTTTGATTATGGAAGAAGGCACCCATCACGAACTCATGAATAATGGGCGGGTGTATCGGAAGCTTTATCTGATCCAGCAGGGAAATGATAATGAAGCTCTTGATGATGAGCAACCATTAATGACTTCAACAGGATAGAGCCCCACAAATTAAAAAGAAGAACTTACAAGTTGGCCTTCTTGCAAAGGTGTTTTGTTTCTTTGTAGAAGACTTGAGTAAACGCTTGCCAATTCTTCAGCGTTGACTTCATAACTATGGTGTTGCTCTACCCAGCGCCTCGTCTGAATGGACAGCTCCCGACGCTGCTCACTCTCCATATTAATAAATTGCTGAATACTTTTTTGCATGCCAGCAGCATCCATAGGAGGTGCATTTATGACTGGACACAAACGCCAATCTTTTCCGGCACGCTCAGCACCTTCAATTGCCTGCTGAGAAACATGAGCGATTGTTGGAATACCATAAACCATGGCTTCCAGTGCAGAGTTTCCATAAAAGCCAATCACATCATCCGTGCCAAGCGATTTGAGCGACTCCTGGCCAGCCTGATCAAAGAAAAGAGAGGACTGACTTTTGCGGACAATACATTCTTTATGGGAAACATTTTGGATTAAGTCCAGATTCCAGTGTTCAAAGTTTTCCAACTGACTCACAGCTTGCAGAAACTGATCCGTCCCTTTTCTTGACTTCGTAGATGGCGAGTGGCAAATCCGGTTATTGTCCTGCCAGCTATATTCATATTCAAGAGTGTTAATGGAATGGGTGATAAAGTAACCGTTAAACCATTCATAGTTCAAGTCGGGTGTCATCGCAACGCGGGCATCGAATGATTGGACAAAATCAATATAAGCCGGGTTATTTTTAAATTTCCGGGCATATCCACCATAATGCGTAAATACTTTTGGCTTTAGATTAATACTGAAGTCCTTCATCAGGTAGTTCATAAAGTCAGCATAAAGTGAAAGCATCTGACGTTCATGCTGAGAATCAAACCAATACAGCTCGTCCTTGACATGGATTATATCGGCCTCTTCAAAAAGCCTGGCTGCCCTATCCCATATCCTTGTATTTTTAAAGGGAACAACCAAATCGACATGATAACCAAATTGATGAGTTTGACCAACCACCAAACGTGCAGCATAAGGAGTGTAATGATTGATAGCGATTGCCCATTTCATAAATGAACCAGAATAATCTTTAGGGGCAACCAGTAAAATTCTTTGACCTTTTGAGTTTTCCCATTTTTTTTGCCAAGCCTTTACTCCTGAAAAAACACTTCCATAACAAGAAGCGTCCGAATATATCATATTTTTCAAGTTACCAGGAAAATCGGGCTGGCTTGCCAATTGATGATATAAAGAATACTTATGTTGATAAAACTGATTAAAATGCTGCTTTAGTAACTTAGGTCGCTTAATCACAGCATATAAGTTTTGAAAATAAGCTTTTATAAACTCTTCCGTCATAGAAACTCCAACCTTGAAAACATTTTTCAATATCAATCTAAGAAAATTTATTTTTTCTCATCCACAAAACGTTATTTTGCAATAGCCAAACCCACACCACCTTGCCCGAAGCCATTACCACTGTATACCATATATTTATTTCCGCTATAACTAAACACACTAGGGTAGGCCATAGATGTGCTATCCCAACCAGTAGGCGATAAGGAAATTCCAGCTTGTGAATCCATCCGCGACCAATTCACAGCATCTTCAGACTCGGCATAGCCGATACGATATCCTTGCCCACGCTTTATATAAGAATACCACATCCGGTAACGGTTGTTATCCCAAATAACACTTGGAGAAGCCACATTGGTAGTATCTGCATCCAATGGGATACAAACATTATCATGCGGTTCCCAAATAATACCGTCAGAAGATTCTGCATATTTAATATGATAAAAAGATTTTTCCCCCTCCCAGCCAAGACCCGAAAGATACCACATTTGCCATAACGTCCCATTACGTAAAACGCATGGTGTGGAAACCATCCAGGGATTTATTTCGCTGCGACCCAGTATGGGGCTTTTACGAACTTTATGAAAACTCTTCCCAGCATCCTCACTAACCGCAAGTCCAATAGCCATGTAGTAGAGAGGGGCAGTGCCGTTACTTCGTCCAGAATAATACATATACAATAACTGATCATTGCCCTGGATAATCGAACCGGGATAAACGCCATTATCATCAAAGTATCCCGGTGGGCCAGCCGTCAAAACCGGCTGTTTGGAGATTCCAAGGGGTGACCTCGGATTCTCAATATCAATGTCAACATAGCCCACTTGGGCAGATTGGTATTGATTTCGGGTTCCAAAAAAAATCCTAAAACGACTCTCTCCAATCTGCAATGGAATAGGGACAGCCGTGTGGCTTTGCATCCATGGATACTGGCCAGAAGCCTGAAACAGACAACCTAACTTCTGCCACTCAATCATTGGCAAAGTAACATTATGGGCTTCAAGCTTATTTTTTAACAAGAAGTGTCCATTCATACAAAGGATAGTCGTGCAACAGAGCGATTTTTTTTGAATACCGTTGTTTACAGTAGTGAAAATAAGACATAGGATCGGCATAATATAAATGGGGTTCTTGCCAGTCCACATATGTGGAGAGGATGTTAAAAGCAAAACCATGTGCTGAAAACTCGTTCAGATTATCCAGCATCTCTTTAACATAAACTTCCCATTTTTCAGTGTCAGTCTCAAAGCGGACATTGAAGATCCCGGAAGCAAATGAAAAGTCGGCTTTGGTTTCAAGCTTCGATTTATCAAGCCAAACCGCTCGCGAATCAGAGACTTGTGTACGTGCAGCATGAAGCATTTCCGGACTTATGTCGTATCCGTAAAATTTATCCAGGCTGATCCGTGGATAGGCATCCAAATAGTCAAACATCGCCCCATATCCGCAGCCAAGGTCATTCACCGTAACCTTCTCCGCCTCAGCGAGGTCGCTCATCACCTCGGACAGCTTCTGGAAGCGAAGCAATTGCGAAGCCTCTGTAGGCCAGCCCACACTTTTGGCAGAAACACCCATCTCCTTAAAATTATTAGAGTATAAATTTGCAATTTCATCCAAATGCATGATCTGTCAAATTTCTTTCTAGCTAGACTGTTGTCTTGCGGGGCATCGGCTTGGTTCTTTCACCAGCATATATCTCACCGGATTTTGTATTTTTCAGAATCAACGCGCCAGCACCAATGACAGTATCTGCCGCGATTTGAATATTATCCCTTAATGTGGCATTCACACCGATAAAACAACGATCACCCACATTAACGTGACCGGAAACTACAACGTGAGAGGTAATAAAACAGTGACTACCAATGGTTGAATGATGCCCGATATGATTACCACTCCAGATAATATTGTTACTGCCGATTTTAACAAACGGCTGCAAGGTAACATCTTCCAAAATAAAGCAGTTGTCCCCAATCACGGCATCTCCCCAATGAGTGACTTTGGAGTTAATGTAGGTAATAAGTTCATAACCTTTACCTTTGGCTTCATTGTAAAAACGCTCCCGCACTTTATTCCATTCCGCATACCCCACAGCAACAAACATTTTATAGTCTGCAGGGGGATAACGTTTTTCGATTTCCTCAAACGCCACTAACGGTAAATTCCGGTATGTCTCTACCGTCACAAAACGCTCACTGGCCGTAAATGCAACCACTTCATAATCACTGTCGTGCGTAAGATAAAACTGAACGACATCCGCTTGACTACCGGTTCCAAAAATAACAACTTTCTGACTCATAGGGAAACTTTCTCTTTAGTGGATTTAAGCGCTTCAAACGGAAGCAAGTAAAACCCCGGATATTCGCGTAACAATTCTTCCGGAGATTGTTCGTATAATGCGGGATTATTGATTTGAACGTAATACATATATTTTAAGTCCTGGGCGCCCCATTTTTTCTTGAAGCGATACACGCCCTCCTGCGTGGGCCAGGTTCCACCCCAGTTCCACCAGTGATAACCTTGCTGAAGCCCGTCCTTCATTGCTTCAAATATAAGATATGCTAACGGCTGTTCCGTTCTGTAATCCTGACGGATAACCGGTGTGTAATATTCAATCACCTGATTGTAGTAAAATAGTAAAAGCCCTGCGACAGGTTTACCCTCTATTTCGGCCACGTACAACTTGTAATCATGGTTGGCACGAAAATAACGGGGCACCAACTGAAAAAACTGATGGCTCTTGGCATTACCACCAATAGAAGCCATATTCTCCTGATGACATTCTTCTAAAAACGACCAAGCGGTATTGTTTATACTGACCGTAACACCGGAGCGTTCCGCTTTCTTGATATTGCGACGGGTGGAACCATCAAAATATCCTAAAAGGCTCTCAATACTTTGATTTTTAAGCGATGTAAGCTGGCCAATACGATAATCGGTCACCGTGTGAGATAGCCCCTCCACCTGCCCCGCACTCTTCATCGGATTGGCAATTAGTGTCGCAGCGGCAACGGTTTCAGCAAGGATTAGTTGATTGTAGTGCTGCCTCAAACTGTCTTCGGCTTGGACTGAACTAGCCAGAATCCCACCATTACTCCCATAGTAAGGAAGTGAGTTCAAAACATCCCCTAAGCTACCAGAGGCTCGCATCAGCGGCAAAACTCCCGCGATTTGGTCTTCATTGTCAAGCACCAGCCAATATTCTGAGCTTGCTCCCAACAACGCCTCCAAAAAACTCCTATACCTCAGAGAATGGTACAGTAGAGCATCAGGCTCCTCTTTCAGAAAACCCTCATAGGCATCCGCCAGTTCCGGGGAGAGAAGAACGACCTTCATGCGCACCCATCATATTTAAGCTGACTTAAGCCTTTATTATCCCATAGAGTTACGGGTAAGACAAACAAGTAAAAAAGCTTTCCTGGCTTACTTTTCCACATTACAGTTCAACTAGAAGCTGACCTTGCTTCTTGTAATCCACCTGGTAAGGATATTCTTCCTTTGTAACACAGGCCGTGTAGGAAGTGACCTTATATGCAACCACTTGCTTCAAATCCAAGGTGTTAAAAGCCCTGAAATAGCTCGGACTATACCACACATGATCAATATGTAGCGAGTTATATTGACCTTTGGAGCTGAGGTTCTCCAGAGCAAAATCATGGTGAGTTCGAATCATATGCTCCAGGTTTGCCTTAGAATGTATTATTGCTTTTTTGAATGCATAGCGATTTAATTTTTCATCAGGAGGAATGGGCTTCAAGCTACAATTCCAGGAAGGCTTTGCTAACTTATAATCCAGGGTGCCGCCCCCTCGATAAGGATATGAAGGGCCCATATCAAAGGCATAATCGCCTGTGGAAATAACGTAGGAATGAGCCATCCAAAATGAGGGAGGAACTTCGGCCATTTGACCGCTTTTGTTGATAGCCTCAATCTTGATATTGTGAAACCCATTGGTTCCATACCACCCCAGCTTAAAGACGGTAAAAAACAGGGGGGCAATTAGAATCGTAAGGGTAGCCAGAATTTTGGTGGCAAGCGGGATAGTTCGTCTACTATCAAATCTTTTAAACGTATAAGCGATAGCCAAATTGAGAGCAACCCATTTGTAAAAGAGTATGCCTGCAGCCAAAAAAATTAATAGATGCATCGCATCATAAACTACAGAAAGCCAGACGATAAATTTTGTCCGAAAAAAAGCAAGCAGAACAATGGCTTGTGCTGCAAAAACAAATAAGTTACCAGGAATATTTGTTAATCTGAATAATTCGTAAACAGGCTCTTTAAATACGCCAAAATCATTGAATGGCCAGCGCCCTCGAAGATCGGAAGTCACAAAATTGAGATAAGTGGGATTTTCAAGAACCCAGCTGAGCGCACCTCCGTTTAAAACAATTTTCTGCCAAAAAGAATAAAAATAATTGGAAAAATGAACCGCAACCATCATAAACGCTATAAATTCCAGGAAGGAGAATGAATCAATGGCATATCGTTTCCATTTCCCGTCTCTCCTTGAAGCCCACGCCGTAAGAGCTCGGTTATATCCGATTACCCCAAATAAGGCCATACATGAAAAAGTGGCATACTCCCATATACTTGCCCAGTCTGTCGCCGGCCGTGTAACTTCATAGAAAAGAGTCGCAAAAGAATCCAGACATGTATAACCGATAAACACCATCAGCACGAAAGAAGGGCGAAACAGTGCCAAAATGCCTGCCAAAAAGGTCAGGCCGCGCATCGTATAGTAGAGAATGATGTCCAATTCGGTCAACCCTGAGTAAGGTGAAGAAATACCGATGGAATTAACCAAGGCCAAGATCGCGAAAATAAGCGTCACTGTCCGTAAGGGAGTTGAAAATATTTCAGGAGTTTCACGATAAAATATCCTCCTGCCCACAATAGATAAAATCAACGTTATCGAAAAAACGACATAAATAGACAAGTATGATTTTAAAGCAAAGACATAGGACTTACAGAAGTGAAATATAGCTGAAAGCAACACAAATAAAGCAAAAAAGACGATAGGTTGCCTATTCTGCTTTATCAATAATAAAAGCCTGTTACTCACCTCACCTGTCAGCGAAGAAAAAGAAGTGCTTACTTGAAAACTTTTGAACTGCATATCTGGATTTTGCATAAAAGGTTCTGCATCGTAAAAAATTGATATAAAGCTACCTTTACGCTGGCGATTAAATAGAGGAAAGATGTAACGCATTAGTCTGGCTTGATGGAGAAGATAAATTACTAGCCGCAGGGTGTGAGGCATCTAAAAAATGCTCGCACCAATGTTCAAAATTGAGCAGTGACCATATAAATAAACGACGGTTCTGTTTTCCATCCAAATGTTGCTGGACGATATCTTGAACAGCCAAAGGATCCATGAACTCATATATCCGGGCACGCTTGCTGAAGAGCTTTTCTCGGACGTAATCGATGCTTTCACCTTTAAACCAACTGGCATCCGGCGCGGAGAAACCTTGTTTCACACGATTGGTCACTTCATCCGGTATATACTTGCTCATGACTTTTCGCATAATCAGTTTTCCATCCCTGGAGCGCTGAAAATACTTACTACTCTCCCCTGAAATATCATTTTCATTCAAGGCGACCACTTCGGCCAGATTCCCCAGCTTAAGACGAGCAGGAAGCCGCATGGCAAAATCAACCAAGTCATTGTCTAAAAAAGGAACCCTTGTTTCCAACCCATGCGCCATGCTGAGCTTGTCTTCAACCACCAGCAATCCATGGAGAAACGTCTTGGTTTCAAAATATAAAGAATAGTTAATGTAATCTTCCGGACGGGTCAGCTTGACCTCCCGCTCGGCAAACACGTTTTTAAAAATATCGCGCGTCCAAACGTGCTGCATATCTGACCAAACCGGCTGAAAAATCTTTTGCAGCTCGCGGTTGGGAATCAAGCGCTGCCAAAAGCCGTAATATTTATCAATATAATTTTCAAAGTCAGAATTAACAACGGCTCGATAATAGCGCCATGGATACCCACCGAACATTTCATCACCACCCGCACCCGACAGCACCACCTTGACAAACTTGCTGGCAAGTTGAGCCGCGTAAAAGTTAGGATAGCTTTGCCCGACGCGCGGTTCTTCCATATGGCGGGTCATCCGGGGCAATGCGCGCTCCATATCACCGGCTTTTAGAACCATTTCGTAATGTTCAGTGTGAAACAGGTAGGACATATGCTCAGCCTTGCTGCGCTCATCATAAGCAAGCTCCAATCCAGAAGCCGAATTCAGATCAAAGCCGATAGTAAAGGTAATCAAGTTATCCATTTGAGAAGCGGTCAGGGCGGTAATCGTACCAGAGTCCATGCCACCGCTCAGATAAGACCCCACCGGCACGTCACTGATCAGTTGCCGATTGACAGCCTGACGGAAAAGCCTGTCCAGCTCTTCAATATATTCTTCTTCCTTCGCCGGATTCTCAGGCTCCTCAAAGCAATAGTCCCAATAGCGAACCGGGGTTGGGGACGTATCATGACCAAGCGAAATCCGCATATGGCATCCGGGCGGAAGCAGGTGAACATTCTCAAAAAGCGTGCGGGGAGTGAAGAAGTTTTGAAATGTAAAGTATTCCAACAGTGCCTGCTTGTCTAGCTTGCTCTGGCAGGCAGGGTGGGCAAGCAAAGCCTTGACTTCGGAGCCGAACAGAAATGCAGAACCCGCCTGGGTATAATAGAGTGGCTTGATGCCGTAACGATCCCGAGCCAAAAACAATTCTTGGCGCTGCCTGTCCCAGATAGCCAGGGCGAACATACCATTAAAGCGCTCGACAGATTTTGCACCCCACTCGGCATAAGCGTGCAAAACAACTTCCGAGTCAGTTCGGGAGCGAAAGTGATGCCCCAGAGCTTCCAGCTCCAATCGAAGCGCATTGAAGTTATAAACTTCTCCGTTGTATGCAATCGCATACAGGCCATCAGGCGTTACCATCGGCTGATGACCAGCAGGAGAGAGATCAATAATCGCCAGACGCCTATGCCCGAGCCCCAGAAAACTATCCGTATAAAACCCCTCCCCATCGGGCCCCCGGTGCGCAATGGTATCCGTCATTCGACGCAGGATAACAGGAGATACCGGCTCCCCGTTTCGATTAAATATGCCCGTAATACCGCACATGCAATCTGATGCTCTACTCTTTAAAGTTAAATACTTTGAACATAAAAACCAGAGGCGCCTGTAAATAAGAAGAGGCCGATATTGACCTACTCGCAGACGCTTATAAAGATTTCAAAACTTCTACAACGTACTGGTAATCCTCTGCCGTCATACGGTTATGCAATGGAATAGCAAGCGATTGCAGATAAGCATCACAAGCTGCCGGGCAATCTTCAGGTTTTGTACCGAAGCGCTGCTGATAATACCCAAGCATATGAACCGCATGTGTCCCTGGCCGCGTGGAAATACCTTGCGCTTGAAGTTTTTCCATCAAATCATTCCTGGATGCGGGAGCTTTTTCAGGGTCAATATAACAGACAAAGGACTGCCAGCCGTGGCGACAATCATCAGGAACCTTCGGCAAGCGCAACCATTCAAGCGGCTGCAATTCGCGCATGTAATACTCAGCCCACCGCTGGCGCTCTTCAATAAAGCCATCCAGCTTTGCCAGTTGAACCAGTCCAACCGCGCCTTGAAGATCCGTCATCCGATAATTAAAGCCTAAAAGGTTAAACTCCGGTAGCAAATACGGCTTAGGGCCAGCATGGCGTTGCTCCTCTGAAATTTCCGCGCCATGATTGCGCATCTTTCCGGCACGCTCAGCAAACGTATCATCATTCGTGGTAATCATGCCACCTTCACCGGTCGTAATAGACTTTCTGGGATGCAGTGAAAATACACCGGCCAGTCCCAACGTTCCAGCTTTACGGCCTTTATAGACAGCACCCGCCGCACAAGCTGCGTCTTCAATAATAGCGACATCATCAGGCAAAACCGAACGAACAGCATCCACATCGGCGCACAAACCAAACAAGTGGACAGGGATGACCGCTTTGGTTCGCTCTGTCAGTTTTTGTTTAACACTTAAAGGGTCTATGTTAAAAGTCAGTGGATCAATATCTGCAAAAACGGGCGTTGCTCCGCAGTGAAGCACAATGTTTGCGGTGGCCACCCAAGTAAATGAAGGGACGATCACCTCGTCTCCCGGACCTATTCCGATGGCAGCAAGGGCAAGATGCAAACCTGTGGTACAGGAAGTGACCGCCAACGAGTGCTTGGCATGATGAGCCAATGTAAAGGCTTTTTCAAAAGCGGCCACTTTCGGCCCCTGAGTCAGCCAGCCCGTTTCAAAGCACTCCCGCGTCGCCTCCCATTCCTCTAGGCCGGTGCTGGGCAGTGCAATCGGAACGTTACGTTTTTGCAAAATATCACGCGCGACCATGAATCAGCTCTCGGGTTTTGTTGCGACGGGCATCGACTGCGGCTTTATCGGCATTACGCCAATCAATTAATCGTTGCAAACCTTGATGCAAATCAACAGACCATTTAAAACCCAAATCGCGCTCTGCTGCTTTGGGGCAACCTATGCGGTTGGTAACAAAAGTCAGCCCAGCAGGTTCATATTGAATTTGCAAATCAGAGCCGCTCAGTTCTAGGAGGATTTCGGTGAGCTCTTTAATTGAAGTACCGATTCCACGGCCCACGTTGTAGCATTGACCACTTCCCTCAGCCTCCATTGCCAAGATATTGGCGCGAGCAATGTCTTCCACAGCGATAAAGTCGTAACATTGGGAGCCATCGCCATAAACCAATGGCGCAAGGCCTTGCTCAATCCGGTCAAGCACCTTGTGCATCACCGCAATATAAGCACCCTGATAATCCTGGCGGGGGCCATAAACGTTCATATACCGAAGCCCCACATTACTCAGGCCATAACGGTGACCCAGCGACTTGAAAAAATGCTCGTTAGCAATTTTGGTGGCTCCGTAAAACGTAAAGTTATTATAGGGATGCTCCTCACTCATCGGCAGATCGACCGCATCCCCATATACTGAAGCGCTGGAGGAATAAACTACACGCTGGACCTTGTTTTTAATAGCCGCCTCAATTACGTTAAAAGAGCCAGTCACATTAACATCAAAAGCGGTTCGGGGGTATTCATGACACTGGAGCAGCCAAACTGCGGCCGTGTGAAAAACGCCGTCAATCCCCTCCATCGCCTTGTTCAGAATATCTATATGGAGGATATCCCCCCCATCGGGGAAAATAGAACAACGTGGGTCTTGCAAGGCCTTGGTTAGGTTATCAAGCCGCCCCCGAAAAAAGTTGTCATAAATCAGGACTTCCTTGACATTTTTGTCTAAAAGCTGATCGACGATATGCGAGCCAATAAAGCCCGCCCCCCCAATCACCAGAATACGCTTGCCTTGTAGTTCCATAGATTAACACCCTTGACTCTTGTTACCCATAGCTAAATTATGCGTCACCAAGCTGCTATTTTAGGATAAAGGGGATGCAAATAACAAGTAAATTACCCTCAGAGACAAGCTTTTTGCGATGGATAGCTACTTTTAGTGAGGCCTGTCGTTATCAAAGCGCAGATTTTTACCCATCAAACGAAGTGTCAAATTTCGCCCAAAACGCAGGATTGGATATAGAATTCTCGCCAACCACTTCCGGGAAAAAACCCACGCGTTGAATTGATTGAACCAGCCTCGGGAGCTGCTGAGTAACGCCAACATGTGAACACATTGGGCCCCGTGATAAAGCTCGCCCTTATAGTGGAAAACCATCCCCTGATTCAGATCAACGCCATTTTCTTTAACAATCCTAAGCTCAGGAGGGTTTTCACGGGCGTTCAGCAAACGAACAAAACCAATGGATTGCTTCAATTTCAAAAGCTTAACATAATTATCACAAAAAAAACAATCACCATCATATAGTATCCAATTGTCTCCCTGGCTAGAAGAAGTGGCGTTGGATAGTTCAGAATTGGCGCTAAACATTGCATATCTTATCAATTGTTGACTTGATAATAATAACTAAAAATAATATTTTTAAAAGCTGCTGAAGACTAAAAAATAGTATTTTGAAGCAAATAAGGGCGCCATGAATACACTCCGATTCCGAGGGCTTAAGGTATTGGGATTCTTTTCCACTCTTACTTCAAAGTTGCTTTCTTGGTTTGAGCAATTTATATCCAGGCCTGTCCACCCATTTTTTCCCGCACTATACAGAGTTTTATACGCGCTCGCTGCACTTCCCGTAGCATACTGTACTTTTACTCTTTCAGATTTTGTGTGGTACGGATCAAGTGCCGATCAGCTTTTCTGGATTAACGCCAGCCATAGCGCTTGGCTTGCTGCCTTGATTGCTTTATTGCTTGGGATCTATCCCAGAATCGCAGCATTTTATTGTATGCTGGCCGCTCCCATACTGTTTGACACCTCTATTGGATCTAATTTATTGCAAATTGGAGCCTTTTGGCTGCTTTTTATGGACAGCAACCAAACGCTATGTTTTTCAGCTTTCAAAGCAAAAGCACCTTATAGAACATTGGCCTGGCCTTTTTATCTATTAGCTTTAAACTTACTGGTTTTAGAGTGTTTTTCAGGAATTTCTAAATTTTTTGACCCTTTCTGGCGAAATGGCCTGGGATTTTATTACACACTGATACAACCTTGGCTGAAACCTGATTTTGTCTCCCCCGTCCTTGACGTTCAAGCGTTTATGGTTTTCTTTAATTACCTGGCAATGAGTTTACAAGTCATGGGACTCCCTTTATTCTTTTTTCAAAGAACCCGCTTTCATAGCCTGTTTATTATTTTTGGATCATACGCTTTTTTCACGTTTCCACTTAGAATTGATCCTATCGGGCCAGTTGGGCTTGCGTTAACACTGCCTCTGTTCGGAATTCTTTTCCCAGTCTTTGATAGCGAGTATAGAAAACTACCCTCAATAATCAGTCAAAAATTGGCTAATTCTGGCCTATATTCTGCATCACTCAATAAACTTCCGATACGATGGCTAAATCTACAAAAAATATTAGCAAGCGTGCTGGTTGTATTTTTATCATATTTTTCTTTTTATACTTTACTGATTGCACTTCCTGAAAGACTGGATTATCCAGTTGCCGCCTACCCTTTTCGCAAAGTTGGGGTAGTCTCTCCCCCCTTGCCCAAACCTTTGAAGTTATTGCAAAGAGATTTAACCAGTCTTAACCGAAAGACTCTTATTCGAGACATTAACCGGTATACGATGAGTATTGGTTTTTGGTCACCTTTTACCTTCAAACATTTCTTAGGTCGCTATCTATATCGTGTAACCGCTCATCTGAAAAACGGAAAAACGGTAGAACCATTTGTCGTTTTTAATCCAGAGGGTAGCGGAGGATATGAAAAAAGCTATTTAGGCCAACCCTCCATCCTACTAAACCGCATGTGGCTAGTTGGGCTGCTTTGCCACAAAATCAGTCTGGACAAGTATTATAGACTGAGTAAAGAAGAAGACCGGTTGCTCCGTTCATTATTTTATTTAACAAAAAATCGGCTTGCGACAAGAGAACAGTCTCAAATAAGCTACCTCTCATTACTAGTAAAACCAATCCTGGTACCAAATCAATATCAAGGCAACGTAAGCCCTTGGAATAATATCCCTTACAGGGAGCTGTTTCGCTTTGACCCCCAAAAAGCACAATATCACGTGAAAGAACAATCCATTCCCGTGAACTTCCAAGCCGTTCTTCAGAAATATGACCAAACGCTTGTTTTTGATCCATTTAACCAATAGATTGCATACACGAGGAAACTGTAGACGCTTCAATATGCTCTGCCACCAGCCTTGCAAACGACATAGCACTGGTGTAAGCGGGAGAAACCGCATTTAAAACGTGTAGGGAATGCTCGCCTTTTTCCAGAACAAAATCATGAACCAGGGACAGCGTCTTGGTATCAAGTAACTGCGCTCTGATACCGACTTTAGGGCTGGCAACCAGATCCTCTGAAGTGACGCCAGGAACCAATGCCTGGGCGGCCTTGACGAAATTGGGCTTGAGAAAGCGGAACGCCTCTTGATGGGTGAAATGCCGAAACCCCTGCTGGTTATTCAAATACTGCTGGAAAATCCGGTACAGAATGGAAGGCGACTCAACCATATCCAGGCCGGAAAGACCCTGGTAATGCTCCCGCCCAAAAGCGGGAATGGCGGTCGGGCCAACATAAACTGTTCCAGAATGACTCAGCGTAAAATGAACCCCCAGAAAAGGTACGCGTAAGTCAGGTACGGGATAAACATGGTGACGGATATCACATTTTGAATTAGGCGATAAACGATAATATAAACCTTTAAAGGGAAGAATACGGTAGTTTTCACCGACACCAAAAGGCTTAGCCAGCCGATCCGCATGCAGACCAGCCGCGTTAATCAGATAGCCATAATGATAACTACCCAAAGGCGTCTGGAGGCTTTTCTGAACCGGATTGATTGAAATAACCGGTGTTCTCGTTAAAATATCCACTTTTTGCTGCTGCAATTCTGAAGCAATTGCCTGGAGAATATTAATAGGGTCAAATACGGCTGTGTTAGGTATAAAAATGGCTGAGCCAGTCAGTGTGTGGGCATCAGGTTCTAGTGTCCTCAATTGGTCGGCGTCCACGCGTTTAGCCTCAACACCATTGTGTCGAGCCCGATTCAGTAGAAGATCCAATTGACTATAATCCGTAGCATTGACCGGCAAAATAATCTTTCCCACTTCGCGTAATGGCAGATGCCGTTCAATACAGTATTGTCTTAAAAGCCTTGCTCCTTCGGCACAGACTTTAGCCTTGAGAGAGCCTTCCGGGTAGTAAATCCCCGAATGCAGAACACCGCTGTTTCTTCCGCTCCCGTGAGAGGCCAGTGCAGCTTCCTTGTCAAACACGACAATAGAACAGTCAGGGTATCGATTTCTGATTTCCCGGGCAATGGTCAGGCCAACAATCCCGGCACCTACAATGGCAAAATCCGCAAACATGGGCGAGAATTCCTATACAGGTAGGGCATCCTTCGCTGTCGAGCTAAAGTACTCCCTCGACCAGTCAAGCGTTTTATGGAGCCCTTGCTCAAAATTATACTGGAACTCAAACCCTAACGATTTAATCTTGGCGTTACTCACATCAAACGTTTTAATATCGCCTGGCTTCCACTCCTCATACTGGATAGTTAGTTCAGGCTTGCCAAAATACTGGCGAACCCCCTCAGCCAATTCCTGAATCGTGACCCGCACGCCTGAAGCGCAATTAAACGCTTCGCCAGAAATCCCTGGCGTCGCTGCAGCAAGCATATTGATTCGAACCACGTCTTCAACGTAGGTAAAAGAACGCAACTGCGTTCCATCGCCATAGATAATCAAAGGCTGATCATGTAAAGCGCGGCGGGCAAAAATGGAAACCACCCCTCCCACATCGCTGTTTTCCTGACGAGGACCGAACACATGGAAATACCGAAGCATGACGGTATCCATGTCATACAAGTGATTAAAAACGCGAACGTACTGTTCGCCAGCAAGCTTGCTTACACCATAGTAAGACAAAGGCTTTACTGGATGAAGTTCATCGGTTGGAAAGTATTGTGCCTGGCCATACACTGAACCTGTGGAAGCATGAATGAATTTTTTAACGCCAAATTCTTTTGCCAGCAAAAGCATGTTCAATGTCCCAGTGGCGTTCACCGTCAGGTCACGGGCAGGATCCCGCATACACACGGTGTTTTTAGAACATGCCTGGTGAAAAACGATATCAACCCCGTCAAAATGAGACCGAAGATACTCGATATCCGTCACGTCAGCGTTTACAGCCTTAAGATTAGGGTTATTGACAATATGAGAAAGATTTTCAGATTTACCCGCACTGTAGTCATCAATACTGATAACTTCCAAGCCGTCTGCCAGCAAAGCTTCAATTAGGTGACTGCCGATGAATCCAGCCCCCCCCGTTACAATGGCTCGATTAAAACGACCTTTCAGCGACAAATCACTCACTGAAAACCTCCTGTTGTGTTTATTGTAAATATAGCTGTAGTCTAAGGGAAAAGCGGTTTAACGGCAAGGCGTAATTAATAATCAGGGGGTGTAAACGCTAAAGCTTTCCGAATCATATAATATAGCCAAATTTGAAAAATTATAGTACTCATAATTAGTTGCTTTATTAATTTTTAACAAGGCTATCTTGTCCACAACCAAATAGTTAATGCCAAATTCCTCAATATATTTTGAGAGACAATTACCTGGATAGGGGAAATAATCCGGGAAAAGTCCCATATAATGTTTTAACTTTTCACCACTCCCAAAATTTCGACAAACACCAACATAGCGATGACCTGTTAACTTATAAGCTAACCGAAAAGCCAGTCTAATATCTACTGTTAAGATTAAACCAGGCTTTTGTCCTCGCAGGAAAGCTTCCAAGTCAGCATATCCATTTTCCCTTTCAAGATGCTCACCAGATTGGCGGTTTTTAATATCAAACTGATGCAAAATACCTGCGGTTCCAATCATAACGCCTATCAATAAAGCTGGCCAATGCTGCAAACCAGAATAAAAAGATAAAATAAAAAAAATAGGGAAAACACAGAATTCAAGATATCGTTCAGGCTCACCAATAAATTTAAGTGCTTCGGTTGCAATCAGAGGAAGCAAAATGATCCCGGTCAGTGCATACATATGCCATGGGGTTAAGTGAAAGTCAGAGACATACCATACGCTTAAAAAAGGTACGACAATAGCAAAATCAGAAACCAGCTTAAGCAAAGAATTTTTAAAGAACAATTGCCTATAAGCGATAAACCTCTTGCCTGGTTTCAGACCTTTCCAAAGCTTGGCATAGGATTGGCCCAGATTCAGGTATTTTTTTGCCAAAAAAGTCTTATAGACATAAAGGTTTCTGATTAGCTCCTTAAGAACCTTGATGTTATAACCTAATGTTAAAATTGCTGAAACAGCAAATACCGCAACAAACACAAGCAGGTACACAGGGTTTAAAGTCAGAATACTTAATATAACTGTATACAAAATTGCCGCTTGCCATGAAAATTTTGATGAAGTAGAGAATACCGTGAAGCCAAGAAGCGCAGGAAGCAGCCACGGCCAACTATGAAACTGTACGGAAATAAACATTGAGGCAAGAAAAATATTGCAGAAAAGAACACCGTATGCCCTTTCGTTGAAATGAAAAGCTCTCCCCTCATTCCCCCAAAATATTCTTAGTAATGGAAATAGTAATAACCATTCCGTATGCCCGCCGCCATAAGTTATAAGAATTATACCAATAAAAATTAACAGCAACGTGTCAAATACTGTCGGCAAAAATTTCCCTTGCCTTGCAATCGTTTCCAATGGCAAGCCAGTTAAAGCCAAAAGCTTATGATAACCATGGGGGTAGCCTGGGTGATCCAGATTAAACAAGTCGTCCTTATCTGGAATTTTGCCTTGATTATTACGAATCATTTTAATGTAAAGCAGGTGAACAACAGCATCTCCAGTAAGGTATGCTGTAGGATAGCGAAGCAGAAAAGATAACCTTATTGCTAACGTTAAAAGAATCGCAACTGCCAGATAAAGCACGTCTTATTTCTCCAAAACTCTAAAAATATTGGTAAGCAACCGTATCATTATCAACCACCACTTGACCCGTTATTTTTGCAGGAACCCCAAAAACAATGGAAAAATCAGGAATATCCTTTGTCACGATTGCACCAGCACCAATCACGCAATGATGCCCAACCGTCACACCCTTCATGATAACAGCACCGGTTCCAATAAAACAGCAGTCCCCAATTTCAACAGGCGCGAAATCGTAAGCAGCCTTGCCTCCTGTCAATGCCCATTTAACCGTATCATGAGTCAAAATATTCACTCCAGAAGAAACCGAGCAAAACGAACCGATTTTAATGCCTCCGGTTCCATCCAGAGCGGTATAAGGGCCAATCCAGGTATTGGCCCCAACCTGCACATCACCTACAACCGAGCAGGTATTATAAACCGTAATATTCTTTCCAGGGCCAAACAAAAACTCGCCGCGTTCCTTCCAATCAAACAGGTCTTCATAAAATGGATTAATACGGTGATATTGAGTAAACGTATCCTGGCGCAACTGGTGATGCAGCGCCACCAACTGCTGATGAAGCCGCTTAAGCTCATCGTCCATAATTAAGAAAGCCTCCTACAAAATCCTGGCCAATGCCGTAAGAAACCGTCTCAGCAATTGATTTCTCAATTGATTTTCCTGATAACCTAGCTCGGCTTGCGATTTCACCCACCTTAAGCCCTGCGCAGTTCAGTTCCAGTACAGGCCGAATACCCAACTGCATCGTCTCATAAGTCATATAGCCAAAAGGCATAATTTTTTTCGGATAATAATAAAGACCACTTTCCTCGAGCGCTTCCTTATTAATATTACCGCACAAGTGCCCCCAGCGAAGGTGAGGGATTCGGTGCGAGAGTTCAATTATGTCAAGAAGGCCTTCGCCTTTTTTTCCAGCGAGCACGCGAGCATCTGCATGCTCTGCACAGACAATGGCATCCACCGTCTGCCAGTCTAAAACCCGAGAGAGTGATTGATATGAATAACACCTCTCTAGGCGCTCGGTTCCAGATGGAGTAAACCAGTCAAAATCCAATCCTAATTTATTAAATGTTTCTGAAATCAATGAGCCAGTTAATCCACCACCCATCAAAATCAAATGATTATTGACCGCTTCAATTCCCATATCAAACAACAGCTTTAGCGCCAGCATGCCTGGATATTCATACATATTGAGCCATTGAAACTTCTCATTAGTTCCGATCACAGCAATGCCATACTCTTGGCAAGCTTTTAAGTCAAGGTCGTCGTTGCGAAACTCCCAAGTTTCCCACATCAATGGTAAAACAGCCGTTGGTTTCAAATACTGTATAATTGATTTTCCAATCGGTCTGACAAAGCCTGAGTTGGTAATAATATCAATTTGGCTTAAGATTTCTGACGAGAGTGACGTGATTACCTCGTAACCGTCAAAAATATTACACTCGGCAAATAATAATTCAAGATCGCTCTTATTGTCTGAAAATTTTCCGTAAGACGAATCCCGGCCAAGCGCATACACCTTTGCACCTGCCAGCCTGGCAATTACAGGAGTGTATGCGTACGGCCCGCTAGCACACTCCGTCAGAACGGTCAGACCTTTCAAGTCAAGGGATGACTTGTCCAATAAAGTTTTAACCAAGTGCCATCCCCTGTTAGATTGGAGCAATGATTGACTTTGGATAAGTGAGTTCTTCAATACAATTTTCCTACTGCTAAATCTACGCTGGTATTATTTATGTAAGCAGTTTACGAAATAGATTTTCGATGCCAAACCCTGAAAATCGTGCTTGATGTAGCTGTTTCCAATCCTGATGAAATGACCTAGTTTCTTCATAACGGCTCAAAGATTCACTATTAAGGGCAATATGAATGGGATGGAAATCATACACCCGCAGCCCCACAAAATCAGGATGGCAAAGCACTGCAGGCTCAATTCCAGCCCGTTTGGCCTGGTCAATCATATAAAGATAACCATCATCCGCAAAAAATTCCGGACATTCAATCAGCCCGTTGATATGAGCATAAGGCCTGATGCCATCCTGTCCAGGCATATAAACATTACTGACAAACTTAATCCCATACTGCCGGTAAAACTCCAGCCACCGTCCACTGGTAGTTAGCGAATGGCTGCGCAAGGAAACCGCTTCCGGGACGACCATTTTAATTTTGGCCAGAATTTCAGAGACACTCCCTGCTTCACCCGAAAAAAGAGGATTAAAATTCGGATGTATTCCTAGCTCCCATTGAGGGTTTTGGCGAATTCTCTCCAAAACAGGAGTATCGTGAGTGACAAAAAAAGTAGCCGGTAGCGATGCCTCGGCTAGCAAGTCAATTGTATAAGTTAAGACGTCATCAGAAGCCCAGTCGATATCAAACGTCAACACCTGCTTTCCCTGCCAGGTTTCAGGCTGAGCCAAGTCAACATCGGCAAGCTTGATGAAGGAGCGATTGACCATAAGTCCCCAAAAAATAGTGTCACCTGCCGGAATTGAACTTTAGAGTCCTCTCAAGAGGACCGTTATGGCCACAAGAGGATTTTAAGGCCCTCAAGCAATAAAAAACAGACTTTTAATTAATAGCCTTAGCCATCATCTTTTATAGCTTATCATCGAAAAAACGACAATACAACTCAACTAAATAAATCGAACACATTAAAGTTGTTTTTATACTTATTATTTTACTTACTGAAATTAATTAGATTTAGAGGTTTCATATAACCATTGTCAGGCCGCACTGTATAATAGAATGATGAAGCAAGATGAAAAGCGTACTCAGACTCGGGCAATAAAAACAAATCCACTCAAGAAGACAATTCTTGCCAGATTTTACAATGCGGAATCTGACAAGAATACGTGGGATACTTTTATTTTGAAATGCCCAATGGCAACTTGGGTGCATAGCCAAAAGTTTCTTGCCTATCATGGAAGTCGCTTCCAAGACGCCTCTACCATTCTTCAAAACGAAGAAGGACAATGGTTAGGCATATTACCGGCAGCAGTCGACCCGAGCGAGGCAAGCCGCGTGGTAAACCATCCGGGTCTTTCTTACGGAGGGCTGCTTCATACGGGAAAGCTACACGGGCAGGCCATGATCGATGCGCTTACGGCCTTATGCAGCCACTACCATTCAGCCGGGTACCAGACGCTCCGCTATAAAGCAATTCCCAGTTTTTATCACCAATCTCCAAGCCAGGACGACCTCTACGCGCTGTTTCGACTCAATGCCAAGCGGTATCGCGTGGATCTTGCAAGCATCATCGATTTGGAACATCGCCCCAAACCCAACCAGAAACAAAAGTGGGAATTGCAGCAAGCCAGCAAGAATGGCGTTACTGCTTGCGAAGAAAGTAATGCCGCAGCACTTTGGGTCGTCCTTGAAGACAACCTTAAGCGTAAACATGGGGCAAAACCCGTACATTCACTTGAAGAAATAGTGTGGCTAAAAGAGCGCTTCCCCAACGAAATCCGCTTTATATCGGCGTATCATCAAAACCAACTCATAGCGGGATTTGTCTTGTTTATCACAAAAATGACGGCGCATTTACAATACAGCGCCTCAAGCGAAACCGGTTACGAGCTGTATGCCCTTCATCCGGTCGTGGACTATTGCCTCCAACTTTCCCAATCCTTGGGATGTCGTTATTTCGATTTTGGCATCAGTAACGAGCAGGAAGGTCGTTATCTTAATGAAGGGCTGCATCGTTTCAAAGCCAAATTCGGATCTGGCGGAGCTATCCATGAATTTTATGATCTTGCATTAGGGCCGTCTGAATAGCAGGTCTTCCCTCCGGTTTTCAAGGGGAAGCCGCTTGTCCTGGGGCAGGATATACGCATCAAACCCCTGACTTCTGGCCCGGAGCATCAACCCAAAAATAAGCGCGTCATCAAGACTTCCCTTATCCTGCAACGTGCCACGTTCAAGACTATTGAACTGAATATCCGGCATCGAATCAGTGCCTGTAAAATTTTGATGATAACGGACACCATTTTCGCTGGCAAAAAACCGCTTTCTTTTGGACATATTGGGAACATCTCCAAATAGGCATTCCCCGCCTGGCGCTAGTAATGATAGGGCGGTATCCACAAAATGCCAGAGACTGGCTTCCGCATGAACGAGGTGAAGCAGGCTGTAACTTAACAGGCAATCGACCTTACCTTGATATTCACGCAAAAGCTCTGGGGTCTGAGGAAAAGGGCCCTTTATTTTTTGAATAAATGGTTTGTCAGGCAAATGAGTCAGCATTTCTTCCGAATCCACCAACAGCATTGTATGGCTATTTTTTTCGCACAGACTGATTAATTGCTGTGGCAGCGTACTGCAACCCGGCCCAATATCGAGAAATGTTTTACCCCGTTGATTCAGATGTGTCAACTTGTTGAGAATATCTTCAAATATATAAACTTCAGTGTTTTTACGATAGGCATCGGGAAAGGCAATCTTTTCATAACAGCTTAAAGACTCGTCCTTCGCCATCTTACGATAATCGTCAAATGTCGGGTTATTGGGATAGGGACTCGTCATCCTTGACTCCTTATCGAATGCTTGCCAGGCAGAACTCTTCCGCATAGCTTTTTACTTGATGGTAAGTATCTAAAATAATATCCTTGTGAAAAAGTAACTCATCTTTGGAAAGGATACCCAACAGATTTAAGTTCTTAAGTTTCAAGTCCTGAATACGTTCACGCCTGGTTTTGGTTAACACCATGTTCTTCATCGTTGGCATAGGAAAACCTTCTGCGGTAGATTCCACCACGCTAAAAATCGCCCGCGCTTCACCTGGAACAACGCCCATTTTCTTAAGCTCTTCTAAACCGCGAGCCATAAGATTTTCTTTGTTAATCTTGCTGTTGGCTGACAGAAACATTTCAAGCGTGACCGGGTAATGGGGTCCTTCTGCCGCTTGCGGGCAATAATTAGCATAGTTTACAACACGATAGGTCATAAACTCAGGGTCAAAAGGATAAAGGAAATAAATATCTTCAAGCTTCGGCCTGTGATCAAGCTGGTAATGAATAAAAACGGTTTTCAACGGCGGGTCAAAAGAATCTTCAGGTTTCATCAGATCAAACGTTTTAGCCAGCGGATGAATCCCTGCAGTCCAAAACAGGTGCTCAACGCTTATTGCCTCACCGGTATTCAATGTTAATGAATTTACGTTACCCTTATCATGGGTAACACCTGTCACCATAGCACTCTTAATAATTTCAACACCCTGAGAAATGAGCAGCTTCTCAAAGCCGTCAATCATCTGCTGCATTCCGAGCGTTTTAGGATAAAATATCCGCTTACCTGACGAGCGTTCCAGTGGCAGATCGCGCTGGTTTGTATAGGCGATCCTTTCTCTTAGAATTTCTGAGCGGGTGAGATCGCAAACGGTATCATCTCGCAAAAACGCGACTCGGCTAAGCGGCAGGAATAGCATTGGAAGCCGGTGAGCCAATTCTAAATCAAGGGAGAATAATTTTTGAATTGCTGGACGAATAATTTTTTCCGTAATCGCCTCACCGTATCGAATCATTGAAAATTCATAGGCATTTTCAGGATAGCCCTCAAGAGTCGTATTAATTGCCCCATTCTCACCATTCAGATTGATAAAGAAATCACCCACACAAGACTCATAATCCGGCTTATCCAGATGAGTCAAATTAAAAAATGGGGAATTGAAATTCAGCTTACCGCAGAAATAGTTTCCTGCAATCTCCCTTTTGGCACCAGGAAGGATATGCCAATCTGTCACCGGAATAAGGTTAAGGAATAGATCATCAATTTCGGGAATAAGAGTTTCCTGAAAATTATGTGCCCCATAATCAAAACGTCCATTCTCGCCATAATCGAACGAACGCAAAAGACCGCCAAGGCTTTCTCCCTTTTCAATCAAGGTAATGCGTTTGTCAGGCAACCATTTCGATAACAGCGCTGCTGCCAGTAATCCTGTTGTTCCGCCACCGATAATGACGATACGGGATAAATCAGTCTCAGGAGAGTTCATCTATAATATCCTTTTGCTCCCATGAGGAAATTTCAAATTAAACAGAAAATTGAAAGTTAAGCACCGGATGCGTTGGTTAAAGCCATTGCCATATTATGGGTATCGACCAGCCTTATTATTTCACTGGCCCTGTCAGTCCAGTTAAAACGAACTTTGGCATGATGCATTGCTTTTTCCGCAACAGTTTCAAGATTGTTCAAGTCGCCAAGCGCCTCATGTACCTTTTGCGGGAGGCTTTCACTTAAGTCAGATGCCATATCATAGAAGAGCACGTGCTGGTTATGCTCAATATCCTGTTTCATTCCAGGCGTTGCATCACTCAGGCAAACCGCTCCTTGGTGCATACCGTACGAAATTCTGTCGTGAATACCTGTTCGGTTATTCGGCATAACATTCAACGTCAATTTACTCTTGGACATAATCTCCAACGTGTCGATAAAAGTGGCAGCTTTGTAAAATGTGAAATTATTTTTTTCCCCATCAAAGTCTTCCCAGCCATTGCCGTAGATTTTAAGGGGGAAGTCTTTTAAGGCGTTCAAGACATGACGGCGTCTGAAAATTCGGAGATAAACATCCATATTGCTCAGAAAATACTGAAGCACTGGCTGAGGGAGTTCTTCATGGTTAAGCCCCATATGTTGCAGGTTGGCATAGAAAATATCCGATAGCTCAATCTCCTGCTCGTATTTTGCCGCTTCCACAGTCTCCCAGATGAGCTCGTTGAGTGTTTTGTCCTTGCTATTAAGCAACTGTGCCTGTTTTTCCAAAGGCCCCATACAGCTCCCAAAAAAGACAAGATCGTTTTCGCGCTTATCATAAGGGACAAGTTCCTTGACATATTGCCGACCTGCAATCTGTAAGCATTTGCTGACAACACCTGGCTTTCGGTAATGTTTGAGATAAAACTGGTAATAATTTTCATTGCTGACGATCACAACCGAACGCTTCATCGGATAATTAATCCTGTCCTGAAGATAGAACGGATGATCCACATGCCAGGTAACCAATGGCGTGCCAAGGTAATCAAACAAAGGCTGCTGATTGACTTCCAAACCAGTACCCATGCCATTGAAAGAGAAGAAACATTTGGCTTTTCCTTTAATGGAAGCTATTTTCTTAAAATAATCCTCCTGCATCATATCCACGACAATAGCATCGTGACCCAGTTGTCTGAATCCTTCAGCTACATCGTCAATAAAAATGCGGACAACGTCATATTGGCTTTGCCCTTTAAGCAGAATAATTTTTCCGTCATGTTGACTGGATGATTTTTCAGGGGTCACTTTGTCTTGTATATCCCGCTCGGGCGTAATAGAAGTCGTCATGGTTTTATGGTTTCCCATATTTCCCTTAATAAGCAATGCTAATGGATATTTGCAAAGGCTACCGGGCATTGCTCCTGTATCTTGGCAAAACTGCCAGGTATTGGTTGGTTCAAACGGCCTGAAAACACCTTTTCAAGCTGATTATAATGCGTTTTATTACCAAAAAAGATACAGCGTTTGGCCGATTTTTTGACACCGGAACCATTTATACTTAAAGTGCGGGTTTCTCAGGTTTATCTCACCATTCGTCATACGACACACTTCCCTGCTATGGGCCTAGAAGACCCATAATTCTTTGGAAATTAGTTTACCAAGGGCGTGTCTAAAGGGCTGAAAGAATGTTAAACGTTGGCATTATAGGCTATGGGTACTGGGGGCCGAATATTGTTCGGAACTTCCACGCAGTGGAAGGAGCGCAGGTAACATTCATCTGCGATCGCGACATTCAGGCTGTCCAGCGCGCTCATAAGATGTTTCCCGGCATCCAGACCAGTACCTGTCATGAGGACGTGCTGAAGTCTCCCAAGATTGACATCGTGGCCATTGCAACACCGGTATCAGCCCATTACCCCTTGGCTAAGGAAGCTCTTTTAAACGGCAAGCATGTGTTTGTGGAAAAGCCGTTTACAGCAACTTCGGAACAAGCAGAAGAGCTGATTGCACTTGCTGAAAAGAAAAATTTGACCATTATGGTTGATCACACCTTCCTGTTTACCGGGGCAGTATTGAAAATCAAGGAGCTATTAGAAAACGATATACTGGGGAAAGTTCTCTATTACGATTCTTCGCGTGTCAATCTGGGCCTGTTTCAATCAGACGTCAACGTCGTTTGGGATTTAGCCCCTCATGACTTCTCTATCCTAAATTTTCTGTTGGAAGAGCAGCCTGTGGCCTTATCAGCTCATGGCATTGATTTTTTTTCGCGAGGAAGCGAAAGTGCTGCCTTCGTCACAGCATATTTCAGCGACAATCGTATTGCGCACTTTAACTTTAACTGGTTCTCTCCCGTGAAAATCAGACGAACGTTAATCGGGGGTACTAAAAAAATGCTGGTCTGGAATGATTTGGTACCCGATGAAAAGGTTCGGATTTACGACAAAGGGGTGGATATTCAGTCCAAAGAAGGAATTTATGATGCCCTGGTGCAATACCGGACTGGAGATGTATTTGTACCTAAGCTGGATATGACCGAACCATTAATCCGCGAATGCCAGTATTTTATTGATTGCGTGCAAAGTGCCAAAAAGCCTTTAAACGATGGTCAGGCAGGTTTAAAAATTGTTCGTATGCTGGAAGCTTGCGATCGCTCGCTAAAGCAAAAAGGCGCACTGGTGGAACTTTCAACGCTAAGTGTCGTTTAAATCGAAATAGATACGCAATACAGCGGTCACCGCCCCCCTGAATTGTCCAAAAAAGTGGTGCCGCCTGCCGGAATTGAACCAGCGACACGAGGATTTTCAGTCCAACAATTGTTTTTTCTAAGTTTATGACAATTTTCAACGATTTTATAACACCAGTTTCCCGAATAACATCGTGTAACTTCTTAGTAGACAACTACTTTACATTTTTCAATACTAATATTCCGCCATAACGTCGTCATAAAAAGGGTCCGATATGTCATCGAACCCTTAGCAAGTCAAACTTAAGTGTGCCAACCGCCATTCACAATAGCCATAAGTCCAGCATCATTTTTAAAGTCATTTAAGCTCGTTAAGCTAATGCTATTATTCGTCGCATAGGCGGTCATATCCTGAATAATCTGGTTAATATCCGTATCCGTTAGATAATAGCTAAAGCCAGTTCCTTCATCCTGGCCTCCAAAGCGTCATTTGTCGTTGCAAGGCGATACCGTACCGCCACTCTCGACAGCCCGGCAAGCCGACAACTCTCCCACTGGGACATGCCTTTTTGTACCAGCGTCTCAACGACGACTCGTCGCGTATTGGGCCTCAGAGCTTTTTTAAGGCTTCCGCAATCGCCTCTTTTTCCAGCATGAGATTAGCCACCATCTGTTTCAGTTTGTTGTTTTCCTGGCGCAATTCACGTAACTCTTTGACGTCGTTGACTTCCAACCCACCGTACTTCTTTTTCCACAGGTAAATGGTGTTCTCAGCACAGCCCAGCTTCCTGGCCTGCTCCGCCACCGTTATTTGCCCCGCCTCCAGCTCTTTATTTTCGGGGAGCACGTCAATTAGGATTCAATATTTTCCACGTCGCATTCGTTGCTCGCTTTCATGCCGTTGTAATTCCTTATTATATCTAACCATCCATTTTGTAATCAACTCTATATAATTCCCTGCTTGAGCGCCAAGATCGCCGCCTGAGTCCGGTCATCCACAGCCATCTTCTGGATGATGTTGCTGAAATGGTTTTTCACGGTGTAAAGGGATATAGTCAATTTTTCGGCAATGTCCTTATTGTTTAGCCCTGAAGCAATTAAAGACAAAATTTCTTTTTCCCTGTAAGTCAAATCGAGCTGGGATAGATCCCGGTTCCTGGATTCCACTTTCGAAACCGATTCAGATATTAGAGGCAATACTTTTAAAATCAGGCCCGCAATCGCCGGGTCCAACCAAAAAGCCCCCTCCATAACCATTTCAATGATTTTCACCAGTTTTTCAGTTTTAACATCTTTAAGGCAATAACCGTCTGCTCCAGCGGAAAACGCGTCAAACACCTTGTCTTGCTCCCTGTGGGACGTTAGCATGATTATTTTGGTGTCCGGATAGTTCGCCTTGATTTCCCGGGTTGCTTGAATGCCATTCAATACTGGCATTATGATATCGACCAATACCAAATTTGGACACAGACTGCCTATCAAGGCAATCGCCTCCTCTCCATTTTCCGCTGTTGCGAGCAGCTTGATTTCAGGAAATTTACCAAGCCCAAAGGCAAGCCCTTCTCGGGTTAGTTCATGATCTTCGACCAGAATCACTTTTACAGGTTCCTTCACGCAGCGCCTCCTTTTTGTATGACCGGCAAATGAATGATAAAAGCGCTTCCTTTTCCCAGTTCACTCTCAACGAATATTTCACCATGATGTGCTGATACCAGGGTTTTACAAATATAAAGCCCTAAACCCGCACCCAATTTGCGGGTATCTCCCTGACAGGAGTAGTAGCGGTCAAATAAATGCTTTTGTTCAGCTTCCGTGATCCCTGGGCCATCATCGGTTACTTTTATCTCAAAAACTTTTTCTTTGTCACTTCCAGGATTTCTTCGTAGCAGCTTGCCAGTCACATCAATCGTCGTATTTTTCGAGCTGTTATCAATCGCGTTCCCGATGAGATTGATCAAAACACGTTTGATGTAATGGCTGTCGGCAGAAATAGCTGGTATTCCCTCTTCGAAAAAACTTCTTAGTTTTATACTTCGGGCTTTGGCCAAAAGATTCAGTTGCTCAAAGCATTCATTAACGACAACTGGAATATTAATGTCTTGTAATTCCAGTTTCAAGTTTCCAGAGTCGGTCTGGTAGGTTTCTAGCAGTTGGTTGATCATTCCTAATAAATGTTCGTTGTTTTTGAAGAGACTCTTTGCAAGATTTTCCTGATCTTTGAGCCCTAAGATCTCAAATTCGCCAGACAAAAGCTCTAAAGACCTGGCTTGGGCGATTAAAGGAGTTTTGAGGTCATGTGTCAGGTTTGACACAAAGTTATTTCTCAAGTCTTCTTTTTCCCTTAGGTCGGCCATCATTCGGTTAAAGTTTTCCAGGGTTTGGCGGATGTCTGACTGCTTGATTTTTGAGGTATCAAGCATTGTGGAATAATTTCCTTCGCTTACCCCTTGGATAGACACCGACAGGCGCGTCAGCGGCAAAATAAAATTTTTCTCAAGATAATTCCCTGCTAATAGGCAGGTGACAATCCCGCTTAAAAATATCATCACCCCAACCCATCCGCTTTGGATTTCCAAAGGTGATGGCGGGAAGGGCAACATATTTATCCTAAGGGTCAGGATGGCTTGGCCTTGGGAATTTTTCAAATGGATGGCCTGGCTTTGGTTGGTTCTAAGCATTGAATCAAGTGGTTCAGGGACAAACTGCCCTATATTTTTTTTTTGAACGCTTGTAATGGGATGCGGGAAGTCGGTTTTTTTAGAAAAATGTTTAAAAAAAATTGGCTCTTTCCCTCTCGAAATTTCGTTAAAACCTAGATGCTTCGCTACATCTGGTGGAAAGGGAGGGAGCGGGGGGTATAGAACCTGAATTCTCGATCCTGGCATCATGGAACGATTGGCAAAAATTTCGATGAAAAACAAGCCGCGCGGTACCAGATTTTGGATTGGAACCTCTTTGATAACTAGAAAAGTTTTTTCCGCTGAAGGAACAATGAAATAAGCCGTCAGTTTCTTGTTTTCAAGGATATAGTCCCCTTGCGTCGACGCCAGTTTTTTTTTCAACACGAATGAATTTGGATACCGTTTGAAAAAATCACGGGCGGTTTTGCTTTCTAACGGAATTGCCCGCTTAGCTTTAAGCAGGTTGGCACGATTTGTTTCATCCATTGCGTCTAATGAGAAATAACGGGTGGCGTCATCCAATGCCCTCGATTCTGAAACAAGATATTGCTTAAAAATTCTTAACATATCATTTGAAACAAAGTTCAGAAAATGCTTTTGGCGCACGGTTTCGATTCTGGAAGCTTCGTAGCGGGTCCATATGAAAGCTCCTAATAAGGGTAATACGGTCACCAAAAGGAACAACGCGAAAAAGTAGCGTGAAAGTTTGAACAAAGATATTTTATTCATTTCCTATCAAGCAGTCCAATTTGACCTTAACCCTCGTTCCTAGTATGACATGACCTATTTCATAAACCCAGGCCCACTGGTATTAGTTCCCTGGAACTATTTGGCTTTTTCCAATGAGGATGCGGCTTTACAGGTTGATTCTGGGGAACTAGAAATCCGGCTTGTATGGGAATGTTTATTACAAATAGAGAAACTATTTTACAACACGTTCCCGTACAGATAGAGAGAAATAAAGGACAATCATTATGTCGATTAGCGCATTTTCAAATTGGAATGCCCAATCCGGAGGTGTTCCGTTTCTACCATCAAATTCCCTGGTTCGGCCATTTGGACAATCGGACGGCGGCCAGCAGTCAAACTGGCTGCAAAGCACTGGGTTGCTTAACCGCCAATCGGGCGGTGACAGTTTCCAGCCTTTTCTTCCAATGTTCAGTGGCACACTTGGCTTTCCTGGTCATTCAGGCAACTGGCAAAATGGCACGAGCCAGCTCAACGGCTCGAATGGTTTGAACGTGCAGAGTTTCGGCGGGATGACACCACCGAACCCATCGGAGATATTTGGCCAAATTGATGCTGACGGAGACGGAAGTCTGACCCAGGCAGAGCTGGACAGCCTCCCAAAACCGCCCAACATGCCCGAGCCCCCTGCCGAACTTAAAGCCGAACTCCTTTCCAGAATTGACAGCAACGGTGATGGCGCGATAAGCGAACAGGAGTTCTCCCAGGCTACGCCTCCGCCAATGCCTCCTCAGGCCATTGCCCAAGGCTTTGGCAACTTCAACGGCCCGAATGGCTTTAACCCGTTCAATCGTTTCTGAATATGAATATTCTGTAATTTTAATAAGTAGCGAAAGGTTCAGCTTGCCGGATTGTCGGCAAGCTGATTTTTTAGAGTTCTTTCATAAGATATAAAAAGGAGCTTTTAAACTTTGCAATACTGAAGCAAAGCGTTATGGATAGCATATCTTAGAGTTGCCCGGTAACGGCGACCATCCGAATAGCGGCCTGTTGATACTCGGCTTGTATTTCAACCATTTTAATGAATGCTTCCGCTGTAGACCTCTCCCGCTGGTTTACCAGAAACAAAGTGCTATCGCCCAGCTCAAAACGGGTTCGCTCACCTTCCTCCAATTGTTTCGCAAGCTGGTAGGCTTCCCTGGCCGACTCATAACGCTGGTACGTCATTTTCAATTCCGAGGCGGTATCTTCCACCTCCAGCAAAACCTGCTGCAATAAAGCTTTTTGATACAAATCCAGTTTTTGCAGCTTGAGTTTGGCTTGCTCGACCTGGCCACGGGCCGTTCGGTTCCGCAACGGTACTGCTACGGATATACCCGCTTTGAATAGGGGGCCAATCGATCCGGCTCCCGTATCAATACCAGGCCCCGCATACAAGTCAACTATCGGCAGAAGCTGGTTCCTGGCCAAATCCAAATCAATATCCGTCATATCCTTCAGCAGCTCCAACTGGGCCAACTCAGGACGGTTTTTCAACGCCAGCATTTTGGCCTCCTGGATTTCATCCTCTTTCAAATCCTTGGGTTGGGACATGGTGTCAGGCGCCTGCTCGGCGACGGGACGGATTAATTGAGAGCTAGTATTATCCCATAAGTAGTTTGCGATAGAGATGGATGATTTTTGGAATTCGCGCTGGGATTTAAATAGCGCTTCCTGCCTGCGCTGCACCTCCTGGTTGGCTTCCACCGAGTCAATCACGGGAAGATCTCCTGATTTAGCCCGCTCCTGGATTTGTCTTGCCCGAATCTGCGCCAATCTCAGCAAGCCCTGGTTGATGTCCGCCTTTTGCTTGGACGCAACCCAATTCCAATAATTATCGGAAGCTTTTAGCAACAAAGTTAGGCGGAATTGGTTATATTCGGCATTGGCAAGGGGTTCGCCGATAATGGCGCGTTGTTCGGAAGCTGACTTCTCGTTAATCCGTGCGCCACGCAACAACGGAAGATGCAGGCCCAAAAAGTGTGAACCCGTATTACCGGTTCCCGAAGCCGGGGATTTGACATCACCGTAATGAAAATTTGAAGTGGCGGAAATTTTCGCGCCATAGCGTGTCAAAACACCAATGGAAACATCATTGAGGTTTTCAAACTTTTCCTGGCCGCGCTTAGGGTAGCTGTTATAACGCTGGGTATCGTTCTCAAACGTGATGGCCGGATCAAAAGCACCTTGTTTTTCCAAAAGTTTCGCGGAGGCCATCCGCCGTTCTAATTCAGCCCCCCGTAATTTGGGATGGTTTTTTTGGACTTGAAGCAAAACATCTTCAAGCGACAAAGGCAAGGATGTCAACTGTGCCCAGGCAGCTTGGCAGAAAACCAATCCGATCAAAAAAGATGTTATGACAATCTGGCGCTTCATTTCTTTTTTGGCTTTTTAATGGATTCCTTGGGATCGCCTTTTTCGTCTTGCGCCTTTCCTTCCAGGAAGCCATTAACCGGCTCAGGATTCACTGTCGGCGGGAAGGCGTTGAATTGACGCCACAACTCAAACCAAAGCGGCACGGTGTCAAGCATAACCCATCCTACCGCTTTGGATCCAGGTCGTAAGTATTGCAAAGACGGCCAAGGTTGTTCTTTACGATTTTGAATCGCTTTAGTATCAGGAAGCACCCAGATTCTGTATCGACCGGTGCCGTCATCAATGGCATCCACAACACTGACCCTCCCGGCAAAAGTTCCCACAGCAACTGAAGGCCATCCGGAAAATTGTAATGCGGGCCAACCGGCGAATTGGAGCCGCACTGGACGGCCCACCGCCACCAGCGGCGAATCGTTATCTGAAACCAACAGTTCAACGGCCTGGTCTGCTGTCCTGGGCATCAGCGTGGCAAGAATATCCCCTTCGCTTACGGTTTCTCCAGGCCCGACACTTAAAATGCGAACCAAAATGCCATCTCTGGGAGCTCTGATTTTTCGCTGCGAAATGCGTTGCTTCAGGCTTCCGATTTCAACGTCCAGCTTTGCCAAATCGTTTTGCGTGGAAGCCAATGTCTCATACGCGGTTGAAATGGAAGCCTGTGTGCTGCTTAGACTGGCTGACGTATCCGCCGTGACTTTCGCTTCATCGAATGTTGCAACACTTTGATCCTGTTGCGCGACATCCAAGTAAGCTTGCGCCTGTTCGACTTTCGTTTGCGCCTCAATATGGCTTTGCTCGGCAAGCTCAAGATCCCGAGTGGATCGTAAGCCTTTCTCGTGGAGTTCCTGGATACGCTTCAGGTTAAGTTTCGCTGTTGTTTGGTTTTGCTTGGCGGCGGTTACCGCTTGGGATGCTGCCGTCATCTTATTGCGGGACTGGAAAACTTTGGCACGTGCCGAAGGCACTGCGGCTGAACGAGATTGGCTTAAAAAACCAACCTGGGTTTTCAAGGACTCAATTCGCGCCAAGGTCGCATCCTGTCGGGCCAGCAATGCCTCACGCTGCAATTCCATCCGTTTCAGTTGGCCAGGATCAAGATACTTTGGATCAATTTCAGACAACTCCAACAAGAGCTGGCCTTTTTTGACAAATTGTCCTTCCCCGACATGCCACTGTTCTATACGGCTGCTGATTAAAGCTTCCACGGTCTGGGGACGGTCCATCGGGGTATAGACAGTGACTTTTCCGGTACCTGAAATCGATTGTTGCCATGGTACCAAAACCAGGCAGGCCAGGATGACAGCCATCAAAGCCAGAAAAGTGGCCGCGACGGCTCGAAAACCACCCGTACCACGAATCCGCTGAAGTGTAACGCTACGAGTTATATAATCGTTTTTGTCATTATCCATAACTCATTCTCCCTTTCAGTAAGGGAAAGAGTCTGGGCAAAAGACTTGCGGGATTTTGTAGTAGCTCGTTCGGAGAGTCGTTTTCTATAATATGACCTTGGTGCAAAACAAAAACCCGCTCCATTTTTTGGATGATATCCGGCATATGGGTTATGAAAACAGCAGTCCAAGCCTGGCTTTTATCCAAAATCACATCAAGGATATGGCTTCTTGTTTCAATATCAATGGCTGAAAAAGTTTCATCCAGAATCAAGAGCTGGGGTCGGTCAACAATGGCCCGTGCGATCATCAAGCGTTGGCGCTGGCCAAGAGACAAGTTCCGCCCTTCACTGACTAACCTGGTCTTCTTGCCGCCGGGCATTTGCGCCAGGTCATCCGACAATTTCGTTGCCTCAAGCGCCCAACGGATATCATGTTGGGTTATCCAAGAACGACCAAGAGTAATATTGTCTTCAATCGTACCTTCGAACACTTCATGGGTCATGCCTGCCCACGCAACGCCGCGCCGCAAATCATTTAAACTAAGATCACGGACATCAACGCCATTAATTTCCACAACGCCATGAGTCGGTTCCTGCAATCCGCAAAATAAAGACGCTATGGTACTTTTTCCACAACCGCTCATCCCAACTAGGGCAACCCTGCCGCCTGGAGAAACCCTAAAATCCAGTTTTTGCAAGACAGGCTGAAAGCCTTGATATGCAAAGCGGACACCTCGACAAACGACACCTGCCCCCTGCCCCGATTTTACAAGATTGCCTCCACCCTCACGTTCCAAGGGCAGATCGGTTACATGGCCAATCTTATCAATGCCTGTCAGTAAGTCGTAAAAAGGTTCGACCTGCCGCATCAGTTTTTCAAGCGCGGCCAGCACGGAAAAAATTACGATTTCAGCGGCAACCAATTGCCCAAGGGTCAATTGCCGGTTAATCACCAGCCAGCCACCAATGGCTAGAATTCCTGCGCTGGCAAGCGCGTATAAAAGATACGTCCCTGCCGCCTGGCGATACAGCACCCTGAAGTGGCTGCCGCGTGCGTCAATATATCTGGACGCAATTGCATCGGCTTTTTCAACCGTATGTTGAGGAAGCCCCGCCACCTTAAAACTGATGTGGCATCGGCCGATCTCTTCGAGCCAGCCGGCCATTTCATACTTCTGATAAGACTCCTGGATACTCGTTTTGAGCCCACCAAAACCAAGTCCCCAAATCACTATTATGATGCCTATAATCAGTAAAATATCAAAGGCAAGAAGTATAGGGCTGTAGAACGCCAGCAGTAGAAGTCCAACCAGGATTTGTAAAGCCGCGGAAGGCCCGTCTAGTAATATCTTAGACCAGGTTTTTTGAATCGTAAGAATATCAAAAAAACGGTTGGCCAATTCCGGCACGTATTCATTCCGTAACGCATGCAACTGAATACGGGGCAAGCGGTAAGCAAGCCTCAAGGCGATTTTTGCGAAAATGCGCTGTTGTATGATTTCAACCAGCGTGATTTGCATCAGGCGGATAATGCCCGCAAACAGCAAGCCAAAAAATAATAACAAGGACAGCACAATCAGGGGCTGGATAAAAACACCCGCAGCAATTGTGTTCACCAATGCCTGTGCAGCAAGCGGTACGGCAAGCATCAAAAGGCCGTTCAGCACGGTGTAGACGATTAAAATCGCCAAATCCTTACGGTCTTCCAGCAGCAATTGGAGCAACCGGCGCCAGGGAATTGACCTGTGCTGCACCACATCAGTAGCGTTTATATTTGATAAAGCCATAATCTTGACTTTAATAAAATTGAATATTATAAAGTTATAATATTTATTAGTTTTACACAAACTGTAAGAAATGACAAGATTTATGCATCGAAAAAAATTCGATACCGCTCTTAAATCCGTTTCTTCCCTTTTCAAAACGCTTGCCCACCCAGACAGGCTCCGTTTGATAGGGCTCTTGCAGGATGGGGAAATGGGCGTCAGTCAGCTTCATCAAATGATGGGAGTAAGCCAATCCGTTGTATCCCAACATTTAAAATTATTTAAACTCCAAGGAATGCTTTTTGAAAGAAAAGAAGGCACACATGTTTACTA
The DNA here is from genome assembly GCA_035285165.1 of Vampirovibrionales bacterium. Taxonomy (GTDB): domain Bacteria; phylum Cyanobacteriota; class Vampirovibrionia; order Vampirovibrionales; family Vampirovibrionaceae; genus JAYKHP01. The sequence goes on along the minus strand of JAYKHP010000003.1, from coordinate 140,791 downwards.
CAGTCTGAAAAACAGGCACCTTGTAAAACTGATTGCGGATGCCGTAGATCTGCAAACAGAGGATGTAGTCCAGGCCAAAGATGAAGAAGCCGCCTTACTTGCAGAAATGAGAATGCTTTTGCATCCAGTTAAACGCACAAAAAGATCTTAAAACTTCAAATGCCAATTTTCATGAGCCTTTAGTCTTATTTTCTGGATGAGTATTATGGTAAACATGAAGTCAATAACAAAAGCCGAGTTTGGTCTGCTTCCAGGAAATGAGGCCGGGTAAAAGTGTAGGAAGCGGGTTAAAATTAGCCTTAAAAATGAGGAGAAGATTAACCCATGAAGAAGTCGAAATTCAGCGAAGAGCAGATCGTATTTGCCTTGAAGCAGCATAAACAAGGGGTAAAGGTTGAGGATATTTGCCGTAAGCTTGGAATTGCAGAATCAACGTTTTACAAGTGGCAAGCACATTACGGCAGTCTAAGCGTCACCGAGCTAAAGGAACTACGGCTATTGAAAGAAGAAAATAGCCGTCTAAAGCAGTTAGTAGCTGATTTAAGCTTAGACCGCCATATGCTACAGGAGCTTATTTCAAAAAAGCTTTGAAGCCTGCTCAGAAACGAGAACTGGTGGACTGGTTGAAACGTTGTTTCAAAGTCAGCGTGCGCCGAGCTTGTCGGACGATCCGCTATCGTCGGGCAGGTTATTTGTACCGTTCCAAAAAGCCTGAGCAGGCTGTCTTACGTCACCGAATCCGGCAATTAGCTTCTGAGAAGCCTCGGTATGGGTATCGTCGGATTCATATCCTGTTAAAACGAGAAGGGTGGCCGATTAATGCTAAACGCGTGTACCGATTGTACAGACTGGAAGACCTGCAAATGAGACAGAAATTACCAAAGAGACGAGTCAGTGTTAAATTGCGTCAGGTTAGAGTCCCCAGTGTTCGACAAAATGAATGCTGGAGCATGGATTTTGTCGCCGACCAGTTATTCAACGGACAGAAGCTAAGGTGTCTGACCATTGTGGATAATCACACTAGGCTTTGTCCTGCAATTGGCGTTGGCTTTCGTTATACAGCATGTAATGTAATCACCACGTTGGAGCAAGCCGTAAAGCGACATGGTAAACCAGACTGTATTCGGGTGGATAATGGTCCTGAGTTTATTTCCAAGGAGCTGGATTTGTGGGCCTATGCGAATAATGTGACTTTGGATTTCTCCAGACCCGGCAAGCCAACGGATAATGCATTTATTGAAAGCTTCAACAGTCGATTTCGACAAGAGTGCTTGAATCAGCATTGGTTCTTGTCTTTAGACGACGCTCAGGAGAAAATAGAAGCTTGGCGAAACGAGTACAATGAGGTTCGTCCGCATAGCGCATTAGGCGACCTCACCCCTACTTTCTTCGCCGCCGCAAATAGCCTGGCTAGCCAGGCTATTTGAACCCCGTTTTTCTACTCTCAACTGGTACGCTTTTTGGTTGCAGACCATAATCTTAACTGACTTATTTAATAGCTTAATCCTCTACTTTGTACTATTTAGTTCATTGATTCTAAATTTCTTCTCTTATCATAATTTTTGTACAACCCTGTTAAATTGGAATATATAAATATTGGCGATTACTAACATTTTTCGATACAATCGATGAGCTTGCAATACATAAAGGGGCAAATGAATATGGTTGATAATGAAAAAGTTTTTGCTTTTGATGTCGGTAAAGCCAGCTTGGGCATATGCGCCCGACAAGGATCTAAAATTCTGGCGCTAGAATCCTTATTGATTCCAGCCGAATTTGCCAGTACGCAAGAATTTCGAGGCCGCCGTAGAGCACTACGCACTAGGGAGGCACATAAAAAGCGGGAGCAATGGCTTAGACAAAAATGGCAAGAGGCCGGACTAGTACTTTTGGACAGTAATAACGAGCGATTGAAACGAGAATTTCCCCAAAAAGGAGATTCCGCTCTTTATAATTCTTCACTATTAAGAATTGCCCTCCTACAAGAGCAACCATTAGAAGCTTGGCAGATTTTCAAGGCGCTTTGGTCGTCAATACAACATCGAGGGTATGACCCAACTTGCGATTGGAAACCAAAAGGTAATCAATCCAGTTCTGCAAAAAAAGAGCCGCAGCTTGAAACGGCTGTTGTCTCAGATGAGGAAAAGAGCGATAGCCAAAAGCAGCAGGAAAAGGATGAAAAGGAGAATCTGGAATCGCTTTCCAAGTATCAGGACGATATAGGCTATCATACCGGCTCATTGCCTGAGTATCAGTATCCCTGCTACCTGGAAGCCAGCTTGATGAAATTGTGGTCTATTGAAAACCCGACGGTTTTCAATAACAGGATTGGCTGTAATGCTGGAAAAGTCCGATCAAAAGGGCGGGTTGCGCCGCGTGAACTTGTAACAAAGGAGATTAGGCAACTATTTGAAAACGCAAAAAAACAATTGCCTGAGCTACGAATAATAGATACAGAGGAACTGCTTTTTGGCCCGGCAAAAATTCCTTATGCCTCTCAATATAAAAGCTATGCGCAATATCGGGGGAGCGAATGGGACGCGCAAGGAGTTTTATCCCAAAAAGTTCCACGCTTCGACAACCGGATTATCGCCAAATGTCAGTTAATGCCCATGCGTAACGTTTGCAAGGCCAGCGATCCTGCTCATTACCGCTTTGTTTTACTAAGTAAGCTTAAAACGCTTCGATTCACTTTTACAGATGAAGACGGGGAGATCCACAATAGAGGATTGCTACCATCAGAATTTACGCAAGCTTATGAAAAAGCAAAAGAAGTTTTAGCGAGGAAAAAAGCAACAGAAATTACCTTTATCCAAACCGGAAAGGATATCCTCAACCCAGTTATCGGAACACCGGTATCATTAATCAATCTGAAGGCAGGCGAGAAGTTAAAAATCAATACTAGTGGACGCTCTCGATTTTGCAGGCCTGCGTTAGAGATTTTAAATACTTACTTATTAGCAGGCAAAGATCCCCATGAATTTGACATTACCCCTTATATTAAGTCAGATGATTATAGAAAAGGTATTACCAGGGAAGAGGTTGAAACGCTAATATCTCGCCTGGGAAAATCCTGGGAAAAATTTCAAATATCAGATAATCGTGACGAGCGCAAGCTAATTGCCCAGGGGAATGATGCTGAACGTGAGATTCAGAAGGTGGTTGCGTCATGCAATAACCCGGTCGTTCGCCATCGACTAATGGTTTTCTGGAACGAGCTAAAGAAACTGGCTACTCAGTATGGCAAGCCGGATAAAATCATTCTTGAATTTCCAAGGGGTGGGGAAGGTCTTGAGGGTCATAAAACAGCTGCTGATTGGGAAAGCTCTATTAAAAGAAATGAAAGAGCCAACGACGAACTTCGCAGAAAATTGGAAGAAGCAGGCTTACCTGTGACCAAAAACAACATACTCCGGATGAAATTGTATGTGGAGCAGAGAGGTGTTTGCCCTTATACAGGAAATAAGCTATCTGATTCTAACTTGAGCTATTATGACATTGATCATATTGTGCCTGTTTCAAATAATATCGCCACAGATTCAATCTTTAATACTGTTTTGTGTCTACCGGAAGCAAATCGTGATAAACAAAACCAGACGTCTTATGAATGGCTTCACGAAACAGATCAATGGCATGAGCTTCTTGAACGAGTAACTAATAAAGATAGCGCTTACTCGAGTAAAAAACGTCAACTTCTAACCCGTTCGGACGCCAGGGAACTCATTGACAGTTATAACGGTCTTGCTGAAACAGCCTATGTCGCACGTCTTGCGCAAGAAATTTGTGCTTTGCAGTTTGGGTGGGGTTTACAAACTGCAAATGACCAGCGGCGAATTTTTGTCTGTGACGGAAAGGTTACTGCAAAAATCCGTAGGATCTATAAATTAAACGAGTTGCTGTTATCAGATAAAGACAAGCAAATGCTTCTTGAAGCCAAAAATATTGGCGAAAAGCGAAGCATCTGGAAAAAGAATCGGGAAAACAAAAAACACCATGCGGTTGACGCTTATGTCATCAGTTATAGCCAACGTTTCAAACTACAGCGCGTATCTGATGATGGCAAAGCTCATTGGCACGCGCCTGAGTTAGAATTATCCAAGTTTGAGTTTGAACAGAAACTAAACGCGTTATTTCCACATCCTACCCGTCGAAATACAAAAGAACTATATCCATTGGAAACTATCTATGGTTATAAAAAACGCATGGAGAATGGAAAAGAAATTCATTACTTGACTGTTCGCAAAAATTTATCAGAGCTACTCGGGAAAGATCGAAAAAAGATCAAGGATATTTATGATTTAGAGATTCGAAAAGACCTGCTTGCAAACTCTGAAGCCATTCAAGATAATGCTGAATGGCTAAGTTTTTTAAAGACTTACAAACATCCTTATCGCAAAAGTAAAGTTAAAACAGTCGTTATAATTGAAACATTCTCAACTGAACCTCCTCAAAAAGATGAGAAAGGGCGCTTATGTTTTGGGGAATATAAAGATTTTGGAAATCTTGATTCAGAAAATGGCTTGAAAGGCATTACTAAAGGTCAATTCAAACATTCCAAGCAGCATAAAGGGCAGGTCATCTATTTTGATAAAAAAGGAAAAACAAAAGTCTGGCCTATCTATTCGCATACTAGCCTTACGCATATCGTTAAACTTCTAAAAAGCCAAGGCTATCAGCTTTATAAGGACGGATTACTATTTTATGCCGGGAGTCTTGTCAAGGTAACAAAATCCTTTAAAGCGGGTTCAAACATATATAGTGAGGGCATTTATAAATTACGGACAATTTTCAGTGCAGGTCCTGTCAAACTTGAAAATGGTAATGGTCAAGAGATATTAACCAGCATCGCCTATCTGGTGGAAGCGGGATTCGAATTGCTTGATTAAAATAGCAGGGTTGTTACCGAAACCAGAACACCTTGCGTTACGATGACTTTTCATATTGTCACTGTCCTGAGCCTAGGCTCTCGATTGTCTGTTGATCGAGGGTTTCTGGTTTGCAAAAATCAGGGCGGTGATGAAAAAAGGCTCGCTCTAGCCGATGTAAGGGCCCTGGTCATTGGCGTTCCGTCCGTTGCGTTTACCAATAGCTGCCTTTCTCGTCTTCTGGCTCAGGACAGCCCTGTTTTGCATTGTGATGAGCAATACAAGCCGATTGGCTGGACGATTAGTCTTGATCGGGTGATTCGCCGAGAAGTGTTTAGCAACCAGATTGCTCAGGATAAAGCATTTACCAATACTCTTTGGCAGGGAATTGTAAGACAAAAGATGTTGAATCAGTCAGCAGTACTGGATTACCTCGAAATCACCCATGATTTAAACCGTTTAATTAACAAACCTCTGGCAAATGAAGCCAATGTTTCAAAGCAATATTGGGGTCAATATTTTGAAGCTCTGGGGCAAAAACAAAAGCGTGAACGAAAAAATGCCGAAACCTTTGAGAATAAAGCATTAAATTATGGTTATGCGGTTATCTCAACTTTAGTTCACCGCGCCATTCTGATTTATGGGTTACTTCCTTCATTGGGCATTCATCATGAATACCGCTATCGAAGCTATCCACTGGTTTATGACTTAATGGAGCCTTTTCGGCCATTTGTAGATTTGTTTTTAGCAAAATGGATGACCCAAGTGTGTGCCCAGCCTCTTGACGCAGATGACGTTAGAGCCTTTACGGAATGGGTTCATTACTTGATGGAAGCGTTAAGGCAGTGCCGAATTAAATTGCCTGAGAAAAAATATTCTTATAAATTAATGGACGCCATTGATCAACACGTCAGAAGTGTCGCTAGCTGCTTTGAAAACAAAGAGCAAGATCCTCAACCGTCAAAAAAACTATGGTTGCCCGAACTAGCCCATTGTTACTGGTATTTAGATATCGATAATACCCAAGAATATACGAATGAAGTAAACAATAACGACTGTATAAGCATTTAAATCGTAATGAAGAGCAAATTTAGAATGGGATGGATATTAGTCATGTTCGATCTTCCGGTCATAGAACCTGAAGAAAGATTGCAGGCAAGTAGATTCCGTAACGGCCTACTGGATCTTGGATTTTTTATGCTCCAAGAGTCAGTATACGCTAGAAATTGTGTCAGCCAAGAAAAATATCAACAGCACCTAGGGGACGTAAAAACAATCGCACCAAACAGGGGTTTAATTAATGGCTTTTTTATTACAAATAAGCAATGGCTAACATCTGTAAGCTTAACTCTGACAAAGCCGAAAAAAACAAAAAGAGGCATTGAAGCAGGGGAGAAAACCACCCAGCAAATGACTTTCTGGTAAAATAGAGAATGAACAAAATCGTGCAAAGCAGAGGATTCAGCTATTCTTAAATCAGTTAAGACCAATAACCGCATTAATGAGCTTAGTACAAACTTTAGTATAACACAGTATATCCTATTATACCAAGCTCATTAATGCGGTAGGGTCAAAACGAAACCCGTGCGTATATGACTGCCACTTTTATTATACCAAGCTCATTAATGCGGTAGGGTCAAAACAAAGTACTGCAAATTGAAGCATGATGCCGAATTATACCAAGCTCATTAATGCGGTAGGGTCAAAACAGACCCGGAAGCGGTTGGAGTAGGCACCGCATTATACCAAGCTCATTAATGCGGTAGGGTCAAAACCAGGCCAAGCTTCAATCAACTTAGTACCATATTATACCAAGCTCATTAATGCGGTAGGGTCAAAACGGGTTGCATAGCGATTGCATTAGACGTGTTATTATACCAAGCTCATTAATGCGGTAGGGTCAAAACGAAACGAGGCGACGCAAGTGATGTATGGATATTATACCAAGCTCATTAATGCGGTAGGGTCAAAACGGCACTTTAAACGTATGCGTTTTCTTACCAATTATACCAAGCTCATTAATGCGGTAGGGTCAAAACACGGAAAGACAGCGGTTACGTTATGGCCAAATTATACCAAGCTCATTAATGCGGTAGGGTCAAAACAGAGGGGCGGTTTCAATGTCCAAGTCCAAGATTATACCAAGCTCATTAATGCGGTAGGGTCAAAACTGATACTGGGTGTGATCGTCGTCACTGAGTATTATACCAAGCTCATTAATGCGGTAGGGTCAAAACAATGATGAAATCGTATCGACCGGCGTAAAGATTATACCAAGCTCATTAATGCGGTAGGGTCAAAACCGCCTGGCATGGATAAGCCGTTGTTTCTTTATTATACCAAGCTCATTAATGCGGTAGGGTCAAAACGTGTAATAGAACGGGCTAATAAAACCTATCATTATACCAAGCTCATTAATGCGGTAGGGTCAAAACATCCCAATAACGCTTACGTCCGAATAGCGAATTATACCAAGCTCATTAATGCGGTAGGGTCAAAACGTCGTAAAGGAATTTAGCCATAGAAGATACATTATACCAAGCTCATTAATGCGGTAGGGTCAAAACCCCTAGATACGGGCCTACGTATGGGTGAGCATTATACCAAGCTCATTAATGCGGTAGGGTCAAAACAGGTATTTAACGAAGTCATGAATGCAAACGATTATACCAAGCTCATTAATGCGGTAGGGTCAAAACTTACCGTATGTTGGTTGCTCGGTCTTATTTATTATACCAAGCTCATTAATGCGGTAGGGTCAAAACCGGTTACTGTTACCCGAGAAATGGAGGCCGATTATACCAAGCTCATTAATGCGGTAGGGTCAAAACGGATGCGGTCTATACCCGCCACGCATATAAATTATACCAAGCTCATTAATGTGGTAGGATAAGTAAATACCAGGAATTAGGTTTAGGGGATAGTTTACCAGCCTCGCATGGCCTGGATAACCTGATTTTCATCGGTCATCAAATATTCCTGCGTCGTTCGGATATCAGAATGTCCAAGAGCCAACTGGATTACGTGCAACGGTTTACCCTGATTCGCATGATAAGTCGCAAATGTCCGTCGTAGCCCGTGAGCCGTTATTTCTATGCCCGCAAACTTAGATAGGCTTAACAAGCGGTGGGTAACGTCTGACGGTTTCAACCGCGTTCCACGGCGATGATTTACAAAAACCGCTTGAGTTTCTTCAGCCACTCTTTGATTCCTGGCTGGAAGATAGGCCAGAAGGATTTCTTCCAATGTTTTAGTTAGTCCTACTCGACGATTCTTCCTGCCTTTTCCCAGCCATACCTCAATCACACCTCTCTCAAAATCAATATGATTGAGGTTCAAATTGCATAGCTCCGATACCCGTAATCCTGTATGAATAAAAGTTTCCAGAATCGTCTTATCCAGCAGACGGCTATAATCCGTCTCGTAAGATTTCCTCTCAATCGCATCCCGCAATTTTTCGATATCTTCAACTTCCCGCAGCACCGTTTTGCGCGCAGGAATAACCCGCTTCGGCCTGAGACGGCGCAGTTGATTTAATACCGCTTCATTCATTAATTCCAACGAAATCAAAAATTTGGAAAAGCTGACCAGGCTGTAAAGCATATTATGGCGATTGGAATAGCTTTCAATTGAGTATTGGCTCAAAACCGAGTAAACATTGGCTAAACTGAACGCTTCCTGAAGTTTCAAGCAGTCGGTTTTACCCTCCCAACCACGACGCGTATAAAGAATAAAGCGCCTCTCAAAATTCTGAGCCGAAAGTGCAGTATAGGGACGCATTCCCTGCCGCATATCCAACACCCACATATCGAAGTATTGCCGAAGTTCAGGCGACCAGAAATCCGGCGGTAAGGTTTTGATTCGTTTATAGGTACGCACGCAGCTGTCCTTAAGTTAACGGCACAGCACGATTGACGCGTCAAGCCCGAACGAAATCAAGCAAAAACCCAATACCCACAACACACCTAGACACATATCCCCCAAAAAAGTGGTGCCGCCTGCCGGAATTGAACCAGCGACACGAGGATTTTCAGTCCTCTGCTCTACCAACTGAGCTAAGGCGGCACATATTTTCAATTGTTTTTATCCAGAAGGCAACGACCAGCTTTTATTATGAATGACAAAGCTGTGAAACAAGCCTGATCAGCATGTCGTCTCTGCCTCCCGAACCCGATTGCTTCGGTATTTCATTAACCCCCAAAAAATTATTGCCGTCAAGATTCTATCGGTATCACCAATAAGCTCGCACCTGGCAGGGGATAACACAGGTTTCTTGGGACTTTTTTCATGCTAAAAAAGTAGTAAATTAGCGAGTTTATCAAATTTTAAAATAAAAAGAACAATCGAAAGAGTTAAGCAGGGCAATATGATACCAGTACTACTTCCTCCGACAGCGATACATTTTGAAGGACGGGGAAAGCGAAGACGTCGAGACATTGAAAGAAGAGCAACCAGCTCGCTACCTGAGGATCTTTTTGTTCGTGGATATGGCGAAAAGGCAGTCAATACGGAAGCTGCAACAGGAAGACGCAAGGTCAGAAGAAGTGTTATGACCCTAGCGGATAAAGTGTTTGAGCGGGAATATCGTGATCTGTTCTTAGGTTTGGCGGCTGGCGAAAACCGTTTGCACAGCCTGAATGAGATTGGTGTGGACTGGCTTGACGAAGCGTTGTACGACGACACTTTCGCCGCTGGAAATATAGGCACCACAGACTCGAATATGCTGGTTGAATATGAAGAACATCTCAGCCTTTTAATAGATGGTAGCGAGGCCATGGACTTTGAAAATGGGCTTGTGGCAATTTATGATTCAAAAGAAGAGGCACTTGAAACTTTAAAAACACAGCGGCACAGGCTTAGAGATGCACTATACAGGGAAAATAAATTTAAACTTGCCCAACAATTGTCTCCTCAACTTTCAATAGAAGAAATGGAGCATTTAGGAGCGGAGGGACTTTTTGATCATTATCGAAAGTCCATCCTGGCTTGCTTTGCAAATCCCGGTAAGGTAACGGTTGAAAGATTGGAGCGGGAAGCGGCCTTAACTGATGAGTTAAGAGACACAGAAACCTTGAAAGCCAAAATGGAAGCTGCCATTGCCGCAAGAACGGCTGTGCGGCTTGAATTATTAACTCGACACAAAGACGCCTTGACGCAAGCGATCCTCCAGTCACTGCCAGAGGATGAAACAGAACGAAACCAGGAACTAGAGAGAATCAATGAAACGTACGGCGCTGGTTTTCTCAATTTAAATGAAAAACCAGTCGCAGATACATCCAATCCTGTAAAAAGCGCTCCTGCAAGACAAGTGCCCGCCTCCCAAAGACCAAGCTCCACCCTATCCGAAGCTGAAATCAGACGGCTTGAAACAAAAATCAGAGATGACATTGCAAAATTGCGCCAAGGTGAAATCCCCGTCACGCAAGAACTACTCTACAATGCACCAGAAAACGTTACCTGGAATGATCTGAGCACATTATGCGACGGCTTAACACCCTCTGTCCGAAAATCATTCCTGACATTCTTATCCCAGCAGAAAGAAAATGAGAAAAACGAATACGCTAATTTCTTTAAAGTCTTTTCAGAAGATATCAATAAAGTATTAACAAACTCTTCCAGCCAGGATATTCCAAAAGATGTCAAAGGGGAATACAGGGAATTTTTAAGTATTGATGAAGTGATTAACGGAAATTTAGACAGAAAAAATAAGGCTAATCGAGTTTTAATAGAAAAGCAAAAACAGCAAGACAATTATGCTGTTGCAATCATAAAATTCTCGCCATACTTTCCGCAATGGCTACAGTCACAAGTACTTGTTATCAGGGCAGATTTCTTGACTGTCCTGCTCAATAAGCTGGTGGAACTGCATGGCCTGAGGCGAGAAGGCCTTGAAGATGAAGGCGTTGATGAATCCCAGCGCTTGGGAAAAGATGACGTTCAAACGCTTGCCGCTGAAGTTAGAAAGCACATTGACGCATTACAGCAGCCTGTCTCAAAAACCCCTCTAGAGGTTACCTACGGGTTATTTCAGGATGATGATGGAAATCCGATCTGGGTAGCGCTTGAAAACCTTTTTAATGGTCTTTCGCTGAATAGCAAGCGAGCCTATATGCCTTTCAGGGCTCAGGCGCAGAAAGAGGTAGGACAAGCCTATTCCAAATACCTTGCAGAACATCTTGACGATTTTGATCAAGCCATTCTGCATACGGAAGGAGTTCCTCACGATGTTGTGAGCAGTTACCAAGAATCTCGGGAAATTGCCCGCGAAGCCGAACTGACCATCAGTGCACTTCAAAAAAGAAACCGTCGCGGACGGATAACAGCTCCTGCAGAAACAAGATATAGAACGATCGCGGCTAAAATTTCAAATGACACGATAACCGTTCAGGAATTTTATCGTTACCAGCGTGAGGAATTACAAGCGGAAATTCTCAAAATACGCGCAAATTATCTGAACAAACTGCTTGTTAAGTTAATGGATTTATATCAGGCGGAATGGGGCGGTATTACGGCAGCATCCAAAACCGACGAATCATTGGATACTGGAGAACTTCAGGCTTTAATCCTAAAACATATTGAAATGTTGCATCAGCCTGCTCAGGATAGAAAAATTCCAATCGGTTTTGCATTATTCGCCGACGATAAATTATTCCCGGAAGCAAAAGACGCTAACCCTGCCTGGAAAGCTTTGGAAAGATTATCCGAAGGTTTAACCCAGACGGGAAAAAATATCTATGAACAAGATAGAAATGTATTGCAGAAAGAAGCTTATAAAACTTATGCAGAATATTTTGATGCTTACTCAAGTGATTTTGATGACAGTATTCTGGGCCACGGCACTAGCAACGTGCCAGAAGAGCTGAAGGCTGGGTATGCCCACTTCAAAACAGATATAGAAGCATCAAGAGAGGAAGTAGCCGGGATGAGGCGTCAAAGATCACAGACCCAGGCTGAGCATAAAAAGCAAGTCCGGCAGTCGAACGATAAAATTAATCGTGAGATTGCCGCCATGGTGGTCAAGCTGAGCCCTTATATTGCAGAAAGCATTCAAAGCGACCTTTTAAAACTCCGAGCGGATTTCCTGTCCGACCTGCTTGAAAAAATAATGAAGTTGCCCAGAGAAGAAGATTGATTAGGGGTCTGACATAGAATTCAATAATATCTGGTACAACACCAACAGCTTTTTTTCTTCGTTGTCCCAGGTGAGTGCTTCTTTGGCTTGATGAACGTTTTGCCGGTAACGTGCCCCTCGCTGCGGATCATTTAAAAAATTATCCAGCGCCTGGGCCAAAACCTCAGGCTGTTCGGGGTTGAAGGTAAAGCCCAAACCGTAGGCTTCAATCACGTTTTTCATCTCAGGAAAATCAGATGTGGCAACCGGTATGCCCGCCTGAACATATTCAAACAGCTTGTTTGGCAAACAGTAATAATAACTTTCCCGAACGTTGATAATGGGAGCAAGCCCCAAATCAGCCGACGCCGTCCAGTACAATAACTCCTTCTGTGGCACTTGCGCCTGGTGAAACACCGCTTTGCCAAGCTGTTTCAACGCCCCCAAACGCTGCTTTAAATTTCGCGCGTATTCTTTTTCGGGTATCGGCCCCATCAGAATTAAAGCAAAGTCGGGGTAGGACATTCTGGCAACCGCGTCAAGCAATAAATCAACGCCTCGACTCGTCTTGATATCGCCTTGATACAAGAGTATTTTTGTTTCTTCTGGCAGGGAAAACGCTTCATGAAAGCGCCTTGTCGGCTGCGTGTGCATCTCAAAGTAATGGGGGATATTGCGAATGGAAACCACATGAGGGATTTTACGCGATGATTTTTCACGCAACAGCCGACATAAAGTGTCATTAACGGAAATCAAGGCGTCACACCTGGCCAAAAGCCATGTTTCCAGATGCTCACTTTGCTTCAGGCCCGCCAGCTTACGGCTCAGGCATTTTTTCGAAAACGCTCCCGCTTCAAAGGCTTTTAGGGCTATCTCCCGCTCATATGCAAAGACTGAACCCCAAAGCTCATGGGAGTCATACACCAGCTTAGCGCGCCAAAGCCTTGCCAGCAGCCAGCCCAGCAGCAGCGTATTGCTATCATGGGCATGCACAACATCAAAACGGCCTTGGCTGGCCAGGAGAATACGGGTAAGCCCCTTCAAATGGCGAAAAGTAAACGGTTCAAAGGTTTTTAAAGGCTTTTTGAAAAGCCTCCGAATCGTCAGTCGCCCATTCTGCTCGTAAGCGGGTAAACTTCCACCGGCCGAGCAGACGCAAAACAGCGTCACTTCTACCCCGTTGGCAAGCAGGGTGTCTATTTCCCGTTTCACCCGAGCATCAAAGCCAAAGTCATTGTTAAGCAAAAACGCAACGCGCGACATAAATTTGGTGTGTGACTTTCTAAGGCTTTGCAAAATTTTTCCTAAGCGGGAATCTGCATTCTAGCATATCGTGTGCCCTGAAGCAGCGTATCCAACGCAACAGCAGCAAACCCTTTCACGATAAAATCTCTTACTAGTTATAAACTATAAGCAATATTATAATAATTGTTTATTAATAATTAATAAAGCGAGACAGAATGCTCAGGCGACATTACGGGCAAAGGCTCATCGGACAAGCCTTAAAGCAAGTGGATTCAGTCCCTCGGAAATGACGTACCATAATGTTTACAAAGCAAAGAAGCGGATCGCTTTATTTGATATAGTCATAGCGAGTCTCTTTTTACGTTTATTCTCTAAGCTTAAATGCCGGGTTAAAGTTCCAAGTTAAAATTGCAGATTAAAGCAGATTAAAAAATAGATCAAAGCGTATATATCAGTAATACAAGTGGTAACCAATCTTGAGCACTATACAAAGCCTTCCCCTGTATAACAATGTGGGAACCTCACCCCAACAGCTTCATCAAGCCGAATTGATTGAACGGCTGAAAGCAAACACAGCCAAGGTGGCGGTGTTTGGCATGGGCTATGTCGGCCTTCCGCTCTCGGTCTGCATGGCCAAAATCGGCTTAACTGTTTACGGCATTGACGTCAACCCGGAGCGCGTGGCCAAAATCAACCACGGCATCAGCTATATCAACGATGTCAGCGAGGCAGAACTCAGGCCGTTGGTAGAATCAGGCAAAATCGTTGCCTACACCGACGGGGAAGTTTTATCCCAGGCCGATGTCATTGTCATTTGCGTTCCCACCCCGCTGACCAAGAACCAAACACCAAACATCACCTATATTGAATCGGCGGCCCATGAAATTGCCAAGCATATCCGCCCCGGCCAACTGATTACGCTTGAAAGCACGACCTATCCCGGCACCACGGAAGACGTCCTGTTGCCCATCCTTTCGCAAAGCGGCCTGAAAGTCGGCGAGGACTTCTTCCTGGCCCACTCTCCCGAGCGCGTCGATCCGGGCAATGACCGCTACAACACCCACAATACCAACAAGATTGTCGGCGGATACACCCAGGCCTGCTGCGATGTGGCGGGCGTATTCTACAGAAAAAGCATTCTGGATGTGATTACCGTCAGCTCCCCAAGCTGCGCTGAAATGGTCAAGGTATTTGAAAACACTTTCCGGGCGGTTAATATCGCCTTGGTAAACGAGCTTGCCCTGCTCTGCGACAAGATGAAGCTGAATATCTGGGAAGTCGTTGAAGCCGCAGGCACAAAGCCTTTTGGCATGATGACCTTCTGGCCCGGGCCGGGCGTTGGCGGCCACTGTATTCCGATTGACCCCTTTTACCTGACTTGGAAAGCCAAGGAATACAAATTCCACACCCGCTTTATCGAACTGGCCGGTGAGATCAATTCGTACATGCCGAGCTTTGTTCGCGAAAAAATCCTGCGCGCCCTGGGCAAGGCGGGCAAACCCCTATACGGCTCAAAAATCCTCTTGCTCGGCATGGCTTATAAGCCGGATTTAAGCGACTGGCGCGACTCGCCGTCGGTGGATATTTTCCGTTTGCTGAAAACGGATAACGCCCAGGTGATGTATAACGACCCCCACGTGGAAAGCCTCGTTCTGGATGGTGAAACCTACCACTCCGTGAATTTGGATGCCGAAACGTTGTCGCAGGCAGACTGTGTGGTCATCATCACCAACCATTCCGCATACGAATATAACTTTATTGTCGATCACGCCAATATCGTGGTGGACACCCGCAATGCCTGCAAGCACGTGTTTGATCAACGGGAGAAAATCATTCTTTTATGAGTATTCTACTGGTCGGCTGCGGATACTGGGGTAAAAACTGGGCAAAAACGCTTGCCAAGCTTGATGCGCTGGGCGCCATCTGTGAACCGTCCCCCCCACTGCAGGCCACTTTAAAGCAGACCTATCCCGATATCGCAATTTATAACACGCTGGAAGAAGCCCTCCAGCATCCGGGCATTACGGGATGCGTTTTAGCGACACCCGTAGTTACCCACACACCGGTTGCCAAAACGTGTCTTCTGGCAGGTAAACATGTGCTGGTTGAAAAACCGTTGACGCTTGACCCCACTGAAGCAGGCACACTTGTGGCACTGGCAAAACAGGAAAACCTTATCCTGGGCGTCGGACACCTGATGGTCTATCAGCCCGCGTTATTGAAATTGCAATCGTTGATTTCCGAGGGCGAACTCGGCGACATTCTATCGGTGCAATGCACACGAATCAACCTTGGGAAAGTGCGCAACGAGGAAAACGTCTGGTGGAGCCTGGCGCCACATGACCTTTCCATTTTGGCGATGCTTTTCAGCGCGATTGGAGAATCGTTTGACGCAATCAACGCAATTAAAATGACGCCGCTTGCGCGTCCCGGCATTGAAGACGCCGTCTTCGCACAGTTTGAAACCCCCTCAGGCAAAAACGCCAGTATCCACGTCAGTTGGCTTTCTCCCGAGAAGCGACATGAAACCGTGGTCATTGGCAGCCGAAAAATCGCCGTCTTTGAAGACACACAGCCTGCTGATCAGAAGCTGTCTATTATGGATTACGACTTAAAACGCTCTGAAGAAGGCTTTGGCGATATCACGCGAGGAGAGTTCACCCCTGTTTCCTACGAAACTCCCAAAGACGACCTTTTAACGCTTGAAGCCAAGGCGTTTCTGAACGCCATTGCCTCAAGCCAAGGCTCAAACGCTGCAATTTCGCTTCAGAATGATGGTGAAAACGGTTTGCAAGTGGTACAGATGCTGGATAAGGTTCAGCAGATGCTCAATACTCGCCAGCCCAGCTTAAGCGTTCGCTGAGATTATTTTTCAACACGAATTTTTGAGAGAGACGTTTTATGTCCCCTGAATCGACGACTGAAAAAAGCGCTTATTTTGTTCATGAGTCCTCGTATGTGGATGAACCGAGCATCATTGGCGAAGGCACGCAGATTTGGCATTTCAGCCATGTCCTAAAAAACTGCCGTTTGGGCAAGGGCTGCAAAATAGGCCAGAATGTCGTCATTGGCCCTAATGTCATCATCGGCAACAACGTCAAGGTACAGAACAACGTTTCGATTTATCCGGGCGTGACCCTGGAGGATGACGTTTTTTGCGGGCCCAGTATGGTCTTTACCAACGTGATCAACCCTCGAAGCGCCATTGTGAGGAATTCGGACGAGCATTTCGGAAAAACGCTGGTCAAGCAGGGTGCTTCAATTGGTGCCAACGCCACGGTGGTCTGTGGCAATACCATCGGCGCTTATGCATTTGTGGGCGCGGGGTCCGTGGTAACCAAAGATGTGCCCGATTTCGCCCTGGTATATGGCAATCCGGCAAAACAGCGGGGATGGGCATGCTATTGCGGAGAGCCTTTAGGCGAGCTTCTTACCAACACTGTTCGATGTGGCGCATGTCAGCGTCAGTATGAAGCCTGCCCCTCGGGCTTAAAAATGTTGTCCTGAGCAATGACTCGCTTTTTTAAAGCCGAACCTGTTCAATCCGGTTTCTGCCGTTTAACTTGGCGCGATACAGCTCGTCATCGGCAAGTTTGATGACATCTTCAAAGGTATTGAGGGCCTGGGCCTGCTCATTTTCAAAATTGCCACTGAAAAGACCCATGCTGATTGTCACCACCAGATTAGGGTCTTCGTCATAGCGAAGCGCGGGAATTTTGGTATGGATGGTTTCAGAAATTTGATGGGCTTCGATTGGATTTCTGCCAGGCATGATGACGGAAAACTCTTCTCCCCCGAAGCGGCAGGCATAACAACCCTTGGGCGTGTTTTTCTTGACCACCGCAGCCACTTCCTTGAGTACCTTGTCTCCCATCAAGTGGCCATAGGTATCATTCAGTTTCTTGAAATGATCAATATCCACCATCACGATGGAAAAAATAGCTTTTCTGTCCTTGGCTTCCTTAAAAGACTCTTGAACCTGTTGAATAAAGAAACGCTTGTTGTAGAGCTGCGTCAACTCGTCCGTAATGACCGATTCGGCAAGAATGCTCGCTTCTTTTGACAGGTTTCGATACTCCACCTTTAATTTCATCAGATCCGCCGCGCGTTTTTCAAGCGTTTCCTGGTAAGCGGCCTGCTTTTTCTTGGTAAACGAAAATTCAATCAAAATATTCCAAATCAGGTTTTTAACGAATTCGTAAGCCTTTTCCAGAACCACGGAGAGAATGTTATAGAAAACCAGCGTCGGAAAAACCAGCCATTGGAACTGTCCCACAAAAAACTGCTCGGCACCCGGTTGGTTGAGCATGGGTTTCAGAAAACCTAAAGCCGCCTGGCTCTTAAGCCATTCCAAAAGAACGGTGGAGTTGGTCGCAGGAAGCCAGCTCCAGCTCTTTGGAACAAACCCGGACAATAGGGCGTAAAGGCCCGTAATCGGGGCCATGGCAATCCCCGTCACCTGATACAGGATATTTAAAAACCCTCGCCATGAATTAAAGACGACCAACCCTTCACTAACGTCTGAAGGAACACTCATACTGGGATCCGCAATGACAAAGATAAACCGAAGCCACAGTAAAAGCGCGACTACGGTTAGCAGAAAGTTTTTGATTTTACCGAGAATGCCCAAGACACGGGTTCCTTAGGACGGGTTATACAGAGACGTCATGACCAACAGGATGGCCTATTAAACGCAGTAGGTTATCTATTGCGTATAGCTACATGCATTATTATAAGCGTTGCGACTATGAGAATGACGGCACCATGACAATCATCCTCTGACTGGACGAAACACCTGGCAAACGGTTTAACACCAAGCCCATGGGGCTGCGATTGGATACCTTTGGATACCTATAGTTTTATGCCCACAGGTTCCGTTTCCCAATCAGCAACCTCCTCCTCCGGTAAATCGAGATCTCCTTGAAGTGTTAGGGGGAGCAGTTTTTTCTCGGATTTACAACCATAGTCTTCCAGTTTTTTTACCTGCGATATAAGGCCCATTCTCCCGCTAAGGGCCGTTTTGGCGTCATCAAACTGGCCCATCGCCAGCTTCAGCCTGTCTTCAATCTTCAGAAAACGCTCCACGAATGTAGCTGCCCGTTTATGGAGCTCCCGCGCCAAACCGTGAATTTCCTGAGCATTCTGCGACAATTGCGCTTCCTGCCAGCCAATCGATACGGTTCTGAGAATCGCCATCAAAATCAGTGGGCTGGCCAGAACGATACGACGATGAAAGGCCTGCTCCAGCAAGTCGGGTTTTTCCTCAAGCGCCAAACGCAACATGGATTCGCGAGGAACAAAAAGCACGATAAAATCGATACTATCTCTATGCTTGGCATCATAAGCCTTGGCGCTTAAGCTGAGAATTTCTTTCTCCAGGGCGGCAACATGTTTTTTGCGTTCCGTCTGTGCGTCCGCTTCGGTTTCCGCGTGTTCAAGACGCTCCAGATTAGTCAAAATCGTTTTGGCGTCGATATAAAGCAGCCGGTTGTTGGTAAAGCGCACCGTCACATCTGGTCGAAGCAGCTTACTGCTATCGTCCCGGACGCCATTTTGAACTTCGTAATGGACGCCTTCCATTAGGCCCGAAGCTTCAAGCAGTCTAGTCAACTGCATCTCACCCCAGTCTCCACGGCCCTTGCTGTTGCTGAGAGCTTCAGCCAGACGGTTTCCACCATCCGCCAGGCGACGTGTTTCCTTACTCATTAGATCGATCAGAGTTTTAAGCTGGCTGGTTTCATCAATGCGCTGCTTTTCCACTTCGTCAAGCTGCTCTTCAACTGTTTCAACCTTTTGACGATGTTCCAAAATCAGCTCGGTCAAGGGTTTTAAAAGCTCGCCAATCTTGCCTTGGGTTGCTTCCTGTTTCTGCTGGAACTCTTTTTCAAGTTCGGCCTGCATCTCCTGCTTGATTTGCTTCAGCAAGTCCTGCCCCATCAAGGCCAGACGGTTTTCCTGCTGCTTGGCATCCTCAAGTAAGGTTTCCAGGCGAGTTTTATCGCTAAGCAAGACATTATGTGACGTCCGCAGCGTTTCAGCCTCCGTTTGCAGATCCAGTAACCGTTGCTTTAACAGAGTCAACTCCGCGTGGCTTTGAGTGTTTTTTAATTGTTCAGACACAATAGATTGCTGAAATTGCCGGGACGCTTTTTGACGACCCAGATAGTGGCCCAGCAGGGCACCGATAGCAAGGCCCAGGCATAACAAGCCGAGAAAGGTAAGCGTGGGTTCCATTTGAGGTAGATCCATCTTTATCTAGCTGATTCCTACTTATTCTAACATCCGCATATTTATGGTTTTAGCCGCTTGCAATCCGATTGTGTTTGCCAGAGACTGAATGAACAATAGATTTTATCGCGGGGTGGAGCAGTCCGGTAGCTCGTTGGGCTCATAACCCAAAGGTCGCAGGTTCAAATCCTGTCCCCGCAACCATTTTTCTCCAAAACCACTTATTCTCCCAGACAGGGTTTAAACCGGTCACCCTAAAAAATCGGAAATCCTGTCCCCGCAACCATTTTATTCTTATCTATATATTTCCCCTCATATTTTTACTGCCTCCTGGCCTTGTCAGGGGGCTTTTTGTTGCAGCTTTTCATACTTCCCCTGTTTGACTGACTCAATGGGAAACGCTTCCCGGTTTCCGGGCCTGAAACCTTAAAATAAAAGTGAGAAGGTATCTCCTTAAAAAATCCGAGGGATCTATGTATTATCAAAAGAACCGTGAAGTCCTGGCCAAAAACCCCTTGCACCAATCCTTGCTCAGCAGGCTGGATCAGGTTCTACCAAGCGAAGAAGCGATGTTGGTTCCTACCGAGGCGGGGGACTACTCCTTGCTTTATAAAGGTGTTTCCCTGCATGCGCTGACAGGTGCCGAGGCAGAAGCCAAAGCGGCTGTGGAAAAAACATGCCGCAGCGGAAATAAAAGTCACCATTTTATTTTCGGGCTCGGCCTCGGTTATCTCCTCCAGGCAACCTACGAAGCCACCACCGGCATGATTTACCTTTACGAGTCTGACCTGGCGTTGCTTCGCTTTGTGCTGGAGAACGTGGACTTGTCAGAATGCTTGTCCCGACGCGTTTTTCTTTCCACAAGCTCGGCCCAGCTACGTGAAACCATCAGTGCTGCCTATACGTATGGCGATCAGGTGGATGTTCTGTACCTGGATGGTTATGCGGCTTTGTGGGGCAGCGAGTTGACCCGCCTGGTCAAAGAAGAGCTGATGGGGGTTATTTACGGCAAAAGAAGCAGCGTTAAAACCATTTTTTCTTACCAGCAGGACTGGAACCGGCAATACCTTCACAACGCCCGCTATTTTCCCCAAAGCGAACCTTTTACCCCGTTACAGAACCACTTCAGAGGACGGCCTGCCATCGTCATTTCCGCAGGCCCTTCCCTGGAAAATGAGTTGGAAGATATCCGCCAAATCCAGGACAAAGCTGTCCTTCTGGTAGTGGGCTCCGCCCTTCGGGCCGTGGTTGAAGCGGGCATCAAGCCAGATTTTGCCCTCTTCCTTGATTTTGGCGGGCCAGCCAAACAGTTGTTTGGCCTGGAAGATGCGGTCAAAGATATGGCGTTTATGGTCGGCCCTTTCGCCGAGGATATCAGTTACCGGGTAAACGCCAAACGCTTGTTCCAGAATTTCCTGGTCAATTACCGTGATTACTCCTTGTGGCTTGAAGAGCAGATCGGCCCGATGAAGCCTGAGATGCTCTCCGGCGGAACGGTTTCCATGCTGGCTTTTCAGTCTGCGCTCTCAATGGGGTGTGAGCCGATTATTCTGGCGGGCCAGGATTTGGCACTTCGGGGAACACAATTATATGCCGGTGGGGTCAAGGGAAATTTAAGCGAAACAGGCGAGCTGGTCATGGATGACTCTGATGCCGTATTTGGAAAGCGAATGGAGCTGCTGGATGTCCAGGGGCAAAATGGCGAAATCTTAAAAAGCCCGCCTGATTACGCGCAATATATCTGCGAGTTTGTTGAAATGGCCCGGCGCTATAAACAGGAAAATCCAGGCAAAACGCTTTATAACGCCTCCATTGGGGGCGCTTACCTGGCGGGCTATGAGCATCTTTCAATTGCCAAGCTACGTAAAAAACTGAGTTTTGAACCGTTTGACAAAAGCCTGCCCGATCCCGGCGGATATACGATGACGGAAAAGACCAGACGCTGTATCCAAAACCTGACGACTTTGCTGTCGGTCATCAAAGACTGCCTCAAGATGGCAACGGAAGCGATAGATTATTTGGAACCTCTGACACAAGGCGTTTCACAGAATGAGCGGGGAACCAATTATGAAATCCGCTATTTGACTTTGCACAAACAGTTTCATCAGCGCCTAAGAGTCCACGGGATACTCTCCCATATGTTACAGCCTCAAGTCTGGACGTTGATTCGTCGTTCCAATACCGTTTCTGAAAAATATGAAGATATTCTGGAAAATTACGAGACTGAAAAAATCTTCTATAAAGAAGTATTGAACGTTCTGGGCGAATTGGTGCCGATAATTGAAGAAACCGTGGCATGTCTTGAAAAGACAGAAATCCACGCCTGATTTTTGAAAATGATATACTACCGATTTTTGTGGTGTCTTGACAAGCGCGCTTCGTGCATAATGCTTTTATTGATAATGATAATAAATGCAATGCATAAGGTGATCACTGGATGGCAAAACGACGAGCGGTTCTCATCAGCGGGGCATCCACAGGCATTGGACGACAGTGCGCAATAGATTTGGCGCAGCGTCCCGCTCCCTACCTGGTTTTTGCAGGGGTTCGGGATCAGTACGAGCCGTTTGAATGTGCCAACATTGTGCCACTTCGTCTGGATATTACACGTGAGGAAGAAATTCGGCATGCCAAAAAGCAAATTGCGGAAGCGTTGGACCAAACGCGCAACAATACCCCAGAACCCATTGGCCTGTATGCGTTAATCAATAACGCGGGTGTTGCGATGGGAGGCCCGCTTGAAGAGATTCCGCTTGATACCATCCGCGAACAGTTTGAAGTGAATGTCTTTGGACAGATCGCGATGACCCAGACGTTCTTGCCGATGCTTAGGCAGTACGCATCAAGTGATAACGACGATAATGCAAGCAGCCATATTATTAACATAGGATCGATTGCAGGAAGAAGCTGCCTGCCATTCGCCTCTCCCTACAGCGCCTCAAAGCATGCCCTCAAGGCGTTTAGCGATGCCTTAAGACTGGAACTGGGCCAGGCGAATATACAGGTCAGCCTGCTCGAACCTGGGGTTATTGAAACCCCCATCTGGCAGAAGTCCCTGGAAAAAGCGAGCGGCGACTTCCGGCGCGTTTCAGACAAAACCAGAGCAGACTATGGCCCAAAGCTTGAAAAACTTTTAAGCTACTTGGCCCAGGCGCCCAGCCGGGGCGTTCCAGCCAGCACCGTCAGCCGGGTGGTTGTCCATATTCTTGAAAGCGGTCGGGGAATCCCTCGAAAATTAATTGGCAACGATGCGATTTTAGGCAGCCTGTTCCATATGTTGCCGGTTTCGTGGACGGATTATATGATTCAAAAGCGCCTGTTTTAAGACAGGCGACAGTTGTTACTTGAAACTGCGGCTTGTGATAGGATTTGTTTTTCTTTTAAGAAATTAGAGAGGGTTCTATTGTTTATGCTTACGATTGCCAATACCACCTCCAGAAAACTTTTTTTTCTGATGGCGACGGTTTCCTTAATCAATTTTTCCAGCGCTTTTGCCGCTGATAAAACCCCGGACACTTTAAGCTCGCCCAGCCTGGCGTCACCTGGCATCAATTCTGCAAAGCCCCAAATGTCTTTGGCTCAAACCATTGCCGATACGCCCGAAACGCGTGAAATGGCAGCCAAGGAATACCTGAAAGTCCAGCCGGTTGAGCAACTTTACCAGGATACGGTCAATGACCTGGCTGTCCAGGTGCCGGAAGCCAGACGCCAGGAGTTTTTAAAGGTCATGGGCGAAGCGGTGGACATGAAACAACTCAATGCGCTGGCCGTTCAATCGCTGACCGAGAACTTTACGGCAAGCGAATTGAATTACATGACTGACTTTTACGGCTCTCCCACAGGCCAGGCGATTTACCAGAAATTTCCCGCCTACCTGACCGATATCGGCCAGGGACTTCGGCAAATCATTACCCTGCCTGAAAAAGTCCCCGGCACGCCAAACGAGGCAAGCCCTTCTGTCGCTCCCTCTAAAAAACCTTAAAAAAGTTTTTTTATCGTAAAAAGCACTTTTGAGTAAAGGCGAATCATACTCAGAGGTGCTTTTTTACGATACAGCTTTTTATAAGAGATCTTACGCTGGCAGTCCCTTTTCGTCTCATCCTCTCAATGGATTTAAGAAGCAGGTTTAAATTGTAGTGTCGCTGACTTAAAATGAAACGTCTATCTCAGAAAAAATAGGATGACAAACAATGGGTGAGGCCAAAACATCACACAATACTCGTGTATCGTGTCATTTCGCGCATTATTTCAATCACTTGAAACAAAATATGACAGGGACTGCCTTTTGCTTACTGGTATTGCTGCTGCTCCCCGTTCAGGTTTTTGCCCAATCCTTGAACGCGCCGCCAGCCCTGCCCCCCTTGAATCCGGTGATGAATTCGCAAGGATCGTCCTCTTTAGAGGAGAATCAGCAAATTCAACCTGTTCAAGCCTACACGAGCATTCTAAAACCCGGCCTACCGGTTTATAAATACAGCTTGGGGGCCATCGACCCAACATCCGAAAACAACCCCTCGGGCAAAGGATTTCCAGGCAACCGGGGGGCCAACCAGGTTGTCATCTATACGCCTGCCTCTGGCATTAAAACCGGCACCAACGCCTTTGGCGCTGAAGCGATTATCCTCGACAACATCGTACAATCCGTTGACTGCTGTGACAGCCTGATTCCGCCCAACGGCTTTGTAGTTAGCGCCCACGGACAGGCAGGCGAATGGCTGAAGAAAAAGATAACACCGGGTATGGTTCTGGAAGTGGATCAAGGCGCACGTTTGGTGATGTTTCAAAACACGCCAGACGCTTTTGTCAGGCATGCTCGCCAATATCTGGATGTCGTCAAGCAGGCTCAAAAGACAGACTCTTCCACCATCTCGTCCGTTCCGTTGCCATCCGCAAAACCTCTTGCAGCCTCCCTGCTTGAAGATGCCGAAAATTGCGTGGCCAATTTGGAAACTTTTGCGGCTAAAATCAATCTTGAGCTGGCGGCATCGACAGGAAATGAAAATCCTGTTGTTAAAACCATGTTGAAAGACATTCGACAAGAAAGCAAGGAATGTCAGACACGAGCGGATCAAGCCTATTACCAACTGGTGCAGAGTAAGCCTGAAGAGTTTCGTGGCATTTGGCTTCGTCCTCTGGAAAAAACGCCTGAGCAGATTCAAAAAACCGTTGAACGCTTAAAAGCCCTGAACATCCATGACATTTTTATTGAGACGTATTATCAGGGCAAAACCATTTACCCAAGCCAAGTGATGCGCGACTACGGCCTGAGCGCCCAGCATCCTCGCTACGCCGGAATGGAAGACCCTTTGGCGCAGTGGGTGGAAATCGCCCATCGCAACGGACTCAAAGTGCATGTGTGGGCGCAAGTCTTTTTTGCGGGCAATAAAGATGAAAATGCTGAACTCTATGGACCCATTCTGAATCAATACCCCCAGTGGACAAACATCGAACGAAAAACGCTCTGCCCCAACCTCAGTTGCAAATTGGCAAGCGCGAACCAGCTTCCGCCACCCAGCCCTTCAGAGGAAGAACCGGGCCATTATTTCCTGGATCCGGCAAACCCCGAAGTTCAAACTTTCTTGGGAAAACTTCTGGATGAAATGGTAAGTAACTACGCGGTGGATGGCGTTAACCTGGATTATATCCGCTATCCGGCCACCTTCTCCCTTCAAAGCGGACGTTACCTGCAATCCAACTGGGGCTATACGCCAAGCGCCCGGCAGGGTTTCATGAATGCAATGAAAGAACGCCTTAACACTCTAGACAGAACAAATAATGCCGATAAAACCGGCCCATTACGTTACGACCCCATTCGCCTGATACCCTCAAGCCCCCTGTGGCCCCAATGGGTGGAGTGGCGAAAAGCGCAGGTCACCCGCTTTGTTTCGCACACCGTGAATCATTTAAGAGAAAAACGACCCGAGTTGTATTTAACCGCCGTCGTATTTCCGTTGAGCGACCCAAAAAGCCAGGTCAAGCTTCAGGACTGGCCACTGTGGGTAAAAGAAGGGTATCTTAACGCGTTAACCCCAATCGGTCTTTACCCCACGCCTGCCGGAATCTTCAAAGACAGCATGGGGTTTCGGGAAATGACGCAGGACAAGGTGCCGGTGTATGTGGGCATTTTTGGTGCTTACAACCGGCTGGCGCCAGCCGAGTTCGTCGCCCAGATAGACGCCGCACATAAAGCCGGTATGCCGGGCATTATGTTGTTTGAGCATTCGCGCTTAAGCGAGCCCTATCGTGAAGCGCTTCAGCGAGGGCCGTTTCGAGAATAGTAGAATCCGCCGAAGGCTTATGTTACAGTGAAAAACAGCCTGAATGAAAGATACTGCAGGCATTTCGAGTTATTCTACCGTCATGCCTGCAAAGGCGCGAATGACAGACCGCCATCAGATTTAAGCCCCAGTAAGATTTAAGGTTGCCTTCGATGTCGTCAACTAAGCCGTCAACTAAAACGATCATCCTTGGTGCCGATCACGCCGGTTTTGCGCTGAAAGCAAAGCTTGCCGAGTATCTGGCGCAAAAAGGCATCGACGTTATGGATGTCGGTTGTCATACTGAGGCCTCGGTGGATTATCCTTGTGTTGCCGAAGATTTTGCCAACGCAATGCTTGAAAAAAAAGCTGAAAAAGGGGTTATATGCTGCGGAAGCGGCGTCGGTGTTTCAATTGGCGTCAACCGTTTTCCCCATATCCGTGCGGTGCTTGCAAGCGATGAAACCACCGCCAGGCTATCACGCCAGCACAATGATGCCAACGTGCTTTGCTTGGGCGCAAGATTGATTGCCCCGGAGCTTGCCTTCAACATTCTTCAGACCTGGTTGGACACACCCTTTGAAGGGGGCCGCCACCAGAAGCGCGTCGATCAATTAACCCAGCTTAACCTATCATAAGGTCATAAGGAGTTTCCCCTTGAGCAATAAAGCGTTTAATCTGGACATTCTTTTAAAAACCGACCCTGAAATTTATGAAGTGATCGAAAAAGAACTCCACCGTCAGCAGCAGTCGCTTGAGCTTATTGCAAGCGAAAACTTTACCAGCCTGGCCGTCCAGCAAGCGATGGGAACCGTTCTGACCAACAAGTACGCCGAAGGATTGCCGGGCAAACGTTATTACGGCGGCTGTGAAGAAGTGGACGTGGCGGAAAATCTTGCCATCGAGCGGGCCAAAAAACTCTTTGGCTGCGATCATGTCAACGTCCAACCCCATAGTGGGGCGCAGGCCAATATGGCGGCCTTTATGGCGGCAGGGCTCAAACCGGGCGATACGGTGATGGGCATGAATTTATCCCATGGGGGCCATTTGACCCACGGATCACCGGTTAATTTCTCAGGGCAGTTCTACAACATTGTCTCTTATGGCGTGAATCCCGAAACGGGCCGTATCGATTACGAAGAAGTGGCCAAACTAGCCCGCGAGCATAAGCCTAAACTGATTATCTGTGGCGCAAGCGCGTATGCCAGAATCATCGATTTTGAAAAATTCCGCGCCATCGCCGATGAGGTGGGCGCCCTGGTGCTTGCCGACATTGCGCATATTGCAGGGCTTATCGTCACCGGCCATCATCCAAGCCCGATTCCCCACTGCCATTTTGTCACCACCACCACCCACAAGACATTACGCGGGCCAAGAGCGGGGATGATCATGAGCCAGGAAGCCTTTGGAAAAGCGATCGATAAAGCGGTGTTTCCTGGTCTTCAAGGCGGGCCGCTCATGCATGTGATTGCGGCAAAAGCAGTGGCTTTTAAGGAAGCCTTGAGTCCTGATTTTAAGACATATTCCGGCAACGTCATCAAGAATGCCCAGGCGCTTGCCAAATCACTGATGGCAAACGGCGTGGATCTGGTCAGCGGCGGGACGGATAATCACCTGATGATGCTGGACTTAAGAAAGCTGGGCATTACCGGCAAAGCGGCCCAGGCATTGCTTGAAGAAATTGGCATTACCGCCAACAAGAACACGATTCCAAACGATCCGGAAAGTCCGTTTGTCACCAGTGGCCTTCGACTGGGAACGCCCGCCCTGACCTCGCGAGGCTTTGACGAGGCTGCCTTTACCCAGGTGGGACAAATCATCGCCGAAGCGTTAAAGTCCAAGCAGGCAAGCCCCGAATTGGCAGAACAGGTCAAAGCGCTGACTGGAAAATTTCCCTTGTACCCGGAAGTAACGCTTCGAGAAACCCAACAGGTATAATAAGCAAAACCCCGTTTACAGAGAGAGCATTGAGCGCGTTGTATCCAGCGGGGCCAAATGGAAGTAAACCACTTATAATCGGACACTATTAGAAAGCGATTATGCTGATCCATATCGTGGCCTTTTTCCTGGCACTCGCATTCAGTTTCGCGTTGATTCCCGTGGTGCGCAAGCGCGCCATCGCGGCGGGCCTTTATGATGCGCCGGGCGAGCGGAAGATTCACAAAGCCCCCATCCCAAGGCTAGGCGGTATTGCCATCTGGTCAGGCTTTACGGTAGCGGCATTGCTTTTATTCATCATCCTGGGGGTGGCCCCCTTAAAAGGCTCTATTCTAGGCGTATTAGCGGGTGGCGCCATCATGTTCGCCCTTGGCCTGATGGATGATCTTTTCACCTTATCCCCCTACTTGAAACTGCTTATCCAGTTTCTGGCTGCCTTGACGGCTTTTCTGCTCGGCGTTCAGATTAACAATCTTGATTTACCGGGAAGCCAGCTCCTGGTCTTAAATGTCCTTAGTCTTCCTGTCACACTGCTGTGGATTGTGGGGCTTTCAAACGCGATGAATTTTATTGACGGCGTCGATGGCCTGGCATCCGGCGTAACATTGATTTCAGCCATTACGCTTGCAGTCATTGCCCATTCCACAGGTCAGCATACCTCGGCCCTTTTGGCCGAACTTCTGGCAGGAGCCAGCCTGGGGTTTCTCGCCTTCAATTTCCATCCAGCCAAGATTTTTATGGGAGACAGCGGCTCGCTGTTTAGCGGCTTTATGCTTGCCAGCATTGCCGTTACCGGGGTTCTAAAAACGCAGGTGGTGGTCATGCTTTTGCCCCTGTTTGTTCTGTGTGTCCCCATTATGGACATTACCTTTTCAGTCTTTCGCAGGCTTTTCCGTGGTCAAAACCCCTTCCTGCCCGATGCCGATCATATTCATCACCAATTCATCAAGGCCGGGGTTTCCCAGGTTCATACGGTGTCCTACCTTTACACGCTCTGCATTGTCGGAGGACTTATCGCCACATACTACGTGAACAAAGAAGAGATGACCTACCTGATTTTCTATGTCGGGTTGGTTTCCGGGGTGTACCTGCTGGCACTGATATTAATCCAAGTGGTGCGTCGTTTATACTCGAAAGAGGCGGTGCAAGAAATAGGCCAAGCCTGATTGGAAGCAATTTTCCCTCTTGGCCGGTTTTTTTAGGTATTGGGTCTGATCAACCCTCACTTTCTCCCTTGGTAATATCCAATTTTTATATCCATCACCAAGCAGTTTGACATAATGGGTATATTGATTTCGATATTCAGCCCCTGAGCATCTTATGCCAATCCGCTCAATATCCGAGGACTTTAAAGCCTCTCAAGCCTCGCCCATCGGGGCATCATACCCTGATTTCAAACATCCGGCAAACAGGGCGTATTTTCGCTCGCCGTTTGATACCGGCATGCAAGTCGCCGGGGATAGCTTTACGCGTCATTTCCCCCAGGAAACATTCCTTCTTTTTGGAAAAAACAATCTCCCGGACTGGGCCCGACAGGTTCATGACCCCAAAACGGACATGACCGATTTATGGCCCATCAGTAAAGAGGTTGAAGCCACCGTAGGTGAGCTTAAAAAAGGGGAAAGCCTGGGAAAACTGTTTGGAAAACTGCAAAGTCAGGCACTTAAACTTTTCTGGCAATACCAAAAAATCCAGCAGGAACTTTTGCTGGGCGGCATTGATTACCTTCCCAATGACCAACGAGAGGCTACACAAAAATACCGCTCAAGCCTTCGCCATAAGGTACTTATGTTGCTTCGCCCCGGCTATAACAGGCAGCGGTTGATTATCTCTCAAGGGCCGGTTGCAATTAAACGCGCCCAGGAAGAATACCAACTGACCGAAAAGCTCTCTCACGACATGGCCTCTCAGATCGATAACCTGAAAACCCTAAAGGGTCTGGGCTTTAAGTTGTGGATGCAGAAGCAGCAGGCCGTGTGGATACTGCGGATGATCCGCCTGAAGATGCAGTGGGATATCAGGGTGTATCGTCCTTTGGGAAACCGTGTTCCAGGTGTGCCCAAAGATCAGATGAAGGATCAGCTCGAACAAATCCTGAGCGTCTATAACAAAGAGCATCGCGATCACCCGCTGCGCTTTGAGGATATCGGCAAAAAGCCCGTCGCCTCAGGCTCGATGGGCCAGGTGTTTACCGCCACGACCGAGACGGGTAAAAAGCTGGTGCTTAAAGTCCAGCGCGCCACCCCTGAAAGTTTGATTGATTACTTACCCTATGCATATTTCTGCAAACTGGTCTTTGTCGGCAGTGATAACCGCAAAAAATCGGCAGCCGAAGCCGAAAAGCAGATACAGGTTCTGCAGCAGGAAGCGGACGCCACCAATGAGCTAAATAACGCCAGGCGCTTAAACGAGTATGTCTCCCAACTGGGCCTTAAACGATTAACGGTTCCTCTTCCCTTAAGCGCCGATAAGAGCGGACTGGTCATGCCCTTTGTGGGCACGAAAGACCTTTCGGCCCTTTGGGACAAGCGTAAACGTGCCACGCTGCAACGCATCGGCCCGGAATTGTTAACGCTACAAATTTGCTCGCCCCAGAAACTGGCCGACCTGTATTTCCCCAACCTGAGAATTGGCGATACGGACAACGCACCTGTTTTCCTGATTGATCACGGCAGGGCCTTCACGCTTGATCCCAAAACACATCGGCAACTCCTGAAGCTGGTCACGCTGGCGCTGGCAAGCCCTTACGCACAAAAGCAATGGGGCCAGGATAAGCAGATTCGCTCGGCCATACTGGAGCTGCTTCCTGAACAAAGCACAGGAAAAGCTGCTCAGCTTAGACGCGCGGTGGAACATCACGACAGCGACGCCATTAAGCTTTTTGTGGATTTACTGTTGCATCAAAGCCCGCTGTTAAACGCCAGCAACACGTTTAGCAAGGGCAGCGAAATGATGGCCGTCAAGGAAAATTTTCCAAAACAAGAGCCCGCCCTGAATCTCCTATCCTTCTGGGTGAACTACCTGGCACTGTGCAAGCCGGAAGAGGGCTTCCCCGGGTTAATCGCCTCGGACACAGAATACAAACAACCGAACGCGCGCCCCTCCGTTGTCGATCTTTCAAGCGCGCATAACAAGTATCGCAATACCTTGGCCGCAGGTTTTATGGAAGGGGATCAGGACTTGTCCGCCAGCCGCCTGAAAACCAGAATCAAAAAATCCACGGGCCTCTCGGATGCCGACATTAAGTTGAGAACCTTAAGACAATACCGCCGCCTGGCGGGCCTGGATAAAATCGTTGGGCCGATTGGGGAAACGATGGCCACACAAAGCGGACTGACGCTTTCAAAGCAACAACGCGAAGACCTGAACCGCCGTCTAAGTGTGGCGCTTTACTGCGACTTGCTCACCTGATTTCTCAAGTGCGCTAAAATAAGAAGGTGATGAATAAGCCCATAATTTCTGACGCCCTACCCTGCCTGGAAAGCCTAAGCGCCTTGATGGCCAGGCGACGCAGCATTCGGGCGTATAAAAGCGACCCTGTGCCCAAAGACCTCATTGAACGCATTCTCAATGCGGCCATGTGGGCGCCTTCTGGCAAGAATTTGCAGAACTGGCATTTTTTCGTTCTTCAAGGCGAAATGCGGGATCGTTACCTGACGCACTCCCAAAAAGCCTGGCAAGCCAGTCGAGAAATTCTTGAAAAGAAATTAAAGCCCAGCCTGTATCAATTTACCGAACGCTTTTTCTACACACTCGGAAACGCACCCGTTCTGATTTTCGCCTACAACCGCCCGAACCCGGATGAGAACAACCAGACATCGCTTGGCAGCGTTTATATGGCCGTTCAAAATTTGCTGCTGGCAGCCGAAGCCGAAGGGCTTGGCACGTGCGCGATGGGAAGCCCGCTGGAAGTCAAAGACGAGGTGGATAAAATCCTAGGTGTTGACTCAAATGAATTACAACTGGTCTGCGGCATCACGCTGGGATACCCAGACCACGAGCCCCCGGCAGCGCCAAGGCAATCAAACCGCATCACCTGGCTTGGGTTTGACTAAGCTTCTCTTTTGAAAAGTCCCAGTCCATGGGAGACGGGCACCTGAATCGGCACAGCGGAGGGATTTTGCCGATAACGATTGATAAACGGATTTTCAAGTTCCCCAGTATGAAATTTCCTTTGCTCCAAAAATCTTTGACCATCCCCATAAGATGCTACGTCATAACCGTCGCATACTCTTTCGTCGTCAGATCGCAACAACGCCACAACAGGGTAAGACCCGACCGAGGGAAACTCCTCGACGTGGACGCCAAATCCTTGAGGACGAGCCGCTAACGCTTTCCTGAATGCCTCTTTTTCACCTGGTGGCACAATCACAACGGAATTACTTACTCTGGAAGCATTGGCGGCGACGTCAGGATAAATTGTCCGAAGCAGAGCCGGGTTTTGAACCGTTTTATTGCTGGGCTCATAAACCTGGTGAAACCCGAAACGCACTGAATTCATGTTATCAATTTCCTTCTTTCATTTTTTATCTTGCCGATTTTCTTTCTTAGCCTGAAATAAAAACCTGTCTACGCGCTCAGCCACCTGCTTGCCGTAGGAGATAGGCTGCTCGCCCTCGGGTATATTCTCTTCCTGCAACCCCAGCAATCCCCCGTGCGGGGCGGTTTGAATCACCTGAAAATCAAGCGCAGAAAACGAATGGGAACCCTGTCTGTATTTTTGATAGACATCCTGACGGACATAATCATCATATTCTCCCTGAATATAAAGTACCGGCACATCTGCTTCAAGCAGCGGCGAAAGCGATGGTTCCAGTTGAAACGAATCCCCCATCACCGAGGCCATCCGCTCTTTGTTGCTGATCGCATAAAACCAGTCGGGGGTATACTCCTTGGCCGCATGTAAAAACGATTGCTTAAAGCTTAGCGGCGCTGCCAGAAGAACCAGCGCGGGATAATCCCTCGGATTTGCCTTTAAATGCTGTGCCGCATTTTTTTGAGTCGGCGCTAAATAGCGCGCCGCAAGCTTGGCGCTTAAAACACCGCCCATCGAATGGCCCGCCAGAACTTGTCGGCTGTATGGCACCTGATCAAACGCAGGCAGCGCATTGGTATCTCTTTGACTGTCTTTCTTACCCGCAAGCAGTTGGCTCAGGCTGTCAAGATCGCTTGCAAAAAAATCCTCCAGCGCCTGGTATGAAAATCCCCTGTCACTGACAGAAACGCCATCCTGGTTGATCAGGCCATATTGATAGGTTAAAAGGCCATAGCCCTTATCCAGAATCTCCCTGATAAACGGACGATAATGCCTGATTCTGGCTGAAGCGCCAAGGGAGAGAATGATGACGGGTTTATCACTTTGAGCTGGCGCAATGTAAGCGACGGGAATTTTCGTATTGGGAAGCGCCGATGCCATTTGGAAATAAACCGCATCCGTAAACTCGCTCAAGCCCTGTCTTGGAGCATCCATGTAATCAGCAGGCGACTCGTTTTGATAAACCGGCAGACTGACGGCCTGAATCTGGCTTCGCAACGCTTCACCTCCCCTGAGCCAGCGCAGGAAAAAAAGCGTGGTGAAGCGGAAACTAACGTCCTTGGGCAATTCACGTTTGGGAATAACAGCAGGTTGTCCAGAGGCTGGCAATGTTTTGTCAGGAACAGGCTGAAGCACCAGCAAAGGGTAATGTGCGTTAAGATTGGCATTCGGCAAGTGTTCAGCGCTCAAGGCATAAACAGAGTGTATCTCAGGGGAAATCCCAGGAGGCGGCGATGTATTTTCAATAAATGCCTGAGGGGTAAACGCCAGCATATAGCCTCATCTATATATAATTTAAAACGCAATACGAAAGGCAGAATGATTCAAAGCCGGATATTTAAAAGCTAAAAGCCAAACGGGCCTTTACCGCTACCACCGCCTAAACCGGGAAAATTCGGGAAGCCTACATTTTTGCCTCCCTTAGGCAATTTACCCTGCATTTGCCTGGCCAATTTTTCCAAGTCCTGGGGAGAATGTCCCTTATTTTTCTTGCGATTGCTGCGAGGCATGCTCATGCCAAAACCACCCGCATTCCCGGCACTTTCAGCCCCCCCCCCGCTTCCGCTTGCACCGCCACTGCCAAGACCCATTTTACTGAACTGCTTCATCATCATACGCATCATGTCAAACTGCTGCATAAACTGGGCCACTTCCGCTTCGCTTTGCCCACAGCCCTTGGCAATTCGTTTCTGGCGGCTTGTACTTTGTGAATTGCTGCCCAGCAATAAATCCGGCTCCCTTCTCTCGGCAAGCGTCATGCTATTGACCATCGCTTCGATTTTCTTCAGTTGTCCTTCACCCCCGTGCGCTATCATCTGGCGCATTTCCTTGGTCATCCCCGGAATCGGGAGCATTCCCAGAAGGCCTTCCAAAGATCCAAGCATCTTCATTTGCTTTTGAATCTTCATGAAATCCTCGAACGAAAAAGACTGCTTGCGCATCTTCTCTTCCATCGCCCGCATTTCTTCAAGGTCGATATTTTCCTGGGCTTTCTCAACCAGCGAAACGATATCGCCCATGCCAAGAATCCGGCTTGCCATCCGCTCTGGATAAAAGGGCTCCAGCGCCGAAAGCTTCTCCCCCATCCCGATAAACTTGATGGGTTTTCCGGTAATTTCAACAATCGAAAGCGCAGCCCCTCCGCGTGCATCACCATCAAGCTTGGAAAGAACCAGGCCCGTCACTTCCAGTTGCGTATTAAACGTCTCGGCGACCGTCACCGCCTCCTGGCCTGTCATCGCGTCAATCACCAGCAGTTTTTCCTGCGGTTCAAGACTCCGCTCAAGCAACAGCAACTCGGCCATCATGTCAGTGTCAATCTGAAGACGCCCCGCCGTATCAATAATAAGCGGACTATGGCCGTCCGCCCTGGCTTGCGCCAGCCCCGCTTCGGCAATCGCCAGAACATCGTTTGAGCCTTCAATCGTAAAGACCGGCACATCAATCTGTTTGCCAAGCGTTATCAACTGCTGAATGGCTGCGGGCCGATAAACGTCTGCCGCAACCAGCAGGGGATTCTTTTTTTCTTTTTTCAATTTCAAAGCTAATTTCCCGGCAGAAGTAGTTTTACCGGATCCTTGCAAACCAAAAAGAACAATGATGTTAGGGTTTCCAGCTTCAAGCAGCCCCTTGTTCTCACCGCCCAATAAGGCGGTTAACTCGTCGTTGACGATTTTAATCAACTGTTGGCCCGGACTGACGTTTTTGATGACCGACTCGCCAATGGCCCTGTCTTTGACGCGGGAAATAAACGCCTTGATGACCCGCAGGCTGACATCAGCTTCCAGAAACGCCCGGCGAACTTCGCGCAGCGCCTCGTCAATATTCTCTTCCGTCAGCGTATTGCCCTTCATGTTGCTGAAGGCGGATTGCAGACGTTCTGAAAGCTGATCAAAAAACATAAGAACTTCCTTAAATACAATCTCCTATCGTCATTCCCACCAAAACGGGAATCTCCCCAGCGGGAATAAAGGAGGTTTTAAAATTTAGAGAATAACGATTCGACAAATTCGCTTGCGACAAACGGTTTTAAGTCCTCAATCTTTTCGCCAACGCCGACATACTTCACGGGCAGATTGAAATCCTTGGCGACGCTTAAAATAACGCCACCCTTTGCCGAGCCATCGAGCTTGGTCAGCACCACACCGGTTAAATCGACAGCTTCCTGAAAGACCTCCGCCTGTTTGAGCGCGTTCTGTCCGGTGGTGGCATCCAGCACCAGAAGAACTTCCAAAGTGTCTATCATATGGCCTGGCATATGGCCTGGCATTTCGCCCAGGTTATTTGCTTTTTGGGCGTGCGCCAGGATATCCTTATCGATTACAGCGCGAATTTTGCGCAATTCTTCCATCAGGTTAAACTTGTTTTGCAAGCGTCCGGCCGTATCCAGCAAAACGGTATCAGCCCCCTGCAACCGAGCGGCGCTCAGGGCCTCGTAAATAACGGAGGCGGGGTCGGCGTTTTCTTTTCCGGCGATAAAATGGGCACCTGAACGCTCAGCCCAGACTTCCAACTGCTCCATAGCGGCCGCACGAAACGTATCACCAGCGCCAATCACCACTTGATGACCTTCTAAAAGCAACTGGTGGGCCAATTTACCAATAAACGTCGTCTTACCCGCGCCGTTGACCCCAACCACCAGTATTATGTTCAAGCCGTTTTCATAATCGCTTTGGGCCAGGGGGGCATAAGGATCAATGGCGTAAGGCGCCAGAATTTCCTCAAACGATTGCTTTAATAGGGCAAGCACATCGTGAACGGTATTTAATTTGCCACGCTCCGCCTTTAACCTGTCCGTAATCGCAATGGCCGTTTCAAGGCCAACATCCGAGCGCAGGAGAATTTCCTCAATCTGATCAAACTGGTCTTCAAGCGTCTCGGCTTCAAGCAGGCGAGAAGGGATTTTATCAGAAAAAACGGCCTGGCTTTGGGAAGACTGCCCGGACAGAACATCCCAGATTTTCCCAATCAGCGATTGCCGCGTCGCGTCCGTGGCCGATTGAAGGTTTGCCTGAGACGGGAGGGGCATTTCCGGTTTCGGTTGAGATCCTATCGGCTCATCAGCCGGTTGCGTATCAGGCACTGATAAATCCGGCACTGGAGCG
Source organism: Vampirovibrionales bacterium (assembly GCA_035285165.1). Classification (GTDB taxonomy): domain Bacteria; phylum Cyanobacteriota; class Vampirovibrionia; order Vampirovibrionales; family Vampirovibrionaceae; genus JAYKHP01. The sequence goes on along the minus strand of JAYKHP010000003.1, from coordinate 104,507 downwards.
GGGGCGAGTGGGGTGGACAGTCTTCGAACCGGTGGCAATTGGGTAAGCAGAGGCTGCTGCTGGGGTTCAGCCTGAATGGGTGGGTTCGACTGAGCCGGGCGGTAAGGCTGGCTCAAGTCCGGTGGCATGGCGCGATTTCGTTGCGTCTGCTGCTGGGTAGATGTTTGATCGCCTGAACGAGGCTGCCGCTCAGGAGGGCGCGCCTGACTTTCTGCAGGGGGCTTACCCGGTGGCTGCTTGCCAAGTTTCTTGGCCAGATCACTGAGGGATTTAAACATGCGTGGTCATGCCTTCCCAAAATTCAAATGACACTTTTTCCTCAAACCGCTCATTGCAAAGAGGCAGCAGGGATATGAATTTCCTAAGCGGCAGGACTTGCCAATTGTTTTGCCAGGGCGCCAAGAACACCGTTGATATATTTGAAGCTTTCCTCGGTGGAAAAATCCTTGGCCAGCTCAACCGCCTCGTCAATCGAGACGCTGATATCCACCCCGTCCATGTATTTCATTTCAGCCGCCGCCAAACGTAAAATCCACGCGTCGAGCAACACCATCCTGTCCACCCGCCAGTCGGCGCTACAGTGGTTAATCAGCTCATCAATCTCCGTCTGGTGCTCTTCGATAATCTTGATCAATTGGGTGGCGTAGGCCATCACCTGCTCTTCCTTGGCAAGAGCTGCCAATTCGGGAATACGCAGGGCTTCGGCGACATACTCGGCAGCCTGCAGGCAACGCTCGATTTTATCGACCGTCTCTCGCGTACTCGGCATCGGAACAGGCTTAATCAACGCGTCCATGTTGGAGTTAAGATTTATCGGATGATCCATTTCAACGTCGAGAATCGCCCGGCTCACATCGGCAAGCTCGGAAGCGGCGTTTTCTAGCAACAGCTTCGCCTCTTCGCTTAAAGTACGAACAGAAACCAGCACCATTTCCTTAACGGAAAGAGTAGCGGCCTGGGAAGGGCGTTTGCCCTGTTTATCCAGCTGGAAAAGGGTCAAGAGCGCAAGCTCGCGCGCGGCATGTCTGGCATTCATAGTAAGGTTATCTTAACGCAAACATACGGGGCGCCATACCTGTTTTAGCTTTTGGTTTTAGCTTTTAACGAGAGTTTACTTCAAGGATTTCTCAACCAGCTTGGCCGTGGGGGAATTGGCCGCATTTGGCGCCAGTGCCTTAAACTTATTAAACGCGTTTGCCGCCTCAGGCTTTCGCTCAAGCGTCACCAGTACCTGGGCCTGTTGCAAATAAAGATCGGCCTCCTTGGGTGCCGTCTTAATGGCGTGATTAACATCTGCCAGGGCTTTTTCAGGTTGTTTCATATCCTGATAAACCGTTGCCCGGCGGGTCAGCGCCCACATATTATCAGGCTCCAGCACCAGCGATTGACCGTAAGCGTCAATGGCCTTGAGATACCAGTAATTCGGCTGGTTCTGCGGGTTGGTTTTATCCAGCTTTTTTTGTGTTTTTAAGTTTTCAGCCTTTTTAATATACGCCACCCCCAGGTTGATATAAGAAAGCGCGTTTGGCAGCGTCTTGACCTGGGCCTCGTTCTTTTCAACCATCGTATCGACAGCCTCTGCAATGCGTTGCTGACGATCGGCGCTATTGAGATCGGCCAGTGCACCGGAGCTCGGCGGACGATTGCTCACATCCGGCATTTCAGTGTAAAGCCTGCGAATAGTGTTGATATCCCGCGTGGTTAGAGTGCTCACATCATTGTTTTGAACATACATCAGGTCGCCTTTTTTGGTGCTATGCCCCAAAAGACCCAGCGCATGACCCAGCTCGTGAACGACCGTTCGATAAATCCCCTCCTGATCCTGAGGGCGTTTTTGAATATCCAGTGTCGCCACCCGAACACGCATTTCTTTCAAAATATTGGATTGAATCAGGGGAGAGGTTAAGCCTGCGGTAAAAGAGATGACATTGTCCTTGGTAAAGCCGTGTTCATCAATAGAATTTACCCACTCCACCTTGATGTCGGCCTGATCGGCGGTTGGCACCATCATAAAGTTCAATTGCCCACCAAGCGCCCGCTTCCAGGTTTCCATCGCCTGGGAAATTGTGGAGACAAAACCCGGCTGAAAATGGGAAATCCCTCTGGGAGAGCGCTCGACATAGACTTTGAGCGGCATAAGCATCGACCAGCGGACATATTGACCACCATCAGTCACTTCATCAATATAACTATCCCCCCCAGCCGATACGCCGAGAAGCCGATCCGACTTGCTACTGCCGGTTGCCTGCGTGCTGCCGAGCTGCCATTTTTGATTGGTGGCAAGCGCATAAGTGGTGATATTGGCAAGCGCCACCCGGGAGAATCGTCCCGCCTGGGTATCGGGAGCAATCTCCAGAATACGGGCATATTCAAGCTGCGCTTCGCCAATATTATTGTTTTTCAGTAGGGCATCGGCCAGGTAATATCGACGGTTCGGGTCGTTGGGATCATCCGCCACAGCCGCTCGAAGCAACGGGATGGCAATACTGTATTGCCTTTGCTGGTAGGCAGCCAAGCCAGATTCAAAATTACCGGCCTGCACACTGGTCGAAAACATCAAAAACCCAATTAAAACAAGGGAAAGCAGAGCTTTGACACGCTTAGCTTCATGAAACCTTGGAGACTTGGCAATAAGAAACCCCGAAAACACTGGCAATACCTCTTTCTCTCACCACTGCTTCTATTATATCCTTAATCGCCCATTTGCTTTAGTGTCTTTAATTTACTATCCTATTTTTTGAAGTCGCGTTTTTACGTGCTTATGCGAGTCAAACGAGGCCCTTTTCAATGTTCAAGCGCAGCACCGTTTTTGTCCTCTCCATCGTGGCCATGGTCTTTGTCAGTTCGTTTGCGGCGAATATGATCGCAACGGCAGGCCTGCCATCTTCTTATGATCCGGGCGTCACCATTGATGACGCTTTTAAGAGCGCCAAAACACCGTTACTGGTGGAGTTTTACTCAGACAGTTGCAGCACGTGCAAGCACGTTTCGCCCATTCTGCACGAGTTAAGCCAGCAAGACTACAGAAACAAGGTGATGCTGGTGATGATGGACGTGGAAGACCCAGCCCACTTTGAGGTGGCGAAGCTTTTTGGGGTTAACGAACTCCCAAGCGTCTACGTGTTTGATTTTCATCGGATGAAGAAACAGCAAATCCGCCCCGAGGCTTTTCCCACCAAGAAAACGATGCAAAACGCCATTGACAAGGCATTAACGGTAAATAGCCAAGCGCCCCTCCGCAACCCGATGGCGATCATGCAACAGCGTCGCCAAAAAGTCTTGGAAACCAGACAACATGCCAGCAAAAGCGGCTAAAAGCCGATTCCTATGAGAGCCTTAAAAAGAGGGCCTCTGTAAAAAATAGGCTTAACCCTATCGCAGAGTAAACCATCTAAAGCACAACATGCCAAAAAGCCCTGTGGGGGTCAGCAGGTACAGGTAAGGCGCTAGCGTTATTTTCAACGGTTCAGGCAACAGACGGGTTGAAAACAGGCTACCGTTTGCCTGCAAGTCAAGGCCACAGAGTATGGCATAGGTAGCAAAGCCTGCAATGGCAGCAAGAAAAAGCCCCATGCTCTTGTGGGCCACATCACTCAACATCCGCGTCAACACCCCAGAAAAGAAGGCGGCCAGCAATACTATTACAGGCTGCATCCAGCGGTCACCAAAGAACGTATGGGCAAAAATCCCCGCACAAAGCCAGTACAGGCAACTCAAGACAAAAACCGAACCCAGAGAAGCGTAAAGAAACAGCAGCAGGTGGCGAAAGAGGCCACAGGCAAGCGATACCAGGGTGTAATCCCTGGTTTGCTCTCGCTTTGGACGCTGATACGTCCAGGCTCTCTTTTTAAAGTCAGATGACGCATGGTCTCTCATAGCTTGGATGGTTTCGGCGCAAGCGAAGCCAAACTTTGACGGGACGAGCTTGCAGACGGACAATCTTTACATTTTACCTGCCTTTACTGTGCATAAGCGTGTACAAGTCATAAGCCTTGCCAAGGTATTATGTTTTAAAAGGCATGTTAAAACTTATCAAACGCTTTAAAAACAAGGCCAGTCTTGCTATTGTCTTGCTTGTGCCTGGTTTAACGCCCTCTTAAAAAGGATAGCAACGCGTGCATCGCTCCGGTTTTGTCGCCATCCTCGGACGCCCGAATGTCGGGAAATCAACGCTGCTGAACGCACTGGTGGGACAGAAAATCGCCATTGAAAGCCCGGTGGCGCAAACCACCCGGCACCGCATCAAGGGGGTTCTCAGCAGCGCCAAGGGGCAGGTGATTTTTCTTGACACACCGGGCTTCTCAAAGCCACTGACCCAGAGCGATCAATTGGGAAATTATCTCACCAATGAAGGTCTTGCGGCGCTTTCGGAGGCCGATGCTTTCGTGATGCTGGTAGATGGGACGGTGGCACCCGGCAAAGGTGACGCCTGGGTGGCCGAGCAAATTCGACAGACCGGCAAATTCGTCCTTTTAATCATCAACAAAATCGACCGGATAAAACAAAACCCTGCTTTAAAGCTGGCGCGTAAAGCGGCTTACGCTGACCTGCTCCAGGGATACCCAAACCTGGAAGTCATTACGGTTTCTGCCAAAACCGGCAAGAATCTTTCAACGGTCGCCGACACGCTGCTTCGCAAATTACCGGAAGGCCCGGCGTACTACCCGGATGACGCCGTGACCGATCAGCGGCTTCGGGAAATTTCAGCCGAGCTGATTCGCGAAAAAGTCCTGCTGAACACCCGGGAGGAAATTCCGCATAGCGTTGCCATCGGGATTGAGCGCTTCGATGAATCGAATCCAGAGCAAGTCAGAATCGCAGCCACACTCTATGTGGATCAGGAATCTCAAAAAGGCATTTTGATTGGTCAGGCGGGGCAAATGATTAAAACCATTGGCATGCAGGCCCGGCGGGAAATTGAACAATTACTTGAATCCCACGTCCATTTGGAATTAAATGTCAAACTCAAGAAGAATTGGCGTCGCGACCCCCAATTCCTGCAAGCCCTCGGCTTGGCTTTACCAGCAACGCCAAGCTAAAATCAAGAAAAACATGGCACTGCCTGCACTAACAAGCTAAACCAAAACAAAGAAAGCGGCACTGCCGTCCACCGCATCCAACAAATTGAAAAGGAGTTTTCCCGTGACAAAACACCGTTTCGCACTCGCCAACGCTATAAGCATGGCCATACCGTTTTTTCTCGGCTTCTCCTTGTTTCTTACAACCCTTGCGTTTCTTGCAACCCCTGCCTTGGCCCAGGATCAAGTCATCTCCACAGGCGTTGCCTCTATCGATTTGCCCGAAAGCCACGCCAAGAAAGTCTCGCTTGAAATTGTCGATGGCAGTTTCAACTTCTATAACGCGGGAAAAATCAGGCTTGAAGCCAACAACATCGACTTTAGGAACGGCAGCCTCGGTGGCCTGAACGTTAATCTCAACAAGGGCGATTTTGATAACATCTGGGTTGATCAAATGACGATCAACACCGCCGCCTTTAATTTTGATACCTACGAACTATTGAATAACCGCCGATTCTCCCTTGCCCAACCGGTAAACGGAACAGTCAACCTGCTGATTAGCGAAGCGGGTATTAATCATTTTCTCCAGCACCCCAAAACCCTGGACAAGCTTGAAAAATCCATCGCAAAGAAAACCGGCGGCCTTAAGGTCATCACCTTTGCAGACCCCAAGCTGAAGTTCATCAAGGACAACCAGGTGCAGTTGGACGTTACCGGCATTATGGGCGGCAGCGTCATGGTACCCATGCAGATGGTGGGTCAATTAGCGCTTAAAAACAGCAACCCGGTCTTTCAGAATCTGAAAGTCATTTCAGAAAACAGTGAAGTTCCCATGCCGGTGGATGTCACCAAAGTGATGGAAAAGCAGCTTAACGACATGTTGAACCTGCAGAAACTTGGAAAAGATACCTTTGTTATTAAAGCCAACTCGCTGAAAATGAAAAAAGGCGTGCTTGAACTTGCTGGAAACGCGACCTTTACCCGACTTGAATTTGGCGGAAAGAAAACGGCACACAAGTAAAAATAATGAGCCCCCTACCCCCAGCACTTGAAACCCAATTGCCAGACAAACTGTTTCGCTTGGCAACCTACGACTATTCGTTGCCGGATCACCTGATTGCCCGCTACCCTTTAGACAAGCGCAGCGATTCCAGAATGATGAGGCTGGGTCGCGTCTCGGGCGATATAACGCACCAGCGATTTTTTTCATTGCCCGATCTTTTGCAAGCGGGCGATTTGATTGTCGCCAACAACACCCGCGTCTTGCCCGCCCGGCTGCTGGGCCATCGTCAGGGTCATACGGGGCGGGTGGAAGTGTTGCTGCTCTACCCGGATACCGACCGTTCAGATCCAAATTGCTGGCTTTCGATGACCCGCCCGACCAAGAAACTGAAAGAAGGCACCATCATTGAATTACCCGGAACATCGGCAACTGTTGAAGTGCTGACGCTTGGCGAGGGTGTACGCACCAAGGTCAAGCTGAATCTTCAAAATACACCTCATAAAACCGTCGCAGATTTAATGGCGGCCGTGGGCCATATGCCCATTCCCCCTTATCTTAAGCGTGAGGATGAGGAAAAAGACAAGACGACGTATCAAACGGTCTACGCCAAAATTCCAGGCTCACAGGCGGCACCGACGGCAGGGCTGCACTTCACGCCTGAAATTATTCAAACACTGAACGACAAGGGCATTGGTTTTTGCGAATTAACCTTATCCGTCAGTTCCGGCACGTTTAAATCGGTTGACACAGACGACATCCGAAACCATCGGATGGATCCAGAGCATTACGAAATCGGCGAAGAGACCATTGAAAAAATAAACCGGACAAAAGCCAACGGGGGTCGCGTGATTGCGGTGGGCACCACCACGCTGAAAACACTTGAAACCGTGGCAAAAAAACACGGCGGACAATTAAAAGCGGAAGCCGCCTGGAGCGAGCTTTTTATTTACCCGGGCTTTGACTTCCAGGTTGTGGATGGCCTGATCACCAATTTCCACCTGCCCAAAACAACGTTGTTGATGCTAATTTCAGCTTTTGCCGGATTTGAGAACATTCAAGAAGCCTATCGTCAAGCCGTCACAAACGAGTATCGCTTCTTCAGCTACGGCGATTGCATGCTGATTGTATAGCCCGCCCAATTGTAAGCCGTTTCCACGCCAATCCAAAGCGCGAGCATAAAGAGAAGGTTTTTATACAAAAACGAAAATAAAAATGCCTGCCGGTGAAACATCAGGCTGAGCCTCAGCGGCAATTTGACAAACGGTTGGGGTAACGCCAGCATACTAATCTTCTCAAACTCGGTGATTTTCCGATCATCATCTTCAAGCAAAGTATGGCGTATCAGTTCGGCGCTAAGCCAGGGCATCCGTATGTTTTCCATAGAGATTGCGCCATCTCTCCTGGTGCCCTCTGGCGGCGTTGGGCCCATTCCATAAGCCATCGGCAAACCCCTTCCCAATGCTTGCTTATCAAACCAAAAAAGGACACCCGCCTCAAAACAGCTTGCGGCCCAAATAAAGCCAAGCGTTGCAGGCGTATAAACCATTGCCAACAGAACGATAAAAACCCAAAGCTGATATCCGAAACGGGTAGAAGGTTACCCTTCCATTCTCTCCGCTATAGGTTTGATTTACCTCATATAAACAGGTGGTCTATCATGACGCAAAGTCTGACAAACAGGGTACTAATTTATGTTATCCTATAAACGTAAAATCAGCTCTTGCTATCAAATCAAACGACGGGTTCCATTCAGGCAGGTGAACAAAAAATATAATATGCCGACAATTGTCTTACACTATTTTCTGAAAAGTTCAATTAAAGCTTTTACCTTAGCCGAGCTTTTGATAGCACTCATCATTTTGGGTGTAATTGCAACATTTACCATTCCTAAAATTCTGACAGCACAAGAAGATCAAAAGAAAACTGCTGTTTTTAAAGAGTGTATCGATACAATTCAACAATCCTACTATACAGGCTGGCTCGAAGGGGTTTTAAGAGAAAACAGTGTCGCTCCAAGCACCTATGTATTGCCACGAGTAAATGCGATTAAAATTTGTCCCACCAATTCTGGAACTGAAAACTGCTGGACACAGGACGCCTCCCTTGACGCTTTCCAGCTTGGCTCTCCAGGATTTATCCTAGCCTCCGGCTGCACCGTTGCGGGCATTTCAACAAACACTGTTGCAACAGGTGATGACTATATCATTGTTGACTGGAATGGCCCTCAAGCCCCCAACGTGGAAGGAGACGATCAGATGGTACTGATCACGTGTTTTAAAGCGACCGGCACATGTGCAGGCGGGGTCAAAGCCGGGTCGTTTCGGGGAAAAGCAGGGGCATCACGCACACTATATGAAAGCCTGTATAGTAATTAAGTCCTGATAGCAATCAGCAGAGTTTACATTTCCTCCTCAGGCGGAAAAAGAGGAGGCAAAAGGGCGACATCGGTTATTTCAACGTTGTCGAAATTGGCCCAGTGGGCGCTGCTATTTTTAAATGTGGTGCCATTCAGCACCGCACCCGAAAAATTGGCGTCCTTAAAATCCGCCTTATCCAGCTTTGCGCCGCTTAAGTCCGCGTCAATAAACGAGGCCTCATGGGCGCTGCAACCCGTCAATACCACCTCCGCCATTGAAGTACCCGAAAAATTGGCCCTGTAAAGATCAGCATAGCCCAGCTCCGCCTCTTCAAGCGTTGCCTGAAAGAAGTCCGCCTCGCGGGCCGAACTGCGCTGCATGTTGGCCATCACGAAACTGGCGTCGGCAAGATAGCAAAAATCAAACGTGCTGCCCATCAGGTTGGTGCCGCCCAGGTTAATGCCGCCAAGATCCTTACCCGTAAAGTCCAGGCCGGATAAGTCCAACATGCCGAAGCCGCTTTGCTCGCGATAGGCGTTAAACGCTTCCACCCCATCGTCGATAATCATCAGGTAAAGCCGCTCTTTTATTTGACTGGGTTTATCAGGGGCATTGTTGGGACGGGGCATTTTGGGAACGTTGCCTCCAGGGAGTTGATTTTCCTCAGGGAGTTGATCTGAATGACCGTTGGCGAGGCTATCTTCTGAGAGGTTATTTTCCGACATATTGATATTTCCTGGTTTTGCGGGAATGGCGGGAACTAAGACAAATTTATCAAAACAGAAACAGGCAGCCCCAACAAGTACCCCACCCGCCTCGTTTATCAGCCATTGAGCCAAGTTTAAGCCCCGTTACAAGCCTTTGCTTTTACCCCTTCTTTCAGCGAAAATTAATGCTATCGAGAAACCCTGTCATTGCAGCGAAGCGACACCGTGGCAATCTGGCGAAGCAACGACGTGGCAATCTCCAGATGACGCAATCTAAATCGACTATTTGGAAATTGCCACGGCCTTCAGCCACGGCCTTACAAAGACAAAAGAATTGGAAAAAAACCGCTTCATGAACGCCACGCTAACCCCACCCGAAACGCTTCAGCAAACCCTGAAGCAGTTGAATATCAGCACGTTTGAATACCAGCGCATCGTCGAACACCTTAAGCGAGAGCCCAATCTGACCGAGCTTGCAATGTTCAGCGTTCTTTGGAGCGAACATTGCTGCTATAAAAACTCCCGGCATCTTTTGCGAAAGTTCCCCAACCAAAGCCCGCGCGTGGTGGCTGGCCCGGGGGAAAACGCGGGTGTCATCGACGTGGGCGAGGGGATTCAGATAGCTTTTAAAATCGAAAGCCACAACCATCCCACCGCAGTCGAACCCTTCCAAGGTGCAACCACAGGCGTAGGCGGCATCCTGCGCGATATTTTCACAATGAACGCCAGGCCAATCGCCAATCTTAACTCCTTGCGCTTTGGCCCGCAAAAAGACGACCAGCGCAATCGTTTCCTGTTTACCCGCGCCGTCGAGGGCATCGCCCATTACGGCAACTGTGTTGGCGTTCCCACCATCGCTGGAGAAGTCTTCTTTGACCCGAGCTATTCGGGAAACCCCCTGGTCAACGCCATGTCCATCGGCATTCTTTATGATAACGAAATCACCAGCGCCAAGGTTACAGGCATCGGCAACCCGGTGCTGTATGTTGGCAACGCCACGGGCAGGGACGGTATGGGTGGAGCGGCGTTTGCCAGTAAGGAGCTTGATGAAGCCAGCCAGGATGATCGGCCTGCCGTTCAGGTGGGTGACCCGTTCTGCGAAAAACTCCTGATCGAAGCTTGCCTTGAGGCCTTTGCCACCGGTTGTGTCGTTGCGGCCCAGGATATGGGGGCTGCCGGCCTGACCAGTTCCAGTTGCGAGATGGCCGCCAAGGGCGGGGTGGGCATGCGGCTCGATTTGGACAAAGTGCCCGCGCGAGAGCCCGATATGAAGGCCGTGGAATACCTGTTGTCCGAATCACAGGAGAGGATGCTCTTCGTGCTTGAAAAAGGCAAGGAACAGCCGGTTCTGGATGTTTTTGCCAAGTGGAAGCTCCCCGCGGTGGTCATCGGCGAAGTGATTGCACCCAGAGAAGCTAACGCCTTAGCCGTTAGCGGAGCGATTCAAAACATTGCGCATATTGAGATTTATCGCCATGGTAAGCTGGAAGTGGATATCCCGGCCGTACTTCTAACCGACCTGGCACCCGATTACGACCGCAAAATCACGCCTGAAGAGCCGGAAGCGGCCAAGACCCGCCGCCTGCTGGACACGCACCTCATGCCCGACGGCCCGGAAGGCAAAATAGGGAAAATTTTATCCGATTTGACGTTTCAGGAAATTCCCCAGTGGCTATCCTGTTTAATTGCCTCTGAAAACATCGCAAGCACCCAATCAGTCTGGCGACAGTATGACCGCCATGTCCAGAACAACACGCTGCTGGCATCCGAAAATCTGACGCCCGGCGTTATCCGGCTGCGCAAAAAAGACGGCAGCTTCAGCAACAAGGCGCTTGCCGCCACAACAGACTGCAACGCCCGTTATGTTTACCTTGATCCCTATTCGGGAAGCGTGGGGGCCGTCGCCGAGGCCGTCCGGAACCTGGCTTGCGTGGGAGCAACGCCCTTAGCCGTAACGGATAACCTGAACTTCGGTAATCCCGAAAAACCTGAGATTTATTACCAGATGTTCCAGGCGGTGGAGGGCATCAGTGCTGCCTGCCGTCATTTTGAAACGCCTGTCATCAGCGGCAACGTCAGCCTGTATAACGAATTCAAGGGCAACGCCATCCTACCTGCCCCCGTTGTAGGCATGGTAGGGTTAATTGAAAATGTAGGGTTAATTGAAAATGTAGGGTTAATCGAAAATACAGAGCTGACCCCAAAAACCCTGCCCAAAGCGACGATTGGCGAAGCCGGACTTTCCCTTGCGCTCATTGGGCGTTTCAAGCCGTCTCTGGGCGGATCTGAATACCAATACCTCAGAACTCAATCGATTTACGGCGCCCCGCCGGATGTTTCGCTTGTCGATGAATCCGCATTACTCGATTTGAGCGGGAAACTCATTGACAAGCAATTGATCGAAACCCTTCAGGATGTTTCCATCGGTGGCATTCTTTGCACCATAACCGAATGTCTTTTTGAAAAGGAGCTTGGCGCAGCGCTTAGCCTTGAGCCTCTTATATCGCTGGGGCATCGTTTGGATGAAGCGCTTTTTGGCGAAACCCACGGCAGCTACTTAATCGCCTACAAGCCGGAACACGAGACGGCCATCGAAAAGCTGCTTGAAGGAGCAAGAACGACGCTTAAATTTATCCCTTTAGGCAAAACGACCGCAAGCAAAACGCTCGACATCGCACCGGGCATTTCCGTGGACATTCCCACGTTAAAATCGCAATGGCAAGGAACCCTTTCCTGATGCTTCCCGAAATGAACGATATAGAAATAGCCTCTGGTACGAATGCCACGGGCTTACAAGATTCTGCCACGGGCATAGAAATAGCCTGCGACAGGGATGTCGTGGGCATAGAATATGACACCTTGAACGAGTACTGTGGCGTTTTTGGCATTCTTGATCCCAATATCGCAAACAGCAAGGGGCTTGGCCAAACGCTTTATTACGGCCTTTACGCCCTACAGCATCGCGGACAGGAAAGCTGCGGGATGGCCGTTTTTGACAACCACCAGTTCCGGGTGCATAAGGATATGGGCCTGGTCAACATTGTCTTTTCCGAAAGCATCCTGGCAAATTTAACAGGCCAAGTGGGCATTGGGCATACCCGCTATTCCACCACCGGCGGCTGTAATTTGGACAACGCGCAACCCGTTGTCACGCGGTGCCCCTTTGGCGCGCTGACATTGGCCCATAACGGCAACCTGATCAACACCGAGGCGTTGCGGGTATTTTTGCAGGAGCGCGGTTTTTTCGGCTTCGGCGACAGTGACAGCCACTTGATGGTGCAATATATCAACTATGAAATCAACCAGGGAAAATCTTTAAAAGACAGCGTGATGGCGGCACTCTCGGCTTGCGAAGGCGCATTCTCGCTGGTGATTGCAACAGGAGACACGCTGATTGCTGCCCGCGACAGAAATGGTCTTCGTCCTTTCTGCATGGGAAAAACCCAGGACGGGGCAACGGTGGTGGCCTCCGAAACATGCGCCTTGGATATCGTCGGCGCCAAGTACGTGCGCGATATCGCACCGGGCGAAGTCTACGTGGTGGATCTCAACGGTAACGAGGAATCCTTGAGCCTGCCCGGCGAAAAGAAGGAGCACCTTTGCGTTTTTGAACTGGTGTATTTCGCCAGACCCGACAGCCAGGTGCATAACTCCTCCGTGTACAATTATCGGCTGAATTTAGGCCGAAGGCTCGCGCAACGCTCGCGCGAACTGTTTCCCGAAATTCACAAGGCGGGGGCTGAAGCGGATATTGTCATTCCCGTTCCCGACTCAGGCAACGTGGCGGCGGTGGGCTACAGCCAGGAATCGGGTATTTCCTATGTCGAAGGTTTAATCAAAAACCGCTATGTCGGCAGGACGTTTATCAACCCGACGCAGGAGCATCGCGAACGGGGAATCCAGCTCAAGCTGAATCCCCTCAAGGATATTCTTGCGGGCAAGCGCGTGGTGGTGGTGGATGATTCCATCGTTCGGGGCAACACCAGCCGAAAGCTGGTGAAAATGCTCCGTGAATGCGGCGTCAAGGAGCTTCATTTAAGAATTTCCTCGGCCCCGGTCAGAAAACCCTGCTTTTACGGCATTGATATGTCGGATGAAGAGCAGCTCATCGCCAACAAAATGGATACGCCAACCCTGCAGCAATGGCTGGGGGTGGATAGCCTGGTTTACCTGACGCCTGAAGATATGACGGATCTTGCTCGGCAAACTGGCCTTAAAGATCCCTGCGACGCATGTTTTAGCGGTATTTACCCGGCAGGCCATCCCGATGACTATACCCCCCAGCAGCAACCGCTGAGCATCGGACGGGTTCATTAGGGGCAAAATCTAAAAATCTTGTATCTCATTCGTGCGAAGGGGTTTAGTGCTTCCAAATACGGCATTACCGCCTTAGAACAGGGTCAGGTGGCTAGTCAGGGAAGTAATTCTTTTGCATAGCCCTCTAGCGCTTTAGCATCATAAGGGATTGCTGCTTTTCTATAACCAACGACAGGGGCGGATGATATGCCAATGGAGCATTCTAAAGCGTGGGGAAACTGATAAAGTAATCATACGGTTTGAATAAAGCATCGTATTGAAGCCTTTAGCAAGTATATTTCGTTTTTCCTATTCGTTTCCTTTTTAAAATCAAATCTTTTACCTCACTTATTTCCAATACCAATACCGGGGCCGACGCTCCCCCTCAAGAGTGGTGTTTCACCATCGTCGGCCCTATTTACTTTTGGGAAAGAGGCCAGGGGTTATAGCGCCGGAAACGAAGGAAATGCGTCATGTTAGGTGATCTTTTTCTTGGAAACATATTTTGGGGTCATATGAGTTTTTTTCCATTCAAAACAATCCCAGTGAATGAGCCTCTGGGCTATTCTGCCGACTTTTCCGCAGAGCCCGGCCATTATGAAATGGGGCCACAACATGTGGAGTTGATTTACCGAATCAGCCATACGATTCAGGAGATCCTGAGTTTTTCCCTGGATTGCCCCATTACTTTTGCAGCCATTAAGCCCGTCAACTTATTAAGCGAAACATCTGAAAACAATTCTCAAGACAACTCCGAGGTAACAGGGGCTTCCATTTGCCTGTATAGTCCCCTCTATAAAAGCTATACCGTTATCTGCCTGCCGTTGGGGCTTCTGAAAACCATACAGGAAGCGTCCGACTCAAGCTTGGAAACGAGCGGCATGGATAGCAGGAACCACTTGACCATCACGCCGGATTTAAGCATTTGCTTAAAGCAAATGGGCCATGCGTTTCAAAAAGAATGTATGCATATTTTTGAAACGCCTTTTAATGTCACACTACCGGAAATCTTCAAACTGGAAGACAAAAAACCTGCGATGGCCTTTTCGCTTTTATTTGAAACCGGCCAGGACGAGTTTGAAGTCAAGCTTTCGCTATTTTCGCAGCAGTAACAATCTCTGTTGCGAATTAAATAAAACCCGTCATTCGCAGCAGAGTTTTATAGCCTTTCCAGCTTTTTACCACTAACCTTTCATCCGAGCTTGGCCACCTTCTTCCCATAGGACTCCCCATGAGGAGAAAGGTATAAGGGTTTTAAAAGAAAACACCCCGAAGCCGGGGTGTAGTAAAGCATCAAGCAAGTAAGGGTAGATTGCTGTTTCTTAGAACTTAATAGCTTTCAAAAACCAGGACGGGGGACAGGTTGGTGATGTCATTCACCAGTTTCTGTTCATCGCAGTTGCCTTCATCAGAATCATCGGTTGAGGCAGCATCGTTGTCATCCTGGTTATTCACCCCGCAGTTACTGGATTTTTTGGCCAGTAGAACCTGTTGGGTGACCTGGAAACTGATCAGCTGACCATCGCCGTTGCCATTACCACCCGGATTACCAGGATTATTGGGATTACCAGGATTTCCGGGGCCACCGGGAATCACTGGCGGAATGACCGGGGGAAGGACGGGGGGAAGCGTAATGGGAGGAATGCTCACCCCGATATCGATAATCGGCGGCAAATTGATGTCGATATCAACACCAGGCAGGCCGGGCAAGTTGGGCAAGTCACCGATGATATCGCCGATGCCACCGAGAAGGTCACCGTTAATCAGGCCGATGCTCACGCCGCCGCCAGTCACATTATTCGTGCCATTTAGCACTGCCAGGTTCAGCAGATCATTCGTGCTGGTATTGGTGCCGTTGAGAATCGCTGCGTTAAGAAGGCCATCCGTACTGCTATTGGTGCCATTAAGAATAGCCCCGTTAATGAGCGTGCCATCGGACGTATTGTGACCATTTAGAATGGCGGCATTCAGAATGCCGTCATTAGAGGTGTTCTGCCCATTCAGAACGGCACCGTTCAGCAGCGTTCCGTTACTGGTATTGCTACCGTTGAGCAGAGCGGCGTTTAGCAAGCCGTCATTGCTGGTGGTGCTGCCATTGAGAATGGCCCCCGTTAACAACGTTTCGTTGCTGGTATTGGTGCCGTTAAGAATAGCGCCATTTAAAACGCCATCGTTACTGGTATTTTTGCCATTCAGCAACGCCGCAGTCAGTGCGGTATCGTTCGAGGTCGTTTCACCATTCAAGAGTGCCGCATTTAACGTCCCGCCATTGCTGGTGTTCTTACCATTCAGCAAGGCGATATTACCCTGGGTGCCGTTACTGGTATTTTCCCCATTGAGAATACCGCCATTCAGTAACAAGGCGTTGCTGTTGTTGCTCTGGTTCATAGTGGCCAGATCAATCAATCCGTCATAGTTGGTATTGCTGCCATTAAGCGCTGCGGCGTTGAGCGTGGTGCCATTATTGGTATTGGTACCGTTTAAGGTGGCGGCGTTCAGAAAGCCGTCCGTGCTGCTATTCGTGCCATTCAGGGTGGCCACGTTCAGTGGCGTATTCGTGCCCGAGTTAGTGCCATTCAGCACCGCGCCATTCAGCAAACCATTCTGGTTGGTGTTACTCCCATTGAGCATTGCCAGATTGAGAAAATCATTGCTGCTGCTATTGTTTTTGTTAAGCAGGGCAAGATTCAATAAAGCGTTGCTGGAGGTGTTATTTTCATTAAGGAGCGCCACGTTGAGCAAAGTGTTTTGAGAAGTGTTACCACCCGTTTCAGGCCCTTTGATACCGTTAAGAACGGCGACGTTGATCACGCCATTCAGCGCGTTGTTCTTGCCATTGAGTAAGCCCAGATTCACTGGGGTTTGCAACGAGCCATTCTGATGATTGGCAATACCGGCGTTGGCTAAAATATCTGTTGCCCCGTTGCTGTTGTTAAAGAGGCCGACATTGGCAAGCGCATCACTGATGGACGTGTGCTGGTTTTCACCCACCGCGCCGGTTAAAGGATTCAGCAGGTTATTCTGCGGACTTTGCGGCAGAATGTTTTTAAGTGAGGTTGACGTACTAGGGCCATTCTGGCTGCCGATGGAAATACCACCTGTTTTCGGGTTGATATTCAACGCCAGATGATGAATATCAGCCACTTCGGTAAGATTCACCAGACGATCGCCCGCCATACCAATCAGGTTTTGATCCACCTGAATGTCGGTGATGGTCACACGGGGAATCGGATTTTCTTTTCCCGCTTCAATACTGATACTGGAATTATTCAATTGCGGCAGGGCATTGCCAAGCCCTGCGGGATCAAGGCTAAGACCGTTTCCACCGACGGTGGCCGATGCGCCCAGACCCTCAGAACCGTTCGTGCTTCCAATATTGCTATTGAGGTTAAGTCCAAGGCCGCCTGAGCCGGAACCGGCACCGCCACTGTTAATACCCAGACCAATCGTTGTTGTCCCCCCACTGCCAGAACCCGGTAAGCTTCCGCTAGGCAGTGAAATCCCGGTGCTACCACTAATCCCGCTACCCAGGCTACCGCCAACACTACCACCAGAGGGGGCCGTGATACCGATTCCGGCACCAACGCCGCCCACGCTGACGCCAACGCCGACTCCGCTAGAACCAAGACTGACCCCGCCAACGCCCGGCAGAGCGATACTAACGCCACCGGCGCCGGCACTTGTGCCGATACCGGCAGCCGAAGAGGCTGAACCGCCAAGACCAAGCCCTGCGCCAAGACCAATACCACCGACGCTTAAACCGCTGCTGGCAGAAGCAGCGCTGGAGCCCGCACTACCCCCAATCGCCCCTAAAGAGCCGGTAACGCTTCCGACAGTCGATCCGACCGTACCACCCACTGAACTGCCAATGCTGCCGGCAACCCCGGCAAGGCCACCGGTTATACCGCCAATAGCGCCTGCGGCACTACTGGCCGCCCCCGCAGCCGAACCAGCCACCGAGCCCACTGTGGATCCGACTGTAGAGCCCACAGTAGCTCCGACTGTAGCTCCAACCGTTGCCCCGACTGAGGCGCCAACCGTAGCGCCTACGGTTGATCCCACAGAGCTACCCAAGCCACCCAATGCGCCTCCCAAACCGCCGCCGCCGCCTCCCAGTAACTGTGCGGAGCAAAGGGGCGTAAAACTAAAAACAGCCAGCAGGGCGATGGAGGAAGCCATTTGGATGTTGAAGCGGTCGTTTTTTTTCATCTCAGCAATCCCTTCTTCGATAGGTCGATATAATTCTGCGCAGTTCCTGAAAGACAAACAAAAATTAGCAAGCCAAACCAAAATTCGCCCATTGCATTGCCAGGCGCTGGTTCTGTTCGTTTCAAGTTGTAACCCACAGCCGTTTGAGCTAAAAAAGCTGAATTAGACGCTGTCCTTATTTAGCGCTCTTACTGATTCAGTATTCTATAAGAACATTCAGAAAAACAATGGATACTCTAACCCGCATTTCGATACTCTATATGTATACTCCCATCAGTAGTTTTTAAATGAATAATTTCCTGTGATATTTGTTTAATTATAATCACATTTCATAAACCAAATTGGTTCAGTCACTAGTACTATTTTTCAATCAACATATGGCCTATATCACACCCCATTTGAGGGGCCTCTGTCCATCTTCCCTTGATTCAAAAGTATCATTCCCAAGTGACTTTTGTTTCAAAGCGCAGCAAGCACATCCCTTTTTCAAAAACCTGTAAAATGGCTTCACTTTGGATTTTTCAGAAACTTATACCACTTTAGTCTGATATGGTATTAATACTTTTGTGCTGCTATATGGGCAGCCTAAAATAAAACGCGCTACCTTTTCCTGGAATACTGTTCACCCCAATATGTCCCCCATGCGCTTCCACGATTTGCCTGGACAAATAAAGCCCCAAACCCGTTCCGACGTGTCTTAGCGTTTTGGATGTGGCATAAGGTTGAAACAATTTCGGGATTTGCTCGGATTGGATTCCCGGCCCATGGTCTTCAACCGTGGTTTTGATAAACCGCTCAGGCAAGTTCAATAAACATTCTGCCGATGGTTCAGCACTTAAGGGTTTTTGAATGACACAAACCCGTATCACAATTTGGGAGTTTTCGGGGCTGTAGTGAATGGCATTGATTGTCAGGTTGAACACCACCCGTTGGATTTCAAGCGGATCAATCGATATGACAGGGAGCGTTTCTTCAAGAACAAGCTGAATCGTCTGTTTCTTGTCCCGGGTTAAGGGCAAAAGCTTTTCTTGCAGAAGCTTTTCAAGCAACGCTTGATAATCCGTGGCTGCTCGTTTTAGGCGGACGCGATCCTGTTGGTAGCGATAGGAACTTAACAGGTTACTGACCATGCGTGTCAGATAGTGATTCGAGTGGATTAGCTCAGCGACGACCTCACGCTGAGCCTCATTCAGCGGGCCAAACGTTTCATCCTGAAGGTGGGTCAGTATCTTATGTTCCGCGATGATAGGCGTTTTCAAATCATGGGCAAGCGTTGCGTAAAACAATTCCTTGTTTTTTTCCTGATCCCGATAGGCTTTAAGCATTCGATGCGCCTGAAGCATAAAGCGAATCGTCCGATCCACAATGCCCCAAGCCAATGTCGCATTCTCAAGCTGCATAGCGTCAAGACAGGCTGAAGCACCTGCCTCTATGGCGCCGCTTGTAAATGCCCCCTGACTAAATGTACCGGTTTCCCAAGTGGACAAGGGGGCAATTAGAAGAACCGGCCGATCCGTTCTTTGGTCTTTTATGGTTTCTAGGACTTTCAAAGCCCTTTCAGGCTCATCTGCCAACAATACAACCGCGTCATAATGCTGTTCCAAAAGCATATCCCCAAGCGCGGCAACTGATTGCGCCTCTTGGCACTGGTAAGTGTGAGCAGCCTCTAAAAGCCGCAACACTTCCTTAGCTCTTAATAAACTGGCCTCGCTTGAAGTTGAATTTGCCTGCAATAATAAAAGCCGCTTAGGTTCAGGCAGCATAGTTTCTTGTTTTCTCCAATCCTGAGCTTCTTTTTGAGCCTTATTTTCCTTATTTTCTCTCATTTTTCTTTTTCTAGCCCCTTTTTGGTTAAGCTCCCTTAAAAAATCCCTCTTTCAGGCTCTTCAGAAATCCCCGATTGGTCGATATTATGTGACGATATGGACAGGAACAAGTCAAAAGACAGGGGCGAATCAAGCCACAACTGCCCAATGTTACCCCGGTTTGCAGCTCTCTTGAAGGCTACACCCTTACTATTCCCCCAAATAACAACGACAGGCAAGCGTTTCGCTATGTCAGCCATTCAAAAAACCATACACGTGGTTATTATTGAGGATTATCGGCTCATCCGAATCGGGATACGCTGCGACCTGGAGCGATATGATTTTGTAGAAGTCATCGGGGATTTTGAAACGGCCGAGTCAGCCCTGGAGTTTATACAAAAAAACAAGCCCGACGTGGTGATTATGGACTTGGGCCTACCTGGCATTGACGGCATTGAGGCCACGCGAAGAATAAAAAAGATTGATGCATCAATAAAAGTAATGGTTTTAACCTCTCACGAGAGCCAGGAAGAAGTGGTGTCGGCTTTTGGCGCATCCGCTAACGCCTATTGCCTTAAATCGATTGAGCCCGCCAGGTTCATAGAGGTGTTGAAAATGGTGGCCGACGGCGCCGCTTGGCTTGATCCAGAGGTGGCCAAAGTGGCGCTTGATGTTTTTTATACGGCCAATACTGCCCATCCCCAGGGGCAGAGCCTCGTTCAAGTAAAGCTCAGCGAGCGTGAGCGTGAAATCCTGAAACTGATTGCCGAAGGCAAAAGCAACACGGAAATCGCAACCTGTGTCAATCTCAGTGTTCATACGGTCAAAAGCTATGTCAGCAGCATTTTTCAGAAGCTTGAGGTAAGCGATCGAGTCCAGGCAAGCGTCAAAGCCATACAAGAGGGTTATTTACATTAAACCGGGCCCCTTTTAGGCAAAATGGGCAATCACGTTAAATTTCAGGGCGTCCATCCAGCTCCAGGCCGACTTTGGACGATTCATCCGACCATTTTTAAGCGCAAAATAGTATCGCTCCATACGCTGCATCTGCTGGTCAAAAATGCCATATTCCTGAAGAATAAGCTGGGACTCTTCCAAGATACGCTCCCGCAGCTCTTGATTGCCACGAAGCTTAATAATCGCAAGGGCAAGCGCCTGATGGTTTCTCAACGGAACCCGAAGCCCCGTCTGCCCATTTAGGATGACGTGATCATAGGCAGGCAAATCACCGACAATTACCGGCTTTCGGCAAGCCATCGCCTCAAAAATAGTTACCGGCATACCATCTGTGGAGGGAATTGAAATCACCAAATCCGCCAGGTTATAAAAATATGGCAACTCTTCCATCCCCACTTCGGCTTCCCAGCGAATGGCATAATCGACCTTGAGCGATTGGCTGAGCGCCTTTAGCTTCTTGACATAAGCTTTTCGCTCGTCCGTATTGCAAGAGGTGTCTTTGAGGATCAGAATGGCATTGGGTATTTCGCTTAAGACCTTGGGCAAGCTTTGAATAATCGTTTCCTGGTTATACAAAGAGGTTATCTGCCGGGGGCTTAAAATCACAAACGCGTTTTCAGGAATATTCAGGCGTTCGCGCAAATCACTCGTATCCAAGTCGGGCACAAAAAGCTCGGGATCAATCCCTATCGGTAACATTTCCACCAAACTGCGCATACGGGTCAGACGGGCTGCGATTTTACACAAGTCATCGGAAACCCCTGTAATCAAAGACGCCTGGCGAAGGGTCAGAGCGTTCAGTTTTTCATCACGCCTTAATTCGGCCTTACTGCGGTAATGCTTTCGGGGAAGCAGCATATCCGATCCCAGAAGTGATATTACAAGGGGTTGAAACCCGGCGTATGCCGCCGACCAGCCGCGCTGGTGAAGAAAAATCGCATGCAGGATATCCGGCTTGATTTCCTTGAGCAGACGGCGAATGGCTTTTCCCCTGGCTTTTAAAACCGACATTTTATCGGTTTTTTTGGCCTCCTGCGCCAGCGTTTCCCGATTGGGAATATCGATAATCGAGGCGCCAGCCAGATGCTCCAAGCGGCCTTTATCGTGCCTGTCCGTTAAACAATAGACCTGGTGTCCTTGATCAAGAAAATATCGCAGCCATCTTTGCACATGGATATTGGTGGCGTCGGCGACGAAACAAAGCTTTAAGGAAGAGTTGGGCATAAAAATGATAGTTCAGCTTGCCTGGATAAATACCCTGTCTTGGGAAAGAACACCGCAAAAGCGCCAGCCAAAAGGCGCGATGGTTGAAAAAGCATATCAAAAGCTTTTCGCACGAAGCGGATTTTCCCATATTATAATGCATATCGCCACGCGGGACTTTCTTCCTCCCGATCTGCGAGACGGTATCACCCAAATCGGATAGTTTGATCAGTCGAAAAGAAAGGACTTCTGCATTATGGCCTACTGGCTGATGAAAAGTGAACCTGGAGAATACTCGTTTGATGATTTAGTGCGTGACGGCAAAACAAAGTGGGATGGCGTGCGTAATTTTCAGGCGCGGAACAATATGAAAGCGATGAAAAAAGGCGACCACGTCCTGATATATCACAGTATTAGCGACAAGGCGCTGATCGGAATCGCAGAGGTGGTGAAGGAACATTACCCGGATCCGCTGGACAATGAAAAAGGCCAGTGGGTTTTAGTGGATATCGCGCCGGTCAAAAAACTGAAGCGTCCAGTAACGCTTGCTGAAATCAAGGATCATAAAACGCTTTCGGATATCCCGTTGGTCAAACAATCCAGGTTATCCGTCATGCCCCTTGCAAAAAAAGAATTCGACGGCCTCATCGAGCTTTCGCAACAAAACCCTTAAGAAGCGGAGCCCGTAGACACTGGGACGAGAGGAAACGGTTTCTTGTCTTTCAACCACTGGTTCAATTGCTCCCAGGCATCAAGCAACTGGCGACTCAGGGCATCATAATCCACCGGGGGAAGCGGAAAAGGGTGAGTGGTTTCGGCAGATTCCTGCAAAGTGCTTCCCATCCTGGTATCCAACGGGATACCGTGTTGGATAACCGCGTTACGAAAGACCTGCAAATGCTCAATCGGCAAAACGTGATTGGAGATGGGCTGAATTAAGGCCAGCAAAGGCTGGGTTTTGGCCACGCTGTTCAGTAGCGCCATCAGTTGCTGATAGGAGGGCATCTGTCTGAGCTTTTGGGGAAGGAGTGATTGTTTAAAGGCATCCTGCTGGCGAATGACCTCAAAAGCGAGCAAGTCACGAATCAGAAAGAACAGAACCGAGGCATGAATGAGATAGGGAAGAACGGGATGCGCCATTTCCACGCCGGAAACACCTGTGTTCCCCTCTCCTTTTGCCTCTGAAAGGCCTTCTTGCTGGATACTCTCCGTCGGAAGCTTTTCAGACAGACAGCGCACAGCAATTTGAGCCTGCTGCCAGGGAAGAAACAAGTGGGCAGGCATGTTTTCCGGTGCCTGATCGGTTATAAGCGAACTCTTGCGGGTCAAAATCTCCTCCTGATAACTGATTGCCCTTATGTTTCTAAGGGAAACAATGGATTTGATTTACAGCAACCACCAACTACAATAGAATAAGCAAGGTGGTAATATAAGCCCCGAATATTTTCCAGTTCATCCAAAAAATTTTTAATCAAAACTTTAAACCCAGTCTGATCCAATCCGTTCGCAACGCCCGTCGCAGACTTTAAAGCCTCAAGATATCGGCGTTTGTTAAGCTTCCACACTCAATGCCCCTCTTTAGAACTTCCGAGGCAGTTTACCTATATGTTCCAGTTTTTGTCACGGCGTGGTTTCTCTTATGACCAACGCCCAGGGGATATAACCTTCTTTTCCACCAGGAAAGCCCTAGTGGCCACAAGCCTTGGCGTTTGCCTTTCCCTTTCCTCGCTTTGTGCCTATGCCCAGGATTTGGCTGGCGTTAAGCACCTGGGGACAGTTCATTTGAAAACAACCGGACTGAAGCCCAGCGAACTCAAGCATAAGCGCAATTATATTCCCCGGCAGACGACGGGCATTATCCTGCCCTATAAAAGCGACGCCCTCAATGACAGGCAGCCGCTGGTTCTGGTTCATGGGATCGGCGGTACGGAAGGATCCCGCCTTTCCGAATGGGATAATTTTTTGAAATATACCGATAAACTGCCCGAGTTTCAGAAACGCTTCAAAATTTATCTGTTTCATTATGACAGCGCCGAGAGTGTCCAGACCCTCAGTAAGCTTCTGGCGCAGGAACTGGCGCAGCTTATGGCGCAAAATAACCTTTCAGAATCAGACGGTAAAGACTCAAAGAAAGTTAAGATCCTGGCTTACAGCGAAGGCGGACTCTTAACCAGAAACGCGCTACAAGCTGCCGAAGTCAATCGCAACGTGGCCCAGGTCATCACCATTGCCACGCCTTTCCACGGCTCTCCGCTCGCCAGTCGTGAATGGTTCTGCGACCAGCTTGAGCAAGGGTCGGTCTTTGACCCCATCCGTATCAGCCGAAAAATCGCCTATTGGGTGGCACAGAAGAAACACCCTTACTTTGAAGATGACTTCCATTGGGACAACATCGACAACATTATCGGGGATAGGGACGCCGCCCCTGCCCAAACCCCTGCGCCAAAACGTTACGCGCTTGAATCCAAAACCAATTTCATCACCTACGGCAGCTTTTTTGGAACCCCAAACGCCGTAGACCAGCAAATGGTCAACTCCCTCTCCCTTAAAATCCCCATTCCGGTTGAAAAAATAAAGCTTCATACCGGCAAGGCCTTTATTTTCAATCTGGTGAACCACACCTTTGCCAATATTGGAAAACTGGCCAGCAAATCCATTGCCGTGGCGGCCAATAAAAAAGAACCAACGCTTTCGCCGGAAGAAGGCTCGAACGCGGCGGCACACAAAGACGTCATACAAGAAGCGAGCAACATTAGCGAAAGCCATACGTTGCTCTCCCTGGCCAATGAGACGATTCAGAATGAGAGCCAGCAGCAGGAAGTCATAAAATCAGGTGCTGCCAATCTTCAAAACAGCGAAGATCCTTCGTCAGAAAAGCCAGAAACCAGCGCTTCTCAAACCTCCTCAATCTCTTCGATCTCCATGATGCCTTTTAACGACGGCATCAGCCCCATCAGCAGCAGTCTTTGGCTTGGCCGCTTCACGCCACAGTTTAAGGACGATCTCTCAAGCCCCAGCAAACGCCTGTGGGCAGCCTTACGCTCCTTGAAGGGAACGGACAAGGCCCGTCTGTTCGCAGGCATGGATCACAAAAACTGGATCGAAGGTGAAAACAGAACCAACGCAAACGCCTTACCGGATCTTCTTAACCCCCAGGACAAGCCCAAAAGCGTCTTCGCCTGGCTCGTGTCGGACTTGATGCAGGACGCTGCCCCGCTACAAACCACCAGCACCAACTAAGCGTCTCACTAAGCCCCCTGCTTTATTCCCCCAGGTGCGGTTTGACATATTCAATAGCTGACAGGCTGACTTGCAGCATTTCATGCGTTTCCCCCCAGCTATTGCCCGTGGCGATTTCGGTGACGGTGGCCTGCGTAATCGCCAGAAAATTGCGATCCGCATTCAGCAACTCGGAAATCCGCCGGGACTCCTTGCCGACCTTGGGCGTATGCAAGTAGCCTTCAAAGCGAAATGTACGGGTCACAATCGTCACCCGTTTCTTATCCGATTTTGCCCAGACGCTTTCACCAGTATCAGACACGTTGGCACTCTCCCTATCACGATTCTGTATAGCGAACTTCCATTATAGAACGTTTTCCTCAAACATTCGTCATCAGGCAATGCATCCCCTGCCTATAACGGAGCGTCAAATCGCATTACAATAAGAGCATCATGGAACGTTCCCGCGATCAACAGCCCCCCGACCCGTCCACTTGCCAGAGCGTTCGGGGATTCAATCTGCAAAGCGAGCTTCAGCGCCTGCCCGATAAGCCTGGCGTCTATCTGATGTATGACGCCTCTGGCGTCTTAATCTATGTCGGCAAGGCAAAAGTGCTTAAGAACCGTGTCCGGCAATATTTCCAGCATAAAAGCGCACAGCACACGCCCAAGGTACAGGCGATGGTCGATCAGGTGAGCCGCTTTGACTACATCGTCACCGACTCCGAGGTCGAGGCGCTGATTCTTGAAACCACCTTGATTAAAAAGCATTTGCCCAAGTTCAATATCCTGGCAAGAGACGATAAGAGGTATCCCTGGATTGGCATCAGTGGCGATGCGTTTCCCCGGGTTTTCATTACCCGCGACCCAGGCAAACGCTACCGCAGGGCCACCTCAGAGAAAGCGGAGAACGGCAGCAGTCCGGAAGGCAAAAAGCGGCGAGGGCCCCAGTTTTTTGGCCCTTATACCAGCTCGCGCGACATGTATCACCTGCTGGATGTCATCAAAAAACATTTTCCCCTTCGCCAGCGACCAAGGCCACTGTTTAAGGACAGGCCTTGTATGAACTTCTACATCGGCACCTGTCCAGGCCCCTGCCAATCCCTGGTAACGCACGAAGCCTACGATGACACCCTCAAGCAAGTGGAACTCTTTTTAAAAGGGCGCTCAGACGATCTGCTTGAAACGCTCGACGCCCAGATGAAGGCTGCAAGCGACACGATGAACTTTGAACTTGCCGCCAAGCTCAGGGATCGCTACCTTGCCGTTGAGAACCTGATTGACACGCAGAAAGTCTTCTACAGCGACCCCAGCATCAATTACGACATTATTTCTGCTTGCGGCGACGATTTACGCTGTGCCTTCAATATACTCTCCATTCGAAAAGGCAAACTCATCGCCAGCCGTTCGCATGAGATTCTCTTAACCCAACACGAACTGATTCGCGAAGCCTACAGCACCTTCGTCTACGATTACTATGACGGCGTTGAAACAGACGATCTACCCGACAGCCTGATTCTGCAATATCCGCTTGAAGATGAAGACGTGTTTTTCTCATGGTTGAATCAGAAACGCCGCAACACAAAAAGAGCGGGGCAAAAAAGCCTCAAAACCATTACCGGCATTCATCCTGAAAAGGGCGACAAAAAAGAGCTGTTAGAAATGAGTTTCCAGAACGCCCGTGAAACCCTGGAAAAAGCAAAACTCTATGACGCCTCTCGCCTGAAAAACGATCCGATGCGCGCGCTGATGTCGCTTCAGGAGGTTCTGGATCTTCCCGTGTTTCCGCAGCGAATGGAATGTTATGACATTTCCCACTTCCAGGGAGGCCAGACGGTGGCCAGCATGGTCGTCTTCACCAATGGCGTGCCGGATAAGGCGGAGTATCGGCGCTTTAAAATCCAGAGCGCCGAAGGCAAGCCGGATGACTTTAAAAGCATGTACGAGGTTATCAAGCGGCGGATTCGACATCTATCCAAAAAACTTCCGTCATCAACACAAGCTGAAGTTGAAGGCGCCGATCAGGATAAAACCGGCTGGCCGGATCCTGACCTGATGATTATCGATGGCGGCAAGGGGCAGTTGGGCGCTGCGGTAAATGCCCTGCGGGACGCGGGCATTTATACCCAAAATGCCTTGCAGGAGGCAAGCGTAAACAAGCTGTCTGAATCACGGCAACAGCCGATTATTTCGCTTGCCAAAAAATTCGAGGAAGTTTTTGTTCCCTACCAGCCACGCCCCATTCTGATTGATCGCGCCGCCCCGGCATTATTTTTACTGCAACAGATTCGCGATGAGGCTCACCGCTTTGCCATTACCTATCACCGCAAGCTTCGCAGCAAAGCCGCGACCGTTTCGGCCCTAGATAATATCCCAGGCGTAGGCCCTAAAACCAAAACCATCCTGCTCAAACATTTCGGCAGCGCCAACGCACTGGAGCGAGCCAGCTTGGAGAGTCTCCAAAACGTCCCAGGTCTCCCCAAACCCCTTGCCGAAAAAATCTATCGCACATTACAGCCAAACGAAGATACGAGCGATTAGGAAGATGCCGCCATTTAATGGCTAAGCGCGACGTTTCGGGGGCAGTGGCGACAGGCGTTTGGAACTTCCGGCCCATTACCGTTTGTCGAACTGGAGTGAATGTTTCTCAGGTGATGGTACGTCGTGTGGTTCCAAAAATCCGGTTCCCAGATTTTTGGCGTCTCCCCTAGCTCATCGCTCAGCAATTGTCTGGAGCAAGGGTAAACGGAGCAGTTTCCATCAACCGCCACGGTTGTAAAAGCTTCCTGACAATGACGATGGCCGGACATGTCGCGATCCATCAGAACCGGCAACGTCACTTCAAAGTTTTCCAGGCTTTGAATCCGGCTTTCAATAGCGGTAAAAAATTCGCTGATGATGTGCTGATCACTATACAACGTACGCTCGGAGGCAATTTCAGGATCATCGGGCAGGTAATTGTTAATCACAACGCCATCCACGCCCAGATCATGCGCCAGAACAATCATTTCCGGGATAGTACGAAACGTATGCACATCGGCGGTCATCGAGACAATAATTTTAAGATGCGAGCCCATCGCGCTCTTGCGCGACACCAACTGCTTGATGTTTTCGATCATCGGCACAAAGTTATGGGCGTCAAGGCCGCTCATCTGGTGGTACGTGGAAGGCTTGTGGCCATAGAGGTTAATGCATAATTGGCTCAAGCGGCTGTTTAAGATGGCGTGAATATTCTTCTGAAGCAACAGCCCGTTGGTCACCACAATGGTTTCGGCACCATTGAACTGGTGCGCGTACTGGATCATCGACAGTAAATCGGGGTTCAGCAACGGTTCACCGCGACCGGAAAATTCGACGGTACGCACCGCAGGCACCTGCTCAAGCACCAGCTTGAAGGTTTCCAGATCCATTTCCTTCTGGTTCAGCCGCTGAAACAGTTGCTTATCGTTACGCAGCGTTTTCAGATAGAACTGATCGCCGTAGGCGTTGTAGCGCTGATTGGTAAAAATCCGAAGGTAAAAGGGATCGTAATCCAGGTAATCTTCATGACGAGTGGGCTGGGATTTTACCAGGAACCAGAAGCGGTTGATCCATTGCGGGATTTTTTTCCAATGGGGAAGCTTTTTCCAGCCTTTTGCCTTGTCCTCTCCCGAGTGATACGTGGGAGACTCGATTATGCCTGTTTTGGAATCGCTGGGGCGGCTCATTTTTGCAACGCTCGCAAATGTGTTATCGGACGGGGAAACTTGTTGAGAAAAAATCCGGTTCAACTCGTTTGAGTTATCTGAGCTTGAGGCACTCAGGGCCATGTCCAAATCATGGCGAAACTGGCCGGTTCGCTGAAAACTCTTTGAAGCGTGGGGAGTAATATTTTTCACGGTAATGTTCTTTTCCTGTCCGTTGGCGGCATTGGCCATACTGATGGGACGACCGTTTTTATACGCGAGTTGGACTGTGACCGGATTGATTGTCACCGGACTTTTTGAGTCTCTCGTCTGAGCAACTGTTTCAGACCCATAGCGAAACCACGATGTTATTCCCATACCCTTCATTATAGAAATGGCCGCCATCCGCGCCAATCATGTGCATTGCAAAGTCATCCGAACAGGGGAGAGGGAGGGTTGGAAATGGCAGCCCACTCAATCACCCAAAGGACAAGACACCCTTTAACAAATTCGCGTCAAATTTTACAGCTCGTAATTAGCCTTGGCGTAATCGGCCAGATCAGGCGGTGGCGCCACCTCAAGCACGAACTCACTGAAATTTTGCCGTGACAGCAACTCGTCGAGGACTTCAAAATTGCGGTAAGCCCCCTGGCGAAGCCTTGTCAGCGTAACTTCCGGGTAATGGTTAAAATAGGTTTGAAGCTGAGCCACCTGGCTATCGCCTCCAAGCGCTCCCATCTCGGCGATATCTATCCCTTCAAGCCCCAGCACGTCAATTAATTGCCGCACTTTTGGGTCATAAACCAGGCCGAAAACCGAAACATCGGACAAAATACCCAGAATCAGACTGTGAAAGCGCATTCCAAACAGAAGATGACACTGCGGAATAACATTCAGCAGATGAGCCGGATCCACCATTTCCCAATCCGTCAGGCCAAGTGCTGAAATTTTATCGGCAAACAATTCCAGCACCGGTTTGTCATGGGCTTGCTGAAACGGCAACAATGAAAAATGCATCTTTCGTGTCGAACGGGCCGCAAGCTTTTCCAGGCACTTAGCCAGCGCGTCAATCCGGCTTTCGCTCAACGCCCCCCATGGCCTAAGCGATATCCCAACCCGCCAGGGGGTGGTTTCGTTCAAAACAGGTTTTTTAGAGGGCAAGTCCAAAAGCCACACCGGATCCATGACAAGGTGAGGCCGCTCTCCCGTCAATTCTTCCACCAGTTGGGCGCTCGCCTCGTCTCTCACCGTCACCAGGGAAGACCATTGAAGCGCCTTTTGCGTGACGGCTTTCGAGAATGGCCGGTTCAACGGGCCGAGCCCCTGGCCGATAAAACAGACGGGAATCTCGAAGAAGCGCGCAAGCCCAATCAGTCCACCGTAATAAAGCACGCTCATCGGGCCGGTGGCATCCTGAAAAAGACCGCCCCCGCCGCTGATAAACAAATGCGCCTGGCTAATGGCGTTTACCACCGCCATCGGCTGGTTTCGAGAAACGGCGCGAACACCGTACTTGCGCTCGGTTTCTTCAGGGGTGTTGGAAAGCACCAGGACGTCCAGGTTACGCTTCTTGAGTTGCTCAACCAGCACATGGAGGATAAGTTCATCCCCCAGGTTATTAAAGCCATAGTAGCCGGAAATCACCACCCGGGGACGTAGCGCCCCCTTACTGAGCGGCGGTTTTTGAACCGAAGTCTGTTTTTCAAAAATGGGCATAGGTTTATTCTACTGGATTCCCCAGGGATATTATGAAATCTCTAGCGAATGATACTGTTCAAGATAGGCCTGAAGGGCGGTTGTCCAGGCGGGAATGGGTAATTCACCGCAATCAAGCGCGCTGTAGCGCGGCCTTGTAGCCGGCAACGCCAATTCTTCGGCAAGACATGGCCGAATATGGTCAGGAGAAAGCCCTGCCGCCTCGCAGATGGCTGTGGCCTGATCGTAACGGGACACCACACCGGCATCACTGGCATGATGAATCCCAAAAGCTCCGGAGGTCATAATTCGATGAATCGCGTCACACAGGCTGCCCGTCCAGGTGGGCGTACCGAACGTGTCGGTTGCAATCCTGACTTCCTGCCCCTGCCTTGCAGCGTCCAGTACGAAATGGACAAAGTTTCGCTTACTGATACCGTAAAGCCAACTGGTGCGAATAATATAATATTCTTCCAACAATTCGGCCACCATCAGCTCCCCGTAATACTTGGACAAGCCATAAACGCTGATGGGATTTGGCCTGTCGCCCACCATATAGGGATCTGTCTTAAGGCCGTCAAAAACAAAGTCCGTACTGACGTAAACAAAAATCGCCCCAATCGCCTTGGCGGCAAGCGCAAGTTTACGGGTAGCGTCCTTGTTAATCGCCATTGCCAGTTCGGCTTCCCGTTCGGCTGCGTCAACCGCCGTATAGGCCGCCGCATGAATGACCACCTGCGGATGTAGCGCGCTTAATGCCCTGTCAATATCCTCCTGGGTGCCCAACAGGTTCAAACGGGCACTATCCATGGCCTGAACCTCATAGCCAATGGCGCAAAGGTAGGGCACAAGCTCCGAACCCAACATGCCCGTCGCGCCCGTGACCATCACACGCTCAAACCCCATGAGAATGAGCCTCTTTTGCTTGCTCTGCCGTGGCCCGCCGATGAACCGCCTCGATCCAGGCCGGATTATCCAGATACCACTGGACGGTTTGCCGAAGACCTGATTCAAAATCAACCGCCGGACGCCAGCCAAGTTCTGTCTGAATTTTATGGCTGTCAATGGCATACCTTCGGTCATGACCCAGGCGGTCTTCGACAAAGCGGATCAGGGTATCAGGCTTTTCTAAAATTTCAAGAATTTTTCGGGTAATCCAAAGGTTATTCTGTTCATTACTGGCCCCGATGTTATAAACCTCGCCAGGGCGTCCCGCTTTGATGACCGCAAAAACGGCGGCGCTATGATCCTGCACATGAATCCAGTCGCGAACGTTCAGCCCGTCGCCATAAACCGGCACCGCTTTATCGTTGGAAGCATTCTGTATAAACAGCGGAATCAGTTTTTCGGGATACTGGTTGGGCCCATAATTATTGGAGCAGCGCGTGACACAAACCGGCAGACCATACGTTTTAAAATAACTCAACGCGATCAGATCGCCAGAGGCTTTGCTGGAAGAATAGGGACTACTGGGCTCCAGGGCGGAGGTTTCCGTAAAAAGCCCGGTCTGCCCCAAGCTGCCGTACACCTCATCGGTTGAAATCTGGATAAATTTCTCCAGGCTGGCAGATTTTTTTTGGCGCGCCGATTCCAAAAGCACCTGGGTGCCCAGCACGTTGGTGTGGATAAAAATCCCCGGCCCGCTGATGCTTCTGTCCACATGGGTTTGGGCGGCGGCGTTAATAACGATGTCGACATCGCCCATCAGCTCGCTGACCAGCGCCTCATCACAGATATCTCCCTCGACAAAGCGATAACGAGGATTGCTGGCCACGTCTAAAAGGTTGTCAGGATTACCCGCATACGTCAGCAAATCCAGGTTGGTGACGCGATACGCCTCCGGTTGCGCTAGAAGATGTCGAACAAGCCAACTGCCGATAAATCCAGCCCCGCCTGTCAGAAGAATATGTTTTGCCATCAGGTCTTCTCTTTTGGCCCGTCAAACTTTACAGGTTACGTTACGCCTAGCATGATAGCGCAAAGCAATGATGGTTTCGAGAAACCAAATGACGCCTTATGCCTCATAAAGAAAAGGCGGAAGCCCATTTTAAGGACGGGCCGCCGCCGCTTTTACCTCACTCGTAACCAAATTAAATTTTTTTTGGGCTAAATTGGGGGTTAAAATTTTTTTGTATGAGCCAACAGCGCAGACCTGCGGCAAAAGAATTGCCCGACGGGTCGCCTTGTTTTCATAAACGATACGGTGAAATAAAAAACCCTAAACGAATAAAGCGAATACTCAAATGACAGAATAATCTGGCAGTTAATAGGCTCTATCGGTCAACTCGAGACGTGAAAAATACCTAACTAAAAACGGATCAGAAAAAGCAAGCGCTTAAAGCTTATGAGATGCCCCAACTCAAGCATTCATATGCTAAACAATTTTCATGCAAATGTAAAGAGACTTGTTAAGAAACGTAAGTCATGTGTAGATATCGCGTAACGCCTAACCACCCTAACCGCCCACGCTGTTCATACCACCAAAAATACTCATGATAGCCTCGATCATCACAATGCTGATAGGCCCGAAAATACTGACAAAAATTGCCGGAAACAAAAAGATGTATATTGGCAGAACCATTTTGACAGGAATCTTGT
The DNA here is from genome assembly GCA_035285165.1 of Vampirovibrionales bacterium. Taxonomy (GTDB): domain Bacteria; phylum Cyanobacteriota; class Vampirovibrionia; order Vampirovibrionales; family Vampirovibrionaceae; genus JAYKHP01. The sequence continues at coordinate 71,775 of JAYKHP010000003.1, read as the reverse complement.
TCGCCGTTTCCTCGGCCTTGGTCAATCGCTTGACGCGAAGGGAGTCCGCCTGAACCCGCAAGGTATGGGCAACCCCTGTTCCCATTTCATAAGCCTGGACAATGGCGTTGATAATGGCGTTGAGATCATCGACGCCGGTGCGCTCGGCTAAATCAAGCAATGCCTGTTTTCTGGGCTTTCCAAAGCCCACGTCCTTGCAATAGACGTTTAACTCTTCGCGCAAGTAGACCGAGGTCTTGACGCTTTTCATCGTGGCGATTTTTGTAATGGCAGTATCCAAGCCCAGCCCCGCCTCAACACAAATCACAAGAAGATCCAGAAAATCGGCAAGCGACTTTTGAATACTGCCCTGGCGTTTGCCCGCCTGTTGAATCAGCCATATCATCGGCAGGCCATAGCCTATCAAACCAAACACTGCTGAAATCACAACACTGACAACACCGCCGAACTTGGCGCCAAACAGCGCCGTAAAAGCCAGCACCACGCCGAACATCATGCCGGTGCAGAGGAGTTGGATGCCCAAAAAAATCTTGGGGTAATGCGGTTTCTGATAGCCCGCCTGAATCAGCTTGGCCTTGACCCATGACTTGTTGCTGAGGGGAATAATTTGCTGGGTTTTGTCAAAGACCAGTTGCGCGGCGGGAAAAAGGACGCGCTCGTTAAAGGAGGATTCCAACTGTCTTTTTCGAATCAGCGTGCTTTTAGGGGCATCCTGCTTGTTCAGGGCGCTCAGTCGCTCTTCAACCTGCTTGCCGTCCTTGTTATGCTTCAGCCCAAGCGCAAGCAGAAAGACCGTTAATACAATGCCTACAATTAAAACCACTATTTCCATAAGCCGTCATTTCTATAGCCTAAAATCAAACATCAATTTGAACAATCTTGAATAGCACACCAATGCCCGCCACCATCCAGATGCCGGTCAGGATCATCAGCACGATGCCAATCGGGTTGGTCAGAAATTTCATCATGTATTCAGGCAAAAACAGAAACATCATCAGGCCCAAGGCGAATGGCACACAACAGACGATGCTGGCCGAAAGTTTCCCTTGCGCTGATATGGCGCCCACCTTCTGAAACAGTTTGAACCGATCGCGACAGGTTTTGGATAACGTGGCCAAAAGCTCGGACATGTTGCCGCCGGTTTCTTTCTGGATCAAAATGGCGGTCACGAACAAATCGACATCGGCCGAAGGGATCCGCCGGGACATGCTAAAGAGCGCCTCTTCCTGGCTAACGCCAAGATTCATCTCCGAAGACATCTTGCCGAACTCGGTGCCCCAAGGATCCTTGAAATTATCCGACACCATCGCCACCGCCTTGCTGAAACCATAGCCCGTCTTAAAGCCATTCACCATCGAATCGAGAACATCGGCAAATTCCGCGGCGGCTTTTTTCATCCGCATAAAAATTTTCACCGCCAGCAAAAGACGCGGTAGAAACGCGCCCCCAACACCGATTAAAACAGCCACCACAATATGCTGCCCGCCCATAAGCATCACCAGCGCAACGCCTATGCCGCTGGCGATTGAAATCATGACAAACTCCGAAGGACTGATCATCAAATTGGCGCGTTCCAGTTCAATTTCAAGCTTGTCTGAAAAGGATTCCTGGCCTTTTTTCTTCTTGCGCTTCTTTAAAAGTTCCCCGCTGCCTTTGCGGCTGAACAGGCCCGCTTCAGATCGTCCCTGCGCCTTCTTTTCCCCCAGCAGCTGGTCGATATGTTCGCGCGCCGTCTCTTTTTTTTCAAACATGCTTTTATACACGCCAATCACCAAAAAGGTGATGACAAGGCCCGGAATCAGCGCGTATAAAAAATCAAGGCTCATAAGGGGTTATTACACCGGTTCAAAAATACTTTCATCGATTTTCACCCCATGCTCCTCCAACGTCTGGAGAAAGCGCGGGCGAATGCCCGTGGCCTTGAATTCGCCCACCACTTTTCGATCTTCATCAAGGCCTTGCTGATAAAACGAAAAAATATCCTGCAAAAGAATCACATCGCCTTCCATGCCCACAATCTCGGTAATGTTCATCACGCGACGGCTGCCATCACTCAGGCGGCTGGCCTGGATAATAATGTTGACGGCCGAGGCTATTTGTTCGCGAATGGCGCGCTGGGGCAAATCGTAGCCCGCCATCATCACCATCGTTTCCATTCTTCGAATAGCGTCCCTGGGGTTATTGGCATGAAGCGTTGTCAATGATCCGTCGTGGCCGGTGTTCATCGCCTGAAGCATATCCAGCGTTTCACCGGATCGGCACTCGCCAACCACGATACGCTCGGGGCGCATCCGAAGGGCGTTTTTGACAAGATCACGCATCGCGATTTCGCCGCGTCCCTCAAGGTTTGCCGGACGCGTTTCCAGGCGAACCACGTGGCGCTGCTGTAACTGTAATTCGGCGGTGTCTTCAACGGTGATGATACGATCGTCATTGGGAATAAAGCTGGACAGCACGTTGAGCAGGGTGGTTTTACCGGAACCCGTACCGCCTGAGATGACGATGTTGAGCCTGGCCTCGACGAAGCCTCGCAACAGCTCGGCAGCTTCAGGCGTTAAAGATCCAAAATTGATCAGGTCTTCAACCGTCAGCGGATCCTTTGAAAATTTCCGAATCGTCACGGTCGGGCCATCCAAAGCCAGAGGCGGGATAATACAGTTGAAACGGGAGCCGTCCTTGAGACGGGCGTCACACAGGGGCTGGGTTTCATCCACGCGCCGACCAACGGCTGAAACAATGCGATCAATAATCTGCATCAGATGGGCGTCGTCCTTGAAACGTACGCCGGATTCGACGACCTTGCCTTGTCGTTCGACAAAGACCGTATGGGGGCCGTTGATCATGATTTCAGAGATGCTGATATCTGATAAAAGCTGCTCTAGCGGGCCAAGGCCCATCGTCTCGTGAACGATTTCCTCCACCAGCCTGTCACGTTCGGATGCCGTCAGAAGGGTTTCCTCTTCCAGCAGCAGTTGCTTGACCGCGTCCTTGATCTGAACCCTCAAGCGTTCGGGGTTCTGCTCTTTCATCTGGTTGAAATCGATTTCTTCAATCAGGCGGCGGTGGACGCTGCTTTTGAGCACATGATAAGGATCCACCTCTTCTTTTGTAGGCTTGGCATCGGTTTTGGCTCGGGCCTGATTTGCACGCGCCTGATTTGTACGCGCTTCAAGGGGCGATTTGTACTTGGGGACTTCGGCAGGCTTGGCGACAAGCTGAACCGAAGGGGTTGACTGCGGTGCTTGGGATGAGGAAGCCCCTGTCGCTGGCGCGCTAACGATGGACTGCTCATCGGCTTGGGCGGGATGGGCAGGTTGAGATCCTGCCTTGTTAAAACCCCATTTGCCTGACTTATTGAATGACATGGGCCTGCCCTCCTCTGCTGGAGGCGGGCTTGCCGGGGAACAGTTTTTTCAGCAGGCCAGCCGGCTTAGCAGATGTTTCTTCGGCGATGGCGTCCCCTTTTCCTTCCATCAATAATTTTGCCAGTTTCTGATAACCCTTGGCGATTTCGGATTTCGGGTTAAGACGACCCATCGCCGTTCCCACGCTGTTGGCTTCGACATTCAAGTCCCAATCATTGGCGATTCTTGCAAAAATATCGAAGCGAAATTTGGATTCAAGCTCCTGGTTTGAAATGCCGTAAGCGGCCTTGAGATTATAACGGTTCAGCACCAGCTTGATTTTTTGAGTATCCAGGTATTTCTGGGCCAAGTCCAGGTACTGTCGGGTACGGTACAAACTGGGAATGTCAGAGCCCGACACCAGCAGCAATTTATCGGAACGCTCGACCATGTACTGATGATAAGGATCCAGCGCATGGGTTGGCAGATCGGCCATAACGACATCATAACTGGCTAACAGGTGATTCAGCACCACTTCTAAAAGCTCGGGCGAGATCATCTCATTGTCATCCAGAACGCTTTTGCAGCCCACCACCATGTGCAGGCCATCGGGGTGCTTAAAAGTAATTTTATCCACCAGCGCGGCATCCACATCCTGAGGATTGTTATTCACCAGGTCAGAAATGGCGTACTCCGGACGAATCGCCAGGGACACTTCGCTGTTGCAGTAAAACTGATCCAGATCCATCACAACCACTTTCTTTCCCAACTGCGTCATCTCAAACGCCGTGTTGGCGACAATGGTCGAACAACCCGCCCCGCCCTTTGCGGCGAAAGCCACAATCAGCTCCCCCTGTTCAGAAGGTTTCACCTGGCTCTGAGCACTCGGCAAGCCCGTATTCTGAACGCTCATTTTCGCCATTAGCGCCGCGTGTTTTTGCAGCGCAACTTTAAGCCCGTTCATATCCTCGGGATACTGGATAAATTCCTTGGCGCCTCTTCGAATGGCTTCCTTGAAAACATCCAAGTCCATTTCATGATGCAGGGCAAAAATCACGCAGGGATTCTGCGGATTCATGCCAATGGCCTCAATAAAGAGACTGCCATCCAACTCTCGACCGGTCAAGTCCACAATCAAAACGTCCGGTAACGGGCCGTGCTTGGCGTGGCACTTGGCCACGGCATCGGAAAGCTCGATACAGACCCCGTCAAAAGCAACAAAATCAAGGCCTTGAAGCTGAGCGTAAAGCCTTGCCCGGGCATCTTCCGAGCTTGCCACGGCAACAACATTCAAACGGGGTGCTTGTGTCATATCACGGGTCATATCAGGGCTCATAGGCTGAAAAAAGTGTTGGAAGGTCTTCAAAAGCCGCAATGCCCAAACCGCCCATAGCGCCAGGCGGCGGCATTTTTACAGTAGGCATTTTTAATTGGAGGCCCGCTTGTTAAGGGGCGCTGTTGGGTTTATCGGCAGGCAAAACCGGAACTTCAGCGGATTCTGGATAGAATGTTCAACAAAAGACTTAATGACTGGGCTTGGGGGATGACAGCGGTTCAATCGAAAAAACAGCCGCAGTTTCCCGAGTGTGGCCTGGCTGAGCTTCATCAGGCGTCGCTTTACGGTTGGCGGAAGCATCTCCCGCACTATTAAAGCTTGCGGGCAACTCGGCACTGACTTCCTGGCCGGTTCCGGCATCCAGCATGACAACTTCGGGTTTGATGACCACAATCAGCTCGGTGCGATTGTTGCTTTTCCACTTGTTTCGCCCCAGGGCGCCCAGAATAGGCAGGTTGCCAAACCACGGCAGGCGGCTGACAGACCAGATTTCCTCCTGGTTATAAAGACCCGCCAAAATAAAGCTCTGGCCCTGCTCAAGCTCAAGCGTACTTTGCATCCGCCTTGTTCTAAAGCCCGGGACGGTCACATTGGAACTACTCACGCCGTTTGCCGGGTCAATCGAACTGATTTCAGGGGCGACCAGCATATGGATTTTGCCGGTATCCAGATACGTAGCCACAAGATTCAAGCGGATCCCGAATTCATGGTATGTGACATCGACCTGTCCGTTACCGCCGATAACCGGGATGGGCACTTCACCACCGGCAAGGAAGCTGGCCTTTTCGCCACTGAGCAGCGTTAAAGTCGGCTCAGCCAATGTCCTGGCCTTACGACGTTCCTCAAGCGCGCTGATGGCAGCGGTAAACGCGCCATTTATCTGAAAGACCTGGGTTGCGCCGCTGGAAATGGCCTGGGAGAAACCGCTAACGAGAGAATTGCTTCTCCCACCCGACACCGGGTTATAACTGGAACTCCACGTGGCGCCCGATTGATCCTGATCAAGCCCTGAAACCGGACGTCCGGAAGGGCCGGATTGAGCGCCGCTCAAGCTGCTGACAGCGTATCGGTTACCGATACCAAAAATCGCGTGCCCTAAAGCGTCCAGGCCATTTTTAGAGACTTCGACAAATTGGATACTGCATTTGATTTGGGGCTTAAAGGCAACCTCAAGCATGCTGATGACGTTACCTGAAGTATCGGTCATCACCGAACCTTGCAGAATGTTGATATCAATATTGTCGCTAAAGGCTTCGTTGCCTGGAAACGCGCTGCTGCCGGGGGCGCTTCTGACGCTGTTGCCACCGGGCCCGGTAATCAGCTTGATTCCAGGCAGACCGTAGAACACGCTGGCCGTGTTGATGGCCTTTGAAATCATGCTGGAGGTTTTGACGCGACCGCTTAAAATCGCTTTTTCAGACCCGTCGGATCCGGGAACGATATCAATCTTGATATTGGGATCGATTTTCTGGAGCATGCCGCGAGCCATCGAAAGCTTGGTGGAGGGCTCGCCTTTAATGTTAATCAGGTTAATGATATTGGGCGTTACCCCAGGCAAAGCCGAACCCGGGCTTGCCGAGCTTGTTCTTGAAGAATTACCGCCAGCACCTGAAGCGCCACCGCTTGCCGCACCAGAACCGCCATTCTGGAAAAAAGCCTTCGCCAAATCGACGGCGACCTGAGCTGCTTCTCGGCTTTTGGCCTCACCGGTTAAAATCACCGTATCCTCAGCGGCCAGGGGCACCACCTGAATGCCCGGATCAACAAACTTAAGCTGCCTGGACAGCACCGACACGTCGCGATGAACCTGAACGTCAATCACGGTATGCTCAGGCGCGTTGGGATCGCTCCAAATCAGCAAGTTGGCCACACCAACCTGGTTTCCAATCAACTGGATCTGCGTTGGGGTAATCACCAGGGCGCTTGCAATTTCAGGATTGCTGATTGAAACGCGAGCGGCCGGTTTTGATAAATTGAGAATCACCGCCTTGTTTATCGTCACGTCCACTTCATTGGCGGACGCACTAGCAGAAGCACCTCCCACAGAGGAAACACCAGACTTAATCACCGTGCTGTTCCCGCCAAACGCCGGGTAACCACCTTCCAGGGGCGGCAGAATCGCCTGGTTGGCCGCCGCTATTTTAGGCTTTACAGCCTGACTTTTTTTGACGGGCGCAGCCATTTTGGATGAGTTCTCAGCCGCAAGCATTGCGTATGAGGATTCTTTGACTTGGCTGGATTTCTGGGCAAGTGATAAGGAAGATACCTGTTCAGGCATCTGGTTATCGCTAATCAGGCGTGTCAGAATTTTCGAAGGGTTCGCTTCCTCAATGGGCTTTAGGCCACTTAAATCAGTGGCGTTGGCTTTGGCGGCACGCTCCAAATTATTTTCCGCTTTGCCAGTCTCCGTTTTGTCATTGGCGATTTTCTGGTGATCTTTATTGCGGGCAAGCGCTTTTTGCTGTTTCTGCCATTGCTTTTGCAACGCCTTGGCCTGCCTGGCGAGACGTTTTTTCTCTTTGCCTGATACCTCAGGAACAACAGAAGAAGGAAGAATGGCTAAATCAGGCATAGCCTGGGGTGGCAGGCTTCGAACCGAAGGAATATAGCCCCGAACAGGCGAAGCGCTTATAGTGGGAATCTTCGTTTCAGGCTGATTCGTCTTTTCCTGTCTGGACATCATATCCGTCAGCAGTCTGCTTTCAAGTGCCACGCGCTGCCTGAATGCTTTGGCCTGTTTTTCGCTCATCATACTAATAATGGCCTGATCAAGGTTAACGCCCTGCGCAGGTTTACCCCCTAGCTTATGAAGAGGGTCGCGATTAAGGGGCACGTCTGAAAAAGTCGCCTTTTCAAGCTGCGGTTTTGCGGCCTGGGCCAAAAGCGGCATGCCCACCTGCCCACCCAAAACGGCGATGCTCAGCGCAAAGGCGGATAGCTGGCGAAATGCCGACCCTGATGGAGACAAAGCGTTAAACAACGGTTTTGGCAAAAGGCTGAAGCGCACAAATGCTTTGTTAGGGCTTGGCATTCGATTTTTTTCCTTAATGCTTGGGTATCTGGTTTGCAATTAAAATTGCACGGAAGTCTTTTCGGTTCCCTCGATCAGTTCAACCGTTTGCCCGGCACTCACCATCGGCAGCGATGGCGTCGGCGGCGGAGCGCTCCTGCGCGCCGGACGAGAAGTCCTGACGTTGTTTCGCTTATTGAAGTACAGCACATCTTCGCTTTCGCTTCCGATAATCGGCTCGGTTCTCAAATCGCCTGCCGATCGCATGGCAAGACGCAACGTACCCGCCTCTTCGGCAAGCGTTACCTGCTGGGCCTGAACCGGGCTTAAAGCAAGCGTTACCGATGACACCAGGCGCGCCTTTTTCTCGGCTTCTTCCTGCGCTTTTTTGGCGGCTTTTTGTTCTTTTTCCAGCTCAGCAGGGGATTTTTCTTTTTTAGCTTCGGATGTTTCCGATTCCCCATCCTTGCGACGGCTTTTCACGTTTGCAGAAGGTGCCTCGTCTTTATCGTCCGAGACGCCCTCGACCGTTCTGGCCTCGCCATTGTTCACGCCGGCGGGCGTATCCAAGTCCACTTGCTTGTCTTCCACCATCGTCTGGGCGGACGCTAAAACGGTGGCGTCCTGAACCAGCGTGACAGTGCGATAATACTTGTTACGGCTGCCATCATCACGCGTGCCGCTTAAGGTAAACGTACACAGAACATCCACCTTGTCTCCCGGCTTGATAAAACCCGCCACACCCTTGACTTCGCTAACCGCGATGGTTAGGGCGCGCATTCCCGGCGGAATAAGCGCGGGCATGCCGTTGGTATCGGGGCTTGAGATTTTCTGCGAGAAAATCGGTTCCCCCGGCATCAAATCCTGCAAAGGCGTTCTGCCCAAGAGCGGGGCTATCGTCTGATAAGTGGCCCCCTGGGGCAAAAAATCGCTTGGCCATTTGACCACGCGCAACTTGTCCTGCGTCAGGGTTTCGCCTTTCAGTATCGGAATACTGGGAACGACGACCGGCTGGGTTTCCACTTTCGCCAATGTCTTGCCGGGCTTTTCATCGGAAGGTTTACCCATCAGGCCAAACATCACCATTGTGATCAAACCCAGCACAATGGCTGCGCCGATAAACAGGTGGCCGGTCTTAATCGGAAAATTGCTCACTGCTGTCTCAGTTCAGGTTAAAGGGTACGGCAATCAAAATGAATACCCGCCAGCTCCAAAAAACCGCGGAACACACTAAGCAAGGAGCTGAGAATGCGAAACTGACAAGATACTACCCAAGTCGCTTATCAACCCGGAATGCAAATCGGTTTCCCTACATTTGCATAAATTCCGTTTATTTTATTAAACCTGTTTATGCGCAACATCACCTCCCCCAGTCAGAGGGGGTATGTATGCCAAGCGGTTCAATAAAAACAGCCCGAAAGCGACAGGGGGACTTTGGGGAAAGAACTTGTTGTTGCGTCCGGTTAGCGCCTACTCTTCATATCTCATGGTAGCGGTGGCGTATATTGGCATATGCGTGAATTTATCGCCTGTCGTGCCAAAAGCGTGCATAAAGCCGTCAATGGGAATCGGGTTCTGCATGTCATAGCGAACTTCCACGCGAACGGTTCGAGAGCCCTGCGGCTGTCCTGGATCGGGCGGCGTGACCGTAATTTCGGCAGGTTGAATCTGCATGCCCGCCAACTGCTGGCTGGCGTTGATCAGATAATCCTGAACCGCGTCGATCCCATCGGCCTGAGTGGCAGGATCGCCAATCTCGGGATTAAGCGCCGCAAATCGGGCCCCTTCGCGCACGGCGCTGACCGTCGCATGTTGGACATAGAGAAACAGGCTGATGCTGAGCATCACGCAGATCATGATAACAAAGATCAGCAAACTGGCGATGATCTCAATAACACCTTGGCCTTTTGAGCGCCGCATGGCCAATGATTTTGCCCTATCTGGAGCGATATCCACCAGTCGCCCGCTTACGCCAGAGGGAAGCTTCCACATGGCGCCACCACCTTTATGACGATTCACACCCTTACACGGTTCAGCAAAACAAAATAGCTTTAAGCCAACGGACAAGGCAAAAAGTGCCTTGCCCGTCGAACTTTTTTAATCGGACTATGGAGCGGGTGTGCCGCCACCGCCGCCCAGAGAACCCAGTTGACCGTCAAAGAAGGTTTGAACAGTCGTCAAGATGTTGGTAAAGAGCTGTTCAATACCAGCCGGGCCAACCGACAGAACGGCTGCAACCAAGACGGCCGCGATAACCAGGGCGCCTGCGTATTCAATAACGCCTTGCCCTTTTGCCTTTTTGTTCATGAATTTTTTCATTGCAATCTTTCTCCTAGCTTGCCAACTCCTGCTTACGGAACTTGAACCAAAAACCCGGCCACACAATACGACGCGCTGGGTTCTTTCCACTGGTTCAGACCTGTGTGCGACGCCCTGTTATTTCGATTGAACAAAACGTGCCCACACACTGTCTGTCGTTCGACGCAACCAAACCTTTAGTACCAACTTGAAAAAGCGACTAAACCAATGCGCTTCCAAGCCCGTAATGGTTTTTAATATAAAGGCTTAAAAGCCTTGCCGTATCCCCTGTTTGGAGTGAACTGAAAACACCGCCCTTTGCCTCACAATCCCCGTAATTTTCCGTTACAGCGTGGCATTTTTCTTCATATATCGTTATAAACTGCCGTGTTTTCAGAAAGGGTTTCAAGGCGTTTCCCTTTAAAATATCCACCAAACGCTTTAAACGCGACACCGGCAACCGACATGCTATGAGGGCCTCTCTTTTTATGGTATGAAAGGCAGTGATAGCAGTATTCCCGCCAAGTTCTACGCTGGCTTAGTTCTATTTATCTTTTCAATTTCTGTTTAAAGGAGAGCCCTTTCATGCCGGATCAAGACGTCAATGGACAACGCTTCAGTGTGGTCATCATCGGATCTGGCCCAGCGGGGTATACGGCAGCCATCTATGCCGCCCGGGCAAACCTTAGCCCGTTGATGATCCAGGGGATGCAACCGGGCGGCCAGCTCACCATCACCACCGATGTCGAAAACTTCCCGGGCTTTCCCGAAGGTATTCTCGGCCCCGATTTGATGGAAAACATGAAGGCCCAGGCCGAGCGCTTCGGCACAAAGGTCATCTATGAAACCGTCACGGAAGTGGATTTAAGCAAACGGCCCTATAAAGTTAAGACCGACGAATTTACCGTTGAGGCTGACACGCTGATCATCGCAACCGGTGCTTCGGCCCGCCTGCTTGGCATTGAGCCTGAAAAACGCCTGATGGGCCATGGGGTTTCCGCCTGCGCCACCTGCGACGGCTTTTTCTTCAGAGGCAAGGAAGTCGTCATTGTCGGTGGCGGAGACACCTGCATGGAGGAAGCCAACTTCCTGACGCGCTTCTGCACCAAAGTCACCGTGGTGCATCGTCGCGACAAGCTGCGTGCCAGTAAAATCATGCAGGATAGGGCGTTTAACAACCCGAAAATCGAGTTTATCTGGAACGCGGAAATCACTGATATTCAAGGTGATAAGGACAACGGCGTTACGGGCGTGACGCTTAAGGACACCGAGAACGGCTCGACTCGGGAATTTGCCACCCAGGGGGTTTTTGTGGCCATCGGCCACAAGCCCAACACGGAATTGTTCGAGGGCAAGCTGGAACTGGATAAGACCGGCTATATTGTCGTGCCTCCGGGTTCAGTCACCACGAGCTACGAAGGTGTCTACGCCTGCGGCGACGTGGTGGATCACAAGTACAGGCAGGCCATTACCGCAGCCGGCATGGGCTGTATGGCGGCGATGGACGCCGAAAAATTCCTGGAAGCCACAGGGGCCGAAGCGGAACCGCTTGCGGGGACGCGATAAAACAAAGCGAACCGCTTGCGGGAACCGTTCATTGAATTTTTTAAAAAAGGCGACTGTATGACTATGACGCTTGATCATCCCAATACCAGCGAGGGCAAAACAATGCCAAAGCCATTAGAAGCTCTAAGCGGCATCGATCCAAAGCTGGAGGAAAACATTCGCCGAACCGTTGCAAAAATCCCGATTATGGAAACGCTGAGTATTTCCGTAGAAGGATTTGCGCCTGGAATGTCAGCCATTCGCGTGCCGTATAAAAAATCGCTGGATGGTTTTTTTGATTGCTTTCACGGGGGCCTTCTGATGACGGCGGCTGACACGGTGGCCTGTTTTGCCGTCATGACTGAAACCGGCCCCGAGCAGATGATGGCCACAACGGATATGAACATCCGCTTTTTAGCGCCTTGCACCCAGGACTGCGTGGCCATTGCCCGGCTGATTAAGGCGGGTAAGACGCTTTGCCCGGTCAATGTTGATCTTTACGAGGCGGAATCCGGCAAGCATGTGGCGGTGGCTCAGGTCAATTACATCCGCCTGGGCGGGGGCAAAAAATCGTAACTTCCTAATCTCTTCCCTTGCGTATATTCTCCTGCTTCGGGTATCCCTCCCAAGTCTAGTTTTGCCCGAAGTCTCTATTTGCAGCCGCTGTAAATATAGTCCAGTCGGTTAATTGAAGAGCCAGTATGCTCTCGGTATCTTGGTTTGACAAATTTGATTTCTCGGCCGGTTTAAAACTTTTGCCGGACTCGTTTCAGTTTTCATTATTTAGTCTTCCATTATCAAGATTCCGTATAAACGAAATAAAGGATCAATCTTATGTTTAAAGCATGTTTATCCAGGCAAAAACTTCTGGCCACGGCACTCGTTTTCGTTTTGGCCCTGACATCTGCCACGGCAGCGCTTGCAAACGAGCATTATGACCACAAAGACGCCCATGACAAAATCAGCAAAGAGTTCATGGCAGAAATCAAGGCAACACCCGAGCAGCGCCAGCAGATCGAAACCCAACACAAGGAATTCGATGCCCAACTGCAACCGCTTCATGAGCAATTAAAGAGCAAGAAAAAAGCGCTGATGGAATACCTGGCGACCCCGGATTCTGAAAAAGCCCAGGCGCTTGAAATGCAAGGCGAAATCGATGCGCTGATGGCCCAGAAAAGCAAACTGTATATTGATCATTTCTACGCCAAGCAATCCTTCTTAACGCCTGAACAGCAAAAAACCGCCCAGACGTTTATGCAGAAAAAAATGGACGAATGGGGCAAAAAGAAAAAAGAAATGAAAGAAGAAATGCACGACGACATGTAAAAACATATGTCGCATAAACCTTAAACCATAAAACTATTGCGGGCAGGCCATTTACCGGCTTGTCCGCGATTTATTTTTTACGCAAGCCTTATCAGGCAATCTGATAAAGTTTAGGCCGTTTCCTTGTCGGGGCTAGCTCGGGCAATAATAGTTTCAAATCAGGCGCGCCGCCTGCCTGATACGCCGACCAGATCAATTCTGCGCTTAAGCGGCTTGCCACATCCAACTGCTCGTTAACCAGTGGATGCAAGGCCAAGCCGAGCCTTTGTTCATAGCCATCAGAGCCAAGCTTGCGCGCCGCCTCATCCGCATCCAAAATCTCACCCACTCGCGGATAAGTTTGTCTCAGCACCTGCATCAGGTGCTGAGGAATCGCGTCTTTCGGTATGGCCCGCTTTAGCGCCCGGGGAGGCTTCAAGGCAATGCGATCCAGAATGGCGTCTGAAAACTCCAGAAACGAATGCATCGTCTGGAATTTTTCGGAGCGTATCTTGCTGCCATCCGGCCTTGTTTCGCTAAACGGCGTCAGCAGGCGATGATTACTGAAGGTGCTGTCATGCAGGGGCTGGGCCAAATCAGCAGCATAATGGCTGATATCGGCAATACAGTTAATCAGACTGCTAATGCGTTCTTTTCGTTCTGCTTCAGACATCGCCTGAAGTTTTCGGACGCTGGTATCTTTAAAAAGATCCACCAGATCCCAGTACCGCCGGGACACACTGTTGAGGACATTTCCCGACCAGCCTTCGGCATCGGTCTTATAGGCCAGAAGTTCATCATAAGGACGATCAACGTTTTCAGATGGATAGTGCGCGTCCCAAAGCGCTCTCATCTCACTCAGCGTTGCTTGGGCAAAAGGGCTTCTAACATCCGCCGGTTCATATAACTTGCCGTCAACTTTGAAACGCTCTCCCTCGGTTTCAACATTCAGAAAATGGCTGTAGCCATTGGGCTCGGGGGATTGGGTATCCAGCAGCGAGGAGCGCGCGTCAATCCGGGGCTGAAAAGCCCTCATAAATTGTGTGAAACTACTCCCAGAATTGTTCTCCTGCGCCTGGGTCAACTCGGCAATGCTGATAACCTGATCCACCACCTCACGGTGCTGGCGGGCACCCCAGCCAAACTGTAAGGAGACGCTATCAGTTGATGCTGGCCGCCGTTGGCGAACAAAGCCCTGCGTTGCAACACCATATGACGACGCATTAGACTCAGCGGCGTTTCCATCAAGCGGTATTTTATATAAACCAAGAAACACTGTATGAAGACCCGGCAATGACCTGAATAGCCTAGTTACTAACCTAAGGGAATGTCGTTACGTTTTGCAGTAAAACGCTGAAATCATGCCACCAATGCCCGCCATTGTACTACAATCGTTAGGGAAAGCTTTATCTTTGTCGGGCTTTTTGGGCCTGATTGTTCACAATACGTCATAACCTATAGAGAAACCCTCGCCCGGCGCTATCGCCAGGCCATACCCCGTCATCAACACTAACGTTTCGGGTTTCGTTTTTTTATTTTTAGTTAGGATTTTATTGATCCGTGAGTTTTTTCGCACAGGCAACCGATCGTTTTCTCGGCACGCAATCGAACGATCCCACAGCACCGACGATGATCGAGATGCTGCTTGCCGCCTCGAAGATGCAAGACCTGCTCAAGGGGCAATCCCTTAGAACCAGTATGCGCGTGGCGGTGATGGCAGGCTCGATGGCCAAGCGAATGGCTTTACCCGTGCGCGACGTGCATGCGGTGGTATACGCGGCGATGGTTTATGATCTGGGCCTTGCGACCATTGCAGCCGATGTCTATACCTGCCTGCCCGCGCATATTAACGAAAAACGCGTCTTTTCCATTCATGGTTTTTTAAATACCAGGGGCCTTCCAAATGCCCGGTTGATTGCTGCCCTGGAAGGCACAGGTGGCATAGACACCCCAGCAGCGAGCCCTACCGCCGAGCATAAGGCGACTTCGCCAACGCCTGAAAAAAATCCCCATCCCATCGAATCCGCTTTGAACGCCCTAACTCCCATGCTCAGCTCCCTGGGCAGCCTGAGTCTAAGCGATTTGGACAGCGGCTTGCGCGAGAGCCCCCCCAAAGTTGAAGCCCACAGTGAAGCGCCTCTTCGGGAAAGCGGAAAAGACCTGCCTGTAAGGGTAACCGACCCGATGGCAAGTAGAGCGGCCAACCTGCCCAATATCCTGGCCCGGCACCCGCTGGCACTCAGCGATTTTTGCCATAAAGCGGGGCTTTCAAGCGATGTCAAAGCCGTTATTGAAGCCCACCATGAACTTTGTGACGGCAGCGGGTATCCTTACGGGCTGACGCGTCACGACATTCCGATGGGCGCGCGCATTTTATGCCTGGCTGACGCCATTGAGGGTGTCCTGGCCGAGCATGATCGCAGCAAGAACCACCTGGTCAGTCGGCAGCAGGCGCTGGAAAATTTCCTGGCGGTGCGCACGCTGGACAAGTTTGAAACCGAAGCGGTGGCCGTTTTTAAGGAGATTCTGGAAGATTATCCGGATTTTATGAAGCTGATTGCGGGGCGCGAAGTGGAAACCATGTGCCGCAATCTGGTCAGCGAACGCGAGGAACCGCTCTCAGGCGGACGGGTACTGGCCTTTGCCGAAGCGCTGGCTTCGCTGGTGGATAACATCACGCCGCTTTATCGCCAGGATCACAGTAAGAAGGTGGCCGATACGGCGCTAAAAATGGCCGAACGCCTGGGGATTAACAAGGCGCAGGCAGGCGAGCTTTTGCTGGCGGCGCTCTTACATGATATCGGGATGATTGACGTGCCGGTTTCCATCCTGCTTAAACAGGGCAGCCTCAGCGAGGCGGAATGGAAAATCGTGAAAGAGCATCCGCATTGGACGCAGGAAATTTTAAAGCACATCCCCAGTTTTGCCAATGTTGTTCTCTGGGCAGCGGAGCATCACGAGCGTCTAAACGGCAGGGGGTATCCGCTGGCGAAAAAAGGGGTTGAGATCTCAACCGGAGGCCGCGTCATCGCCTTGGCTGACGTTTTTGACGCCCTCACCTCGCCACGGCCATACCGCACCCATGTGTTTGAACCGATGGACGCGCTGCCCATCATCGGGCAAAGTCGTTATACGCAATTCGACAATCACCTGGTCAGCCTGCTGAGAACCGCAGTGCTGGAAACAGAATTAGTAGTGAAGTAAGTACCATTTATTAGATCTGCAACAGAGGTTAAATAGGAATATCGGAAAAAACGATGTCGGGGTTTTTTTCGATTAGGTAATTCAACGCCCACTCGCCTTTGACCAGCGCGACTGCTCGACCTTGCGCATCCTCGGCCTTTCTGGCATTAACGATCCACTCCATCGCGGCAACCTGCTCAGCACTGCCGCCAAGCCAGCGCGCATGCGTATATTCAGGCAAACGCTCCACGCTTGTTTCAACGCCATATTCGCTCTGCATGCGGTGCTGCACCACCTCAAACTGTAGCGCGCCAACCGCCGCCATCACCGGATAACGTTGCGCACCATCGCTGAAGTACATCACCTGAATGGCCCCCTCGTCCATCAATTGATCAACGCCTTTTTGAAACTGCTTGTACTTGCTGGGGTTCGGGTTTTTCAACAGCGCGAATTGTTCCGGGGTAAACGTCGGAATCGGCTCAAATTCAAGCGTCTGGCCCTCACACAGCGTATCTCCGATAGCGAAGTTGCCAGCACTTGAAAGCCCGATGACATCGCCCGCATAGGCTTCATCGACAATCTCTCGCTCCTGGCCGAATAACCGATGCGAATGCGACAAGCGGATCTGTTTGCCGCTTCTGGGGTGCTTCACCTGCATATCGCGCTTGAACATCCCCGAACACACCCGGATAAAGGCGATACGATCGCGATGGTTGGGATCCATGTTCGCCTGAATCTTAAAGACAAAGCCGGTGAAGTCTTTATCGTCAGGGGCTTTTTCACTTTCACCACCGGCAAGCCTTCGCGGCGAAGGCGACGGGGCAAGCTTTAAGTAATGATCCAAAAACAGCTCGATCCCAAAGTTATTGGCCGCACTTCCAAAAAACACCGGCGTCTGCTCACCGGCCAGATACGCGGCAAGCGAAAAATCATCGCCCGCCATATCCAGAATTTCAATCTCTTCCACCGCCTGCTGATAGACATCCGGTGGCAACTGGGCTTTTAAGGCCGGATCGTGAATATCGCTGACCGACATCGGCGCCTTGAACTTGCCGTGATCAGTCCGCTCAAACAGCGCCACTTTTTTCTCGAGACGATCATATACGCCTTTAAACGTATCCCCCATCCCAATCGGCCAGTTGAATGGATACGTCTTGATGCCGAACAACTGCTCGATTTCATCCAGCAATTCAAGCGGCTCGCGGCCTGGACGATCCATCTTGTTGATAAAGGTCACAACCGGAATACCCCGGCGCTTGCTCACCTGGAACAACTTCTTGGTTTGCGTCTCAACGCCCTTGGCGTTATCAATCAGCATCACAACGCTATCGGCTGCCGTCAGCGTGCGGTAGGTATCTTCGCTAAAATCCTGGTGACCCGGCGTATCGAGCAGATTGACGCGATAGTCTTTGTAGTCGAAGTTTAAAACGGTGGACGTAATGGAAATGCCACGCTGCTTTTCCAGCTCCATCCAGTCCGACGTTGCCTGGCGCTGAGCTTTTTTAGCAGTAACGGAACCCGCCAGATGAATAGCACCGCCATAAAGCAGCAGTTTCTCGGTCAGGGTGGTCTTCCCGGCGTCCGGGTGAGAGATAATGGCAAACGTCCTGCGCTTTTGAACCTGTTCAGTAATCGACATCGCGGTTTTAAAGTCTTTTTCTTATGAGGCTAACAGGCTAAAGCCTAGCATAAGGGGCATTTGAAGTCTCGACCTGTAAGAAAAACCGGCGATGTGCCAAACGCAAATCAACGGGGCAATATCTTTAGATAATGTAACAATTTGTGACTAAGGCCGCCACTGTTTCCAGGCAAGCTTAAAGTTATGAGGGCCAAAGACCGATAGCAAGAGCGTAGAGCGTTTTGAAACAGCCAGCCAGACGATACAAAAAGGCAGGTCAGGCTCAAAACAAGGCTCACCCCCCCGCGCCTTTTCAGGCACAAATGATAGAGATTTTATTCTCGGGAGCATTGGCAACCATGGGTCTTGCCGCAAGCCAGGGACGTTTCCTGGCCTTAACAGCACGTAAAAGCGACTTGGAACTTTCGGGCCAGCAAATCAACATGTCCCGGATGCAGCTTGCCAATATCACCAATGAGCTGTTTGAGGTTTTCAACAACGTTGAGCCCCAATCCCCTCAAGGCCAACAGCTTCAATTCAGAATCAGCGCCCTTCAAACCCTGGATAAATCCCTGGAAATGCAACTTCGGCGGGTTGATACCCAACGTGAGGCGGTACAAACCGAAATCGACGCGATTCAGAAAACCATCGACAAAAATATCGAAATGACCTTCAAAACGTTTGGGTAAGGGGGTTATGATTCAAATCAGCCCTTCCTGAAGGGCTTTGACGGCGGCTTGGGTGCGATCATCCACGGATAGTTTCTGGATAAGATTACGCACATGGCTTTTAACCGTATTGACCGAAATGCTCAGATGCTCGGCAATGTCCTTGTTGCTTCGTCCAGCGGCAATTGATTGCAGCACCTCGACTTCCCGCTCGGTTAAATCCGTATTATAAGCGGGCCCCCGATGCTGCCCAAACTGATGAGCTGACTGAGGTACCTGCTGGTAGCGCTCCAGCGGGCGATCTTCGCTTACCCTACCAGAAACAATCGCCTGGCCTGACTGCATGTGTGGCAGAGCGTTCACCACCGCGCGAGCCACAGCAGGATCAAGCCACATGGCCCCTTCCATCACCACCTCGATAACTTGTAACAGCTTATCGGTCGTGATGTCTTTCATACAGTACGCATCGGCACCGGCTGCAAGCGACGCATAAATTTCTTCGCTAAATTGGCGCGAGGTCAGCATAATAACCTTCACATCGGGGAACTGCGCCTTGATTTTCTGAGTGGCGTTAATCCCATCCATTTCAGGCATGCCGATATCCATCAACACAATGTCGGGACGCCGGGCTTCGACTTCGGCCAGCGCCTCAAGGCCATTCTCGGCCTCACCCACGATGAGATACTGCGGATGAGCCTGAAAGGAATACGCCAGGCCGGTTCTGGTAAATTCGTGATCCTCGGCGATTAATATCTTGATGGGCATTTCGGGCTTATTCATAAAATCATATCCTGTCTTGTTTCATTGTCTCTTCATCTGTTCTGAATTGGCAGCCTGACGTGAAAAAGCGTCCCGTGGCGAGAAATTCTGTCGCTATCAGGGCCATGCTGAATATGTTCGTTTTTGGTGCTGACCTCGATTGAACCGCCATGGAGATCCACAATCATCTTGCAAATATACAAGCCCAGGCCGGAACCGATTTTCCGCTTGGTGATGCGTCCGGAAAAATGTCGGGTAAACAAATGCGGCAGCAGTTCTTCGGAAATCCCCTGGCCGGTGTCCTGAATGATAAGGTTGATAAATTCGCCGTCGGCATCGGCATAGACGGTGATCGTCTCATTGGCCGGGATATTGGCAATGGCATTTCCCAACAGGTTATTGATCAGACGTTTAAGCAAAAGCGGG
The DNA here is from genome assembly GCA_035285165.1 of Vampirovibrionales bacterium. Taxonomy (GTDB): domain Bacteria; phylum Cyanobacteriota; class Vampirovibrionia; order Vampirovibrionales; family Vampirovibrionaceae; genus JAYKHP01. The sequence goes on along the minus strand of JAYKHP010000003.1, from coordinate 52,283 downwards.
TCTGCCATCATCGAAACGGGTTGGGAGTTCGTACCGTTTGTCAGGGAAATCCCCTTGCTCATCGCCAAGGGTTTAAGGTCTTCGCAGCAATCGCTTATTAATCGTGAAAGATCAACGTTTTCCACCACCAGTTTGACACGACCATCTTCAAGCTCATAGGTTTCCAAAAGATTGTTGACCATTTTCAACAAATCCTCGTTATTGCGTTGAAAGCCTATAATAATATCCGATATTTTCTTGTTTTCCCGGATGTCATTCTCAGCGCCCAGCAAGGCTAAAACCCGCCCCTGGGCAATCAGCGGGGTTCTCAGGTCATGGGTGAGGGTGGAAACCATATTACGGCGCATCTGATCCAGCGCCATCAACTGGCGGTTGGCTTCGGACAATTCAAAAGTGCGCTCCTCGACTTTGGATTCCAGTTCGTCCTGGATTTTCAGCAACGCGCGTTCCGTCTTCTTGAACTGGGTAATGTTGTACGTCACGCCATAACAGCCGTCAAGCTCATCGTTTTCAGTTAAATTTGGCACCCAGTGGGTTTCCAGAATAAGATCGTTGTATTCGGTGATATTGGTGAATTTTTCGCCGCTTAGTCCACGACGTATCGCCTCGGAGTAAGTCTCGCTCTCAGCATAAAGAGAAACAATATCAACGCCGACCAGTTGCCCAGGCGAAAGACCCATCATTTCGAGCGCGCTGCCTTCCGACATAATGCAAATGCCGTTTTTATCAATTGCAAATAGCGCAATCGGCAGGCGGTTGACGATATGGTGAAGGTATTTCTGCATCGTCTCCAGCGAACGCTCGACTTCGGTTCTCTCCTGAATTTCACGTTGCAGCGCAATATTGGTCTGTTTCAGCTCAAACACGCGGCGCTCAACCTCGTTTTCAAGGTTGTCGTAAGCTTGCTTTAAAGCGTCCTGCGCACGCTTACGCTCGGTAATATCATCGCAGATGCCGAGTAAAAAAACGGGCTCGCCATTCTCATCGGGCACTGCGACTTTTCGCGTGTGTAAAAGCCTTACCTCACCGGTATGGGTGGTGACTTTCTCTTCAGGAATGTCATGGATCCTTCCCGAGGCGAGAACCTGACGATCAATACCGGTAAAAAAATCAGCCTGCTCCTTAGGGAACAAGTCATAGTCAGTTTTACCTTCAAGATAATCATTGCTATAGCCCAGCAATTCCTCGTTGGCCTTGTTAAAAATGACAAACGAAAGATCCTGTGCACGCTTGATAAAAAGCGGTGTCGGCAAATGTTCGATAATCGAGGTCAACAGCCTCATTGTTTTTGAAAGTTCGCTCTGCACCTTGTGATGTTCGGGATTATAGGCGAACATGGCAAGCCATTGCGTTTCAGACGATTGCGTCTCCTTTTGGGGAAGCTGAACGAGCCGAAGCTCAGCACTATATTGCGCACCGGTTTTTGGACGAAAAAGGACGGTTCTCTCATAAGGCCTACTGTCATCCGACTGACTGTTGGAGAGAAGATCTTCTGCAATGGAAGCCGCCAGACGTTCACCGCCCACAAACAAGGTATCGGCCCAACACTCTCCACTGAGATCAGACAAGCCATAGCCTGTCACTTTCTCAAACTGCTGGTTCACATAGCGAAGCTTAAACGTTTTATCACAAGACGCACTCAGTAAAAAAACCGATTCATGACTGGAGGCCAAAAGACGTTCCAGAATCGCTTCTGTTTCTTGAAAAGGGGTTGATACCGCCATTGATTCTCAAACTTCCGCATTGCCCGGCTAAATTATCCAGATATAAAGCCGCCTTTGCCATAATCCCTATCGTAAATCCCTGGCACATCGGGTTGACACGCCCCGGCTGAAACCGCAAATGGCTATTGACAAAAAAGTTGTGAAACTGGGTCGCCTGCAAATTGCTCACAGCCTGAATCCAAATGAATTAAACTGAAGCAGATCTCTAGCACGTCCTCATCAAATGAGCCTCTAAAAGCATTCTATCACCCGGATTAATCCCGGGCTAGCCCTTGGGAGTAAAATGAACGCTTCGAGCTTAAAATTAGTTCATTTTAATTATGGATGGGTCAGCGTTGAACGGCCTTTGGCTAATGGCAGTATAGCGGGTGGGTTTTCCAATACTGCTGATGATACTCCTCCGCCTCGTAAAACTTACTGGCTTCTGTAACTTCAGTCATAATAGGCCGAGACAGCTTTCCTGAAGCATCAAGCGCCTGTTTTGAGGCAACTGCGGCCTCACGCTGAGTATCAGAATGATAGTAGATGGCGCTTCGGTACTGGCTGCCAAAGTCAGGCCCCTGCCGGTTCAGTTGCGTGGGGTCATGCATCTGCCAAAAAAGAGACAGCAACTGCTCGTAGGAGACACGATTGGGATCAAAGCTGACCAGAACCGCTTCCGCGTGGCCCGTGGTATCCGAACATACTTGCTGGTATGTGGGGTTCTCCGTCGCCCCTCCCGTGTAACCCACCCTCGTATCGATAACGCCCGGCGTTTCCGCAAACGCCTTTTCAATTCCCCAGAAACATCCGGCGGCGAACGTGGCTTTTTCCAATGTGTTTTTTTCTTCTCGCATAATGAGATCCTATTTCTAAAGGCTTTTAAACTTTTCTGTCGATTCAAGCAGGGCATTTAAAATGCCGGGCTCGCTATACGCATGGCCCGCGTCGGAAATAATCCGCAATTCCGCATCCGGCAGCGCCTGATGAAGCGCCCAGGCATTTTTCACCGGGCAAATCACGTCATAGCGCCCATGGATAATCACGGTTGGGATATGCCTGATTTTAGGGGCATCGTTTATTAACTGATTGGACTTTAAAAACGCCTGGTGCATAAAGTAATGGTTTTCTATGCGGGCAAAGACCAGCGCCTTTTGCGAATTTTCCATCTCCTCCACCGCCAGGGCATCTGACAACAGATGGCAAGTGGCGGCCTCCCACTGACTCCATGCTTTGGCACAGGCAATCGCCTCGTTATTATCGGGGCCGAACAAGCGATTGTGATAAGCCGCCATCAGGTTACCGCGCTCGGTTTCAGGAATCGGCGCAATGTATTTTTCCCATAAATCGGGAAACAGCCAATTAACGCCAGGCCCTTGATAGAACCAGGCCAACTCCTCGTCGGTGCAAAGAAAAATACCGCGCAGAATCAGGCCGCTGACCTTATCCGGATGGGCTTGTGCATAAGCCAGCGCCAGCGTACTGCCCCAAGAACCGCCAAACACTATCCACTTTTCAATATTCAGCGTGCTTCTGATTTTTTCAAGATCACGCACCAGGTCCCACGTCGTGTTGTTTTCAAACGCCCGCAGATCGGTTGCCGCACTGGGCTTGCTCTGGCCCGCACCACGCTGGTCAAAAAGGATAATGCGATAATGCGCCGGATCAAACAGGCGCCGATGACTGGGCGAAATACCGCCGCCAGGGCCTCCGTGCAAAAACACGACCGGCTGCCCGTTAGGGTTTCCCACTTCCTCCACGTATAATTCGTGAATCGCATCCACTTTTAAATAAAACGAGCGATAAGGTTCGACTGGCGCATACAGCGCTAGCGAGCTTGAGGCCTGACTTTGGGCGGCCTGATTTTGGCGGGAATGAGCGGGGTTGCTGAGAATAGGCGAGTTCATTGAAAATACAGTCTTTCGGGTTAAAGCAGTAGCGTTATCGTTATGCGCTTTTTACAAAAAAAGCGCCTTCTCTATTATGCTATAGTACTTTAATTCCGGGCTAAAAACACCCATCACGGGCAGCGTGTCCGTATCTTTAGCATTCACAAGTTCATCAGTTGAGGGTAATCATTCCTATGGCAGCAGACGCATCCAATATGCTTGCGGAAAATTTATTACAAATTTTATTATGGAGCGGCCTCACGCTCAGTCTCATCAGCGAATGGCTTCGCCCCAAAATACAATCCGGCGGCTCACTGAAAGCGGCCTTTCATTTTGAGGCAAGCGCGCTAAAGCACACGGCCTATTACGCCCTGATTCCGCTGATTGCAGCCATTCTGCTCCAAAGTTACGGCTGGTTTGAACATTTCTCATGGCTTGGCGCCGGGCTGCTTGCCCCCGCCCTGCTCAGAAGCACTGGCTACAATAGCGCCCTGACGGGTCTTTTACTTTTGGCGCTTTGTTGGCTTCTCCCATATCTTGTTCCAACGGGTATTATTTCCGCAGAGGATTTAAGCGGCATTCATATCGCCCTCATCAGCGGATTTTTATTATCGCAATTCCTACAAGCGTTTTTTGCAAAGACGCAGGACACACAAGGCATAAGCGATGTTCGCGCCATTTTGCCCGCTACCTTCTGGCTAATCGCGATCACATGGATTAATCTTACAACACCCGATCATACAGCGCCCGGCGAAAAAAGCTTGTTGGCGCTTCAGATATCCACCGCCAGTGTGCTGATTTTATCGGCCATATTCCGTTTGCTGCCGGTCTTAAAATCACAAAAAACACAGGTTAGCCTGCTTGAGCGTTACGGAAAACCGATCGCGCTTTCGCTTGCCTCTGGCTTTTCAGTTTATGCACTGAGTGAGAACCTCTTGCTGGAGCCTTCCCTCTGGCGCTGGGCACCGCTTGTAGCAGGAAGCGTCCTTTTGGGTGGGTTATTCGCGGCTTGCAACGCTTTCAATCAAGAGAAACCATGGCCTTCCACCATGCTGAATATCGCGCTGCTGGGCCTTGCGATGCTGGCAGCCTCCAGGCTGTTCGGCACGCTCGGCTGGATAGTGGGCGGGCTTTCCCTTAGCCTGTCGCATCTCCATTTACCCATTACCAACGCCAGCGCGAATTCTCAAAAAACGCATACCGAAACGATAAGCGCCTTGTGGCAGGTGGCGGCGCTGTTTTTTCTGGGTAGAAGCCTGCTTCAAATTTATCTTTATCAATACAACCCCAATGTCACCGGCATCAACATCACCCATCCCTACGCGGGCGCAGCGCTTTTTGCAGGCGTTGGCCTCTTGCTTTGCGCAAGAGAGTTTTTCAGCAAGCTGCCCTTGCAGGCCTTGATGGCGGTTTTAACCATTCTCACGCTCGGCACGTCCTATTATCTTCATGCGGAGGCGACCGGCAGCTTTCTGGTCTCGGCGCTGATGGCGGGCGCGGCGGTGGCCTTGTTCTCCACCATGTCTCTCGGCCATTATCCCGGCGCTCCGTTTCGCCAGGCCTCTACGTTTCATCAGGCCTCTAGCATGATGCTTTTGCCTTGCTGGCTTGTGGCTTACAGTCTATTGCTTTCGCCTCTGCTGGACTTGGGCGACACGGCGGACAAGCCCATGAAGCTGATGGTGCTGGCCCTCGTTTTTGGGGTGGGTTGCGTTTTACTGCTACTGTTTCCCAAAGCACAAGGAAACTCAGCGCAAGCGGAAGAATCCGGCGAAAGTTACACGATTTAAATTGCCTTCTTCCCTCAAGGAGAGAAGGTGGCCGAAGGCCGGATGAGGGGTAGTACCATCGTCAGCAAAAAGCGGTCTATTCGTGGTAATAATCGCTTGAAATTTTTTCAGGCGGGCCGGTGCCAACTTTTCGACTTAGCGAGACGTACAAGCCTTGTGGCGTGCTTTGAACCTGCTTTTGAAGGCTCACCGGGGCAAGCGGCTGACTGCCCCTAAAGGCAAGCGTCAAGGTGTTGTTGCGAATTTTTGCCAGCAGTTGCAGCGGCTGGCCGCTATTGTTCTGAAAAGACACGTCCAGCCTACCGTACCAAATCGCCGCATCAAGCCCCGGCGGCACCGTGTTGACGGGCCTTAGATGAGGTGTCCTTGTAATGATTTTCAACCCCGAACCAAGCGCCAGTTGATAAAGCGTGGAGGATAAAAGACAAATCCCTCCCCCAAGGGTTTTTGGCGAATCATCGGCAATATAGGACGTGGCGGCCAGATAGCCTCGCGTAGCAGTTCTGGGGCCAACGGTTTTGTTAAAGGAAAAGCTGGCCTCTGGCGCTATCACGCTGCCGTTCAAGCGCTCGGCGGCAAGCTCGATATTTTGCTTCTGAACGCTGCTCAAAGGTGAAAGCGACACTTGTTGGCGGATCAGTTCATCTGGAAAAGGCCGTGTAAAAAACCACAGCGCGATTAAGGCCAGTGGCAACGATAGCAGCAAGACAGCCCGTTTCATTGAATTAGTCGCTCACTTGAAGCTGGTCAAGCTCGGAATAAGCTTTAACCCCAGGTTGGTACATCGCCGAAATGCTAACGGGATTCAGTTGCAGCTTGCCGGGCATTTCCATCCGCACGATGGCCTGGAATTTCGACTCCCCCGCGGGCAGCTTCGTGCTGAAAAAGACGATGCGATCATCGAGAATATCCTGGTGAGTCCACCACCAGTCCATAAAGCCCCAAGCCCCGCCCACAGCATTATCAGATTCGGCATCGCTATCGGATTGCGACGTCGCCAACAAGTTCATACGGGGATCTTCACTGACGATTTCCCCGCCACTTGGCAGCGGCGCGTTGACCATCACATACGGTAAGGCCACCGGACTTTGAATACGGGTCTGCATCAAGAGCGATTCCCCTGATTTAATAATGGCGTTATTTAAAGGCCCAGAATTTAAGGGCTCAAGCGAAAAGCGGACGGTGCCGAAATTGTCCACGATTGTTGGCTTCAGCCTGAAAAATTCCCGGCGAATCGAAAGCCCTTGCGGATACGCCGCCAAGCGAACCGGCTGTCCCGGCTTTAAGGGCAACATATAGCGCAACCACTGTGCCAGATAAAAACGACCGGGCCCTTCTTTTTTGATGTTCAACAAGCCCTTGGGATGCCTATCATGCAAGCCCAACTCTGCAAGCGTCAGCATCCACACCCGCCGCTCGCCCTGGTATTGATTTTTCGCGTCAAAGGCAAGTTTTATTTCCCGATTGCTTGTTTCCCGATGAATACTAGCGTCATGAACGCTGGCATCGTTTTCATGAGAGGAGGCAAGCCAGGTTAACCAGGCGGTAAAGGCCGTTGGACGAACGCTCTTATCGGATATTTCCTCGTCGGCAAGCACTGACAGCACCTGGGCTGTCGTCTTGGTGTTATCCCAGCCATCGCTCCCGCGTTGCAGCAAAAGCCAGTTTTTGACAGATTCAACGTCCATTGGACTTAGCACGGTTGATCGCCCTTCCCCCGCTGAAACACTCCCGCCTAAAATAATCTGACGAGAAGCAATCATAGCTTTCAGCGCCAAAACGGTGGATTCAATGCCAGTATAGCGATAGGTATAATTATTTCGGATTTTCAGGCGGGACATCAGCGCGGGCGTATGATCCCAGTCCATCAGGGCGATGCCGGATTGGGCATTGGCCGTATCAGGAGACGTGCGATTGGCCAGGGCCAGCAATTGCTTGAGAAACAATTCTGCTGATGCGTCATGTTGCCTTGAAAGCGCAATTACCCAGTAAGAAAGAGCTTCGGGCGGCAGTTTTGCAAGTTGACTTTTGGCCCAGGTTAACACCGGCTGGGGAGTTCGCCTGCCGTAAGCGCTTAAAACAGCCTGGCCTTGAGCAAAATCAATCTGCAACTCCAAATCGCCAGTCCCTGATGCTTTTTCAATCACGCGCTTGGGATCGCGAAGCTGGGCGAAAAACACTTGCTCCTGTTGCGCCAGCCAGTCCACGCCGGCCCTGGCCTGCTCATCCGGCAACGACATGCCCGCTTCATTCAGCAAAAGGTTCTGCTCCAGAACATAAGCGCTCATCATAAAGCTGCTCGTGTCATTCTGCCACCAACCCCAGCCGCCATCGCCGTTTTGGTGATCTCGCAAAATCCCGAACGCCTTGTTTTGTACGGCAGAGATTTTATTTTTCAAAGACTCGGATACTGGTAAGTTCAAGGCCCGCTGAAGTTTCAGAACAACCGCCGCTGGCACCAGGCGGCTCATCGTCTGCTCCGTACATCCGTAAGGATAATCCACCAGGCTTTCAAGATTTCCCAGCGCCGAGCCGATGGGGCTGGCCGAAGCGCTAAGGGTAAGCATTGCCTCTTGCGGGTTTACGCCCTTAGGCAATTCAAGCGACGTATTGAGAAGGTCGTTCTCTTTTTCCAATACCCATGTTTTCTGCCACGTCTGAGGAACACCCAGGGGCAATACGGAAACGGTTTGTTCAAGCGCGTCACCTGCGCCAGCGCTTTTAGTCGCAACCGCCTTAGCCAGCAGCTTTATTTTTCCGGGCGAAATCGCCTTGATTGGCCACTGAACGCGAAGCGCCTGTTCAGGCGTCAGCGTCAGATTTTTGGAAAGCGGGTTCCGGCTGGGGTTTTGAAGCTGCAATAAAGAAGCTCTTCCCGACTGTGCCGCATCAAGGTTTGTCATGGCAAGGCTTAACTGGACAGGCTGAGGTTTACCCGTGTAATTATGCAAAACTGCAGTTACAAGGGCTTCATCCCCCTGCGTATAAAATCTTGGCAGGGCAAGCCTTAAAATCAGATCCTGCGTGGAGACAATCGATTGCGTGGTTTCCCCCACCAGCACCATCGGCGTTAAGGCCTCAGCTTCATTGACTGTTCCCGATATTGCCCGGGCAGTCGCGCGCCAGCTTGTCAAATTATCCGGCAGCTTGACGCTTGCCCTCGCCAGGCCTTGCGCATCGGTCAACAATGACGGAAACCAGGCGGCCATATCGCGGAAATCTTTTCGGATCCTGGGCTCGATTTTATCAGGCCCCGCCGAATACTGCTCAGGAAAAGAGGTCAGCGTTAAAACGTCGTTTTCAATTTTGCGGTAGAAAAATTTCTCAATCGGCGTGGTCGCCTCCAGGCGAATGGAGTAAATGCTTTCATCCACCACGCCCAAGGATACCTCGGCATTGGCAACGGGCCTGCCGTCCATGTCCGTTGCCTGAATCACGTAATCCACCGAATCGCCGGGATGATATTTTGTTTTGGCCGTCGTCACGGCAAGGCGCATAAAGTTTGCTTCAGGCGATACGCGAAGAATTTTCGAATCGTAATAATATTGTTTTTTCTTTCCCACCACTGCGACACTGACATACGCGTTTGGCGCAAATTTGGCGGGTACGGGAATCTCAACCAGTTGTGCCGTTGACTTAAGCGGCACCACAATGTGCCGATGAAGCGTCTTGCCTTCAAGCGACACCCAGGCGGCCATATTGTCCTTACCGCTGGTGGGGGCTGAAATCATCAACCGCGCAGTATCTCCAGGCTGATAAACCGGTTTGTCGAGCGTTACGCTCAGTGGCTGCTTTTCAGATTCCTGGCCCGACAGCATGTAAGGCGAATGCGCATTGGCTATCCACACGCTCTGCCGCTCGCGAATCGTGTTGCCTTGCGCGTCCTTGCTTTGCGCCGAGATAAAATACGTATCCGAAGACAAGGCGTCTTTTAGTGAAATGCGCAAACGGACATCGCCATTGGCCCTGGTAGTGGTTTCAAAATCAGTCGCCCCGGAAGCATCTGTTACTGCCTCGTTTCGATACTCCTCTTTTGCTTCATCCCAAACCCATCGGAACAACTGGAGGGTAACAGGCTGGTTGGCAAGCGGTTTTCCGGCATAATCCCTGGCCGACACAACAACGGATGCCGACTCGCCCGCCTTGTAAACTGATCGCGCGCTCTGAACAAACAAGGCAAACTCCCCTGCCGATACCGCAAAGGACGAGCTGCCCATAACGCTCATCCTACTCAGGTCGGTCACTTCCGCCTGGATTTTATAGCGCTTGTCAGCGGGTTCAAAATCATAGGGCCCAACAGATGCCGAATTCACCGGACGCGTCTTGAAGGTGATTAAAGCCTCGCCCGCCTCATCCGTCTGGGCGTAACCTTCTTCGATATATTCTCCCGCATAAGCGCCATCATAGCCATAATCACTTTCTTCCCAGTCATCGAAGTATGCGTAGTAAGAAGGACGCGGCATCAGTTGATAGCGCCTTGCCCAATCGGGCTTGGCGTAAATCGAGTATTTCACGACGGCGTTAGCCACGGGCGCGCCAAAATAATACGTGGCCCTGATTCTGGCCTTCACGCTTTGCCCTGCGATCACCGGCTTGTCCGCTTCCGTTTGAAGCGGCTGAACCTCCACTTGATACTCAGGCTTTCGATATTGCGCCACTTCAAAATTTTCATAATCCCGCGTGCCATCGGGATAGGTCAGCGTCAATTGATACGCCCCCGTTTTGCCGTCTTCTGGAATTTCTACCACGCCGTGAAACGATCCATGCGCGGTGGTGTTTGTGGAAAATTCAGCCAGCTTGTTATTGTCGGGATCCGACACCAGCACTGAAACCGCCAAATTGGCGCCGGGATTTAAAAAGCCGCCGTAGTTGTCAGGCGTCTTGTCTTTTTTTCGGACAATGCCCTTGAAATAAACCGTCTGTCCCAGACGATAGACGGGTCGCTCCGTGTAAAAATACGTCTGGTAATCATCGGCGTCATAACGCCAGTATTGGATACCGCCGTAGGTATGCGAGGGTTTAAATGCTTTGCCGGAAGCTGTCGCATACGCCAGAAGACTATACCCATAGGTGTTGGGATTGTAGTCTTTCAACGGAATTTCCACCAGGCCGTTTTTATCGGTGGCGGCAACGCCCAACGATTGCCAGGCATGATCGCGGTCCAGCAGATTCACTTGGACACCAGAAAGCGGCTTCAGCGTGTTCAAGTCAATGGCCCTGGCCACCCATTTATCAGGCGCCTGCTTCATCACCAGGCCGATATCACTGACGTTAAACCACATCAAATTCCAGGCTTCACTGTTTTTACCCGCCCGGGCAAGTGATTCGTTCACGACCTCGGAGACGGCGATATAATCACCCAGGGGCAAAGGATTGCTGAATTTAAATTCCACGTGGGCCCAGTCATCGCCGTCGTCCTCCAGGTGCCTGCGAAAAACGGCAACAGGCTTCTGCTTGGCAAAAATATTTTTGGCCTGCTCTGAATTTTTGCCGTAAGGCCTGTATATCGATAAGTCACCCCCAAATTCTATGGCGCGTTGCTTATCGGACATCTTTAAAAGCGACAGCACATCGGCCCGGTAAATTTTCACCGTGGCATCGCTTGCCCCGTTGGTGTTAATCCAGAACCCCGGCGCTTCTTTTTGCGTAAAGACCCGCGAATTGCTTGCAATCGTGACCGACGGTTCCAAGGGGTGCATCACCACCAGCTTGGACAAATTTGTCACCCGCCCCTCATCGATGAAGACACCATTTCGGTTTTCGGTGGCATAGCCCGGCGCACGCAGTCGAAGGGTGTATTCTCCCACCGGCAATTGCTTGATTTCAAAACTGCCATCGTCTTTTACCCAAACGCCACGCTCAATGGGCGTATTGCTTCGCCTTGGCCCCACGGCAATGGCATAAACCTTTTTGCCTTTAAGCGCCCCCTTAACATCAGCCGTGGCAATACCAAAACCCGCCTGCTCCATTACGATTTTACCCGACAGCGAGCCGACTGGTTTCTCAATGACGATGGCAAGCGCCGCGCTCAGCGTGAGAAGCAACAGAACCCCCGCCCACAGCAGAAAGCCGCTTCCTTTGCCAAAGCGATTTTTCAGCCAATCTTTCAGACAATTCACCCGCTGCGTCCCCGGCATTGTATTTTTTCCTAAAGCGCTCACTCTTATTATATATACGCATTTTCAGCGGTTTCCGCTGATGCGTATTAAGTTATATATACGCACTTCTCAAAAGGTTTCCGCTAATGCGTATTAAATCGCTTCATCTACTAAAGCGGCTCAGGCTAAAAGCCTAGCACCTTCAAAGCCGAGACTTCAACCGCTTCGGCCTTTATTCCTCAATAATGATACGCAAGCGATACAACTGCTGGGGGTCATGAATTGAAACCCCCGCCTTTTTTCGCGCCATAACCCACTGGTAATAAGCGTCTCTCGCTTCCCTGGGCAATATCACCCCCGACTTTGCCCCGCTTCGCAACAGCAGGCCATCGCGCAAAGGGTTCAATTGCCGATAAGAGCGAATCGGTTCAATACCCTCAACGATACTCACCTGGGGTTTTAATTCCCGCCATTCGGATTTGCGAATCGGCGCATAGCGATAATCTTTTGTCAGCGTGTCGATGGTGGCAAACACCGTTTGCTTGACGAGATCGCCCTGGCTGGGCGTCAGGGCTCCCCAACACGCGCGGGATTTACCATTTTGACTAAGCGTTACAAAAAGTCCTGCTTGTCGCCGGTAATCCTGGGCAACGGGAAACTTTGCCGCAAACGCCGCATAAGAGGCGGGCGGATTTTCAAAATACGCCTCGATGGTTTTACCTGCGATCTGGGGCAGGCGAAGCGTTTTCGTTTTCGCCCAGGCGTTTTCAATCGTAAAGCCAATCCCCAGGCAGGACAATACCATAGCGGTTGTTATTGCTATGATGGTGCACAAGTAAATGCTGCGCAAGTAAAAGATCATGCGGAAATAAAGCGGCTCATTCTGCTCAAACTAAACTTGATTTATAAAATGACAGCCCACCTGATGCCATTCACCTTCATACCTTCAAAAGGCATACTTTCAAGGCGGCAGTTTTTAAGCGCTTGCGCGCTGTCGGCATTATGCCCGCTTTTCTCCGCTTTGCCAACAGGCGCCAACCCCAAAGCCTCGTCTGCAATAAAAATCTGGCATATCCCGCTCGATTCCACAACGCCTGCATCAGCCTATAAAACCCTCGGCATGCCAGGCTCTCTCATCAAGCTCCTGGATACGATGGTCTTGCTTGAAAACCGGCTGCTTCACCCGGACAAGCCCTTTGAATGTCGCGGCTGGACGGATCCGAAACTCACGCCGGGGCTTCTGCAAGGACAGCCGATGCACTGCTCCCACCCCCACGGGATGGTGACCCTTAGCGACGCGATTGCCGTTTCCTGTAACGCCTATTTTGCAAATGCCATTTCCAAAATTTCTCCCGCACAGTTTCAACGCATGTGGCAATTATGTTTCCCCAAACGCCCCCTTGAGCAGTCCCCAACACAAGCTACGCTTTTCGCTTACGCGCTGGGTTGTTCTCCTCAGGCAAACCTCAGCGCCGGTGATCTTTTAGATTGGATGCGGTTTATCGCAAAGCCGGATACCACTAAAACCACCAGCCATCCTGAAATTTCGCCAGAACTTCAAGCGATATCGCCCAATACCTGGGGAATGCTTCGCCACGCGATGCGAGGCGCCGCCCGTTGGGGCACCGGAAAAAACGCCGACCAAAAAGATCGTTACCAGTTGGCGCTTAAAACCGGCACAACCCGCCGAGGAAAACTTTATCAATCCTGGGCGGCGGGGTTTTATCCGTTTGACAGCCCCAGCCATATTTTTTGTGTCCGCGCCTTCAGCGGCACAAGCGAAGCAACGGCTATTCCGGCTTTGCGGAACTATTTCATAAAAATTCAAACCAAAGGCGCTTATTGATGATATTTGCTAACAACACCCGACACGCAATTCCCCTAAAGCTCCTCAGTTTACTGTTGGTCTGTTTTGGCTTTCTGCTGCTGCCTGTCAAATCCCTGGCTGAGCCTGATCATCTCAAGCCTGATCAGCTGATGATTCGCGTCAGGCTTTTTGACACGCAGCCTGAAACCAGAATCCATCGACTGACGCTTTCAGGAAACTACCGCATGGCCAGGCAATCCTCCTTACAGAATCTTTCAGCAAGCCAAACCCTAAGCATTGAAGCAAACGCAGGCCGTCTACTGATTAAGGCGTCAAACGGTCAACCGGTGGCCAACGGCGGCGGCATCACACTGCAAGCCCTGAGCGATACGGTTGGGGTCTGCGTAACGCCCAATCTATCTGAACCGCAACGCCGCTGTTACGCCGGGGAGCTTTGGATCCGAGCGGACGGGAACCGCCTGCTTTTAGAGAATATCGTTTCCCCCATAGCGTATGTTTCAAGCGTTAGCGCAAGCGAACTTATAGACGGCTGGCCGCTTGAGGCCATCAAGGCGCAGGCCGTCCTGACCCAGACGCGCCTGATGCGAAAAAGCGTCCGTCGAAACCTGATTTCAGTCAGTGACAGCACTTCCGACGAGGCTTACCTTGGCATTCGGAAAAACCCGCTTACGCAAAAGGCGGTAAAAAGCGTTTGGGGAAAAGTCCTTACCTATGGTAACAAGCCTATTGAAGCCTATTACCATAGCACCTGCGGCGGCCATACCAGTGATGACGGCTATTTCTCAGGCACGCTGAAAAAACGCCATGCGTACTCGATTGGCGTCACCTGTCCGTATTGCGCCAAGAGCCCGTTTTACAAGACCCATACCGTCACCATTCCGATTGGCCAGTGGCAGGCCGTTTTCGGAAAAACACCGCTCCGTCTTGAGCAAAAGGACAGTGGCGGACGCTACCGTCAAGCCCGGCTTACCGCTCAGTTGAAGAACGCCTATGTTTTCTGGCTGCGGCTTGGCCAGTCGTTCGGGTGGGACAAGGCCCCCGGAACCCGCTTTGAAATCAGCCAGGACACTAAGGGTGTTAGTATTGCAAGCCGGGGCGCCGGCCATGGCGTTGGGCTTTGCCAGTGGGGCGCCAGGGGCATGGCCCTTGAAGGCAAGCGCTACGACGAGATTCTAAAATTTTATTACCCCAAGACTAGCCTCAAGCCGAAGACCACCGTCAAGCCAAGCGTTTAAAGCGCGTTCGTTTATTATTGATACGGCATATAAGCCCTGGAGAATTTTCCCTCTTGAAGAAGCCGCTTGTAAGCGCTAAGCTATGGCTATAGGCTATTATAAGCGTTTTGCTTCTTTTTTCGGCCAGGCAAACCAAAGTTCGTGTTCCATCAAATCCAATAACAGCCCCCGCCTGAGCTATCCCCTTCCAACTTTATTTTATGGCAGCTTTGGCCATATCGCCTTATCCCCTCTTATTTTTATATTCAATGGCTTTCCATTCATTCCGGCGGTCACTTCTGGTTTATGCAGAGCGTTCTTTATCAGGAAAGAGCGTATAAGCTCTGGTATTGATTGCTTGATCCTGATTTATATCCTGTTCGTTCAATTAATGGGCAAAGTCCCCTGGAGACCAACGCATGGCTTACTTTGAACTCATCCAGCGCCGCGATCACGAAGGCGTGTTTTTCTGTAACGACAAAACTGTGGGGCTTCGCGCCATCGTTGCCATCCATGACACCTCGCTTGGGCCCGCCCTTGGCGGTTGCCGGATGAAAAGCTACAAATCCGAACAGGAAGCCCTGCAAGACGTGTTGCGCCTCTCGCGCGCGATGAGCTACAAATCCTCCATGGCGGGGTTGAACCTGGGCGGCGGCAAATCGGTCGTGATTCTCGACAAGCCTGAAGATAAAACCCCAGAATTGCTCAAGGCATTCGCTGAACGCTTGAATTTGCTTGGCGGCAGCTACATCGGCGCAGGTGACGTGGGTTCAAACACCCATGACCTTCGTATCATGCGCCAATACTCTCCCCACGTTAACGGTCTTGCCGAAGAAGACGGCGGCCTTGGAGATTCGGCCATCCTGACCTCTCTCGGCGTTTTCCGGGGGATTCAGGCCGCGGTTCAGGAAAAAATGAAACGCGATTCGCTCGATGGTTTAAAAGTGGCCGTTCAAGGCGCTGGCAAGGTCGGGCATTTACTGGTGGAACATTTAATCAACGCCGGTTGCACCGTCTTTATTTCCGATATCAACCAGGCGGCGCTTCAGGCGGTAAAAGACGAGTTCCCCGCCGTCACCATCTGTGATCCGCTCAGCCTTTTCGATAACGAAGTCGATGTCTTTTCACCCAACGCCATTGGCGGTGTCGTCACCCAGGGGGTTGCCCACGGACTCAAGGCTAAAATTATCGCCGGTGGGGCCAACAATCCGTTGGAAAGCGCCGACGTGGCCCAGGTTCTTCACGAGCGCGGCATTCTTTACGCCCCGGATTTTATCGTCAATGCGGGCGGCGTGATTATGATCGCAGGCGAAATCGAGCATTACTCTTTCGAGGATGCCAAAAAACGCACGGATGCCATTTACGATACCACGCTGCGCGTGTTCGATTACGCCAAGCAGAAAAACCTGCTGCCCTGGGATGCGGCACAGCACCTGGCGCTTGAGCGAATCGAAAAAGCCCGCCAGAGCAAGCTTGCAAAAGTCTAGTTTGCTAAACCATCCCAAACAAAAGAGCCGCCTGTTCAAGCGGCTCTTTTTAAATGAATTTTATTTTAGCGTTTAAACGGATAATTGCTGAACAATCTGATCCATGCTCAAGCCAAGCGCTTTCTTGGCGGCCACGACAGTCGCCAGGTTTGCCGAGGCATAAGACGTGGTCGGGCCCTGGAAGAGAATATTACCGGTGCCCGATTCAGGGTCAATCTGGCCGCGCTCAAGATTCTGAACGAGAAACGCGCCGCTATTACCCAGGGCATTATTCTGCTGCGGGCCACTGTTACCTGCGGCAACCACTACTGGAACACCCAAGGCGCTTAATTGTTCAATGGCCGCATTGGCCCTGGCCGTATCCGCGTCTGGCGTGGAAACGAACTGCGGAATTTCAACCGCGTCAATGGTTTGGCCGGACTGAACGGCTGCCGTGATCTGCTCAAGGTAATCGGCAATGTCACGGACACTACCATTGTTAATCTGGAATTGCAGGAGATCCACCTTACCGGCAAGGCTCGGATCGCCACCGCCGCTCCTCATGGTCTTGGCCATTTCCTCGCCATGATTGAAGCCGCTTTGATCGGTGGAGAAGTTATCGATTTGAGCGATGACCACATTGCGCGTCAGGCCACCGGCATTTCCCTTGGTGCCTGCCGGAGCGCTACCAAGCGCGCCACCTATGGCTGCCGTGGGAGCCGGGGCGGCAAGGGAGCCATTGGCAGTGGTTATGCCTGCTGCGCTACCACCACCGAGAAGACCTTGAAGCATCTGGATCAACTGGCTGCCCACCTGGACAATCGAATTGATAAGGCTTGTTAAGTCTGTTGGCGCCGCTGCCGCATTGGCAGTTCCGGCACCCGAACCGAGGCTGAACGCGTCACTGGGCCCCGGCGTGGCAAGCACGCTAGGGCTAGCGGCAAGCGCCGCCGCCGGGCTGGTGCCAGCCGCTTGGGTTGTGGCCAAAGAAGCGGCCGCTGGAGCTGTTGCTGCGGAAGAAACCGATGATGAATATGCCACGGGTATCAATCCTCGTTACTTTGCGAATCGCGCTGCTCTCTTCTATTGCCGGGCGATAGGTGTTGCCAGGCAAGCAACTGTCGGCCATTACGCTGTAATGGCCAACTGGCGTTAAAAACCAGTTTTATAAATCAGGGCGAAATACGGATACTCTCTCTTATAAAGAAATAAACAAAATATATAGCCCGGAATTGCCTGTACCGGTAAAGTTACTATCCCCTCTTGGAAGCGTTACAACGCAAAAATCCCCTGCTTCTTAAAATAAGATGGCAGGGGATTTAAATCACAAGGCAATGCTAGTTTTGAAAAGTATCCATATTGAGAACACTGGCGTAGCGTTCACGCAGGCGGTGGGAAACATAACTGAGCGACTGCACCTTCAAAGTGACACTGGCCACCATAAAACCGCGTTGAATATTAAATGTCACCGAATCACCCGGAATGTCGGAAATCATCTCATCAATTTGCGCGTCGTTTTTTCCGATGGTTGAATACCCGTCAATCTCAACAATCACATCTCCTGGGCGAATCCCCTTGAGATAAGCCGGTGTTCCGGGAAACACCTTTTGCACCACCGGATGGCGATGCTTGTAAATCAGCATATCCAGGCCAACTATGCCCGGATCGGGCTGAAATTGTTTCTGGATGCCTGCCCGAAGCACCATACGATCGCTGGCGCCGGTCGCGTCATTGTATTCGGCAAAAACGCCTGTTTGAAACCCCAGTAATCCCATCAGAAGCCCCAGCAGACAAAAGTGCTGGAAAAAAGAAAATCGCATGCGACGGCCGCTTTCTATTTAATCTTGCTTCATAACACTTCGACTGATCAAGACCATTCTTTGAATATTCAAACCCTGCTGAGATCGCGACTATCATCTTTATCAGACCCGTCCGACTCGAAAGACCACTTGATCGTGATGATAATCCCATTCGGCAAAATGCAAGGGTTCTTCAAATATTGTTTATCAGGACTATGCGAAATGTTACAAAATAGGCGAACTCTAGCTCTGGAACTGTTGTTTGTCGTTTCTCTAACTACTCTTCTTCAGGCATCAGTGCTTATAGCAGCAGGCATTGTCCAATGCCTTGGGCACTTGCCTTTCACATGACAACCAAGCATGGCAATTCCCCTTACGAAAAGGGATTCGTTCAACTGAGTCATCAAAACTGGAAATGATATGAAACCTAAAAATTGGATCGAAATGAGGCGGTTGAATTTGTCCTCAACCGGGGCATGAGTTCCGGTTATGTTTCTATTCTAGTGACGAACGCTAGTATTCCGTATTAGCCTTAAGAGGGATATTTGAATGCGGAATTGAAAAACCATCCGTATGAAGGAGCGCTGGCCCCTGTGATACGATTAAGGACAAGCAAAAGAATAAAACGAGTGTTTGAGCCTGCTGAAGCATCTTTCAATATGTCCACCTTTTTTACCTCTATTTTTTTTAATGGCGCCGCCGCCAAAAAACGCTTAATCGCCACCGCGTATGGCGTGTTTTTCACACTCTGTTTTTCAGGCCTGCAAATTGGGGCGGCCCAGCCTGCCCTGGATCAGGGAAAACCAAATAAAGGCAAAAACGACGGCAACGCGCAAAATATGGCGGCCCCGATAAAACCGCTGAAAATTTCCATCAGCAGATCCGAATACCTGCCTGATGACATGTACGGCTACTGGAGCGTGACCGGCACGTTGATGGAAAGTAATTCACCCGATTATTTCAACCGCCTGGTACATAACATCTGGGTACTGGAGCAGTCGGGGGAAAAAGTCGTTGTCAGCAACCCGGTCAACGGGGCCAGCGCGTCAATTGACGTGGATAAAGTCGAAGGGCAGACGGCCACTTTTCACCGCACCGTCATTTTAAAAGGCGGCAAAATCTTTTTTGAAATGCCAACCGTTACCGTCAACGTTGACCGTTTGGATGGCACCACCATCAATGAAATTCGATATCTCAGAAACGGCAGGGTAACACGCTCCTATTTTGCCAAATACCGTCTGGTGGCCAGGAGAATCGGCGGAGAAAAAGTCAGGATGCCCGCCTTTGAGGGGTCGCCTGAAATACAGATTGATGATTCCCGCTTGCGTTAGGGCGAATCGATACTAAAACTCCATAGCCCTCTTCTGAAAAACCTCACAGGATATGAACACCTGGAAGGTTTCTTAAACGTGGGGCTTTTAATTTGTAACTTTTATTTAACAATTTACATGGCCTCGGTTTAGATTCCATGCATCAAGCCGATATCCCTAAGATAGAGAGCCTAGACAAAGACAGGCCCCCAAGACAGTCAGAATAAGTCAGGCAGAATAAGCCAGACGGCTATTTCCCCCTTTCCTCCTGAATATCGCCGCTCAAGGGAGTTAGATGTCCCCGAAGGAGTTTTATGATAACGATCTTCAAGCAACATCGCTTCAAAGGTCATAAAGGCAACGCGTTAATCGAATACGTTTTGCCGGCAGGTATTTTTGCCGTCGGCGTTGCAATTATCACCACCACTGCCGACACCAATCAGCTTCTGGCCGGTTTTTTTGCAAGCGGCTCGGGAGAAACCGCATCATCAATCCAGGACGGCCGCTTCGTGACCAAGCCGATGGGTCTGGCCGTTGGCGGTTGGCAAGGCACTGGCAGCAGCAACTTCCTTCCTAGCGGCGGTACCGGCGGCTCAGGCTCAGTCAATCCTTCTACCGATGGCGCGACTGACAGCGGCAATACAAACCCAAGCCCTGAACAAATCCCATCTCCACCAGCCAACACCAGTACACCAACCCAAGGGCAAAACATTGGCCCTTGCAGAGATAGCACCCAATGCAACGCCGAAGCGCAACGCCTGGCGGAAGCCTTAAGACAACAAATCCAAGCCGCGCCAGCCACCCCAACGGCAGCCACTGACCCAGCCACTGACGGTACTGCCTCTCAGCCACCAACAAGCACAACCGGCGTCTGACGAGCGGCTTTCGCCTCAGCTCAATCGCCTGAAGGGACTTTCACTCCTGGCGATAGCGGGTTTAAGCGAAGGCTTTTATAGTAAAAAGTGAGGGCCGTCTACCGTTTTATTGTCTCCCATTCATTGTTGCATCCCATTTAAAATCGGAATCCAGCCTGTGGGCAACTTTATATTACATGCCAGATATGACACGAGATCTTGCAGCTTAGGCAAAGGCCAGTCTTTGGTTGAGCTTGTACTGGTACTCATCGTGTTGTTGCCGATTCTAATGGGCGTGGGCTATGTCGGGCTTGCCATGTATCAAGGCACGATTGCAAGCGAAGCCATCAAGGAACCCGCCACCCTGAAAAGCGAGCTGGCCAGCCGCTCGGGATCCATCAGCGCGGCAGACATCATGGCTCAGGCGCAAAGCGGCGGCAAGGGGGGTATTCTCCAAAATACGGCAGCCTTGGATTCGGTTGAGGTTTCAGCCCCCATCAATGACGATACGGTGCTTTTAATCGGAAGGAAAAAAAGCATCACCATCCCGCTTTTCAACATCAGCTTTGATTTTGGCGTGGTTCAACCGGTTCAGAAAAGCCTATTGCAAGCCAATGTCGGCACGCCTTCCAGCAGCCCCAACCAGGCCCCGCCCAACCTGAACGGCACGGCGGGCCCACCATGGGAAAACCCGGCTTTTGAGGGCATGCCGTCTCGAATCGAATGCACCAACGGCGGTATTACCATCAACCAGTCACTGGCCGATACCCTCTATGCCAACGCGCCCACCAACACCTATGAATCGCGCGTGACCTTCAGCCAGCAAGTGATGCTGGGCGTGGATACGGTGCTCGGCTTCGCAAGAGATCCTCAAGTCGTGGCCGCCTGCCAGAACGCGGGCAACACGTGCGCCCAAGAACAAGCCAACCTGATGCCCAAAGACCCCACCGACGTCAGTACCGTATGCCCTGTGGGCAGTACGGCCAGCAAGTGCATCCGCGCCCGCTTTTATGAAAATCCCAAGGGCGCGCCAGGCCAGCAGCTTGAAATTTTTATCGAGGACGACCAGGCGCCGGTTCTGACATACAGCGAAAAATATCCCGCTCCCCACGGCCTTTACCACGCCACGGACTATACCCAGCCGCCCGCGGATTTCGTCTCTTCTTGCCAACAACGAAAGCAAGCCGAATGCGCCATTCAAAAAGCGGCTGAAAAAGCCAACGCCCTTTATGAAAGCATCAAGAGCAATTGCGAGGACTAGGCAAGCCGGTATGAGCGTAAAACACTTCAGCAAAAGAAAAGCCTACCCAGGCTCCACCCTGATTGTGACCTTCATGGTGCTGAGCCTCCTGATTGGCTTTCTTGGCATCGCGGCGTTTATCGGCATTCAGTCCTATGTGCAGGGCGAGCTTCAAAAAGCCGCCAACGCGTCGGTTCTGGTAGGCGCTGCCGCAATGTACCAAAGCACAGGCAGTAACCTGCCCAGCGCCAACCAGGCCAGAGCCATCCAGGCGACAATGGATACGGCAAACGCCATTGTCTCCTCTTCGTCTTTTCAAAATTTCAACATTCGCGTGGTGTCAGGCCCCATTATCGATCCCGCCGACAATAGCGTCCGGCTTGATCTGGCAGGTGAAATTCCCACCCCGTTCCTGGCCCTTGCTGGCATTACCAGTATTGAAGTAAACGCACAGGCAAAAGCCCAGCCCCTGCAGCTCAAGCCCACCGAGCTGGAAAACCAGGGCGTTGCGGTAGATACAACGGGATTCCCCACCATCGATCCCGACAGCGCCTTTCAAAGAACCGTCACCAACTTTCCCATTCTCGACAGGACGGGAAACGATATTTACATCGATCAGGGCGACACCCAACAGGGTTATCAGATCGAGGCCTGTACGGCAACAGACTGCTATAACCTTGGCCCGGCGGCCGTCACGGTTGGCGGAGGCACTCCGTGGCCGAATATGGCAAATAAAAACATCGTGCGCGGCAGCGTATTGATTGACATGGCCAGGGCCAACGTCAAGAAAGCCTCCAGCATCAAAATTTCAGACGACGGTTCGTATTACACCATTGAAGCTGACGGCACGCGCGTGATAGACGCGAATAACAACACCCTCACCCTCGACATTTCCGTTTTAGGACATGCGGGCCTCTGTCCGGCAGACCAGCCTTGCACCTCAACTCCGATGGGCTATTCAAAATACTGATGGCCCTGAACAAACCGCTTGAAGCCAAGCGCCTACTGCAAGTCGGAATCGATGTAAAAGACTTCAGAGGAAAGCAGGTAGTCTTTAAAAACCTGACGATGGCCAACGGTACCTTTGCCAAAGTCAGACTTGTTGAATTGTTTCAGGCTTTCCATCAACTGGCGGCTATCCATAGTTTCAAGATCATGGCGCTCCTGAAGGGCGATGCTAAGAAGGGGATCGGACACGGGAATTGCCTTTCAGCCAATAAGAATCATAATTATCAAGCAAGATCGAGTAAGATCGATCTTCGTTAAAAGAAGATGAGAGACTGTGAATATTATGAAGACTGTGGGAAAGAGGGAATGGGGGAACGTCTTTTCGCTTACATAAAGAACCCTGAACGCAAAAGATTGCTAGCCTGGACATCAAGCGCCGGGTGGAAAATCTTTCAGAAGCAGGGGGTTTTACTTTAAATTTCCGTACGAATCTCAGACACTGTCTCCTAAGCCTTATTATAAGGCTTAGGAGAGCGACTCAAGCGTTTCGTTAACAAATGTAAGTGCCTTGTCGGTAACATCGTCAAATGGCCCCTGATCCACGTCAAACCAGCGGATTACTTCTGTTGAAGAACCTTTTGGGCGGTAAATTTGATGACGATACCAGGTTTCCTGGCGCGTGGCATACTGGTGAATATTAATTTCAAGCTGTTTTATGGCCGAGGATAACGAGCAATTGCCCTGGCAGACCTCCACCAGCTCAGGGTACCCATGCGCCACTTTCAAGGCATGGGCCTCCTTTCCATAACGCACGAGGAGGCTTTCCACCTCTTCCTGCCAACCTGCGGCCAACATGGCCCTGATGCGCTGGTCAATCCGCTGGCGCATGCGCTCGCGTTGCGAATAGCCAAGCCCCACCCAGAGCGCCTGGGTCACATCCGGCTGGGGCATTTCAGGCACAGGCCCACCCAAGGCGTTGATAATCTCAAGCGCGCGAATCACCCGGACAGTATTTCGAGGATGAACCTGACTGGCCCGCCGGGGGTCTTTTTCAGTCAGCAAGCGATGAAGCGCCAGCTCTCCATTGGCCTCAAGATAGGCCCGCATCTGAGTGCGAAAAGCCGGATCGGGAGTGACATCCGGCGCCAGTGGCGCATCCAGCAGCGCCCGAACGTAAAAGCCGGTGCCACCCACCACCACGGGAATTTTATGCTGACGGTGCAAATCATTTAAGATCTCCCGGCCCATCATACGGTAGCCCGCTACCGTAAAAGAATCATCGTCGGGAGACACCAGATCAATCATATGGTGCGCCACGCCTTGCCGTTCAGCAAAAGTAGGCTTGGCGGTGCCGATATCAAGCCCTCGGTAAACCAGTTGGGAATCGGCGGAGATCACCTGGCTGCCGAGCGCTTTTGCAAGCTGCACGCCCAGCGCCGTTTTACCACTACCGGTAGGCCCCACCACAGCGATAAAAAACGGCCGCTCACGGCCTATGGCATTGTTATCCAGCTCAGACATGCTCCCTAGTCATGGCACACCGCCAAATCAAGCATCATAGGAAATTCTCGATTTCGGTTTCTCATCGGCATCAGAATCCGTTTTTGTCGTTGAATCTTTCTCTGGCTTATCGCCCGATCCAGACCCACCTTGGGAGCTTCCCTCTGGTATCTGGCCCTCGGGTTCTTCGCTTTTTCGCACGCTGGCCACCAGATAGCAGGCCAATAGCATAAACCAAAGGTTGGCCATCAGGAGAAACAGCCCTTGCAAACCACCCAAAAAGCCTCCCACCATGGAGAAAAGCTGGATAATCGATACGGCGACAAGAATATAGGCAAAAACGATGGACAACATCAGAAGGGGGGTTTTGAAAAATTGCCGCACGCTTTTAAAATAGGCGTTAACGGCAGAGGTATCATAGGCAATCACCATGGCGGGCCAAAGCATCGTTAAGAAGCTGAAAACGGCGTAAGCGCTTAAGAGCCCCATCATCAGCAGGCTGACATTTTGCATGAAGTTAATATCTACTGGCGATAAGCGACTGACCACCTGTTGCATCTGCTCAAAAGTGGGAAATTCATTCTGCTGGACAACTTGTGCCTGCAACTTCAGCAAGGGGGCAGGATAACCACCCCAGGCTTCGATTACGGCGTCGGATCCGAATTTAATCCCCAGCAAAAGCAAGACCTGAATCAACCCGCCGATAAAGAAAGCCGAAAAATAACCGCCCACGCCAGGAAAGAATTCTTTGAGGAGAAACAGGTTTTCAAACGGACTGGGCGGCTTGGTCTTATCGGAGGGCGGATTGAATTTTCGCCACACGGCCTGGTAGGCCATATGGTAAATCCCTGCGAAAAAGGCCATTAAGAGCCCCCAAAAAACCAGGAGCATCGCCAAAAGCACCGGATTGAAAATGTCCGCATCGGTGTCCTGTCCCATGGCCGCAAAAAGCTGAACGATAAGCAGCAGGAAAAGAAAGGGCCAGAACAGGGTGAGATTTTCCACCAGAATGTGGAAGCAATCGGCAAACATAGACCACATCGACTTCTGGTACATGGATTTGAGATGCATCGATTTCTTTGGGTTGGCTTTGCTCATAAGCTTTCAGGCGCCTCGCATATTGGCCTCACCTGCCGGAAGAAAGTACAAACAGGATGGCTGTTATCAAAAACGCCCTGATCATAACAGGAACCCAGCCCCAACGTCTTGCCTGGCGCTCAAGCGTTTATTTTTATGAACCATTTTGTAATCTTTATGCCCCTAAAAATACCGGAGCGCTGGGTCGCAGGTCATTTTAAAAAATGCTTGCAATGCCCCCAAATGTAACTGATTATCATCATGGTGCATGGTGGGTTTCTGCTGTGCGGGCAAAACAAGCATTTTTTAAAATGACCTGCGACCCAGCGCTTGAACTTGTTGAGTGACAGGGCGGGTTTGAATTATGATAAATCACAGAATTATTGATCGTAAAATAATCGATTTTAAATTGATCTAATTTAAAAGGATACCCCGCCAATGACCACCACGGCCGATGATATTCTTAGCAAAACCGAAGAAAAAATGCAGAAGGCAATCCAGGCCACCCAGAACGAATTGACCACCGTCCGTACCGGCAGGGCAAACCCGATGATGCTGGATCGCATTACGCTGGATTATTACGGCACCCCTACCGCCATTAAGCAGATGGCCAACATCAGCGTTCAGGAAGGTACCACACTGGTTATCCAACCTTATGATCGAACGCAGCTTGCCGAAATTGAACGGGCGATTTCCAAATCCGACCTGAACCTGCCTGCGAACAACGACGGCCAGGTGATCCGCTTGAACATCCCGCCGCTCAGTGAGGAGCGTCGTAAGGAGATGGTCAAGTCCATCAAGAAAATGGGAGAAGAGGGCAAAGTGGCGGTGCGCAACATCCGACGCGACGCCACGGCGGATATCGAAAAACTGAAAAAAGCTGAAAACCTGCCTGAAGATGAAGTCAAGCAGCGCCAGGATAAAGTCCAGAAACTGACCGACCGCTACACCGGGCAATTGGATCAGATGATTGTTGAAAAAGAAAAAGAATTGCTACAGGTATAGTTAAAACTGGAAAAGCACTGGCACGCATATGGCTTCATCCGGCCCACAGCCTGAATTACCTTTTTCGGACGCAAGTCCTCCTGATCATGGGGCGACTTCGGTTTCTAAAAAACAGGGCCAGCGGGTCAGGATTGGTTTGGGAATCGCCGCCATCAGCCTTTTCGCCATTTTTATGGGCTCCTGGATCTGGGCGGTTTTTGTCGTCATCTTCCTGGTTATGGGCTTTAACGAACTAACGGCCATGATGGCTGCGCTCAATACGAGCCCTTCCAAGTTCATCGTACTGGTGATGGGCATCCTGATGATTGTGGTTGCCACATTAAACCACCCCGAGTTTCTCTCGCCGCTTTTGACCATTACGGTTGTCGGCAGCTTTTTCAGGCTCCTGTTCCGAAACCCCGTGGGCTCAATGGCTGATATCGGGGCAACATTGCTTGCCGTGGTCTACCTGGCATACTTTCCCGTACATTTTATTATGCTGCGCGAGCTATCCACGCCGACTTACCACAGTATCTGGAACTGGGGCCCCTATCTCTCCCCCACCGCCCCGTTTTTTCAAGCCCAGCCCGGACTTGGTTACCTGGTATTGACCATTGTCGTGGTCGGGATGTCGGATATCGCCGCCTATTATACAGGCAAACAGTTTGGCCGCTCGCTGCTCTATCCCCAAGTCAGCCCCAAAAAAACGCGTGAAGGCGCATTGGGCGGTGTTCTCGTGGGCTTTGCCGCCGGCGCTTTGATGTCGTGGGTCATCGGCTTTCCACTGCAACACGGCCTGATTCTGAGCCTGCTGCTGACTATCGTTGGGCAAATCGGCGATTTGATTGAATCCGTTTTCAAGCGAAACGCCGGGATTAAGGACTCCAGCGCGCTTTTGCAGGGCCACGGGGGGCTTCTGGATCGAATGGACAGCTATATTTTTTCAGGCGTTATAGCGTATTATTACATTTACTGGATCGTTCTCGGCCTGGGACTGGCCCGAGATATTCGGCACGCATACGCCGTCTGGTTTTAAATGTCATTCAAACATCTCAAAATTCAGTCACTCTAAAAAACTGTTAGCATCTTTGGTTAATCCCAGTTCAGCCGACCCGATGGATTTTCTCCAATAAATTAAACGCTTCGGGAATACAACTGGCCTGGGATTAACGAAAAAAGGACGATCGACTGCTTATGCACGACGCATCCTCATCCGCGCAAAACCCTGAGCCCTCAGCGCAGGAAGCCTTGGCGTCTCCAGATGAGGCAAACCCCGAGGAAACTTATCGGGTTTATCAGGGGCCTGGCTACAATCATGCGCGGGAAATCGAGCTGTATGATCTCCTGATGCAAATTGGCGTTCTTGATTCCCCTCTTCTTGAGGGGAGTCAAGCAGAAAAACATATTGATTTCTCACTGTATCACCAGGCGCTTTTGCATAGCTCTTATGTCTATGAACAGCGGCTCAGAAACGAGGATGCCTACCGCAACCGGCAGCATGCCCAAACCGAGAACTACGAGCGACTGGAGTTTTTGGGAGACGCTGTTCTCAAGCTGATTGTCAGCGAGTATCTTTTTGAGCGCTTTCCAGAATACCGGGAAGGTGAGCTGACCAAAATCCGGGCGGTGATTATCAGTGACGCCACGCTTGCCGAGCTTGCCAAAAACGTGAACCTTGGGCCTTATATCATCTTTGGGCCAAGCGAATACAAAAGCGGCGGGCCCAACAAAACCTCAAACCTGGCCTGTGCCTTTGAGGCGCTGCTTGGAGCGATGTTTCTCGATGGGCGGATGCAGAAAGCCAGACAGCTTTTAACGGTCTGGCTTGAGGATCTCATTACCCGTGTGGATTTAAGCAAGACCAAGGATAACTACAAGGCCGTCCTTCAGGAGCTAAGCCAGGCAGAAAGCGGGGAATTACCCTATTACCGTACCGTTTCAGAATCCGGGCCGTCTCATAACCGCACTTTCAGGATAGAAGTCCTGCTCCACGGCGAAGTAATGGGGGTCGGGTCTGGAAAAACCAAGAAAGAAGCCCAGCAGCAGGCGGCGCGGATGGCCCTGATTGCCCTCAACCAACTCTCTGAAAATGAGTAGGACGGCGTTTATTCCAATAAAAATAAGACCAGCGGCGAATAGCACAATGGGGGATTCAGGGGTATTAATATAAAGACAAGGTGATCTGCTCCTGTCCAATTTTCAGGAGATTTCCTTACAAGTTGACACATACGACATACGGTTCAGAACGCTTATGCTAGCGTAATGGCCATTACAGACAAGTACCCAGGCGCTAATGGGTTTGTCTTTACTGAGGAAATTATAGCCATGTCTTTATTCGCCATGTCTTTATGCCAGATAAAACCCAGAGCCTTTCTGGCCTTTTTCTTTGCCGGAGCCCTGATTTCAGTCTACGTCAGCGGTGTTGCCCTGGCCCAAGGCAAATTTGGCGCCCCTGCCGGCAATATCGTCCAAAGCCCCAAAGCCCAGGAGTCACAGGGTATTCATCACGTGCTGGATGTGCTGGGAGGAACGAATGTTTATCGGGTGGACCGCCAAACCAGCCGAAGTTTTCAGGAGTTTTTCGAGCAGAAGAACACCATAACCAATGAAAATAATGCCAAAGCGGCCATTTCATCCAGAGGTGCCTCAAACAAAAGCTCTCACGGCATTCAGGCGCCAAAAAAGCTGGATACAAGAGCGTTTTAAATTACCACTGAAACCAGGGGGGCGTTTTAGATGGTGCTGCCCCGTAAGTAGTTAAAGAGTTTCCGGTTCCAGCAGGAATGTTCCCCCGATCAACGAGGCGGCCATTAAAAAAGAGAAAAAAGCTGACGCTCTTACCTGGGCCATTGGTCGTGCCACCATATTCACCATCCGGATCAAAGAAAAATGGCAATCCATTGGTCGTATCCGTCCCGCCAAACCATACATTGGCCCGATAAGCGACAATGCCGCCATTGTGCAGTTTAAGGCAGCCGTAATTGACAGTGGCGCAATTTAAAAAGGTATCCGTGTAAGCATCGTCCACCAACCCGGTGTAGACGCTGACGTAGTTCATAAACTGCGTCATATCCCCTATTTGGGTATCAGCAGTGACACCTTCTGAGGATTGCAGGGAATAATAAGCGCCACTTAACATGGCGGCCGCTTCTTTGGCGGCGCTGTTATACCCGTTGTCTTGCTGGGTGTTTAAAACCTTGGCAATTGTAAACGTGGCAATAATCCCCAGTATTGCCAGACTGATCAATAATTCAGCTAATGTAAAACCGCGTTGCATCTAACTTCTATACATGCCCTTATTTTACCAACCACCCTTTTCATAATAACCTCTGTTGCGGATCAAATAAAGCGCGTCATTCTCGCTTTACATCTCTGTCATTCCCTCTTTCGCGGGAATGACGGGATATCTCGAGCGAAAAATCATTCACAACAACAGAGGTTAGTCATCGTTCTTAATGATCGTTCTTAATGATCGACATTGAGTTCCGCGTGGGGAAACAAGCTTGGGCCGCTGCCCATGGCCTTTTCCATATTTTCCATCACCTGGTGTTCTATTTCCGCCTGCCTTTCGCCCAGTGCATTCTGGCGAATAGAATCAGGACTGATGACCGAGGGCGGCAGATCAAAGGGGTTTTTCTTGCCAGCGCCAGACTGCGGCTGTTGTCCTTGTTTAGGGGAAGGCGCAAAGGCATCCGGAACTTCTTGCTGCAACGGGTTTGAAACTGAAACCGGCCGGGCGTTCGCATTCGGTTGCGGCTGGCGTTGTGTTGCCAGCACCTGTGCCTCAGGCTGAGACGGCTGCTGTGCCTGCGGCGTCAGCGAGGACACGCTAGGCAAGGGCTGCTGCCGCGAAGGGATTGTTTGCATAGGGGGCTGCATTGCTCATACCCAAATTATTCATAGCGGGATTATTAGCGCCCGCCATACCCATACCGGCTTGTGCCTGTGCTTGCGCTTCGGCTTGCTGCTCGCGGGCTTCTTTTCCTTTACCAGGTTTCATATTCGGCTTGCCTAAAATCAGCTCCACGCCTTTTTCAACGATTGGGACAAGTAATATGCTACCACCCATCGCCATACCCATGCTGATAGCGGTACCTGCAAAGCCGAAGCGACCAATCAGCGATTTTTGGCCTAAACGACCAAACGCTCTACTTACGAGGCCACTTGTACCGGCAAGTTTGTTGAAAAATTCAAATCCCGCAAGGGCCGCAATTGTGCCACTTGCTATCTCTCGAGTAAACGCCCGAAACTTGTCCCACGGTGATTCAGCATCGCTTGCTTCCTTAAAAGCAAGACCAAACGTTGTAGCACCAATGAAAATAGGAATACCAAACTTAATCAGCGGCTGGAGCAATTTCCCCATCTTCTCGCCGCCCACGTTTTCCATAGCAGCCCCACCACCGAAAGTACGCTGAATATATCTACCAGTGCCGACTAGCATCCGGCCTATGGGCCCTAACTTTCGGGAGGCATCGGATACTTGCTTCGCGCCAGCACCCGTCCCTCCTTCGCCAATATACTGATGGTAATTTTGCAACCGCCCTTTAGCAAACGAGGCCGGCGCTTTTAGCTTACGACGAAGTTGATCGCCGGTTAATTCAACGCCTTTGGCTTTTAAGGCGTTCTGGATGCTTTTGCTTCGAGCCAATGCCCCTCTGCGGTTTGCATGATCAAGGGCATCTTTCAATTCAGTATAATTCTGCCCAAAGGCTTTGTTCAGACGTTTCAGCGCTTTTTGCCCTGACGCAGAATCAGGTGAGATACCCGTTTTTACGCTGAGCGTACCGTTATCGGCTACTTCAAAGATATCGGCGATTTTCGCCGGGCCGTTACTGCCTGAGAGAGCCCGCTTGATTGAGGAAAAGAAACCTTCCTTGTAGACAGCCTTCTGGGCCTTGCCCACCTCATCAAGGTGCTGACTGAGATCATCAATGTGTTTGATATCGTCAAAATGCTGGGCAATCACACCATTGGCCTTGGGGCCGAATTTCTTGTCAACAGACTCAATAACATCAGCATAAAGCGCTTGATTCATCTGTTCCGGTGAGAGTGTATTGCGGAAACGCCGGGATTGATCCGCAAGGGTTGCCCGCCATCCCCCTTTACCTGCTAAACTATCCTCCCATCCGTTCAGACGTTTATCGATTGCACCTGCTTCACCATTTTTATTCCCTCCAAGCGTCATGCCAGGAATTTTAGAAACCCATTTAACAATCCGGTTTTCAGGATCTTTATAAGCTGCATTCAGACCGGTTGCCGTAAGAAGCCCTATGCCAGCGCCTGGTAGAAAGTACTTGGGATCAAACATCTCAAGCAGTTCGTTGGGTGGCATTTCCGAATTGGCGCCCGCATTGGCAGCCGCCGGAATACCTCCAGGGATTGCTGCCCCGGGAGTGCTCGAAGGAAATTGACTGGGTAACGGGTTTACAGCGGGCTGGCTTAGCGCTGCGGCACTGGGAGAAAGCCTTGCTGCAGTAGAAGCTACTGGCGGCGTGGCTGCTGTGGCTGCTTGGGGCAAGCCGAAGCCGTCACCGGCGTTGGGGTTTGCCAGGGCGGATTGCACCTGTTGATATTCCTGCTGGCTGACGCCCTGGGCCGCCATCGGATTGCTGGGCGTACTGACAGGCGCTTGGGGTTGGGAAGCTTGCGGCTTGGACGGATCGGCAAGTCCCTGGGGCGTTACCGCCTCAGGCCCAATCGCTTTTGCCAAGTCCCGCAGATCCTGCGGGGTCAGCAAACTGTTAACGCCAATATCCTGTCCCATCTGGTATGAACCTTACCCCTTGATATTGTATCGATATAAGCATGCGCTTCAAAAATTCAATTCAGCCTTTTATCCTGTTTTATGGCCGGGCCCTATCGCCCGATTTTCAGGCGTTCCTATCCCAAATCGCCTTAATTATTAGCATAAAAACAATTTTGGGGATTTTTGTGCGGCCCCCACAGCGAACCGATACACCCAAGATGATGAAAAGATATCGCCTGTGGGTGGTGGGTTATTTTCAAAAATGCTTGCAATGTCCCCAAATGCTGCTGATCGTGATCATGAGATATGGTGGTTTTCTTGCTGTGCGGGCAAAACAAGCATTTTTGAAAATAACCCACCACCCACAGGCCCTTGAAATACTCGTATATACAGAGGAGTACTGCCGTGGAAAATCCATTATCCGGATGTATGCGATTGCCCCTTCAATTCGTAGAATAGACCTAACCATCACATCTATCCCCCCTATCGTGATGGCCTCACTTGCGGGTGGTTTTTTAATTTTGTGGAGTTCATTGAATCCAGCGGGCGCCCTGTACAAAGGGAGTCCGCCTTTTTATTTTCGCTTCAGCTTCTTATTTAGAGTTCTATTCCCCCCAGGGGCGATGAAGCGTATGTGAAAAGCCGAACTGACTTAAGACCTTACCGACCGTGTAGGCGATTTGGCCTTCCAGCGACTGAAAGTCTGACAGGTAAAAGGTTAGAACCGGCGGAATAATCACCGCCCCGCATTGCGACAGCGTAGACATATTGCGCAGGTGAATCCCGTTGAATGGGCTTTCCCTGGGCACCAACACCAGCTTTCGCCCTTCTTTCAGCGTCACGTCCGCTGAGCGCGCCACGAGATTATCACTGATGCCGTTTGCAATTTTCCCCAAAGTTCCCATCGAGCAGGGGATAACCACCATGCCCAA
Source organism: Vampirovibrionales bacterium (assembly GCA_035285165.1). GTDB lineage: Bacteria > Cyanobacteriota > Vampirovibrionia > Vampirovibrionales > Vampirovibrionaceae > JAYKHP01. The sequence continues at coordinate 19,905 of JAYKHP010000003.1, read as the reverse complement.
CGTCGCATGTGTGCCACTGGCAGGGGGCGCGCCAAGTTGCTTATTGTCAAAAAGCTTCAGCAAGCTGGCTTTTTCGGCAGGAAGCTTCAGAAAATCCAGAATCGCGCTCACCCGCTCCGCTTCGGGGGCTGGCAGTTTCAGGCCCGTTTCCTCAAAAATTACGGGGAGCGCCTTGTTGGTTAAAATTAGTGACACCGGCTGATCCAGATTCAGCAGACATTCCACCAGACGCAGCGCCAGAATGCTGCCCGAAGCGCCGGTCACACCAATAATAATGGGAGAAGTACGAGTCACGGTTCACCTGTTGTGCTTTCGTTGTGCTTTACAGGCCTTGATATTACTCCAAGCATATCAAGGACAACAGAGAATCGCCCAGTCGTATACACGGGCAGGTTTATCTCGCCTTTATGCAGGGGTTATCATGGCGTTGACCACAGCGCCCATAATCTGCTTGATTTCCTTGATATACTCGCGCGCCTGCTTGGCTTTCTCCCCTTTGGCCTGCAAAATCAGGAACTTCTGGTAAAACCCAAGCGCCTGATCAAACTTGCCCTGGGCCCTGGCGTCATTGCCCATTGAAAAATAAGTCTTGGCGGCCTTAAGTGACGGGTTAAACAGCTCTTCGGCAAAATCGGCCAGCTCGTGCATCTCCTGTTGGTACCCTGGGAACTGGGCAGCAAGTGCCTCGGCGTGTGTGGCCATCCTTTTGCCTGTCTCAGCCTGCATCGGGTGTCTCAGCATTCCGCGAGATTCCTGCAAATACGCCGGAATGGCCTGTTCGGCATTTGCCAAAAGCTGCTTTTGCAAACGCTCATGGTGGGGCATGACCTGCTCAAAGCCCTTGAGTTTGTGATTCACCATCAGCGCATACGCCCATAACGCGTCAATTGGCTGCCCAAGTTTTTCATAAACAACTGCAAGATTCGTTAAAACCAGGCCATCAAGGGGATAACCTTCTCTTTGCCTGATATCGAAAGCCTTAAGATACAAATCAAGGGCGGCCGTAAGATCGCCTTTTTGATACAGGAGACTGGCGTAAGTCTTATACACCCGTTCAGAGCCCGGGTACGACATCAGCTCTTTTCTGAAAATATCGGCCGCCTTGGCTCTATCCCCTTTTTTCAGGATATCTTCGGCAATTTGGATATTATGCTCAAAAATTTTCCGGCTCTTCTCAAAGCGCACCTGTAGCTTGGCCGCCTCCATCGAGCCGGGTTGAAGGCCAATATAAATCGAATAGGCGCGCATCGCCCTATCCGGCTGGTAAAGCTTGTCATAGGCAATGCCAAGGTTGAGCCAGAGGTTGGCGTTGTTTTTCACCAGCGCCTTGGCCTGCTCCCAGTAAAAGGCCGCCATGCCATATTGCTCCATCTTGAAGAACAATTTTCCCAAATTAAGATAGGCACTGCCTTCCATCGGGTCAAGCTGAATGGCGCGCTCAAAATTCTCTCTCGCCCACTCGTTTTCCTGCTTCTGGAAATAAATATTTCCCTTGTGCAGAAAAACCTCACTTGCCGTCGGGTTCATTTTTTCAAGCGTGTTGAAAGTTTCCAAGGCATCATCGTATTGATGGCCCTGGTATTGCCGGGTACCCTGCTCCAGTAATTGCGAAAACTGGTTTTCCGAGCCTGAAATGTCTGTCACATGAGACATAATGCGATACCTGAAACACTTTGCACAAGATTTTTAAACATTTTACTAGCGCTATCGGCAATACGAGAGAGCATCTTGAACCCTTATGACAACCATTTGAACTTCAATCCAAAAGCACTAACTCACCTTGCCTGGCCTGTATATGCTTTAATAGCCTTGACAGTCGCCAAAGCCTGAATTTCAAACCAAACGGGAAACTTATCCATGACCGCCAAACAGATGACTAAAAAAAGCGTGGTAACGCAAAAAGCGAAAGCCCGTAAGGAGACGCCCCTGCTTTCCACCCAGTCGATGGAAGCGGTGTTAAGCACCCTGGCCAACACTTACGGCACGCACCCGATGGATGAACTGACCCGGCAAAATCCCTATAAAGTGCTGATTGCCTGCATCCTGAGCCTTAGAACCAAAGACGAGACGATGATTCCGGCAAGCGAACGGCTCTTTGCCATTGCCGATACGCCACAGGCGATGCTGAAACTGAAGCCAGAGATGATTCGAAAGCTGATTTTCCCGGTGGGCTTCTATAAAACCAAGGCCGACACGATTCTTGAGATTTCAAGGCGCTTGCTTGACGAATACCATGGCATTGTCCCCGACACCATCGACGAGTTGCTGACGTTTAAAGGCGTGGGCCGAAAAACGGCTAATTTGGTGGTGGGCCTTGGTTATCGGCTGCCCGCCATCTGCGTGGACACCCACGTCCATCGCATCAGCAACCGCCTGGGTTATCTGGTAAGCAAAACACCGGAACAAACCGAGACGCTGTTGCGCGAAAAACTGCCCGAGCCCTACTGGCATATTATTAACAAAGTCCTGGTTCTTCATGGTCAGCAAATCTGCAAACCCATCGGCGCACGCTGCGACATCTGCCCGGTGGATAAAACCTGCATGAAAATCGACGTGCGCGCCCGAAAAGCACTATCCTGAGCCTATGAACCAGTCATTGCATTAAATGAACTCAGGCAAACTTGCCAATACCCCTCATCCGGCCTTCGGCCACCTTCTCCCCCCAAGGGGAGAAGGGTAAGGCATTTTAAATCGGAAACGGCGCGAGCCCTCATCAAGAATCGCGCCGTTTATTTTGTTCTATGGTTATCTCTCTTTCCCTTAATATTTTAAGCAATCAGGCGATTCCGAATATCGGCTATCGAAAGCCCCGCGTTATCCATTGAGGCAATGAGCGTGGCGATGTTGGGGGCGGCAAACGAGGTGCCATCCAGGTCAATATCCGGGGGAATCTCCGCAGCAAGGTTTCCATCACTGGAATAATCCTCACGCTCACCATTTCGCAACGCCTCTACCGAAAAGGCGACATCTTCAGGGGCCAGAGCGTTACGGGTTCCTTCCCCTTCATTGCCTGCAGCAAAAACGACGGGAACGCCAAGCGCGCTAAGCTCTTCCACTTTTGCTCGTATCTCATCGGCATTCTCGGCATTCGGGTCACTGGTGCCCAGGGATAGATTCACCGCATCAAGGTCTTCGCCGTTTTGAACACGCGTGATCAACTGATCAAGACTATCGGCAATGGACGCGTCATTGATGGATTCACCATCCTCGTTGGAAACGTCCATCCTGATTGTGTCGATACTGTCGGCATTTTCAGGCGTTTGCCCACCTGACTCGATAATGCCGGCGACGGTTTCACCATGGTTAAACCCGTCTTCATCGTCCTTGAAATTATCAATCACGGCAATGGTCGTCCGGCTGGCGTCCGCTTCGGCAACTTCATTGCCAACCGTTGCAGGGGCTTGCTGAATAGGCTGCGGCAGCGTAAACGGGTTATCTGCCGAGAGGTTTCCAGATGCTGGCGCAGAGGCGCCATATCCGCCGCCACTGGATTGAAAGACATCGGTTGGGGGGCCGGTGGCAATCCCCATTTGGGCGGCCAATTGCTTTAGTTTATTCAAATCAGCTTCAATAATGGCTGCCATTGTGCGGACATCCATTCCACCGGTAGCGGCAGTGGTGGGTGCTGTTTGAATGGGATTAAAACCAATATTCGATACTGGCATACTCGCTCTCTCTCTTCTTTAACTCCGGTCGCGCGAACAGGACACACTTGGCCCTAGGCAAGGACTCGTCAGGAAGGACTCGTTTAACGTCTCTCTTAAATAGCTGCCTTAGTTAGCTGCTCTGGGGGGTGGGGGATTCGGTTGTTAAGCAATTAATTTCTGTATAAAAATAAAAACAGCCATTAAATCCAAATTAACTGGTCGATTTACGACGGATATCAAAAGGCGCGATATTTATGTCACGTTTGTTTACAAGAAAGCGGCCACTTCGATATTTATTGGAAGATATTTTTCAGGACAACAGTGGAATATGTTACTTTAGAAGGCCAGAGCCTTAAGGCAACTGCCAGTAATCTCCCGTACCAGCCAGTACTACCAAAACAAGTGAACGAGGCAAGTGAAGGAAAAGCGCATGAGCAATACAGTAAACCCCTGGGTCGCCGTGATTATGGGCAGCGAATCAGACTGGGACACGATGCGCCATGCGGTGGATATCCTCAAGGATTTCCAGGTGCCCTACGAATGCCGGGTTGTTTCGGCGCACCGAACACCAAGCTGGCTGGGCGAATTTTCCGAAAGCGCTGAAAAGCGGGGCATTGAAGTAATAATCGCAGGCGCTGGCGGAGCAGCCCACCTGCCTGGCATGACGGCTGCCAACACGCTGGTGCCGGTGTTGGGCGTGCCGGTTGAAAGCAAGGCGCTACATGGGATGGATTCCCTTCTTTCCATCGTCCAGATGCCCGCAGGCGTTCCAGTGGGAACCCTCGCCATTGGCCATGCGGGAGCCAAGAACGCGGCACTGCTTGCCATTGCGATATTGGGGAATACCCGGCCCGAAATGCGTGAAAAACTGAGAGCCTATCGTCAGGCCCAAACCGATCGGGTCATGAAAACGGATTTGAATACCTACGCCGAAGGCGATATGAAAATCTGAAGGCGATATGAAAGTTTGAAACAAAAATTTGATTTAGGGCGAGAATACGACACACCCCCCATGGCAGCACCCACTGAAGATCCAAAAAAAGCAAGTCAGGAACAAACGCCACCGGATGCTATCTTACCAGGCGCCTGTCTGGGCGTGATTGGCGGCGGGCAACTGGGGCGGATGTTTGCCCAGTCGGCAAAAAAAATGGGCTACCGCGTCATCGTGCTAACCCCCGAAAAAGAAAGCCCGGCATCGCAAGTGGCCGATGAAACCATCGTTGCCGATTATGATGATTTTGAGGCGCTGGAGCAACTCTCTAAAAAAGCCCAGGCAGTCACCATCGAATTTGAGAATATCCCAAGCCAGGCGCTTGAGTATCTCGAAGCGCGCCTTCCGGTAAGGCCCGGCGCAAGCGTTTTACACACCACTCAGCATCGCCTGCGCGAAAAGCGTTTTTTAAAAGCCAACGGCTTTGCCACAGCGCCTTTTGAAGAGATCAGCACGCTGGTTGAGCTGGAAGAGGCTCTGGATAGACTCGGCACGCCAGCCGTCCTCAAAACGGCAGGCTTTGGCTATGACGGAAAAGGCCAGGTCAAAATAACCTCTAAAGACCAGGCTAAAGAGGCTTTTTTGGCGCTAGAGGCGCACGCGCAGTCAACAGGCGAGGCGTTCGCCATTTTAGAAGGCTGGGTGGATTTTGTCGCCGAATTTTCCGTTATCGGCGTTCGAGGCTTATTATTAGACGCGCAAAACAATGGACAACAAGACAGCCAATTCGTGGCCTACGGCCCGGTGGAAAACCGCCACAAAAACCACATTCTCGATATTACGCTCAGCCCTTGCCAAAGCCTTTTAAGTGACGCACAGAAAAACGCCGCAATAAAAACGGCAGGCAGAATCGCCGAGGCGCTTGGGGTGGTGGGCGTGTTAACCGTGGAGCTGTTCTTAACCCAAGAAGGTCATTGGCTGGTGAACGAGCTTGCGCCCAGGCCGCATAATTCGGGTCATTACACCATTGACGCTTGCAACGTTAGCCAGTTTGACCAGCAAGTGCTGGCGCTGAGCGCACAGCCGCTGATTACGCCAGAGCAGCAGCCAGCAGCCATTATGCTGAATTTGCTTGGCGACTGGTGGTTTCCGCCACAAGCGCAACTTGCTCAGGATCAGGCGGGCAAAGCAAAAGAGATAACACCCCATTGGGAGGCGCTTGAAAAATTGCCGAATACTTACCTGCATTTATACGGCAAAAAAGAAGCGCGCCCGGGCCGAAAAATGGGCCATGTGACGTTTCTTGACACAACACTCGAAGAGGCACTTGCAGCAAGAGAAGCCATTCTAAACGTCACTCCCACGAAAGCGGGAATGACGGAATAATTATATGAGCGCGAAGGCCATCGCCTGTTGCAAGGGAAGAAAATCGATGCCGTTTTCTGTTTGCCTGAGCAGATTCCCCTGCTGCAGGTTTTCAACGCTAATGCTTGCAGAATAAGCAATTTCACCAAAACAGGGCAACTGGTAATCGTGCGCTATCATCAGCGACGCCTGCTCCCACTCCATCGGGTCGATTAAATCCGATTCAGGCGTGTTGCCCACCGCAATCCAGGCAAGGGCGCGCTCATGGCGCTGCGCCAGATAGGCGATGGCGGGAGCCAGATCCGCATATAAATGATGTGATTTTGGCGTCACCAGAATAATTTTCAAATTCAATAGCCTGGCCAAATCAACGGCATCAATAACCGCGTGCGCGCTACCATGTGGGGTTTCCGTAGGATAGCGAAACGCGCTGGCCACCGTTGAAACACTTTCAAGCAACAAGGGGTACGGGGCGTTGCTTAACTGTTCTATCAGCCGCTTCCATAACAGCGGGTTAAACTCCGAAGGCGTTGGTAATACCACCGTTTCAAAAGACTGCATCGGGTTCAGAACGCTGTCAATAAAACGCTGGTCATGGTTGTAGTCGGGCGGCGCCTGTAACGCGCCATAAATATCCACCGGCTTGACCGCCTGAACTTGAAAGCCGCTTTCTTTCAGGCAACCAGCCAAAGCCGCCACGGCAACTGTTTTTCCTGCTTTTGGGACGGCGTTGACAAGCATGATCCCCGGGGCCATACGCGCTCCTTTTTGTTTTTGTTTGCTTCGGCTTTTTTTATTCTGATCTCGATTTAATTCTGGTCTCGATTTTATTCTGGCCTCAATGAGGTGGTTTCCGCAGGCTGTTGCGATGACAGCAGATCCTGAATAAAGCGAATTTCCGAAAGCCTGTCACTAACCCGCCCTGAAAGCTTGGCGTTAAGCAACAGTTTCAGGGTTTCACCCACCGCTTTTCCTTCGGGAATCCCCAAGTCCATCAGATCGTTGCCATCCAGCTCCAGGGTGATGCTTTCCCACTTGCGCTTAAACGTCTTATACGCATCCAAGAGAATGCGGAAACGGGTTTCCCCCTCTTCCACGTAAGCCGCAAGTATTGCCGCCGCAACAGCCGCTAAGGGAAGCCTGTAAAACATCTGGTAAATTTCGGTTGCAGAGGAGAATTCCCTTAATTTTTCAAAGCGGTTTTGTTCGCATATTTTGGAAAAGGTTTCGATAATCTCGCGCCGGGCGCGGGTCAGGCCAAGCCGGTGGAAGGTGTTTTCCCGCTCATCGGGGTCAAGGTCACCCAACAAAAAGCACAGGTAGATTTCAAAAGCGAGATTTTTCTGCTGGGCCTGTTGACTGAGAAACGTCCTGAGCGTCTCCTCCACCACCGGAATTTTCCTGGCCACCTTCAGAATACGCTCTACCTTGGCCGCAGGGATTTTGCGAATCAGTTCCATGTTGGCCAACTGCATGCAATGGTGCGTCAGGAAAAATTCCAGCCATTGGAGACGAATCGCCTCTGGATCTTCGGGCGCCTCGACCTCGTCGCAAAACACATCCTGGTAGCGGGCTTGCAGAAACGAGCGAAGCTCATATTTGATGCGGTCTCCCCCGCCCTTATAGACCAGCGCGCCATAGCGCAGGAAGTTATCCAGCAAATAACGCGTCTCTTCGGCCAACTGAAAATTAAAGCGAACCGCAAATTTCAAGGCCCGAAGCATCCGGCTGGGATCCTCGTAAAAAGAAACGGGATGTAACACGCGGATGCAACGGCGTTGAATATCCTCGATACCGTTGGTGTAATCCAGAATTTGGCCCAGGCGGTTGATGGAAAATGCCAGCGCGTTAATCGTAAAATCCCTTCGGATAATGTCTTCCGCCAGCGGCACGCCCCGCTGGATAACGTCAGGCAGCGCCCCCGCATAATGGTAGACTTCCTTTCGGGTACTTGCAATGTCAAGCGTCATCGATTGCTTATAATCCAGCTTGACGGTGCCAAATTCAGGATGCTCCTCAAGCAGGGTAAAATTTCTGGAATGCTTGATCAGAAACTCACCCAGCGCCAGGGCGTCGCCTTCAACAGTAATATCCACATCCTGAAGGGCAAAGCGCTTGTTTTGATACAGAAGCAGATCGCGGGGAATGCCGCCGACCACATAGCCTTCGACGCCAGCTTTCTGAAGCAGGGATTGAATCTCAAAAAGCGAGGCCACAAATGAAGTGGGAAAATACTGCGTCAGTTTGCCCGAGAGATCGTCGCTGGCGGTCAGTTGCTGGTAATGATTCTGAAAAAGCGAGGAGTTTTCGGGAATGGCAATGCATTTAACCGGCAGAACGCCCAGGTCCATCGCCATCATTTTTTCCAAATCACTTGCCTGAACCACCCAACGAATGTCATCGCAAGCGCTGTAGGATAAAAAGCGTGGATCAAAACCGGATTCGCCATCCGGATGCTCAGGCGACATTGGGTCTATCGGCAGCTCAGAGGCTAAGGCAAGCGCTGCAAGCGCTTCGTGGATACTGGTGTCTGGTTTAATTTGCATAAATGTACAAGAAGCTTATATTTAGACTAAGGGAGGAGAGGGCTGACACAAAAGGCATTCAGACTGCATTGCACTGAATGCAGGTAAAAGCGCGGTAATGAGATTGGCGGATGTTGGTATTATAATGCCTTCATCTTTCAGTAAGTAGCCATGGCGCAGTAAGTCGCCATGGCCAGCAAATACCAGAAGGAGTTTCTCTATTATGCCACGACCGGGCTTTCCAACCGATATCAGCCAATACCCCAGAATGACCCTTCATTGTGGCTGCGGAAACGAGTTTAATATCAGCGTGATGCGCTTTAAAAACAGCGAGCCGGTGATCTGCCAGCTCTGCGGCGATCAGTTCCCGGCCGATCTGGGTGAAAAATTCGCCAAGGCGCTTTATGACATGTTCACCGTCAAATATGAGCTGGAAAAGCGCGAAAACGGTTTTGAGATTTCCTTCCTCTACAAATCCACCTTCAAACAGCCCCCGGCCCCCTACCCCTTTGAAGCGTCCGATTTCCCCGAGGATTAATGCTATTCCCGAGAATGAACACATGAAGATGAACATTTATATGTATGCCCGCTTCAAGCCTGCAAATTAAAATTGTATGGAAATAGGATTTTTCTGATGAGTCAGCATGAAATGAACCAACACGATTTGCGCCATAAGAGCAGACACGTTATGGACGGGCCCGCCCGAGCACCCCAGCGCGCCTTTTACCGAGCGATGGGATTAACCGACGAAGATTTGAAAAAGCCGTTAGTCGGCATTGCCACCACCTGGAGCGAGGTGACGCCCTGCAACATCACGCTGCGCGATCAGGCCGCGCATATCAAAGACGCCGTCTGGCAATCCGGCGGCGTTGCGCGCGAGTTCACCACCGCTTCTGTCAGTGACGGCATTGCCATGGGCCATGAGGGCATGCGCGCCTCGCTTGTCAGCCGCGAAATTATTGCAGACTCAGTAGAATTGGTCATGCATGGCCACCAGTACGACGCATTGGTGGGCGTTGCGGGTTGCGACAAGTCTTTGCCCGGCATGATGATGTCGATGGCAAGACTTAATGTCCCCTCAATCTTCTTATACGGCGGGACGATTATGCCGGGCAAACTGGCCAATGCCGATGGCACCGAGCGCGATCTGACGATTGTGGATGTTTATGAGGCCGTTGGCGCCCACAGCGCCGGAAAACTCACCGACGCTGAACTTTACGCCATTGAATGCGCCGCCTGCCCAGGAGCGGGCTCCTGCGGCGGACAATTCACAGCCAACACGATGGCCTGCGTGGGCGAAGCCATCGGCCTGGCGCTGCCCGGCAGCAGTGGCTACCCTGCCGAGCATCCTGAGCGGGCAAAAATCAACCGGGACTGCGGTGAGGCCATCATGCGCCTGCTATCGCAAAACATCCGCCCGCGCGATATTCTTACGCGAAAAGCCTTTGAAAACGCCGTCAGAGTCGTTGCAGCAACAGGCGGCTCCACAAACGCCTGCCTTCACCTGCCCGCTATAGCCAGCGAAGTGGGCATTCAGTTGACGCTGACTGAAATCGAGCGTTTGTTTCACTCCACCCCGCTGATTGCCGATCTCAAGCCGGGCGGCAAGTACGTGATGCTGGATTTATTCAACATCGGCGGTGTGCCGGTGATTTTAAAATCGATGCTTGATGCAGGCCTTTTACACGGCGACTGCATGACGGTCAGCGGCAAAACGATGGCCGAAAACCTGAAGGATGTGACGGTGCCAAGCGGCCAGGATATTGTCTTCAGCGCGCAAAATCCGCTCAGCCCGACCGGTGGACTGAAAGTTCTTTATGGTAACTTAGCCCCTGAGGGGGCGGTGGTTAAGGTGGCGGGGATGACCCGCCTGTCGCATGTCGGGCCTGCCAAGGTCTTTGACGGTGAGGAAGAAGCGTTTGCGGCCATTGATCGCTGCGAGATTGTTGCGGGCGATACGGTCGTCATCCGCTACGAAGGCCCCAAGGGTGGCCCCGGGATGCGGGAAATGCTTGCGGTGACTGCGGCGCTTTATGGCCAGAACCTGGGTCAAAGCGTCGGCCTGATTACCGATGGCCGTTTCAGCGGCGGCACGCGAGGACTCTGCATTGGCCACGTCGGCCCGGAAGCCCAGGTAGGGGGCCCTATCGGGCTGATAAGAAACGGCGATATCATCCGCATTGACGCCGAGAAAGGCATTCTGGAAGTTGAGCTAAGCGAACAGGAACTGCTGGAGCGAAAAGCGGGCTGGACGGCCCCTGCTCCCCGCTATGTCGGCGGCGCGCTCTGGAAGTACGCCGAACTGGTCGGCCCTGCCTGTTATGGTGCAGTCACCCACGGCGGCTGTCCGATTTCTCAGACTGAAAAAGGCGAAACGCTTGTTACAAAAGCACCTGTAACCGCCAACTGACATTCCGCCCTATTCCAATTTATCGCCGTCTCTTACTGTAATCTGTAACATTTTTATAAGCGACTGGCATGCTTTTTTTTCGACTGACGTTTATCCCAACACACTAATCAACTCCACCAGAAAAAAGCGAATTATGGAAAATACCGGTTGCCTTTTAAAGCGAGCGTGCTAGAATATCGTCAAGTCAGAAACATCAAGCCATATTTCGTGCTTTAGTTTCTGGGAAGCAATGACATTCAAATTTCTGGACTTTACTCAAATGCCTAAACAATTTGTAGTACTCGGCCTTATTATTCTCAGCGGTCACACCGGTGGGACTTAGGTCGTTGTCCAGAACGCAACCCAAAGTCAACTAACCCGCCGGTCCCCCACAAGAGGACGGCGGGTTTTTTAATCCCACCCCATCTCTATCGGTATGAAATTTTCAATAGGATTTTCCTGATGTCAGCCCAATTACAAGCAAACACCTTGCAAGAAGCCCAAAGCCAACCGTCCGCAGGAAGTAAGCCCCGTGAGATGACCGGCGCGCACATCTTCCTGAACTGCCTGATTGCAGAAGGCATTGATACGTTTTTTGGAATGCCCGGTGGTGTTATCCTCTCCATTTACGAAGCTTTACAAGACTATCCCCAACTCAATCACGTCCTGGTTCGCCATGAGCAGGGCGCTGGCCATATGGCCGAAGGCTACGCCCGCTCAACCGGAAAGGTCGGCGTGATGCTGGCCACTTCCGGCCCAGGCGCGACCAACTTGGTCACCGCTCTGGCCGACGCTTATTACGATTCCGTTCCCGTGGTCGCCTTCACCGGAAACGTTCCCACGGCGCTCCTGGCCAATGACTCTTTTCAGGAAGCAGATATTGTGGGAATCACCCGGCCCATCACCAAGCACAACATCATGGTGCGTGACGTGCGCGATATGACGCAGGCCATTAAAGAAGCGTTTCACATCGCAAAATCAGGCCGCCCCGGTCCTGTGCTGGTGGATATCCCCAAAGACGTGCTGCTTCAGAAAAGCACGTTTGATTATGCGGCAGCGCAAATCGAGCTGCCTGGCTATTCGGTTCAGGAAAGCTTTACAGACGCTGATCTTGAAGCGGTGCTGAATCTGCTGAAAGAAGCCAAGCGGCCAATGATGCTGGTTGGCGGCGGCGTGGTCAGCTCAGGCGCTTATCAGGAAGCCATCGCCTTTGCCGAGCGCTTCAATTTACCGGTGGGCTCTTCACTAATGGGGCTGGGCGCTTTTCCCCATGGCCATCCCCAGTTTTACGGCTTTACCGGCATGCACGGGCACTACTGGACAAACATCGCTATTGCAAACGCCGATGTGCTGATCATTGCAGGCAATCGCCTGGGCGAGCGCCAAACGGGCAAAGCGGATCGTTTCGCCAGAAACGCCAAAATCGTCCATATCGATCTCGACCCCACCTCCTTGCAGAAAAACGTCGATGCCGTGATTCCGGTTCAGGGTGAATTACGCAACGTGTTTTGCAAGTTGCTGAAAAAATGTGAAAACAATATGGGCGCGTTTGCCGACAGCATGCAAACGCGGGATGAGTGGTACGCCACAATCGATGAATGGAAAAACCGCCGCAAGCCCCAAGACATGACACCGGAAGCGAATGGCGGTTTTTTAACGCCCCAACACGTTATTGATCGCATTTTCCACTTCATGCCAAAAGACGGCTTTGTCACCACAGAAGTGGGCCAGCACCAGATGTGGGCCGCACAGCGCCACAACTTGAACCGTCCCAGAAGTTTTATCACCTCTGGCGGTTTGGGCACGATGGGTTTTGGGTTTCCCGCAGCCATCGGCGTTCAGGCGGCGTTTCCCGATAAAACGGTTGTGGATATCGCCGGTGACGGAAGTTTCCAGATGACGCTTCAGGAGCTTGCCACCGCGCGGGACAGCAAGCTTCCGGTCAAGGTTGCCATTATCAATAACGGCTTTTTAGGCATGGTTCGCCAATGGCAGGATAAGACCTGGAATCGCGACTCTCATTCAAAAATGACCTCGCCGGATTACGTTAAATTAGCCGAAGCCTATGGTTGTGCCGGTTTCGTGGTGGAAGACCCTGCCGATCTGGATCGTGTGATTCAGGAAGCGTTTGCCATTACCGATCGCCCCGTCATCATTGATTTCCATGTGAGCGAACGGGCGGATGTCTACCCCTGGGTGCCCGCAGGCGGCGCCAACGAGGAAATGCTCACCGAACCGGATCGCCATTAAAAAACACCCCTAAAAAGTTTTCACTACACGCTGTAGTCTCACGTTATTGAAAGTTTAATCCTACTGAAGAGGACTTAAATGATGCCTTCCACCAATCTTTACTGCTCGCTGCAAAATCGCCTGGGCGCCATGGATCGCGTGTTAATGGCCTTCACCCACCGGGGGATTATCCCCACACAGTGGTACACATGTCAGAACCAAGAGAAGAACACCCTGGAACTCACGCTCGTTTTTGAATCCGACGATGAGCGCGCGCTTCAAAAATTAATCAAGTCGTTGCAGAATCAGGTGTATATCCTTGACGTTCGCCTGGTTGGCCGTGACGCCGTCAATTTATTTTTACCCGGCACAAAAAACGCCGACGCAAAACACTCGGATGTGAAATCTTCTGACGCCAAATATTCAGATGCAACGATGAGCATCGCCGCTATCTCAGCTTAAATACAATTTAGCTAAATTTTATTCCATACCATTTTTTAACCGTAATTAAGGAGTTCTCCCTATGTCCGCGATTCTTGAAAAGACCACGAAATCTGAGCCAAAAGCGCTGAAGATATACTACGATAAAGACATCGACACCAGCAAGTTCCTGACCAAAAAAGTGGCCGTTATCGGCTTTGGCAGCCAGGGTTACGGGCAAAGCGTCAATTTGTTTGAATCAAAAGCCAATGTGAAAATCGCATTGAGAAAAGAGAGCAAGACGGCGGAAAAAGTCAAAGCCGCCGGGCTTGAAGTCGTCCATATGGAAGACGTTACCGAGTGGGCGGATATGATTATGTTTCTCTGCCCCGATCCCCAACAAGGCAAAATCTACAAGGAGCATTTTGAAGGTAAATTGCGCCCAGGACAAGCGCTGGTCTTCAGTCACGGTTTTGCGATCCATTATGGTGAAATCGTTCCGCCAAAAGATGTTGATGTGTTTATGGTGGCTCCCAAAGGCCCCGGCCACACGGTTCGTTCCGAGTACCAGCGCGAGCGCGGCGTACCGGCCTTGATTGCCATTCACCAGGATGCCACGGGCGATGCCAAAGATCTGGCGCTCGGCTACGCTTCCTGCATTGGCGCTGGCAGAGGCGGCATTATCGAAACCACTTTTAAAGATGAAACCGAAACGGATCTCTTTGGCGAGCAGGCCGTTCTTTGCGGGGGTACTGCGGCGCTGGTGAAAGCCGGGTTTGAAACCCTTGTGGAAGCCGGTTATCCGCCGGAGATGGCTTACTTTGAATGCCTGCATGAACTCAAGCTGATTGTCGATCTGCTCTATGAGGGCGGCTTGGCCGACATGCGCTACTCCATCAGCGACACCGCCCGCTACGGCGATATCAGCCGTGGCTCGCGCATTGTGACGGATGAAACCAAGAAGGCGATGAAAGAGATCCTTTCCGAAATCCAGTCCGGCAAGTTCGCAAAAGAATGGATGGCTGAATACAACGCCGGTATGCCGAATCTCAAGGCGACTGTTGAAAAAGATGCCCAGCACCAGTTGGAAACCACCGGCAAGCAGTTGCGCGATCAGATGAAATGGAATACCGGAAGCAAATTGGTTAATCGCGATAAGAATTAATAGGAGCACGTGAACATTATGTTAGACCTGGCAGTTGATGGCCTAAAAGCCTCCGATAACCGTTGTAGCAAAGCGCAAACCGCCGCCGCTGCTAACGGCATTATCGAGGGCAACGGTCGAATTAGGCTGCCTGGTTTCCCTAGTGTTCTTCCCAAGGGACTTGGCGATGTCAGCACCCTGGAGCATTACCTGCCGCTTGCGGATTTGCAGGCCAGGGTGCTTGAAGCCAGCCGGATTCTTGATCGCTATCGCTCCTCGCTCAGGTTGAACGCTCCGGCTCCAGACCGTCATTCCCGCCAAAACCCGAAACTGCCGGGCAGTGGTGATCCGTCAGCAACATATGAAACGGGAATGACACGTGAAAATTTTCAAAAACCGTTGACCCCATTGACGCCTTCGCCTCTAACCGATCATCTCTATTACAAGCGCGAGGACTTGACCATCACCAAGGCTTACAAAGTCCGGGGCGCCGTGGTGGGGATGGCCAAAATGCTTGAGAATCAAACGGCAACACGTTTTCTTGGTGTTTCAACCGGAAATCATGCGCTTGGGATTCTCAAGGCGGCAGAGCTTTTAAAACCCGACGGCGTTCGCGTGGTTATTCCCAGCAACACCTCCGAGTGCAAACGCCTGAAGCTGTCGTTGGCAATGGCGAAGCTTGAGACGCTGGGCGTTGAGGCCCGGCTTGAAGTGCAGGGCAACACGTTTAACGAGGCGCGCGATTGGGCTATCAAGAACACGGAGCCCGGGGAATATTATCTTGATCCTTATGGCGACCCGTGGGTTGTGGCCGGACAAGGCACCATCGGCGTTGAATTGCTCAATCAACTGGCGCCCCTGGTACGCGCCGGCAATTATGAAGAATTACTGGTGGTTTCACCGATTGGCGGCGGTGGGCTTTTAACCGGCACTGCCACCGCGATGAAAATGTTGGCCTCATGGAATCCCACTTTCAAAAACGTTAACCTGCGCTTTGTGGGCTTGCGACTTTTGGATTTGGAAAGCCCGCTGGGGGACGCCATCCGCGTTACGAAAATGGAGCCTGCCAACGAAACGACCCTCCGCGCGCTTGGGGTTCAGGTGGCTGAAATGAGCGATCAGGATATGGAAGCCGGGCTTGGTTTCGTTAATCACGAGCTTGGCCTTGATGTTGAGGGCGCCTCCGGCGGAACGCTCTCGCCGGTGCTGTTCAGGCTGGATTGCCTGCCAAGCGAAAAACGTCTGGTCGTCTGTCTCTTGAGCGGTGCCAACACCAACCCCTCCAACGAACCCGCCCCTGTCTGCGTGTGATATCGTAAAGCATATTTATAAGTAGAGTAGGTCAGTTTAAACAGGTCATTTTTGCCATGTCGATTTCCGATTCCAAAGTTGCAAACCCTCAAGCCTCTTCACAAGCCGTTTCAAGTCCAGAAGAAATCGTGTTCTTCAACAATGGCTTTGTCCCCCTTTCCCAGGCGAACCTCAGTGTCAAAAACCATTCGTTTCTCTATGGCACCTCGCTTTTTGAGGGCATTCGCGCCTACTGGCTACCCGAAAAGAAACAGGCCTGCGTTTTCAGGCTGAGGGAACACTTGGAGCGCCTGCTGCATAATGCGCGCATCTTTTTTATGACCCCGGAAGAAGACATTGAAACGCTCATCGAACAAACCTGTGAGCTGGTCAGGCAGAATCATCACGAGCAGGATTTTTATATTCGTTTTACGCTTTATAAGGACGGCATGAATCTCGGCCCCTGCCTGGATAACGCCAAGACGGCGTACCTGATATGGACGCATCCGCTGGGAAATTACGTGCCGATTGACAAGGGCTTATGCATTACCGTTTCCTCCTGGCGGCGCGTGGATGACAATGCGATTCCCCCCAGAGCCAAGGCTGCCGGGGCCTATATGAACACGGCGCTGATGATTACCGAGGCCAAGCGTCAGGGGTTTGACGAGGTGATTACGCTCACGCAGGAAGGCAATGTCTCGGAAGGCAGCGCGATGAATTTTTTCATGGTGCGAAACGGCAAAGTCATTACGCCAGCCAGAACCGAAAATATCCTTGAAGGGATAACGCGCGAAACGCTGCTTGAAATTATCCCGGCGGAATTGGGCATTGCGGTTGAAGAGCGCATTATCGATCGAACGGAAGTCTATTGCGCCGATGAGGCGTTTTTCAGTGGAACCGCGGCACAGGTGGCGCCGATTACCAAAATTGACGGCCGTCTCATTGGAAACGGCGAGGTGGGAGAGATCAGCAAGAAAATTCAGGCGCTTTACTTCGATGTGGCCAAGGCCCGCCACACAAAGTATCAAAAATGGTGTACGCTTGTCTGAAGAAATAAGGAAGAGTCTGTTCGTTTATTTGCTTCAACAAGCGCCACCATTATGTCTATAACGCCCGGTATATCCTTCTCCCCAGGGGAGAAGGTGGCCGAAGACCGGATGAGGGGTTAGCGATTTCTCCCCTGTTTAGGGGATCTCAATTGCTGACTGCTCCTCCAAACTAGAGTGTAGAGAGCTTGTCCGATAAGTGGGACGTTATTTGCTTAAGTTATAAGCGGTTTTGCCGAGCATGGGTCTATCAAGCCCATGGCAGCTAAACGCTTAGAGCGAATGCGCCGGTTGCGGAAGTATAGAAGAACTATAAAAGAGTGAGGTACGTTGGCGTGAACCGTAAGTTTGTTTTATCGCTGTTCAGTACATTGACGATAGCCTTCTGCCCGTTGCTCAGCGGCGCGTCATACGCCTTTAGCAGTCCGACGCTGGTTTCCCCCATCGAAGTGGAAAATATTCCAGGCTTCCAGTTGGTACTGCTGGTTTCACCGGACGTGCTTCACCAGGCGTCCCAAACAGAGGCCACCACCGCCGTAGAGTCAATGGCTGATTCTCGAATGAACGAGATGAACGAACAGGTGGAAGCGCAGCTCCTGGCCCTTGAAATTCTGGCCCAGGCATACGAAGAATATCTCAGCGACCGTATCGGCGGCTATGACGATCACCAGGCGAAATCACGACTGCTCAACACCCTTCAGGCCGTGGGGTTTGAATCGAAAAGCGCCCACGCCGTTCTTCGCCAGTTGGATGACAATCAGGCGCTTTACCCAGTGCCTGAGGAAATCCGAGAAGCGCTGCAGAAAATCAGCCAATCCCGCTAAAGCTTCCTATTGCAAAATATTGCATTTGACCCGCTTTTATATCAGGATACGGGCATCGTCGCTTACTCTCCTAGCGACATTTAACTTTTATGATCTGCCTATGCGCTATCCTGAACTTGCATTGAATATCCTCAAAGAAAAAGGGCTTCGCATCACCAAGCCCCGCTGCCTCGTCATTGAACTTCTGGATGAGGCCGAGCAACCGCTTTCGGCTTATGAAATCAAGGACACGCTGAGCCGTCGTGGGGAACAAGTCGATACGGTCAGTATTTACCGGATCCTCGACTGCCTGGAGGAAAACCATCTGATCCATCGGGTCATCAGCAGCGGCAAGGTACGAAAATGCGCACTGGATCAGGAAGAAGCTTGCGCGCTGGAACAACACGATCATTGCCATCACTTCCTGGTCTGCGAACAATGCGGGCAAATTGAGGAAGTCCACTGCCCGGGAACCGAAGCCCTGGTGGGCGCTTTGCAAAACAGCACCCGTTTTTTAATCAAAAGCCACCGAATGGAATTCAGTGGCCTGTGCCCAAGCTGCCAACCCGCTTGCATCGGCATTTAGCGCTCTATTACGCGAACCGTGGCAGGCAGATGGGTCTTGATAAATTCTGCCAGCGCCCGGATGTTGGCAAGCGCCGGATAGCTTTTTCGATAATATAGCGCCATTCGTCTGCCGGTCTTTTGGTTTTTAAATTCCGAAAACCTCAGGACAGAAGACATTTGAGATGATTGAGGCACTGCAAGCCTTGGGATAACCGAAACACCAAGCCCACCCGCCGTCATCTGAAGCAGCGTTTCCAGGCTGGTGGCGCGAAAATTCAAGGCCGTGGCCGTCGGCTGAATGGCGCAAAGTTCCATCGTCTGGTCTTTCAGGCAATGGCCATCCTCAAGCAGCAGAATCGTTTCGCTATCGATGTCAGCGATATCAATCTTTTCAGGCTGGTTTTGAGCGCCTTTTTCATTTTGGATTTTACGAGAAGCCAGTAAAAACGGCTCAAAAAATAGGGGGATATTGGCAAGCGAGGCATCTTCAAAGGTGGTAGCGGCGATTACCGCATCCAACGCCCCCTGCCGAAGCGATTCAACCAGATTTTCCGTCAGGCCTTCGTTGATAATAAGTGCCAGCTTCGGAAACGCGTCCTTCAGCGCACCCACAAAATACGGCAAAAGATAAGGACAGGCCGATGCGATTACGCCAATACGAAGCGTTCCCGACAGGGGGCTGTGATCGTCCAGAGTGACGTTGATGAGCTTTTCAGCCGCATCCATCACGGCCTGCGCCTGTTTGACGAAGCGCTCGCCAGAAGGCGTCAGCAGCACATGGCGCTTGCTTCGCTCAAATAATGCCACGCCCAGCGAGTTTTCAAGCTGTTTAAGCTGCTTGCTCAGCGCGGGTTGGCTTACCGCGCAATAAATCGCGGCCTGGCTGAAGCTTTTGAAGCGGGCAATGGCCAGAACGTAGGCAATATCTTTCAAAGTGAGATCAGTAATATTGGGGTTTTTAATATTCATAAATTAAATAATAACTTTTAGCTATCAATAAAACAACTTCTATGTATTGGCGATATAAACCAAGCGCTTCTATGATGAGTGAGTGAATGAACAAAACAACCGACGCAAAAAAACGGAGGACACCTCATTATGAAAAGCTTTAACACCCAAACGGAAAAGAACCTCGAATCGGCCTTTGCCGGAGAGTCGATGGCGAATCGAAAATACCTTTACTTTGCAAAACTTGCAAGAGAGCTGGGTAACGAGGAAATCGCAGCATTGTTTGAAACAACGGCCCATCAGGAAACCTCTCATGCCTTCGCGCATCTGGAGCTGTTATACCCAAAAGCCGACGTTGACAGCGTGGAAAAACTATTGGCCATTGCCATCGAGGGCGAGCTTTACGAAACCAACCAGATGTACCCCGAATTTGAGGCCACCGCACGAAAAGAAGGCAAGCTTGATGCGGTTGCCGAATTTCAGGAGCAGGCCGAAGAATCAGCGGCGCATGCGGCGATGTTCAAGCAGGCGGCCAAGCGTTTTAAGGCGTTAACGGGCGTGGAAGCCCAGCACGCGGCACGCTATCAGAAGGCGTTGAACC
>JAYKHP010000002.1:0-11729 GCA_035285165.1 Vampirovibrionales bacterium | reverse complement strand
GAGCCTAGTTTGCCGATGGCCTTGCGAACCGCCGGGATATTGAGCGTGGCCATGGCAATCATCGCCCCAACCGCACACAGGGCAATATTGGCGATGAACTGGAAAATGCCCTCTTTGACCATGTTGGCCGTGGCTTCCTGGGAAGAGGTGTTATTGAGCTTGTTGGCAAACAAACCGCCCCCCAAACCTGAAACGCAAGCCACAAGACCGACGCCGAAGAAGGAAATGGCCTTTTTCCAGTCTTCCCAAACATCCTTGAAGAAATGTCCGCTGCCTGCATCGTCAATGGGCAGGATGCTATCCAGATCCGCCTTGCCCTGCTTGCCGTTCTTTCGCAATGCGCCGACCAGCTCTTTTAGCTCGTCCTTGGAAAGATGATCTTTGACCTGCGTTGACCAGAAGGAGGATTTTTGACCATCCGTAATGGCTTTTTCGTTCACGTGCAGCAGCTTGTCCAGAAGGTGTTTGATATCCGGATATTTTTGCTTGAGTCGGGGCAAATGCTCTTTGATCGGCGGGATGACGTCTTCGGCGAGTTCTTTGAGATCGACGGGGCGCATGAACTTCATCGCGGCCAGGAACGTAAAAAGCCCAGTTAGCCCAAGAATAGAGGTGTCTCGGATTGCGATTTTTTTTCGCTCTTGGGGAGATTTCGCCCTGAAAACATCAGCAGCGCCTAAGCCTAGAATGCCTACCCCCCCAAGCCCGTAGGCAATCTTTTCGGCTTTATAAAGCACGGCGGGTTGCTCAATCCAGTGTCCGTAAGCGCGGCCTACGGTTTTAAGTTGTTCCATACTGGGCATTGGAGAGGATCTTCGATTGGTTAATAAAAATACGGGGAAAAGACTGGGAGATCATAAGAACAATTATTGAGACTTATTCTCAACTGAGAATATTAGATGATAAATAAAATGCTCAGTAAATGAGAATTATTATCAAAAGATATTTTTGTTTACATAATAGAGAAAACCCAAAACTGAACCCAACATGTCTTATCTAGTGCTTGACGCTTGGATTTACTTAGGTTTTGATGATCACAAGCAATCAGGGGATAGATACGATGCCTATAACATTTGGCGAGCGCCTGCCGCTGGTATGGGACGGTCAAAACCGCCAGGGATGGGCGAAGTTTCGTTTTGCGGACATTGATTCAGATAAGACCCTTCAGATAGGGCCCCATAACATTCCGCTTAGGGATGTTTTTATTACGGCCTTGGACTCTCCCCGGCAGATTTATATGCCAGAACCTGGAGATGAACTGGCCTTAAGTACTCGCGTTTCAGACATGCGCGCACAAAGCGCGAAATTCACATACCCGATTAAGCGTAAGCGATTGCCTGGACATAAGATGGCATCTACAGTCGGAACTATCTGGTATGACCCTAACTCCCCCCATTCCGCCGATCCACTCGTTTTAACGGGAGATGATATCATACGGGAGCAGCCCCTTCTGGCGCGTATCGCCTTACACATTCTCTACGGGTTAGGTAAAAGCAGCGATCCTTATGGTGGCGCTTGGATGTAATTATTTTTGATGTAATCATCAGGCGTATATAACTTTTTAGAAAGGATATGCCCGCATGAACGCGACAAGCAGAAATCTATTAATCGGCGGGTTGGTTCTAGGTGCGACCTGGTTAAGCGCCAACACGCTTGCGGCGTCCGCCAAGCCTAAGCTGCCGCCGCTTCAGCCTGTGCCGCAGGTGGATTTAAAGAAATACGCGGGCGACTGGTACGAGATTGCCTTTGTGCCCTATTTCTTTGAGAAAAAAGATCAGCGCGAGGCCTTAACCCGCTATACACCGGTCGATGCGTATACCTATGAGGATTATTTTCAGGCCAAGAAGCCGGATGGATCTTTGAAAACCTACACCGGTCGCCTGCGCTCCAAGGCAGCCAACCGCCCTGGAACAACCCCCAACGGGGAATTTCGCTCCACGTTTGTCAAGCTGTTTAACTGGCAATATTGGTTGGGCGTGGATTATCTGGTGACAGGGCTTGGCAAGAACTATGACTATCTGGTCGTCTCCGGTCCCAGCCGCAAGCTGAACTGGGTGTTTTCAAGAAGCCCTAAGCTTTCCATAGCCCAATTGCGCGAGATCAGCCAGATTTTGAATTATCAGCATATTGACGCCTGTAAAATGCTGACCATCCCGCAAACCGGTGGCCTGCAAACCCAACAGCCGTTTTGTAATGTGCTGAAACAAGCTGAAACGACCTTAAGTAGTGCAAGCTAATCGATGCAGTCTGGACTACCGATAATTGAAAATCGCTTCAGCGGTCGCTTTTTGTTAGAACCTAAGAGGACGAAGTTAGGGCGGCAGAGCTATCGCTTTGTCTGTTCTGACAGCATTACAGATACGCTGACAATTAAGCAGACTGCTATTCCAATGCGTGCAATTCAGGTTGTTGCTAAAAAACCAGTACAGCCTCTTTTCCGTTTTGCAGCACCAGGAGCAGTACACGATTGGAAGCACTTGCCAATTGCTTATCAATACGCTGAATTGGTTTTTTCAAAAAAATGGGTCGATCAAAAAAAACGATGGATTCCGGCTAAGCAAAAACGTCCGGTTATCCTGTGGTATTTTTCCGGCCAGGATAACCCATTCCTCTTGACAGGCAGAGATCATCTTCCTGACCCGGCATTATTGACGCAAGTGGTTACATTGTGTGAGCTTTTTATAGCTCCTAAGCAACGATAAAGATTAATCATTGGCCCGACAAGTAGGTGTACTCTTCCTGCTTGTAATTGCGCAGGGTTATTTTGCTTTCGTCCATATCCAGCACGTAATTGGGTGCAACAGGAATTTTCCCGCCGCCGCCGGGGCCGTCGATAACATAGGTGGGAACACCGTAGCCGGTAATGTGGCCCCGCAGATGCTCCATAATCTCGATGCCTTTTTGAACGCTGGTTCTAAAATGCGAGGTGCCCTGAACCGGATCGCACTGATAAATGTAATACGGCTTGACGCGGATTTTTAAAAGCTTCAGCATCAACCGCTTCATTACTTCCGGATCGTCATTAACGCCTTTCAACAGTACCGTCTGGCTAAACATCGGGATACCGGCATCGGCGATGCGGTTGCAGACCGCTTCAACTTCCGGCGTAATTTCATCGGGGTGCAGGAAGTGGATGCTCATGTAAAACGGATGGTATTGCTTGAGGACATTGAGTAAATCATCCGTAATCCGTTGTGGCAACACCACGGGAATTTTCGTGCCGATGCGCACGATATCAATGTGCGGGATGCTTTTGAGATTTTTAATAATCTCATCCAGCTTGTGATCCGCCATAACCAATGGATCACCGCCTGAAATCAAGACATCGCGAACGGCGGGCGTTTTTCTCAAATAGTCGTAAGCCGCCTGAAAATCAACGCTATGCTCGCCGCTGCCGACTAGTCTGCTGCGCGTGCAGTAGCGACAATAAACCGAGCAGGTTTCGTTCACCAAAAACAGCACGCGATCTGGATAACGGTGCACAAGCCCGGGTGCCACCATGTCGTGATCTTCGCCGCAGGGGTCAACCATTTCCTCTCGGGTGGTGGTAAATTCGGCAATGCGCGGAATGACGGTTTTTCGAATGGGGTCGTTCGGGTTTTGCAGATCAATCTGGCCCAAGTAAAAAGGCGTAATCGCAAAAGGCAAATTCTTGCCTGCCGCCTGAAACGCTTTCTCCTCATCGGAGGTGACCGGGATATACTGCTTCAGTTCATCAAGAGAAGTGATTCGGTTTCGGAATTGCCATTTCCAATCGTGCCATTCAGGCAGCGTTCTTTGATGGTCGAAATTTTTTAAAACTGGTGTACCGCCTTGCCTCGATTCCTGAAGCGACACCGGTGGGTCAAGGTGATTGGTAAGCATTTGGGCCATGATGGGGTATGTCTCCATTTTCATTGGTCATTGCCAAAGCGAAAGGCAGGGGTAATCTCTTATGCTTATGCGTGAAAGAATTTTAGATGAAGCGTGCCGGACTGCCTATTACTCATTGGAATAAGGGAATAAGTCGTTACAGTCGTTTTTCATCGCAATCCAGTTTGTCAAAGAAATAGATGATCCGTTTCTGCTCAAACTCGTGGGCAAGGGTATCTTCAAAAAAGAGTTGCAAGCGCATGGGCAGCTTGTCAATGGTCTTAAAGCGCCATTCGTTGTTCCATTGCACCAATGCTTCAGGCGTATTCAGCTTGGAATGCTTTTTGATCCATTCCCCCATTTCATCATCGGAAGCCCCGCTGGCGGCAAGCGCTTCAAACTCGTTTGCATCCAGACCCGAGGCGTCAAAAAAGATGCGATCCAGGGGACAGTTAAAATTATAGTCTTCGCCCGTTCCGTTTAAAATCGCGCGGCACTTGTCCAGAACGCGGGCTGCAATGACGTGTCCACCCAGAACAGCGCGGGGGCTTCTGGGGTACTCCCTGGTCAAATCCAGGGCCAAGGATTTCAGTTTTTCAGAAACGGTGACAGTACTCATCTGCGGTTGTCCTTTTTTTGTTCTTGCATTTTCGTTTTTGTAAAGTGAGCACCAAGGAGCTTGCGATGCTCAGGGGCTTGTAGTAATCTAGAGTAATCTGGTTACTATAAGTAACTTTTTGTTTAAGTAGTATAGACTTAATCTGAACGATTTGAAAAGTAGCTACCGTCTGGTAACCATTAGTCTAGCCTTTCGTTAGTGGAAACCCGTAACACCATGGCACCCAAGACAACATTAAAACTTCCCCAAAGCCCCATTGGCTGCTCCATGGATCGGCTGCTGCGCCTTCTGATGGGGCAATGGACTTGTTATATCCTTTGGCAGTTACATACCCAGGGGCCGATGCGTTTCGGTGTTCTCAAGCGCAGCGTGCCGGGCTTGTCTTCCAAGGTGCTGACCGAGCGCGTCAGGATGCTGGAGGATGCCGGTATCATCTTCCGCGATCATGTTCCCACTATCCCGCCGCAGGTCACTTACGGCCTGTCCGATCGAGGCCAGGAGCTGGTTTATGCCTTGGAAGAGCTGTTCAAAATTTCCAAGCGCTGGTGCGAGGAAGATAAAACCTTCAGCGGCAAAACCATATAAGTTACCAAAAGCTTTTGGCTAGAGTGATTACAGCTAGCGGCAAAAATCCATGTTTGGGTTTTATATGCCCAGTTGTTATCTGTTCTGATTCTCCATTTTGGAGCTACTGCCGCTCTTTAAATAAACAGGAACCTTCACGATGGGTATGCCTTATTATCCGCAAACCGCCAACCCCCAGGCGTATGCCCCCTACACACCGCAACTGGGGTATTTCCCACAAGCTTCTCAAGCCCCGCAACCTTTGGCCGCGCTTACGAGCGCGCCTGAAGAGATTGAGTATAAATCCGCTATCCGCGAGCTGGATGAGGATACGTTTACGCGGCTTGCCAGCGCTTCTGGTTGGGACAAGAAAACCCAGGGCGCCCTCGATACGGTGAACGAACCGCTTCGTGCGGCCAATGTGCTGCATCCGCAACCGGTGGTGGTGGCCGCAGCCAACGCTGATGGTGACGTGATTGCCGCCGCAGGTGGTACCAACTATGGCGAGTACGCGTTTTTGCAGTACGTGATGGTCGAACCTGAGTATCATCGCCAGAATGTCGGCCCTTCGCTGATTCGCGAATTCCAGCAGCGCGTCAACGAGGAAAACGGAGGGGAAACCTCCATTGCAACGCTTTCAGCGGATCATACCAACATCGAAAACCCTTCGCACCGGTTTTACCTGCAAAGCGGTTTCAAGCCCCTGCCAAACGCATTGTTTCTGCAGCGTGGCCAGCAAGTGCGCTAGGGATAAGCTAAAGCGGCCTGTTAAAATAAACTTGTCTGACGTTTTGGCGTTTAAGAAAGCTGCTGCATGATCTTTACCCCGCCGCCGATTTATCCTGAGCCTGCCCCAAGGGCGGGACAAAAGCTCGATCAGTCTCTACAGCTTGCGCGACTCAAGACGAGCGGGTCGAACACCCCTGATGTTATCGATGTCCGGGTGAAGCCTTCCGAGCAGGCATTGCAGCCGGGCACCAGCTTCAAGCCGCTTCGGCTGCTTTTGCCCCAGTGGCGTTTTAATCCGGGCCCTTACAACGCCATTACCGATGTGCCAGGGGTTCGGGTGGGCCACGCGACCGTTAAGCAGGATAGCCCCCATACCCTTCGCACCGGCGTAACGGCAATTCTTCCCCACAACGGTAACTTGGCTAGGGTGGGGCTTTGGGCTGCCGGCTCGAATTTAAACGGCAACGGCGAGATGACGGGTCTTGCCCCGTTGGAAACTTTTGGCGTTTTGAACACACCGATTCTTTTAACCAATACTTTTTCAGTGGGGGCGGTTCACCAGGGCGTCCACAAATATTTCCAAACCCGTTATCCGGGCCAGTGGGGCGGTCAACTGCCAATTGTCGGCGAATGCTACGACGGCTTTTTTAACACCATTGACGATCTCTCGGCCGTCACGCCGCAAGATGCGGTGGCGGCTATAGAATCCGCGCGAGGCGGCCCGGTTGAGCAAGGGCGGGTGGGGGCAGGCACCGGCATGCGAAGTTTCGAGCTTCATGCGGGTATCGGCTCGGCGTCGCGCAAGGTGATGGTGGATGGCAAGTGGTACACCATCGGGGTTCTGCTCAACGCGAATCATAGCAGGCTGGATGTGATGAACCCGTTTATTCGCAACGCGCTTGAAAAGCGTTACGGCTCACTTGAAACGCTTCGCCAAAAAGACAGCCTGGATAGAGCTATAAGCAGTGACAAAGCTAAAGCGGAAGTGTCCGTACAGACCAAAGCGCCCAGCTTCAGACCGAATCCCAGATCGAGACAAGGATCGATTATTACGGTGATTGCAACGGATCTGCCGTTGAATCCAACGCAGCTCAAACAACTCGCCAATCGCAGCGCCCTGGGCGTTGGCGCGATGGGCAGTACGATGGACACGACCAGTGGCGATTTTGTCGTGGCCTTCAGTACGGCAAACCCCTTTACGCTTGGCGAAAACAGCGGCGCCTTACTGACCTCTCAAACCGTTCATCCCGATTTGCTCTCGCCTGTTTATCGTGCTACGGTGGAGGCCGTCACAGAGGCGCAAATCAACGCCTTACAGGCCAGCCACAGCAATTTACCCGCTCCTCCCATTCTCAATGACAACGTCCCGTAAGTCTGAAAACAACGATATGTCTGAGTTTCACAGCCCCATTAAAGTTGTCGCGCTTGATTTGGATGGCACCATTGTCAACGAGTCACTGACGATTTCCGAACGAACGCAAAAGCTCCTGAAGCATCTGATCACACAGGGCGACGTGAAAGTGGTGATTGCAACCGGGCGGATGTTTTTCTCGGCCGTTCCCTTCGCCCAGTCCCTCGGCGTAACAGAACCGCTGATTACCTATCAGGGCGCGATGATCCGCAATCTAGACGCGGATTATTCCCTGCGCTACCATAACCCGATAAAGCTTGCCACGGCGGAAACTTTGCTGAAATTTTTGCTGGAGCAGAAATTCGATATCAATCTCTATGTCAACGATCATCTCTGGACAACGCATGACAACGCGCATGCTACGTTCTACGCCAGAACCTCGGGCATAGAACCCAAGAAAACCAACGACCTGCTGAGCGTGATGAGTGACGCGCCCACAAAAATCATGGTGATTGACAACCATCGCGTCAGTGAACTTCTCGTTGAGCTGGAACGGCAGTTTGCTGGACAACTCTCTTATTGCCGCTCCAGGAGTAATTTCTGCGAGATGATCGACGTGGACAGTTCCAAATGGAATGCGATTCAGCACTTGTTGAACATCTGGCACATCAAGCCTGAAGAAGTCATGGCCATCGGTGATCAGGGCAACGATCTCTCGATGATCAAAGGCGCGGGCATCGGGGTTGCCATGGGTAATGCGCCGGATGAGGTCAAGGCGTTTGCCAATTACGTCACCGGGCCCATTGAGGAAGACGGCGTGGCCGAGGCTATCGAGCAGTTTGTTTTAGGCGATATGCCGATAAAGTCCTACTCGCCTTAAAGGCTAAGAGCATACAGAAATAGAGAAAGACCAGTGATGGCGACCCGTGTTGGACAAGGCTATGACATTCATCGGCTGGTGCCGGGCAAGCCGCTTTGGATTGGCGGCGTGCCAGTGGAAAGCCCTTTGGGAAGTGATGCCCATTCCGATGGCGACGCGCTGCTCCATGCGCTAATTGACGCCCTGCTGGGCGCTGCCGGTCTTGGCGATATCGGCGATCATTTTCCACCAAGTGATCCGCAGTATAAAAACATCTCCAGTTTGCTGTTGCTGGATCGGGTTTTAATCTTGCTGGAAGAAGCGGGCTATCAAGTTGTAAACGTCGATATGACGGTTTTTCTGGAAACGCCGAAGCTTTATCCTTATAAGCTTGCGATTCGAGAGCTGCTTGCCACTAAACTGTCGCTGCCGCTTGATGCGGTCAGCCTCAAAGCGAAGACGGCAGAAAAATTTCCGCCCGTTGGCACAAGCGAAGCGATTGCTGCAAGCGCCACGGTGTTATTGATGCAGCAGAATTAAGCGATTACAGTGAGGACGATGTCGCTTTGCTGGCGTTAACGGGATGGGTCTTTCCCCAAGAAACAATCCATAGCAGCAGCAAGCCGCAGACAATGCCCGCCAGGCTGATCACCTGTGACGCGCTGAGATTGACTGCCTGAAGCCAGACGAGGCGATCTCCCCTGAAATATTCGCCCACAAAGCGAATCACACCATACCCCACCAAAAACCACACGGACGAATGCCCGACCCGATGTCCCTCTTTTTTCTCATGCCAGTTCATCAGCCCCATTAGTACCAGCAGGGAGAGGGTTTCATACAAAGGCGAGGGATGGACGTGGGTGGGAAAAGTTTCGTGACCCGCCGGATACTGAACGGCCCAGGGCAGATCGCAAGGCGCGCCGAAACAGCAGCCCGCCATTAAGCAGCCTAGCCTGCCAATGGCAAGCCCCAACGCTGCGGGCATCGCCCAGATGTCCAAAAACAGAAGAAAAGGAATACGCTTGCGCTTGGCGATGATGCCCATCGTGGCCAGTACTGAGATCATGCCGCCATACCAGACCAGTCCGCCCCGACTAAGCAGCGAGCCTAGCGGATCTTCAAGAAATAGCGCCGGAAAGAAGATAAAATAACAAAGCCTCGCCCCGAGAATGCCTGAGGCGATAATCCAGCAAGCCGCCTCGACCATCCCTTCCGGGCTTTGCCCCATCCTGTTTGCGCGATACGCCGCCAACGCCGTTGCGGCGATAAAGGCCGCGCCCACCAGCAGGCCGAAACTGTAAATGGGAAATCCCGCAATTTCAAATAAAATAGGATGCATGCGCCTATTGTAAGTAAAAAACTTTTAGTAAGGCTAGTATTCTTTATAATTGACTTATTGTCATTCCCACAAAAGCGGGAATGCCCATGGCTAGCATTGAATGAGTACTAAATGGCGATGAAAACAAAAGAGGCAATTGGGGAGATTCCCGCTTTTGCGGGAATGACGGATGCGCCTGCCGTGACATTTTCCTGCAGCCAATGTGGCGAGTGCTGTAACAGTATCCTGATTCGCATTGAAACGGAAAAAGCGCTGGAGCTGCAAGCACGGCAATGGGTGAAGGAACGCCTGGCGCAATTTGGAAAACGTCTTAGCCGGGAAAACGCCGAGCATTGGCTGATTCCTCACCGCCCCGATAAAAGCTGCGTCTTTCTGGGTGATGCACGTCAATGCCTGATTGAACAACATGAAGGCAAGCGACTGAAGCCTTCTGAATGTCTCAGCTTTCCCTTTGCCGGTCTTTCCTTGCCGTCAGCCTCTAAGAAGAGTCCCACACGCCTGTTTGACTGTTCGGCCTCCTGCAAGCACGTGGCGGAGGATTTGCTCGACACATTCGCCGCCATCGTGCCGGAAACAGCCTGGCAGGAGACGCTGCCCCTGCAAAACGCGCCACAAAATGTTCGCCTTTCATTTTTTCAACGCGTGTCCTGGGCAGAGTATCTGCAAAGACTGTCCCAATTAAAACCGGTTTTTACGGATCCCTCGCTCAGCGCTGAAAGCGCTCTTAAGGCTGCTCGGCTTATTTTGTACGGCCATCTTTTTTACCAGCCGCCGCAAGCAAACACATCCACTTTTAAACTTTCTGGTTTTAAGCTTTCTGGCATCTGCAAAAGTTTTTTGCTGTTGCTTTTTTTAAGAAAACCCTATGGAACGCTGAGCCGTATTCAGCTATTGCGGAAACGTGCGTATCAAGACCCTTACGTGTTTGGCTCGTTACGGCTGCCGGGCGTATTTGAAACCAACGACGCCGTATGGGATGCGTCTGCCGAGAGGCTTTTAAAGTCCTTTGCCTATGCCATCCTGCATCGGCATGTGCTTCTTTCTCAGGGGCATTGGGGTGCAAGCTTAATTGCAATTGCCTTGCTGGCCGTTATCCTGGTGCGTTGGTACGCCACAGTGCTTTCTGAAATAGAGGGATTAGACCACACGCACCAGCTCGTCAGCCGTCAGCAGGTGGCTTCAGCCATTCGACTGGTGGAGCGCTATTATACGGGACATCAGCCCAGGTTTCTGGCGTTTTTCAACCATCGTATTGTCGGGCTGCCTCTGGGTTGGATGATGCAGCACCGGCTGGTCTAACAGGGTATTTGAACCAAAACGCCGTGGCAAACGACCGTGTAACCATATCAGTAATTTTACGGAGCAATTCGCTCTAAATAAATGTTTTTATTTTTATATATACTCCCCACCTCATCCTTAACATAGGCCAATTTAAATTCTTAAAGCAGGATGAGACAGGCTGAACTCAACTTTTTCCCCTTTCGTACTGGACGGTATCACCGTTACAGGCGTTATTCCAGTTATAGATTTTACGGGCAAAACAATAGAGCGCCTTATGACACAGACTTACGTCATACACACGTAAACAGAGAGGTTAAGCCAGTTATGGTGAACAGTCTTCCTTCCGCATTTTCCACTCCTTTAAACACCGGATTAGCAGCATCCCCCACGCTGAACGTCCCCGCCACAACAACCGTGGTTCCCAATACACCGCTTGCCAATACATCCTTGCTGGCTCCCGCCACGACGATGTCGGTGGCATCACCGGTGGGGATGGGCTCAGTGCAGTCCCTCCTGATTCAGTTATTGCAAATGATGCTCCAATTGATGATCAGCATGTTCAGCAATATGGCGAACAATCAGGCCAGCACCTTAATCGATGACAGCGATAACGGTGATTCTGGAAATGCGGGTAATTCAGGTAACGCCGGAAATGCTGGTAATGCCGGTAACGCCGGAAATTCAGGTAACGCTGGCGACGCAGGAAATGCCGGAAATGCTGGTAATGCCGGAAATTCAGGTGGTTGTGACAACAGCGATGACGCTGATAATGATGCCGATGCCGGAGATGACGGCGCTGAAGAAGCGGCCGATCAAGGCAATTCGGGCGGCATTTATGGAAATACTGACACGGATACTGACACCGACACGGATACCGATACTGAAGTCCCGCCGGTCTATGGTGATACTGACACCGACACCGATACCGATACCGATACCGATACTGAAGTCCCGCCGGTCTATGGTGATACTGACACCGACACCGATACTGAAGTTCCCCCGGTCTATGGTGATACTGACACCGACACCGATACTGAAGTTCCCCCGGTCTATGGTGATACTGACACCGATACCGATACCGATACTGAAGTCCCCCCGGTCTACGGTGATACTGACACCGACACCGATACTGAAG
>JAYKHP010000001.1:0-45637 GCA_035285165.1 Vampirovibrionales bacterium | reverse complement strand
ATTTGACCAACAACACCAACATGTTGTCCAAGTCATTGGAAAAGCTGGCTTCTGGCTATCGTATCAACCGCGCGGGAGATGATGCGGCGGGTCTTCAATTATCCGAAAACCTGCGCGCGCAAATTCGTGGTTCGCAAAAAGCCTACGATAACGTTCAGGATGGCATTAACGTTCTGAACATCGCCGACGGCTCTCTGGATACGATCACCAACAACCTGCAGCGGATGCGCGAGCTGGCGGTGCAGGCGGCCAACGATACGTACTCCACCGCCCAGCGTTCGGCCATCACAACCGAGATGGACGCGCTGCGCAGTGATATTGACCGTATCGCAAACGCGGCGATTTTCAACGGCATCAACCTGCTGAACACCACAACGCCAGCCAGCTTCTCCATCCAGCTTGGCGCCAACGATTCGGCAACAGTCGATGCACTGAATATCGTTACTGCTTTGGGCGATGCCCGCGCCAGCACTGCCGGTGGCTTGAACCTGACCACGACAGCCAACGCGACGGTCACCAACAACACCTCCGCGCAAAACTATATCACCCAGTTGGATAGCGCGTTGGATCTGGTGAACACGAAACGTGCCTCCCTCGGCGCTTTCGTGAACCGTCTGGAAGGCGCTGCCAGCAACCTGTTGAACAGTATTGAGAACCAGTCCTCGGCTGAATCGAGAATCCGTAACGTGGACGTGGCGGCTGAATCGGCCAACATGACGCGGAACCAGATTCTACAGCAGGCCTCGGCTACGGTGCTGTCTCAGGCGAACCAGGCACCGTCCCTTGCCTTGCGGTTACTGGGCGGCTAGGCACTCCTGAATGAAAATGGCGGAAACGGCAGGCCGCGACTTAAATAGCAACGCCTGCCTCTTTCCTCCCTCAATGGTTACCCCATTCATTTTTTAAAATGTCCCAACCAAAACGCGCGGCGAGCAAATCCGTAGGAATGGATCACCTCCGCGCAAACGGCACCCACCAGACGACAGCCCCTAGACGACAGCAAGGATGCTGGCGAAACTTAAAAAGGAGTTTAAGAAAATGCCTCTAGCGATTAACACCAACACGATGTCGATTAACGCCCAACGCCATTTGACCAACAACACCAACATGTTGTCCAAGTCACTTGAGAAACTGGCGTCCGGCTATCGCATCAACCGTGCAGGCGACGATGCGGCAGGCTTGCAGTTATCCGAAAACCTGCGTGCACAAATTCGCGGTTCCCAAAAAGCTTATGCGAACGTTCAGGACGGTATCAATGTTTTGAACATCGCTGACGGCTCGATGGACACGATCACCAACAACCTGCAGCGGATGCGCGAGCTGGCGGTGCAGGCGGCCAACGACACGTATTCGACCGAACAGCGTTCGGCCATCACCACTGAAATGGAAGCGCTGCGGAGTGATATTGACCGTATCGCAGAAGCTGCCCAGTTCAATGGGGTGACGCTTCTGGGGACAACGGCCCCGGCCAACTTCTTCATTCAGCTTGGCGCCAATGATTCGGCCACAGTGGATGCGTTAAACATTGGGGATGCGTTGGATTCGATGACCTCTTCGGGTCTTGCGCTCACCTCCGCGGCCACCAACATTACCACCAACTCGACCGCGCAATTGTACATCGGCTCGATTGATAACGCGCTCAGCACGTTGAATACCAACCGTGCCGCGTTAGGCGCTTTCGTCAACCGTCTGGAAGGCGCTGCAAGCAATCTGTTGAACAGCATCGAGAACCAGTCCTCGGCTGAATCGAGAATCCGTAACGTCGACGTGGCGGCTGAATCAGCCAACATGACCCGTAACCAGATTCTGCAGCAAGCCTCGGCTACGGTGTTGTCTCAGGCGAACCAGGCACCGTCGCTTGCGCTTCGGTTACTGGGCGGTTAATAAAACCAAAGCATTCCGTTTGGCAGGTGCGGTTGTCGCCAACCGCCTTGCCAACGGGGTTCCCTTCTGCGTCAAAGATGGGAAAACGTTGTGCGAAGGTCAGGTCGACTTTGCACACATTTAAAACAAGAGCTAATAGGCAGCAAGGATGCTGTCCGTATTTGAAAAGGAGTTTGAAATGCCATTAGCGATAAATACCAACACGATGTCCATTAATGCTCAGCGCCATTTGACTAACAACACCAACATGTTGTCTAAGTCATTGGAAAAGCTGGCTTCTGGTTACAGGATCAACCGTGCTGGGGATGATGCGGCAGGCTTGCAGTTATCGGAAAACCTGCGCGCTCAGATCAGGGGAAGTCAGAAAGCCTATGACAACGTTCAGGATGGGATTAACGTACTGAACATTGCAGACGGCTCTATGGATACGATCACCAACAACTTGCAACGGATGCGGGAACTGGCCGTTCAGGCGGCCAACGATACGTACTCGTCCGCACAGCGGGATGCCATCACGACAGAGATGGACGCGCTGCGCGACGATATTGACCGTATTGCCGAAGCCTCCATGTTCAATGGTGTGAGTCTCCTGGGTGCAACCCCTCCCGGCAGTTACAACATTCAACTTGGCGCCAACGATTCGGCGACGGTGGATGCGCTGGATATTGGTGGGGCGTTGGATGATATGACCACAACCGGTCTTGCCATCGCAACCTCAGCAAACACCTATATCACCTCGCATGCCACTGCGCAGGATTACATCGGCACCATTGATTCGGCGCTCACGACGCTCAATACGAACCGTGCCGCGTTGGGCGCGTTCGTTAACCGTCTGGAAGGCGCCGCCAGTAACCTGCTGAACAGCATCGAGAACCAGTCTTCGGCTGAATCGAGAATCCGTAACGTGGACGTGGCGGCTGAATCAGCCAACATGACACGTAATCAGATTCTCCAGCAAGCCTCGGCTACGGTGTTGTCTCAGGCGAACCAAGCGCCGTCCCTGGCGCTTCGGCTACTGGGCTAATAAATCTATAGTTCAATTGTTTCGCAAACCGGGTTTGGGGCTTGTCCCCAAGCCCTTTCTTTTTTTCTATTCTCCTGACGACTTCATCACAGCCTCCACCGGATGAAGGAGGCGTGTCCCCTTTGGATACGGGAGTGGAAGCGTTGCCCCCTCATGTCTTAAAAGCCCTTTGTTTATTGCGTTTTGATGGTTTTTTTCAGATGCCCAACGCTCCTCCATCGGGGGGAGTTTTGGCGCTTTGTTTCAAGTTTCCACACGAGCGCTCCGAAAGGACTGGTGTGAAGAAACAGAACGAGTCCCAAATCAACAGAGAAGTTAGAAATAAACGCTATTTTAAATTTCTCCCAAAGTCCCCTTTTCACTCAAACGACAATTGCTCGGAATAAGCGAGCAGCCGTAACTTGTGATTGCCATTAATTAACCGGAGGTAAACACACGAAACGAACCCCCCACCCAGTTGAAATCATGGATGATTCGCGCGGATAGGCGGTATACAACAGCGAGTAAATCAACAGTCCAAATTCAATTCCAATTTACCGTTGTCGCTTATCCCGAACAATTGAAAGTTTAAGTGAAATTCACGGCGACGTGTATGCGTGATACACCGCCGTAACCCTGCCAGACCGGCCCAGCGCGTTTTTGATAATGCCGGTGTGTGTCAGGTTGCGTAAGCCTGCGCCGAAGCGCTAAAACCGAAAAGCTTCAGCGCGAAAATGATTAAGGAGTCCAACCAATGCCACTAGTGATTAACACCAATACGATGTCGATGAACGCCCAGCGAAACTTGACCAACAACACCAGCTTGTTGTCCAAGTCATTGGAAAAGCTGGCGTCCGGTTACAGAATCAACCGCGCAGGCGATGACGCCGCGGGCCTTCAATTATCCGAAGGCTTGCGCTCGCAAATCCGCGGTTCACAAAAAGCTTACGATAACGTCCAAGATGGCCTCAATCTTTTAAATATCGCCGACGGCTCGTTTGAGACGATTACCAATAACCTGCAGCGAATCCGCGAACTGGTCGTCCAGTCAGCTAACGATACCTACGCCACCGCTCAACGTCTGGCCATCGGATCGGAAATTGACCAACTCCGGGCGGATATTGACCGTATCGCAAACGCGTCGCGTTTCAACGGTGTTCAGTTACTGAACTCCTCAACACCGGCGAGCTTCTTTATTCAGCTTGGCCCCAACAATAACGCTACGGTGGACGCGCTTGACATCATCGGCGCGCTGGGTGAAACCCGCGCTTCGGTGGCGACATCGGCAGGGGGTCTTGGTCTTACGGCTCTGGCCACCACCGCGGTGACCGACAGCACAACGGCCAGAACCTATCTGGGTGTCATCGATACGGCGATCTCCACTTTGTTGAGCAAGCGCGCAACGCTCGGCGCTTACGTCAACCGTCTTGAAGGCGCCGCCAACAACCTGCTCAACAGTATCGAGAACCTCTCTTCCGCCGAGTCCAGAATCAGAAACGTCGATGTGGCGATGGAATCAGCCAATATGACGCGGAACCAGATTCTGCAACAGGCTTCGGCAACCATTCTTTCCCAGGCGAACCAGACCACGGGGCTTGCTCTGCAATTGCTCCAAAACTAGCACGACGCCTGGCGACGTTAAGTACCACAGTATCAAAACGCGCAATCATCATAAGCCGCCTGAATGGACTCCGGCGGCTTTTTTATTGGCCAGGGGAGAAGAAAGAAACCCCCCTCTCTTCATAGAAGAGAAGGGGGTTTGGTCGATTATTATAGCTTAGCTGTCCAGTTCGAGGCGCAGGAGATCCGCGATGCCGATGTTACCGAAGCCTGCAACATTGACCTGAAAGCCGGTCGCATTGTTGGCAGCAGTATTGGTCAGTTCCTCGAAGTTCATATCGTAGTAGTTAGCGGAATCTTCGTGAGGGCTTCTAAGGGCTGCAGTCACTTCATACTCGCCGTTTCTAAGGACGAAGCGCTCCGCCAGGTTGCCTTCACCATCATCAATCCGGTTGGCGGTGGAAATGACAGCGCCGTTTTCAAGTTGAATGCCGTCAATAAAACCAGCGTCATTGATGTTTCCTACCACTTCACCGTCGATGACCAGATCACCGTTATTGGCGAATTGAACGCTTTGCTCACCGACGCCGATGGCGACATTGCCGATACCGATACTGTTGCCGTTGGCCGGGTCTACTTGCACGCCGGTGCCTGAGACATCAATACCGCCAGCGTCCGCGTCGTTGAGAAGGCTTACGGTTTGTCCTTCTGCAATGCCGGATTCAAAAGACTTGAGCGGGTCGAGTTCGGCGACGTTTTGAAGCTGGGGTGTAAAGAGCATAAAGTCAGGATCGCCCACTAAGCCAGCCGAACCTTTGATTGCAGGAGAAGGTGTGGGGGTTGGAGTAGGGGTAGGCGTTGGTGTGGGAGTTGGGGCCGGGGGGTAATTGTACGGTGGGGGTGCTGGTGGCTGTTGCGTCATGCAGTGCTGGATAAAAAATTGCATCATAGAAATCATGCTGTGCATCAGGGCAATCATGGTTTGCGCCGCGTGGGGAGGGGCAAAATGGTTCATGCGGTTGGCGCCCGCATTTCCGTTACCATTACCATTTCCGTTAAAAGACTGAATGGCGGGCAATTGGTTGAGAGAAGCTTGAGAGAATGAGATAGGAGAAAAGTTAATCATGGTGAGGCAACTCCTGACTTGTTGAGATACACGAAGTACACGGCATTTAAGTTGAGAGATAAGATGGAGGGGTAGATAAGCGGAACGATATCTTGTGGATACCGCTTGATTAAATAAACAAATATATGTCCGCCAGATTGCCAATGGATATCATTTTGTTTACATTTGCTTACATTCTGCCTGGAATAGCCATATTTGGCTTAAACCGCCATTTGGATGAGGCTGTAAGGCCGGAAAATCATACCAATTGCTCTGTTTTTGTCTCCGTAATCGCCTTAAGATAAGACCATTCGTTTTGTATTGATTCTGACTCTCATGCTTCAAAACGCTCCATTCTATTGGCAAAGCACCCAAAGGCCCAAAGAGGCCTGTCTTCTGCTGCACGGTCTTGGTGGTGGCGTTTATGAAATGCAGTGGCTGGCAAGCCAGATGCACGAGGCGGGTTTCACCGTTCGCGGCATCAACTATCCCGGGCACGACCGCCCATCGTTCAGGATGCCCATCTCCGCCTGGCAGGACTGGTATGGCCATATTTCAGAAACTTATGAAGCATTAATCGCTAATTATGAGCGTGTTTCGCTGATTGGGTTCTCAACGGGCTGTCCGTTGGCGCTGAAACTGGCCCATGAGCATAATGAACGCCATTATGTGGATAAACTGGTGCTGCTCAGTCCCTTTATTAACATCAAGCGAAGCTGGTATAGCCGAATTGTCGATGTGGAGCGCCTGATTCCCCGTATTTGTAGAGTCTTGCCGCATGTGCCCCGTGTTGGCGGCCCTCCCATCAATGACCGTGAAATGATCTGCTATGCCAAGACCGCCGCATACTACCGAACATTCAACCTTTCGGCGGTTAACAGCGCCCTGCAACTGATTGCCGATATCAAACCGCATCTGGCCAACATCCAAAACCCCTCACTGGTGATGATGTCGCATCGCGACCGGGTGGTGGATCCTTCCGGCGCCCAATACCTCTATGAACATCTGGGATCGGACTTGAAGGAAATGATCTGGCTTCAGAACTCGAACCACGTGGTCATGCTGGATTCCGAGCGGCAGTTGGTGTTTGACTCAGTCATTCGTTTTCTCGGCCATCAGAGCGCCGTTGCCATGGCCGCCGCTCCTGGTGGTAAAGCTTTTTGATTCAAGCCATTAATAAGGTGACGGCTCTTTTTGCCGTAACGCATGCCGTAAAATTTTGCCCGTAGCGCCTTTTGGAATCTCATCCACGAAGGACACGCTTTGGGGGATTTTATAAGGCGCCAGAAAAGAACGGCAATGGGCCTGGAGTTCCCTGGCGTTTAGCTGATAGCCTTCGCGAAGTGTAACGTAAGCCTTGACGCGGTGGGTATCCCGCTTGGAGGCCACGCCCAGGACAACCGCCGCAGCAACGGCGGGATGCCGGTACAAGACTTCCTCCACCTCCCTGGGATAAACCTTTATGCCGCCAATATTCATCAGGTCATCGGCGCGATCCATCAGGTGCAGATAACCATCGGCGTCCAGGTAGCCCATATCTCCCGTCCGCAGCCACCCATCGGCTGAGAGGATGTTCTGGGTCAGCGTTGGCTTTTGAAAATAGCCTTGCATCACCGTGGGCCCTTTGACGCAGACTTCTCCCACTGCTTCGGCTGCCAGGGCTTGATCCGCTTCACCGATGATTTTCAAGGCCAGTCCTGGCAGGGGTTGGCCGACCGAACCCGGTTTCCGGCAGCCCGTTAGCGGATTGGACGTCACGATGGAAGAGGCTTCCGACAATCCGTAGCCTTCCTGTACGGGCGCTCCAAAAATGGATTCGACCTCGTGAAAAAGCGTAACACTC
Organism: Vampirovibrionales bacterium; assembly: GCA_035285165.1. GTDB lineage: Bacteria > Cyanobacteriota > Vampirovibrionia > Vampirovibrionales > Vampirovibrionaceae > JAYKHP01. Next base: position 38,242 of record JAYKHP010000001.1, on the reverse strand, counting down.
ATGGGAGCTGCGCCCGAGTGGCAGACCCGGAGGGAGGATAGGTCGTAAGCACCCTTTGTTTGGGCCAGATGGGCGAGCATGGTCTGATACATGGTGGGCACTGCCGCCATAAAGCTTACCCGGTGTTGTGCAATGGCCTTGAGAATGCTTCGGGGAGAAAAACGTCTGACCAGAACGACGCTTGCCCCGGCCATCATGGCGGTTAATAGGACGTTGACCTGCCCAAAAACGTGAAAAAGCGGCGAAATGGTTATAAAGACGTCGTTTTGACAGGCGGCAATCACCTGGCCGTTTGCCCAGGCGTCGCTGAGGAGATTGTGATGGCTTAGCATCACGCCTTTCGGGGTGCCGGTCGTTCCCGACGTGTAAATCAAGGCTGCCAGGCTGTTTTTTTCGGTTTTGACAGGAAAAAATTTGCCAAGGAAAAGCGTCCGCCTGTCATTTTTGAGTTCAGGCGCGGCGAATCCAGGTTCGGCGTGCCAATTGTCCTGGAAATCTTCGTTTGTCAGGAGTCTTGTGAAAGCGGGGAGCTTGTTTTTAAAGTCATTGTAGCGCTCTGATGAGGTAAGAAGCGCCTTTGCAGAAGCATCTTGCAGGATAATAGCAGCCTCATGAGCGGTTAGCCTGGTGTTTAAAGGGATGATGGTGCAGCCAAGCCCTGCCAGGGCAAAGTAGTGGCTGATAAAATCCACGCTATTCTCAAGCATTATCGCAATATTTACGGCAATATTGCAGTTGCTATCGCTGGAAGCACCTAAAATTTCCCGCCATTGCAGGGCGCGCTGCTTTATCAGGACGCTCAATTCTTCATAGGTCGTTTGTTTCCCCGTAGCGTCGTCAATGAGGGCTGTCGCCATCGGGGTTTTGTTTGCCCAGGCAAAAACCAGCGACGCCAGATTATCGTCAGGCAAGGGCTGCAGCGGCAAAGCTTGTTGTGGGGCAGCCATGTCCGGCCAATTCGGGTCGGCGTGGCTTCCCTCTAAAAGGTGTTGGGATGTGGGGAAAACGGTGGACACGGTTAACATCTGGCCTATTGGGGTATAATCTGGAATGAAGCGTTTCGCAATATGCTAACACGACATTAGGGGCGATTTAACTCCCATAGCGTACACATTGAGTCGCTGAAATACGACAGGCATTATTCCCACTTACTTTTTTACAGATATTTTGTTTAACAGGCACGGGCCTTCCCATGACGGTACAGGAAATTAACTTACAACGCGAATTGCGCGCGCGACAGCTCTTGCTGGAGTCGGGTGTGGTTGAGAAGCTGAAGGAAATGAGCCTTTATATATGGGCGATTAACGCGCATGCGGATCGCCTGATTCTGTCGCTCGACAGCTCGCTGAATCCCGAGGCGGACGAGCCTGCCATTCAGCGCTTGCTGGAATATGTGTTGAAAGAACTGGACATTCCCATACAAATCCAGAACATCACCATTCAGGATCACTGCTGTTACGGCAACTGCAAGGGTTGTCTCAACGGCAGCTCGCTGGATCACCCCACCTGGATCGGCCGCCAGTTTTAACGTCTTATAGACCATCTCGACTGATCAGCAGATCGGCAATCGACTCGGAAATTTTTGCCCCGGTTAAGTCTTCTATCCAAAGCCACTGCCCGTGAGGGTTTATTTCCAAAAAAACATAGTCATTATCAGGTGTAACGATCATGTCAATACACCCGAACTGTAATTTAAGCCTTTCAAGCAATTGGAAGCATCGTTCTTCAATCTCCTGGGGTAACTGAATCATTTCATGGCGAAACTGATAAGTTTGAGCCCGCCAGTCACTTTTATTTGTGCCTGCAATATCCTGTGTGTAGATAGCGCAAGGGAAAATCTTTTTTCCGACGACTGTAATTCTAAGTTCATATTGTTTGGGAATATATTCCTGTAAAATGACCGGGCAATTGCTTAACCCCTCCAGATAAAGCCTTGCGTCTTTAGAGTCAAACCGTTTTGTTTCCATCCTCATAGTTGAACTATATTGCAAGAGCTTAAGGTATTCTGGGTTGTCAGCATGCTTCTGTAATAACTTCTTGTTTTTTAGATCGTATATTAGTTTTTTGATTTTTTGCCAGAAGCTCAAGTCAAGTTGTAAGACACCCATGTAAAATGGCTTGAGCGCCAGTGTTGTATGATTTTTGACAAAGTGTTCTCCATTTGCCAAATCATTGCCGAATAAGCTATGTGGAAACTTAAATCCAATCTCTTTGGCAATTTGTAGTTGCCGATATTTGTATTCAGCCGCGTTGATGTCAACAGGGTTGGATACCCAAAAAATATGTGGCGTCATGTAACCAATGCCATCTAAGAAGCGTTGGCTTTCCCGGGTAATATAATTCTTAAGGGTCTTTGACGTATTCCCTGAAACCCTTGCTTGACTTGGAGTTCTGAACCACGCTGACTTAACATCACGTAAGCTGTACTGGTGTTGCCCTAGTGTTATGGTTTCCGATGAATGTGCAGTGTCTGATATCTCAAAGCTAATATTCATTAGCTCTGGAAATAAACCGTAATTCAAACGGTAATAGGTCGCTTTTTTCTTTCTTAAAAACGTTTCTACGGTATCGGCATGAAGATCATTGGGATATGCAACCACTAAAATCATGTTAATCATTGACTCATAGAACAGAACAATCAAAAAGATTCTCTTCTTAGTCGTATCGAGTAAAAAGAGAATCTTTCTATGTGTTTATCAGGAATTATTGTCCGATGCTGCCACCGGTTTCCGTTGCGGTTGTTTGTTTCTCTTTATTACTGTAAGTCATAACGTCCATAGGATTGCTGAATAGGCTTGGGGTGGATGATTGCTGGCCTACCATTGTGGAGGGCGCATTATGAGTTTTCTGGCCGAACTTAGGCATAGAAAAGTTGCCGAATTTTACGTCGAAATTCATGAATCAATCTCCTACTTGCTAACATGTAGATCTACAGATTTTGTGAGTGCATATGCGATTTCAACGGAAAAGTACATAAACGAGTACAATGTTCTTTTAAGCAACTAGTGCTAAAGAACCAGAAATGGCCTGCTGCTCAATATTTCCCTGATTTTGAATTTCCCTACAAGCACAATTCTATACCATCCCCTGCATCGTAACATTTACTGTAACTAAATATTAATTCGCCCTTAGTAAGCCGGACACCGCTTGCTGCCATCCTAAATAGTATTGCTTTCGCAAGGGTTCACTCAGGAGAGTGCCGGGAGAGAAGCGTTCGGTGCTTTCGCTTAAGCGGGCAATTTCATCCGGGCTTTGCCAGAATCCCACGGCAAGTCCCGCAAGATAGGCCGCACCCTTGGCGGTCAGCTCGGCGTCATCGGTTCTGAGAATGGGAACCTGCAACATATCCGAAAGAAACTGGCAAAGAAACTGCGAGCGGGTAACACCGCCATCAATTCTCAGATGTTCCAAATTCAGATGGAGTTTTGCGGTTTCAGCATCGGCCACCATGGCCTCGAGAACTTCTCGGGTTTGGTAGGCCATTGCCTCAAGCGCGCCACGCACCAAGTGCGCAGGGCCCGTGTCTTGTGTCAGTCCTGTAATGCTGCCTCGGGCGGTCGCATTCCAGTGAGGCGCGCCAAGCCCCGTAAACGCTGGAATAAAATACACCCGCTGGCTTTCGCCTTGGGTATCCCCAGACGCTTGTTCAACCTTGGATAGCGCCTTGACCATCGCGTCCATTTCGCCCGGGTGTGTAAAACATTTCATCTGCTTTTGCAGCCATTCGATGGCGCCACCGGCAATAAAAATCGCGCCTTCCAGCGCGTAGGCCACCTCGCCATCGTCGCTTGCCGCAATGGTGCTGAGCATGCCTGTGTTGGAGACAATCGCCTTATTGCCCGTGTGCATCATTAAAAACGCGCCGGTGCCGTAGGTGCTTTTGGCCTTGCCTGGCTGCCAGCACTTCTGACCATAAAGGGCCGCCTGCTGATCACCGATGTCTGAGGCCAGGGGAATCCTGACGCCGCCGGTAAGCTTGGGATCGCTGTGCCCGTATATTTTTCGAGACGGTTGCACTTGAGGCAAAATTTCTTCTGGAATGCCAAAAAGCTTTAAGAGCCAAGTGTCCCAACACAGGTCATGAATGTTGTACAAAAGCGTGCGCGAGGCATTGGTATAATCGCTGAGGTGCAGTTGACGGCCGCTCAGGTGCCAGAGAATCCAGGTGTCTACGGTGCCAAAGCGCAGTCTTCCTTGCTTTAGCAAGTCCCTGGCCTTGGGGACATTATCCAGCAGCCACCGGATTTTGGTGGCGGAGAAATAAGGATCCAGCACCAAACCGGTTTTATCGCGCACGCGCTGTTCATGCCCAGCGGCTTTCAGTTGCGCGCAAAAATCCGCCGTCCGGCGGCATTGCCAGACAATGGCGTTATAGACCGGCTCGCCGGTTTCCACATCCCACAGGATGACAGTTTCGCGCTGATTGGTAATGCCAATGCCCGCAATATCCTGCCAGGAGGCGGAGGCTTTTTCTAGCGCCTCTTCAGCCACTGTAAGCGTCAATTGCCAAAGCTCGTTCGGGCGATGTTCCACCCAGCCGGGCCGGGGATAAACCTGCTCGAAATTTGACTGGCCAATGGCGACGATTTTACCGTCGTGGTTCATTACGCAGGCGCGAATGCTGGTGGTGCCGTGGTCAAAAACCAAAATATACTGCTGCTTCTGTTGCGGCTCGGTTTGCGGCATCGGATGTTTTTTCCTGTTAGGCTGGCACTAAACTGAACTAAAATGGATAGTGACCGGGCAACTCCCGATACTCCTGAGACTTTATTCCTCAAGTCACATCATACCCGGAACCTTTTGGAGCGGGCAACGCGCTGCTAAATTGCAGCCAGCAGAGCTGTCCAAGCAGGATTTTACTTGGAATCTTTATTATGGCCACCACCTCTAATCCCCAGCACGCCAGGCTCGACGCCCTGACCGGTATACGGGGCCTCGCCGCGCTGTGGGTCGTCTCGGAACATTTTTTCTGCTCTTACGAAATGAACCTGCTCTATGATCGCGGCTACCAGTTTCTAACCCCGCTCACGCTTTTTCAAAAAGGGTACCTGGCAGTTGATATCTTTTTCATCCTCAGCGGCTTTATTATGGCGCTGGTGCATCAGAAGGATTTTCTCCAGTGGCGCTGGCATCAGGTTAAGGAATTTCTGATTCTGCGGCTGGCCAGAATTTACCCGGTTCATCTTTTCGCGCTTTATGCCTATTTTCTTTACGCCATCAAGTACAACATGTTTGCCGCCGATCCGCCGCGCTATAGTTTTATCTCCCTGCTTTACAGCGTTCTTTTGCTGCATACCGCCCTTTTACCGGAAGGGCGTATCGTCTGGAACGTGCCCGCCTGGTCGATTTGCGTTGAGTGGTTCGCTTACCTGGCCTTTCCGTTTATGGCCTATTGTCTTGGCCGAAAAAAAGGCGTTCTTTTTAACCTGGGGATGCTGGGCGTTCTTTCTTGCTTCTATAGCGCTTATTTTTTGCTGGGCGGCTTTGACTCACTCGACTGGTACAGTGGCCCTAACGCCTTCGTGAAAATCTCGTTTGAATTTACGATGGGCTATGCGTTGTTCAACTTGTATGCCCGTTATCGTCAGCAGTCGCAATTTGCGCAGCCCTGGCTGGGAGATGTCGGTACGCTGTTTTCCTTGCTTGGCGTTATCGGTCTTATTTTTGGTCAGTTGCCGGATATCTTCTGCATTCCATTTTTTCTCTTGCTGATTTTTTCGCTTGCAACGCCTGGGCCAGTCAGCCGCTTTTTGTTCGCTAACCCCTTGATGCTGGTGCTGGGAACGGTTTCCTATTCCATTTACATGTCCCATCACCTGATTCTGGGCATTTTCTTCAAGGAACAGTTCGGGTCAATGTCACACGCCATCAGCCATCAGCCCTTGATGTTGAATTTTATGGCGCAGTTTTTTATCTATGTGTTGGGCATCAGCGCCTTAATGTATCTCGTTATTGAAAAACCGATGCGAGAATTGCTTAGAGCGCACTTTGTCTCAAAAAAGCCCGCCTGATTGCATCTTAAGCGTCGTTTTTCTCTTCCTCTTCTTACTCTTCCTCATCATCGCCAAAGGCTTCGGTAATCACTTCGCCCTCTTCCTGAAGCGTCTGCACAAGCTCCTCGACTTTTCCCTTGGCAACACCCAGATGGGACTGGCAGACTTTTAAATGGCCGACGCCTTCCTCAAACAGTTGTAACGCCTCTTCAAGCGTCAGGTCGCTGGATTTGAAGCGATCGATAATCGTATCCAGCGCGTTTGCGGACGAGGAAAAGGTGGGTTGCGGGTTAGGATTCATAGAGGTCGGGCTCCTATCGAAACATCTCCAAATAAAATAAATAAAAAGGCTAAAATAAATAATAGGGCTAAATCGACGGTTTCAACTCAATCTCCGAAACACTTGCGTGTAATGTCCCGTCTTCCAGCCGGACGGTGATGGTATCGCCTGTCGATACGGCGGCGACTGAGCGGATGACTTTATTGTCTTTTAGTGACGTTGTAATGGCATAGCCGCGCTTCATCGTGTCCAGCGGGCTTAGGGCCGACAGTTCGCCGGATTGCCTGGCCATGCGCTGTTCAGATTGTTCCAGTTTTCGTGCGATGGCGTCCGTTAGTTTTTCACGCGTACGCAACAGCGATCTTGACTCGTTTTCAAGCACCAGCGTCACCAGTTCCGTAAAGCGCGTGGCTTTTTGATCCAGTTCGTACTCGGCGGCCATCAGCTCATCATTCATCAGTTCAAGCAGAATCTCCCCGCGATAGTGATGCTCACGCATCAGGAGGCGCAGGTCAGGAACAGCCCAGTCGGCTGCGGCAGTCGGGGTTGCGGCGGAGTAATCGGCCGCCGCGTCGGCCAAACCGTAATCAGGCTCATGGCCTATGCCCGTGACGATGGGAATGTCTGATTCAAAGACGGCGCGTACGACAGCTTCCTCACTGAAGCAGAACAAGTCTTCAAACGATCCGCCGCCCCTGGCCAGAATCAACGTGTCTATTTTATAGCGGGGGTTCATCCGGTGAATCTGGTTCAGGCGCTTGATGGCGGTGGCGATTTCAGCGAATGCCGATTCTCCCTGGACGGCCACCGGTAGAATCAGGATATCCACGCCCGGGTTTTTTTGACGGATCACGCGCAGCATATCGTGAATAACTGCACCCGTTCTGGAGGTGATAATGCCGATGCGCCGGGGGAATTCGGAAATCGGTTTTTTGTGGATATCCAGAAACAGCCCTTCGGCTTCAAGCTTTTCCTTGATTTGCTCAAAGGCCAGTTGCAAGGCGCCTACGCCCACTGGCTCCAGCTTTTTGCCCACAATGGAATAATTGCCGCTTGGCGCGTAGATTTCGATTTTACCGGTGAGGTAAACGGCCATGCCGTCTTCAAGCTTGAATTTCAGGCGACTGACGGTGCTGGCCCAGAGAATACCGTTAATGGAAGCTTTGCCGTCCTTCAGGGTAAAGTAGACGTGCCCTCTTGAGGAGCGCTTGACGTTGGATAATTCCCCCTCGACCACAACCGGCATTCCCAAGACCGGATCGTTTTCGATGACCGACTGGAAGTAGGCGGTTAATGCACTGACGCTCCAGATATCAGGCACCAGGCGGTTGTTTTGGTTTACCTCTTCCGCAAGGACATCTCCAAGAAACATTTCAACCACCGCCGAGGCGGCGTCAAGATCGAGCTGCTGTTGACTCCCATCCGTCTGGGAGTTTTTTGATTTGGGGTTGCGTGGTGACATGGTAAGCTGATTCAAATACGCCTTATTTAATTATCTTGGTTGGGATCCGTGTCGAGATCCACCTTGCCTTTAAAATCCGAAGCCTTAAGGTTCTCGATAAAATCGCGAAACTCTTCGGCTTCCTCTTCATCGCGTTCCTGATCGGTTGAGATGGTGCCGTCGGCAATGACATTGGGCGTTGCAAATATCGGGGATTTTGATTTCAACGACAGCGCGATGGCGTCTGAGGGGCGCGCGTCGATAATATGTGATTTGCCAGCGGCATCCGAAATAAAGATGTTGGCATAATAGGTGTCGGAGTTGATCTCGTTGATTTCAATCTTGTCGATTTTATAGCCAAGCGTTTCAATCATGTTGTAAAGCAAATCATGCGTCATCGGACGGCTGGATTTGATATCTTCAAGCTGTCTGATGATGGCGCTGGCTTCGGCGGTTCCAATCCAGATAGGCAGTGCTCTTCGGTTTTCCTGGTCATTGAGAACCACAATGGGCGTACCGGTTCTTGTATCCAGCGCAATTCCCATCACATAAAGTTCAATCATCGAAGACACCAGCCACGCTCCCAATTCTATTTATGTTAAGCAAACACTTAATTCGCTATTATACAAAATCCTAGAGCATCGCGGCGCACTTGGCCAGCCGCTTCATCCACCCAAAGGAATTTCGGTTTCAGAAACGCTATTGGGCAAGCCCCTTCACGCGGCTGAAAGGCCAGATCCGGTATACCGCCCGACCGATGACGCGCTTTTGTGACGCAAAGCCCCAGTAACGGCTGTCCAGGCTCTCATTTCGGTTATCGCCCATCAGGAAATAGTGACCCTTGGGCACTTCAACCGGAAGACAGGCATGATTGGCGTAATCCAGCGTCTCGGTTTTCAGGACGGTTGCAATCTGTTCTTTTTGGATGGGTCGAGGGTTCCGCAGAACGCCTTGCTTTAATTCAAACTGCCAGACTTCCAGATCGGTCAGGGCTTGTCCGGCTTCGCCCAGAAACAGCGTTCTGTGGTTATCGTTGGGGTCGTTTGGAACCGCCACAAACTTCGGCTCCAGGGTGCAGGAGTGGGCTTTTTCATTAACGTAAGGCTCGCTAATCAGTTTCCCGTTTACAAGTACCCCGCTGTCAGGCCGAACATCGACGATGTCTCCCGGCAGGCCCACCAGGCGCTTGATATAGGCGATGTCGATATTCTGCTCTTTTTTATAAATGAGGCCTGAAAAACCCGTGAGACGTAAGAAAATACTCCAGGGGTCGTTTTTAAGCTCCGTCATGGGCGGATAAAACACCAGGATGTCTTTTTGCTCGTAAGGTCGAAACCAGGGTGTCACCCGCTCAATGACGATGCGATCTTCAACGGCGAGCGTGGGCACCATCGACTCTGAGGGAATCAGGCGCAATTCCCCGAGCAGACTTTTGATGATAATCAGGAAGAAGAGGACGAAAATCAGCACCTCTCCCAGTTCGCGCGTTAAAAAGCAGGCAATCCTGAATCCTTCGCTGGCCTTTGATTTTCGGATGGCCGCAATGAGTTTCTCGCTGCTCAGTTCGAACTGGGCAAATACCTGTTGGATGGCGGGATCTGTCGAGGCGCTGAGTGCCAGCAGAGCGTGGGCAATGGTGACAGGCGGCGATTGCTTTGCTTGCGTTTGTTCTAATGCTTTCTGATGCTCGGCGCCCTTATTTTCTTCCTGGCTAATAATGACCGCGCCAGGCAGAACGGATCGTGAATATACTGCTGGGACAGGTTGTTGCTTCAGGGTATGGTTAAACGTTTTGAGTAACGCCTTGGGTTTTAAGCCCGCGTTTTTCAGGTAAGTGTCCAGCGGGCTGAAGAGACGATTGGAAAGCAGAAGCGCCAGAAGCAGATCGCGATCGGTGATTTGGGCAGGTTCTTTAACCTGGGATAATTTCTGCGCAAACAGCACCACGTCGCTCAGATCGCCGTCAAGCCTCGCCTGGCTGAAATCCATAACCTCAAGGGGTTCGGATGGCGAAATCCCTTGGGGCAGATCATACGTGTTTTGTGGTGAAGAGCCGTTCGGCACTGGGATTCCCCATAACGATTAACACGTCATAACCTTAGCACGATATTTTTTTTCAGAGAAGGGTTCGTTCCCGGCAATTAAAGACGATTCTTAAAACTAATGTCCCCCACCACCGTGATTGTTCAGTCCCGCCGTGAAGTCGCGGAACAGATCTTCCTGTGTCTGGTGGTTCCACGTTCGCTTGAACTGATACAGGCCGAATAAGCCCAGGGCGCCCAGAATAATGGTAAATGGCGCCTTGCCGTTTCTGAACAGGCTCCAGAATCCCGTGGCGGTTTTGGATACGCCTTTAACGGTTCCGTCAAAGGCTTTTGCGCCAATGGCGGCAAAGTCAGTCTTGCCTTTGGGCAATAGCGCGGTGCCGATTCTTTTGACGCCGGTATGGACGTTTTTGGGGCCAAATCCAAAGTAGATTGAGGTGATGCCCAGCCCGATGGGGATGATATTGGACAACAGCACGTCATTGATAAAGCCGTTAATATACGCCTGGGCATGAGCCATTTTGGTTCTGATGCCCCATGGGCCGAAGATGTTGGCGGCAAGCCCCTGGTGATGTAATTCGTCAAAGGCTGGATTACCTGACCAATGTGCCCAGGTTGATTGAAGATAATTCATTTCCGCCTTGGCGTGGTGATCAGCAAAATTCACTTCCCACAAAGGCTGGTGCCCGCGATAACTCTGCACCATAAACCATCCCGCGCCAAGCGCTCCAGCGATTCCTAACAGTGGGCCGAAGCGGTTTCTGAAGTTCTTGCCGCTGATTGTGACGGTATCGCCGACGGCAGCCCCCTGCGAAGGAAGACCGGTGGGGGGCGTGTACGGGACAGGGACGGGAGAGGCGGCAGCCCCACGGCCAGTCATTCGCTGCCAAAGACCGCGCCGGGGTTGCGGCGGGATAGGCGGTTGAATGGGTGGAAGTGAGGACATTGCTTAAAAACTCCGGGGAGTGCCTGATTAAATTGAGGAAAGTTCAGGCGCTACTGATTGTTTAAATTCTGTAAATGATTTTTTGTGCTAGTTCAGCATTATCAAACTAAGCTTTTGGTCCTTGTGCAGGTGGTGTCTGCGGGCGAGGGGCCGGTGTTGGGCTGTTCTCGGATTGCTCATTGCCTGCGAACGCCCCGCTGCTATGCTGGTGCCTGTCTTCCGCCTTTTGCATCCGGCGGCGTTCTCCACGGCTGGGTTTTTCGGGGCTTTCCTCTTGCCGCATCCGAATGTGGGCCAGCGCCTTTTCGATGTCGGAACGGTCTATGCCGAAAGGACCGCCGCCCTGGGAGAGCATATTTTCCATCGTATGGTAGACCGGCGCCGAAACTTCGCTGACATAGCCGTTGCCCAAGCCTAGAATAATCATTTCCCGAACGACGGGGCTTGGATCATTGAGGATCTTTTGAAGAAAGGCGTCTACATAGTCGCGATAATCCGGGTTCTGCTCCAGGGTTGTCTTGAAGGGCGGGCCAACGGTGCCTTCCGGAATAGCATTGGACTCTAGCAATTGAAAGAATTCCATTGCGGCATCGGCGCGAACGCTTTCCTGGTTGTTGTTCAGGCGGATATTCAGCGAGCGGATAGTGTCCTGGCTTAAAAGACCTGAAACGCCTTTGTCATCGCCTTGCGAATCCTGCTTACTTTCCTTGTTCCGATTCCACCAGGCCTCCATAGAAGGTGCTTCTGAGGAAGGTGTCTGGGCTCCTGAAGAGGGTGTTTGGGCGGAGGGCTTGCTTGCTTCAGGAGTTTGTCCGGCCTGGTTTTGAGGGGTTTGTCCCTGAGCGGGCGCCTGGCTTGCGGGAAGTTTTTGCGCTTGCGGAATCTGCGTGGCAGGCTGAGAAGGCGCAGGCGGCACTTGTCCTGCCTGAGCCGGTGGTGTGTCGCCCCCTTCGCTACCGCTCATTGCAGGCAGGGTGGCTGCTGGCGAGACTTGTTCCGGGGATTGAGGCTGCTGCAGGGTATTGGGAAGACGGACGGCGTTTTGCTGGAACAGCCAGGAGGGCAGGGGTAATGGGCCGCTTTGAGTGCCTACTTGCAGAACGTTTTGCGGTGTAAAACCTTGTGTAAACTGTGTAGAAAGGGAGGCGGGGATGCTGTTTGCTGCCGCCGGACTTCCTATGCCGGGTTCGGGAAAACTGCCGACATAGATTCTTTGGCCGATAGTGTCTGGTGGTAACGGCTTTGGCAAGGTAACCGTGCTGCTGTAAGGTGCGACAGCATTAGCAGAAGCATTGCCCCTGGTATTTGCTACCGACAGATTGCCAGACTCTTTTTGTGCCTGGGGAGTTACTGCGACGGTACCCGGGCGCAGTGTGGTCGTTATATTTGGATCGAATCCCATGCGATTGTCACCCTTTGATATCTCTTGTGAATATCTTTTTGATTACATCCCCGATATATTTAAAAAAATGAAGGCCCGAACCCTTCGCTTAATGATTTTAATGATTTCCGTTTTTGGCAATAGCCGCCTTGCAAGCCCCAAGGTCTTTAATCATCAGGCGATTTGGGGATTGCTTGTAAATTCAGTTATATAAAACCCAGGCCACTTGTTTTGGTGCTATGGGATAATAAGAGGGATAACGCTGAAAAAAGAGGCGGAAATGTTGCTGCTTCTGTAGTAAATTAAGCGTGTCAGTGAATGCCCATCGTGGCCTGAAGCGGTTTTTCATTTATTCATTTGCTACATAAGGATTATGGTTTATGGTGGATATTCTGGTTGCTGATGATGACGCCGAAATTATTGATCTTTTAAGGCTTGACCTTGAATTAATGCGCTTCAACGTCGATTATGCAACCGACGGGCTGAGCGCGTTAAGAAAAGCCGAGGCCAAGGTATACGACCTGATCGTCCTTGACGTGATGATGCCCAAGATGGATGGTTTTGAGGTGTGCCGTAAAATTCGCGCCAACCGTTCGGCGGCCAATGTGCCGATTATCCTGCTGACGGCCAAAGGCACCATTGAGGATAAAATCAGGGGCTTTAACGCCGGGGCTGACGATTACCTGGTGAAACCGTTCGAGTTTCAAGAGCTGATGGTGAGGATGCGCGCACTATTCAGGCGAACGGGCGCGCTAAGTAAATCTCCCGTGGCGGTGAACGACAAAAAGAACGAAAAGCTTGAGGCGGGTGATCTCAGTTTGCGTCCTGCATCGCTTGAGGTGCTGGTTAAAGGCAACCTCATTAAACTGACGCCTACCGAGTTTGAAATCCTCTATTGCCTGATGCAGCACGTGAACGAGGCGGTGCCGCTTTCCACCATTCTGCAGGAGGTCTGGGGGTATGACGCCGATGAGGATGTGCGGATGCTGCGCGTCCACGTGGGGGGGCTTCGCCAGAAAATCGAGATTGACCACAAACACCCGCAATACCTGCAAACGGTTACCAACGTGGGTTATCGCCTTAATCCCAACAGCGTCCAGCCGCGTTACACCACCGCCGGAGATGCGGCGCTGGATCCGGTCGCCAATTCGTAATTTTTTTTTATCACAAGCTTATCAAAAGTAACTCCGTCTTATGAAGTCCAAACGCTGGGCAACTTACCAGGCTATCCTGAGCCAGACGATGCTAAACCAGCAGACGTCTGCGCCGGGCAAGGCCTTCGCCTGGCTGAAGGAAAAAGTCTGGCAGAAGCAAGTAGCCAACCGAGAACGTCTTCGCCTAACACAGCAGTTGATCATCACGTTTATAATCGTGGTTCTCGTGCCGCTTCTGGGTGTCAGTTTTATCATTTACAGCATTAATCAGACGGCGCTTCGCAAGGAGCTGCTTAAATTTACCGAACATACCGCCGATACCATCTACAAGGATTTCAACACCGAGATGGGTTGGCAGCAGGAGCAAAGCCGCATGATGGCCTTTTACCTGCTTGATATGCTTAAAACAGAAAAAAAGAACGGCTTGTCCGCCTGGCCAATGGCAATGAACCAGGCGATGCAGGGAATTTTCCGTCTTTCAAGCGACTATGAGGTCGTGGGGCTTTATGACGCCGATGGCAAGCCGATTAATCGCGCGTATCGTCATTGGCGCAATTTGCCTGAACCGCTTAAACTTCCCGGACAGCTTTCCAGCGTGCTGAATCAGAAAGCGCTGGAATCCTTAAAAGAAGGGCAAAACGTTTACGACATTATTTATATTCCTCAAAACCAGGTGAAGTTTAGGCAGATTCAAAATGAAGCGTCCGAGTCGGAAAATATCAACACAGGCGATGCGCAGCGTAACGACGCAAATGCTGCCGACAGTATCGTGGAAAACCAGATTGAGGAAACCCCTTATTATCTTCGCATCATTGTCCCTCTCTCAGAACGTTTGACCTTGTCCGGCAAGCAAACCGGCAATTCGCAGACGCTTGCGTATTACGTTCAAATCAAGCCGTTTCGCTATTTGTCCACGTTGATTCGCGATCACCAGGCGATATATGAAAAATTCTATATTATCGACGATCAGGGTATCATCCTTGCCGGAACGGACAAGCAAAACCTTCAACAAAACGCGGATCAAACGATTCAGAAACTGAAAATCAGCGCCGAGGATCTTAAGGACTTCCAGCAAATCAAGCCGGGGGTGACGCAGGAGTTTGCCAACACGCACCCGACGATTCCCGATGACCTGAAAGCCGAAAAGGTTCCGGCTGAAAAATCCGCGCCTGTGCCTCTAACTGCTCCAAAGGCTGAAGCGACAGTCGATGATTCTGCGACACCCGTTTCAGATAAAAGTGAAAATGCGCCAGGACTTCTGGGCGCGTTAATCGGGCAGCGCCACAGCACGCCTGCCGATCCCGATCTCAAGCAAATTAAGGTGGATGAAGAGAGTGACGATGAAACACCGCCCATTGAAAAAGTGGTCGTCAAAATGCCGGGAACGCACTGGGGCATTATCATCGAATCCCCTTACCATGTGCGGCAAAAATACATCAAGCGCGCCCATGAGCAATCGCTGCTTCTGATTCTGGCCTGTCTTACCGTCACGGTGCTCCTGGCCCTGGTTTATATTTTCGGCATCAACCGGAACTTCAGGCAGTTGATCAAGGGCATCAAGGCGATGGCCGAAGGCAATTACTTTCGCCGTATCCGCCTGATTACCAATTTCTTTACGCCTTATGAGATCGTGTATCTGACCGGTGAATTCAACCGGATGGCCAAGCGTCGGGCCGAAGCCTGGGAAACGCTGGAAAAAGCCAACGAGAAACTCGCCAAGCTGGATGAGCTGAAGTCCAACCTGATTGACACGGTGAGCCATGAGCTGAGAACCCCGCTGACCAATATCAAGGGATACACCTCCCGCCTGCTTCGCTATGATGAAACGCTAGACAAGGAAACCAGGCTCAAGAGCTTAAAGACGATTAAGCAGCAGGCTGACCGCCTGGGCCGTCTTGTGGATGATCTGCTGGTAATTCCAGAGCTTGAGAAGGAAACGCTGCGGGTGTTTCCCGATGAAGTGGCGCTCAGCGACCTGATTGAGCGATGCGTGAATTTTATGCAAAGCCGATTCAGCAATGCCATTCATACGCAGAATCAACGCGAATTTACCATTCATTACCACACGGATAGCGATGACCCGCTGACGGTGGTGGCTGATCCCGACCGGCTGGAGCAGGTGGTGTTAAACTTGCTGGATAACGCCGTTAAATACGGAATAGGGGATTTTCCCATACGGGTTGATATTTCACCGTTGAATCATGACGCCATCCGCATCCAGGTGGCCAACGCCTCTGATCCTATTCCCGAAGAGATGCTGCAAACGCTCTTCGACAAATTCCAACGCCTTGATGACAGCATGGTCAGAACCACGCGCGGCAGCGGCTTGGGACTGTTCATCACCAAGGGGCTTGTCGAGGCGATGGGCGGTCATATCATGTTGAGTTATCACCATGATCAGGGCGGCGAGTTCAGAATCGCCTTCACGCTTCTGCGTCACACGACGAGCGCAGCGTATTCCGCTTCCCCGGTGCTTATTCCGTAAAGGCTTTCCACTCTTTTCGATACGCCGATTTTTCAGCGTCGCTTAAAAATGTGGCCTCAAGCGTATTCAAGTTGAGTTGCCAAAGGGCTTCCCAGTCCATCCCCTGACTTGCCAGCACCTTGTATTCGTTGCTCAGGCTGGTATCGAACATGGTGGGGTCATCGGAGTTGACCGTACAGTAGAGGCCATTTGCCAACATCTGGTGAATGGGGTGCGGTGCCTCTTTTGGAACGATGCCCAGGCGGTAGTTGCTGATGGGATTGACTTCAAACGGAATTTTTGATTCGGCAAGCGTCTTGACCAGGCTTGAGTCTTCAAGGACGCGGACGCCGTGGCCGATACGCTTGATGGCCAGTTTTTCAATGGCTTCGGCGATGCTTTCAGGGCCCGCCGCCTCCCCCGCGTGGGCCACATTATGCAGGCCCTGCTTGTCGGCTTCCGAATAAATGTCGCTAAACAACCTGGGCGGAAACTCCTTTTCCAATCCGCCCAGGCCAAGGCCAATGACAAAGCCCGCGTCTTTTCCCATCAGGGCAAATTCCAGCACGTCGTGCCGCGTGTCGGGCATTTCTCGCGACACATCGGCAATCAATTTCATTTTGCTGCCATATTTTTCTTCTCCGGCTTTGGCGCCAGCCATCAGCGCATCGAGAAAATCCCGCTTGGGAAATTTTTTCAGGTGGTGCGACGTACTGAGAAAAACTTCGCTGTAGCGGATATTCTGGGCCGCCTGGTTTTTTAAAAACGTTTCGCTTAAGTAGGCCCAGTCCTCCAGCGTTTGAAACGCCGTACAGGAAGAGGTGTAGACCTCGATAAAATGCGGGAAGTTCTTGAATTTGAAAAATGCCCGCCAGTCTTCCAGCGTTTTGGCGGGAAGCGGGATCTTGTTTTTTTGCGCCAGTTTGAAAACGGTTTCCGGATCCGTTGCCCCTTCCAGATGCACATGGATTTCCATCTTCGGCATCCGTTCAATTTTTCGGGAAATATCGGAAGGGATGGAAACGGCGGTCATATCGACAGAGGTGGTCATCGCGTGGGAACTCTCTCTTTTTTAAAAATGCGGATCATTTAATGGGGAATCGTAACGCAAAAAGCCTCCCGCGAACAAGGAGGCTTCAGGAATCCAGTGTGATAGATCCAAAACCGGCTTTTAAATGTAAATGACTTAGCGAAGCGAGGTCATTGGCATCTGCTGCTTGAACGGGGAGCTTGCCGGAAGCGGTGGCTTTGCTGCGAATGACGGTTTGGGGTTTGGGCTGCCTTGCAGATGAACGGGATGTCCGGGATGAAGCATGGGGATGCCGGAAACACCATGATAAGCCGCGGTGTGCCCTTGCGGTATCGACAGGACGTTTAAATTACTGGGATTCAGGCTTTCACTGGCCTGGGGTTTATTACTGATCTCAGGTGCGTTCGGCTTGTTTTTCGGGTCGGGTTTCTCGGTTTTATCAGGTTTTGTGTCGCCATTTTTGGCTGCATGTTGACTGTGGCTTTCACCGGTCAGGCCCAGCTTGCGGTCAATCGCCCTGAATAACGTGGCCCCGACAATCGGAAGCAATACGGCGCCCGCAAAGCAACCCGCCAGGTTGGCAATTAGACCCATCGGCGCGTCAACAAGTTTTGAAAAATCTTCTGTTAAATCGGTTTTATCATTGAGTTGTTTCAGGGCTTTTGTTTTCGCTTCCGGACTTTCAAAAATGAGGTCGGCGATTTGCGGATGTTTTGCCAAGAACTTTTCATCTTTGGCAAGTTGTAAAGCCTTTTTTTGCAGGGCTCCCCTGAACCCTCTGGCGAATGCCAGCATGACGCCAACATGCAAAACAATCATGACGGCTTGTTTGGCCGCTTCCTGCGTCAGCAGCATTGTTCTTTCTTTTGGGGAGATCTTGGGGTCGCCTTTGTACTGAAAGTACATCAGGATAGGGTTCATCGTGCTGGTGATAACCTGGCCCCAAATAGAGAAAGCCAGCACCAGATCCGCCCAATCCGCGCTCCATTGCTTGAAAGTTTTGGGATCTTTGAGCGCAAGCAGCATCTTTTCTGGCAGGTTACGGTAATTGCTTGGCTTAAAAACCTTCCAAACCGTGCTGAGTTTCAAAACGTCATCTGTTTTTTTCCAAAAACTTGGCTTGGCGATCGCTTCAGTAAGGGCAGTAGTAGCAGACATGCGAAATCAGATTGCTCCTGGCGCAAGGGCGATAATGAAAATGGGTCTATAAACGTGAGGTCAACCAATAAGAAAGGCAGCCGTCAGCTTGCTCGCCCAGGCAACAAATGGTCTGCCGGGGAGAAAGGGTCGGGTTGCAACAGGTGAGGCGGAAAAACTAAGGCGGAATAATCGAGTGAAGGAGAATGAATTCCTGAAAAATAAGAACAAGAAATGGCAAACAGCCTATGATATGGGAATAAGCCTACGGGGAGAAGCCTGAAAAGCCTTCTCTTTAAGTTGCGTCATTATAGCAAAAACCGCTGAAGTGTCAGTATTGCATGCGCATAGAAGCCACGGGGCCGCTTATGGTAGAAAGAACGCTAAGAGGGCCGTGTCACAAGAACACAAACCTTGATACCGTGGTGTTTTCGCCTTAGAATCTGGGCTTGGGAAATCGTGGAAAGATAGCTTGAAAATATTTTGGGTATATCCGATCGCGCCAAAGGCTTGCCCTTCCATTATTTACATTGATTTACAGAATCTATTGCAAAAGGCGATTCGCTGATGACAATCCAAATAAACGCTCTGCCAGGAAATGCATACGCCATAAGGATTTCAGTAGATACTGAGGCGGAGAAAACGGTTTTGATCGATCCTGTTTTCGATCCCATACAGCTTGCCGAACAGACTGAATCCCTCCTCGGGCGCTTCCTGAAAGACTTCCGTGTACATTACGTTTTACTGACGCACTTTTATCCCGGCTGGGAGACGATTGCGCAATTGCTGAGAAGCTCGCCCTTAACCACCGTCATTGCCCAGGAGGCAATGATCGAGCGGCTCAAGGCTGAAATTTCCGTTTCCGATCTGAACGCTATTACCATGAAACCCGGCAACGAGGTGGATTTTCCCTGGACAGGCACGCCCAGAAACAGTCTGAACGGCGACGTTCAGATTGGTAGCCTCGTGATGACAGAATCCCCTTATCGACCGGATGGCGTTTTGGGGGAGCTTCAAATCGCCAATGGCTTTATCATTAACGCCGAAGGGCACCAGGTTTGCCACACCGGTTATCATCCCTTTGACCCCAGTATCAAGGATATCGGGGCCGCCTACAAGCCGGATGTCGTGATTTTTCCAGTGTCAGCCGCTTTGGCCTATGGGGCCGAATCCGTTTACCGGGCCATTATGTGGCTGGGTTCCGATATTGTCATCCCGTTTGACGCCAGCGGAATCCCTTCGTCGGATTCATCAGTCGAGACAATTACACCTATAGTGAGAACCCTAGTGCCTAAGGAAGAAAATATAACGCAACTGGAAGATGCCTCTTCAGGGGTTGAGCAGTTTGATTTTGCCAAAATCTGCGCCAGCATCGACATCTACACCCCTGCCATCTGCCGGGTTCTGGATGTGGGTCAATCCTACAGCCTGGAACCGACGCATTCCTCAGGTCGCACCGCAGGTCCCGAAAGCCGCTATTAACTAAGCTTGGCCTGTTCGGCTTCGCGTCGTTTCAGAACGGTTTCTGGCGCGTCTGAAAGGGTGGCATCGCGGTAAGGAACGCCTGAACGCCCGCTGATCTGTATCGCCTCTTCTCGCGTAAACGGCCTGGATAAGCCACGCGCAGCGATCATTTCCTGCATGGGCGGCTGGGTTTTAAACGCCACAGTGCCGCCGGTTTTATCGCCGACGCCTTGTGATTTCATCAGATGGAAGCCCGCCTCAAGCAGTCCTGCCCGCACGGCGCTTGCCAGGCTGTATGTCAGCAATGGGCCCTCTTTTTTTAAGCTGTCGTGATAATGCTTGAACAGTTCGACACTCCAGAGATGCGGGGCGCGATTGGGTGAAAAGGGATCATGGAAAACCAGATCGAAACGCTCCCGCTGACTTCCATTCAATTGTTGTACGACCTCTCGAATATCCTGCGTATAACAATAGAATGACACCTGACATTGGCTGGATAATGCAAAATTAAACGTTAAGGGCACTCTGTTGTTGTTTTTGGATACGGCTTCCAGCGTGGCAGCTATTTCGGGCTTATTGCCAATACAATTGTAGCAGTCCTGGTCAAGTAAAGCCTTTGTCAGGCTGAATAAATTGGGGTTACTCTCTACCAAATAAAGTGCAATGTGCCTTAACCGAGCGCCGGGTGCTTGCTTCTTTTCCCTGAGTAATTCATTGAGCAGCGTCCAACTGTTATAGCCCAGGCCATAGCAGGCATCCAAAACAACCAGCGTCTCCTGCCGCAAACCCCAGTCCAGAACACCCGAGGGTTCCACGTAATTCTTCAACGCTTCGGTGTAAGCCCCTGCGCGGTTGTGATAATGCTGACGGGTCGCCGCGTCATAGAGCGTCAGCGACCCGTCTTGCGTAGGGATTAGATTGAATGAAGAGGCTGTCATTGAATTACGAATTACCCCTTACCCGCCTTTTATTCCTATGCGGGTTGGGGCTCCGCGCCAGGATCTGGCGGGATGATTTGCTTTTGCTGTTCGCTCAGCACATCGGGCAGTTGCGGGCCTTTAAACGCCAGATTGTACCAGACGGGAATCATGCCGAAGCCTACGACGAGCAGGAGGCCGATCCAGAGCGGCTGTGACGGTAAAAAGCCCGGTGGCGGACTTTGCACCATCCACGAGCCAACCCCCATCAGGATGGCGAATACGGAAACGGCAGCGGTGGCGATGGCGCCAAAAGCGCGCGTCATCCGCTTCATAGGCACTGCGGGATTTTCGCCGACACTTTCGGCAACAGGCCCCCAGAATCCGGGCGGGTGGGCTTTCTTGTAGAAATTTTGAAGCACCAGCATGCTTTCAGGTCCGACCAGAAGCGCTACCACGATACTGATGGTGGTGGAGACAACGGCCAGGGTAATTAAGCGTAGGGCATCTTGCCCGTCTGCGTTTAAACCTGTAAACCAGGGCAACATGGCCAGGAATTGCGGGTTAAGCATCAAGGGGGCCATCACCAGCGAGGTGAGAATGCTGGCCAGTTCGCCCCAGGCATTCATGCGCCACCAGAGCCAACGAAGCACCAGGACAATGCCAAGACCCGCGCCAAGTAAAAGGCTGGCCTTCCAAGCCTCTCCAATCGAGCCGAGTTTGGTCATGATAAACAGGCCCAGGAACAAAATGGCAACGCTTGAACAGCGGGCAACCCAGACCAGTGCCCAACCCGGCGGTTCTTTCTTCAGCCATGCCTCACAAATGATGCGCTTGAAGATGTCATTCGTCCAGTAGGAGGCGCCCCAGTTGACGTGGGTGTCCACGGTTGAACCAAGTGCCGCGATCATCGCGGTGATCATTAACCCTTTAACGCCCACCGGCAGCAATTCCACCATACCGCTGACGTAAGTCGCTTCGCGCGTGGCCTGGAACATTTCGCCGCTTAAGGAAAAATCAGGCGGGAACAGAACCAGCAGACCGAGGGCAATGGGAATCCATAAAAGGGTTCGCAGAATAACTTGAACGACCGTAAAGACAACGGCGGCTTGTTTGGCGTCTTTGTCGCTCCGGCAGGCCATCGTCCGTTGGGCGAGATAGCCCGAGCCGTCGGCGTTCATCTGGGCAATCCACTGGATGCCAAAGAGGGTAATCATCAAAAAGGTCACGTCCTTGGCTTCACCTGGCGTAAAGGCCAGGATTTGCGCGGGCGTCAGCCAACTGGCGTCCGAAACCGCAAAGAGGGTATGCAGCTTGGCCGGAATTTCCTGAAGCCCGCCAATGGCGATAATCACCACGATAGCGTAGGCTGCGGTGCCGAGCATTTTGACGAGAAACTGGAAGATGTCCATCTTAACGACGTTGCGCAGGCCGCCGGTGGCGGAGTAAAACGTGGTGACCGTGGAAATCAGCAGAATCGATATCAGGTTGCTCGCCGAATAGACCCAGACGTTGGGGTCTGTCGTATGAAGGGTGAGCGGAAAGTTAATCCATTGAACGAACTGAACCACGGGCTGGAAAACGCTTTCAGGCAACCAGACATTCCAGAAGAGAAACGGTTCCGCTATTCTTGTAGCAGCTAAAAGCACCATCGCCAGAACGGTACAGTTGAAGATGGTTCCCAAGTAAATTGCCTTAAAGCCTCGAAGCCACATCGCGGGGCCTTGCCCGTAACGCACCTCGGTCAGCTCGGCGTCGGTAATAACGCCAGCGCGGCGCCAGCTTGGCCCTAACAGAAAACCCAGAAGCAGGAAGGCGAAGGCATAGACCCATAAGCGCCAGAGGGCAAAGATCCCAGCCGTGGCCACAAGGCCTGTGACCAGCAGGGGGGTGTCTGCGGCAAACTGTGCTGCGGCCATACTGAGGCCCGATTGCCAGCCTTTGAGGCTTCGGCCCGCCAGGAAGTATTCTTCCAAGCTTTTGGAGGATTCTGACTTGGAGTGAAACCCGGTGTAGAGGGCGTAAGCGACGTAAATGCCGACGATGGCAATATCGATGGGATGCATTCAGGAAACCCCTATATCAATGTTTGTGGTTGCGCGTTGCGGGCAGCGGTAACGTGATCAGCAAAAAAAATCGAAGCCGAAGTTCTTTGCGCAAGCGCTTTAAAGGGAAGCAAAGAAGGCCAAGCTGACTGAGAAAAATGAAAATGACGCCAGATGGTTTCAGAACCGCGCACGGCCATTGTCTTTTGCAAGTCTATTCTATCTGGCACGTTCATTCTATTTTGTACACATGGCCGAGTCAACGCGATGAGTGTTATATATTAAGGAAATGACAGGCGCTTAGAGATGAAGCTGACGCGAAAAAGCGTCCTTGTTGTTTAAGCTGACGAGCGGTATATTTCTCCGGTTAATGCGGTTTGGCTGTAGACCCTGCAGCCAAACGACAGACACGGCGTTGTCCGTAAAGAACGTGCTACCGCCTTGGGCGGGCGTCAGCCCTGCCAGGGCAGATTTGGCATTGCCAAGATCCGTCTGGCGAATCAGGTACGGCTGTCCAGCCTGACGTGAACGTTGGGCATGCGTCTGGCCAAAGAGCGTTGTGGCTGTATGGATTGGAGAGAGGGTGGTCATGATCAGCAAGCCTTTTTCTACTCATTTTGGAAATTGAAAAAATAAAAATAATAGTGTTTTTCAAATAAAGGCGAACCACGATCGCAATTGCTTTGGGAGCTATGCCGGTTCTAACAATCAATCGGGCGCTGGGTTTTCACCTTCTATCACGCACTTAGCCGTCGAGAATCCGAAACCCATCTGATGCTAACATGATTTTACTAATTCAAATTAGTGAGCTATACGTTGACTGTTGCTCCAAGCCGAGCAAGGATTTCATCTGGAATTACACTTAGATTATTGGAGCGGGCGTATGTATTCCATTCTATTATTGCTTTTGCCATTTCGTATTGGTTATTTGTTGAATAACCGTTGTTCCAACGTTTTGCGGCTGAACTTGCCGCATCAATATGTGAAGGCGTAGTATACAAATCTGTATGAAATGTTCTTATGACCCTTCTATTGATAGATTTCATGGTGATATTTGGATCTATATTATTCCACAAGCTTGGTGGTGGGCCTTCGTAATTAGTAGATCCTGAAAAAGGATTCGATCCATTGCTTGGGCCTGCGTTACTGCTACCGCTGCCTCCAGAATCTGGGCCACCGCTTGAGCCTGCATTAATTGCAGTGCCTCCAGAATCCGGGCCACCGCTTGGGCCTGCATTGGTGCTACTGCTGCGGTGGTTTCTAAGACCCCTAACCCCTGAAATACTTCCGCCAAGGATACCGCCGGTAGCGGCTCCAAAGGCTGCGCCACGACCCAATCCGATGGCGCCTTCCGTAAGTCCTTCTTCAAAACTTCCCCCGTTAGCCCAGGTTAATCCGGCGCTGGCGCCTGCATCGGCGATTGCCCCATCGACAATACCCGCTTGAACCATCGGACGAAATCCTAACTGGCTGCCACCCAAGAACGCGTTACGGCCCAATGTGCTGGCTCCTGCCCTGGTTGCACCACCACCAATAGCAGCGGCAGCGCCCCCAAAAGGGGTTGCGACACCCGCAGCGGCACCAATGATAGCGCCATCTCTGGCAAATTCTCCGACATTATACTGATCTTCGATGTACCCGTCTGTCCCGTTTTCTAAGGTTGCCAGACCTGCATTAGCACCTGCCGCAACACCACCTGCAATGCCTGCACCAAGCGCTATTCCACCAGCTGATGCTGCTAAGGATACTCCCCCGGTAAAGGGCGCTCCAACGACGCCGCCAACTATCAAGCCAGCGGCAACCACGCCTGTAACAACAGACGTCACTGTCGATAACCCTCTGACCCAGCTTTGCTGGGAAGCGCTAAAATCCTGGCTGCGCTCGCGCGAGCGGCCAATCGTGCTGTTGGCAATATCGGACACTATCTGCGTGTCGCCCTCAAGCCCCCGAAGCCTTGCGATCGTCTCTTCAATGGCCGTCCGCTCGGCAGGCGTGGGCTCGCCTTTGCCATTCAGGTTTTCTTCAAGCTCGCTAATCGTGTTCTGGAGTTTCGCCTGGTAGCCCTCATCGCCGACATCGCCCACTTGAATGGCTTGCAGTTCTTGAATCCGATCATCCATATCAGTAGCGCCGCTATTGGCTTGCAACTGGGCAATACTTTCGGAAATGCCCTCATCAAAACGAATTTGTGCTTGCAGGGCAGGGTGGTTCTCATCCACCACCGGGTATTCCGGGTCGTAATCAAACCCGTTCAGCTCACGGTATTTAGCCCGGAATTCTTCCATGCGGCCCTCTTGAGCCAGTGTTCTCAGCTCCTCGGCCTCCGCCCTAAAGCCCTCAAAGTCTCGCTGAACCGCATCGCTTCCGTTATTGTTAAACCACGCGACCGGTGTGGAATTTTTAATCCAATTGGCGACACCGCCGACCGCACCCTGACTGCCGGAGGCGTCACGAAACGCCGCATGATTCTGCTCCAGGGCTTGCACGACTTGTTCAGCCGCCGCCTCTTCTGGCGGTAATATCACCGTGTCGTCGGCGACGCGCTGTTCCGCTCGGACTTCTCTGGCCGCGTCGAGCGCAACGCCCCGAGTGTACAAAAGACCAGACAATGGCGCCGTTACGTTGTCTCCCAAGTCCAGGCTGCTGCTGGTAAAAACGTCGCTGCCAGGCTGCGATAGTGTTGATTGGCTGTTCGTGTTTCCCTGGGCGGGAGCCGACGGCCCTTGCGAGTCGCCAAAGACCGTCCTGGGTTGGACTGAACGAAAACCCAGAGAATTGCCGCCACCAGCGGAACTTGCCGCAGAACCTACCATGATGTAAACCCCCTCTACACTAGAATCTCTCTACTCCTCAAGCATCCCGATGCAACAAACTGCCTGGCGATGCACAGACAAAAACCGATAGACGACCCCTACTCAAAACACCTGTTGTATATAATTTATCTTGTAGTAATAAAAACATTTGGCTTGATAAAATTGCCCTGCAAGCCCTAAACAAGCTGTTACCCGAGATGTCATTCAACAAATTGAAGCCGAAAGAAGGAAGAAGCCCTTGATTACTCGTGCTGTTGCCAAACGGGTTCTTTGGGGTAGCATGCTGACTCAGTTCAACTCTTTTCCCCCACGTTCCGCTTGCGATAATTAGAACAATTTTACGATTCCCCTCCCCTCACGTCTCGAAAAATTGAAAGGATATCCTGTGCTGCACTTTGGCGCTTATCACATCATTGTCAATGCCACTAAACCATCCACGCCCCTCAATAAAATTGCTGCTGACCTTGGCTTTACACACGTTGAGCGCCATGGGAAAGATTACTTTTTAGAAACAGGCGAAGACCCAACAAGCCATCGAACCTTCGATAAGCCCAAGGCGGCATCGGTTATTCATGAGGGCGATTTATTCGTTCATCCCCATAGGGACAAAGGCGATACCAAAGGGCAGCTCATTACAGGAAAATAGAAATAGTTATGAGTCCGATAATATGTATTATGTTCCTTTGGCGATTTTGGATTTTCAGGCCATTGGGTTCATAAAACCATAGGGATTATCAAAAACTTCCGAACTTGGCTTATCAGGGTTTCTGATGGGTCAAGTTTTGCGTTGGGCGGTCGATAGATTGGCATATGCGAAACCGGTTGGCGGAGATTAGCTGGGCGAATGCCCTACAGGCTCTAATAACCTCTGAAGAAGAGATATCCAAGGACGTCGTTATGCCAAAACCTTCCTGGGGATGGGTTGTCAAAGGCCTGATGCTGAGTTTTTCTCTACTGGCAGGCTTTACGGTGGGCCTTTTGGCCACCTTTTATATCCAATTTTACCTCCCGGCTGACACTTATGACCAGACCCGCCAGGGGGAATGGGCCCGCCTGAATGCCCGCCTGTTAAGCTTTGAAAGCGAGCAGGATTTTAAAACCGCCGAAGCCCTGTTATATCGGAAACTTCAGGATCCTGACAAAAGCGAAAGTCTGACACCATACTATCTTCTGGCAAGCTTGTTTGAAGCCAGCGGCGAAGACGCTAAGGCGATTCAAACTTATAACGCCTACCTGACCTTGGCAAAAGCCCTTCCCTGGCAGGGGCACCTCTCGCAAGCATTGAGTGATGACGTTTACGCAAGCCTTGCGGTGTTATACTATCGCGCCGGACGCTTACAAGACGCAAAGACTTCGTTGTCTGCACTTCCGGAAACGGCCACCCTGGAAAGCGCCCCGTTATTGAACGCAATGGGAGATGTTTTGGCCGATCCCAACCGGGGTGATTACCGCTATGAATTGGGGAAAGCCTTTCGCCAAAGTCTTGATCTGCCCATGGCAAAAAAAGAGTTCGAGCTTGCACTGCTGAAAACCCAGGATCCCGCCCTGAAGCTTAAAATCCAGAATACCCTGCTGGCCAAGATGCCAGCGCATACCTTACAGCTAAAACCTCTGGCCCGCTACCTCTGTCTTGCCGCGGATAACCTTGAAGCGCAGGTTCTACAGGGCCGAAGCGAGAAACCCGATCAGGCCGAGAATAAGGCCATCAGACTTTACAAGCAATCATTGGAGGTTTCCCCGGAGTTTGAATGGGCCTATCAGCAAATCGCCCACCTCTATCAAAAACAGGAAAACTACCCCCAGGCAGTTCATTACGCCAAGCTGGCCCTCTCTTATAACCCGGATTTATACCTTAGCCAACTGACGCTTGGGGATATTGCCCTGGCACAGGCGGACTATCCGGCAGCCGTGGCGCATTTTAACGATGCAGGACGAATCCTGGCGGATTTACAGGATGATTACCACCAGCCCTTGCTGGTCAACGTGCAAACCCAAATAGGCTTTAGCCAGGAGCTTTTAAACAATCCCAACCAGGCGCTTTCGCATTATCGCCAGGCACTTAGCCTGGGAAGACAAACCCCGTTTGCGGATGCCTCCGATATCGATTACGCCCGCGATGGCGTCAAGCGGATGGAAGCAAATTTGATTCGCCAGGCCGAAATAAATCCTCAAAAGAAAAAATCCCTGCTAGCAAAAGGTATTTAGTTTTACGAACCTGTATAGTTTAGTTTTGAATCCAAAGTTTAGTAGTAAAGTCTTGGCTAAACATGGAATTAAAGTTAAGTATTTAAATTTACTTCTCTAAAGTTTAGTTAAGTGCTATAATACTTGAACCTAAAGTTTGAAAATTATCTGCTTGGATTTGTGGATGGAGAGAGGCAAAAATATAATGAGTGATATTAACGCGTTAAATTCTGATAGATTGCTTGCAGAAGGAATTAAGCAAGGCAATGATGATATCATTGATTCTGATAAATTGAGTATATCAAGTGTCGAACGCCTTGAGGAAATCCTGAAAGAAACGGAGGAAGAGCTTTTATCTCTTCAGCCGGAAATTGACGAGCTTGAAGCCGCTTTACTTAAGCTTCAGGCGTTGAAGCAAACCAAGCAAAAATTGATCACGCTAAAGTTAAGTGTTAAGTCTATATTAAGTAACTTTAGTAACGTTAAGTCTGAAACGACTCTGCCTGAAAGTTTAGTTAAAACAGATTTTACTAAAGCTAAACAAGAAGCTTTTAGTACTAAACCTGTTGTGAATAAGCCCTCGTCTATTCAATCGGTACGTCCTTCTTTTGAACGCCAGTCGGATTTGCAAGCGCGCTTGGTGAGAGGCACGTTTTACCCAAATCTGGCTTTTGAGGGTGCCGATGACGTTCTTAGGCAAAAGGATTCCACCAACTACGAGCTGTTTCGCGCTATCGTTTTTGCCGGCGGCAGGGCCAGCACACAGGAAATAAAGGACTACCTGCTTGAGCATGATGTTCGTCTGCCGGTATCAGGCGAGGGCTTTGCTGAAGTGCCACTGACTGATATTTCGGCGCGCGTTAATTACTTGATTCGAAAAGGCCTGGTAGCCCCCGACGGACGCGGCTATTTCCGCGCCACTGTAGGCTGGGTGGGCTTGGAGGAAACGCGCTCGTTATAAGCGAGCCTCCTCATAAAATTATCGTCCGAGAACCGCGCGTAATTCCTCTTGGCTTTGGACGCGCTGGGGCAGTTCACCTCTTAAAATTTTAGGGATAAAGCGTCCGTCTTCCGTAAATTCCGGTGAGCTCACGGGCGCTGAGGCTTGCGGCAGATTAGCGCCCAAATTGCTTGTATTATTTAAGGGCGTATCGCTAAGCGGGCTTGAAGCAGGCGTATTGTTTGCGCCATAGGACATACTGTAGCCGTAGGGCGTTAGCGGTGCTGGCTGTGGGGGCGGTTCAGGGGGTGTATAAAAGCCGCCTTGACCCATCATATGCGTCATCATCAGCATCATCATTTGTAGCATCTGCCCCATTAGCGCCAGCATAGGATTTTGCCCATTCATAGGCGTGCCAGGCGGAAAGCCGGGGGCTGGAAAGGGCAAGCTGGTGATGGATAGCGTGTCGTTTACAGGGGTATTGTTTGCAATCGGCAGGGCGATGGGTTCTGAAACAGGGTTTTCCGCCGTTGTTACAGAGGCCAATTCCTCTGGAGAACCGCCAAGAGCCTGGAAAACTTGTTGGAAATCGCTTTGGGAGGTGAGCGTTGGGGAAATAGCCATGATCAAATACCTATGTCTAAGGGAGTCTATCGAAGGAGAGTTTAAAGCCTATCTCTAGTAAATTGTTTTTATATCTTATATATAAACAAAACCCATCCACTTGCGTGGATTGATCCCTAAAGAGCGATATCCTCTGTATATTTATTTTTTGTTACAGGCAATGAAAACCAGCGTGTCGGCTACTGGAGAGGCGCCAGGCGGCGTTGCATTTCCTCCAGCGGCATGCGATCCCCCCGGCTGGCGGCAACCCGGATGCCCCTTTCGTAGATTTGCTTGGCATCAGGGCTTTTGCCGACATTTTCCAGCGCTTTTCCCAGCGATAGATAGGCAACTGAATGCGTGGGCTGGGCCTTAATCGTTTTTTCAAAAGGCTCAATGGCCTCTTCATAGCGCTTTAACTCAAGCAGCGCGCTACCCAGCCCGTAATTTCCCAGTGGATCATCTGGGCTATGCGCCAGGGCGTCTTTAAAAAGCTGAACCCGCTCTTCCAGTTGGCGGATGTGGGCAAGCTCCTTGGCCTGACGCTCCGCCGCCATTTTCGCCAGGTCAAAGCCTGCCTCTTTGGCTTTTTGGCGCATCCCTGCCACGGTGGCCTTGGCCTTTTCGTCTTCCGCCTTATCTTTGTCCCCCTTTTTAAGCCAGAAAATCGACAAATTGGTGTGCGCCATCACATGATCAGGATCAAGGGCCGCCAGTTTTTCCATTAAAACAATGGCTTTATCCAGACTTTCGGGGTTTTCCTGCCTGCCCAAAATCACGCCCAGCGCCTCAATGGCCTGAATCGTAACTGCGTTTGAATTTACAGGCACAGCGTCTGAATGGACAAGCGCTTCCAGCAGCGCAATGGAACGCGCGTCCTCTCCTTTGGCAAAGGCATCCAGCGCCTCGTTCAGCAGTGTGTTTCGATCTTCCCCGTTTTCTTTAGAAGAGTGAAACGGCAGTAACACCACTTGGGCGCGATAGTTTTGACCCGCCACTTCAAATGCCAACATCTGGCCGGGCGTTCGATGGGCTTTATCCAGAAAGGCAAGGGCGATAGGCTTGTTCAGGCTGCCATTTTGAAGGCTGCTTTTAATGATGCCAATAGTTTTTGACGCGCCATTCTCCATTACTGTGCAAACGCTGCCAGCCATGGGCAACTCGCCTGTCGTCTCGTCCAGTTCTTCAAAAGCAAGCCCCATTAACGCGCGTTGTACACTGCCGTAGGTTTTAACGCGGGCAATCACTTCCTGCCCCAGGTAACAGCCCTTGTCATAACTGACACATTGTGACTGCAGACCGGTTTCAGGCAGCAGCGTGTGCTCGTTCATCTCCACGCCAAAAGCGGGAAGTCCCGCTTCAATTCTTAAGGCTTCCTGGACTTGAGAGGTTAACGCCGAGAGTTTATATTGTGCTAAATAATTCGCTAGTGTCTCTTTTAACGCGATGACATTTTCAGAGGAGGGGAGAAGGCAGTATCCGGGCAAGCCTGTGCCGTTGAAAGGAAAATAAAAAGGGAAATGGGATGAAAACGTGTTCAAGCCGTCGGATTCAGTCTCTTTCTGAAACGTTTTCAAAGCGGTTTCGGCATTTTTACCAAGGATGGCAAAAGGAATTAATTGCGGGGATAAATCTTCTATTTCAAACTGTTCAAGAATTTTGAACTTTTGCCAATGGGCAAGCAGCCCCTGAATTTGGAAAGCTTCAAGCAGAACGAAAAAAGTTTCCGCGTTTTTTTTATACAGCGTGAACACCCCCTGGATTTTTCCCTGCCGATCCACTGCCGCAGCCAACGTCGCGTCATTTTCTTTCAGCGAGGCGATATCCTGGGTGGTCTGGTTTTGCAAAAAACGCGAGGCATCCGGCCCGACAAGACGAAGGACGCCATAGCCTGAAAGAGGCCCATAGCAACCTGCTGCGTATGCGGTTTTCAAGGCCTGCTGTTCTTGGGCGTTTAAAGTTATATGACGACACGCATCAGCAAGCGGCGACGCTTGCGCATCCGAAAGAGAGGCCATTGGGGGAGCCCGTCCCTACTTATTAAACGTTTCGGCAAAGATTTTTTGAAGCTCGCCGTTTTCAGCCATCGGCCCGAGGATGTCCGTATCGCCGTAGAACTTGCCGTTGATAAAGACTTTGGGCAAAGTGGGCCAGTTGGTCATTTCACTCAGGACGGCGCGCTTTTCGTGGTTGTGCAGAACATCAACCAACTCGAAGGGATGGCCAAACTGGTTGAGGAACTGGATGGTTTCGATGGTGAAGCCGCACATGGGGACTTCCTTGGTGCCTTTGCCGTAAAAAATGATTTTATGCTCGCTGATTTCACGCTCGATTTCAGAGCGTAAGGCCGCTTGTTGCGGATTCTGTTCGGTTGCGTTCTCAGCCATGGTCGTTACTCTCCTTGTTTTGCTTTTAGCTTGCAGACAGTCTAGCCCAAGCCCCACGCCCAAGCAAGCGTATAAAGCGATTTCGCACCTGCTTTACCGTTGTGGAAGCAATTCTGCAAGAGTGAATGTTTTTATTTGTATAGTTGTTTTGGGAAGGCTTTGGTTTAAGAAGTTAGTAAGACTACCAGGTGTTATGTCCATAATGGGACGTTTTTTCGCTTGATACCCAGGTAGCAAGAGTTTAACAATAGCGAACAGGGGCAAAAAGGGCGGCATTATTATGGGAAGTAATGAATTGGGGACGGCACAAGGCATGCAGGGGGGGAATCCGACTGCGCCACAGGCGGCGGGGATGCCTCGAGCTAAGGCGATTTTACCGCCCGCCAAGATGCGTCAGTTACCCGATGAACTGCATTTAAGTACGGCGCAGATGGCGGTGGGTGGTGCGGGCGTTGCAACGCTTGCTGGCTTTGTACTTCTGGCCCATAACCAAGGCGGCATTCGCAATGGCTTTAAAGCTATTCGCAAATGGGGCGAAGGTGTTTGGAACGGGGTTCGGGGCAGAGGGCCGGAAACGTCACCTCATGACGCGCCAACAGAGCTTCCGGGCTCTACCGTTAACCAGTCGGCTGCCGCGCCTGAACATACACCTGAAGCAAATCCGTATAGTGCCTCAGGGGCAACGCCCCCGCCCAGAGGAACTTCTACGCCTCACGAACCGCCAGCATTCAGCGAAGACTTGACGACAAGGGGCAGAAGAGATTCCTGGTTCAGAAGGACATTGGGGCTTGAATCCGCTACATTTCCTTCATTAAATCCGAGTTTTGCCGGAACGAAGGTTCTTCGAGAGGACCCGACGTACCGCAGAGTGGATGCATTCTTTATGCGTGATACCGATTGGCAAATCCTCAATACGCTTGCAGAAATCCCGAAAGGGAATTTACATGGGCAAAGGCCTGCTTTTGAAATCAGCGCCTTGCAAAAAATAAAAGAAATCCTTAAAAGCCAACACCCATCACAACCGAATGGAATGCGATACACCCGGCAAGATATCAACCAGGCTTACAGAGCTTATCGAAGAGCCGTCTTACATCCTTAAGCTGGCTTAAAAGTTTATCTTACGGTCAATGGGAAAGATTACCGGGCCTGGATGCCTTCGCGTTGCATCATGCGGTAAACGTCCAGAACCTGCGTGTCGCAGCTTTGGCTAGACATGCGATCCATCAGCTTGGACAAATGATCGCTTGCGGCCTGCGCTTTTGCAGCATCCCCCGAGGCGGCCACGGATTTCATATTGCGCACCAGGGCCATCGCCTCCTGCTTGTCCGCGTTGCAATCAGCAAACGCCGAGCCGCCAAGACAAAGACCTGCTAGCAGCGTAAGGGATATGACCTGAGGAAGTGAAATCAAGGGACGCATCATCTGGAACAATCCTTATTCGTTATGGCCGGTTCGGTTTTGTAATATGAACTAGTTTAATACTCCAATAGCTTAATGCCCAGAGGCAAGCTGGCCTATTCGTTTTTTGCGCTAATGGCTAATGATCGTTTAATAAAGACGTTGCGGCTTTGCCCCTGTTCCCTAAATCCCGCTCTATATCAATCGCTCACAAGCGACAGCGCATGGCGATATGTTCAATGCCCGCCTCCTCAAAGGCAACCCCCTCTGCCTCAAACCCAAGCTTTTCGTAAAACGTCCGGGCATGGGTTTGTCCATGAAGATAGGCCGATTGAAAGCCTTCTTCCTTGGCTGTCTCCAGCATCGCCAATATCAGCAGCCGTCCAATGCCTTTTCCGCGATGGGTTTTGATAACGGCAATGCGCTCCAGCTTGGCAACAGGTGGTGTCTGGCAACCTTGCTGATACCCGCGCATTCGACAGGTCGCCACGAAATCGCCGCTCACCTCATCAAAAACAAGCCAGTGGTGGGCTTCAGCCTCAAGGCCGTCCCACTCCTCCTCGGGTGAAACCTGCTGCTCGTCAATAAAAACCTCGGTGCGAATTTTTTTAGCCATTGCCTCGTAAGACAGCTTCGCGTCGTGTTTTAAAGAGGGGTCGGCAAAGCAAAACTTAGTAAGATGAAGATTAAGAAATGGATGCTGGGCAGACATGGGGGTAAACGGCTTTCTTTTGTTAGAATACTAGAATAATAAGGGATAGAGGCGTCTGTTGCGGTAAAGAGAAACGGGTTTATCGCTGGATCATTTCAGCATCAGCATATCGCAAAGCCGTTAAGCGCTCTATTTTGAAGCATTCAGTTCAGGAATTCCTGATGTCCATTCCCGTTTATATCGTCAAGCGCGTGGCCGTGTCCGTCCCGATTCTCCTGGTGGTGTCGGTGATAGGCTTTACGCTGATGCGCTATGACATTACGCTTGGCCCCATTGATATTCCGGCCGGTATTCTCAGCGACAAGAACGCAAGCTGGCGCGTGATGGATCAGGTTCGCTTCAAGAATCCCATTGACCCGATGGCCAACCTGAAGCAGAATCCCGCCATCAGCAAGGCGGCGCTTGACCAGGAAACCCGTCGTCTGGGTCTGGACAAGCCCATGCATGTTCAGTACTGGCTGTGGCTGACCAGCCTGCTGCAGTTTCACCCGGAAGCCCTTTTCAAAGGCAACGTGGGCGGATTTTTTACGCCAGACTTGGGCAAAACTTTTAACGGCGAGGAAGTGTTTGGCGTGATCGTCAGCCGGGCTGGCAACACGCTGCTACTGAATGTCTTCGTTCTTTTTTTCGCTTGGCTTATCGCTATTCCCATTGGCATTTACGCGGCGCTTAACTGGCGAAAAACTTCGGACAGGCTGATGACCACCTTCACCGCGTTTGGCATGTCGTTTCCCAGTTTTGTCCTGGCGCTGCTGGCCGCCGTATTCGCGGTTCAAACCGGCTGGTTCCCGCTGGGCGGTATCCGAAGCGAATCGTTTGACACCCTGAGCCTGCCCGGCAAAGTCTGGGATATTCTTCATCACCTGATATTGCCGGGACTAGTGCTAACGGTGGGCGGTCTTTCAAGTATTCAACGCCAAATGCGCGGGAATCTGCTGGATGTTTTGGCGGCGGAATATATTCGCACCGCAAGAGCCAAGGGCTTGCCCGAGAACCAGGTGATTTACCGCCACGCGGTACGTACCGCGATTAACCCCCTGGTGACGCTTTTTGGTTACGAGCTGGCGGCGCTTCTAAGCGGTGCGCTTTTGGTGGAGACGACGCTCAATTTTCCGGGGCTTGGCCAGTTGATGTATAAGTCGGTTATTGAAACGGACACCAACCTGGTGATGGCCTCGCTTTTGATGTCCTCGGCGCTGCTCGTGCTGGGAAATTTGGCGTCGGATATTCTTTTGAAGTTTGTCGATCCAAGAATTGAGCTGGATTAAGCAGCAGAAGGAAATTGTTTCAATGGCTCCCAGAACCGCGCAACCCGAAGCAACCGCCGCACAGGCCGGAGCCCTTGCGCGCGCGGTTCAAAAACTCTCGCATGATCGCATCGTCGGTGTTGCGGTCGTTGTTTTGGTGTTGTTGTATTTTTCCATTGCCGTTGCCGGTTTTTTAGCGCCTTATAGCGCCGCCTGGAGCAGTCGGGAAATGGCAAACGCTCCACCCACACCAATTTATATGATTGACGCAGGCAGCGGTTCTTTAACATGGCCCTATGTTTTTCGCTACGAAAAAACGTTCAATCCCGATACGTTTTCTTACGCTTATGCGCCCCTGCGTGAAAGCACCTACCCCGTCAGGTTGTTCCATACCGGCGAGCCCTACAAACTACTCGGGTTTATTCCGTTGAATGTCCATTTGTTCGGTGTCGATCAACCCGCGAGGATTTCGCTTTTGGGCAATGACATCAACGGGCGTGATATATTCTCGCGCATGTTTTACGGAGGACAAGTCTCGCTTACCATCGGCTTTTTAAGTTTGCTCATCGTTTTTCCCATTGGCATGATTTATGGCGGTATTTCGGGGTATTTTGGCGGCAAGCTGGATAACCTGATGATGCGCGTGGCCGAAGTGGTAATGTCGATTCCCACTTATTTTTTACTGGTGAGCCTTGCGGCGATTCTTCCGCCGGGCTTAAGCAGCGCCGAGCGTTTTACGATGGTCATCCTTATTCTGGCCTTTATCGGTTGGGCTAGTTTGGCCCGTGTGATTCGGGGCATGGTGCTGTCGGTGAAGAACCAGGAGTTTATCGAAGCGGCCCGCGCGATGGGGGTGCCGTCCTTCTGGATTATCGTGCGGCATATTTTGCCGCAGACGATGAGTTATGTTCTGGTGGCGGTGACGCTCAGCGTTCCTGGCTATATTCTTGCCGAATCCGGCTTGAGCTTTCTGGGTCTAGGGATTCAACAGCCCGACGCTAGTTGGGGCAATATGCTGAAGGAAGCCCAGGATGTCAGTAATATTATCAACCGGCCCCAGATGATGATGCCCGGTTTTCTGATTTTCCTGGCGGTCTTGGCGTTTAATGTTATTGGCGACGCCCTGAGAGACGCCCTCGATCCCAAAAGCGCCATAAGACGATAGCATCGAAAAAATTCCCTCCGTTTTAAAGCCCGTATCATAACTTATGCTTTATGCTACAAGACGCGGAGAATCGTTTAGGATGCAAATACCTCCTTCAGGGCTTGGCCAAGATGCCACGGCTATCATGAGAAAAATTTCTCCGGGATTGCAACCCATGGAGATTCAAGCGTTAGATGAGGCATTTAAGACCGCAGGGGGTTTGGCATATGCCATCCAAGGATTAAAGCCAGCAGCCACATGTGGAATTGACGATCTGGCTGCGACAGCACTTAAGCGTATTGCAGGGGATAAATTATATATGGCATCCCTTGGGCCAGATTTGTTTTTGCCGCAAACGGATTATCTCGTTATCCATGCTGCTCAGTGCCGTTCAATTATCCAGGCTGATTTAGAGGGCTATAGAAAAATATACCCATCCGCAAGTAATGCTGATGATGTGCTTGGACTTATTGAGCAGAATCCAGCCCCCCTTATGAATGATCATCGTTTACTGGGTAGTCTGTTAGGGTACGGTCCCCAAAACTCTGCTTTATACCAACAACTTCAGAGCACACCAAGAGGCCTTTTACATGAGCAGTTTGAGAGGCGTTTGGGAACAGTAAAAATTGGCCAGAATTCAGCTTTTGGTGAGAAGCCTTTAGGAATTATTTTCCGTGCAGATATGCAAAGTGAAGAAACACAACGGTTGATAACACATTATCAGCAAGCGTTTCAGAAAACCGAAAGTATATTGAGAGATCCCAAGGGCGTTTTCCGCCTCATTGAATCACTTGCTTCACCACCTAGACAATAAGACTACTGGCATTGAATGCCGGTGTCCGTTCCTTTGCCCGCCTTGCAAATGCCACCGGCCGACTTGTGGGTTTGGGCGCTGGCCACTTTGGGGATAAGTTCTGTACCTTCCATCTCGCTTTTACGCACACCGTAAGCGATGTTTTCGATCGAGTCGCCGATATCATAAATCTGCTGCACCAGGCTGTTGACGACAGCGGCAACGGCCGGGTCTGACATGGCGCCACTGCTTTGCGCCTTGGCCTGCAAGGATCTTAGCGCCTCCAGTTCTTGTCCGTCGCCCCCATCATGCGGATCTTTCACCCCGATAATGTCGATCATTCTGGAGAAGTTGACAGAATTACCGTCAAATTCGACCTTAACGCTCTCGTAATCGTTACCATCCTTGATTTCAGGGAGGACAGCCTCGATGGCGGCCTGAACAGAGGCGATTCGGTGCCCCTGGTTGGCAAGGCTGTAGAGTGCATTGCCTTCTTCCGGCGTGATTTTGCCCTGTTCTAGAAGTTGCTTTGTAAGCTGTTCCATGGATGAGGCGAGCAGGGAAGTGGTGCCATTTGCGCCTGCGGTTTCAATAGAGGATTTGATGTCAGTGACGGTGGTAAGATTGAGCATCGTGCCGTCATTGAGCGTTATTCCCACTGGGCCTGCGCCACCGTTGTTAGTCGTATCAACGGCCGCGCCGCCGGTACCAGGCGAAGTAGACGCGCTACCCGTTGCGGGATTTGGCATCGCCACCGGTGTTGTGGCGGCTACCACACTGGCCTTGTTATGCTCATCCATATTGCCAAAGAGAAAACTGGTGATCCCATCCATACCGTTTGCCATTGCAAAACAACCGGCAATGGAAACAACGGCGACCAGGGCGCCGATCAGGACGTATTCAGCCGAGACGGATCCTTTGGCAGATTTGGATGAAAAATTCATAAATGACTGGTTCCTCAACAGATTAAATCGAAGTAACAATGATCGGGTTGGATTGACCGGCATTGAGTACCACTGCTTTCGGTTCTCAAAATCTGAGCCGTTCTGCATGCTTTACAATGTGTTTTCGACAACTTCCTGGATTTCCGCACTTCCTGTCGAAAGGATCCCCCCCCCGCTATTTACAAAGCTTCATAATTGCAGTCGCTCCCTAAGAGGCTCTCCTCTATGATCCGTTGACTGTAGAAAAGCGGTTGGAGGAATTGGCTTGTTGCAGGGTGAATGGCATATGATCAACCGGCTGTTTCTGTCTGCCGTGATGATGGTGTGCCGCATCGTCGTTACGATAGCCGATGCCGGTTCGATAGCCTGAAAAAGCGAAAAACAGGGGGATAAAAGGCTCTACGATGGCAACGCCTGCAAGCGCCAAGGCGGTGGGCAAGTCGTCAAGGTGAAGAATGGCGTCCCAGAATTCGATTTTACGCTTTCCAGCCTCTTTATTGCTTGTGTCTATTGGGGTTCGTGGCTTTCCTTGAAGCTTATCCAGCATCGGGTTGACGTAATTCTGGCCTACCTTGTTTGCGATCACCCCGCCACCCAGAATCCCCAGCGACAGACCACTGATAATTCCCGTTACGCGCACCAGAGGGGCGGCTGAGCCTAGTTTGCCGATGGCCTTGCGAACCGCCGGGATATTGAGCGTGGCCATGGCAATCATCGCCCCAACCGCACACAGGGCAATATTGGCGATGAACTGGAAAATGCCCTCTTTGACCATGTTGG